>CAWBCU010000027.1:0-233933 GCA_963787335.1 uncultured Solirubrobacterales bacterium
TGCTCGACCGTGCGATGGCGGCGGCCGAGGCGGAAGTTCGGGACGGCGAGCGTCTTGTCGATCGCCGTATTGAGCGTGACGGTGATGATCATGCGGCCTCCGGCTCCCTGTCTGCTCGGGACCTGCGGCGGCGGTTCGGACCGCGACGCCGCGCCCGCGCAAGCAGCACGCTACCGCCCAGCCCCAGGAGCACGACGAGCACGAGGGTCAGCGGCCGCGTGAACCAGTCCTTCGTCCGCACCGCCGCGCTCGCCGCCGGCACGTCGGCCGAGGCGACGAGGGGCAGCGTGGCGATCTTCTTCTCGCCGCGGCAGATCTTGACCTTGCCCAGCGCCTTGCCGCGCCGGATCGGGCCCTCGACCTCGGCCGGCGCGTCGAGGCCGCAGCGGCGCAGCGCCTGGCCCTTGCGCACGACGAAGCGCCGCGAGCTGTCGCCCGCGATCAGGTCGAGCTCCGCGCCGCGGCGGTAGCGGATCGGCGCGCGCGCGAGCACCTCGCCCGGCGCGACGGCACGCACCCGCTGGTAGTTCGTGAACGCCCACGCGAGCAGCCGTCGCGTGTCGGACTCGCGCGCGGCCTCGCTTGGCGCGCCGAGGACGACCGAGATCAGCGTGATCCCGCGCTGGCGGCCCGAACCGACGAGCACGTAACCCGCCCCCTGGGTGTGGCCGGTCTTGACGCCGTTGATCTGCGGCAGGCGCACGAGCCGGTTGCGGTTCTCGAGCGTGCGCGGGCGGTCGCCCGAGCGCAGCGTGACCTGCTCGCGCGCGACGGTGCGGCGGAAGAACTCGAACGCGCGCAGCCGCAGCGTCAGCCGCACGAGGTCGCGCGCGGAGGAGTAGTTGCCGGGGGCGTCGAGCCCGATCGGGTTCGCGTAGTGCGTGTCCTTGAGGCCCAGCTGCTGCGCGCGCACGTTCATCGCTCTCACGAACGCGGGCCGCGAGCCGCTGATGCGCTCGGCGAGCGTCGCGGCGGCGTCGTTGGCCGACTCGATCAGCAGGCCGCGCATCAGGTCGGCAACCGTCATCTTCTCGCCCGCGCGCAGGTTGATCTTCGACTCGGCGGGCAGCCCCTGGTAGCGAACGGCGCGGTAGACCGTCGAGGGCTTCGTGCGCTCGAGCGTCAGCAGCGCGGTCATCAGCTTGGTCGCCGACGCGATCGCGCGGCGGCGGTTGGGCGCCCGGTCGTAGGTGACGTCGCCGGTCGAGGCCTCGACGACGAGCGCGCTCGGCGCGGAGATCTCGGGCGGCGGGGTGGCGGCGCGCGCGCCGGCGGCCACGACCAGCAGCAGGGCCGCGGCGAGCGCGACCGCACGGGCGAGGGTGCGCGTCATGGGCGCAGCTTGAGCTTGTCGCCGACGGTCAGCGTCTGGTCGTCGAGGTCGGGGTTCAGCTCGAGGATCTGCGACAGCGGCACGCCCGTCTTCTCCGCGATCCCCGACGGCGTGTCGCCCGCCTTGACCGTGTAGCGCTTGCGCCTGGCACGGGCCTTCTGCTTCTTCGTGGGCGTCGCGGTTGCGGTCGCGGCCGGCTTGGTTCCGCTGCTGTTGGAACCGCCGTCGGAGCCTGCGCCGTTGATCACGACGAGGAGGGCGATGACAAAGCCCACCAGCGCGAGCGGCGCGAGCAGGCGCGCGGGGCTGCGACGGGCCATCGAGGCGATGATACCCCCGCTTCAGGCGAGATCCCACGCGAGCGTGCGCAGGCGCTCCGCCTCGGCGCGTGCCGCGTCGGCCGGGTCGCCGCCGTGCTGCTCGTAGGCGTTGGCGATCGAGCGCGACGCGGTGACGAGGCCGCCGGCGCGCCCTGGGGCGAACGCGGGGGCGAGCGAACGGACGTCGCCGCCCTGCGCGCCCACGCCCGGCAGCAGGAACGGCGTGCGCGGCATCAGCTCGCGCATGCGCGCGAGATGCTCGGGGACCGTGGCGCCCGTGACGGCGCCGACGTCGGCGAGCCCGCCGGGCTCTGCCTCGCCCAGCTCATGGGCGAGCGCCGCGAGGCGCTCCCACAGCGGCTCGCCCGTCGCGAGTGCCAGATCCATGACGTCGGCGGCGCCCGGGTTGGACGTGCGCACGAGCAGGAAGACGCCGGCGCCGGCGGCGCGGGCACCCTCGACGAGCGGCGCGACGGCGTCGCGGCCGAGCATCGGGTTGGCGGTCAGCGCGTCGACCTCGAGGCCGGGGACGGCGCCGAACGGCGACGGCGTGCTCCCCACCAGGCCCTGGGCGTAGGCCATCGCGGTCACGGGCACGTCGCCGCGCTTGCCGTCGGCGAGCACGAGCAGGCCGGCCGCGCGCGCATACGCGCAGGTGGCCTCGAGGGCGAGCCAGCCGGCCGAGCCGAGGCGCTCGAAGCAGGCGAGCTGCGGCTTGACCGCGACGCAGGCAGGGCCGGCGCCGTCGATCAGGGCGCGGCAGTGGGCGAGCACGGCGGCGGCCGCCTCGGCGGCAGCGGGCGCGGGGCTCGGGGCCTCGGCCGCGTCGGCGGTGCCGACGAGCGCGACGGCGAGGCGCTCGCGCTGGACGCCCGCGTCCTCACGGGGGTCCGGCCACAGGCGGGCGGGATCGGGGTCGATCCCGAGGACGATCTGCGACTCGCGCGCCGCGACGGCGGCGGCGAGACGGGCGCCGAACGCGGGCGCCGGTGAGATGTCACCGGCGCCCGGCACGGCAGGGACCTGCTTACTTCTTGACGGCCTTCTTGAGGCCCGAGCCCGCCGTGAAACGCGGGACGCGGCTGGCGGCGATGGTCATGCTCTCGCCCGTCCGCGGGTTGCGGCCTTCGCGAGCGCCGCGGTCGGCGACGTGGAACTTGCCGAACCCGGTGAAGTTGACGTCCTCACCCCGCTGCAGCGATGTCTCGATCGTGCTGATGACTGCGTTGACGGCGCTGTCGGCGTCCTTCTTGGACAGCCCGCTCGTCGCTGCAACCTTGTCGACGAATTCCGACTTCGTCATGCGCTCCTCCTTTGCCGGGCGGGGGTGTAGAACCCGCGCGGGGTCGTGGAATTGCGCGAAGCTAACAGTGCCCCCGGACGGGGAAAGGGTGTTTCGGCAGGGAAACCCGCAAATTGCGGGTTTTTTGGGGGTTGAATCAGACCTCAGAAGGACGCTGGGCTGCGGAAATCAGCCCTTCAGCGACCTCGAGCAGCCGTTGCGCGGCGGGGTCCTCGGCGGCCAGCGTCCGCAGCTCGCCCTGCTCCGTGCGCACCACCACGCGCGGCTCGCGCCCTGCGCGGCGGCGGGCCAGCGACGCGCTGACGGCGCCGACCGGCCGAGGGGTCCGCGGCCGCCTCATGCGACGTCCCGCCGGACGCCCGCGAGGTCCCCGAGGACCAGCCGCAGGTCGAAGCGCACGAGCGCGGGGAGGGCGAAGCGGCCACACACGAGCACGACCGCGTGCGCGTCGGAGCGGGCGGCGAAGACGCTGCCCTGGGCGGTCGAGACCTCGATGTCCGCGGCCTCCGGCGCAGCGGCGAGCAGGTCGCGCGCCTGCTCGGCGAGCTCGGGCGCTCCGGCCAGCAGGGATCCGTCGGCGCCGAGGACGGTGGCGTCGATGATGTCGGCCGAGAGGGTGCGCAGGTACTCGAGCGCCTGCGCCGGCGTGAGCGCATCCGTCATGAGCGGTGCGATGCTACCCGCCGTGCCCCTGTCCCGAATCGCCTGGCTGACCACCGTCGCCATCTGCCTCATCACCTGCATCCTGTTGTTGTTGTCGGGCTACCTCGGGTACGCGGGAGTGCTGCTCGCCGTGGCCATCTCGGCGGCGATCAACCTCCGCTAGAGGTGGAGTTCGGCCGCGGCCGCTCGCACCCTCCCCTCAATGCGGGTGCTTCGCGGTGTCCCCCATGGTCAATTCGCTGCCCGGCCGCACCGCGTCCTCCGGCTCCAGGTGGATCAGCACGTCGGCGCCCCGCAACCGCGTCCGGATCGTGTCCTGGAGGCTGTGGGCGATCGAGTGGGCCTCCTCGAGCGTCGTGCCGGAGCGGAACTGGACGTGCATGTCGACGTAGCGGCGCGGGCCCGCGCGGCGCGTGCGCAGCTCGTGGTAGCCGACGACGCCGCGCTCGGCGTAGGACTCGATCGCCTCCTGGATCGCGAGCATCTCGTCCGCGGGGAGGGCCTCGTCGACGAGCACGCGCCACGAGCCGGCGACCACGCGCAGGCCGGTGAAGACGATCGCGACGGCGATCACGAGCGCGATCGCCGGGTCGATCCAGGTCGCGCCCGTGACGCTGATCAGCGCGAGGCCGACCAGGACGCCGAGCGACGTGAAGGCGTCGGTGCGCAGGTGGGCCGCGTCGCCGGCCAGGGCGGCCGAGTCGGTGGCGGCCGCGCGGCGGTACAGATACTGCGACACGATCAGGTTGACGGTCGTGGCGAGCGCGACGACGACGATGCCGAAGCCGAGCGACTCGATCTCCGTGCCCTCGACGAGGTGGTTGACCGCGGTGTAGACGATCACGCCCGAGCCGACCAGGATCAGCATCCCCTCGATGCCCGCCGCGACGTTCTCGAACTTCTCGTGGCCGTAGCGGTGCGACGCGTCGGCCGGCGTCTCGGCCTGGCGGACGGAGAAGAACGCGACGATCGACGCCAGCAGGTCGATCGCGGAGTGGATCGCCTCGGTGATGATCGCGACCGAGCCCGTGACGGCGCCGGCGATGATCTTGAGCACGATCAGCGCGGAGTTCGAGGCGATCGACAGGGCCGCCGCGCGCGAGCGCGAGCCCTGGCCCCCCGTCATGCGGAAGCCGTTGCCGCCCGTCACTCGCCGGCGAGCCATGCTGCCGCCTCCCGTGCGGCGCGCCCGCGATGCGAGATCCGGTCCTTCTCCTCGTCGGAGAGCTCGGCCATGGTGCGGGTGCCGTCGCCGTCGGCGGGGACGAACAGCGGGTCGTAGCCGAAGCCGCCCTCGCCGCGCGGCGCCTCGGCCATCCGGCCCTCGCAGTAGCCCTCCGCGAGCCGCGGCTCCTCGCCCGGCACGACATAGGCGACCGCGCAGACGTAGCGCAAGCCCGAGCCGGGCGGCACCTCGGCGCGCAGCTTGTCCCGGTTCTCGCCGTCCGTCGCGGACGGCCCGGCGTAGCGGGCGGAGTAGATGCCGGGAGCGCCGTCGAGCGCGGCGGCCTCGATGCCCGAGTCGTCCGCGAGCGCGGGCGCGCCGGTGGCGGCGCTGGCCGCGCGCGCCTTCACGAGCGCGTTCTCGGCGAAGGTGGCGCCGGTCTCGGGCGGCAGCTCGACCTCGTCCGGCAGCGGCTGGAGCGCGATCTCCGGCAGCAGCCGGCCGAACTCGCGCAGCTTGTGGGCATTGCGGGTGGCGAGCACGACGGCCATCGCCGGGCCCTAGATGATTGATTCCCTGGCCCGCGCGGCTTCTCGGTCCTGGATCGTGGATGCAGGGCGGTGCACGCCGGAGGGGAACAGTGCTGGAGGCACGGGCCCCTTTCGGCGGGTGCCGTCCTGCGCCGCGAGACAGCACCGAGGGGTCGTGGGGGTCGTGGAATCAGTCATCTGACTTCGTCGCGGCGGCCTGGGCCGCGCGCAGCTCCTCGATCCCCTTGGCGGCGAGCGCGAGCAGGTCGTCGAGATGCGCGCGCGACAGCGGCGTGCGCTCAGCGGTGGCCTGGACCTCCACGAGGCCGCCGTCGCCGGTCATGACGACGTTCGCGTCGACCTCGGCGCTCGAGTCCTCCGGGTAGTCGAGGTCGAGCAGCGGCACGCCGTCCACGATGCCGCAGGAGACGGCCGCCAGGGTGCCGGTCAGCGGCAGCTCCTTGAGCTTGCCCTCGCGCACGAGCCGCTGGCAGGCGAGCTCGAGCGCGACGTAGCCCCCCGTGATCGACGCGCAGCGGGTGCCGCCGTCGGCCTGCAGGACGTCGCAGTCGACGTAGATCGTGCGCTCGCCGAGCTTCTCGAAGTCGACGATGCCGCGGATCGAGCGGCCGATCAGGCGCTGGATCTCGACCGTGCGGCCGTCGGGGCGGCCCTTGCTCACGTCGCGCTGCTTGCGGTCGCCGGTGGAGGCCGGGAGCATCCCGTACTCGGCCGTCAGCCAGCCGCGGCCCTTGCCGGCCATCCAGCGCGGGACCGACTCCTGGACCGACGCGGTGCAGATCACGCGCGTCTCGCCGCAGGAGATCAGCGCCGAGCCCGTCGCGGGACGGACGAAGTTCGGCTCGATCGTGACCGGCCGCAGGCCGTCGGCGGCGCGGCCGCCGCTGCGCTCGCGCGCGCTCATGCCGCTGCCCTCCGGCGCAGGTCGACGTGCTCGACAGGGCCGAGCGGCATCTGCAGGAAGCGGGTGCCGAGGGCCTGGAACGCGTCGACGTCCCCGGTCGAGAGGAACGCGTAGTCGCCCTCGCCGCCGGCGGGGTTGCCGAGCCCGCGCGCGCCGAGCACGTGCTCGACCTGGCGCGCGAGCGGCGCGCCCGAGGTCACGATCTCCACCCCGCGGCCGAGCGTGCGCTGGAGCATCGGGCGCACCAGCGGGTAGTGGGTGCAGCCGAGGATCACGGTGTCGACCTCCGCCGCCCGCAGGGGCGCGCAATAGCGGCGCACGGTGTCGACGACCCGGCGATCGAACGGGAAGCCGCCCTCGATGATCGCGGTCAGGTCCGGGCAGGCGACCGCGGTGACGTCCACGAACGGGTCGGCCTCGGAGATCGCGCGCTCGTAGGCGCCGCTGGCGACGGTCGCCGGCGTGGCGAGCAGCCCGACGCGCCCGTTGTGCGTCGCCGCCACCGCCTGCACCGCTCCCGGCTGCACCACGCCGAGCACGTCGACGCCGAGCGTCGTCTCCATCAGGCGGCTGCGCAGCACGGGCAGCGCGGCGGCGGTGGCCGAGTTGCAGGCCACCACCAGCAGCTTGATCCGGCGCGCGATCAGCTCCTCCGCGACCTCGAGCGCGAACGCCTGCAGCTGCTCGGCCGAGCGCTCGCCATAGGGGAAGCGCGCGGCGTCCGCGAGGTACACGAAGTCCTCGTGCGGCAGCTGCACGAGCAGCTCGTGGAGGACGGTGAGCCCGCCGACTCCCGAGTCGAACACCCCGACCGGGCGCCGGCGCAGCTCCTCGGGGAGAGCGCGCTGAGGCACGCCGCCAGTGTGCCACGCCCGCCACCCGCCTACTTGCCGACCCCGTCGATCGCCGCCTTGAGCTTCTTGACCACCGCCTCGGCGATCCCCTTGTCCGAGAACGAGCCGCTCGCCTTCACGACGCCGGCCAGGATCACCGCCACCAGCAGGATCAGCCCCACGTACTCCACGGTTCCCTGCCCGCGCTCGCGCGCCCACGCGCGAGCGATCCATGCGTGCACCATGCCCATCGCCTCGTAGCCCATCGATCCTCCGATCCGTTCGCCCTCCCCGCCTCTCGCCGGGGCTGGATCGGAGTCTTCGGCGAGCCCCGCCACGGCTCTACGCACGCCTGTGACGAAAGCGTGCCGGTTGTGCGTAGGCTCGCCCCGTGCTGCGCGCGCTCGTCGTGACGAACATGTACCCGACGCCCGAGCGGCCCGCGTCAGGGCCGTTCGTGCGCGACCAGGTCGAGGCGCTGCGGCGGCGCGGGGACGTCGAGGTCGAGCTGTTCGCCTTCCCGGCCGGCACGCGCAACTACCCGCGCGCGGCGCTCGAGCTGCGGCGGCGCTACCGCGGGCAGCGCTTCGACATCGTCCACGTCCACTTCGGGCTGGTCGCGTGGCCGGCGCTGCTGGCCGGCCTGCGCCCGCTCGTCGTCACGCTGCACGGCAACGACCTGCTGCACCCGCGCTCGCGCCCGTTCACGCGCGCGGCGCTGCCGCTGACGGCGCTCCCGGCCGCGGTCTCGCGCGCGTTCAGCCGCAACGTGCCGGGCGCCGGGCGCAGCCGCCGGGTCGCGATCCTCCCGATGGGCGTCGACCTGACGCGCTTCCGCCCGATCCCGCGCGCCGAGGCGCGCGCGCACCTCGGGCTCGACCCCGCCGGCCCGTACCTGCTGTTCCCGCACGAGCCGTCGCGGCCGCTGAAGCGCTTCGACCGCGCGCAGGAGGCGGCCGGCGACGTCCCCCTGCTCACCCTCGGGAATGTCCCCCCGGAGGACGTGCCCTACTGGATCAACGCCGCCAACGCGGTGATCGTGCCCTCCCAGGACGAGGGCTTCGGCCTCGCGGTGATCGAGGCGTCGGCCTGCGACGTGCCCGCGTTCGGCACCCCGGTCGGGGCGCACCCGGTCGCGCTGGCCGGGATCGAGGGCTCGGCCTGCCTGGAATGGGACGCCGAGCGCTGGCGGGAGGCCCTGCGCCCGCACCTCGAGGCCGAGGACCCGCGGGTCGACGGCCGCCCGGCCGCCGAGCGCTTCTCGGCCGACCGGATGGCCGCGCGCGTCGTGGCGGCATGGCGCGCGCTGCTGGAAGAACGCGCCTAGCTGGTTGATCCCGCGGCCACCGTGCCCGGATGTGCGTGTCCCGTGGATGCAGGTCGGTGCACGCCGGAGAGGGACAGTGGCAGAGCCACGAACCTCTTTCGGCGGGTGCCGTCCTGCGCCGCGGGGCGCGTGCAGACGGGTGCGGGGGCCGTGGGATCAACCAGCAGCGCCACCTATACTCGCTCCGACGGGACGCCCCACGCGTTCCGGACAGCATGAGCGGCCTCCTTCGACGCATCAGACGCCCGGGCGCCGCCGCGGAGACCCGGACAGAAGCGACCCCGCTTCCCGAGCCGGCCCACGGATCCGCCCCCGAAACCGCGCCCGTCCGCGCGGACGGGAGCCCCCTGCCCGCCGGCGTCACCCCCGAGGACCTCGCGCTCCGCAGCGGCGCCGGGCGCCGCGGCAAGGTCCGCCGCCGGGCCCGCTTCCTCCGCCGCGCCCGCGAGCTGGCGCTGCGCGACCTCGGCGGCCTCGTCTACGAGGCGCACCGGCGCGACCAGGACGGAGCGAAGCTCATCGCGGAGAAGGTCCAGCACCTCGGCGTGATCGACGCGGAGCTGCGGGCGCTCGAAGTCGAGCTCGGCACGCCGCGCGGCGAGACCGTGCTGCGCGAGCCGGGCGTCGGCGGCACGTGTCCCCGCTGCGGCGAGCTCCACGCGAGCGACGCGCACTACTGCTCCCGGTGTGGCCTGGATCTGACCACGGTGCCCGTCGAGGAGCCCACGCCGGAGCAGGCTGAAGCGGTGCCCGCAGAGCCGGCGGCGAGCGAGCCGGCCGGCTCGGGCGAAGCCGCGCCGAGCGAATCGACGCCTGCGCAGACGGAGGCGGGCGAAGCGGCCCCGCCGGAGCAGCCTCGCCGCGACTCGAAGCGGTGGTGGCGGCGACGCTCGGCAGCGGCGAGCGAAGCAACCGCCGCGGAGCCGGCCGCGAGCGACGCGACCGCCGCGGAACCGGCCGCGAGCGAGGCGAGCAGCGCCGAGCCGGCCACGACTGAAGCGCCCGCCGCCGAGCAGCCCACGAAGGACCTCGCCTCCGACGCCCCCCAGGCCGGCAACGGCCGCGCCGCCACGAAGGACCAGGCCCCCGACCCCGATCGCGCGGCATGACCGAGGTCGCCGAGAAGCCGCCCGAGACCGAGCGGGCGTGCCCGAAGTGCGGGGCGTCGCTGGCGCCCGACCAGGAGTGGTGCCTGAACTGCGGGACCGCGGTCGGCACGCGGATCGCGCCGACGCCCCGGTGGCGGCTCCCCGTCTTCCTCGTCGGCACGCTGCTCGCGCTGATCGCCGCGGCGCTCGTCCTCGCGTTCGTCGAGCTGTCAGGCGATCCGCAGCCGGTCGCCCAGGCGCCGAGCGTGACGGCGACCGCGACCCCGGCCGGTCCTCCCGCCGACGACGGCGGCAGCGCGGCGCCGCCCGTGGCCGGCGAGACGCCCACGCCCGCGCCCACCGTCGTGCCGAGCGTCACGCCCACGCCGCAGTCGAGCGCGACGCCTGACGCGAACGGTCGCACGCCGGAGCCGATCCCCGGCGGCAACATCGAGCCCAGCACGAGCGGCGACCTCGCCACCTGGCCCGCCGACAAGACCGGCTGGACCGCGGTCCTCGCGTCGACGACGTCCCGCTCCGAGGCCGAGAAGAAGGCGCGCGCGGCCGGCGGCGGCGAGGTCGGCGTCCTGGACTCGGACGACTTCAGCTCGCTGCGGAAGGGCTACTGGGTCGTGTTCTCGGGCCAGTACGACTCGCGCAGCGCCGCGGAGACCGCGGCCGAGGACGCCGGCAACGGCGCCTACGCGCGCGAGATCGTCCCCCGCTAGCTCCGGAAGGCCTGCCCCCACCACGGCGCCAATCGCGCCGCGGCAGCCGCCGCGAGCGGGTGCACCGCGACCGCGTCCGTCGCCCCCGGCGCCGACTCCGCCACGAGCACCGGCATCAGCGCCGCCACCGAGTCCGTCAGCGCCTCGAGCGAGTAGCCGCCCTCGAGCACCAGCCCCAGCGGCGCGCCGACCGCCGCGCACGCGCGCCGCAGCGACGCCGTCATCTCCGCGTAGCCGCGCTCGCTGACGCGGCAGCTGCCGAGCGGATCCAGCGAATGCGCGTCGAAGCCGGCCGACACCAGCACGAGCTGCGGCTCCCACGCCGCCATCAGCGGCAGCACGACGTGGTCGATCAGCGAGCGGAAGGTCTCGTCCCCCGAGTGCGGGGGCACCGGCAGGTTGACCGTGTAGCCCTGCCCCGCCCCCGAGCCGAGGTCGCTCGCCGGCCCGGTGCCCGGATACAGCGGCGACTCGTGGATCGACACGAACAAGACACTCGGGTCTTCGCGGAAGATCTCGTTCGTCCCGTTGCCGTGGTGGACGTCCCAGTCGACGATCAGCACGCGCTCGACCCCGTGGGCGCGCTGCGCGTGGCGCGCCGCGACCGCCGCGTTGCCGAAGAAGCAGAAGCCCATGGCGCGGTCGGGCTCGGCGTGGTGGCCGGGCGGGCGCAACGCGGAGAAGCCGGTCGCGGCCTCGCCCGACATCAGCGCGTCCACCAGTCCCACCCCGCCCCCCGCCGCGCGCAGCGCCGCCGCGTAGGTCGCCGCGACGGCGACCGTGTCCATGTCGACGCGCCCGCCGCCCCCGGCGCTCAGCTCGTCGATGTAGCGGATGTGGCGCTCCGGATGGACCGCGCGCAACGCATCCTGGGAGGCCTCTGGCGCCTCCACGAGCTCGCAGCCGAACCAGTCCTGGCCCTCCATCGCGCCCTCCAGGGCGACGATCCGCGCGGGACGCTCCGGATGGCCGGGGACATCGTGGGCGAGCGAGAGCTCGTGGCGCAGCCAGACGGTCCGGGGCACCCGGATACCGTAGGGCTTCTTGGAGCGGGCCGACCTCATCGTCGTGGGCGCCGGCGCGGCCGGCCTCTACGCCTCCCTGACCGCTGCGCGCGAGGGGGCGCGGGTCGCGCTCATCTCCGCCCGCCCGCTCGCCGAGACGGCGTCCTACTGGGCGCAGGGCGGGCTCGCCGCGGCGCTCGCCCCCGACGACACGCCCGAGCAGCACGAGCACGACACCCTGGAGGCGGGCCGCGGGATCGTCCGCCGCAGCGCCGCGCGCGTCCTGTGCGCCGAGGCGCCCGAGCGCTTTCGCGACCTCGAGTCGCTCGGCGTGCGCTTCGACACCGATGCCGAGGGCGACCTCGCGCTCGGCCTGGAGGGCGGGCACTCGCGCCGGCGCGTCGCGCACGCGGGCGGGAGCGCGACGGGGCGGCGGATCCTGCGCGAGCTGTCGGCCGTCGTCGCCGAGCACCCGCGCATCGAGGTGCTGGAGGGACGGCGCGCGGGCGCGCTGCGCCTCGACCTCAACGGCCGCTGCGCCGGGCTCGACACCGACGACGGCGCCACGCTCGAGGCGCGCGCGGTCGTGCTCGCCACCGGCGGCGCCGCCGCACTGTGGTCGCGCACGACCAACCCGCCAGGCTCATTCGGCTCCGGCCTGCTGCTGGCGCGCGCGGCGGGCGCGACGCTCGCCGACCTCGAGTTCGTCCAGTTCCACCCCACCGCCGTCACCGGGATCGCGGGCCGCGAGGGCTTCCTCGTCTCCGAGGCGGTGCGCGGCGAGGGCGCGACGCTGCTCGACGCCGCCGGCGAGCGCTTCGTCGACGAGCTCGCGCCGCGCGACCACGTCGCCCGCGCGATCCGCGCCGTGATGGACCGCCGCGGCGACCCGTGCGTCTACCTCGACATGCGCCACGTCGATCCCGGCCGCTTCCCCAACATCATCGAGGCGCTGGGAGAGGCGGGGCTCGACCCGACGGGAGCGCTCGTCCCGGTCGCGCCCGCCGCGCACTACGTCATGGGCGGGATCGCCACCGACCTCGAGGGCCGGACCGCGGTCGGCGGCCTGTACGCCGTCGGCGAGTGCGCCTGCACCGGGCTGCACGGGGCGAACCGGCTCGCGTCCAACT
The DNA here is from genome assembly GCA_963787335.1 of uncultured Solirubrobacterales bacterium. GTDB lineage: Bacteria > Actinomycetota > Thermoleophilia > Solirubrobacterales > Solirubrobacteraceae > DASQFQ01. The sequence continues at coordinate 12,350 of CAWBCU010000027.1, forward strand.
CGCTCTCCGAGTGCTTCGTGTTCGGCTATCGCGCCGCCCGGGCGGGACTGGCCGGGCCGCCGTCGAGCACGCCTTCGGCCCCCGCCCCGGCCGACGTGCAGCCGCCCGCGCGCGAGACCCGCGAGGCGGTCTGGCGCGATGCGGGCCTCGAGCGCGACCCGGCGAGCCTGCGGAGGCTGCTCGAGGACCCGCACCCGCTCGCCCGACTGGTGGCCGCCTCGGCGCTCGCCAGGGAGGAGAGCCGAGGGGCACACCTTCGCGTCGATTACTCAGGCATCGATACGACGCTGGATGGGTACCACTCACTCATTGCCGCGCAGAGCGGCGAGGTCACTCATGAGGAGTGGGACTGACACGACGTCGGTCTTAATGCGAACTCAACATTCTGCTCGTTCTGAACTAAACAGGGCAAGCGCAATCTGCCGGATTGAGGGTGCCCGCCAGGACGGCGGGCCGAGTGGGGAGAGCAGACACGATGTATCAACTGAGCCGCTCCATCTACCGCGAGTTGGCGCCGGAGATCCTGGAGGATCCCGTCGCCGCCGCTGCGGGGTCGAACCACGAGCGGGTGCTGCGGGCCTGTGAGGCCGCCGTCTACCGCCTGGCGACCGACCGCCATTACTTCGCGAAGCCGTCCAAGACGCTGTTCCGCGAGATCCGGATCTACTTCCCGATGTCGGCGCAGGACCGTGTCTTCCGGGTCGTCGACCGCTACATGACGTTCGCGCGGCAGTGGCTCGAGGCCCAGCCGACGCACGGCTACGACCTCGCGGGCAACCGCCTCGAGTGCCGGGCCACGACGCGCAAGGGCACGCCCTGCCAGCGCGTCCCGCTGCCGCTCAACGGCTACTGCCCGTCGCACCAGCACCTGGCCGACGGCGAGCTCGTCGAGCACGTGGTGTCCGGCCCGCCGGGCACGCAAGTCGCCGCCTGAATAACCTGCGGCCGATGCGCGTCGGCTTCATCGGGCTGGGCATCATGGGCTCCCGGCAGGCCGCGAACCTGGTTCGCGCCGGCCACGAGCTGCGCGTCTTCAACCGGACGCGCGAGACCGCCGAGGCGTGGGCCGAGGAGCACAGGGCAGAGGTCGCCGACAGCCCGCGCGCGGCCGCCGAGGGCGCCGACGCCGTGATCACGATGGTGGTCGACGGCGCGCAGGTCGAGGCGATGCTCCTCGGCGAGGACGGCGCGGTCGCCGGCGCACCCGAGGGAACGCTGTTCATCGACTGCTCGACGATCGCCCCCGCCGACGCGCGGCGCCTCGGCGAGACGCTGCGCGAACAGGGCCACGGCCTTGTCGACGCGCCCGTCACCGGCTCCGCCCCGAAGGCCGAGGACGGGACGCTGACGATCATGTGCGGCGGCAGCGACGAGGACATGCAGCGCGCGATGCCGCTGCTCGAGGCGATGGGCGCGAAGATCGTGCACGCCGGCGAGACCGGCCAGGGCCAGGCGGTCAAGGTGATCTCCAACTCCGTCAGCGCGATCAACTGCGCCGCGATCGCGCAGGCGCTCGTGGTCGGCAAGCGCGCCGGGGTCGACCTCGAGTCGCTGGTCGAGGTGATGGGCGCCGGCTCGGCCAACTCGACGATGCTCGAGCTCAAGGCCCGCCCGATGCTCGACCACGACTTCTCCCCCCTCTTCAAGCTCGAGCACATGCTCAAGGACGTCGGGCTGTGCCTCGACGAGGCGCGCACGGCAGGGGCGCCGTTCCTGTTCGCCGCGCTGGCGCGGGAGCTCTACGGCGCCGGCGTCGGCCGCGGTCTGGGAGAGCAGGACTTCGCCGCCGTCCTCGAGGTCGTCGAGGACCTCGGCGGCGCGAAGGTCTGATCTCCAACCATTTCAATCTTTTCTAGGCCAGTCATATTAGAAGTAAGTTGGCTGTTTGCAGGGAGATTATGAGATTTCGGGACTTTGTGCATAGTATGTGACGTCTCGTCATCAGGTGTGTCCCCTGACGAGACGGGGCAGTACGCAGTCGTCCGATCCACCCTCTCTCTACGGACCTAATGCCAATCGCTTTCAAGGAATGGGCTGTCACTGTGCGCGCGCTCGCCGAGGGCGAGCAGCTGGTCACCTTGCGCAAGGGCGGTATCCGTGAACCCAACAAGCACTTCGAGGTCGAGCACGATCGCTTCTTCCTCTACCCGACGTTCGACCACCAGCGCCGTGACCTGGTGCGCGAGTCACACCAGCCCGAGCTTCGTCGCGCCCTCGAGGAGGGCGTCTGGGCCGAGGGCGAGCCGCCGGCCCACGCGCTGACCCAGGACGGCGGGATCCACCAGCCCGACCGGGTGCGCATCCGCGCCTGGGCCGAGGTCGCCGGGTCCTGGACCGTCACGGATCGCCGTGCGGTCGAGGAGCTCTCGCCCTTCTACGTCTGGACGCCGGACTACGCCGAGAAGCGGCTGGCGTGGAAGCGCCATCACCCGCTCCACGTGCTGCTCCTGCGCACCTACCGGATCCCGCGGCCCGTGACCGTCAAGGTCCGCGACGACCATGGTGGCTGCCGCTCGTTCCTCGAGATCACCCGCGACCTCCCCTTCGAGGGCACGCCCGTGCTCTCCGACGAGGAGTTCGAGCGGGCCTCGGAGATCATCGCCGGCATCGCCGACGGTCGCGGCGCCCCCGCCTACGCGTAGGGCGCCGCTACGCCGGGTCCTCAGGCGGTCGCCTTCGCGGCCGCCTGCTCGAGCGTCGCGATGTCGATCTTCCCCATCTGCAGCATCGCGGCCATGACGCGCTGCGACGTCTCGGGGTCCGAGTCCTCGATCAGCTCGGTCAGCCGGGCCGGGATGATCTGCCACGACACGCCGTAGCGATCCTTCAGCCAGCCGCACTGGCTCTCCTCGCCGCCCTCGCTGAGCCGCCGCCAGTAGTCGTCGACCTCCTCCTGCGAGTGGCACTCGATCTGGAAGGAGATCGCCTCGCTGAACGTGAACTGGGGACCGCCGTTGAGGGCGACGAACTTCGTCCCGTCGAGCTCGAAGGTCACGGTCAGCGCCTCACCCGCCCTGCTCGGGACGGCGTCGCCGCCATGGGTGACCTTCAGGATCCGGGAGTTCTTGACGACCGACGTGTAGAACTTCGCGGCCTCCTCGCCCTCGGTGTCGAACCACAGGCACGGGGTGATGCTGGTCATCTCGTCGTCCTTTCTCAGACGCGGTGATTGGCTTGGCGCACGTCAAGACGAAGGGATGGGGGCAAACTCATCGGAACCGCCACACGGAGATGCGCGACGCGGGCCTGATCAGCAGCGAGGACTTCGAGGCCGAGCAGGCCGAGATCCTGCGCGAGCTCTGAACGGCACGCTGCACAGGCGCGACAATCCCGGCCCGATGGCCTGGCTCGACACCGCCTCAGAGACGTTCGTCGCGCGCTACGACGAGCGCGACACGGAGGACGCCCAGCGCGTCCTGGCCCAGCTCGAGCACGCGCGGCCGCGGCTGCAGAAGCGGCTCGGGGTCGAGGTCGGGGAGCTCTCGGTCGTGCTCCACCCCACGAGCGCCCAGCTCGACGCCGCCCAGCCGTGGCTCGTGCTCCAGCGCTCGCGCACGGCGCCGGCCGCCCGGCGCTACGTCGTCGGCCGGGTGACCGAGAGCGAGCTGCACGTGCTCGCACCGCGCGTGCTCGCCGCGCGCGCGTCCAACGTCGAAGGCTCGCTCGAGCTGCTGATGCTCGCCCCCACCGCGCTGCTGGCCAAGCGCCTGCTCACGCCCGACCGGCGGCGGCGCCTCGGCCGCGGGCGACGGCCGCCGCCCGAGGCGCCATGGCGGCTCGAGGGAGCCGCACAGTTCTTCTCGGGCCAGACCCGCCACGTCCGCCCCGCGGTCGTGCTCCGCACCCACGACGGGCCGCCGCCGAGCTTCCCGCCCACACGCCGCGACGCGCTGCTGCTGGGCGGCACCGTGTTCGACCTGCTCGCCCGCGAGGAGGGCGAGGACGCGTGCGTCGAGCTCGCCCGCGCGCCCGATCCGGCGCAGGCGCTGGAGCGCGCCTTCCACGGCCGCCCCGTCCGCCAGACCGAGCAGGCCTGGCGCTCGCACCTCAACCGGCTCGCACGACCGGGCTGACCGAGGGCGCCGTGCCGCCTCAGCGAGCGCTCGGCACCGCATCTGCGGTTGCGAGCGCGCCGCCGGCTCGAGTCCGCGCTCGGCTGACGAGCGTGAGCCCGGCCGCCGCGAGCAGGAGCAGGACCGGCACGACCCCGAGCGCGGCGTTCAGCGACGTCGCGTCCGCGAGCGCCCCGACCGTGAGAGGCGCGAGCAGCCCCGCGAACGAGGTCATCATCACCGCGCGTCCGCTCGCCAGCGCCGCCTGCTCGGGCGCGAGCGCGACGGTCACCGACATGCCCATCGGGAACAGGTTGCCGAGCCCGATCCCGAGCAGCGACAGGCCGGCGAGCGCGTGCGCCGGCTGGGTCGACGGCCACAGGATCGCGAAGCCGGCGGCGGTCACGGCGAGTGCGAGCGCGAGCAGGCGCGCCGGGTCGTGCCGGCGGGCGAGCCGGCTGCCGGCGACGCGCCCGGCCAGCACCCCGCCGAAGTAGCCGGCCATCAGCGCGACCGCGGTGTCGGTCGACACGCCGGTGGCGTCCTCGGCGAAGGTCGCGCCCCAGGCGGTGACGGACCACTCGGCCGCGGTGGTGCAGACGAGCATCGCGGCCGCGATCCAGAACACGCCGGGGAGCCGGCCCGGCCCCACGCCCGACGGCGGCGGTGCGTTGACCTCCATCCTCCGGTTGCTCGCCCACGCGAAGGCAGGGATCGCGAGCGACGCGAGCAGCGCCACTCGCCAGCCCGCGTGCAGCGCCGCCGTCAGCGACAGCACGCCGACCAGCGCGACGTAGCCGATGCTGGCCGCCACGTTGGCTTCGGCCAGCGCGACCGCGCGGCGCTCGCCGTGGTTGTCGGCGAGCGCGGCCTGGATCGTCGCGAGCAGCAGCCCGCCGCCGACGCCCATGACCAGCACCGAGCCGACGGTCAGCTCTGCGACCCGCCCTGCGGTCAACCCGATCGCCCCCGCGCCCATCAGCGCGGCCGCCGACCAGAGCAGGCGCGCGGCGTCCGAGCCCGCGCTCGAGCCGGGCGGAGACCACGCCCGCGACCATGCTCCCGGCCGCGAACGCCGCGAGATGCAGCCCGCCCGTCGAGTAGCTCAGGTCGAGCTCGTCGCGCAGGTGCCCGGCGAGCAGGCCCGGCGCCGCCTGCAGGTAGGCGAACCAGGCGAGCAGCACGTACGCGATCCAGGTGAGTCGATTGCGACGGAACTCCGGGGTCGGGCGGTGGGTGTCTTCGTCGGCCATAGGTTTATCGTTCCACCATGGTAAAACGATAAACCGATGACGCCGGCGCGAGACGACGACAACGTCACGCTCGTGACCGTGGCCCGGGCGGTGGGGGTGTCGCCGACCACGGTGTCCAACGCCTACAACCGCCCGCACAAGCTCAGCGCCGCCCTGCGCGAGCGCATCCTCGAAGCGGCCCGCGATCTCGGCTACCCCGGGCCCGATCCGGCAGCGCGCAGCCTGCGCAGAGGCCGAGCGGGCAGCATCGGGCTGCTCTTCGGCGAGGCGCTGACCTACGCCTTCCAGGACCCCGCCGCCGTGGATTTCCTGCGCGGGCTCGCGGAAGGCACGGCGAAGCACAACACCGGGCTGCAGCTCATCGCCGCGCTCGACGCCGACGGGCAGGAAGGCGGCGCGTCCCTGCTCGCCAACGCGATCGTCGACGGGCTCGTCGTGTGGACGCTGCCCGATCGGCATCCACTCCTGCACCTGGCCCGCGAGCGCAACATCCCGCTCGTGATCCACGGCAGCCCGCGCGTGGCCGGCGTCCCGTTCGTCGGCATCGACGATCGCGCCGCCGCCCGATCCGCCGCCGAGCACCTCGTGGCGCTCGGGCACCGCTCACTCGCCGTCATCTCCCAGCCCTTCGGCCCCTCACGGAGCGCGCGGCACCGCAACCAGACCAGGATCGGGCGACCGAGCTACCGCGTCACCCGTGAGCGCCTGGCCGGCTACCGAGCCGCCGCCGCGCGCGCTGGACATCTACGAAGTCGCGGTCAACAGCCGCGACGAGGGCCGCCGCGCCGCACTCGTGCTTCTCCAGGCCACCCCGCGCCCGACCGCGGTGCTCGCCATGAGCGACGAGCTCGCCATCGGCGCGCTCGCCGCTGCCCGCGAGCTCGATCTCCACGTCCCCCACGACCTCTCCGTCGTCGGGTGGGACGACTCGCCCAGCGCTCGCAGCCAGCGACCCCGCCCTGACCACGATCAGCCAATCCCTGTACGACCAGGGGCGCACGTGCGCGCAGCTGCTGCTGACCGCGACCCGCGGTCAAGTCGCCGACGACGACCTCGTGCACTTCGCGCCATGGCGGCTCACGACCCGCGACAGCACCGGACCGCCGAGAGCCTTCTCGGCGCCGCGCGAGGTCTGGACGATTTTCACGGTATGCCCGAAGGGCGATTGATCCTCATCTGCGGCTTGCCGGGTTCGGGCAAGACGACGTTCGCGAAGAAGCTCGCGCCGCAAGTGCCGGCCGTGCGCCTCTGCCCCGATGAGTGGAAGCACGATCTCGGCATCGACTACTACGACGAACAGGGGCGCGTACGCCTGGAGGATCGACTCTGGCGGCTCGCCCAAGAACTGCTCACGCTGGGCCAGAGCGTGATCTTGGAGAACGGCTTCTGGGCGCGCGGGGAACGGGACGAGCTCCGACTCGGTGCGCGAAAGCTGGGCGCGGCGGTGGAGCTCCATTACCTGGAGGCGCCGGTCGAGGAGCTGTGGCGGCGGCTTCAGCTTCGTAACGACGAAGCCCGGCCCGGCGTGGTGCCGATCAAGCGGGAGGATCTTCAGCGGTGGGCACTCCAGTTCGAAGCCCCCGACGCGGCGGAGCGCGCTCTCTTCGATGAAGCCCACCTCCGGGGAAGCACTCGCTCAGCGGATATCTCCCGCGAGTGATCGCGAGATCGCGATGACGTCGCTGAGCACCCCCTGTCCCGCGAGGTTCAGCCCCGCGCCGGGTCCGCTGATGCGTGACGTCTCCGACAGGAACCGCCGTGCACACCACGGCATTGGTCGTGCCCTCGATGCTCACCAGCGGATCGTCGCGGCCAACGAGCTCGGGTTGCACGCGCGCGATCACGTCCCCGCTTCCGTCGGAGTCGGGGAAGCTGAGCGTCGCGACGTGCTTGATCCGTCCGCCGGCGGAGGCGGCTCGATCGATCTCGGAGCGATCGACGTCCGTGATCCCTTGGCAGGTGACCTGCGTCGGTTCAAGCTGCCGGCCGAAGACGAGGGCGGAGAGGATCATCACCTTTGCCACTGTGTCGTGCCCCTCGACGTCTGCCGCCGGGTCACGCTCGGCGAGGCCCATTCGCTGTGCCTCCCCCAGCGCGTCCTCGTAGGAGCTGCCGCCGGCCATCCTCGTGAGGATGAAGTTGGCAGTCGCGTTCAGCAGACCACGGAGCGCGGTCGGGACCGTCCCCGCGAGACCGTCGATCAGGGTGCTCAGCACCGGTGTACCGGACATGACGGTGGACTCGGCGCGAAAGGCGACGCCGCGGACACGCGCCAGCTCGGCGAGCTGCACGCCGTGCAGGGCGACGGGCCACTTGTTGGACGTGACCACGGGGATCCCCCGCTGCAGCGCCTCGCGCATGTGGCTGAGGCCGGGCTCGCCGTCGGTGGACGGGCTTGCCGTCACCTCCACGAGAAGATCCGCCTCGGTGGCTCGCAGCCCTTCGATCGCAGTCGGCCAGCAGCGCGCGCCCGACTGCTCGGCGATCGACCGTCCCTCGTCTGCCAGCGCGAGCGCGGACGCCAGATCGAGGCCGTTCTCGTCATAGATGAACCCGTCGCGGGCATTGGCGAGACCCACGACCGCCACGCCGACCCCATACCGCTGCGCGAGCCGCCCCGCTTGAACGTCAAGCGCACGGACAAGCCATTGACCCACCGTCCCAAAGCCGACGACCCAGATACGCAACGGCTTCACGGCGTGAGCGACCGACATCGCATCCGGCAAGCCTGACGACTCCGCGCACCGGCGTACATGACGAAACGCAGCCGTTTCGGGCCGAACCGATACGAATCGAAAGCAGTCGCGGAGGCGCTACAAGAACACGCCGTTGCGTGAGCGACCGATCTGCGCGTGGCCACCGTCCACGCCGGCGAGGCCGGAACCAAAGGAGAAGCCCCACTCCTCGCCGCTGCAGCGGATGGTCGAGCGCGCCGGCGCGATATCGCCCACGAACGCCGCCGGGTCCTCGGACGGCACGGCATTGCCCGACCCGCGCCGCTCGAACGGGGCGGACGCGCGCCACTCGATGCGGAAGCTCACGCTCGCGGGGACCTGGTTCGGGCCGAAGAACTGGAACGAGTCGACGACCGCTCCGCCCGACCGGTCAAGGGTCGTTGCGCAGCTCTGCCCATAGGGGCAATGCCGTGGGGGCCGGCGCCGTTCCTGCCGTGGGCGATCGATGAATCTGGAAAGGTTGGGCGGTCTGCACCTGAGAACCCCTAGGAAAGGTGCAGGGCATGCCGCACAAGAAGGACGTCGTCCGCAGGTACATCGACGGCTTCAACCGATCCGATCACGAGCAGATCCTCTCCTGCTTGACCGACGACATCCGCTGGACGGTCTTTGGCGCCTTCCGGCTTGAGGGCAAGGAGGCCTACGACGCCGAGATCGAGAACCCGGCGTTCACCGGCAGCCCGAGCATCACCATCACCCGGATGGTCGAAGAGGACGACGTCGTCATGGCCGAGATGACCCTCGAAGCGCAGCGCGCGACGGGCGAGTCGATGCGCGCGGCGATGGGCGAGGTCTTCGTCTTCCGCGGCGGCAAGATCGCGGAGCGGCGCGCCTACGTGGTCGAGCTCGTCGAGAACGACTTCAAGTGACGGTGTGTCCCGGCTTCACAGCAGGCGGTCGAACCAGCCGCGGACATCGCGCTGGGTGACGTTGCCGCCGCACACGACGAAGCCCAGTGAAACGTCGGTGCCGCCGCGCTCGATGACCTGCGGCGCGGCCGGGACGAGGCAGCCGGTCGCGGGTTCGACCCACATCTTGGCCTCCTCGGCGAAGGCCAGCATTCCGCGTGCGGCCTCGGCGTCGGGCACGACGAAGACCTCCTCGACCAGCGCGCTCACGTGGTCGAGCGTGAGCTGTGACACGTGCGGCGCGCTGAGCGTGCTCGCGATGGAGGACGGTGCGATCTCCACCGGCTCGCCGGCGGCGAGCGCGCGGGCCATCGCGTCAGCGCCCTCCGTCTCCACACCCCAGATCCGCACGTCCGGCATCAGCGCCTTGATCGCGACCGCCACGCCGGAGATCAGCGCGCCGCCACCGATGCTCACCAGCACGTCGGTCAGCGGCGGCGCGTCCTCGGCGAGCTCGAGGCCCACCGTGCCCTGGCCGGCGAGCACCGTCGGATCGTCGAACGGGTGCACCAGTGTCATCCCGTCCGCCACCAACTCCTCGAGCAGCGAAAACGCGCCGGTCATGTCCTCGGTCAGCCGCAGCTCGGCGCCAGCAGCGCGAATCCGGTCGATCGACCGCGGCGGAGCGGTCTTCGCCATCACGACCGTCGCGCGCACGCCCATCCCGCCGGCGACCTCCGCGACGGCGATGCCGTGATTGCCGCCGCTCACAGCGACGACCCCCGCCTCGCGCTCGACGGCAGTCAACCCGAGCAGCTTCGTCGCGACACCCCGAGGCTTGAACGACCCGGACCGCTGGAGCAGTTCGAGCTTGAGCGTCACCGGAACCCCGAGCAGCGCACTCATCCCAGGGCTTGCCACCGTCGGCGTGCGCTCGACATGGCCGGCGATGGTGCTCGCGGCCGCGCGGATATCGCCGAGGGAAAGCAGGGTCGCCATCGCTGTCACGCTACCGCCACACGAAACGGAGAAGACCATGCCTTCGAGCGACCGAACCGCCCTGGCCCGTGCCTGCTTCCGCGCTTACGAGACCGGAGACCGAGAGGCTCTGGAGCACCTGATCGCGGATGAGTTCGCGTTCTGGAGCCCGTACGACGACGGGATCGACCGGGCGACCTACTTCGAGCGCTGCTGGCCGAACCACGAGACGCTCACGATCTTCGACTTCAAGCGCGTCTACGAGCGCGGCGACGAGGTGCTCGTGACCTACGAGGCCGAGCGGAAGGACGGCTCGCGGTTCCGCAACACCGAGGTCCTCACCTTCTCGGGCGACCAGATCGTGCTGGTCGAGGTCTACTTCGGCTGGAACCTGTAGCGCAGAGACTTCTCCTCATCGCGCAGTGCAGGCCGCGGATTAGCCGACTTCCTGATCGGCGGCAGCGCGTAGTGGCCGGTGAGCACCTCGGACTTGGGCTGGTACATGCGCATGACCGGGCGGTAGTCGCCTTCAGGAGCCGGGAGCCAGTTGATTCCTTGTCCGGGCCGGGCGACTGCTCTTGGAGGTAGATCGTCAGCGAGCCGTCTCCGGCGACTTGAAGGCCGGGGGTGCGGTCGCCGATCGAGTAGCGGTCGATCGGGTTCGGGACGAGCAGGAACTTCGGGACGTTGTACATCGTCAGCGACCAGAACGCGTCGACCGGCGGCATCGGATCGAGTCGCAACTCGTAGCGGTGGGTCCCGTTGAGTTGCTCGCCGTCGGCATCGACGTAGACGATCTCGTAGTTGGCCTCGTAGCCGTGGTTGCCCCACAGCCCGGCCCGCGCGGCCGCGGCGCGCGTCTCGTAGGCCCTGCTGCGATCGGCGATCCTCCACTCGGGCGCGTCGATCGTCCCGACGCCGAAGTGGTCGTCGTTGGAGTCGAAGACTTCCGGGTCAGGGTCGATGTAGGGCGACTCCGAGGCGGTCAGGCCGAACGTCTCCGCAAGGGCCGGCAGAGGGGCGTCGCCCGGGGGCGGCGGGAACGCGGCAAGCGCGACGCGCAACGTCTCCCACCAGCGCAGCTCCTCGGGCACCCTGGAATCCGGCTGCGGCCACTCCTGCCGGCGGCACGCCATCACCGTTCAGCGGCGTGAGCGTGAAGCCGTCCTGGATCGCGTGCACCGTCGGCTCATCCGCCGCCCCGTTGACCTGCAGCCGCCCGACGATCATCACGATTCCGGTCGGGGCTCGCACCAGCTCCATACCGTCCGGCGCCTCGGTCGGGTCATCGGGAGCCGTGAGCAGGAACTGGCGCTCGCTGGTTCCGGTGGCGCGGCGTCCGATGTAGGCGAAGTTGTTCGTCCACGCGTCGATGAACTGGAGCACGTAGTAGCGGTCGGCGGTGTCGGGCACATGGAGCACCAAGGGGCCCGAACGCAGATCAAGCGCGCCCAGCACGTACAGGTGTCGTTGTTGGGCGACACGAACTCGGTCTCCGGTCCGATCAGCTTGCGCGCGTAGCCGAACGCGTTCCACGACGCAGCCTCCCCCGGGGCATGCCGCCGCGACAATGGCGCGTACCTGTGCACGACAAGGAGGTGCGCGCCGCACGCGGGCGTTGCTCTTAGTCGCCAGCTGCAGGATCGCGGTGGTGGTGGCCCGTCGCGGTGGCGGGGTCGTCTAAGTGCTCGGCCGTCACGCGGGCCCCTTCGAAGAGCATCATCACCAGCGCGATCTCCTTGGTCTCCCCGGCATGGGAGTTGAGCTCGAGGCGCTCCTTGGCGGCCTCCTCGATGCGGTCGACCTGAGCGAGGATGCGCAGGCAAGCGCGGGAGAGCTCGTTGAAACCGCGGGCGTCGAGGTGCAGCGCGGTCCGAGTGAGGTGGGAGTTGCCGTGGTCAAACCCGCCGGCGGCGCCGGCGGCGCGGGTGTAGGCGCCGATCGTCTCGAGTGACGCCGAGACGGCGGCCTGTTTGACGATCGGCGAGGCGGCAGCCCATGCCTCGTCTGAAACAGTCGGGCGCTCCTTCGCGCGGTAGTGGTGCTCGACGGCCCCGCGGACCCGCGTCTCGCGGACCAGCTCGATCAGGCCTATGCGCTCAAGCGTGCGCACGTGGTACGCCGTCTTTCCCAGCGTTACTCCTAGCCACCCGGCGAGCTCCACGGGGCTCGCCGCGCGCTCGTCGAGCAGCGCGAGGATGCGGACGCGCAGCGGATGGCTCATCGCCTTCACATACCGAGGATCGTCGATGTTCGTGATCGGCTTCATGACTCACCCAATGGTATGCGCGAGGCGTGGCGTTCCGCCGTCACGGCCGGGCACACCGCTTGCTGAAGTGCGGACTCGGTCCCTCCCGAATGGGCCGCTGGCGGCCGCTGTAACAAAGCAGCGGCTCAGAAGGTCTAGTTGCCATGCAAGGTCCGTGGGATCCGGCCGCGGGCAGCTTCGACAGCGAGATCGACGAGCCGGCTGCATTCCCAGATCGACCCGTCGCGAGACGCGAGAGGAGGCCCGATGATCTGGCGCCCGTAAGGACCCATCCCGGTAAAGGCGGTGGTCGGAGGGCGGCATCCGAGGATGCAGCCCCCACCCCGCCTGCGCCGATGCTCACGGTACGGACGTCGCCGCAGGCCCTACCTCGCGCTGCAGTAGGCGTCCCGAGCCGCCGCTGTGGTGAGCGGCGGGATGTAGCGCGTGAGCGTGAGTAGCGCCGTCGCCTCAGCAGCCGCCGTCTCCTCGATGGTGGCGGCGATCACCGCGCGAGCAGCGGCGTTCGGCGCTGCGGCCAGCAGTTCCGCGTTGCGCCACGCCGCCTCACGCCACGCCGGCAGCGCCTGGAATTCCAGGTAGTCGCCGAGCTTGCCGATCCCGGGAACGACGCGCACCGACGGGTCGTACCGCGCCTCGATCTCGTCGATGAGGGGCGAGACAACCATGTTCAGGATGCGATTGACGCGGTCGTGGTCTGGCTTGCGGGAGGACCCGTCGGGCGCGACGAGGCCGATCGCGTACAGCGTGAACGGCAAGTCGCGGTTGACATGGGCGCTCATGCCGAGCAGGAGATTGCCGGCGGCGGAAGCCTGCCTGCGATCGGCGGCGCCGAACGCGATCCTCCACGCCGGAGGTGCGCTGCCGGATCTCTGCCAGGCGTTCCACGCGGTGAAATAGAAGTCGGCGAAGACGGCGTCGTAGTGATTCAGCCACGCGCCGTCGGCGAAGAACGCCGGATCGCCCCGCTGCACCGCCGCCACGCGCTCGGTCGTCCGCGCGTAGGCGAGCGAGAACACCGCGTTGTGGTCGCAGCCCAGGTCGGAGACCTGCTGCTGAAGTCGCCTGGCGACCCGGTCGACGCACTGGATGCGTCCTGCGACGCACAGATCCGCGCTGCCGGTGTCGACCCCCATGTAGCTCGGCGGCAGGAGCTCGGACCAGCCGACGAACCAAGGATCGGCCGAGAGATCGACGATCGGCAGGCCGTCGGCGCGTGAGACGGCCGGGCCTCCGAGTCCCATCACCGCCAGCAGACAGAACAGTCCGAGCAGTTTTCTAGCGACCCGCCGTCGCGTCCTCACTGGTGTGTCTCCCCCGAGCGCGGTTACCTCCCACCGGTGTACCCCGCTTGTGCCGATAATTCTCGTGGCCATGATCGGTTGGCGTCCGGCGACTGATGGGTATACCGATTCGGTGCCGGAGCTGGGACAACCCATGCGGCTGCGCACGTCACCGCGCGGACGCGGTGCTCGAGGGTGCGGGTCGGGATGACGTCGACACTGAGCGCGGGCTTCGCTGCGTCGGGCGTGGCCGACGGTCCGGACGCGGTGCACGACGCCGTGCGCCAGGCGCTGGACGGGTTGAGCGGGTCGGCGAGCTTCGCGCTCGTCTTTCCGCCGGCGACGATCGGACCAGACGCGGCGGTCGAGCAGGCGAACGCCGCGGCGTCCGGCGTGCCGTGGGCGGGGATGTCGAGCGACGGCGTCATCGCTTCGAACGCGGTAGTCGCCTCCGGCTGCGCCGCCATGGCGTTCGGCGACGACGTCGATGTCGCCGTCGGGCTCGGTGAAGGCGCCTCACACGATCCGCGCGGCGCGGCCAGGCGAGCCGCCGCGGCGGCCTACGCCGGCATCGACGCGGGGGCGAGCCAATCCCTGCTGCTCCTGCTCTACGACGCGGATGCGGGCCTCCACGCCGAGCTCGTCGCAGGGGCATACGACGTCGTCGGCCCACGCGTTCGGCTCGCCGGGGGCGGCGCCAACGCGCCGGTAGGCGTGGCGTCGCGGCACGAGCCGGTGCAGTTCGCGTCCGGGAGGGCGTGTCGCGACAGCATCGTCGCCGTCGCGCTCGTGACGCGGGCGCCGGTCGCGATCGGCATCGGGCACGGTTGCGAGCTCGGGGCCCTCCCCGCCATCGTCACGCGCAGCGAGGGCCGGAGGGTCCTGGGGCTCGATGGACGGCCCGCCGAGGCGGCCTATCTGGAGGCGATCGGCCATGCCGACGTCGAGCTGAGCGATTCCGAGTTCGAACGGCTCGCGACGCTGCACCCGCTGGTACAACTGGAACTGGGTGGTCGCGTGCGGCCTCGACACGTGCGCGGCCGGTCCCCTGGCGGCGGCCTGCTCTGCGCCGGTGCCATCCCGGAGAACGCCGCGGTCGCGTTCGGTGAGCAGTCGCCGCAGGGCATCCGGTCCAGCGCCCTCGCGGCAATGCGAGATGCGCTCGCGCAGCTGCCAAGGCCCGCACGCGCCGCGCTGGTGTTCGACTGCGCGGCTCGCCGGAGCGTGCTCGGGATCGACCCGCAGGCCGAGGTCGACGTGCTGACCGCAGCGCTCGGGACCGACCGGCCGCTCGTCGGTATCTACACACGAGGGGAGGTCGCGCGCACGCGCGGAGCCTCCGGGGATGTGAACCATGCCATTGTCATCATCGCCTTCGCCTGAAGAACACGAGGGGCTGCTGCGGCGCTTCCTGGTCGCGTCGCGACGCGGCGAGATCGTCGCGCTGATCAACGGCGCTCACCTGGAGAGCGACCTGGGAGCCGTTGTCGCGACCGAGCTGTGCGAGGCCTACGACGCCGAGATCGCCTTCGTGCTCATCGACCGCCCCGGCACGACGGCGGCGGAGCTCATCGGTCGCGTCGGGCTCATCGGCGCGGACCCGGCGACCATCTTCGCCGAGCCGTTGTGCCGCAAGGCGCTGTCGGACGCCGTGACAGTGACGAAGCGGGGAACCGACCTGCTCGGGCTGGGCATTCGCAATCTCGCGCTGGCTCCCCACACCGCGGGTGGCGCCCGGTTGCTCGTTGGCGTGGGTCGGCTCTACGACCAGCAGTACGACGGCTTGGAGCTGGCGCTGCTCGAGGCGGTCACGAAGAGCACCGCTCAGGCGCTCGAGCGCTTCGGCCTCGAGCGTCACCTCCAGCAAGCGCACGACATGGAGTCCGTCGCATGCCTCGGCGGTGGCGTCGTGCACCAGCTTTACGGCGCGCTCGCGACGATCATCGGCCACTGCGATCTCGGCACCGAGGGCCTCCACCGGGGGGCGCCCGAGGCAGAGGCAGAGCTGAGGCAGATCAGGTCGGCGGCCGAGTCCGCGGCGGAGCTCGTCCAGCAATTGCTGGCGGCGAGCCGTCAGCTCGACGTCGCCGCGCCAGAGTCTCGTTCTTCGGCGGAAATGCCGCTTCCCGTGGACGCACAACTGGGATCTCTGGTCGACATCTTCCGACTCCTCGGCCATCCGATCCGCCTGCGGATCCTGGGCGCGCTCGGCAGCGAAACGCTGAGCCCGAGCGAGCTTGACGAGCGGCTGAATATCGGCCTGGGCAGTCTGGCCTATCACGTGGCAGTCCTGCGCGACGACGCCCTCCTGACGCTCGTCGAGACACGTGCCTCGCGAGGCGCCCTCGAGTCCTTCTACCGCTTGACCGATCGCGGGGAATTCGCGCGCAGCGTCCTCGCCGCCACGTGGCGCGAGATGAGCGACAGCGCGGAGCGTTGACCCCGGCGATCAGCCCTCGCTGCTGCTCGTCCACGGGCCGATGCGCGCAACACTCATCGACTCGTAGCGCGAGAGCTTGTCGAACTCCTCCTCGAAGAGGAACCGGAGCTTGGCGAGTTGCTCAGGCAGAGGTTCGGTCGGCGACACCTCCAACAGCCTCTCGACAGCCTGGTCAAAGGCGAAGAGCGAGTCCATGCCTCATCCTCCGATCGATAACGAGCCTGACCAGTCTAGAACGCTGACCATTCAGAGATGACTCTTGATCAGTCAGTCGCGTCTGATCGCGGACGTCTTGGCGACACGCGTCACGAAGATCGCGTAATGCGATCGATGAATCCGGCAGATAGGTCGACCAGTGTTCGCGTCAAGGCTCGACGAAGAACAGTCCGCGCTTCTTCAGGTCCGCGAAGGTGGCCTTCGGTGTGCACGCGCGGAGGTGGCGCTCGACGTGGGCTTGGTCGGGAATGTCGAGGTCGATCGCGAACACGACGAAATCGGCGGTTCGGGGAAGGTCCGCCCACTCGGCGGCGTTCAGCCGTTTCGCTACGCGCGCGAGCAGTTTGAAGCCCGCGTCGTCGTCGGTCATGCGCCACTCTTGCTCAAGCAGCGCCGCGGCCTCGGTGTAAGCCTCATCGTTCGTGCTCAGTGACAAGGCTGGGGTGGTCTCGAACTCGGCGGGATTCCACAGGTCGAGCCCGACGCCGTACTCGCCGGGGTCGAGCAGCATCGCCTCTCGTTCGCGGTCGGTGCCGATGCCGGCGTCGAGATGAAGCGGATAGTCGGGCTGGTAGCTGATGGCGAGGCAGTACGCGGGCTCGTCGGGCCAGTGCTCGCGAGCCCACGTGGTGAGCGTGTCGACGAGCGTGTCTTCGACCCTGCGAAGTGCGGGCCGGAGCGACGCCGGACGTCGCCGCCAGATCACTGCAGGATCGAGGCGTTGGCCAGGATGCACCGCGCGGATCGTGACCAGGTCGCCGGCCTCGTCGTAGGCGAACTCGTAGCGGGTCACCGCGAATCGCCGACCTGAAGATCGCCGACCACATCGAGAATATCGTCGTAGACGGGTTGGAAAGCGTCGATCCGGTCGACCCGTCCGTCAGGCCGATCGAGGTACTCCTCCCACTGGCATAGAGCTTCCGCGTCGTCGTAGCGGTCGCCGCGGACCATCCGCGCCCAGGACCCCATGCGGCCGCGCTCGTCGTGGAGCTGCTCTTCGATGGCGACGAGCTTGTGCTCCTCGTCACCGGGCTTCCGCGCCCAGTCCTGCACCCAGTGGAACTCCAGGAGCTCGCTGCGGCCATCCTCGTACACGAACACCCGGTCCTGGTAGGCGTGACCGTAGGTATGCTGCCGGACGAGCACGCACCGGCGCTGCTCATCGAAGCCGTACTCGATCCAGCCCTCAAGGTTGGACGGCCGCTTCCGCCGAAGCCGCAGCGGCGGAAGTTCGAAGCGCTCGCCGTGGTACAGCTGCAGGCTCGCCGCCCAGCTCCCGCCGTGCGACCAGCGGCGATCGATCGCGCGTGACTCCGCGTCGGCCCGGATCGCTGCCTGCGAGCGGGCAAGACCTTCCCATCGCGCCTCGGTCCTCACTCGGAACTCTTCGATCATCGGAGGCAATCATGATCGGCCGACCTAACGCGCGTGCTGCTTCAGGCCCCCGGTACGTACTTCGCGCGGCGCTGGTCGCTCACTGGAAGAACTGCGGTGGCGGGGGAGGCAGCGTGACGGGCAGCTGACGCGGCGGTCCGGTGGCCCGCGGCGGCGGAGGCGGCAGCGAAGCGGGCGGCCGCCGCACGGGCAACGGTGGCGGCAGCGACGCGGTTGGCGGTGGGCCCGTGGAGGAGGAAGGCACCGGCGCGGCGGACTTCACGAGCGCGGCCTTGAGCCAGTCGACCGGGTTCGGGATCTCCATCTGCCCGACGCCGACCGCCACCCCGAGCGCGTGGCGCAGCGCCGTCTCCACCGCGTGGGCGTCGGACTCCGTCGGGTTGTTCACCGAGTAGGCCCGGAACGCGGCGTCGAACTCCGAGAGCGCCTGGAAGCGACGACGCACCAGGTACTCCCAGTACGTCTTGAGGAACTCCTCGCGCCTGCCGTGGTGCTGCGCGTAGGCGAGCGATGCGCGGCGGAGCGGATCGATCAGGCCGTCGCCGGAGGTGTCGTTGACGTCGTCGGCGTCCCGCGGCTCCACGCGGTTGTACGCGTCGATCCACCGCTTGACGATCCGGCAGCGCGTCTTGGCCCGGTCGTAGGCGGCGTTGACGATCGCCGCCCCGAAGTCGCGCGGCGATGCCGAGCCGAGCGCCGTGGCCTCCAGCTGCGGGTTGACCGGCCCTTTGTTGAGCTTGCGGATGTAGTCGCGGGCCTCGGTGTCGGTCGCCATCCCCTCCTTCTGGTGGAGGAAGTCGAGCAGCGCCCGGTGGCCGGCCGTCATCCCGATCGACTGCTGCGCCATGTCCTTCGCGAGCGCGAACGCCTTGTCGGCGATGACGATCCGGTGCTGCATCTGGAGCTGCTGCAACGTGAGGTCCGGCTGCTGAGTGAGGAAGTGGCGGACCTCGACGAAGGCCTGCTCGGCGTGGCGGCTCTCGTGGTACAGCGTGACGAGGAACTCCTTGAGCGTGTTCTTGTCGATCCGCTTTTGCGAGTGCTCGTCAATGCCGATGCGCATCTTCCAGTCGCGGGGGCTGAACGCGCCCCAGCGCGCTCCCCCGAGCTCCAGCGCGGTCGACGGCACCGGGATGTTCCGCATGAGCTTGTTCAGCTCGGCGTGGATCGTCCGCACGGAGGCCGCCCCCTCGTACTCCGCGATCGTCGAGTCCTGCCAGTTCAGCGAGCTGATCTCCTTGTCGATCACCGCCTTGAAGTCGGCCAACGTGCCCGTGCCCGCCAGGCCGACCGGATGCTTCTCGCGGCGCTCCTTCGGCGTCCCGTTGCGCTGCAGCAGCGCTCGGGTGACCAGCCGGGCGACGGCGCGGTTGCCGGCCGCGCGCTGCAACGTCAACAGCTCGATCGCAGCCGCCGGCCGCGATCCGGGCACGACGGGCCGCTGCGTACTCTCCACGTCCGCGGTCCGGTGCGCTGGCGCGAAAATGACCCCACCTCCGGCTCGACTCAGCCGACCCTAGCCGAAGTCCTCCCCGGGCGCCAAAGCACTGCTCCCCCGATTAGGCTAGGGCTTCTCGTCCGGCCAGTGACCGTGTTTGGTGAAGTACTCGCGCGCGTCGTCCTCCGCCTGGCGCTCGTCGTCTCCGACCGCCCCGAAGCGGAACAGCACGTTCATCAGCAGCACCGCCAGGCCCGCGCCGACGAGCATCGCGAAGCCGTCCCACTTGATCCCGTCGTCGGCGACGAACAGACAGACGAAGCCCGCGAACACGAGCACGCCCGGGAGCACGTAGCGGAGCCAGATCACGGCCACACCGCCGTGACCACGCCCGCCGCGACGATGGCGATCAGGAGCACGGCCAAAGCCGCCGCCAGCGCACGGACCCATGGTGCCGCCGGGCGCCGCGGCGAAGCCACAACCGGCGCGGTCGTCCCGAGCGCCTCGCGCGCGGCGAGCGCGCCCGACTCCGGGACGAAGATGTCGCGCGGGCCGGCGGCGAGGAAGTCGGGGACGTCGAAGCCGCCCGAGCGGCGGGTCAGCGACGGGATGCCCTCCTCGAGCAGCATGCCCTGCAGCAGCTCGGCCTCGGACTGGTGGCGAGCGGCGGCGATCCTGACCAGCGGCCCCTCGGCGTAACGCGCCTGGATCTTGCGCGCCCGCTCCTGGGCGGAGGTCAAGACCGGGGCTGCGGCGGCGACCTCCGGGGCATGCACGAGCGGCAGCCCGCAGTCGGGGCAGAAGCGCTCGGTGAGCGGGTGCGGCGTCGCGCACGACGCGCAGATCAGCGCCTCGCTCATCCGACCACCTCGAGGGCCTGCTCGCTCACCTCGCCTTCCACGATCCGGAAGGCGCGCACGTCGGGCTCCTCGCCCGCGACACCGACGATCACGTAGAGCGCCTCGGGATAGAACGCGAGGTTGATGTCCGTCTGCGACGGGAACGGCGGGGTGCGGGTGTGCGAGTGGTAGATCGCCCCGAGCTCGTGCCCGGCGTCTTCGATCGCGGTCTGGATCTTGTACTGCTCCATCCCGTCCATCTCGTAGCGCAGCGGCGACGCCGCGGCGTTCTTGGCCGGATGCACCGCGACGGCCTTCCCGGCCTCGGTGGCGATGATCCCGCAGCACTCGTTCGGCGCCTCGGCGTGCGCCTGGGCGACGATCTGGTCCAGCAGGGCGCGGTCGAGCTGCACTAATGCGGAGTCGCGGTGCTGTCCGCGTCCCGCTTGAGCGCAGAGGGCTCGCCCTCGTCCTCGTCGTCGTCGTCGCTGCCCGATGCCGCTGACGGAGTCCTTGAACTCCCGCAGCCCTTTGCCGAGCGCCTTCCCGGCCTCTGGCAGGCGCTTGGGGCCCAGGACGATCAAGGCGATCGCCAGGACGAGGACGAGTTCCATTGGGCCGACGCTGAAGGGCATTGCGATCCTTCCGGTTCACCACCACACGGTGGAGTCGAGATTCTCGATCTCGTCCACGGGACGAGTGTAGATCCCTGAAGAAAGGTACTTCCACCCGTCGTCGCAGACGATAAAGACGACGTTGCCCTCGTCGAGCTCGTTGGCGATGCGCACCGCGATCGACGCGATGGCGCCCGAGGAGACGCCGGCGAAGATGCCCTCCTCGTCGAGCAGGCGGCGGGTCCAGATGATCGCGTCGCGGTTGGTGACGAAGATCTTCCGGTCGAGCAGGGAGAGGTCGATGATCGGCGGGATGAAGCCGTCGTCGAGCGAGCGCAGGCCCTGCACCGGCTCGCCCTGCATCGGCTCGGCCGCGACGATCTTGATGCCCTCGCGCTCCTCCTTGAGCCGCCGGCCCACGCCCATCAGCGTGCCGCCGGTGCCGAGGCCCGCCACGAAGGCGGCGATCTCGTCGAGCTCCTCGAGGATCTCGGGCGCCGTGCCGTTGTAGTGCGCGGCCGGGTTGGCGGCGTTGCCGTACTGGTAGGGCATGAAGTAGCTCGCGTCGGCGGCGGCCATCTCGAGCGCCATCTCGACCGCGCCGTTGGAGCCCTTCGAGCCCGGCGAGGACACGATCTCCGCGCCGTACATCTTCAGCAGCTGGGTGCGCTCGGGCGTCACGTTGTCGGGCATGACGACCTTCAGCGGATAGCCCTTGCGCGAGCAGATCATCGCGAGCGAGATGCCGGTGTTGCCGGAGGTCGGCTCGAGGATGGTCTGGCCGGGCGCGATCGCCCCCCGCTCCTCGGCGTCCTCGATCAGCGAGCGCGCGACGCGATCCTTGATCGAGCCGGTCGGGTTGTGGGACTCGAGCTTGGCCCAGATGCGCACGCCCGGCTTGGGCGAAAGACGCTTCAGTTCGACCAGCGGCGTATTGCCGATGGCCTGGATGATGTCGCCGTAGCGACCGCCGCAGGGGCGGTTCTGTAGCTCCGAAGGCGCCACTTCAGAAAGTATAGCCTCAGCGGGGTTATCCCATGCATGGCATGGGGTACGCCCCAGCTCCAAGGAGGCGGGGCAATGTCGTATTCACGCAGGGAAGTGCTCAAGATGGCCGGTGCCGGAGGCGCCGCGCTGTGGCTCGGCGGCTGCGGAGGCCCGGAGAACACCGCCAAGCCGGTGCCGGGCGACGAGTGGAAGCAGTTCGCCGGCACGACGCTGAACTTCATCTCGGAGAACACGGCGCCCACCTCGGCGATCGCGGCGAACCTCGCGCCGTTCAAGAAGCTGACGGGGATCGACATCACGATCACCCAGCTCGAGCTGACGGCGCTGGTGCAGAAGGTCGCGCTCGACTTCGCGTCCGGCCAGGGCGCCTACCAGCTCGTCTACGCCGACCCGTACCAGATCCTCGCGCCCTACCACGAGGCGCTGGTCGACCTCAACACGATGATGGACGACGAGAGCCTGCCGAAGCTCGACGACGTCAACGACTTCATCCCCACCCAGCTCGACGCCGCCGGGCGCTTCGTCGACAAGGACAAGCTGTACGCGCTGCCCTACGACGCGCCGACGATGATCTGGCAGTACCGCAAGGACCTGTTCGAGAAGCACGGGGACCAGATGAAGCAGGACCTCGGCTTCGACCCCACGCCCAAGGACTCGTCGACGTGGGAGGAGTTCTACAAGACCTCCAAGTGGTTCAAGGACCACGCCGACGAGACCAAGGTCCCCTACGGCCACGGCCACCAGGCCAAGCAGCACGACTCGCTGATGAACGACTTCTCCAACGTGCTGTGGGCCTACGGCGGCGACTACTTCAAGGACGGCGACACGGTCGGGCGGCTCGGCTCCTCGGACCCGGGCGAGCCGATGCTCGACTCCGACGAGGCGATCGAGGCCGCCGACGTCTACCGCCGGCTCGTGTCGATCGCCCACCCGGGCAGCCTCGGCTGGGACTGGGACGGGCTCGGCGGCGCGTTCGCCGCGGGCCAGATGGCGATGGCCGTCAACTGGCACGAGTTCGCGGCCGGCAACGAGGACTCCAACCTCAAGGGCAAGGTCGGCTACGCGCGCCTCCCCCGCGGGCCCAAGCGCAGCGCGAACATGTACGGAGGCACGGGGATCGGGATCAACGCCACGTCCCCGAAGAAGGAGCAGAAGGCCGCCTGGCTGTTCGTCAACTGGGCGAGCTCGAAGGACACGCAGCTCGCCAACCTCAAGAGCGAGGTCGGCGGCGGCACGCCGACGCGCGACTCGGTCTACAAGCTGCCGGAGGTCGAGGAGGCCCGCAAGCCGCCGTCGAAGATGCCGAACATCCTCACGGCCGACGCGGTGTTCGAGGCGTGGAAGCCCGAGAACATCGGCCTGCGCCCGAAGATCGCCGCCTGGAACGAGTGCGACACGGCGATCTTCACGCAGCTCTCGAAGATGCTCGCCGGCCAGCAGGGCCCGGAGAAGTGCATGGCCAACTCCAAAGAGGGCTTCGAGAAGGCCATCGACAACGCCGACGCCCTGAGGAACGCCTGATGGCCACCGGCACCGCGGAGCGCAGCCAGACCGGCAGCAGCGGCAACGGCAGGAGCACGGCCGAACCCGCGGCGAAGCAGCCCCAGCGCCGCGGCTCGCGGTTCTCGTTCGAGGGCCGCATGCTCACGCCCGCGCTGATCCTGCTCGCCGCGCTCTCGCTCTTCCCCTTCATCTACATCATCGTCATGAGCTTCTCGCGGGTGGGGCTGATCGGCGGGATCAGCTTCCACTGGGCCGGGCTGGACAACTGGACGCGGCTGTTCAGCGACTCCGCCGTCGCCTCGAGCTGGATCCGCTCGATCCTCTACTTCGTCCTGACGGTCGGGCTCGAGCTGATCCTCGGGATCGCGATCGCGCTGTGCGTGCACGAGATGGTGTGGGGCAAGAACATCGCGCTCTCGCTGATCCTGATGCCCATGTTCATGGCGCCCGTGATCGTCGGCCTGCTCGGGCGCTTCCTGACCGACTCGACCTACGGCCTCTACGCCTGGGTGCTGAAGGAGACCGGGCTCTACACCGGTGACATCCTCGGCTCCACCAAGGCGGCGTTCGCGGCGGTGACGCTGATGGACGTGTGGCAGTGGACGCCGCTGATCGCGCTGATCGTGCTGGCCGGGCTCGCGTCGATGCCGGGCCAGGTGCTCGAGGCCGCGAAGGTCGATGGCGCGACGTACTGGCAGCGCCTGCGCCACATCGTGCTGCCGATGATCGCGGGCGTGATCGTCGTCGCCCTGCTGATCCGCTCGATGGACGCGATCCGCTACTTCGACATCATCCAGAACACCACCAACGGCGGCCCGGCGGACGCGACGAAGATCGTCCCGATCCGCCTCTACGACACGGCCTTCCGCTTCTTCGACCTCGGCTACGCGGCGGCGATCGGGCTGTCGATGCTGGCGGTGTCGATCCTCGTCGCCAACCTGTTCCTGAAGACGCTTCACAAGAGGGGGCTGGCGAAATGAAGGGCGGCCGCATCGGCGTGCGCGTGCTGATCGGGGTGATCCTGCTGTGGACCGTCGTGCCGCTGGCGTGGATGGTCATGTCCTCGCTCAAGCCGGAGGACGAGCTGACGGCGAGCCCGCCGAGCATCGCCTTCAAGCCGACCTTCGAGAACTACTCGGCCCTGTTCGGGGGCGCCAACGACATCGGCGGCTACGCGGTCAACTCGATCATCGCCGCGGGCGTGTCGACGCTGATCGCGGTGGGGCTGGGCTGCCTCGCGGGCTACGGGCTCGCCCGCAGCCAGTTCCGCGGCAAGGACCACGTCTCGTTCTGGATCATCTCGACGCGCATGGCGCCGATCGCCGCGGTCGTGCTGCCGCTGTTCGTGATCTTCCGCGGCACCGGGCTGCTCGGCACGACATGGGGGCTGATCGTCGCCTACCTGACCTTCAACCTGCCGTTCGCGATCTGGATCATGAACGCGTTCTTCGCCGGGCTGCCGCCGGCGCTGGAGGAGGCGGCGATGGTCGACGGGGCGAGCCGCTGGACGGCGTTCAGGAAGATCGCGCTGCCGCTCGTGCTCCCGGGCATCGCAACCACTACGGTTCTGTGCCTCGTGTTCTCCTGGAACGACTATGCGTTCGCCTCGACGTTCTCGGGGCCCGACTCGCAGACGCTCCCGATCGCCGCGTCGCAGCTCGTGACGCAGACCGAGATCGACTGGGGCCAGCTGACCGCGATCGGCACGATCGTGGTGGCGCCGATGATCGTGGTCGGGCTCGTGGTGCGCCGCTGGCTCGTGACCGGCCTGACGCTCGGGGCGGTGACGGGCGAATGAGGGCCGCCGTCCTGCACGCGCCCGGCGACGTCCGGATCGAGGAGCGCGACCGCCCCACCCCGGGCCCGCGCGAGGTGCTCGTCCAGATCACCGCCGTCGGGGTCTGCGGCTCCGACGTCCACTACTACGAGCACGGCCGCATCGGCCCCTACATCGTCGAGGCGCCGCTCATCCTCGGCCACGAGTCGGCCGGCCACGTGGTCGAGCTCGGCGAGGGCGCGACCAAGCACGCCGTCGGCGACCGCGTGACGCTCGAGCCGGGCGTGCCGTGCGGGCGCTGCCGCGAGTGCCGGGCCGGCCGCTACAACCTCTGCGTCGACGTCGTCTTCTTCGCGACCCCGCCGATCGACGGCGCGTTCGCCGAGTTCGTGCCGATCCACGAGGACTACGCGTTCGGGCTGCCCGACTCGCTCTCAGACGAGGAGGGCGCGCTGATGGAGCCGCTCTCGGTCGGCATCTGGGCGTGCCGGAAGGCGTCGGTGAGCGCGGGCGACCGCGTGCTGGTGACCGGCGCCGGGCCGATCGGCATCCTCGCCGCCCAGTGCGCGCTGGCCTTCGGCGCCACCGAGGTCACCGTCTCCGACGTCAACGAGCAGCGGCTCGAGGTCGCCCGCCGCACCGGCGCGACGCGGACGCTGACCCCGCAGGAGGGCCTCGACCTCGAGGTCGACGCGCTGATCGAGTGCTCCGGGCACCCCGGCGCGATGATGGAGGGCATCAAGGCGCTGCGCCCGGCGGGTGTCGCGGTGCTGGTCGGGATGGGCCCGGAGGAGGAGGGCACGCTGCCGCTGAGCCTCATCCAGGGCCGCGAGCTGTGGGTCACCGGCACCTTCCGCTACGCCAACACGTACCCCACCGCGATCGCGCTGGCGGCGTCGGGCAAGGTCGACCTCAAGTCGATCATCACCGGGCACTACGGGCTCGACGAGGCCGAGGCGGCGCTGAAGGTCGGGCGCGAGGACCCGGCCAGCGTCAAGCCGATGGTGGTCCCGTGAAGTCCACCCGCTGAGCGGTCGCCTCCGGCGCGACGAAGCGGAGCAGGCGCTCGCCCTCGGCGGCGATCGCGTCCTGCGTCCCGGCGGGATCGCTCGCGGACGGGGTGAAGCGGTCGATCGTGAGCGTGGCCATGCCGTCGTCCTCGGTCGACCTTCCACCACGCGCGGAAGAAGCCGTCGGCGTAGAGCGGGCCGATCCAGGTCCCGGTCGGGAACGGCGGCGCCGGGCCGAGGCCGTTGAAGAGCCGCGCGCGGTCGGCGTGGGAGAGGCCGAGGTTGTCGTACTCGGGCAGGAAGCGCGGCGGCGCGGGGGTGTCGGGATCGGGGAGCGGCGCGTCCGGGACGTCGAGCAGCTCGCGGCCCTGCTCGTCGCGGAAGCTGCGCAGCTGCGGGCGCAGCCGCTCGATCACCGGTCGCAGGCCGGTGAAGCCCGACCAGGTGCGGATGTCGGCGGCGGTCGCGGGGCCGAAGGCGGCGAGGTAGCGGAGCACGACGGCGTCGAGCGACGGCTCGGCGTCCGGCGCGGCGCCGAGCCACGCCTCGGTCAGGGCCCAGCGCGCCGCGCCGCTCTCGCCCCACAACCCGCGCGGCGGCACCTGGACGAGCGCGCAGCTGAAGGTGACGGCCTGGGCGAGCGTCGCGGGCGCCACCTGCGGCCAGCGCGGCCCGAGCGCGGCGGCGAGCTCCGCGCGCGTGCGCGGCGCCTCGGCGAGCAGCTCGCGCCCCGCGGCCACCACCGGCTCGAGCTCGACGCCGGCCGCGACCATCGCCTTCAGGAACTGCGCCTGGCCCGCGAACGTGCGCGCGAGCACGGGCGCGGTGAGCGGGTGCAGCGCGAGCGCGTCGCGGGCGCTGACGAGATGGATGGTCGAGCGCATCAGCTGCGCCCGCACCGCGTCGCGGCCGGCGATCAGGTCGCTGAGCTCGGCCGGGTCGAAATCCCGCAGGCGCGCCCACAGCGCGACGTAGGGGTTCGACGGCACCTGCGCCTGCATCCCGACCAGCCGCTCCAGCATCGCGGCGGCCGGCCCGTCCGTGCGCTCCAGCAGGCCCTGGCGCGCGAGCAGCGCGCGGTTCAGAGCCCGTGGGGAGAGCGAGTCGTTCAGGCGACGAGCTTAAGCACTTGCTCGCGGTCCGGGCCGGGGAGGGTCCCGACCTCGCCGCCGGCGGCCTCCAGCACCCGCTGCGCGAGGCCCGGGCGGGCGAACACCTCCTGGGGCAGGGCGAGGCAGCTCGCGATCTCGAGGCCGGCGCGGAACACCTCCGGGTCGCGGGTCATCGCGAGCGGGAGCGCCGCGCGGACGCGGCCGGCGACGTCCTCGGCCGCCGGGGCGGGCGGCTCGGCGCCGCGGCGGATCGCCGCGATCTCCTCGAGCCGCGCCTTGTCGAAGGCGACCGTGGCGCGGTACCACGGCGTCAGCTCGCGCTCGGTCGCCTCGTCGAACGCGTCGACGAGGAGCGCGGGGTCGTCGTGCTCGCGCACGGCCGCGCGCAGCAGCGCCGCGTGGACGAGGCCGAGCGAGATCCCGCGGCCGAGCGACGGGTTCGTGCACGCCCAGGCGTCGCCGAGGCTCACGATCCCGGCCGTCCCGCTGTAGCGCCGGTAGCGGTCGACGACGCCGCCCATCGGCATGACCTCCGTCAGCGCCTCGCCGTCGAGCCAGTGGGCGTGGAGCGGGCAGGCGCGCACGAGCGCGGTCCAGCGCGTGACGTCGCGCAGCCCCTTGAGCGGCCGGTCCCCGGACGCGGCGTAGACCGTCACGGACCAGACGCCCGCGTCGGCCGGGAGCGTGAGCAGCGAGAACGACCCGAGATGGCTGTTGATCGGCCCGCGCGGGACCGGCAGGCGGCCGTCGGCGGCGCGGAAGTAGCGCGTGTAATAGAGGAAGCCACCCTCCGCGGCCTCTTCGTAGACGGGGTCGCCGCCCGCGTCGGCGAGCAGCCCGGGCAGCGCCGAGCGCCGGCCCATGGCGTCGACGACGAGGTCCGCGGGCCACGCCCGCCCGCTGCTCGTCGCGGACGCCGGTGACGTGGAGGCGGCCGCCCGCGCGCCGCGCCTCCAGCGCGCTGACCGCGACGCCGCGCTGGACGTCGACGCCCGGCTCCTCCTCGGCGGCGCGCGCGAGCACCTGCTCGAGCGTCGGTCGCCGCGCGGTCGTGGTCACCAGCCGCTCGTCGCCCGGTCGCGGCTCCCGATCGGTGATCGCGGGCGGCAGGCGCGCCACCAGGTCGAGCCGCAGCGCCCCGGCGCCCTCGAGCGCGTCGAGCGTGTCGGGCAGCTCCGCGGCCAGGACGTGGCGGCCGCGGGCCTGGATGAAGTGCGCCTGGCGGAACTGCGCCACGCCGGCGCGGCCCCATTCCTCCCACGCGGCCGCGGGGCCCTCGGGCACGGGCGCGGGGTCGCGCTCGAGCACGGTGACGCGATGCCCGTCGCGCGCCAGCATCATCGCGGCGGCCAGTCCGCATGGGCCGGCGCCGAGCACGATCGTCTGCGGCAAGGGAGCTCCTCCGTTCGGGTCACGACGTTACCTCCGGAGACGCACCCGCGGGGAATCTATTCCCGGCGGGTCAGCTGAACGCGTAGCCGCAGCGGCAGGACCGCGCGCCGAGCGCGACGTCGCGCTCGCAGTTCGGGCAGCGCCGCTTGGCGCTGGGCGAGAGCAGCATCGCGACGGCGAGGATCACGAGCGCGGTGACCACCAGGGCGGCATAGAAGGTGGTGGGATCCATGTCCTCACCGAAGCTACGGACGACCGGGAGCCCTCACAGGAGGGCCACCCGGTGTCCGCGGGGGTGCTCAGCAGCGGGCGGGGCGCTTCGCGCCCGGCGGCAGGCAGCTCGTCTTGATCGTCGGGTTCTTGCCCCGGCGGACCGTGAGGCGCTTGACGGCGCCGATCCTGCCCGGCTTCGTGACCCGCACCTCGATCACCGTGCCCGCCCGCAGCGTCTTGCGCAGGAAGCGCTTGAGGCTCACGCTGCCACGGGCGTTGCGCTTGGTGAACTTGCTGATGCCGCGGCAGCGGCGGCCCTGCTTCGTCCGGCAGGTCGCGGTGACGGTCGACCCCCTGGGCACGTCCTTGACGACGAGGCGGGTGAACCGGATCGTCTTGCCGACGGACGGGAAGTTGCTCGACAGCGTGACGAGGATCCGCTTCAGCTCGACCGGCGGCAGAGGCGGCGGCGGGGGTGCCGCGACGGTGTAGGTGCGCGATGCCGTCGCGCTGTTGCCGGCCCGGTCGACGGCCTCGACGGTGAAGGTCTTCGTGCCAGGGCTCCCGGTGTCGATCGACGCGCCGGCCGGGACGGTTCCCGTGCAGCGGTCGATGCCGGTGCCGAAGCGGTCGTCCTCGCAGCTGAACGCGGCCTTGACGTCCTCGCCCTGCTGGAACGTCGCGCCCTGGGCCGGCGTGGAGATCGAGACGCTCGGGACGGCGTTGTCGAACGCCGCCGTGCGGCTGCCCTTGACGCAGATCCCGAACGCGCTGGCGGCGGAGGGGAGCGGGCCGCGGTCGACGGCGCCGGTGGCGATGTTGAAGCGGTAGACGTTGCCCGGGCTGTTGGTCTGGGCCCAGAACGAACGCCCGTCGGGGTCGAGCGCGATCCCGAACCACGAGTCCTCGCCGGCGCGGTCGTAGGTGGCGACGACGTCGCCGTTCCCGTTCACGCGCTTGATCGTCGTGGTCTGCGCGATGATCGCGCCGCCGCTGCCGTCGCCCGGCGGGAGGAGCTTGAGATCGGCGATCCGATCGGTGCCGCCAAGGTTGGCGAAGTCGGGGAGGTCCACGCCGGCCTCGACGTCGAAGCGGTGCACGACCGGCGGCGTCGGGATGGTGCGGTCGGTGTAGAAGACCGTGCGCTGGTCGGCCGAGAGGTCGATCAGAGCTGCGGGACGGGCCGGGGAGAAGGTGGCGATCGGCGTCCCGGCGCCGCTGAACCTGCGCAGCGAGCTCGGGTTCCCCTGGTGGCCGACGTAGAAGCTGCCGTCGCGGGCGAAGCTGACGGATTCCGGCGACGCGCCGGTCGGGACCGGCGCGAGCCTGGTGTGCGGCGCCGGGCCGAGGAAGCGGATGAGCTGCGAGGAGCGGAAGGCGGTCGTGTAGAGGACGCCGCTGCGGTCGAACGCGCAGTCGACCGCCTCGCGCAGACCCGAAGCGGCGACCGCCTGGTCGATCGTCTCGAGCAGGGTGCCGCCGTTGTCATAGACGTTGTACTCGCCGGTGCTGGTCCCGACGAGGACGTCGCCGTTCTTGAAGTCGGCGGCCGACGCCGCTACCGGCGTCGCGAGGAGGAGGGCGATGGCAGCGGTCAGCAGCAGGGGTCGCATATCCCCCCAGACGCCGCAACGCCGCGATTATTCCCGCGAGTTGATCAGCCGCCGGCCATGGCCGGCAGGATCACGAGCGTGTCGCCTTCCGACACGGTCGTGTCCAGCCCGTCGAGGACGCGGACGTCCTCGTCGTTGAGGTACACGTTGACGTAGCGATTGAGCTGTCCCTCGCCCGAGAAGAGCTGGGACTGGGTGTCGGGGTGCTGCTCGGCGAGGGATGCCAGGACCGCGCCGACGTCGCCGCCGGCAGCCTGCACCTCCTTCTCGCCGCCCACGGAGGGGCGCAGCACGGGTGGGATCTTCACGGTGGCCATAGGGGCGGAGACCCTAGCCCGCCGCGGCGCAGAACGCCTCGTAGTCGGGGAACACGCCCAGCTCGTCGTCGGAGATCTCCGACGGGTCCTTCGAGCAGATCGCGCACTCGGGGTCGCGGCGGACCTTGAGCTCGGTGAACGTCGCGCCGAGCGCCTCGTAGAGCAGCAGGCGGCCGATCAGCGGCTCTCCGGCGCCGGTCACGAGCTTGATGACCTCGGTCGCCTGGAGCAGCCCCATCGTGCCCGGGAGCACGCCGAGGACGCCGTTGGCGCCGCAGGACGGGGCCATGTCGGCCGGCGGCGGCACCGGGTAGAGGCAGCGGTAGCACGGGCCCTCGTGGGGCGCGAAGACGGAGAGCTGGCCGTCGAAGCCGAGGATCGAGGCCGAGACGACCGGGATGCCGAGGCGGACGGTCGCGTCGTTGAGCAGGTAGCGCGTCGGGAAGTTGTCCACGCCGTCGACGATCACGTCGTAGCCCTCGATGATCTCCATGATGTTGGAGGCGTCGAGGCGGACCTTGTACTTCTTGACGTCGACGCCGGGGTTGATCGCCTTGATCGACTCCTCCGCGGAGTCGACCTTCGCGACGCCGATGCGGTCGGTGGTGTGGATGACCTGGCGCTGGAGGTTGGAGAGGTCGACCTCGTCGTCGTCGACGATGCCGAGCGTGCCGACGCCGGCCGCCGCGAGGTAGAGCGCGGTCGGGGAGCCGAGCCCGCCGGCGCCGAGCAGCAGCACCTTGGACTCGAGCAGCTTGGTCTGGCCCTCGAGCCCGATCTCGGGCACGAGCAGGTGGCGCGAGTAGCGCTCGCGCTGCTCCTTGGTGAGCGACTTCGGGACCTCGACGTCGTAGCCGCGGTCCTTCCACAGCGTGATGCCGCCGTTCATGGAGGCGACGTTCTCGTAGCCCAGCTGCTCGCGCAGGGTGTTCGCGGCGAGCGCCGAGCGCTGGCCGGAGGCGCAGTAGATGACGACGCGCTGGTCGCGATCGGCGACCGCGCCCTCGATCCGTGACTCCAGGTAGCCGCGCGGGACGTGCTTGGCGCCGGGGATGTGGCCGGCGTCCCACTCCTCGGACTCGCGCACGTCGACCAGGACGACGCCGTTGCCGAGGTGCTCGCGCACCTCCGAGGGGTCGACTTCCTCGACCTGGCTGCGGATCTTCCGGATGACCTCCGCTCCGGTTGGGCTCATGAAATCACTCGTTCCCGGTCAGGTTTCAACACTTCAGAAAGGATAGCGGGAAGATCGTGTGCCGCCCCCATAAGGCTCCCTGGACGGATGGCCGATAGGAGCAGTGATGCGCACGCGCACACTCCTCACCCAGGTCCTCGCCGTCAATTCCCTGCTGGTCGGCATGACCGCCATCGTGGCGGTCGGGATCACCCGCGACCAGCTCGGCGACGCCACCAGCGGCGAGGGGCTGCTGCTGCTCGCGCTCGCGGTCTTCAGCGCGGTGCTCCTGAACTCGCTGCTGATCCGCCGCCGCCTGGAGCCGATGGAGCGCCTCGTGCAGACGATGGACCAGGTCGACCTCAACGCCCCCGGCATGCGCGCCAGCCCGCCGCGCTGGGCCGCCCGCGAGGTCCAGAAGCTCACCACCGGCTTCAACCGCATGCTCAGCCGCATCGAGGACGAGCGCCGCCAGGCCGGCCGCGCCGTGCTGCGCGGCCAGGAGCAGGAGCGCTCGCGCATCGCCCAGGACCTCCACGACGAGGTCAACCAGGCGCTCACCGGCATCCTGCTGCGGCTCGAGGCGACCACGATGGACGCGCCGCTCGCGCTGCGCCCGGAGCTCCAGGAGACCAAGCGCCTCGCCAACCAGGCGATGGAGGAGCTCCTGCAGCTCGCGCGCCAGCTGCGCCCGACGGCGCTCGACGACCACGGCCTGGTCCCCGCGCTCGCCTCCCAGGTGGAGGACTTCGCGCAGCGCACCGGCATCGACGCGCGCTTCTCGCGCCACGGCGAGGTGCCCTCGCTGACCGACGAGGAGCAGCTCGTGATCTACCGCGTGACGCAGGAGAGCCTCTCCAACATCGCCCAGCACGCGAAGGCCTCGCACGTGCGCGTCCAGCTCTCCTTCGTCGGCCGCACGATCCTGCGCATCTCCGACGACGGCGCCGGCTTCGACCCCGGCCCGGGCAGCGTCGGCCGCAACGGCCGGCCGCGTGGCCGCCCCGGTGGCCTCGGCCTGTCCGGCATGCGCGAGCGCGCGCTGCTGGTCGGCGGCAACCTCGCCCTCTTCTCGGCGCCGAACGAAGGCACCACGATCGAACTCACGATGGGAGCAACATGAAGATTCTGATCGCCGACGACCACGGCATCGTCCGTGGCGGGCTGCGCCTCTTGATCGATCGACAGCCGGACATGGAGGTCATCGCCGAGGCCGAGGACGGCGTCGACGCGTTCGAGCAGGCGCTCGCCTCCAAGCCCGACCTCTGCGTCATGGACGTCTCGATGCCGCGCATGACCGGCCTGCAGGCCGCGCGCGAGATCCGGTCCCACATGCCCAACACGCAGGTGCTCGTGCTCTCGATGCACGACGACGAGCGCTACGTCTTCGACGCGCTGAAGGCGGGCGCGTCCGGCTACGTGCTCAAGCGCGAGGTCGACCACGCCCTGATCGGCGCGATGCGCGCCGTCCACCGCGGCGAGGCGTTCCTCACCACCGCCGTCGAGCGCTCGCTCATCCGCGACTGGATGAGCGACGACCGCGCCGGCCCGGACGAGCCGCTGACCCCGCGCGAGCAGGAGGTCCTGAAGCTGATCGCCGAGGCGCACACCAACAAGCAGATCGCCGAGATCCTCCACCTCGCCGAGAAGACCGTCGAGTCCCACCGCGCGAACCTGCTGCGCAAGCTCGGGATGCGCGACCGCGTCGAACTTGTCCGGTACGCGATCCGCCGGGGTCTGACGGAGGCCTAATCTGGGGCGGGTGCAGACCCGCGTCCTCTACGCCCTCGCCACGGTCGGCCTGTGTGCCGCGGCCGCCGTCGCGGGCGTCTGGATCGCCGCCAGCAGCGGCAGCGAGCCCTCGCGGCCGACCTCGGAGTTCGCCGGCTCGATCCGCCCGCCCGGCGCCCCGGCGCCGGAGTTCCGCCTCCGCGACCAGGACGGCAAGCCGGTCTCGATGGCCGAGTACCGCGGCAAGACGGTCGTGATGGCCTTCGTCTACTCCACCTGCGAGGACACGTGCCCGGGCCAGGTGCAGTCGATCCGCGGCGCGCTCGACCGGCTCGGGAAGGACCTGCCGGTGCTGCTGGTCTCCGTCGACCCGCCCAACGACACGCCCGCGAACGCGAAGCGGTTCATGCTCGAGCAGCACGTGACCGGCCGCATGCGCTTCGTGCTCGGCTCCGAGCGCGAGCTGACGCCGGTGTGGAAGGGCTACGGCATCGCGCCGCAACGCGGCACGCTCGACCACTCCGCCTACGTGGTGCTGGTCGACGGCAAGGGCCTGCAGCGGATCGGCTTCCCGCACTCGAGGCTGACCCCCGAGGACCTCGAGCACGACCTGCGCCGGCTCGGCGCCTAGCTCGCGGCGCTCGCGACGCCGTCCTGCGCGGCGTCCTCGCGATCGGCGGCCGCCCGGTAGGCGACGTAGGCCTCGCGGCCGCCACCGAACCGCCAGGTGCGCCACGCGGCCTCGCACTCCTCGTGCGCGTCGTTCCAGGCGTCGTAGAGCGCGTTCCAGGCAGGGCCGCGCGAGACCTCGCGGCGCACGATCAGCTCCCGGGTGTCGGGCACCTGGTCCAGCAGGACTTTGAGTTCGCGGGTGCTCATCTCATCTCTCATTCGCACGAGGGCCTCAGGCGGTTGCCTGATACGTGCGTAAGACGAAATGTCCCCTGGCGGAATTCCGTGTTACTCGTGCCGATCTTCGGAGCCGGCCCGGCGGTCGCGGACCTTGCCGGCGAGGATCACGCCGACGAGGAAGATCAGCGGCGCGATGTAGGCCAGCGAGACGAGCCAGTGGCCCGCGTGGGCGAAGACGAGCGGGGCGCTCATCCGTTGGCCGCCGACAGCAGCCAGAGGCCGAGGCAGGTGAAGCAGACCATCAGCACCAGCATGACGATCTGCGAGCGCGTCGCCTCCTTCGGATCCGCGTAGAGCGCCAGCGCGCGGTCGTGGCCGAGCACGAGCGCGATCACGTGGCCGGTCACGAGCGCGGCGACCTGGACGTACCAGATCGCCGTCGCGGAGACGACGGAGTAGTCGATCCCGGAGGCCGCGCCGCCGAACAGGTCGCTGCCGTCCCCCAGCGGGTCGGAGGCGAGGCGCCAGAGGTCCTGGCCGTTGTAGGCGAGCAGCGAGAAGTAGTGCGCGACGACATAGGCGGCGGCGATCGGCACGAGCGTGTGCACGAGCGAGCGGCCCAGCTCGATGCGCGTCATCGGCCGCCGCAGCCCGCGCAGGCTCATCCCGTGGATCGCGCCCCAGTAGATCGCCGAGATGAACAGGATCGTGAACGCGAGCCCGACGCAGAACGCCAGCTCGAGCGCCGTTCCCTTGCTCGCGCCCAGGCTCCCGAAGAAGTCCTGGAGGTGCGGCGCCACGTCGTTGAAGAGCGGCCCGCCGCTGGCGCCGTCGAACGCGGTGATGCCGATCGCCGCGAGCAGGACCGCGACCGTCCCCGACACGGGGTCGAGCCCGACCGCCCCGGTGCCGGGCACGCGCGTGTAGAGCACCCCCTCGCGGCGGACGAGCGGCGCGAGCAGGGCGAAGACCGAGAAGTACACGCCCAAGGGGTCGGCGTGCCGCGTCCACGGCTCGACCCCGTAGAGGCTCATCCCCACCAGCGCGACGACGAGGTAGGCGAGCCCGAGCAGCGCCAGCGTCTGCGGCTCGCGACCGCCCGCCCAGCACAGCTCGCAGACGCCGAAGAAGACGATCCCGGCCACCGCGGGCCAGCGCCCGACTCGCTCGGGGTAGGTCAGCGCCTCCGGCGGGTCGCCCGCGGAGACGCGCGCCGTCACCCACCCCACCGCGCGCCCGATCGCGCGCCACGGGCTGAGCAGTCGGAAGATGTCGCCGAACAGCAGCGAGGCGAACGGGACGCCGACCCAGAGCGTCACGAAGACGATGTGGGGGGCGAGGTTGTCCTGCTCCGAGTCGGTCCCGGCGAGCCCGGCGTACACGACCGCGGCGAAGGTCACCACGCCGACAAGCCCCAGCACGACGTCGGCCGCGACCGGCAGCCGCACCAGCCGCCGCTCGCGCGGCTCCTGCAGCCGCGGGGTCGACCACAGAGACGCGAGCGCGACGAACGAAACGACCAGCACGAGCGCCGCCGCGCCGGCGAAGAGCGCCTCGGGGATCGGCAGGTCGGCCCGGCCGACGAGGCCATGGGCGAAGACGGGTGCGGGGAGCACGCGGGTTAGGAGTCTAAGAACGACGACGGCCCCGCCGGAGCGGGGCCGTCAGCCTGCGTCGTGCTGTGTCTAGCTGACTACTTCTTGCACTTCGCCGTCGTGGTGCCCTCGGTGGAGCCGACGGCCGGGAACGTCGCGTTCGGGTTGAAGTTGAACTTCACGCCCATGTCGTGCTTCTTCTTCTTGCAGCCGATCGAGCTGACCAGGTAGTTCTTGCCCTTCTTGGCCGTGATCGTCGTGTTCAGGTCGACCAGCGACGAGAACACGCCGGGGGCCGGCTGCTGGAGGTCGTCGTCGATCTTGATGG
Organism: uncultured Solirubrobacterales bacterium; assembly: GCA_963787335.1. Taxonomy (GTDB): domain Bacteria; phylum Actinomycetota; class Thermoleophilia; order Solirubrobacterales; family Solirubrobacteraceae; genus DASQFQ01. The sequence goes on from CAWBCU010000027.1 coordinate 48,335, forward strand.
AGATCTTCGAGCCGAACTTGCCGCTGCCCTTCGACACCGTGCCAACGAGCGCCTTGCGGACGGTGCCGCCGACCTGCTGGGTGTAGAAGATGATCTTGCTCTTGCTGCCGACGTAGGCGTCGACGGTGAACTTGAGCGGCACCTTGCCGGGACCGACGACGGCGTTGGCGGTGCCGCTGCCGGCCTTCGAGCCGGACGGGCAGGCCGTCTTGCCCTGGGCGTTGAGCGTGTCGGCGGTGCAGTACTTGAAGCCCTTACCGCTGAGCTTGAGCTGCTTGCCGAGGTTGACGACGATGGTGTCCACCGTCGCGTCGTTCTGGTTGTTCTTGACGAACAGCTTCAGGGTTGCGTTCTTGGGCTTCTTCTTCGTGCCCGACTTGGTGGGCGTGACCTTCGCGGTGACGTCGGGAGCAGCATTCTGCGCGAACGCGACAGACGCCAGGGCGATGGAGAGCATGGCGGCGAGCGCCACGATCTAGGTACTTGCGCAAAGACTCCTCCTCAGGAGATTTCGTACGTGGGAGAGGGCAGACGTGGCCCGTTGCGAGGACCCTATCCGCACTGAGCCATTAACCCGCCAGGGCGCGAAAGTTGCGCTGCTAGCGTCCGGCCGCGTGCGCGCCCCGCCCGACGCCATCCCCGCCGTCCCCTTCCCGGGCAAGCTGCGGTGGGTCAATGTCGCGCCGCTGCGGATGGACAAGCAGCTCGGCCGGCCGGTGCTCGTCGAGTTCTGGGACTTCTGCCGCGTCAACTCGCTGCGGACGCTGCCGTACCTGTCCGCGTGGCATGAGCGCTACGCGGACGACGGCCTGCGCGTGATCGGGATCCACGCCGGCGGCTTCGAGCCGGCGCGCGACACCGAGGCCGCCGTCGCGGCCGTCGAGCGGCTCGGCATCGAGTACCCCGTCGTGATCGACGAGCGGCTCGAGCTGTGGGACTTCTACGGCAACGAGGGCTGGCCCGCGCGCTACCTCTGGGACACCGCCGGGGCGCTCTACTCGATGCACTACGGCGAGGGCGCCTACGACGAGACCGAGCGCGAGATCCAGGACGCTGCTCGGCGTCGAGCGCGAGCTCGTGCCGCCCCTGCGGCCCGAGGACGTCCCCGGCGTCCTGCTGCCGGCCCAGACGGCCGACCAGCCCGGCGCCTACTCCGGCCCCTACGAGGCGGGCGGCGTCTGGGCGGTGCTCGAGGGCAGCGGCGAGGTGCGCGCGAACGGCAAGCGGCACCCCGTCGACGGGCCGGGCGCGTACCCGCTGCTGGAGCACCCGCGCCACACGCGCGGGGTGCTCGAGCTGGAGATCGGCGACGGCGTGATCTGCCACGCCACCTGCTTCACCCCCGGGGTGCCTTGAGCTCGTCGTGACTGCGGTCGCCGAGCAGGCGGATCAGCTCGGGCGGGCCGTCGTCGGAGACCGAGATCGCGGTGCCGGGCCAGTAGGGCGACTGGTTCGGCTCGCCGGAGAGGAAATGCGGCTGGTAGACCCAGCTGCCCGAGTTGAGCAGCCGCGTGCCGGCCGGGGTCGTCCACTCCGAGCGGTCGTCGCGGGGCCACGGGCCGGCGCGGTGCGAGTGGCCCCACAGCACCCATGGTGCCGTGACGTCGAGCCGTCGCAGCACCTCGTGCATGCCCAGCAGCCCGCCGCGGCGCAGCGCCTGCCCTGAGAGGTTGCGGTCGATCGGCCCGACGCCCGCGGCGTTGAGCGCCGCGACGGCGGCCGCATAGCCCGCGCCGAGCGCGGCGGCGCGGAACGGATGGCTGCGCCGCCCCTCCCCCGTGAGCGCCACCCAGGCGCGCGCGGACGCGCCCGCGCCGCCCGTCATCGGCCCGTTCTGCGAGCGCTGGACGAGCGTGTGCATCCACGCGTACAGCGGCGCCAGCGCGGCCTCGTAGGCGTCGGCGGAGGCGTCGTGCTCGGGCAGGTGCACGACCCAGCGCGCCATCGCCCCGGCCGCCAGGCGCTCGAAGGTCGGCACGGTCGTGTGCAGGTCGGAGTAGTGCCCGTGGATCGCGTAGACGTCGTCGCGCAGCCACACGCCGGGATAGACGACCTGGACCCGCGCCGGAGCGGCCTGCTCGGCGAGCCGCGCGGCCAGCGGGCCGGCGTCGGCGGGCGCGATCCGGTGCTCGAGGCCGAGGAAGCCGGGCGGCTCGGTCTGGAGCCGGCCGTCGATCCAGCCCGCGACGAGCCCGTGGTCGTGGTTGCCGGCGGCGATCAGCAGCTCGCCGTCGGGGCCGAGCGCGCGGCCCAGGTCGGCGAACACCGGGGCGGCGATCTCGGCGGCGTCGCGCTGCGGCGCCTCGCGCAGCTCGAGGGCGTCGCCGAGGATCAGCAGGCGGTCGTGCTGCGCCACCGCCTCGAGCAGCGGCGCGCGCAGGTCGGCCCGCCGCAGCAGGTCGGCGTCGCGCGTGGAGCCGAGGTGGAGATCGGAGACGACGAGCGTTCGCATCGGGTCTGAGACTAGGCTGCGCGACCGATGGCCGACTCCGCCGGACCGCTCGACGGGCTGCTCGTCGCCGACTTCTCGCGTGTGCTCGCGGGCCCGTTCGCGGCGATGACGCTCGGCGACCTCGGGGCCGACGTGGTCAAGGTCGAGCGCCCCGGCAGCGGCGACGACACCCGCGCCTGGGGCCCGCCGTGGCACGGCGACGATGCCACCTACTACCTCGGCCTCAACCGCAACAAGCGCTCGGTCGCGCTCGACCTCTCGGACGAGGGCGATCGCGAGCTGGCGCGGGCGCTCGGCGAGCGCGCCGACGTGCTGGTCGAGTCCTTCCGCCCCGGGCTGATGGCCTCGTGGGGCCTCGACGGCGACGCGCTGCGCGAGCGCAACCCGCGGCTCGTCTCGTGCTCGATCACCGCCTTCGGCTCCTCCGAGCGCGCCTCCGGCCTGCCCGGCTACGACCTGCTGCTGCAGGCGATGGGCGGGCTCATGAGCGTCACCGGCGAGGCCGACGGGCCGCCGCTGAAGGTCGGCGCGGCGGTCGTGGACCTCGTCTGCGGGCTGCTCGCGGTGGCCGGGATCGAGGCGGCGCTGGTCGAGCGCGAGCGCACCGGCGCCGGCCGCCACGTCGAGATCTCGCTGCTCGACTCGGTGCTGACGTCGCTGCTCAACCAGGGCTCGGGCTGGGTGTCGGCGGGCGCCGAGCCCTCGCGCCGCGGCAACCGCCACCCGAGCATCACGCCGTATGAGACCTACGAGGCCGCCGACCGCCCGTTCGCGCTCGCGGTCGGCAACGACCGCCTGTTCGCGCGCCTGTGCGAGGCCATCGGGCTCCCCGACCTGCCGGGCGACGAGCGCTTCCTCACCAACTCGGCGCGGCTCGCGCATCGCGACGCGCTCGACGAGGCGCTCGGCGGCGTCTTCGCCACGCAGCCGGCCGAGCACTGGATCGAGGTCCTGCGCGCGGCCAACGTCCCCGTCGGCCCGATCAACAGCGTCTCCGAGGCCTACGCGCTGGCGGAGTCACTGGGGCTGGAGCCGATCCTCGAGGCCGACGGCGTCCCGCTCGCCCGCCCGCCGGTCGGCACGCTGCGCCGCCGCCCGCCGCGGCTGGACGAGCACGGCGACGAGATCAGGGCCTGGTTGCGGGAAGCTGGCTAGTTGTCGCGCGCGGCGATGGCCTGCCGCACGGTCTTCGGCAGCATGAAGCGCACGTCCTCGCGCATGACCTCGAACTCCGAGACGTCCTCGGTGCCGCGGGCGCGGAAGAACGCGACGAGGCGCTGCACGAGCTCCTCGGGGGCGCTGGCGCCGGAGGTGATGCCGACGACGCGCGCGCCCTCGAGCCACTCCTCGCGGACCTGCGCCTCGTTGTCGATCAGGTGCGCCTGGGCGCCGAGGTCGCGCGCGACGTCGACGAGGCGCTGCGAGTTCGACGAGTTCTGGGACCCGATGACGAGCACGAGGTCGCACTCCGTCGCCATCTGCTTGACGGCGGCCTGGCGGTTGGTCGTGGCGTAACAGATGTCGTCCGTGCGCGGCCCGGTGATGCTCGGGAACTTCTCGCGCAGGCGGTTGATGATCGTGCGCGTCTCGTCGACCGACAGCGTGGTCTGGGAGATGTAGGCGATCCGCTCCGGGTCGCCGACCTCGAGCGCGTCGACGTCGGCCTCGGTCTCGACGAGCACGATGTGGTCGGGCGCCTCCCCCATCGTGCCCTCGACCTCCTCGTGGCCGGCGTGGCCGATGAGGACGATCGTGTAGCCCTCGGCGGCGAACTTCTTCGCCTCCACGTGGACCTTGGTCACGAGCGGGCAGGTGGCGTCGAGCGTGAAGAGGTTGCGCTCCTTGGCGTCGGCGTGGACGGCCGGGGAGACGCCGTGGGCGGAGAAGACGGTGGTCGCGCCCTCGGGGATCGAGCTGTCGAGCTCCTCGACGAAGATCGCGCCGCGCTCGCGCAGCTGGGCCACGACGTGCTTGTTGTGGACGATCTCCTTGCGCACGTAGACCGGCGCGCCGTAGAGCTCGAGCGCGCGCTCGACGGTCTGGACGGCGCGGTCGACGCCGGCGCAGTAGCCGCGCGGGGCGGCGAGCAGCAGACGCTCGGGCGTGGGCAGGGACGTGGTAGCCATCATGGCCAGTGTAGGCGCCTGGGATGCGGCCTCAATGGGCCGGGTCCTCATCCTCGCGCTCGCGGTGGGCAGGTACAGGGACTGACCGTCTAGCGCCAGGTCCGCAGCAGCTCGAGCACGGCCTCGCCGCTGAGGTCGAGCGAGCGCGCCGAGACCGCGCTCATGTCGTCGCAGCGCTTGTGCCAGCAGGGGAAGTCGAAGTCGATCAGGTCGATCGCGGGCACGCCGTCCTGCGTGAAGGGGGTGTGGTCGTCGAGCACCTGCCCCTGCGTGCGGGCGGGGAAGGCCGATCCGGCGCCGACGCGCTTGGCCGCGGCGCGCAGGCGCGCCCACAGCCGCGGGTCCGACCCCTCCTCGCGCGGGAGGCTGAGGTGCTTGTCGGCCACGAAGTCGAGCAGCACGAGCGCCCGCAGCTCGCCGCGATGGCGGCGCGCGTACGCCTTCGCCCCGCGCACCCCTGACAGGAGGAAGTCGGCCTTGTCGTTGGTCGCCTCCTCGCCGTCGAAGAGCACGAAGCGCAGCTCCGGGGCGCCCTTGGGGCGCTTGGTGTGGCTGAGGACGCGCGCCAGCTCGAGCACCGCCGCGGTGCCGCCCGCGCCGTCGTTGGCGCCGACGAAGCCGGGCAGATTCTTCGTGTCGTAGTGGGCTGCGACGACCACCGCCGGCTTGGTGCCGGGCAGTCGGCCGACGACGTTGCGCAGCCCACCGGGGACCTGCTCGTAGCGCCCGCGCGGGAGCGCGCGGCGGATCCGCGCGGCCAGCTTCCGCGAGGCCGCCGAGCCCGCGGGCCGCGGCCCCATCTCGACCTGCCGGCGCAGCTCCGCGAACGCGCGGCGGCTGTCGAAGCGGTCGACCTTGAGGCGGGCGGTCGAGGCCGTGCGCACGGCCTCGTCGTCGTCGAACGCCCCGCCCACGGCGGCCACCACCAGGCCGAGCGCGAGCAGCGCGGCCAGCGCCAGGCCGATGGCGAGCCCCTTCATCAGTCGTTCGACGTCACGGTCTCCAGCAGGTCCGCGAAGCGCGCCCGCGCCGCGTCGCGGCGCGTCGGCACGTGCTCGGAGGGCACGCCGTCGGCGGGTGCCTCGTAGCCGCGCAGGATCTGCCGGGCGACGCTCTGGCGGTGGACCTCGTCGGGCCCGTCGTAGAGCCGCGCGGCGCGCGCGAAGCGGTACATCTGCTCGAGCGGGAGGTCGGTCGAGTAGCCGAGCGAGCCGTGCACCTGCAGCGCGCGGTCGACGACGTCGTGCATCACACCGGCGCCGTAGAACTTGATCAGCGCGATCTCCTGGCGCGCCGCGGAGGCGCCCTCGCGGTCCATCTTCCAGGCCGCCTGCAGCGTCATCAGCCGCGCCGCCTGCATCTGCGCGGCGGAGTCGGCGATCCAGTTCTGGACCGTCTGCTTCTCCGACAGCAGCGAGCCGTGCGAGTAGCGGGTGAGCGCCCGCTCGCACAGCATGTCGAAGGCGCGGCGCGAGACGCCGAGCCAGCGCATGCAGTGGTGGATGCGGCCCGGGCCGAGGCGCTGCTGGGCGATCAGGAAGCCGGCGCCGCGCGCCCCCAGCAGCGCGTCCTTGGGCACGCGCACGTCCTCATAGAGGATCTCCGAGTGGCCCCCGATGCGGCCGAAGTGCTCGTACGGGTGCTCCATCGTCGGGATGTCGCGCACGATCGTCACACCGGGCGTGTCGACGGGGACGAGCAGCATCGAGGCGCGCTGGTACTTGTGCGCCTCGGGGTCCGTGACGGCCATGACGATCAGGAAGTCGGCCACCGAGGCGTTCGAGGAGAACCACTTGTGGCCGTTGATGACCCACTCGTCGCCCTCGAGCACCGCGGTGGTCTGGAGCAGCGTCGGGTCGGAGCCCGCGTTCTCCGGCTCGGTCATCGAGAACGCCGAGCGCAGGTCGCCGGCCAGCAGCGGATACAGGTACTGCTCCTTCTGGTCGTCCGTGCCGGCCATGGCGAGGACCTCGGAGTTGCCCGAGTCGGGGGCCTGGTTGCCGAACGCCGAGGGCGCGAACGGGGAGGAGCCGAGGATCTCGTGCATGAGGCCGAGCTTGACCTGGCCGAAGCCCTGGCCGCCGAGGTCGGGCGGCAGGTGCGCGGCCCACAGCCCGCGCTCCTTGACCTGCTCCTGGAGCGGGGCCATCGCGCGCACGAAGCCCTCCTGGCCCAGCTCCTCGAAGACGCTCTCGATCGGCCAGATCTCCTCGCGCACGAACTCGCGCATCCAGTCGAGCTGCTCCTGGAACTCGGGCTCCGTCGAGAAGTCCCACGCCATCGATCAACCGCCTCCTCAGTGCTTCGGTCGTCGTCAGCGCCAAAGGTTGGCAGGAATCGTCCGTAGCTTCCGAACCGTCCGATAGACACCGCTGCCGTGGAGGCCCTGGAGATCGCGGCAGGCGTCGCCGTGCTCGCGGGCGCGGCGCTCCAGTCGGCGACCGGGTTCGGCTTCGCGCTGGTCTCCGCGCCGCTGGTGTTCGCCGCCTTCAAGCCGGAGGAGGCGGTCGGGCTGCTGATCCTGCTCGGCCTGATCGTCAACCTGATGACGCTGGGCACCGAAGGGCGGCGGCCGCAGCCGCTGGTGCGCGACTCGCTGATCATGCTCGCGTGGGGGATCCCGGGCGTCGTGGTGGGCGTGTTCGCGCTGCGCGCGCTCGACTCGACGTCGCTCCAGATCGCGGTGACCGTCGGCGTCCTGGCCACGCTGGCGGTGCGCGCGCTCGCGCGGCGCCGCCCCGACGCCGGGGCGGGCCGGCCGCCGGCATGGGCCGCGCCGGCCGCCGGCTTCACCTCCGGCGCGCTGACCACCTCGACGAACACCTCCGGGCCGCCGGTCGTCCTCTACGGGCTCGCGCGCGGCGCCACCCCCTTGCAGACCCGCGACACGCTGACCGTCACGTTCATCGGCTTCGCGCTGCTCGGCGGGGCGGCGCTGGCGCTCGGCGGCGCCGACGCCCCCGACGCCGCCACGCTCGCGGCGCTCGCCCCGGCCGCCGTCGCGGGCCACCTGATCGGGCGGCCCGTGTTCGCGCGCATCGAAGGCCGCCACTACGAGCCGGTGCTGACGGGCGTGCTGATCGCCACCGCGCTGGCCGGGCTGGCGACCGCCCTTTTGTGATGATGCGCCGATGCTGATCGAGGTCGCGCTCCCCGTCACGGTCGAGGAGGCGTGGGCGCACCTGCGCGAGCCGGCGCTGATCCGGCGCTGGTTCGGCTGGGACTACGACGGGCTCGAGCGCGAGATCGAGGTGATCTTCGTCGAGGAGGCGGGCGCCGATGCGGCCGCGCACACGCTGGAGTGGGAGACCGGCGACCGCTTCGAGCTCGTCCCCGACGGCGAGGGCGCGCGGCTGCGCGTCCACCACGAGCCTCCGACCGAGGGCTACGACGACATCGGCGAAGGCTGGATCACGTTCGTCGAGCAGCTCCGCTTCGCGCTCACCCGCCACCGCGGCGAGGAGCGCGCGACCCACTACCTCGCCTCCGACGTCCCGCTCGCGCTGCTGCCGGCGCTCGAGGCGATGGGCGGCGAGGTCTGGTTCCGCACCGAGCACCAGCTCGGCCTCGTGGTGGCGGGCCTCGGCGACGGGCTGCTCGTCGCGGTCGAGAAGCCGGGCGCCGCCGCATTCCTGACGCTCAGCGGCTACGGCGAGCACGCCGCCACGCTGCCGCTCCACACCGCCCGCTGGGACGGGTGGTGGGCTGAGCTAGCCTCAGCGTGATGCACGTCGAGATCTGGTCCGACATCGCCTGCCCCTGGTGCTACGTCGGCAAGCGCCGCTTCGAGGCCGCGCTCGCCGGCTTCGAGCACCGCGACGAGGTCCAGCGTCACCTGGCGCAGCTTCGAGCTCGACCCCGGCGCGCCCGCCGCGCGCGAGCACTCGGGCGCCGAGCACCTGGCGGAGAAGTACGGGATGAGCGTCGAGGAGGCCCGCGCGCGGCAGGCCCAGATGGCGGAGATGGCCGCCGGCGACGGGCTCGACATGCGCGCCGATCTGACCCGCGGCGCCAACACGTTCGACGGCCACCGGTTGCTCCAGCTCGCCGCGCAGCACGGCCTGCAGACGGAGATGAAGGAGCGCGTGATGCGCGCCTACCACACCGAGGGCGAGCTGGTCTCCGACCATGACACGCTGGTTCGGCTCGCCGCCGAGGTCGGCCTGGACGCGGACGAGGTGCGCGAGATGCTGGCCTCCGACCGCTTCGCCGCCGAGGTGCGCGAGGACGAGCAGACCGCCCTGGCCCTCGGCATCAGCGCGGTCCCGTGCTTCGTGATCGACCGCCGCTTCGGCGCCCCCGGCGCGCAGCCGCCCGAGGTCCTCGCCTCGTTCCTCCAGCGCGGCTGGGACGAGCGCTCGCCGCTCGAGGTCAGCTGAGCCGCAGCCGCGCGCGCTGCTCCGCGAGGGCGCGAAAGGCCGTGACGACGCGCGGGTCGAACTGCGCGCCCGCGCAGCGCTCGAGCTCCTCGATCGCCACCTCGGCGCTCATCGCCTTGCGGTAGCTGCGGTCGGCGGTCATCGCCTCGAAGGCGTCGCACACGAGCACGATCCGCGCCGCGAGCGGGATCGCGTCGCCGGCCAGCCCGTCGGGATAGCCCTTGCCGTCCATCCGCTCGTGGGTCGAGCGCACGATCGTGGCGACGCGTTCGAGCGCCGGCGCGGCCTGCAGGATCCGCTCGCCGATGATCGTGTGGCGGCGCATGAACTCCCACTCGTGCTCGTCCAGCGGGCCCGGCTTGTCGAGGATCGCGTCGGGGATCGCGACCTTGCCCATGTCGTGGAGCTCGGCGGCCTGGCGCAGGTCCTCGAGCTCCTCGGGCAGCAGGCCCAGCCGCTCGCCGATCGCGACCGCCAGCTCGGCGACGCCGTTGACATGGTCGCCGAGCGACGGATGGCGCTCCGCCAGCGCGCGCAGCAGCACGTCGCTGGACTGGCGCCCGGCCGACACGCGGCCGCCGTTCTTCTGCAGGTACATGCGCTGGTCGGCGATGTGGAGCGCGTGCTCGGCGCCGGCGGCCTCCGTCGGCAGCACCACCTTGCCGTAGGAGCAGGTGATCGTGAAGCCGTCCCCGCGCTCGCTGAGCGCCTCGCCCGCGTCCGCGAGCAGCCATGTCGACGTCGCCGTGCTCGGGCGACGCGAGAACGCAGAACTCGTCGCCGCCCATCCGGTAGGCGTCGCCGCGGCCCTCGACCGACGCGCGCAGCGCGCTGCTCAGGCGGATCAGGAGGGAGTCGCCGGCGGGATGGCCGTAGATGTCGTTGTAGGACTTGAAGCCGTCGAGATCGAAGATCGCGAGGCAGGCGGGGCGGTCCGCGGTCGCCTCCGCGGCCACGCGCTCGAGCGTCGCGCGTCAGCGAGCGGCGGTTGCCGAGCCCGGTGAGCGCGTCGGTGACGGCCTCCTCGCGGCTGGCGGCGAGCATCCTGCGGTTGTCGCCGTGGGTGACGACGAGCCGCATCAGCACGGCCACGAGACAGGCAGCTGGCGAGCGCGAGGGCGAGCACGTTGGTGGGTTCGAAGTGGTCGTAGATCAGCAGCCCGAGCGACGCGCCCGCGAAGACGATCGGGAGCATGATCTCGCGCCGCGCCCTGACCGCCGCGACCGGCAGCGGGGACGCCGGCGTCCAGGCGCCGTAGGCGAGGAGCAGCACCGCGGCGGGCCAGCCGGCGTCGTAGATCACGCCCTCCTCGTAGGTGCCGAGCGCGATGCCGTAGAAGTAGAGGCTGTCCGAGACGGCGAACATCGCCAGCCCGCCGGCGATCCAGACCCACGCGCCCGCCCTGCGCCAGCCGGTCATCGCCAGCACCCCGACGACGAGCCCGAGCATCACCACGTCCGCGATCGGATAGCTGAGGTTGGTGGCGGCGGCGAGGCCCGCCCCATCGACCGAGCCCAGCACCGCGTCGAGGACAACCGCGGCGCCGATCGCGCCGACCGCGAGCGCGCCGATCGCGCCGTCGATCCAGAGCGCGCCGCTGCGGCCGCGGATGCGCGCGCGGTAGAGCAGCACGAGCGCCGCATAGACGGGCGGGTAGACCATCAGGTAGCCGGCGTCGGCGAGGGACGGGACCGGGATCGTGTCGAGGTCCCACTGGACGAGCGTGTAGTAGAGAAGCCCGAGCCCCCACGCCAGCACGCCGAGGCCCATCAGCAGCCACGCGCCGCGCTCGCCGGGGCCGCGCAGGCCGCGGGCGGCGCAGAGCGCCGCGGAGCCGCCGAAGATGAGGAGGCTGACCCACTTCATGTACGGATCGACCACCGCGGCGGGCAGGAACCCGAACACCAGCTCGGCCGCGTAGACGGCGAAGAGGAACGCCAGCGCGGCCAGGGCGAGCCGGATCGCCCCAGGGGCGGTGCGCAGGGCGAGCATGAGATACCTATCGGCACCTCACGGTCCCGCGTGAGCCGCTCAGCCCACCTCGATCTCGTCCGACAGCGCGAACGGCGGCACCAGCTCGATCCGGTCGCCGCTCCAGAAGCGCCCCGGGTCGTACCAGCTCGCCGGCCTGCGCTTGGGCAGCAGGCCCATGTGCTGGTAGGTGGTGGCCACGAGCTCGGCGCAGTAGATCGTCTCCAGCGAGCTCTCGCGGCGCCGGTAGCGGCCGGTGAGCCACTGCCGCGCGAGCCCCGCCGAGGTCGGGAACGAGCGGCCGTCGAAGCGCTCGATCACCTGCATCAGCTTGTCCTCGTGCTCGCGCTCCAGCTTCCCCTCGAGCTGGCGCAGCCAGGCGCGCTGGCCGTAGCGCTGCCCCCACGTCCTGACGGCGTCGGCCAGCACGTGCAGCTGCACGCCGCGCTGGCGCTCGCCGGTCCACACGTCGGGCAGCGAGCGGCCGAGCTCCGCGTGCCACAGCAGCGGCGGCAGGTCGTCGAGCGCGACGACCATCCCGACGTGGTTGACCGGCGCGTTGGTGACGGTCTGGATCGCCCGGTCGGCGAGCGAGCGGCCCCGGAACAGCCAGATGTCGCCGGTCGCCGAGGTGGCGATCGCGTCCTCGAAGGCCAAGCCGGGCACGCTCCGTAACCTACGCCAGCCATGCGACCGAACTACTGGAAGCTGCTCGGCGTCGCCGGGGTGGCGGGCGTGGCCGCGACCGGCGTGGTCGTCGCGCGCCGCCGCCGCGCCCACACCGATCTCGAGCCCGACGAGATCCGCGAGCGGCTGCACCAGCGCCTCGCCGAGGCCGTCACCGCGCCGGCGACGGCCGAGCCGTGGTGGAAGACAGCGGTCGTCTACCAGATCTACCCGCGCTCGTTCGCGGACTCCAACGGCGACGGGATGGGCGATCTCCAGGGGATCACCGACCGGCTCGACCACCTGAGCGCGCTCGGGGTCGACGTGATCTGGCTCTCGCCCGTCTACCCCTCGCCCCAGGACGACAACGGCTACGACATCGCCGACTACCAGGACATCGAGCCGATGTTCGGCACGCTCGCGGACTTCGACGCGCTGCTCGCCGCGGTCCACGAGCGCGGCATGAAGCTCGTGATGGACCTCGTGGTCAACCACACCTCGGTCGAGCACGCCTGGTTCAAGGAGTCGCGCGCGAGCCGCGACAACCCGAAGCGCGACTGGTACTGGTGGCGCGAGCAGCCCAACAACTGGCGCTCGTTCTTCTCCGGCTCCGCGTGGGAGCCCGACGAGGCCAGCGGCGAGCACTACCTGCACCTGTTCGCGCGCAGCATGCCCGACCTCAACTGGGAGAACCCGGAGGTCCGCGAGGCGGTCTACTCGATGATGCGCTGGTGGCTGGACCGCGGGGTCGACGGGTTCCGCATGGACGTCATCAACATGATCTCCAAGGACCCCGCGCTGCCCGACGCGCGCGAGCCGGGCGTCGGCATGATGCCCGACGGCTCCGAGCACTTCATCGACGGGCCGCGGATCCACGAGTTCCTCCGGGAGATGCACCGCTCCGTGTTCGCCGGCCGCTCCGAGCCGACGCTGACCGTCGGCGAGACGCCCGGGGTCACGGTCGAGGAGGCGCTGCTCTACACCGACCCGGCCCGCGGCGAGGTCGACATGGTGTTCCAGTTCGAGCACGTCAACCTCGACCAGGGCGCCACGAAGTGGGACGTCCGGCCGCTGCGGCTGACCGACCTGAAGGCGACCTTCGGGCGCTGGCAGGAGGGCCTCGCGGAGACCGGCTGGAACTCGCTGTACTGGAACAACCACGACCAGCCGCGCGTGGTCTCGCGCTTCGGCGACGACGGCCCCGAGCACCGCGTGCGCTCGGCGAAGATGCTCGCCACCGTCCTGCATCTGCACCGCGGGACGCCGTACGTCTACCAGGGCGAGGAGCTCGGGATGACGAACGCGCGCTTCGATCGCATCGAGGCCTTCCGCGACATCGAGTCGCTCAACCACTACGCCGAGGCGGTCGCGAACGGGGACGACCCGGACGCGATCCTCGCCGGCCTGCGCACGATGGGCCGCGACAACGCGCGCACGCCGATGCAGTGGGATGCGGGCGAGCAGGCCGGCTTCACCAGCGGCGAGCCGTGGATCCCGGTCAACCCGAACTTCACGGAGATCAACGCGGAGGCCGCCCGCACCGACCCCGACTCCGTCTTCCACCACTACCGGCGGCTGATCGAGCTGCGCCACGCCGAGCCGGTCGTCGCGCACGGCGACTTCACGATGCTGCTGCCGGACGACCAGCGGATCTACGCGTTCACGCGCCGGCTCGACGACGTCGAGCTGCTCGTGCTCGGGAACTTCTCGGGCGAGGACGCGCCGGTCGGGCTGCGCGAGGCCGGCGGCGAGCTCGTGCTCGGCAACTACGCCGACGCGGGCGAGGAGCTGCTCCTGCGCCCGTGGGAGGCGCGCGTGCTGCGGCGGGCGGCATGACACCGCTCGAGATCGTCACCCCGACCGGGCCGGCGCTCGCGCACCTGCACGTGGCCGAGAACCAGCGCGCCGGGCTCGTGCTCGGCCACGGCGCGGGCGGCGGCGTGGCGGCGCGCGACCTCGTGGCGGCGACCAAGGCCGCGCTCGAGGAAGGGGTGAGCGTCGCGCTGATCGAGCAGCCCTACCGCGTCAAGGGCCGCAAGTCGCCGGCGCCCGCGAAGCAGCTCGACGAGGCGTGGGACATCGTCGTCGACCACCTCCGCGGCGAGGTGTTCGCCGGGCTGCCCCTGATCACCGGCGGGCGCTCGTCGGGCGCGCGCGTCGCCTGCCGGACGGCGGCGGTCACGTACGCGGCGGGCGTGCTCTGCCTCGCCTTCCCGGTCCATCCCCCCGGGAAGCCGGAGAAGACGCGGCTCGACGAGCTCGACGCCGTGACCGTCCCCGTGCTCGTGATCCAGGGCGAGAGCGACCCGTTCGGCATGCCGCCGCCCGCGGCCGGCCGCGAGATCGTCGCCCAGCCGGGCACGCACGCCCTGACCGGCGATCTGGCCGGGCTCGGCGAGGCCGTGCGCGCGTGGCTCGGCCGCCTGCTCGCGCACTGAGGACAACCGTACGACGCGGCGGCAGGGGCCCTCCTAATCTGAGAAGGGATGGCCTCTTCTCCCTCCTCCCCCGCTCCATCCGCCAACGGAGACAAGCTCGACAAGGCGCTCATGCGCGTCGCCTGGGTCGTCGTGCTCGGCGCGATCATGTCGATCCTCGACGTCACCGTCGTCAACGTGGCGATCAACACGCTCGCCGCGGAGTTCGACACCACGCTGCCGACGATCCAGTGGGTGTCGACGGGCTACACGCTCGCGCTTGCCACCGTGATCCCGCTCACCGGCTGGGCCGCCGACCGCTTCGGCACCAAGCGCCTCTACATGACCTCGATCGCCCTCTTCACGGCCGGCTCGGTGCTGTCCGGGCTGGCCTGGTCGGCCGGGTCGCTGATCGCCTTCCGCGTCCTCCAGGGCTTCGGCGGCGGCATGCTGATGCCGCTCGGCATGACGATCCTCACCCGCGCCGCGGGCCCGCAGCGGGTCGGGCGCGTGATGGCCGTCATCGGCGTGCCGATGCTGCTCGGCCCGATCTTCGGGCCGATCCTCGGCGGCTGGCTCGTCGACGAGTTCTCCTGGCGCTGGATCTTCTTCATCAACGTGCCGATCGCGGCGGGTGCGCTGCTCCTGGCCTGGCGGGTGCTGGAGAGCGACGTCCCCCAGCCCTCGCACCGGCTCGACTGGCTCGGGCTGGCGCTGCTGTCGCCGGGCCTCGCGATGCTCATCTACGGGCTGGCGGAGTCGGGCTCCGAGGGCGGCTTCGGCCACGCCCAGGTGCTGCTGCCGATGTTCGCCGGCGCGATCGCGCTCGCGTTCTTCGTCCGCCACGCGCTGCGCGATCCCGGCGAGGCGCTGATCGACCTGCGGCTGTTCCAGAACCGGACCTTCGCCGTGTCGTCGCTGACGCTGTCGCTCGTGATCATCTCCGTCTTCGGCGGCATGCTGCTGCTGCCGCTCTACCTCCAGGCCGTGCGCGGCGAGTCGGCCATGGACACCGGCCTGCTGCTGGCGCCGCAGGGCTTCGGCGCGATGATCGCGATGCCGATCGCGGGGCGGCTCACCGACCGCACCGGCGTCGGGCGGATCGTGCCGGTCGGGCTCGTGCTGGTGGCGATCTCGTTCCTCGGGCTCACGCAGCTCGCGAGCGACACGTCCTACTGGACCTTCGGCGTGCTCCTGTTCGTCATGGGCCTCGGGATGGGCGCGACGATGATGCCGACCTTCTCGGGCGCCATGCAGACGCTGCGCCGCGCCGCGATCGCCCGTGCGAGCACGACGCTCAACATCAACCAGCAGGTCTCGGCGTCGATCGGCACCGCGGTGCTCAGCGTCCTGCTCGCCAACGCGCTCGCCGACCGCCTCCCGGGCACCGGCGGGGGCGGGATCGGCGCCGCCGCGTCCGTGCCGCCGGAGGTCCGCGCGCGGATCATCGGGCCGATGGCCGAGGCGTTCGCCTCGACGTTCTGGTGGGCGCTCGCGCTCGTCGTGATCGCGTTGGTCGTCTCCACGGCGCTGCTGCCGAAGGAGAAGCCCGAGCCGGTCGACGACCCGGACGATCCCGGGCTCGCCGAGGCGGCGCCGGCCGTGCTCGTCGGCTAGGCGGCGACCGTCGGCGTCTGACCCGCGGCGCGCGCAAGGAAGGCTCAACAATCGAGAAGCGGTGATTACAGGGCGCGGAAGCGCGTACGCTCAAGCCATGGGCGTAGCCGCAGACGACTGGGCGCGGGTCATGGCCGAGGCCGAGCGGATCGCCGGCTTCGGCGTCTGGGAGTGGGATATCGCCGCGGGGACCGTCACCTGGTCGGACGCGCTGCACCGCATCTACGGCCTTGAGCCGGGCACGTTCGCGGGGACGGTCGAGGGCTTCGTCGCGCACCTGCACCCCGAGGACCGCGAGCGCGTGTGGGCGAACATCTCGCGCGCGATCGAGGCGCTCGAGTCGTTCGCGTTCGAGGAGCGGATCGTCCGCGCCGACGGCGTGGTGCGGGTGCTCCTCTCGCAGGGCCACGTGCTCACCGACGCGACGGGCCGCGCCGCCACGCTGATCGGCGTGTGCCACGACGTGACCGAGCGCGTGGAGGCCGCGCAGGCGCTCGGCCACAGCGAGCGGCGCATGCGCGCGATCATCGACAACACGCCCTCGATGGTCGCGGTCAAGGATCTCCACGGCCGCTATCTGATGGCCAACGCCGAATCGGGCCGGGTCGTCGGCATCGCACCCGAGCGGCTGGTGGGCAGCCGCTGCGTCGACCTGTTCCCGGCCGACGTCGCGGAGCAGTTGCTCGCCGCCGATCGCCGCGCGGCGGCGGAGGGCGCGCCGGTCTACGACGAGACGATCCTGCACGCCGACGGCGACGCGCGCACCTACGCGACCGTGACCTTCCCGCTGCGCGACGACCACGGGCGGCCGATCGAGACCTGCACGATCGGCACCGACGTCACCGAGCGCCGGGAGCGCGAGAGCGAGCGCCGCGAGCGCATCGATTGGGCGGGCCGGATCGACGCCGCGCTGAGCGAGCAGCGCCTGCTCGTCTTCGGCCAGCCGATCTTCGAGCTCGCGACCGGCGCGCAGTTCTCGACCGAGCTGCTGGTGCGCATGCGCGACGAGGACGGCACGGAGCTGCAGCCGGCCGCGTTCCTCCCCGCCGCCGAGCGCCTCGGCCTCGTCCAGGCGATCGACGTCTGGATGGTCCAGCGCGCATTGGAGTGTGCGTCCGCCACGCGGCAGGTGAACCTCTCGGCCGTCTCGCTCTGCGACCCCGCCGCGCGGCGCGCGATCGTCGCGTCGCTGGCCGCCGC
The DNA here is from genome assembly GCA_963787335.1 of uncultured Solirubrobacterales bacterium. GTDB lineage: Bacteria > Actinomycetota > Thermoleophilia > Solirubrobacterales > Solirubrobacteraceae > DASQFQ01. Next base: position 65,164 of record CAWBCU010000027.1, read on the forward strand.
CCCCGAGCGGGCGCGGCGGCTCGTGTTCGAGATCACCGAGACGGCCGCGGTGACGCACCTTTCGGCCGCGTGCGCGTTCGCGGCGGACATCAGCGCGCTCGGCTGCCGGCTGGCGCTCGACGACTTCGGCACCGGCTTCGGATCCTTCACCTACCTGCGCGCGCTCCCGCTCACCTACCTGAAGATCGACATCAGCTTCGTGCGCACCCTCCTCGACTCCGACGACGACCGCAGGGTGGTGGAGAGCATCATCGGGATCGCCGAGCGCTTCGGGCTGCGCACGATCGCCGAGGGCGTCGAGGACGCGGCGACGCTCGACGTCCTGCGTGAGCTCGGCGCCGACTACGCGCAGGGCTTCCATCTCGGCCGTCCTGGCCCGCTCGTCGCGTGACCGGACCGCGCGCGATCATGTGGGGATGGCCTACGACGAGGACCTCGCCAACCGCATCCGCGAGCTGATCGCCGCCGAGCCCGACGTCACCGAGAAGCGCATGTTCGGCGGCCTCGCGTTCCTCGTCGGCGGGCACATGGCCGTCGCCGCGAGCCGCCAGGGCGGGGTGATGGTGCGGGTCGATCCCGAGCAGACCGACACGCTGCTGGCCAAGCCGCACGCGGGGCCGTTCGAGATGCGCGGCCGCCCGCTGGACGGCTGGGTGCGCGTCGACGCCGACGGCGTCAGGACCAAGCGCCAGCTCGAGCCCTGGGTGAAGCGCGGCGTCGCCTACGTGCGCTCGCTGCCGCCGAAGTGAAGACGCTCGTCGAGCACGCCCCCGGCAACGTCATGACCGACGCGGCTGAGATCGGGCGCTTCTACGACCGCTGCAGCGACCTCATGCGCGCGCTGCTCGACGGGCTGGCCGAGGCGCCCGACCGGCCGCGCATCTTCCCCGAGATCGAGGACGCGATCGGGTGGCCGCGGCGGCGGATCGCGTCGGTGCTCGGCGGCGTCTCCCACCTGCGCCACCGCGAGTTCGGCGGCCGCCGGCCCTATCGCTTCCTGGACGAGCGCCGGTCGGCCTCGGGCCGCTGGGAGATGTGGATGGACGCCGCGCAGGCGCGAGCCGTGCGCGACGCCCAGACCCACTAACGCCCGACGGTCTGCATGCCCTCCGGCGCGTAGCGGCCGCCGGCCACGCCGTCGGCGAGCGCGTCCAGCTCGACGATGTCGTCGTCGGTCAGCGCGACCTCGAGGGCGCCGAGGTTCTCCTCGAGGCGCTCGACGCGCTTCGTGCCCGGGATGGCGACCACGTCGTCGCCGCGCGAGAGCACCCACGCGAGGGCGACCTGGCCGGGCGTGGCGTCGTGGCGCGCGGCGACCGCCTCGACCTTCTCGACGACCGCGAGGTTGGCTTCGAGGTTCTCGCGCTCGAAGCGCGGGAAGCGCACGCGGCGCGCGTCGTTCTCCTCGAGGTCGTCGTGCGAGCGGATCTTGCCGGTCAGGAACCCGCGGCCGAGCGGCGAGTAGGCGACGAGGCCGATGCCGAGCTCGCGGATGGCCGGGAGGATCTCCTCCTCGAGCGAGCGCTCCCACAGCGAGTACTCGCTCTGCAGCGCCGAGATCGGGTGCACGGCGACGGCCTTGCGGATCGTCTCCGCGCCCGCCTCGGAGAGCCCGAGGTGGCGGACCTTGCCCTCCTGCACCAGCTCGGCCATCGCGCCGACGGTCTCCTCGATCGGGACCTCCGGGTCGACGCGGTGCTGGTAGTAGAGGTCGATCGTGTCGAGGCCGAGGCGCTTCAGCGACGCCTCGCACGCGCTGCGCACGTACTCCGCGTCGCCGCGGATGCCGAGGAACTCGCCGGCCTCGCCGCGCACGTTGCCGAACTTGGTCGCGATCAGCGGGCGCTCGCCGCCCCACTCGCGCACGGCGCGCCCGACGAGCTTCTCGTTCGTGAACGGGCCGTACATGTCGGCGGTGTCGAGCAGGGTCACGCCGAGCTCGAGCGCGCGGTGGATCGTGCGCACCGCCTCACCCTCGTCGGCGGTCCCGTAGAACTCCGACATCCCCATGCAGCCGAGGCCGAGCGGAGCCGCTTCGAGGCCTTCGCTGCCGATCTTGCGCTTGTCGATTTTCGTCATCCGTCGCACTATAGGATCGGCGCCATGGCCCAGGCTCACGGTGATCGACTGACGGCGGTGGACGCGTCCTTCTTGGCGCAGGAGGGGCCGTCGTCGCATATGCACGTCGGCGCGGTGATGATCTTCGAGGGGCCGCCGCCGGGCTACGTCGACTTCGTCAACCAGGTCCGCGGGCGGCTGCACCTCGTCCCCCGCTACCGCCAGAAGCTGGCGATCCCGCCGATCGAGACGGGCCGGCCCGTCTGGATCGACGACCCGAGCTTCAACCTCGAGTACCACATCCGCCACACCGCGCTGCCGTCACCCGGCTCGGAGGAGCAGCTGCGCTCGCTCGCCGCGCGCATCCACTCCCAGCAGCTCGACCGCGCCAAGCCGCTGTGGGAGACCTGGCTCGTCCAGGGGCTCGAGGGCAACCGCTTCGCGCTGATCTCGAAGACCCACCACGCGCTGGTGGACGGGGTCGCCGGGGTCGACCTCGCGACGGTGCTGTTCGACGCCGAGCCGAACCCGCCCGTGCTGCCCCACGAGGGCGAGCCGTGGCGCCCGCAGCCCGAGCCGTCCTCGCTCGACCTCGCCGCGCGCGGCATCCGCGGGCTCGTGCGCACGCCGTTCGAGCTGGCGGGGCGCGCCGCGTCCGCGGCCACCCGCCCGAGCGAGACGATCGAATCGACGCGCGAGGCGATCGAGGGCGTCAGCGAGATCGCGTGGGCGACGCTCAACCCCGCGCCGTCCACGCCGCTCAACGTCGAGATCGGCCCGCACCGCCGCGTGATGTTCATCCGCGAGGAGCTCGAGGACTTCAAGCTCGTCAAGAACGCCTTCGGCGGCACGGTCAACGACGTCGTGCTGACCGTCGTCTCCGGCGGCCTCCAGAAGTGGCTGCGCTCGCGCGGCACGCGCACGGAGGGGCTGGAGCTGCGCGCGCTCGTCCCGATGTCGATCCGCAGCGACCAGGACCGCGGCGCGATGGGCAACCGGCTGGCGGTGATGCGCGGGCCGCTGCCCGTCTACGTCGAGGACCCGGTCGCGCGCCTGCGCGTCGTGCGCGCCGCGATGGACGGCCTCAAGGAGTCCAAGCAGGCGGTCGGCGCCGAGGTGCTCGCGGGCGTGCAGAACTTCACGCCGCCGACGGTGCTCGCGCAGGCCTCGCGGCTGAACTTCTCGACGCGCCTGTTCAACCTGCTCGTCACCAACGTGCCCGGCCCGCAGTTCCCGCTCTACGTGCTCGGGCGCCAGCTCCAGGACCTCTTCCCGGTCGCGTTCCTGCCGCGCAACCACGCGCTGGCGGTGGCGATCATGTCCTACAACGGCTCGATGGACTTCGGCCTGCTCGGCGACTACGACGCCATGCACGACCTCGAGGACTTCGGGACGATGGTCGACGACTCGCTGACCGAGCTGATGGACGCCGCCAAGAAGCGGCGGCGCTCGAACGGCAGCGCGCCGGCGGCGAAGCACAAGCCCGCGGCGGCGAAGAGGAAGCCGGCCGCGAAGCCGAAGTCAGCGACTCAGTAGCCGAGCGCGAACTTCGCGTCCTCGGACATGTTGTCCGGGGTCCACGGCGGGGTGAAGACCATCGAGGGAACCACTTCCTCCACGCCCTCGAGCTCGCCCACGAACTCCTTCATCTGCTCGGAGACCTGGGGCCCGATCGGGCACGCGGGGGTGGTGAGGGTGAAGGTGATGTTGACCGTGCCGCCCTCGATCGCCACGTCGTAGACGAGACCGAGCTCGACGAAGTCGAGACCCAGCTCGGGGTCGATGACGTTGGAGAGCGCCTCGGTGACGTCGTCTTCGCTGACCATTCCTCCAGTCTAGAAGCTGGGTCGCGCTCGCCCTCGGTCCCCGCGTGTACTAGGTTGCCGTGATCGTCGAGTACGACTCCGACCAGGTCCTGCTGCTCGTCACAGGCGACGAGGATCGGACAACGAGCGCGCGCCGGCGGCGTGCGATCTCGGCCGCGCTGCGCGCGCCGCGCGACGTCTGCGTCGACCTCTCGCAGCTGCGCTTCGCCGACCCCTCGCTGATGCTCGATCTCGCGGTGCTCGCGCAGCGGCTGCGCGCGGAGGGCCTGGCCGTCCGGCTGCGCCGCCCGCAGCCGCAGATCCGCACGCTGATCGAGCTCGTGGGCCTCGACCGCCAGCCCGCGGTCGCGGTCGAAGTCGCGTAGTTCGTAACGTACGAGGGGACATGCGGTTCCTCCTCATCCTGATCTTCATCGTCGTGCCGATCGCCGAGCTGGCGTTGCTGATCCAGGTCGGCCAGGCGATCGGGGTGTGGTGGACGATCGCCCTGCTGGTCGCCGACTCGATCCTCGGCTCGCTGCTGATGCGCTCGCAGGGGCGCGCGACGTGGCGGCGCTTCAACGTCTCGCTGCAGGCCGGGAACCCGCCCGTGCGCGAGGTGCTCGACGGCGTGCTCGTCATCTTCGGCGGCGCGCTGCTGCTGACCCCGGGCTTCATCAGCGACTTCCTCGGGCTCATCCTGCTGCTGCCGCCCACGCGCGCCCTCGTGCGCGGGATCCTCGTGCGCCGCTTCGCCGACCGCATGATCGCCTCGGCCACGCGCCGCGCGCCGGTCGGCTTCGGGCCTCCGCCCGGGCGCGGCGGCCCCGCCCGTCCCGGCGACGTCGAGGGCACGGCCGTCGACGTCGACACCGACGGGCTGCCGCGGGGCAGCACGTGAGCGGGACCGTGCTGACCGGCGGCGAGGGCTTCACCGACGCCGTCACCTTCGCGTTCGCGGACCGCGCGGCCGGGTTCTTCGGGCTCGCGCGGGCGGGCGTCGCCAGCGGAGCGGACGGGCTGCGGGGCAGCGCGCTCGGCGTGCTGTTCGCCGGCCGCGAGCCGGTCGGGGTGCTCGCCGAGGGCGACAACGCGCTCGGCGCGGAGGCGGACTGGGACGAGCTGCGGATGCCCGGGCTCGTCGTGCGGTCGCTCGAGCCCGGCGTCCGCTGGCAGGTCGTGCTCGAGGCCCCCGGCGGCAGCGGGCTTCGACCTCGAGTTCACGGCGGTGTCGCCGCCGGCCGAGCTCGAGGAGGACGACGACGCGGCCCGCCTCGGCGGCATGGCGGGGCACGAGCAGCTCTGCCGCGTCTCCGGCACCGCGGCCGGGCACAAGATCGACTGCCTCGGCCAGCGCGGGCGCACCTGGGGCGTGGCCGACTGGAGCCGGATCGCGCTCACGCGCTCGCTCGCGGCGTGGCTCGAGGAGGGCACGTCGCTGACGGTCGCCGCCGTGCGGCCGACCGGCGCGGAGAGCCACGCCGACGAGGCGACCTGGGGCGCGCTGCTCGACGCGGACGGCGCGGTCGCCGTCGCCGACCCGCGCGTGTCGACCACCTACGACGGCGACGGCCACCAGCGCCGCGCCGGGCTCGAGCTGTGGGTGAGCCAGGACGACGACTACCCGCGCCGCGGCGCCGGCCAGATCCTGTGCGGCTCCTCCGTCGAGCTCGGGCAGCTGCGGCTCGACTGCGCGTTCTTCGTCTGGCAGGTCGACGGCCGCGAGGGCGTCGGGCGCTACGACCTGCTGCGCCGGGCCTAGCCGGTCCGCTCCTTCAGCTTCTTCGCGAGCTGCGTCTTGAGGTTGAAGGCGGCCTTCATCGCCTTGTCGCCGACCGAGTCCTGGGCCGGCAGGATCCCGAGCTGGCGCGAGTACTGCATCTGGTCGAAGACGACGAAGTTCGAGACGATCCGGCCGTCGCGCAGCACGAAGTGGTCGATGCCGTCGAGCTCGATCGACTTGCCGGTGCCCTCGATGCCCTGCACGGGGCCTTCGTGGGTGCCGGTGAGCTTCCAGTGCGCGAAGACGTCGTCGCCCTGCTCGACGATCGAGATGACCTCGAGGTGCAGGTCGGGCAGCGCCGCGAAGGTGTCCTCGAAGTAGCTCGCGACCTCGTCGATGCTGCGGCAGGTGCGGTCGGGGAAGCGCTCGACGACGTCGTCGCTCCAGAGCGCGCGCAGACCGCTGACGTCGTGGTGGTTGAGCTGCTCGAACGACCAGCGGATGAGCTCGGCGTTGGAGACGCCCGTGGGTGGGGTTGCGATGGCCATGAGGCGAACCGTACCTCGCGACCCCGGTGCTGCCTCAGCGCGTCAGTTCTCGCAGCCCAGCCGGTCCCAGCAGTAGAGCTCGAGGCACTCGGCCGCCAGCTCCTCGCAGCGCTCATGCGACAGCCACGGGAGCACCGTCTCGAGCGCCTGCTCCTCCGCGACACCGGCGTTGAACGCCTCCTCGCCGCGCATGCCGGCGGCGATCTTCAGCGCCTCGCGCCGGGCCTCGCCGAGCGAGGGGAACGCGTTGACGAGGAACTCGCGGTTGGCCACCGGCGTGCCGCACTCCATCGAGGCGTGCCATGCGGCGAGCATCGACAGGTCGTGCTCGTCGAGGTCGATCAGCGCCTTGGCGTAATGGGACGCGAGCTCCTGCTCCGGGATCTCGTCGACCCAGGCACGGACCAGCTCGCCGAGCAGCTGCCGGCGGGCCTCCTTGCCGACGGACTCGACCATCACGCGAATCGCATCCTGAGGATCGATGAAGCAGAGGGGCATGTTTGTCGCTCTTCGCCTCCGAAGGGGACGGGTCGAGAAGCACGGTAGGGAGCCGGTCGGACGGCATGGAACACTGGCGGCGATGAGCGCCCCGCGCTTCCCCGCCGTCGCGCTCCACCGCGGCCACTACGAGTCCTACTACCTGCGCGCGGCCGACCCGGCGAGCGGCCGCTCGGCCTGGATCCGCCACACGGTCTTCAAGCGCCCGGGCGGCCCGGTGACCGGCGCGCTGTGGTGCACGCTGTTCGACGCCGCCGCGGGCCGAGCCGCGCGCGGTCAAGCAGTCGCTGCCGGACCCGCAGGCCGGCGACTGGCTCGACCTCGGCCCGAGCCACATCGGTCCCGCGGGCGCGCGCGGCCGCGCGCAGGCGCAGGGCCGCAGCGCGGCCTGGGAGCTCAGCTTCGGCCGCGCCTCCGAGCCGCTGCGCCACCTCCCCCACCCGAAGCTCTATGACGCGCCCGTCCCGCGCACGAAGACGGAGAGCCCGCTGCCCGACACGGCGATCTCCGGCTGGGTCGAGGCCGACGGCGAGCGCTGGGAGCTCGACGCGTGGCCCGGGATGGTCGGCCACAACTGGGGCGCCGAGCACGCCGAGCGCTGGATCTGGCTGCACGGCGTCGGCTTCGACGGCGCGCCCGACGCGTGGCTCGACGTCGCGCTCGGCCGCATCCGCATCGGCCCGCTGACCACGCCGTGGATCGCCAACGGCGCCATGCACCTCGACGGCGAGCGCATCCGGCTCGGCGGCCTCGGGCGCCGCGCGCGCGTCGACGAGCACGCCGACGGCGGCACGATCGAGGTCAGCGGCGTGCGCATCGAGGTCCGCGCGGCGCCGCTCGTCTCGTGGGTCTACTCCGACCCGTCCGGCGGCGAGCACCGGAGCACCAACTGCTCGATCGCGGCGGTCGAGCTGACCCGCGGCGGCGACGCTCCGCACCGCCCAGCGGCGCGTGGGAGCTCGGCACGCGCGAGGCGCCCGCGGCGTGGGCTCAGCCGTTCCCGGATCCGTGATCGTCTGCGGCGGGCGCCGGCGAACGTCCGGGGCGGAGTGCCGCGCGGCTCCGAGTGTCGCCTTGAACCCACGGTCGACTCGCGCGTGATTCGAGCGCGGCCCAGCGGAGCCGCTTCCCCAGCGCCACGAGGTGCTCCACCAGCTCCGGCGGCTCGTGGACGTCGAAGTCGACGCCCAGCATCGTGATCCGCGCCGCCAGCCAGCCCAGGTTGTCGTCGCCGGTGCTGTAGCTGCAGCTCGCGTCGTCGATCGGCTCGAACGCGGAGGGCGGGCCCCAATATCGCGGCACGCGCTTGCGCATGTCCTCGGCCGAGGCGTGCAGCGTGAGCTTCGCCTCGTAGCGGTTCGGCCGCGCCGAGAGGCTCTGGCTGACGTAGGCGGCGCCGTCCTTGGCGGGCAGCTTGCGGGGCGTGAAGCGGTTGCCCGGCGTCGGCCGGGTGAGGCGGTCGAGGCGGAACGTGCGCCAGTCGCGGCGAGCGCAGTCCCACGCGACGAGGTACCAGCGGCGGCCGACGTTGACGACCGAGTGCGGCTCCACCTCGCGGCGGCTGGCGACGCCGTCGCGGCCCTCGTAGCCGAAGCGCAGGCGCTGGGCGTCGCGGCAGGCGGCGGCGATCACGGTCAGCGTCTGGGGGTCGACGGTCGGCCCGTCGCCGGTCGGCATCGTCATCGTCGCCGACTGCAGCGCCTGGACGCGGCGGCGCAGGTGCGCGGGCAGCACCTGCTCGAGCTTGACCAGCGCGCGCACCGACGTCTCCTCGATGCCGGTGATCGACGCGCGCGCGGCCGTGCGCAGGCCGACCGCGATCGCGATCGCCTCCTCGTCGTCGAGCAGCAGCGGCGGCATCGCGGTGCCGGCCGCGAGGCGGTAGCCGCCCGCCGGGCCGGTCAGCGACTCGACCGGGTAGCCGAGCCCGCGCAGGCGCTCGACGTCGCGCCGCACCGTCCGCCCCGACACGTCGAGGCGGTCGGCCAGCTCGCCGCCCGGCCAGTCGCGCCGGCCCTGGAGCAGGGACAGCAGGGTCAGCAGCCGGCTCGACGTGGAGGCGTCGCTCATGTTCCGATCCTTGCGGGCATTGAGGACAGATCCTGGCCTAAACGCGTCGTAGGGTCCAGCGATGCATTCATCCGAAGCAGCCGGTGACGAGCCGGCAATCTCCGTCAGTGGTCTCGTCAAGTCGTTCGGGAAGGTGCGCGCGCTGGACGGCATCGACCTCGCCGTCCCCAAGGGCACCGTGCTCGGCGTGCTCGGGCCGAACGGCGCAGGCAAGACCACGACCGTCCGCATCCTCGCGACCCTCTTGAAGCCGGACGCGGGCAGCGCCCGCGTGGCGGGCCTCGACGTCGTCCGGGACGCCGGCGCGCTGCGCGCCCGGATCGGGCTCGCGGGCCAGTACGCCGCCGTCGACGAGCACCTGACCGGCGAGGAGAACCTCGTCATGGTCGGCCGGCTCTACGGCATGAACCGCAAGGCCGCCGCCACGCGCGCCGGCGAGCTGCTGAACCGCTTCGACCTCACCGACGCCGCCGAGCGCGTCGCCAAGACCTACTCCGGCGGCATGCGCCGCCGGCTCGACCTCGCCGCCGCGCTGGTCGCCAACCCGCCGGTGCTGTTCCTCGACGAGCCGACCACCGGCCTCGACCCGCGCAGCCGCGTCGGCCTGTGGGAGACGATCGAGGACCTCGTCGCGGAGGGCACGACCGTCCTGCTGACCACCCAGTACCTCGACGAGGCCGAGCGGCTCGCCGACCGCATCGCGGTCATCGACCGCGGCACGGTCATCGCCGACGGCACCGCCGACGAGCTCAAGGACCGCGTCGGCGGCGAGCGCCTCGAGGTCCACCTGTCCGACCGCGCCGACACCGCGCGCGCCGCCGAGGTGCTCGCGGCGATGTCCAGCGAGCCCCCGCAGATCGACGAGGAGACGGTGCGCGTGCCGGTGGAGCAGCGCAACGGCGCGATCATGGAGGCGGTGCGCCGGCTCGACGAGGCCGGCGTCGCCGTCGAGGATCTCGGCGTCCGCCGGCCCACGCTCGACGAGGTCTTCCTCTCCCTCACGGGCCACGAGGCGGTCGACCGCCGACGAAGAGAACGGCGAGCGCGAGGAGGTGCCGGCATGACCCAGCTCATCTCCGACTCGCTCGTGATGGCCGAGCGCAACCTCGTGCGGCTCCCCCGCTCCCCCGACCTGCTGATCGGCTTCACGATCCAGCCGGTCATGTTCGTGCTGCTGTTCGCCTACGTCTTCGGCGGCGCGATCGTCACGCCGGGCTACGACTACATCGACTTCCTGATCCCGGGCATCATCGTCCAGAACATCGCGTTCGGCGGGTTCGTGACCGCGCTCGGCCTGGCCGAGGACCTCACGAAGGGCCTGATCGACCGCTTCCGCTCGCTGCCGACCGCGCGCGCCTCGGTGCTGGCCGGCCGCACGCTGGCCGACGTCGTGACCAACACGCTCTCGATCATCGTGCTGGTCGTGACCGGGCTGATCATCGGCTTCTCGTTCAACGCGAGCGCGCTCGAGATCATCGGTGGCGTCGGCCTGCTGCTGCTGTTCGGGTTCGCGTTCTCGTGGATCTTCGCGCTGCTCGGGATGCTCGTCTCGTCGCCAGAGGCGGCGAACGGGGTCGGCTTCACGCTGATCTTCCCGATCACGTTCATCTCCGCCGCGTTCGTGCCCGTCGAGTCGATGCCCGCGGGCCTGCAGGAGTTCGCCGAGGTCAACCCGATCACGGTCGTCGTGGACGCGATGCGCGCGCTGTGGCTCGGCGCCCCCGCGGGCAACAGCATCTGGGGCGCGGTCGCCTGGTCGGTCGCCCTGATCGTGATCTTCGCGCCGCTGGCCGTCGCGAAGTACCGCCGCACCGCGGCCCGCTAGAGCATCGTCTTCGCACCGCGGGCCTGCTCCTCCGATGAGGGCAGGTCCGCGGCGCCGTCGACCGCGTGCTCGGCGCCGGTATGCCACGCGGCCTCGAAGCGAGAGCGCAGGGCGACGAGACACAGGTCGTCGGGAAGCGGGCCGCCCGAGAACAGCTGGGCAGCGTGCGCGAGGCGCGTGACCGCGACCTCGGGCGTCGGCGCATCGAGCTCGCGGAGCGCCGCGCGCATGCGGCCCTCGCCGAACGGCTCGAACCGGCGACGGGACGGGCGCGCGTCGGTGAGCCCGTCCGTGTAGAGGAGGATCCCGGCGGCCGGAAGCGGCACACGGGCCACCTCGAGATCGATGATCTCCGGAGCGATGCCGAGCGGATGGCCCGTCGGGACGGCGCCGACGGGCTCACCGTCGGCCAACGACACCGGCGGCGGGTGACCGGCCGATGCCCAGGTCACGGTGGCGTCGGGGTGCACGACGACGCAGAGCATCGTGATGAAGTGCGCCGACACGCCGTACTGGTGGACGAGCTCGGTGTTCACGGTCCGGACGATCGACGCCGGATCGTCGGCATAGGGAGCGCAGGCCGCGACCATCGCACGGGCGAAGATCGACCGCCGCGCCGCGGCCATCCCCTTCCCGACCACGTCGCCGACGACGACGACGGCCGCGCCGTTCCGCCCCACCGCCACCTGGTAGAAGTCGCCCGACACGCCCGCCTGCGCCGGGATGTAGCGGCTCGCGACGTCGATCAGCGGCAGCCGCGGCGGCTTGCGCGGAGCGAGCACGTCCTGGAGCGGGCGAATTCGCTGGAGCTCGGCCTCGCCGGCCCGCTGCCGATCGGCGAGCCCGCCCACGACGTACGCCGTCAGCGCCAGCAGCAAGGTCTCGACGGCGGTCATCCACAGGTCCCACGAGCCGTGGACCTGCTCGCTCACCGCCGTCGCCGCCAGCGCGACGCCGGTCACGATGAACGCCCACCGGCGCCCGAACCACAGGGCCGCGCCGAGGACCGGCACGAGCTCGACCGGGCCGTGATCGCCCTCGCCCGCGAACCGCAACGCCAGCGCATGCCACCAGCGAGGCGGCGATCGCGGCGATCCTCAGATCACGTCGCTCATCGGGAAGCACCGCGGCGGGAGCCTAGTGACCGGAGGTCAGTCACGCGACGCTGCGCCCGAGGGCGCCGCAGCGGTACAAATCCGCGCATGAGCCGAGACTGGGTCACCTTCGATTGCTACGGGACGCTCGCCGACTGGCTGGGCGGGATGCGCAACGCGCTCACGCCGCACGTCGGCGCAGAGGACGCCGAGCGGCTGCTGCACGCCTATCACGACCTCGAGGCCGAGGTGGAGGCCCAGCGCCCGGCCCCCAGCTACCGCGAGGTGCTGACCGAGACGCTGCGCCGCGCCGCCGAGCGCGAGGGCATCGCGCTCCCGGCCGGCTCGGAGACCGCGCTCGTCGACCACTGGCACGAGCTGCCGATCTTCGACGACGTCGGGCCCGCCCTCACCAAGCTGCGCGAGGACGGCTGGAGCCTCGCGATCCTCTCCAACTGCGACGACGACCTGCTCGCGACCACGCTCGAGCGCATGCCGGTGCCGTTCGACCTCACCGTCACCGCCGAGCAGGTCGGCTCCTACAAGCCCGACGCCGGCCACTGGCGCGCCTTCACCGAGCGCACCGAGGGCGACCGCGGCCGCTGGGTCCACGCGGCGCAGTCGTGGTTCCACGACATCGTCACCGCCGCGGAGCTCGGCCTCCCGCGCGTGTGGGTCGACCGCCTCGACTCCGGCGAGGATCCCGCGCGCGCGACGGTGCGGATCCGGGAGCTGAAGGACCTGCCGGACGCGGTCGAGCAGGCCGCTACCGCAGCCGCTTCCTGACCTCGCCGTAGGCCGGCCGCGGCTTGCCGTGCGCGACGAGCCCCGCGTCGAAGCGCGGCGTCGTCGCCCCGAACCAGGTGTAGACGTAGAGCCGCTTGATGCGCCGGTTGCGCTTGGCCAGCTTGAACATGTACTTCGTCGCGCGCAGCTGGCGCTTCGCGGAGGCGCCGAACTTCCCGGCCCGGAACTTGTAGATCCCGCCCGTCTCGGTCAGCCAGATCTGCTTGCAGCGCAGGGCCTTGATGATCGCCTTCGTGCCGCTGTCGCGGAAGCGGTTCGTGTCCCCGTAGTTGTGCAGCCCGCAGATCGTGCGCGGCGCCTTCAACGCGCGCTTGAAGCGCTTGATGTAGCGCAGCGTCGACCGGTAGCGCGGCTTCTTGGCGCGCGCGCTGTCGGCGGCGTCGAGCAGGTCCGCCACGACGATCTTGCAGCCGCGGCAGTTGCGGCGCGCGATGTCGGTGAAGCGCGCGGCCGCCTTCGGATTCCGGAACGTCGGCTGCGTGTAGTGGTTGATCTCGTTCCAGGGCGAGAACGTCCTCACGAGCGGGAAGCGGGCGCGGAACGCCTTGAACGCGCGCTCGTACTGCCTCGGGGTCGGCAGGCGGCACTGCGGCTTGCGCCGGTTCTTCCGCTGGTTGCAGATCTCCGCCGCGCCGCGCGCGTGCTCGAAGGTCACGAGCGGCTCGACGCCCGCCGCCGCCGCGCCGTTGACGTAGTCGGTGATCCGCTGCAGCTCGTCGTCGCCGCTGGTCATCACGTTGTAGGAGACGACGACGCGCGTGTACTTCGCGCCGAGCGCCTGGAAGAGCGGGTCGGAGAAGAGGTTGGGCGTGTTCTCGGCGATGCCGATCCGCAGCGCCGCGGGCGCCGTCGCCGGCGCCGCGAGGGCGAGCAGGACGGCGAGCAGCAGCGCTCTACGCAAGGATCCCGCCCAGGAAGAGCTGGGTGGCGAAGCGCGTCGCGCCGTCGACGTCGGGCGGGTCGCGCTCCACGAGCCGCTGGCCGAGCTCGAGCCCGACCGCGACCATCGCCCCCGCGCAGTAGTCGACGTCGACCGCCGGCATCTCGCCGCGGTCGATCGCGGCGCGCAGGTCCTCGGCCAGCTCGCCGATCCCGAGCGGCCCCTCGGACTCCTCGAACATCGCCCGGATCGCGCCCATGTTGCGCGCGAGGAAGGCGGCGCGGCCGGCGTCCTCGACGATGAAGCCGAAGTAGGCGCGGTAGGCGTCCTCGACGAACTCGCGCGGCGTGCGGGCGGCCTGCCGGGCGGCGCGCACGCGGCGGCGGGCCTCCTCGGCCACCTCGCCCACGAGGTCGCGGAAGACGGCCTCCTTGTCGGGGAAGTAGTTGTAGAACGTGCCGGCGGCGAGGTCGGTCCGGCGCACGATGTGGCGCACGCTGGCGGCGCCGAAGCCGATCTCGGCGAAGACCTCGCGCCCCGCGCTCAGGATCGCGGCGCGGTTGGCGGCCTTCGTGCGCTCGCGGCGGCCCGCGAGCGCCGCGCCGCTCACGCCTCGACCATCGCGGCGCGCGGCGGCACGGGCAGCCGCTCGCCGTGCGCGCGGGCACGCTCCGCGCCCGCCTTGCGCTCCTTGGCCAGCGCCACGAGGTAGTCGTCGAAGTCGATCTGCATCGTGTGGCGCTGGGAGGCCACGTAGCGCTTGAACATCGCACGCCGCTCGCGCTCGATGTCGGCGCGCAGGTCGGCCGGCGCGGGCAGCGCGTAGCGGCCCGCGAGGTAGTCGCCCACCCACGTCGACTGGTGCTCGGCGATCGGCATGACCGCGCCGAGCGGCTGCAGCAGCCCGATGAAGAACACATTCGGGATGTCGGGGTGGAACGTGCGGCGGAACAGCGGCAGGTCGTTGCCGGGGGCGGAGATGAAGCCCTCGTCGAAGAACGGGAACGTGACCTTGTAGCCGGTGCAGTACACGACGATGTCGGCCCGGACCTCCGAGCCGTCGGTGAAGCGCACCCCGTCGCGGGTCAGCGACGCGATGTTCGGCTTGGCCGTGATCGTCCCGTGCGCCATCCGCGAGAGGATGTCGTCGGAGACGGTCGGGTGGGCGTCGCCGAAGCGGTGGTCGGGCTTGGGCAGCCCGTAGCGCTCCATGTCGCCCAGGTACACCTTCAGCATCGCCTGGACGGCCTTGCGCCGGACCGCGAACGGGATCTTCGGGGAAGCGCCCATCTGGTCGATCGGGCGGCCGAACATGTACTTGGGAAGGATGTGCGCGCCGCGGCGGGCGGCGAGGTAGGTGTGCGCAGCGCTGAAGCTCGCCTCGACCGCGATGTCCATCGCCGAGTTGCCCATCCCCAGCACGACGACGTTCTTGTCGCGGAAGAACTCGGGGTCGTCGCCCTTGTACTCGTGCGAGTGCATCTGCACGCCGGCGAAGTCGTCGGCGCCGGGGAACGCGGGCTCGGGCCAGCGCGCGTCCCAGTGGTGGCCGTTGGCGACCAGCAGCGCGTCGTAGCGATGCGTCTCGCCGTTCTCCAGCGCGATCTCCCAGACGCCGTCGGGGCGCCGCGAGGCGCGTTCGACGCCGGTCTCGAAGCGGATGCGGTCGCGCACGCCGAAGTGGTCGACGTAGTCGTCGAAGTACTTCGCGATGTGGGTGTGGTGCGGGAAGTCGGGATAGGACTTCGGCATCGGGAAGTCCGTGTACTCCATGCGCTCGCGCGAGGTGTTGATGTGCAGCGAGCGGTAGGCGGAGGACATCCCGTTGGAGTTCCCCCACACCCAGTTGCCACCGACGCGATCGGACTTCTCGTAGGCGGTGACGTCGTAGCCGGCGTGGGCGAGCGCCTTGACGGCGGCGATACCGGAGGAGCCGGCGCCGATGACGCAGGCGGTGGGGAGCGCGCTCATGCGCCCACCCTATCCAAAGGTGACGCCAGTGTCATCTTTCGGTCCGTATGCGACCATCTGCCGATGGCGCACCGAGACGCGGTGGGGCCCGCAGCGCTCCTGCTCACCGCCACCGTCGCGCGCCGCTACTACCTGGACGGGGCGACCAAGAGCGAGATCGCCGCCGAGCTCGACCTCAGCCGCTTCAAGGTCGCCCGCCTGCTCGAGCAGGCGCGGGCCAGCGGGCTCGTGCGCATCGAGTTCGACCCCGGCGGGGACTTCGACCTCGACCTGTCGCTCCGCCTCCAGGCGGCCCACGGCCTGCGCCACTGCATCGTCGTCGACGGCCCCGACGGCGACGACGAGCTGCTGCGCGGCGCCCTCGGCCGCGCCGCGGCGCAGCTGCTGACCGAGATCGTCAGCGCCGACGACGTGCTCGGGCTCGCGTGGGCGCGCTCGCTGCTGTCGATGCGCTCGTCGCTCCAGCAGCTCGCCGCCTGCACGGTGGTGCAGCTCACCGGCGCGCTGCTCCGCCCCGACGTCGACGAGAGCGCGATCGAGCTCGTGCGCGACCTCGCCGCCCTCTCCGGTGGGCCGAGCTTCTGCTTCTACGCGCCGATGATCGTGCCCGACGCGGCGACCGCCCGGGTGATGCGGACGCAGCCCGAGATCGCCCGCGCGCTCGACATGTCGGGTCAGGTCACCAAGGCGGTGGTCGGGGTCGGCGCGTGGCAGCCGGGCCGCTCCACCGTCGCCGACGCGGTGACCGAGGCGGAGTGGCGCGAAGGTCGAGAGCTGGGCGTCTGCGCCGAGATCGGCGGCGTGCAGCTCGACGCCGAGGGGCGGCCCGTGGCGACCTCGCTGACCGAGCGCCTCATCAGCATCGACGCGGAGCGCCTGCGGGCCGTGGACGACGTGATCGGCCTCGTCTACGGAGCCGAGAAGGCGGAGGCCGTGCGGGCCGCCCTGCGCGGCGGCTTCGTCACGAGCCTCGTGACCCACGGCGCGATGGCGCGGGCGCTGCTCGAGCCGTGAGCGCCGACGAGGTCGTCCTGCGCGGCGGGTTCACCAACGACGGCCTGGTCAGCCGCGCCGGCGCGACCGTGCGCCGGCCCGAGCGCCCCACGAGCCCCGCCACGCAGGCGCTGCTGGAGCATCTCGAGCGGGCGGGCTTCGACGGGTCGCCGCGCCACCTCGGCCGCGACGATCAAGGCCGCGAGGTCCTCTCCTTCGTCGACGGCGAGGCGCCGGTCGAGCCGTTCCCGGGCTGGGCGCTCACCGACGCGGCGCTGGTGAGCGTCGGCGAGCTGCTCAGGCGCTATCACGACGCGGCCGCCTCGTTCGATCCCGCGGGCCACCGCTGGCCGAAGCCGGTGCCCGCCGCGCTTCGCCGGCGACCTGGTCTGCCACAACGACCCGAACCTCGACAACGTGGTCTTCTCCGACGGTCGCGCCGTGGCGCTGATCGACTTCGACCTCGCCGGGCCGGGCTCGGCGGTCTGGGATGTCGCCTGCGCCGTGCGCTTCTGGGCGCCGCTGCGTGCCGAGCGCGACGTGCCCGAGCGGCTGCGGGGACGCTCGCTCGAGCGCCTGCGGCTGTTCGCCGACGCCTACGGCCTCGCGGCCGAGCAGCGCGCGCGGCTCCCCGCCGCCGCGCGCGCCGCGCACACGTGGGCCTACGACGTGGTCCGGGACGCCGTCGCCGACGGCCACGACGCGTTCAGCCGCTTCTGGGAGGACGGCGGCCGCGGGCGCGCCGAGCGCACCGCCGCCTGGCTCGACGCCAACCAGCGGCAGCTGCGCGAAGCGCTCGTTTGACCGCATCCGGCTGCGGGCAGGCTTCGCCTAACAAATGAGCGCTTGCGTGCTCATATGAGCGGAGGACTCCTATGACCGACACACGCGCCGGCGGCGGCAACCAACTGACCGGCCGGCTCTACGTGGCCGCCGCCGTCTCGGCGGTGGCTGCCGTGCTCTACGGATACGACACCGGGATCATCTCCGGCGCCCTGCTGCAGATCGAGGACGACTTCGACATCGGCAGCACGTGGAAGCAGCTCATCGCCGCCAGCATCCTGCTCGGCGCGATCATCGGCGCGCTGGCCTGCAGCCGGCTCTCCGAGCGGCGCGGCCGGCGCGGCACCATCCTCATCATCGCGGTGATCTTCTTCGTCGGGGCGATCTGCTGCATGGTCGCGCCGGACAAGTTCACGCTGTCGCTGAGCCGGATCCTGCTCGGCTTCGCCGTCGGCGGCGGCACGCAGGTCGTCCCGATGTACGTCGCCGAGCTCGCGCCCGCGCCGGTGCGCGGCCGCCTCGTGCTCACCTTCCAGGTCGGGCATCGGCGTCGGGATCGTCCTCTCCACGATCGTCGGGGCCACCGAGGCCCTCGACTGGCGCATCGCGATCGGCATCGCGGCCATCCCGGCGGCGGTCATGTTCGTCCTCATGCTGCGGCTCCCGGAGAGCCCGCGCTGGCTCGTCAAGCACAACAACCCTGACGAGGCGCGCGAGGTGCTGACGCGGCTCCGTCCCGACGGCGACGACATCGACGCCGAGGTCCAGGAGATCATCGACATCGAGAAGGAGGAGCGCGAGGCGTCGACCAGCGGCTGGGACGGCCTGCGCAAGCCCTGGGTCCGCCCGGCGCTGATCGTCGGCTGCGGCATCGCGGTCTTCACGCAGCTCTCGGGGATCGAGATGATCATCTACTACGCCCCGACGATCCTCACCGACAACGGCTTCTCGGACTCCGCGGCGCTGCGCGTGAGCGTCGCGCTCGGCGTCACCTACCTGGTGATGATGATCGTCGGCCTCTCGATCGTCGACCGCGTCGGACGGCGGCGCCTCAGCATGATCATGATCCCCGGGGCCGCGCTCAGCCTGATCGCCCTCGGCGCGATCTTCGTCTTCGAGCAGGACGGCAAGAGCACGACCGGGCTGATCATCGCCTGCCTCATCGTCTTCATGTTCTTCAACGCCGGCGGGCTGCAGCTCATGGGCTGGCTGACCGGCTCGGAGATCTACCCGCTCGCCGTCCGCTCGGCCGGGACGGCCGCGCAGTCCGCGACCCTGTGGAGCACCAACCTGCTGATCACGCTGACGCTGCTGACGATGATCGAGGGCATCGGCGTGGGCGAGACGTTCTGGGTCTACGCGGCGTTCAACCTCGCCGCGCTGCTGTTCGTCTACCTGCGGATGCCGGAGCTCACCGGGCGCAGCCTGGAGCAGATCGAGGGCTCGCTGCAGCGGGGCCACTTCCGCCCCAAGGACTTCGAGCGCAAGACGAAGGCGGAGGTGCCGGCCGAGGTCGCCGCCTAGGATGACCGGCGATGGCGGTCGATCCTGAAGCGGCGGAGGTGAAGGCGGCCGGCGGCGTGGTGTGGCGGCGCGGCGACGACGGCGTCGAGATCGTGGTCGCCCACCGCCCGCGCTACGACGACTGGTCGCTCCCCAAGGGCAAGCTCGACAAGGGCGAGAGCTGGGAGCAGGCGGCGCTGCGCGAGGTCGAGGAGGAGGTCGGGCTGAAGTGCCGGCTCGGCCCCGAGCTCGAGCCGACCTCCTACGAGGACCGCAAGGGCCGCGCCAAGGTCGTCCGCTACTGGCTGATGGAGCCGAAGAAGGACGCGAAGTTCAAGCCCAACGACGAGGTCGACGAGATCCGCTGGCTGTCACCCGCCGACGCGGCGGCCGCCGTCTCCTACAGCCACGACGCCGAGCTCGTCCGCGAGGCGGCCGGGCGCATCGAGTGAACCGCGAGCGCTTCCCCGGCCTCGCCGCCTCGAGCTGGGCGCGGCTCGACGGCCCCGCCGGCACGCAGATGGTCGACACCGCGATCGAGGCGATGGACGCCTGGATGCGCTCCGGCCGCGGCGCCAACCACGGCGGCGTCTTCGCCGCCGCGCACGCGACCGACGAGCTGGTCGAGTCCGCGCGCGCCAGCGCCGGCGCCCTGCTCGGCGCACCGCCGGACCAGATCGTCTTCGGCTTCAGCATGACCGCGCTGACGATGGCCTTCGCGGGCGCGGTCGGGCGCACGCTCGAGCCCGGCGACGAGATCGTCTGCACGCGCCTGGACCACGACGCCAACGTCCGCCCGTGGGTCATCCACGCCGAGCGCAACGGCGCCAAGGTCCGCTTCGCCGAGCCGGTGGGCGAGACGCTCGAGCTGCCCGCGAGCGCGGTCGAGGCGGTGCTGTCCGAGCGCACGCGCTGGGTCGCGGTGACCCACGCCTCCAACGCCGTCGGCACGATCCCCGAGCTTGCGGGCATCATCGCGGCCGCGCACGACGCCGGCGCCCGCGTCTACGTCGACGCGGTGCACGCCGCCCCGCACCGGCCCATCGACGTCGCCGCGCTCGGGTGCGACGCGCTCGCCTGCAGCGCCTACAAGTGGTTCGGCCCGCACATCGGCGTCCAGTGGGCGCGCCCGGAGCTGCTGGCCGAGCTGCGGCCCGACAAGCTCCTGCCCTCCCCCGACAGCTATCCCGACCGCTGGGAGAACGGCACGCTGCCGTTCGAGGCGCTGGCCGGCGTCGCCGCCGCCGCCGACTACACGCGCGGCATGGACTGGGACGCCGTGCACACCCACGAGGACGCGCTGCTCAGCGCCGCGCTCGAGGGCCTCGACGCGATCCCCGGCGTCACCGTCCACGGCCGCGCCCGCGACCGCACCTCAACGGTGATGTTCACCGTCGAGGGCCACACCTCGGCGCAGGCCGCCGTCGCGCTCGCCGAGCACGAGGTCGCCGTCTGGGACGGCAACTACTACGCCCACGAGCTCGAGCAGTTCCTCGGCCTCGCACCCGACGGCGCCGTCCGCGCCGGCTTCGTGCACTACAACGATCACGACGACGTCGAGCGCCTGCTCGCCGCCGTGCGAACGCTCTAGCGGTCGCGCGACCCGGGCACGCCCGGGTCCACGAGCCCACCGCCGCGGCGGCGGCGGATGAAGTAGACGATCAGGGTCGAGAAGACGAGCGAGGCGAGGAAGCCGGGCATCTCGCTGCCGCCGGAGATCGCGTAGACGATGATGCCCGCGACGAACGAGCCGGCGAGGCCGACCGCGATCGTCTCGGGGATCGACATCGGATCCTTGCCGGGCAGCGCGAGACGCGCGAAGGCGCCGACGATCAGGCCCTCGAGGGCCAGGATGATGATGAAGAGGATCAGGCTCACGCGTCCCCCCTCCACTTGCGCTCGAACGGCAGGCGCCAGTCGCGCGGCGCGATCAGGGCGTCCATCTCCTCGGGCCCCCACGAGCCCGGCTCGTAGGACTGCAGCTCCGGCGGCTGCTCGAGCAGCGGCGCGGAGATCTCCCACAGCCGCTCGACCCCCTCGGCGGTCGTGAAGAGCGTGCGATCGCCGACCATGGCGTCGTAGATCAGCCGCTCGTAGGCCTCCAGCGCGTCCTTGTGCCCCGGCGTCTCGCCGAGCGAGAACTGCATGCTCGCCTTCTCCAGCTGCATGCCGCGCCCCGGTCGCTTGCCGTAGAACGAGAGCGAGAGCCGCGGCGTGTCGGCGAGGTCGAAGGTCAGGTGGTCCGGCCCGGCCGCGCCGACGCCGGCGTCGGGCGGGAACATCGACTTGGGCGGCTCGCGGAAGGCGATGCTGATCACGCGGGCGCTCTCGGCCATGCACTTGCCGGTCCGCAGGTAGAACGGGACCCCGGCCCAGCGCCAGTTGTCCACCTGCACCCGCGCGGCGATGAACGTCTCCACGTCCGAGTCCTTCGCGACGCCCTTCTCCTCGCGGTAGCCCTCGTACTGCCCGCGCACCACGTCGTCGGGCTCGATCGGCAGCAGCGAGCGGAAGACCTTGACCTTCTCGTCCACGAGCGCGCGCGGCTCGAGCGACGGCGGCGCCTCCATCGCCACCACGGCGAGCACCTGCAGCAGGTGCGTGACGATCATGTCGCGGAACGCGCCCGTGCCCTCGTAGAACTCGCCGCGCG
Source organism: uncultured Solirubrobacterales bacterium (assembly GCA_963787335.1). Taxonomy (GTDB): domain Bacteria; phylum Actinomycetota; class Thermoleophilia; order Solirubrobacterales; family Solirubrobacteraceae; genus DASQFQ01. Next base: position 86,375 of record CAWBCU010000027.1, read on the forward strand.
TGCCGATCCCGAGCGTCTCGGGCACGTCGATCTGCACGTGGTCGATGTGCTCGCGGTTCCACAGCGGCTCGAGGAAGCCGTTGGCGAACCGCAGGGCCAGCATGTTCAGGGCCGCTTCCTTGCCCAGGAAGTGGTCGATCCTGAAGATCTGCGTCTCGGCGAACACCTCGTGCACCGTCGCGTTGAGCTCCTGGGCCGAATCCAGATCGGTCCCGAACGGCTTCTCCATCACCACCCGGGAGCGCTCGGTCAGCCCGGCCTCGCCGAGCGTGCGGACGATCGGGCCGGCGGCGGACGGCGGCACCGACAGGTAGTACAGACGGCGCACGTCGTCGCCGAGCGCCTCCTCCGCCTTCTCGACGCCGGCGGCGAGCGGTTCGGGCTTGGACGGGACGTAGCTCAGCCGCTCGCTGAAGATCTTCCAGTTCTCGCTGTCGACCTCCATGCGACAGAACTCCTCGAGCGCGGCGCGGACGTGGGCGCGGAACTCCTCGTCGTCGAGCTCGTCGAGCGAGGTGCCGACGATCCGGTAGTCGTCGGGCATCAGCCCGACCTGCTCGAGGTGGAAGAGCCCGGGGATGAGCTTGCGGCGGGCGAGATCGCCCGTCGCCCCGAACAGCACGAGCACGTGGGGCCCGGGCCTCGGCAGGTCGCGGGCGTGATCGCTCTCGGCATCGGGGGCGCTAACGGCCATCTCGGGTCACCCTTCTCAAGCTTGCACGGCGTAGGGGAAGTTCGGCGAGCGGTTCTGGAAGGAGAGGATCCGCGGGTTCTGGATCACGCCCTCCTGGATCTCGATCGCGCGCGAGAGCGTCTCGTTCGCGCCCCACACCGCCGGCCCGGACAGCACGACGGGCAGGTACTCGAGCAGCGCGTCGCTGTTCTCCCACGTCGCCGAGTTCCACAGGAACGACGGGCTGTGGTCGACCGCGTAGTAGTGCAGGCCGTCGCCGACCTCGAACATCGGGTCGGCGAACGTCGTCGGGCGGGCCCACTCGAAGCCCATGCCCTCGTCGCACGACACGTCGACGAACAGCGACCCGCGCCGGAAGCGCTCGAGGTCCGCGTTCGTCACGAAGATCAGCGGGTTGTCGGTGTCCTGGAGGATGCAGTTGACGACGATGTCGTGCTCGGCCAGCAGCTCCGCCAGCGGCTCGCCCGGCGTGAACTGGAGCATCCGCACCGACGCGAACGGCGAGGCGACCGCAGAGGGCGGCCGCTGGGTCAGCACCGTCACGTCGCTGATCCCGAGCGCCGACAGCGCCCGCACCGCCCCGCGCGCGGTGGCGCCGAAGCTGATCACCGCGGCGTTCAGGCGCCGCCCGTAGTCGCCGGTCGAGCCGATCAGCTCGAGCGCGTGGAGGACCGAGCAGTAGCCCGCGAGCTCGTTGTTCTTGTGGAACACGTGGACGCTGAAGTTGCCCTCCTTGGTCCAGTGGTTCATCGCCTCGAAGGCGATCAGCGTCAACCCGCGCTCGATCGCGAGCTGGGTCATGCGCGCGTCCTGCACGCAATGCGGCCAGCCCCAGACGACCTGGCCGGGGCGCAGCGTCTCGAGGTCGTCGGCCAGCGGCTTGGGCAGGATGATCACGTCGCACTCCGCGAGCAGCTCCTCGCGCGAGCGCATCCCGCCGACGAGCGGCTCGAGGTGCTCGTCGGGGAAGCCGAAGCGCTCGCCGTAGCCGCGCTCGAGGAAGAGCCGCGGGCGCACCAGGGGGCTGATCCGCTCGATGTGCGCGGGGTGGATCGCCAGCCGGCGCTCGTCCGGCTTGAGGGAGGTCGCAACGACGCCGGCGCTGAGGAGTTCCATCGGCGGCCAGTCTAGGCTGCCGGGCATGGACGAGCTGATCCCCATCGGAACGGTCGAATCGCCCCTCACCGACCCGGCGACGGCCCCCAAGCAGGGCGACGAGGGCGCCCCGGACGCCTGGCTGGTACTCCGCCCGGAGGTGGCGGAGGGGCTCGACGGCATCCAGCCCGGCGACGAGCTGATCGTCCTCACCTGGCTCGACCGGGCGCGCCGCGACGTGCTGCGGGTCCACCCGCGCGACGACCTCTCCAACCCCGAGCAGGGCGTCTTCAACACCCGCTCGCCCGACCGCCCCAACCCGATCGGCCTCCACACGGTGCAGGTCGTCTCGATCGACGCGACCCGGCGTCCGCGTGCGCAACCTCGAGGCGCTCGACGGGACGCCGGTGCTCGACCTCAAGCCGGTGCTGCGCGGGATCGCTGAGCGCTGAGTCAGAGCAGCTCGGCGATCCGGGCCGCCGCGCGCGCCGCGCCGCCCGGCGCGACGGCGCGGTAGTCGACCGGGTCGCGCAGCGCGTCCGCGATCGCGTCGGCCACGCCCGTCGGGCGTGGCGTCCTCGACCTCGAGCGCGCGCGTGTGGCCGTGGCGGGCGAGGCGATGGGCGACGTGGATGCGCTGCTCGAAATGGCGCTTGAGCGGGAACGAGGCGAACGGCGTCCCCGCCGCCACGAGCTCCATGCCCGTGGTGAGGCCGCCCTGGACGAGCGCGACGTCGCACCCCGCCAGCACGCGATCGAGCTCGGGCACGTAGCCGCGCACCTCGACCCCGGCGGGCGCGCGCAGGCGCTCGCGGTCGACGCGCGGGCCGGCGACCGCGAGCATCCGCAGCCCGGGCACCCGCTCGGCCGCCGCCTCGTAGCCCGCGACCAGCCGCTCGAGCAGCCCGGCGCCGACCGCCGAGCCGCCGACGGCGACGACGCACAGCGGCCCCTCGCCGTCGCGCTCGGCCGGCGCCGGCGCGTCGCACACCTGACCCACGAACTCGAAGTGCGACTCGACCCACTCGCGGATCTCCGGCAGCCCCGGGCCGAACGAGCCCGGCACGACGTCCTCGGGGTCGCCGACGAACAGCGCGCGGTCGCGCACGCGGGGGAAGCGCGCGACCTGCTCGAGCATCTGCTCGTTGAGGTCGGCGGTCAGGAACGCCTCGCGCTCGCCGCCCTCCGGCAGCGGCAGCCAGCCCACGAAGTCGGTCAGGAACACGAACGGCGCGCGCTTGTCCTCCGGGTTCTCGTGCAGGAAGTGGTCGACGTCCCACGCCTCGTCGCCGATCCAGAGGTCGTAGGGCTGCTCGCGCACCAGGTCGCGGAAGACCATGTAGTTGGCGAGCAGGATCTCGTCCATCTCCCGGATCGCCTGGAAGACGTTCAGCGTGTGGTCGCCCGCGGCGCGCTCGAGGTGCCCCGACTCGGAGGCGAGGCCGCGACTCGCAGGGTGCACGCGCTCCCCCGCCGCCTCGAGCGCGGCCGTCAGCGGGTGCTGCGCGAGCCAGTCGATCTCCAGGCCGGGCACGAGCGCGCGCAGCTCACGCGCGATCGCGATGTCGCGCCGCGCGTGGCCGAGGCCGATCGGCGAGGACACGAAGAGCGCGCGGCGGGCCCGCGAGGGCGCCCGCGTCCGGCGCCGCGTCGCGGCGGGAGCGCCGAGCACGCGCGCCGCGAACTCGTCGATCAGGACGTTCACCTTGACCGGGTCGCGCGCGATCGGCGCGTGACCCGATCCCTCCATCACCACCAGCTCGCCGCCGGTGAGCTCGGCGATCCGGCGGCCGCGCTCGACCGGCGTGATCCAGTCGTGGTCCCCGTGGATCGCGAGCACGGGGCAGCGGACGCCGGCCAGCAGCCCCTCCGCCTGCTCGCGCGTGATCCCCGCCGCCGGCGAGTCCATCGTGTGCTCGAGCACCGCGCGCCCGGCGTCGAGGCCCCAGCCGACGCAGTCCTCGATCGCCTTCTCGCAGTGGCCCTCCGGGAACATCGCGCGGACGAAGTGCTCGACGAAGCCGGGGAAGTCCCGCCGCCAGGAGGCGCGCGTGAAGCGCGCCCAGCCCTCGTCGACGCCCGGGTCCTCGTCGAAGGGGAACTCGTCCCACCACGGGTGGTCGGGCGTCAGGGCCGGCAGGTTGGTCGCGAGCGCGATCACACCGGCGACCCGGCCCGGGTGGATCGCGGCAGTGGCCAGCGCGGTCGCGGCGCCCAGCGACAGCCCGGCGACGACCGCGCGCTCAGTCCCGGTGGCGTCGAGCACGGCCACGGCGTCCAACAGGTCGCGCCCGTAGAGCGCGGGGTCATCCGGGCGGTCCGAGCGGCCGCTACCACGGGCGTCGAACGTGATCACGCGGAACCGCCGCGCCAGATACGGGACCTGGAGCTTCCACATGTGCGAGCTGACGATCGCCCACGCGGGCGCGAGCAGGATCGTGCGATCGGCGTCGCCGAAGACCTCGTAGCCGATGCCGACCCCGTCGACCTCGACCTTGCCCTGCACCTGCGGCTCGAGCGCGCGCATCGCGCCCGATCCTAAGTCCTGCGGCTAGATGCCCTGGCCCGAGCCGAAGCCGGCCTGGCGCGGCGGGTCGGCGCCGAGCGCCTCGGAGCCGGCGCGCTGCGAGGTGCCCACCGAGAGCGCCTCGCGCGGGTCGCGCTCCGGCAGGTCGCGCAGGTAGCGGTCGACCATGCGGGCGCACTGGCGGCCCTCGTTGATCGCCCACACGATCAGCGACTGGCCCCGGCGGGCGTCGCCGGCGGCGAACACGCCCTCGGCCGAGGTCGCGTAGGCGCCGGCCTTCGCGTTGCCGCGCTGGTCCTTCTCCACGTCGAGCTGGTCGAGCACCGTGGCCTCGGGGCTGAGGAAGCCCATGGCGAGCAGGACGAGGTCGGCGGGGTGCGAGGACTCCGTGCCCTCGATCGCCTCGAACGGCGGCTTGCCCGAGTTCTCGACCCAGTGGATCTGCTCGACGTGGCCGTTCGAGCCGGTCAGCTTGGTGGTCGAGATGGCGAAGTCCTGCTCGCCGCCCTCCTTGATCGCGTAGCTGCGGCGCAGCTTCACGGGCCAGCGCGGCCACGGGGTGAGGTCGTCGCGGCGGGAGGCGGGCGGCTCGCCCAGCAGCTCGATCTGGGTCACCGAGGCGGCGCCCTCGCGGTGCGAGTTGCCGACGCAGTCCGCGCCGGTGTCGCCGCCGCCGATCACGATCACGTGCTTGCCGGCGGCGGTGATCGGCGAGACGCCGTCGCCGTTGCTCGCCACCCAGCGGTTGCGCCCGTAGAGGTACTCCATCGCGTAGTGGACGCCGTCGAGCTCGCGGCCGGGGACCGGGAGGTCGCGCGGGACGCGCGAGCCGGTGGCGATGACGACCGCGTCGTGGCGCTCGCGCAGCTCGTCGGCGCCGATGTCGACCCCGACGTCCACGCCGTACTCGAAGCGGACGCCCTCGGCGATCAGCTGGTCCAGGCGCCGCTCGACCACCCACTTCTCGATCTTGAAGTCCGGCACGCCGAAGCGCACGAGCCCGCCGCCCGCCTCGTCGCGCTCGTAGACGGTGACCGTGTGGCCGGCGCGGCGCAGCTGCTGCGCGGCGGCGAGGCCGGACGGGCCGGCGCCGATGACGGCGACGGTGCGGCCGGTCTCGAAGTCGGGCGGGCGCGGCACGACCCAGCCCTCGTCCCAGGCGCGGTTGATGATCGAGACCTCGATCTGCTTGATCGTGACCGCGTCGCCCTCGCGGATCTCCAGCACGCAGGCGGCCTCGCACGGCGCGGGGCAGAGCTTGCCGGTGAACTCGGGGAAGTTGTTCGTGGCGTGCAGCTGGTCGATCGCCTCGCGCCAGCGGTCCCGGTAGACGAGGTCGTTCCAGTCCGGGATCAGGTTGCCGAGCGGGCAGCCGTTGTGGCAGAACGGCACGCCGCACTCCATGCAGCGCGCGCCCTGCTCCTGGAGCTGCGGCACCGGCGGCGTGATCACGAACTCGCGGAAGTCCGCGACCCGCTCCTGCGGGTCGCGCTCCGGGCCGAGGACCCGCTCGATGCGCAGGAAGGCGCCGAGCTCGCCCATTACGCCGCGACCTTCTCCTGCGGCGCGGCCGCCTCGGCGGCCTCCGCCTCGGCCAGCTCGCGCAGCGCGCGCTTGTAGTCGTGCGGCATGACCTTCACGAACTGCGGCAACGTCGCGTCCCACTCGCGCAGGATCCGCGCCGCGACCGTCGACTGGGTGCGCAGGTGGTGCTCCTCGACCAGCGCGTGCAGCTCGGCCACGTCGTCGTCGTCGAGCTCGTCGAAGCCGACCAGCTCCATGTTGCAGCGATGCTCGAACGTGCCGTCCTCGTCGAGCACGTAGGCGACGCCGCCGCTCATGCCCGCCGCGAAGTTGCGGCCGGTCGCGCCGAGCACGACCACGCGGCCGCCGGTCATGTACTCGCAGCCGTGGTCGCCGACGCCCTCGACGACGGCGCTCGCGCCCGAGTTGCGGACCGCGAAGCGCTCGCCCGCGAGCCCGCGGAAGAACGCGCGGCCGGCCGTCGCGCCGTAGAGCACGGTGTTGCCGATGATCACGTTCTCCTCGGGCACGTAGGCGGCGTCGTCGGCCGGGCGCACGGAGAGCACGCCGCCGGAGAGCCCCTTGCCGGTGTAGTCGTTGGCGTCGCCGATCAGCGACAGCTCGACCCCGGGCGCCAGCCAGCCGCCGAACGACTGCCCGGCCGAGCCGCGCAGGGTGAAGCGGATGGTCTCGGGGTCCAGCCCCCCGCCCCGTGGACCTCGGTGACCGCGCTGGAGAGGATGCCGCCGACGCAGCGGTTGACGTTGCGGACGGAGAACTCGCCGGTGACCGGCTTGCGGTGATCGATCGCCTCCTTGGCGGCCTCGATCAGCTCCCAGTCGAGCGCCAGCGGAAGCGGCGAGTCCTGCGGGCGCAGGCGCCGCAGCGGCGTGCCCTCGGGGACGTCGGGCATCCGCGAGGATGTGCGTGAGGTCGACCCCGCGCGCCTTCCAGTGGTCGATCGCGTCGTCGGCCTCGAGCAGGTCGGCGCGGCCGGTCAGCTCCTCGAAGGACGCGATGCCGAGCCGCCGCATGATCTCCCGCACCTCCTCCGCCAGGAAGAAGAAGAAGTTGACGACGTGCTCGGGCGTGCCCTTGAAGCGCTTGCGCAGCTCCGGGTCCTGCGTGGCGACGCCGACCGGGCACGTGTTGAGGTGGCAGGCGCGCATCATGATGCAGCCGGTGGCGATCAGCGGGGCGGTCGAGAAGCCCATCTCGTCCGCGCCCAGCAGCGCCGCGATCACGACGTCGCGACCGGTCTTGAGCTGGCCGTCGGTCTGGACCCAGATGCGCGAGCGCAGGTCGTTGAGCACCAGCGTCTGCTGCGTCTCGGCGAGGCCGATCTCCCACGGGATGCCGGCCGCCTGGATCGAGGACAGCGGCGACGCGCCGGTGCCGCCGTCGTGGCCCGCGATCAGCACGTGGTCGGAGTTGGCCTTCGCCACGCCCGCCGCGACCGTGCCGACGCCGACCTCGCTCACCAGCTTCACGCTGATCCGCGCGCGCGGGTTCGCGCAGCGCAGGTCGTAGATCAGCTGCTTGAGGTCCTCGATCGAGTAGATGTCGTGGTGCGGGGGCGGCGAGATCAGGCCCACGCCCGGCGTCGTGAAGCGGATCGAGCCGATGTACTGGTCGACCTTGTGGCCGGGCAGCTGGCCGCCCTCGCCGGGCTTGGCGCCCTGGGCCATCTTGATCTGGAGCTCGTCGGCGTTGACGAGGTAGTTGATGTTGACGCCGAAGCGGCCCGAGGCGACCTGCTTGATCGCCGAGCGCCGCGAGTCGCCGTTGGCGTCGCGGGTGTAGCGGACGGGATCCTCCCCGCCCTCGCCCGTGTTCGAGCGCCCGCCGAGGCGGTTCATGGCGATCGCCAGCGTCTCGTGGGCCTCGCGCGAGAGCGAGCCGAGCGACATCGCGCCCGTGGAGAAGTGCTTGACGATCTCCTTCGCCGGCTCGATCTCCTCCAGCGGCAGCCACTGGTCCTCGGGCAGCAGCTTGAAGCGCAGCAGCCCGCGCAGCGTCGCGCGCCTGGCCGCGTCGTCGTTCATCAGCTTCGAGTACTCCTCGAACGTCTCGGCGCCGCCGTGGCGGACCGCGTGCTGGAGCAGCGAGATCGACTCCGGGTTCCACATGTGGTGCTCGCCCTCGCGGCGCCACGCGTAGATGCCGCCGACGGGCAGCAGGTCCTCGTGCGTGCGCGGGTACGCGCGGGCGTGACGGTCGAGCGTCTCGCGCGCCAGCACGTCGATGCCGATGCCGCCGATCCGCGAGGCGGTGCCCGGGAAGTGCTGCTCGATCAGCTCGGGCGCGAGGCCGACGGCCTCGAAGATCTGGGCGCCCGTGTAGGACTGGATCGTCGAGATCCCCATCTTCGAGATCGTCTTGAGCAGCCCCTTGGCGATGCCCTTGACGACGCGCTCCTCGGCCTCGTCGACCGTCATCCCGTCGGGCAGGCGGCCGTCGGCGACCAGCTCCTCGAGCGACTCGAACATCAGGTAGGGGTTGATCGCCGAGGCGCCGTAGCCGATCAGCGTCGCGAAGTGGTGGACCTCGCGCGGCTCGCCCGACTCGATCACGAGCCCGGCCTGCAGGCGCGTGCCCGCGCGCACGAGGTGATGGTGGACCGAGGCGACCGCGAGCAGCGCGGGGATCGGCACCCGCTCGGGGCCGACGTTGCGGTCGGAGAGGATGAGGATGTTGACGCCGCGCGCGATCGACTCCGACGCCTCGGCGCAGATGCGGTCGACGGCGTTGGCGAGCCCGTCCGGGCCCGCGCCCGTCGGCCACGTGATGTCGAGCGTGTGGGCCTCGAAGATCGCCGAGTCGACCTGGCGCAGCTTCTCGAGCTCGGGCGAGCGCAGGATCGGCGTCGGCATCGACAGCTGGTGCGCGTGCTCGGCCGTCTCGTCGAACAGGTTGGCCTCGGAGCCGACCCCGGAGGCGACGCTCATGACCACGGACTCGCGGATCGGGTCGATCGGCGGGTTGGTGACCTGCGCGAACAGCTGCTTGAAGTAGGAGAACAGCGCGGGCTGGCGGTCCGAGAGGACGGCGAGGGCGAGGTCGTTGCCCATCGAGCCGATCGGCTCGGCGGCGCCGGCCGCGGTCGGGGCGAGCAGGACCCGCAGGTCCTCCTGCGTGTAGCCGAACGCGAGCTGGCGGTTGCGCAGCGACTCCGTGCGCGGCACGCGTGGCTCGCGGTCGGGCAGGTCGGAGAGGTGGACGACGCCCTCCTCGTACCAGTCGCCGTAGGGCGCGGCGGTGGCGACCTTGTGCTTGACCTCCTCGTCGGCGACGATCCGGCCCTCCGCGAGGTCGACGAGGAAGAGCTTGCCGGGCTGGAGGCGGCCCTTGCGCACGATGTTGGAGGCCGGCTCGTCCATCACGCCGGTCTCCGAGCCGAGCACGACCCAGCCGTCCTTCGTCTCCAGCCAGCGCCCGGGGCGCAGGCCGTTGCGGTCGAGCGTCGCGCCGATCACGCGGCCGTCGGTGAAGGCGATCGCGGCCGGGCCGTCCCACGGCTCCATCAGACAGGAGTGGAACGCGTAGAAGCCCTTGAGGTAGTCGGGCAGGTCGTCGCGGCCCTCGTAGGCCTCCGGGACCATCATCATCACCGCGTGCGGGAGCGAGCGCCCCGCCAGCACGAGCAGCTCGAGCACGTTGTCGAACGTCGCCGAGTCCGAGCCGCCGGGGCGGACGATCGGCAGCAGCTTCGCGAGGTCCTCGTCGCCGAACAGCTCCGTGGCGAGCTGGGACTCGCGGGCGCGCATCCAGTTGACGTTGCCGCGCAGCGTGTTGATCTCGCCGTTGTGGGCGATGTAGCGGTACGGGTGCGCCAGCTCCCAGCTCGGGAACGTGTTGGTCGAGAAGCGCGAGTGGACCAGCGCGAGCGCGCTCTTGGCGCGGGTGTCCTGCAGGTCGGGGTAGTAGCCGAGCAGCTGCGGGGCCGTGAGCATGCCCTTGTAGACGATCGTGCGGCTCGAGAACGACGGCACCACGAGGTCGGGGCCGGCGGCCAGCTCGGCGACGCGGCGGATCACGTAGAGCCGGCGCTCGAAGGCGTCCTGGTCCTCCAGGCAGTCCGGCGTCGCGGCGGCCACCACGAGCTGCTTGATGTAGGGCGCGAAGTAGTTGGCGGTGATGCCGACGTAGTCCTTGTCGACCGGCACGTCGCGCCAGCCGACGACACGCTGGCCCTCGGCCTCGACGGTGCTGGTCAGCAGCGCCTCGAGCTCGGCCCGGCGCTCGTCGTCCTGGGGCAGGAAGCAGACCGCGACCCCGTACTGCCCGGGCGGTGGGAGGTCGGTCCTGATGACTCCACGCAGCAGCTCGTCGGGGAGCTGGAGCAGCATCCCGGCGCCGTCGCCGGTGTTCGGATCCGCGCCCGCAGCGCCGCGGTGCTCGAGGTTCTCGAGCGCGAGCACGGCGCGCTGCACCGTCTCGTGGGACGGGTCACCGTCGAGCCGGGCGACCATGGCGACGCCGCAGGCGTCGTGCTCATAGCTGGGGTCGTACAGACCGACCGGCTTGGTCGGTCTAGGGGTGAAGTGCATACGGGTGCTCCCGGTGCGCGGGCGGGGGCCCTGAGGCGGAGCGCGAAAGGTAGCAGCGGTTCGGGCGGGGTCAATATGGACAGCTGTACAAACTGTCCTACTCCGCGGCCCGGGCCGCCTCGTAGACGGCGGCGACCTCCTCGGCCAGCGCGGGCCAGGAATAGCGCTCCAGCGCCACTTCGCGCGCCTTCTCGCCGCGCCGGCGGCGCTCATCGGGCCGGTTGACGGCGTCAACGAGCGCCGCGGTGAGCCCCTCGAGGTCGTCGGGCTCGACCAGCCAGCCCGTTTCGCCCTGGTCGACGATCTCCGCGGGGCCGTGGGCGTCGACGGCGATCGCCGGCAGCCCGCAGGCCATGCCCTCGACCAGGACCTGGCCGAACTGCTCGCGGACCGAGGGCAGGACCACCACGTCGGAGGCGTTGAGGAAGCCGGGCAGCTCGTCGTGGCCGTGCCAGCCGGCCAGGAACACGTCCTCCGCGCCCGTCCGCTCGATCGTGTCGGCCGGGTGCTCGCGCTCCCACTCGCCCGGGTAGCCGCCGACGATCACCAGCGGCGCGGGGTGGTCGAACTCCAGGCGGGCGCGCGCGTAGGCCTCGATCAGCAGCCCGACCCGCTTGACCGCGGTGAAGCGCCCCACGTAGAGCAGCGTGGGGCCGCCGGCGAAGGCCTGCAGGTCCTCCGCCCGGTAGGCGATGCTCCCGGCCTCCTCGCCCGGCCGCCAGCCCTGCGGCTCGTCGACCAGGTGGCGCCGCCAGTGGGCCGCGCGATCGACCGGGAGCGGCTGGAAGACCTCGGGGTCGAAGCCGTTGGAGACCTGGACGCAGCGCTCGGCGTCGATGCCGAGCAGCCCCTCGGCGCGGTGGACCTGGTTGTCGGACAGCACGATCAGGCGCCCGCAGCGCTTCGCCCAGCGCCGCATCCGCGTCTCCCACTCCTCGCCGTAGGGCCACTCCGCGTCCCCCAGCTCGATCGCCTCGAGCATCAGCAGCTCGGTGCCGTGCAGGTGGCCGACGACCGGGACGTCCGGGGCGACCCGCGCGGCCGCCTCGTTGAGCGGCGTGAGGTGGTGGAGGTGCAGGACGTCGGCCTCGGCCGCGCCCGCGTCCGCGAGCGCGCGCGCCCACGCGTCGACCTGGCGCTCGTAGGCGACCTCGTCGAGGCGGGCGAAGACCGCGTCCGGCGCGCCCTCGCGGTCCTCGTAGGACGGATGGAAGGGCGGATCGAAGGCCAGCGGGTCGGGGGCCGCGAGCGCGGGCGTAAAGTCGACGGTGTGAACGTCGAGCCCGCGGTAGAAGACGCGCGCGTCGCCGGGCCGGCCGGGCAGCGACAGCGAGCCGGAGAGGATGGTCGGCTGCCAGCCTGCGGCGGGCAGCGCGGCCGCGAGGTTCTGCGCCACGTGCGACGAACCCCCGCGAGGGAAGAACAGGAGCCCGATCAGGACCCGGCGGCGTGCGGCGTCGGCGGCGGACAGGCAGTGAACCTATGACACATCACCACGGCCACCACCACGGGGTCTCTCCCGACGCCGACCGCGGCAAGCTGCGGCTCGCGCTCGGGCTGATCCTGGGGTTCATGGTGGTCGAGGTGGTCGCCGGCCTGCTGGCGGACTCGCTGGCGCTGCTCTCCGACGCCGCGCACATGCTGACCGACGCCGGGGCAGTCGGGCTCGCGCTCGTGGCGCTGAGCCTGGCCGCGCGGCCGCCGTCCGGGCGCTTCACCTTCGGGCTCGGCCGCGCGGAGATCCTCAGCGCGCAGCTCAACGGCGCCGCGCTGCTCGTGCTGGCCGGCGTGATCGGCGTCGAGGCCGTGGGCCGGCTCAGCGACCCGCCGGCCGTCGAGGGCGGGATCGTGATCGTGGTGGGCCTGCTCGGGGCGGCCGTCAACCTCGGCTCGGCGTGGGCGCTGGCGCGGGCGGAGCGCCGCTCGCTCAACGTCGAGGGCGCCCGCGCGCACGTGATGACCGACCTCTACGCGTCGCTGGGCGCGGCGCTCGCGGGCGCGATCATCCTCACGACCGGCTTCCGCGAGGCCGACCCGATCGCCGCGCTGATCGTCTCGGCCCTGATGCTGCGGACGGCCTGGAGCCTGCTGCGCGAGAGCGGCCTGGTGCTGCTCGAGGGCACGCCGCGCGGCCTCGACTCCGACGCCGTCGGCCGCGCGCTGGCGGGGTATCCGGGCGTGATCGAGGTCCACGACCTGCACGTGTGGGAGGTGACCTCCGGCTTCCCCGCCCTGGCGGCGCACGTGCTCGTCGCCCCCGGCGACGACTGCCACGGCATCCGGATGGAGCTCGAGCGGCTGCTCCAGGACCGCTTCTCGATCGGCCATACGACGCTGCAGGTCGACCACGAGCACGCGGACTCCCTGCTCGAGATCGAATCGGGCCGCGACGCCTAGCGCGGCACGAACAGCAGCGCCGTCGACACGGCGCGCCCACCCGGCTCCGGCCGGTCCACCCCGGCGCGCGGTTGGTTGCGCAGCCGCCCGCCGCTGACCAGCGACGTCGAGCCGCCGCCGTCGAGGTTGATCGCCGTCTCGCAGCCGAGCCCGGCCAGGAGCGCCGCCAGCTCCTCGAGCGTCAGCCCGGCGTCGTCTTTGGAGCGCCCGTCGCACACGACCGCGACGAGGCGGCCCGGCGCGATCCCGAGCGCGGCGCGCGGGTGGCGGCCGTCGGTGATGTCCGAGTCGAACTGCGCCCGGCCGGCCGAGAAGCCTTCGGGGTCGAGCGCGCGCTCGAAGCACGGCTCGCCGTCGCGCACGAGCAGAGGGCCCGCCTGGAGGAGGTCGCCGCGGGGCTGGGCGGGAAGCTCGTCGCGGCGAGCAATCCCGGCCTCGCCGCCCTCGATGTGCACGCAGGCCCGCACCGCGCCCCAGGGCGGCGCGAACGCGACGTGGTGCCTGGACACGCCACGCGTCCGCAGCTCGCCCAGCGGGATCCCCATGGGGCGCAGGAAGAAGCCGCCGACGATCGCGTCGGCGACACCGCGGGTCGCGCACCAGGGCTCGAGGCGTTCTGGCCGCCGTAGGACCGCGACGCGCAGCTCCGTGGTCGCCGCCGCGTAGGCGGCGGCGTACACCGCGGTGCTCGCGCCGTCGCCCAGCGGGACGCGGGCGCGCGCGAGGTTCCCGGGTCCGGGCTGCTCGAGTGTCGCTGGAAGCGCGACGGCCATGGCGGCAGCTTGACCGCGTGCAGCCGACGTCGCGTCAACATCCTGTGACGACTGCTCGCGCGCGCGTATCCGGTCAGGTATTCGCCCTATCCGGCCGGCGGGGCGCCGAAAAGTCCCATGCAGCGCCGCCCGCGTGGTAGAGATCACCATGGACTTGCCCCGGCCACCTCGCTGGGCTGCTGCCGCCTTCGCGGTCCTCGTCGTGCTGCTCGTGATCGACCTGGCCACGGGGCCAGATGTGTTCGTGATCGCCCTCTACGGGATCGCCCCGCTCGTGGCCTCGTTCGGCACCAGCTGGCGGACCACGGCGATCGTCGCCGTGGCCGCGCTCGCCGTCGCGCAGCTCTCGAGCACGACGTTCGACGAGATGGACGCCACCAACGGCGCCGTCTTCGTCTTCACGGTCGGCCTGCTCGGCCTGCTGGCCTGCGGCGCGGCGGTCGTGCGCACCCGCCGCGAGGCCTCGGCCGCGCGCGCCGGCCTGCTCGCCGAGGCCGGGGAGCTGCTCTCCAGGCCCCAGGACCCCGGCGCCAAGCTCGTCGCCGTCGCGACCGCCGCGGTCCCCGCCGTCGCAGACCGCTGCACGATCGACCTGACCGTGCCGGGCGCCGAGCCCGAGCGCGCCGCGCAGGTCCCGCGCAGCCCACCGCGCGCCGTGGAGGAGGCGCTCGCCCGCGTCGCGGCCGGGGACACGCCGGAGACCTCGCGCAGCGAGCTCGTGATGCCGCTCTCGGCGCGCGGCGTCCGGCTCGGCGCGCTCGAGCTCGGCCTCGACGGCTCGGCCCGCCGCTTCGGCGCCGAGGACCGGGCGCTGGCCGAGGAGCTCGCACGCCGCTGCTCGGTCGCGCTCGACAACGCCCGCCTGGTCGATGAGGCGCGTACCGCCGAGGGCGAGCTGCACGAGGCCTACGGGCTGCTCGACGCGATCTTCGAGCGCGCGCCGGTCGGCCTCGCGGTCCATGACCGCGACCTGCGCTACGTGCGCATCAACGACCGCATGGCCGAGATCAACGGGGTCTCGGCCGAGGCGCACATCGGCAGCAGGGTCGCCGAGGTCGTCCCCGAGGTGGAGGCCGTCGAGGCCGACCTGCGCCGCGTCCTCGAGAGCGGCGAGCCGCTGACCGAGCTCGAGGTCGCGGGCACGACCGCCGCCGCCCCCGGCGTCGAGCGCGAGTGGCTCGTCTCCTACTGGCCCGTGCGGCGCCGCAACGACCACCGCGTGGTCGGCGTCGGCGCGGTCGTCTTCGAGGTCACCGAGCGGCGTGCCGCCGAGCGCGCGGTGCGCGAGCAGACGGCGCGCTACGAGTCGCTGCTGCTCGCGCTGTCGCAGGTCGGGGAGGCGATGGTCGTGGCGGAGGCCGACGGCCGGATCGAGTACGCGAACCCCGCCTTCGAGTCGATCAGCGGCTACAGCACCGCGGAGCTCAAGGCGCTGCCGTCCATCTTCCATCTCGTCGTGGAGGAGCAGCGCAAGGATTCCCGCAAGCGGGCACGGATGCGGTTCGAGGGCTTCAGCGGCCCGGGCAACCAGCTCACGATCCGCCACCGCGACGGGCATCGCATCCCGATGGAGGTCGCCGGCGTGCCGCTCGACGTCGAGGGACGCCGCCAGATGGTCGTGGTGGCCCGCGACGTCACGGCGCGCGCCCGCGCCGAGGCCGAGCGCGAGCGGCTCCTGCACCGCGCCGCCTTCCTGGCCGAGGCGAGCGCCGCCTTCGATGCGGTGCTCGACGAGGAGGCGACGCTCAACACGCTCGCGCGGCTCTCGGTCCGCGAGCTGGCCGACACCTGCGTGATCCTCATCGGCGGCTCCGCCGGCGCGATCCGCCGGGTGGCGACCGTCGCCCGCGACCCGGAGGACGAGGCGCGCCTGCGAGAGCTCGTGGAGCGCTACCCGTTCGCCAGCCGCCGCGCGCACCCGCTGCTCGACGTGCTGGCCACGGGGCAGTCGCGGCTCATCGAGCACCCCGACGGCGCCGACATCCCGCACGAGGACGATCGCCATCGCGAGCTGGTCGCGAAGTTCCCCACCCAGTCCACGCTGCTCGTGCCGCTGCGCGCCCGCGACCGCACGCTCGGGGTGATGGCGCTCGGCTTCAACTCGATCGTCGGCGCCGACCACCTCTCGCTGTTCGAGGACGTCGCGCGGCGCGGCGCGCTGGCGATCGACAATGCGCGCCTGTACGAGGAGCGCGCCACGGTCGCGCGCACACTCCAGCGCTCGCTGCTGCCCCCGGTGCTGCCGAACCTCCCCGGCGTCGAGCTGGCCGCCCGCTACCTCGCCGCCGGCGAGGGCAACGAGGTCGGCGGCGACTTCTACGACTGCTTCCCGACCGGCGACGGCGAATGGGCGCTCGTGATCGGCGACGTCTGCGGCAAGGGCGCGGAGGCCGCCGCCGTGACCGCCCTGGCCCGCTACACGGTGCGCGCGTCGGCCACGCTGCACTCCGACCGGCCGCAGGTCGTGCTCGAGGACCTCAACGAGGCGATCCGCCGCGAGGGCGACGACAGCCGCTTCTGCACGGTGCTCTACATCGCGCTGACCCCGCGGGCCGACGGCGTCAAGGCCCGCATCGCCAGCGGCGGGCACCCGTTGCCGCTGCTGATGCGCGCCGACGGCGGGGTCGAGACGGCGGGCAGGCCCGGCACGCTGCTCGGGATCCTGCCCGACCCCGAGATCCACACGACCGAGATCTTCCTGGCGCCCGGAGACACGCTCGTCCTCTACACCGACGGCGTGACCGAGATCAGCCCGCTCGACGACCGCTTCGGGCCCGAGATCCTCGCCGACTTCGTGGCCGCGCAGGCGGGCAGCGAGCCCCGCGTGATCGCTCGCCGGATCGAGGAGCAGGTGCTCGAGATCGGCGGCGGCTCGGCGCGCGACGACGTCGCGATCGTCGTCCTGCGCGTCTGCCCGGGCATCCCGACGCCGTTTGTCGCGGACCAGCCGGGGGTAGCCGCTTCGCGGTGAAGCTGCTCGTCCTCACCCCGGAGCCGATCGACGCCGCGCTGCTGCGCTCGGCGGTCGACGAGGACATCGAGGGCGCCGAGGTGCTGGTGATCTCACCCGCCTCGAACCAGTCGAAGGTCGCCTTCTGGGTCTCGGACTCCGACGAGGCGATCGAGGAGGCCGAGACGGCGCAGGTCGACACGGTCGAGCGGCTCGAGGAGGAGGGCATCGACGCCGCCGGGGACACCGGCGAGAGCGAGCCCGCCGTCGCGCTCCATGACGCCCTGGCCACGTTCAAGGCCGACCGGATCGTGATCTTCTCGCACCCCGAGGGCGACCGTGACTACCGCGAGGACGAGGGCTTGGCCGACGCCGAGTCCCGCTTCGGCGTCCCGGTCACGCACGCCCTCATCTCGCGCTAGCGATTTTCCAAGCATTGCGGAAATTTCCTGATTGCAGGAGAGATATGCGTATGCAGGGGGTTTGTCCAGTTCGGAAGGGGACAAACTCGGATCCCTGCCAAATGGGTGTAGACGAAACGCTCCGACGTATGTAGGGTTCCGCACGATGTCCCTGATCTCCGACGGACCTCAGAGCCGTGGACACGAGTCGGCGCCGCCGCTGCCCCGCAGTGCCGGAATGTCCTCGCGGTCCGGCAGCGCACCGACGAAGAACGCCGTCCGCGCAAGCCAGGCCCGAGCCGCATTGCTGCGAGAAGCACGCCGCGACGAGCAGGCCGTCGCCCACTGGCTGCGCGAGCTCGCCAGGCCCCAGCGCTAGCTGGATCTCCTCAGGTTCTCGCGCGTTTTACCGTCCGCCCACGCGGGCAGGGCAGACTGTGCGTACCGCCCAAGACTTCCGAGGAGATCCGACATGGCCACAACACCGCTAGAGCAGCTCGACGAACACGGCCAGAGCGTGTGGATCGACTTCCTGTCTCGCGACTTCGTCGAGAAGGGCGACCTCCAGGGACTGATCGACCAGGGCGTCCGCGGCGTCACGTCCAACCCGACGATCTTCCAGAGCGCGATCGCCGACGGCGACTCCTACGACGAGCAGCTGCGCGAGGTCCTCAAGGAGACGACCGAGCCCAAGGAGGTCTTCCTCCAGCTCGCCACGCGTGACATCCAGGGCGCCTGCGACCTGTTCAAGCAGGTCCACGACGACGGCGACGGCAAGGACGGCTGGGTCTCGCTCGAGGTCGATCCGAACCTCGCCCACGACACCCAGGGCACGATCGACGAGGCCAAGCGGCTGCACGAGCTGGTCGACCGCAAGAACCTGCTCGTGAAGATCCCCGCCACGAAGGAGGGCCTGCCGGCGATCGAGGAGTCGATCGCGAGCGGCATCCCGATCAACGTGACGCTGATCTTCTCGCTCGACCGTCACCGCGAGGTCGCCGAGGCCTACGTCCGCGGGCTCGAGCGCCTCGTCGAGAGCGGCGGGGACCCGGGCAGCGTCGCCTCGGTCGCCTCCTTCTTCGTCTCGCGCGTCGACACCGAGGCGGACAAGCGCCTCGACGAGCTCGGCGGCCACGACGAGCTCAAGGGCAAGCTCGCGGTGGCGAACGCCAAGCTCGCCTACCAGACCTACAAGGACGTCTTCTCGGGCGACCGCTGGCAGGCGCTCGCCGACAAGGGCGCGTCGGTGCAGCGGCCCCTGTGGGCGTCGACCTCGACCAAGAACGAGGCCTACAAGGACACGATCTACGTCGAGGAGCTGGTCGGCCCCGAGACCGTCAACACGATGCCGCGCGAGCTCGTCGAGGCCGTGCTCGACCACGGCGACATCCGCGGCAACACGATCGAGGAGGACCTCGACGGCGCCCGCAAGGTGTTCGACGACCTGAAGGCGGCCGGCATCGACTACGACGACGTCAGCGAGACGCTGGAGCGGGAGGGCGTGGAGAAGTTCGCCAAGTCCTTCAAGGAGCTCTTCTCCGACGTCGAGTCCAAGCGCGACGAGCTGGTGGCCGCATGAGCGATCTCGGCCAGCAGCTCCGCGTCGACTCGGTCCGCTCCTCCTCGGCGGCGGCCTCGGGTCACCCCACCTCGTCGCTGTCGGCGGCCGACCTCATGGCCGTCCTGCTCGACAAGCACCTGCATCTCGACTTCCAGAACCCCGACAACCCGAACAACGACCACCTGATCTTCTCCAAGGGCCACGCGTCGCCGCTCTACTACTCGCTGCTGAAGGCGGCGGGGGCGATCACGGACGAGGACCTGCTCAGCTTCCGCCAGTTCGGCTCGAAGTTCGAGGGCCACCCCGTGCCGATCATCCCGTGGGTCGACGTGGCCACCGGCTCGCTCGGCCAGGGCCTGCCGATCGCGGTCGGCGTCGCGCTGGCCGGCAAGCGGCTCGACCGCCTGCCGTTCCACACGTGGTGCCTGTGCGGCGACTCCGAGATGGCCGAGGGCTCGATGTGGGAGGCGTTCGAGCACGCCGCGCACGAGGAGCTCGACAACCTGACGGCGATCATCGACGTCAACCGCCTCGGCCAGACCGGCGAGACGATGGTCGGCTGGGACCTCGACACCTACGTCCGCCGCGCCGAGGCGTTCGGCTGGCACGCGATCGCGATCGACGGCCACGACGACGACGCGATCGACGCCGCCTACACCGAGGCGCGCTCGACCAAGGGCAAGCCCACGGTGATCATCGCCAAGACCAAGAAGGGCAAGGGCGTCTCGGCGGTCGAGGACCTGCCCGGCAAGCACGGCAAGCCGGTCGAGGACGAGGAGACCGCGATCGAGGAGCTCGGCGGCTACCGCGAGCTCTCCGTCGACGTCAGCCCGCCCGAGGGCGACGACAAGCCGCACGAGTTCGAGATCGAAGGCGGCGAGCTGCCGACCTGGGACCTCGGCGAGGAGGTCGCGACCCGCGAGGCGTACGGCCACGCGATCACGGCGCTCGGCTCGATGCGCAACGACGTCGTCGCGCTCGACGGCGAGGTCTCGAACTCCACGCACTCCGAGATGTTCCGCGAGGCGCACCCGGACCGCTACTTCGAGCAGTACATCGCCGAGCAGCAGATGATCGCCACGGCGGTCGGCCTCCAGGTCCGCAACTGGGTGCCGTTCGCGTCGACGTTCGCGGCGTTCCTGTCGCGCGCGTACGACTTCGTGCGCATGGCGGCGGTGTCGCGCGCGAGCCTGCGGCTCTCGGGCTCGCACGCCGGCGTCTCGATCGGCGAGGACGGCCCGTCGCAGATGGCGCTCGAGGACTTCGCGTCCCTGCGCGCGATCCACGGCAGCTGCGTCCTGCACCCCTCCGACGCCAACCAGACGGCGAAGCTGATCGAGGCGATGGCCGACCGCAAGGGCATCTCCTACATCCGCACGCTGCGCGGCAAGACGGAGGTCCGCACGCCGGCCGACGAGGCGGTGACGATCGGCGGCAGCCGCGTCGCGCACGAGGGCGACGACATCGCCATCCTCGCCTGCGGCATCACGGTCGACCAGGCGGTCGCCGCCGCCGAGCAGTTGAGCGGCGAGGGCGTCAGCGCGCGGGTGATCGACTGCTACTCGATCAAGCCGGTCGACGGCGACGCGGTCCGCGCGGCGGCCCGCGAGTGCGGCGCGCTGATCACCGTCGAGGACCACTGGCCCGAGGGCGGGCTGGGCGACGCGGTGCTCGAGGCGCTGGCCGAGGCCGACGAGCGGCCGCCGGTCCACAAGCTCGCGGTCCGCGACATGCCGACCTCGGGCAAGCCCGACGAGCTGCTGCACGCCGCGGGGATCGACACCGAGGCGATCGTCGAGGCCGCGCGGCAGCTGGCTCGCGCTGGCTCGCCGGCGTAGCGGCGGCGCGAACGTCAACTGCGCATTGAGGAGGGTGCCCGGGCTGCCACGGCGGGGCACCCCGAACCTCTCCTCAATGCGCAGTTGTTCCGGTCTTTCCCTACTAATCCGGTGGACTTTGTGGCAATATGCCACCCAGCATGCGCACCGACGTCCACCAGCACCTCCTCCCCGAGGACCTGATCTCGGCCCTCAGCCGCCGCACGCAGCGCCCCCCGGATCGCCAACGGCCGGCTCCACCTCGCCGGCGAGCCACCCTCCGCGTTCGACCCCGCGGACCACGACCCCGCCACCCGCGCGCAACTCGACGACCTCGACCGCATCGTCATCGCCCTCTCGAGCGCCCTCGGCATCGAGACCCTCCCGCCCGACGAGGCCGAGCCGCTCCTCGAGGCCTTCAACCGCGGCATCCTCGAGCTCGGTGAGCCGTTCGCGCTGTGGGGGGCCGTCGGCCTCGACACCCCGCGCGCAGCCGACGTCGACGACCTCCTCGACGCCGGCGCGCTCGGGATCTCCCTCCCCGCCACCGCCCTCGCCGACCGCCGTGGCCTGCGCCACGTCGCGCCGCTGCTCGACCGCCTGGAGGCGCGCGGCGCGCCGCTCTTCGTGCACCCCGGCCCGGCGAACGTCGCGCCCTCGGCGCCGGCCTGGTGGCCCGCGCTGACCAGCTACGTCGCCGACATGAGCGCGGCTTGGCACGCGTTCGCGACGTGGGGCCGCCCGTGCCACCCGCAGCTGCGGATCGTCTACGCGATGCTCGCCGGCGGCGCGCCGCTGCACGCCGAGCGGCTGGTCGCCCGCGGCGGGCCGGCCGGCGCGATCCACGACCCGCTCGCATGGTTCGACGTCTCCTCCTACGGGCCGCTCGCGCTCGACGCGATGATCCGCGCGATCGGGATCGACCGCCTGCTCTACGGCTCCGACCGCCCCGTCGCCGCGCCGCCGGCGCTCGATGGGCTCGGCGATGCCGTCCAGCACGCCCTCCAGGTCACCAACCCCGGGTGGGCGTTCTCCACGCGCGCCACGGTGGCGGTGCTGGCATGAACACGCAGGAGCTCAAGGCGTTCGTGCAGGGGCTGGCGTCGAAGCCGGAGAGCTGGCGCCATCTCGTCGAGCACGACCGCGCGGCGCGCACGTACTCCGAGCTGCTGCGCGACGACAACGTCGCGGCCTGGCTGATCTGCTGGATGGACGAGCACGACACCGGCTTCCACGACCACGACGTCTCGGCCGGCGCGGTCGCCGTCGTCTCGGGCAGCGTGCGCGAGGACCGGCTGGTGCTGGGCGCGGAGCCGAGCACGCGCGTGCTCGGGCCCGGCAGCACGTTCTCCTTCGAGCCATCGGACATCCACCGCGTCCAGCACGCGGGCAGCGAGCCGGCCGTCACGATCCACGCCTACTCGCCGCCGCTGTGGCGGATGGGCGCCTACGAGGTCCACCCCGAGGGGCGCCTGCTGCGCCACTCGATCTCCTACGCCGAAGAGCTCAGGCCGATCGGTCTGGCGGCGTGACGACGTCCCGGATCGCCGGGTACAGCGCGCGGAACATCTCGCGCTGCTCGCGGTAGGGCTCGACCCACTCCGCGACCGGGTCGACGGTCGAGGTCGGCCGCACGACCGCCTCCGCCGCCTCGGCCGCTGATCCCCAGAGGCCACCCGCGACGCCGCCGAGCAGCGCCGCGCCGAACGCGGCCCCCTCGTCGGCGGCGGTGCGCTCGAGCGGCAGCTCGAGCACCGAGGCGACGATCTGCAGCCACTCCTCCGAGCGCGCCCCGCCGCCCGACACGCGCCCGCGGTCCGGCAGCGGCCCGAGCTCGGCGATCAGATCCAGGGAGTCGCGCAGGCCGAAGGCCACGCCCTCGAGCACGGCGCGCACCAGCGCCCCGCGGTCGTGGCGCAAGGAGAGCCCCGTGAACGACCCGCGCGCGTCCGGGTCGGCGTGCGGCGTGCGCTCGCCGGCGAGGTACGGCAGGAAGGCCAATCCCTCGACCCCCGGCCCCCACGCGGCGGCCTCCTTCACCAGCTCGCCGTAGTCCGAACCGCCGCCCACCACGCTGCGCAGCCACGCCAGCGAGCCCGCGGCGGAGAGCATCACGCCCATCGCATGCCAGGTGTCCGGCACCGCGTGGCAGAACGAGTGGACGCGCGCCTCCTCGTCGGCGGCGAACTCCGGCAGCGCGCAGAACACCACGCCGGAGGTGCCGAGCACGACCGACAGCGGCGCGCCCGCCTCGACCACCCCGACGCCGAGCGCGCCCGCGGCCTGGTCGCCCGCCCCGGCCGCGACCGGGATGCCGTCGCTCGTCTCCCCCGAGACCTCGGGCGACTCCAGCGCGCGCGGCAGCCAGCCCATGTCGATCTCGAGCGCCGAGCAGACCTCCTCGCTCCAGCGCCGGTGGGCGACGTCGAACAGCAGCGTGCCGGAGGCGTCGGCGACGTCGATCGCGCGCTCGCCGCAGAGGCGCAGGCGGACGTAGTCCTTCGGCAGCAGGATGTGCGCGATCCGCCCGTAGACGTCGGGCTCGTGCTCGCGCAGCCACAGCAGCTTCGGCGCCGTGAAGCCGGTCAGCGCGCGGTTGCCGGTCGCGGCGATCAGCTTCGAGAGCCCGATCCGCTCCTCGATCTCCGCGCACTGATCGGCCGTGCGCTGGTCGTTCCAGAGGATCGCCGGGCGCAGCACCTGCTCGTCGGCGTCGAGCGCGACGAGCCCGTGCATCTGGCCCGACATCCCGATCCCCGCGACGTCGTCGGCGCCCAGCTCCTCGAGCGCCTGCTGCGTCCCGCGCCACCAGTCCTCGGGGTCCTGCTCGGCCCACCCGGGCTGCGGGGTCGAGAGGCCGTACCCGACCTCGGCGCGGCCGACGATCTCCCCGTCCTCGGACACCGCCAGCGCCTTCACGCCGCTGGTCCCGACGTCGAGCCCGATCGCGACGCTCATGCCACCGAGACGCTGCGCCCCGACCCCGCCGACGCGTAGAGCGCCTCGATCGTGCGCGCCTGGCCGAGCGCGTCCTCGCGGCCCAGCAGCGGCGGCTCGTCGCCGCGCACCGCGCGCGCGAAGTTCTCGAGCTCGTGGGTGTACGGGTTGGCGGGGGCGATCTCGATCGTCTCGGGCTCCCCCTCCCCGGTCAGCACGATCGCGGGCGACCGGCCGTGCCACGGGTCGGCGAGATACAGCGAGCCTTGCTCGCCGATCGCCTCGAGGCCGGAGCGGTTCTGCACGGCGAGCCCGCAGTCGAACTGGGCGAGCACGTCGTCGGGGAAGCGCAGCGTGGCGGAGACGGCGATGTCGACGCCCTTGCCCCCGTAGACCTGCTCAGCCGACACGCGCTCCGGCTCGGCGCCCGCGACGAATCGCACGCCGCTCACGCAGTAGCAGCCGACGTCCATCAGCCCGCCGCCGTCGAGCTCGGGGTTGAGGCGGATGTCCTCGGGGTCGCCGAGCGGGAAGGAGAACGACGCCCGCACCAGCCGCAGCCGGCCGATCACGCCCTGGTCGAGCAGCTCCCGCAGCCGCCGCGTCTGCGGGTGATGCCGCCACATGAAGCCCTCCGCCAGCAGCCGGCCCGAGCGCTCGGCGACGGCGAACGCCTCCTCGGCCTCCGCCGGCCGCCGCGTCAGCGGCTTCTCGCACAGGACGTGCTTGCCCGCCTCGAGCGCCCGCACCGACCACGGCACGTGCAGCGAGTTGGGCAGCGGGATGTAGATCGCCTCCACCTCCGGGTCGGCGAGCAGCTCCTCGTAGGAGCCGAGCGCCCGCTCGATCCCGTGCTCGCGCGCGAACGCCTCCGCGCGCGAGCGGTCCCGCGAGGCGACGGCCACGACCGTCGCCTCGTCGGTGCCCCGGGCGCCCTCCAGGAGCTTCCGGTTGATGTTGGCCGTGGAGAGCAGTCCCCACTTCATGCTCGGCCCGATGCCTCACGTCCCTTGCGGGAGATCGAGTCGACGGTGACGGCGAGCAGCAGGACGCCGCCGGTGAGCACGAACTTCGTGCCCGAGGACAGCCCGAGCAGGCCGAGGCCGTTGTCGATGCCGAGCATCACGATCGCGCCCAGCAGCGCCGCCTTCATCGTGCCGCGGCCGCCGAACAGCGACGTGCCGCCGATCACCGCGGCGGCGATCGGGTACAGCAGCGCCTGGCCGCCGCCCGTGTTCGTGTCCACCGAGCGCAGGCGCGAGGCGAGGATGATGCCGCCGATCACCGCCATCAGCGACACGATCGCGAAGCACGCGATGCGCACGTTGTCGACGTTGATGCCGGCGCGCCGCGCCGCCTCGGCGTTGCCGCCGACGGCGTAGATGTGGCGGCCGAACCGCGTCCGGTTGAGGACGAAGGTCCAGAACACGAACAGCGCGGCGACCACGAGCGCGACGTAGGGCACGCCGCGATCCTGGTTGGCGAGGTAGACGAGGATCCCCAGGGCCACGGCCAGCGCCCCGATCCGCAGCGCGACGATCAGGATCGGGTCGAGCTCGAGCCCCGCCGCCCGGCGCGAGCGCTGCCGCGTGAGCAGCACCGCCGCGTACAGCGCGACGCAGATGATCGCGAGGATCCAGGCCGTCGCGTCGGGCAGGAAGTTGTTCGCGATCCCGATGACGAAGTCGTTCTGGAGGATCACCGTGCCCTTGCTGCCGATCAGGAGCAGCACGACGCCGTTCCAGGCCAGCAGGCCGGCGAGCGTGACCACGAACGACGGCACGCCGAGCTTGGTGATGATCAGCCCGTGGAAGGTCCCGATCGCGATGCCGGCGCCCAGCACGATCACGAGCACGAGCCAGGTCGGCATCACGTTGCCGTCCGGCGTCAGCAGGATTGCGGTGAGCACGCCGCCGACGCCGGAGACGAAGCCGATCGAGAGATCGATCTCGCCCAGCAGCAGCGCGAAGGTGACGCCCATGGCGATGACCGCGTACGGGGCCGTCTGGACCATCAGGTTGACGAAGTTGCCCGCCGTCAGGAAGCGGTCGTTCTGGGACTGGAAGATGATCGCGATGACGATCAGGCCGACGACGATCGGCAGCGAGCCGAGCTCGCCGCCGCGGACGTTCGCCCACCAGCGGCGCGCGTAGGCGTTCAGCGTCTGGGTCGCGGGGCCGGACGAATCGACCTCGACGGGAGGCGGTGCGGCGACGCTCATGCCATCACCTCGTCGCCCTGGCCGGGCACCGAGGAGAGCTTGCCGGCGGTGATCGCCTCGACCACCTTCTGCGAGGTCGTCTCGGTGCGCTTGAACTCGGCCACGTTCTGGCCGAGCCGCAGCACGGTGATGTTGTCGGCGACCTCGAAGACGTCGTGCAGGTTGTGGGAGATGAGGATCACCGCGAGCCCCTGCTCGCCGAGGCGCTTGACGAGCTCGAGCACCTGGCGCGTCTGCGCGACGCCGAGCGCCGCGGTCGGCTCGTCGAGGATCACGACGCGCGAGTTCCACATCACGGCCTTGGCCACCGCGACGGACTGGCGCTGGCCGCCCGAGAGCCCGGCGACCGTCTGGCGCACCGACTTGATCGTCGTCACCGACAGGCCCTTGAGCGTCTCCGACGCCCGCTTCTCCATCGCGGTCTCGTCGAGGCGCAGCAGCGAGCTGGCCTCCTCGCGGCCGAGGTACATGTTCTGGACCACGTCGAGGTTGTCCGCGAGCGCGAGGTCCTGGTAGACGACCTCGATGCCGAGGTCGGACGAGTCCTTGGGCCCGTGGATGGTCACCGGGTTGCCCTCGAACACGATCTCGCCACCGTCGATCGGGTGGATGCCGGCGATGCACTTGATCAGCGTCGACTTACCCGCGCCGTTGTCGCCGACGAGTGCCATGACCTCGCCGGATGCGACGTGGAAGTCCACGTCGTAGAGCACCTGAACCGCGCCGAAGGACTTTGAGACCTTCCGCAGTTCGAGGATCGGGGCGTCGCTCACGTTCTTCTCTCTCCTCCTCGGTGGTGAACCCGGGGGCGCCGGACGGCGCCCCCGGGATACGCCCTTTTACTACTACAGCCCTACGTCAGCGCACTTCGACGCCAGCTTGCCGGCGCAGATCTCTTCCTTCTTGGGGAAGTCCGGCTCGCCGATGTAGTCCTTGATGTTGTCCTTGGTCACCGCGACCGGGTCAAGGAGCACGGACGGGACGTCCTTGTTCTCGTTGTTGACCGAGGCGGTGGCCTCAGTGGGCTCCTCGCCCTTGGACAGCGCGATCGCCAGCTTGGCGGCCGCGTCGGCCTCCTTCTTGATCGCCTTGTAGACCGTCATGCACTGGTCGCCGGAGACGATGTTCTGGATGCCCTGCAGCGTGGCGTCCTGACCCGTGACCGGGATCTGGGGCAGCTTGCGCTGCTTGAGCGCCGAGATCGCCGCGTTGCCGAGGCCGTCGTTGGCCGCGAGCACGCCGTCGATCTTGTTGGACTGCTTCTGCAGGATCTGCTCGAAGATCGTCAGCGCCTTCTGGTTGTCCCAGTCCGGCACGGACTGATCGGCGACCTTCTTGTAGGTGCCGTCGTCGAACTTCGGCTGCAGCACCGAGTCGTAGCCCTTCTTGAACAGCGTCGCGTTGTTGTCCGTCGGCGAGCCGTTGAGCTCGGCCACGGCCGCGCCCTTCTTGTCACCGAGGCAGTCGACGAGGCCCTGACCCTGGAGCTTGCCGACCTGCTCGTTGTCGAACGACACGTAGTAGTCCGAGTCGCCCTTCAGCGTCAGGCGGTCGTAGTCGATGACCTTGACGCCCTGCGACTTGGCGTTGGCCGCGATCGCCGCGCCCGAGCCGGAGTCGAGGTTCACGAGCAGCAGCACCTTCGCGCCGTTCGTGATCGCCTGCTCGGCCTGCTGCTGCTGGGTCGACTTGTCGCCCTCGGCGTTCTGGATCGTGTTCTTGACGCCGGCGGCGTCGAAGGCCTCCTTCAGGAACGGCCGGTCGACCGTCTCCCAGCGCACGGACGACTTGGAGTCCGGGAGCAGCACCGCGACGCTGCCGGCCTTCTTGTCGCCGCCACCACCACCGCTCGAGCCACTACCACCACTGTCATCGTCGCCGCACGCGGCCACGGGCACTGCAAGGGCAAGGACGCCGGCACACAGCGCCGCCCGGTTCAACCTGAACCTCACGGTCTTCCTCCTCGTTGGATTGCCATCGGATGCGGCGCCAGACGCGCCGCGAGATGCTCGGACTGCAAAAGGGCCAGGGCGAGCGCACCGAGCACCTGCGCACGCTCCCCGAGGACCCCTGCCACGACCCGTGCGTCCTCCGCGGCCGGCGCGATCGCGTACCGGCCCACGGCCTCTCGCATGGGATCGAGCAGAAGGTCGCCCGCCTCACCCAGGTCTCCGCCCACCACGATCGTGTCGGGGTTGAGCACATTGCAGATCGCCGCCACCGCCCGGCCGAGCACGCGCCCGGCGTCGGCGATCGCGCGCTGGCAGCCGGCGTCGCCGCCCTTGGCCAGACGCACGATCTCCTGGACGCCCAGGGTCTCGCCGCGGCTGCGCCGCAGCAGGTCGGTGAGCGCCGGCCCGGAGATGTAGGTCTCGAGGCAGCCGCGGTTGCCGCAGCGGCAGATCGGGCCGGTGTCGTCGACCAGCACGTGGCCGATCTCCCCCGCCATCCCGCCGCCGCCGCGATACGGGCGGCCGTCGACGATCAGGCCCGCCCCGATCCCGGAGGAGATCATCACGTAGACGGCGTTGCGCGCGTCACGGGCGGCGCCCAGCGTGACCTCGGCGAGCGCGCCCAGGTTGGCGTCGTTGTCGAGGTGGACGGGCAGGTCGCCGAGCCGCCGGCTCATCTCCGCCGCCACCGCGAGCCCTTCCCAGCCGGGCAGGATCGCCGTCGGGCGCACCGCGCCGCGGTCGTGGTCGATCGGGCCCGAGAGCGCCATGCCGACGCCGATCACGTCGGCGTAGACGAGCCCGGTCTCCGCGAGCAGCTCGTCGACCAGCTCGGCCGCCGTGTCGAGCGAGCCCTCGGCGTCGTGGTCGACGTCCTCGGAGCGGATCGCCTCGGCCAGCACCGTGCGCGAGAGGTCCGAGACCGCCGCGTGGATGCGGTCGTGGCCGAAGTCGATGCCGACGACGGCGCCGGCCGAGCGATCCAGCGACAGCAGGGTCGGCGGGCGGCCGGTGGCCATGCTGGCGGGGGCGTCCGGGTCGGAGTACTCGACGACGAGGCCGTTGGCCTGGAGGTCGGCGACGAGGCTGGAGACGGTGGAGCGCGAGAGGCCGGTGACGCGGGCGATCTCCGCGCGGCTGGCCGTTCCGCGTTCGCGCAGGGTCTCGACCACCCGTAGGCGATTCAATTCGCGCAGCGACTCGAGCGACCCCGTCCTCATCCGGGGCGACCCTCTCGCACTCCGGAGCCTTTTGTCAAGACTCCGGACGAACTCTTGCGTAAGTAGCGCTACGAATGTTCAGGACGCGGAGGAAAGAACCGGAAGCTCCTGCTCCAGCTCGATCACGGGGCGGAACAGGTCGCCGTGCTCGGCGACCCGTGCCAGCACGGCGTCCGAGGTGAAGGCGAGCTCCTCCGGATCGCGGCTCTCCAGCACGCCTTCGACCTCCTCCCAGCGCAGCGGCGTCGAGACCGTCGGCCGCTCGCGGGCGCGCAGCGAGTAGACGTTGACCGTCGTCTTGTGCTCGTCGTTCTGGCTCCAGTCGACGAGCACCTTGCCCGTACGCAGGGTCTTCTTCATGTCCGACACCACCAGCCCCGGGTCGCGGCGCTCGAGCACCTGGGCGATCGCGTGGGCGAACGGCTTGGTCTGCGCGTAGCTCGTCGGCGTGTTGAG
This sequence comes from uncultured Solirubrobacterales bacterium, assembly GCA_963787335.1. Lineage (GTDB taxonomy): Bacteria > Actinomycetota > Thermoleophilia > Solirubrobacterales > Solirubrobacteraceae > DASQFQ01. Next base: position 115,450 of record CAWBCU010000027.1, read on the forward strand.
CGGCACGTAGACCTGCATGCCCTTGGAGCCCGAGGTCTTCGGGAACGCCTCGAGGCCGAGGTGCTCGAACGCCTCGCGCAGCCGCAGCGCCACCTCGGCGCACTCCACGATCGTCGCGGGCGGCCCGGGATCGAGGTCGAAGGCCACGATCGTCGGCGCGGTGACGTCGACGGCGAGCGAGAGCGACGTGTGCAGCTCGAGGTCGGCGAGGTTGGCCAGCCACACGAGCGTCGGCAGGTCGTCGGCGAGGGTGTACTCGATCGTCCGCGAGTTGTGCCGGCTCCAGATCGGCGCCACCTTCACCCAGTCGGGGCGGTGGCGCGGCGACTGCTTCTCGTAGAAGTAGGGGCCGGTGACGCCGTCGGGATAGCGCTTGAGCGTCAGCGGCCGGCCGCGCAGGTGGCCGAGCAGCACCGGCGCGACGCGCGTGTAGTAGTCGATCACCTGGCCCTTGGTGAACCCCGTCTCCGGATAGAAGAGCTTGTCCAGGTTCGAGAGCGAGAGCCGGTGGCCGTCGATGTCCACCTCGAGGCGTTTGGCCATGGGCGGCGACGGTAGTGGGTTCGCGCGCCACACGGGGTTTGGGTCGGCGGCGACGAGGTTAGGCCTTGTGTATGGCTACGAATCCAAAGATCGATACCAACGACCCGGCGCAGGTCGAACGCGCCCGCGCCCTGGTCGTCCAGACACTTCAGGAGGCGCACGCCACCGAGCAGGCGCTCGTCACCAACCTCCGCGCCCACATCGCGATGACCCCGCGCGGGTCCTATCGCGACTCGCTGGAGCGCCACCTGACCGAGACCGAGCAGCACGAGCGCGCCGTCGCCCGCCGGATCCGTGAGATCGGCCCTGACCGCGGCGTGATCTCGTCCGTGTACGGCGCGGTCAGCACGGTCGTCGGGCAGGCGCTCGTCCTCACCAAGGGCCCGCTGGACCTGCTGCGCGGCGGCCCCGACGGCGACGAGAAGCTGCTCAAGAACGCCCGCGACGAGGTCACCACCGAGGCGCTCGAGATCGCGATCTATGACGCCCTCGAGGCGCTCGCGTCCGCGATCGGCGACGACGCGACGGCGCGCCTGGCCGCCCGGCATCGCGCCCAGGAAGAGCGCATGCTCGAGCAGCTGCGCAACCACATCCCGAAGCTCGCCAACGCCGTCGTGCAGGCGCGCGCGACCGGCAAGGCGACCTACGACTGGGAGACGACGGGCGCGGTCGACACGGCCCGCAAGACCGCCCGCAGCGCGCAGCGCAAGGCCACGACGACCCGCCGTCCGCGCGCGAAGAAGGCCGCGAAGCCGCAGGCGGACTACGACAAGCTCAGCGCGAGCGAGGCCGTCTCCAAGCTCACGGACTTCACCCAGGAGCAGCTCGGCCAGGTGATCGCCTACGAGCGCGCCAACCGCAAGCGCGCCACCGTGATCGAGCGGGCGCAGAGCCTGCAGGAGAACCAGCCGTTCGCCGGCTACGACGACCTGACCGCGCGCGAGATCGCGCAGCGGGTCCGGGACGCCGACGACCCGACGGTCCAGCGCGTCCGCGAGTACGAGGGGCGCCACCAGCGTCGCGTCGAGGTGCTCGAGGCCGCCTCGCGCACGCTCAGCAACAGCGGATCGTCGTCATGACCGGCGCCGTGCTGGAGATCCCCGCTCCGCAGGACCCCAGCGGGCCGATCGTGCCGGACACCCCCACCCAGCCCGCAGTCCCGGACCCCGGGCCTGCGGTGCCGGACATGCCCGACGGCCCCTCGGCCCCGGAGCCCGACGACCCGTCGCCGCCGGCCCCCGACGGGCCGTCGGTCCCGTCGCCCGACGAGGGCTGATCTCGCATCCATCCATAGGCCCGGCGCGCCCGTAGTATCGGCGTGATCGGGCCTATGCCTCTCGCCGCCGACACCGGCTTCACGTTCGCGGACACGTTCCCGATCGGGCTGCTGTTCGTCGGCCTCGCCGTCTTCGCAGCCGTCGGGGCGATGTCCCACGAGCACGAGCGCGCCTTCTCGGCGTCGCTGATCTACCTCGGCCTCGGGGCGGTCGCGGCCCTCGCGATCGAGCTGTTCGACGTCGAGTGGCTCGACCCGTTCGGCGACGCGAAGGTGATCGAGCACATCGCGGAGGTCGCGCTGATCTTCGCGCTGTTCTCGTCGGGGCTGAAGCTCGACCGCCCGCTGCGCTGGCGCGAATGGGGGTCGGTGACGCGCTTGCTCGTGCTCGCGATGCCGCTCACGATGGCGGGGGTCGCGCTGTACGGGACCCAGGTCATGGGCCTCTCGCTCGGCGCCGCGCTGCTGCTCGGCGCGATGCTCTCGCCCACGGATCCCGTGCTGGCGGGCGACATCGGCGTCGGCCCGCCGGGTGACGAGGCCGAGCACGAGCCCAACTTCGCGCTCACCGCCGAGGCGGGCGGCAACGACGGCCTCGCCTGCGCCGCTCGTCCTGATCGGCGTCTTCGTGGCCGAGGAGGGCGGCACGGGCTGGATCGACAAGTGGCTCGTGGCCGACCTCCTCTACGCCTGCGCGGCCGGCGTGGCGATCGGCGCCGTCGTCGGGCTGGTCGGCGGCCTGGAGCGTGCACTGGCTGCGCGACCGCGAGCTGCTCGCGCCCGCGTTCGACGGCTACCACGCGGTCGCCACCGCGCTGGTGCTCTACGGCGCCGCCGAGATCGTGGGCGGCTACGGCTTCCTCGCCGTCTTCGTGGGCGGCCTGGCCTTCCGCCGCTACGAGCACGGCCACGAGCTCAACGGGCGCGTCCACGCCGGCGCCGAGCAGGTCGAGAAGTTCATGGAGCTCGCCGCGATCCTGCTGCTCGGCTCGCTGCTCACCGGCGCCGGGCTGACCGCGCCGGGCTGGGAGGGCTGGCTGCTCGCGCTCGTGCTGCTCGTGGTCATCCGCCCGCTGAGCGTGTTCTTCTCGCTCATCCGCTCGCAGGTCGAGACGGCGGGCGGCCGGACGTTCGTCGCGTGGTTCGGGGTGCGCGGGGTGGGGACGCTCTACTACGCGGCGACCGTCGTGACCGCGGGCGTCCTCTCCGGCGCGCGAGGAGAAGCTCGTGCTCTGGACCGCCGTCGCCTGCGTGATCGTCTCCATCGTCGTCCACGGCGTGACGGGCGGGCCCGCGCTCAAGCTGCTGTTCCGCGGAATGCGCGAGGAGGAGGACCGCTTGGCGGCCGCGGAGCCGGACGTCAGGCCGCGATCCGCTCCAGAGCCGGCGACGCCTCCCGCTCGTTGAGCAGGTCGAGCACGGCCTTCTCGACCACCGGCTGGTGGATCGGCAGCTCGCCCGGCTGCGAGGTGTCGGCGATCTCCGTCAGCACGCCGCGGATGATCAGCCCGCCGTTGTAGGCGTCGATCACGCGTGGATCGATGTAGGAGGCGCGGCAGACCGCCGGCGTGTTGCCGAGGTAGTGCGAGACCTCCTTGACCGCGCGCACGACCGCCCGCTTGCGGCCGGTCGTCGTGGCCGCGACCTCGCCGGAGACGGCCAGCGCGATCGCCGCCAGCATCGTCGCCGCCCAGGTGCGGAAGTCCTTGGCCGAGAAGTCGTCGCCGGTGGCGTCCTTGAGGTACTCGTTGATGTCGGGCGAGCGCACGTCGGACCAGGCGCGGCCGTGCTTGTAGGCGAGCAGCTCGTCGCCGCCGCCGCGACGGCGCTTGAGCGCCGAGACGACCTCGAAGGCCGCCGGATCGATCACACCCTGGATCCGGCGCTTGCCGCTCTTGGCGATGTAGTCGAACACCATGCCGCGGTGCTCTGGATCGAGGCTGACGTGCTCCTTGCGCATGGTGGCGAGCCCGAACGACTCGTTCTGGACCGTGTACTGCTCGGAGCCGATGCGGAAGAAGCCGCGGTCGAGCAGGCGCACGGCGCAGGCGAGAACGCGCTCGCGGGTCAGCTTGTCGGTGGCGGTGAGGTCCTTGTCGACCTGCTCGCGCAGCGCCGGCAGGGCGCGCGCGAAGCTGATCATCTCGTCGAACTTCTCGCTGTCGCGGCGGGTGCGCCACTGCGGGTGGTAGAGGTACTGCTTGCGGCCCGCGGCGTCGATGCCCGTCGCCTGGAGGTGGCCGCGCGCGTCGGGGCAGATCCAGACGTCCTTCCAGGCCGGCGGGATGCCGAGCTCGCTGAGGCGCTCCAGATCCTCGGGCTCGGTGATCTTCTCCCCGTCGGCGTCGAGGTACGTGAAGCCCTTGCCGTGGCGGCGGCGGGTCAGGCCCGGGGTGGAGCAGTCGGCACGGCGCAGCCGGGGGGACATCCCCCGAGTGTTCCCGGAACCGGCCCGGGTTACTTCTTGGCGCCGGCCTTGGCGCGCGAAGCGCTCTTCTTGGACTTCGGCTTGGAGTCCGAATCGTCGTCCGCGTCGGCCTTCTTGCCGTTGGACTTGCCGCCACCGGCGCCGGGGTCCTTGACGGCGGCGAGGCTGGCCTCGAGCGCGGCCATCAGGTCCGGGACCTTGGTCGGCTCCTCCTCCTGCGGCTGGATCGCGATCTCCTCGCCCTCGGCCTTGCGCTCGACGAGCTCGAGCACCTTCTCGCGGTACTCGTCGTGGTACTTCGAGGGCTCGAAGTCCGAGGTCAGCGAGTCGATCAGCTGCTGGGCCATCTTCAGCTCGCGGTCGGTGGTCTTGAGGTCCTTGGCGTCCGGCACGCCCTCGAGGTCGTCGGTGGGGACGACCTCGTCGTGGAAGATCATCGTCTCCATCGTCAGCACGTCACCGGCCGCGGGGCGGATCGCGACGAGCTGCTCCTTGGAGCGGATCACCACGCGGGCGATCGCCACCTTGCCGGACTCGCGCATCGCCTCGAGCAGCAGCCCGTAGGCCTTCCCCGCGCCCTTGTCCGGGACGAGGTAGTAGGGGTGGTCGTAGAAGATCGGGTCGATGTCCTCGAGGTCGACGAAGTCCTCGATGTCGATCGCGCGGGTCTTCTCGGGCGAGACCGAGTCGAGCTCCTCGGGCGTGATCACGACGTAGCGGTCCTTGGTCAGCTCGAAGCCCTTGACGAGCTTCTCGTAGGGGACCTCGTCGCCGGTGACCGAGTCGACCCGCTTCTGCGAGATCCGATGCCCGGTGTCCGAGTTGAGCTGGTGGAAGCGGACGGTCTTGCGCGAGACCGCCGAGTAGAGCTTCACCGGCACGTTGACGAGCCCGAAGGAGATTGCGCCGCTCCACATTGATCTAGCCATGGGACCTATTCTGCCTCAGTCGGGACCGCGGCACGCATAAGCCGGTGCAATGTGACGCGCCCGTCGGCCTCGTCGTGGCGTGTCCAGCCCGCCCCGAGCGCGTCCAGCAGCTCACCGGCGGGTGCGCGGCCGGGATCGGCGAGCCAGATCTCCACCGACGCTCGTCCACCAGCCGCGGGAGCAGGTCGAGCAGCGGCGCGACGTTGCGGCGCTCGTAGAGCACGTCGGCGGCGAGCACGAGGTCCCACGGCGCGCGCGCGACGATCGCGTCCGGCCGCAGCCAGTCGACGAGCGCGGTCTCGAGCGTCGCCTCGTTGCGCTCCGCGTTCTCCGCGAGCAGCTCGATCGCGTCCGGCGACCAGTCGGTCGCGAGCACGCGGCCGCCGGCGAGCGCGGCGGCGAGGCTCGGCAGCCCGAGCCCGCAGCCGAGCTCCAGCACGCGCGCGCCCCGCAGCGAGCGCGCGGCGACGCGCCGCGCCAGCGCCACGCCGCTCGGCCACAGCTCCGCCCAGTAGGGCAGGAACTCCTCGTGCTCGAAGGCGTGGTCGTCGAGGAGCGCCTCGGTGTCGCGCGGGCGCAGGACCTGCAGCGCGGCGCCGCGCAGCCCGATGCTCTCCTCGATGAGGTCGTCCACTACGCGGTCGATCCGGCCGCCTGCGAGATGGCCGCGATCTCCTCGTCGCTAGAGCTCGAGCTCCGCGGCGTGGATGGAGTCGGTGATGTTCTCGACCTTGGTCGAGCCCGGGATCGGGATGACGGTCGGGCCCTGGGCGAGCAGCCACGCGAGCGCGACCTGCTGCGGCGAGACGTCGTGCGTCTCGGCCGCGGTGCGCACCGCGTCGACCGTGGCGTTGGAGCCGGCCTTGCCGATGCCGCCGAGCGGCGACCAGGGCAGGAACGCGATCCCGCGCTGCGTGCACGCGTCGACCTCGCCCTTGGCCAGCGGCGACGTGTAGCCGAGCGAGAGCTGGTTCTGGACCGCGACGATCTCGACGATCCCCAGCGCCTCCTCGAGCTGCTCGACCGTGCAGTTCGAGAGGCCGACCCAGCGCACCTTGCCCTCGTCCTGGAGCTCCTTGAACGCGCCCACCGACTCGGCGTACGGGACGTTCGGATCGGGGCGGTGGAACTGGTAGAGGTCGATGCGGTCGGTGTCGAGCGCCTTCAGCGAGGCCTCGCAGGCCGCGCGGATGTGCTCGGGGCGGCCGTCGAGCTCCCACGCGCCGCCGGGGCGGATGTGGCCCGCCTTGGTCGCGACGACGACGCCGTCGCGGCGGCCCTTGAGGGCCTTGGCGATCAGCCGCTCGTTGTGGCCGACCTCGTCCTCGCCGGCGCAGTAGGCGTCGGCGGTGTCGATCAGGGTGACCCCGGCGTCGAGGGCGGCGTGGATGACGCGGATCGCCTGCGCCTCGTCGGGGCGGCCTTCGAGCGCCAGCGGCATCCCGCCGAAGCCGATCGGGAAGACCTCGGTGTCCGCCAGCCGGCGGCTCTTCGTCTCAGTAGTTGTCATGACAATCATCTCCCCGTAGGTCATCCGCCACAAACCGCCGCCGCGGCCGCCTCGCCGGACCGCACCGCACCATCCATATAGCCGCTCCAGCGCTCCGCGTACTCGGCGCCCGCCCAGTGCAGCGGCCCGATCGGCGGGCGCAGGGCGCGCCCGCACGCCGTCCACGCACCGGGCGGCAGGAAGGCGCCGTAGCAGCCGCGCGACCACGCCTCGGCGGCCCACACCCGCTCGTGGAAGGCCTGCGGCTGCGCCGCGCGCGGGCCGAACAGGCGGCTGAGGGTCGAGAGCACCGCCGCGCGGCGCTGCCCGGCCGGCCAGGTCCCCAGCTCACGCGCGTGCGCGCCCTCGAGGAACGCGAGCAGGACGCCGGGCGAGCCGTCGGGCGGCGAGTTGTCGAAGATCACCTTCGCCGGCCCGGCGTCCGAGCCGGCCTGGCCGGTCAGGCCGTCGCGGCGCCAGAACGGCTCGTCGTAGACCGCGTGGCACTTGATCACCGCGCCCATCGGCGTCCGCTGCGTGAGCTGGTCGCGCAGCGCCGGCAGCGCGGGCGCGTAGTCGATGCGCCCGGCGAGGACGGGCGGGATCGCGATCACCGCGGCCTGCGCGCTCACCCCGGCCACCACCACGCGGTCACCGGTCCACTCGACGCGCGAGACCGGCGTGCCGAGGCGCACGTCCAGCGACTCGGCGAGGCCGAGCGCGAGCCGCTGCGAGCCGCCGACGAACCGATCCTGCTGCGCGCCGCCCTCGGTCGAGATCAGGCTCTCGAGCCCGTCGGCGGAGTGGATGTAGAAGAGGACGTGCAGCAGCGAGACGTCGCTCGGCTCGCACGCCCAGACGCCCTCGATGACGCCCGCCATCAGCGCCCGCCCGCCGCGGGTGCGGACGTTCCGGCGCATCCACGTGTGGAAGCTCTGCCCGTCCCACCTCTCCGCCCTGCGCGCCTCCCACGGCGCCGCGGTCGGCACCGTGCGCGCCATCCGGTCGAGCCGCAGCTGCGCCTGCGCGAAGTCGGCGAGCGCGGCCGGCGGCAGCTTCGGGATGCGCCCGCGGTAGCGGCGGACCTCCCCGCCGACCTCGACCAGGTGCTCGCCGTCCCCGAAGGTCGGGAAGCGCTCGACGCCGAGCTCCTCCGCCAGCGCGGCGAGCCGGTCCTGGGTCGGGCCGATCCACTGGCCGCCCGCCTCGACGACCTTGCCGCCGCCGATCTCCTGGTTGAGCGTGCGCCCGCCGACGCGGTCGCGCGCCTCGAGCACGACCACGCTGCGGCCCGCCCGTTGGAGATCGCGGGCGGCGACGAGCCCGGCCAGGCCGGCCCCGACGACGACGACATCGGCTTCGTGCGAATCCAACCCGGGTAAACTCCTCAATCTTGACCGGCTTTGCGCGAACCGCTGATCCGTACCGCGACCTCGACGTCATCGACGAGCGCGGCCCGCGCACGAACCAGGCCGTGGTCGGGACGCTGTCCGCGGTCGCCCTGATCACGGGCGCGTGGTGGATCGTGCCACTGCTCGCGCTCCAGTTCGCGCTCGGCCTCGGCTTCGGCCGCCGCTGGTGCCTGGCGTGCGTCGCCTACTTCGAGCTGATCCAGCCGCGCTTCGGCGAGGGGCCGCTCGAGGACTCGCGCCCGCCGCGCTTCGCGAACATGATCGGCTTCGGCTGCCTCACCGGCGCCAGCGTCTTCTTCCTCGCCGGCGTCCCGGTCGCCGGCTGGCTGCTCACCGGCCTCGTCGCCGCGCTCGCGCTGCTCGCCGCCGTCACCGGCTTCTGCACCGGCTGCTGGGTGCACAAGCTGATCTACGGCGAGTGCGAGGTCTGCGACGTGCCGCTCGCCGCGCGCTAGTCCTCGGGAGTCACCACCTGCGCCGGCTCGAGGTCGTCGCGCAGCCCCTTGTAGGACGGCTGGCGCAGCGTGCCCGCGTTCGTGACCTCGGAGTAGTCCACGACGCACACGAGCCGCGGCTCGACGAAGCGCGTGAGCTTCGGCGGCTGACGCCCCTCGAACGGGCTGTCCTCGCGCGCGAGCGGCTCCAGCAGCGCCCCGAGCCGCCCCAGCTCGGCCTGGGTGAAGCCCGTCCCCACGCGCCCGCCGTAGTGCAGCTCGCCGTCCTTGAAGAACCCGATCACGAGCGCGCCGAGGCGCCCTGAGCGCCCGCCCTCCCCCGGCAGCCAGCCGCCGATCACGGCGTCGGTGCGGCGGATGTTCTTGACCTTCACCCAGCCGCTCGCGCGCCGCCCCGGCGCGTAGGTCGAGTCCAGGCGCTTGGCGATGATGCCCTCCAGGCCCTGCGCCTTCGACGCCTCCAGCAGCCGCTCGCCGTCGCCCACGTGGTGGGCGGGCGCCTGCCAGGCCGGGCCGCTCAGCCCGAGCCCGAGCAGGGTGGCGCGGCGCTCCTCGTACGGCTGGTCCATGAGCGAGTGGCCGTCGAGGTAGAGCAGGTCGAAGATCATGTAGGTCACCGGGTCCGACGCCGCCAGCCGGCGCACCGCGTGCTCGGAGGTCAGGTGCATGCGGCCCTGGAGCTTCTGGAACGACGGGCGGCCGCCGTCGAAGGCCACCACCTCGCCGTCGAAGATCGCCTCGCGTGCGCCGAGCGCCCGGCCGAGCTCGCGCAGCTCGGGGTAGCGCGGGGTGATGTCGTTCCCGTTCCGGCTCTCGAGCCGCAGCGTCCCGCCCTGGGCGTAGGCGATCGAGCGCACGCCGTCCCACTTGATCTCGAACGCCCACCCCTCCTCGTCGCGCGGGAGCGTGCCGGTGGTGGCGAGCATCGGGGCGAGGTGCTCGGGCATCGGCTCGCGCTCCGGGTCCTCCGGAGGGTCCATGCGGTGGATCATCCAGTCGTCCCCGCGCGTGCGGAAGAGGACGTAGCGGCCGTGCAGGCGCTCGCCGTGGAAGGTGATCATCACCTCCTTGTCGCGGAACTTGTGCGTCTCGTAGGTCCCGCTGTCCCAGATCTTCATCACGCCGGCGCCGTACTGGCCCGCCGGGATCTCTCCCGCGAAGTCGATGTACTCGATCGGGTGGTCCTCGGTGTGGACCGCCAGGTGGTTGCGCTTCGGGTCGGGCGGGATGCCCTTCGGGACGGCCCACGAGACGAGCACGCCGTCGCGCTCCAGGCGCAGGTCCCAGTGCAGCCGGCGGGCGTGGTGCTCGTGCACGACGAAGCGCGGCTGCTCCGCGGCGTCGCTGCCCTCGCCCGGCCCCGGCTCGGGCGTCGAGCCGAAGTCGCGCTTGGACCGGTAGGCGTCCAGGCGATCGGTCATGGCACAGACCCTACGGGCGTCGGGCCGTTTGAGTACCCTCCCGTCCGCAATGGATGCGAACCCGATCGTCCTCGACGAATCGGCCGACGACGTGGTTGTCGTGGTCGTCGAGGGAGAGCACGACATCTACACGGCGCCCACGCTGCGGGAGCGCCTGGACGAGGCCCTGGAACGTCGCGGAGGGGTCGTGGTCGACCTCACCGGCGCCACGTTCGTCGATTCCTCGGTGCTTGGGGCCCTGTTGGACGCCCGCCGCCGTGCACTGGACGCCGATCAGGGGTACGTGGTCTGTGTGGGCGATCAAGTCGAACCGGGCGTGCAGCGCATTCTCGACATCACGGGCCTCGTGCCGGTGCTGCCGGTCGTCAGCGATCGCACCGCCGCGATCGACTTCGCGCGCGCCGGGGTGCGGGGATGACCGCCGCCAGCGTCGTCCCCGAGGTTCGCCTCACGATGCCCGCGCGCGCCGAGGGCGTCGGCGTCGTGCGCCAGGCGCTGGCCGGCATGGCCGACGCGCTCGCCTTCGACGCCGCCGTGGTGGCCGACATGAAGATGGCCGTCACCGAGGCCTGCACGAACGTCGTCGTCCATGCCTACGACGGCGAGGAGGGCACGCTCGAGGTCGAGATGCTCGCCGACGACGCGTCGCTCACGATCGTCGTACGCGACTGGGGCAGCGGCATCCAGCCGCGGCCGGCGCGCCGCGAGGCGCCCGCCCTCGGGCTCGGGCTGCCGCTGATCGCCGCGCTCTCGGACTCGTTCGAGCTCAAGGGCTCGACGAACTCCGGCGCCGAGGTGCGTATGACCTTCATCGCCGACCGGTCGACCGATCCGGCCGACACGAACCCGGTCACCGGCACCGTCGGACCCGACGGTCGCTGGGACACCGAAGCCGAAACCCCCGCCCCCGAGTAGCTCGCTACGCGGCTTGGCGCAGCGCTTCGAGCTCGCGCATGCGGCCGAGGCGGCCGAGCGCGCGTGACTCGATCTGACGGACGCGCTCCGGCGTGATGCCGAGCTGGCGCCCGATCTCGCGCAGCGGCGCCGGGTCGTCCCCGGCCAGGCCGTAGCGCAGCTGCACGACGGTGCGCTCGCGGTCGGGCAGCTCGCCGAGCGCGCGGTGCAGCGTGTCCTCCGACAGCGAGACGTGCACGAGGTCCTCGGGGGCAGGGCCGGCGCTGGGCAGCAGGTCGCCGAAGGCGGCGTCCTCGCCCTCGCCGAGCGGCCGGTCCAGCGACGTCACGGTGCGCGCGGCGTCCCGCAGCGCGCGCAGCTCGTCGAGCGGGATCTGGGCCTCGGCGGCGACTTCGGCGTCGGTCGGCGGGCGGTCGAGCTTGGCGGTGAGCGCGTTCTCGGCGCGCGCGACCTTGCGCTGGTTGCGCACGAGGTTGATCGGCAGCTTGATCGTGCGGGCCTTCGCGTCCATCCCGCGCTCGACCGCCTGGCGGATCCACCAGGTCGCGTAGGTGGAGAAGCGGTAGCCGCGGCGCCAGTCGAACTTCTCGACCGCGCGGATCAGCCCGAGGATGCCCTCCTGGATCAGGTCGAGCAGCGTCAGCTCGGAGCCCTGGTACTTCTTGGCGATCGAGACCACGAGCCGGAGGTTCGCGTTGATCATCCGGTCCTTGGCCGCGAGGTCGCCCTTCTCGATCCGCTTGGAGAGCTCGATCTCCTCGGCCGGCGTCAGCAGCCGGTGGCGGCCGATCTCGTTGAGGAAGAGCTGAAGGGTGTCGGTGGTCGCGGAGGCGAGCGCGGCGTCGTCGACCGGCGCAGGCTCGGTGTCGCGGCCGCAGTCGTCGCGAAGGTCGATCCCGCGCAACTCGATCTGCTCGTAGATGCGGCCGATGTCCTCCTCGTCGAGCTCGAGCGTCTGCGCCAGCTCGTCGACCTCGGACAGGTCGAGGCAACCCGCCTGCTCGCCTCTGTCGACGAGCGCGGCCATGGGTCCTTCGAGAGCTCCGTTGATCACGCGCATCTACCTTGTTCGTCACCGCCACGAGAGCTCCCTAAACCAATGCTGTCAGCGCGTTTGCACGATCTGGGCCAAGGGGAGGATTTCTACGACTCTTTATCGCGGTGAATCAGGGAGTGAGCATGTTCGAGCGCTTCAAGCAGAACGGTGCGGATGCCGATGATCCGCGCGCGCGCAGCGGCTCCGTCGCGACCGCCGGGAACGGCGACCCCGCGACTCGCGTGGACCCCCGTCCCGCCCGCCCCACCGCCGACGCGATGCGCGACGTGCGCGCTCGCCAGCGCGAGGAGTACGGCGGCATCAACTGGGGCGCCGCGTTCTTCGGCTGGCTGGTCGCCGTCGGCGTCGCGGTGCTGCTCACCGGGCTGCTGGCCGCCGCCGGCGCGGCGATCGGGCTGACCGAGTCGGCCGACGGCGCTCCCGCCGAGACGCTGTCGCTCGGCGGCGCGATCGCGCTGCTCGCCGTCCTCGCCATCGCCTACTACTGCGGCGGCTACGTCGCCGGGCGCATGTCGCGCTTCGACGGCGCCAAGCAGGGCATCGGCGCCTGGGTCGTCGGGCTGCTGATCACGATCGGCGCCGCGATCCTCGCCGTCATCGCCGGGTCGGAGTACAACGTCGTCGAGCGGGCCAACCTGCCGCGCCTGCCGATCGGCGACGAGACGCTGACCACCGGCGGCGCGCTCGCCACGCTGGCGATCGTGGCCGGGACGCTGCTGTTCGCGGCCATCGGCGGCGTCGCCGGCGCCCGCTACCACCGCAAGGTCGATCGCGCGGGGCTCGCGGACTGAACCGTGCAGCCGCGTGCTTTCGCGCTTCTCTGGGTAGGGCAACCTTGAGCGGTCGGGGTCGCGGATGCCGCCCTCGCAACGCTCTCCAGTCATGATCAAAGCCACCGCCACCGACACCGTCCGTCTGCTCGAGGCCGACCCCGACCTCGGCGGTCTGCTGACCGGCACGCGCCGCCAGGAGGCCGAGCGAGAGCTCGTCGTGCGCGTCCATCGCCTCGGCGTCGGCGTCTGGGACGTCTCGCGCCTCGAGGGCGCGGGCGCCGACCACGTCGGCCTGCTCCTGCTCGACGGGGTGATCGCCCGCGAGGTGATCGTCGCCGACCACGTCAGCGCCGAGCTGCTCGGCCCGGGCGATCTCGTCCGGCCGTGGCAGGACTCGACGAAGGCCGACCTGCTGCCCGTGGACGTGCTGTGGTCGATCCTCTCGCCCTCGTCGTTCGCCGTGCTCGACCGCCGCTTCGCGGGCGAGCTCGCGCGCTGGCCCGAGGTCACGGCCGCCCTCTTCGAGCGGCTCAGCGAGCGCTCGCTGCGCCTCGGCACCACGCAGGCGATCTCGCAGCTCACGCGCGTCGACCGCCGGCTCAAGGCGCTGCTCTGGCACCTGGCCGAGCGCTGGGGCCGGGTGTCCGGTGACGGCGTCGTCGTCCCGCTCGCGCTGACCCATCGCATCCTCGGCCAGCTCGTCGGCGCCCGCCGCCCGACGGTCTCGACCGCCCTCGGCGAGCTCGCCGAGCGCGGCGAGCTCGTGCGCCGCGTCGACGGCTCCTGGGTGCTGCGCGGCTCACCCCCGGACGCCTCGGCCCTCGGCCGCCGGCGCGCGATGGCGGGGCGCCCGCACGACCTGCTGCGGCCGGTGCGCCAGCTCTCCGACGAGCCGACCGCCGCCGACAGCTTCGTCACCACGCTGGCCCCCAGCGCCAGCCACGGCTAGCCACTAGCGCCTGACCGCTGCCGGGTAGGACACTCTCCCGGACCAAGAACTCAAGGAGGCCGAAATGGCGACGAGATCCACCAACACCGGGATCCTGTCCGAGGACAAGACCGCGGAGCGCGAAGCGATCATCGAGCTCCTCAGGAAGGCGTACTGGATGGAGATCGAGACGGTGATGAGCTACATCGCCAACTCGATCAACCCCGACGGCGTGCGGGCGCAGGAGATCATCGAGTCCCTGCAGGGCGACGTCCAGGAGGAGCTGGCGCACGCGCAGCAGTTCGCGGCCCGCATCAAGGAGCTCTACGGCGTCGTGCCCGGCTCGCTGGACTTCACCGCCGAGCAGTCCTACCTGCAGCCGCCCGACCACCAGACCGACATCGTCCACGTCGTCAAGGGCGTGATCGAGGCCGAGACCGGGGCGATCGAGCACTACAACCACATCATCGAGGTCACCGACGGCGTCGACTACGTGACGCAGGACATGGTCATCGCGATCCTCCGCGACGAGGAGGGCCACCGCCGACTCTTCGAGGGCTACCTGCGCGAGTACGAGGCCGAAGGCCTCGCCTAGGCCATGGAAATCGGGAATAGACTCCCCCCGGTGAGGGGGGAGTCGGTTTCCGCGGCCATGGAGTCCGCGGCGAGTTGGCCACGGGAGCTGCTGGACGCGCTCCCCGCCGCGGTCGTGATCGTCGAGCCGGACAGCGCGGTGGTGCGGTTCGCCAACCGCGCGGCGCTCGCGCTGACCGGCGAGGAGAGCCCCGTCGGCCGGCCCGTGACCGAGTGGATCCCGGCACGCGCCTGTCGCGACGCCGAGGGCCGGCCGCTGACCGACGACGCGCTGCCGTCGGTCCGCGCCGCGCGCGGCGAGCGCGTCCGCGGGACGATGGTGACGTGCCCCACCTCGCGCGGCGAGCGGACGCTGCGCGCGACGGCGCAGGAGGTCACGGCGCCCGACGGCGCGCCCGCCCTGCTCGTGAGCTTCGAGGACGTGACCGAGCTGCGCGCCGCCCAGCTCGGCGAGCGGCTCGTCGCCGAGGACCTGCGGGCGATCCTCGAGGGCGTCGCCGACTCGATCACCGCCCAGGGGCCCGACGGCAGCCTCGTCTACGCCAACGAGACGGCCGTGCGCGTGCTCGGCTTCCCGTCCGCCGAGGCGCTGCTCGCGGCGCCGCTGGCGGAGATCATGTCGCGCTGGATCCTGCTCACCCCCGAGGGTGCGCCGCAGGCGCTGGCCGAGCTGCCCGGGCGCCGCGCGCTCATGGGCGAGGAGCCCGAGGACGTGCTGGTCCAGTTCATCGACCGCGAGACCGGCGAGAAGCGCTGGTCGCGCATCAAGGCCAAGCCCGTCCGGGACGCCGACGGGTCGGTGCGGCTCGCCATCAACGTCATCGAGGACGTCACGGAGCTCAAGCAGGTGGAGCAGCAGCAGCGCTTCCTCGCCGAGGCGAGCCGCGCGCTCGCCGACTCGCTCGAGTCCGAGTCGACGCTGGCCTCGATCGCGCAGCTCGCGGTCCCGGTCGTGGCCGACTGGTGCGCCGTCGACCTCGCCGGCGACATCGCGGGCGAGCTCGACCGCGTCGCGGTCGCGCACGTCGACCCGGAGAAGGTGATCTGGGCGCGGGAGATCGCCGAGCGCTACCCCGCCGACCCGCGCGGCGACCGCGGCGTGCACCACGTCCTGCGGACCGGCGAGGCGCAGGTCTGGCCCGACATCCCGGACGAGCTGATCGTCGAGGCCGCGCAGGACGAGGAGCACCTGCGGCTGATCCGGACGCTCGGCATGACCTCGGCGATGATGGTCCCGATGCGCGTGCGCGATCGCGTCTTCGGCGTGATCTCGTTCGTGAGCGCGGAGTCGGGGCGACACTTCAGCGACGCCGACCTGCGGCTCGCGGAGGATCTCGCGCTGCGCGCGGCCACCGCCGTCGAGAACGCCCGGCTCTACCGCGCCCGCACCACGATCGCCCGCACGCTGCAGGCTTCGCTGCTGCCGCCGGTGCTGCCCGAGGTCCCGGGCGTCGAGGCCGGCGCGCTGTACCGGCCCGCCGGCGAGGAGCACGAGGTCGGCGGCGACTTCTACGACCTCTTCGCGACCACCGAGGACCACTGGTTCGCGGTCATCGGCGACGTCTGCGGCAAGGGCGCCGAGGCCGCGGCCGTCACGGCCCTGGCGCGCTACACGATCCGCGCCGCGGCGGCCCAGCGCAGCTCACCCGCCGCGATCCTCCGGTGGGTGAACCAGGCGATGCTGCGCGAGGGCTCCTCGCGCTTCTGCACGATCGCCGTCGCGCACCTCGACCGCTCCCGCGCCACGACCCGGCTGACCGTCGCCGTCGGCGGCCACCCCGCGCCGCTCGTGCTGCGCGCCGACGGCTCCGTGGAGGAGGCCGGCGCGGGCGGCACGCTGATCGGCCTGGTCGCGGACCCGAACCTCAGGGAGGCGACCACCGTGCTCGCCCCCGGCGACGCCGTCCTGCTCTACACCGACGGCGTCACCGAGGCCGAGGCCCCGCGCCGGGTCTGGACGCCCGGAGAGCTCGAGGCCGTCGTCGCGTCCGCCGCGGGCGCGACCGCGCAGGAACTCGTCGACCGCGTCGCCGAGGCCGCGCTGTCGGGGCTCGAGGCCCCGCCGCGCGACGACGTGGCGATGCTGGCGCTGCGGCTGCTCCCTTAGGGATTGCCGGTCGCGGTGCCGTCCTCGTTGTCGGGGGCGTTCTTCTCAGCCTGCTTGTCGCGGCTGCCCTCCTGCGACCCTTCGTCGCCCGCGACCTCCTCGGGGGCCTCTTCGGGATAGCCCTGGTCTGCCTTGTCCGGAGATTCCATCCGGAGCTAGCTCTTCCTTTCCAGATTCGCAACCTCGTCGGCCTTGGCGTCGGCGCGCTCCTGCGCGTCGCCCAGCTCTTCCTTCGCCTCGCCCTTGCGCTCCTCGGTGCGGCCCTGCTGGCGCAGCGAAGCGTCGTCGGTGAGGTCGCCGGCGGCCTTCTTGACGCGGCCGCTGATCTTGTCGGTGAGTCCCATGATCGGATCCTCCAGGTTCGGGGGTGTCGAATCAGGTCCTACCCGACCGGGACCGGAGCTACCCGGCGTGCTCGGCGACCGTGCGCAGCCGCTCGAGCGCGCGGCGGATGAGCCGCGAGACGTGCATCTGGGAGACGCCGACGCGCTCGGCGATCTCGGCCTGCGTGAGGTCCTCCACGAAGCGCAGGTGCAGCACGATGCGGTCGCGCGGCGGCAGCGCCTGGAGCGTCGGCGCGATCGTGGCGCCGTACTCGACGAGCTCGAAGCGGTCGTCCTCCACGCCGATCGACTCGGCGTAGGTCTCGCCGTCGCCCTCGTCGCCGAAGCGGTAGGACTCGAGCGACACGGCGTCGTAGGCCGACGCCGCCTCCATCGCCTCGAGCACGGCCTCCGCGGTGGTGTTGAGCGTCTCCGCGACCTCCTGGGCCGAGGGCGAGCGGCCGAGCTTGCGCGACATGTCCTTGACGCAGTTGTCGACCTGCATCACGCGCTCCTGCATCCCGCGCGGGACGTGCACGGCCCAGCCGTTGTCGCGGAAGTAGCGCTTGAGCTCGCCGAGCATGGTCGGCACCGCGTACGACGAGAACGCCGTCTCGCGCGCGGGATCGAAGCGATCGATCGCCTTGATCAGGCCGAGCGTCGCGACCTGGACCAGGTCGTCGAGCGGCTCGTCCGAGCGCCGGTACCGGCGCGCCATTCGCCGCGCCAGCGGCAGCAGCCGCTGGACGAGTTGTTCACGTGCGGCCTGATCACCGTGCCGGTGGTAGCGGATGAGGAGGCGACGATCTTCCTGAGCCCGTGAGGCTCCGGCGCCGTCGTCCTTGCTCGTCCGGACCGCCCCTTGCTGGGTCTCCTCGATCTCCAAGCCTCTTCCGGGTGGGGCTTCCTCCATACCTCCATCGTCCGGCCCGGGGGCCAGAGAGCTCAGCCTAGCGGAGTGGACTCGAGGTCGCGCCGCAGCTCGACGATCGATTCGAAGACCGCCGACGCGCCCGCTTCCTCGAGCTCCTCGCGGCTGAATCCGCCCGAGAGGACGGCGATCGTTGGCACCTTCGCGCGCTTCGCCGCCTGGCAGTCCCAGACGGAGTCGCCGATCATCACCGCGTCGTCGCCGCCGGCCTTCTCCATCGCCGCCTTGACGATGTCGGGATGGGGCTTGGTCTTCTCGACGTCGCCCGAGGTCGTCCAGCCGTGCACGAGGTCGCGCGCGACCAGCAGGTCGACGTAGTGCTCCACCTCGTCCGGCTTCGCGGAGGAGGCGAGCACGACGGTGTGGTCGCGCTCCCGCAGCTCGAGGAGCAGCTCGCGCGCGCCCTCGAGCGGCGCGACCTCCCCGATCAGCGCCATGTAGGCCTGCTTCTCGGCGTCGCGGAGGCCCTCGCCGTGCTCGGCGTCGGCCTCCTTGCCGATCAGGGAGGCGACCAGCTGGTCGCCCCCCATGCCGATGCTGCGGTGGATGCGCCACAGCTGCACCACGAACCCGTGCGCCCGGAAGGCGCGGTACCACGCGATCGCGTGGTGGTAGTTCGTGTCGACGAGCGTGCCGTCGATGTCGACGATCGCGACGGTCAAGACGCTTCGGCGCCCACGCTGCGCGACTGCGCCTCGTGCTCGCCCTCGCAGAACTCCTCGACGATCTTGTCGCAGAAGGCCGGCAGATCGTCAGGGTTGCGGGAGGTCACGAGGCCCTCGTCGACCACGACCTCCTCGTCGACCCACGTGCCGCCCGCGTTGCGGATGTCGGTCCGCAGCGACGGCCACGAGGTGATGGTGCGGCCCTTCAGCACGTCGGCCTCGATCAGCGTCCACGGGGCGTGGCAGATCGCGCCGACCGGCTTGGACTGCTCGAAGAACGACCGCACGAAGCCGACGGCGCCCTCGTCCATCCGCAGGAAGTCCGGGTTGGCGACGCCGCCCGGGAGCACGAGCCCCGCGTAGTCGGACGCGTCGGCCTCCTCGACCGTGTGGTCGACGGGGAAGGTGTCGGCCTTGTCGAGATGGTTGAAGGCCTGGACCTCACCCGACTCGGTCGAGATCAGCTCGGGGGTGCCCCCCGCCTCCTCGACGGCCTTCCACGGCTCGGTGAGCTCGACCTGCTCGATGCCCTCCGGGGCGACCAGGAACGCGATGCGCTTGTCATCCAGCTTGCCCATGTCAGATCTCCTTGTCTCGGGTCCTGATTCGATCCTCGCCGCCCTCGTTAGGGGGCAAACGCCCATGGGTAGGCCCGTCATATGGAATACCTGATCCCCCTCATGCTGGTGCTGCTGCTCGTTGGCGGCGTCGTCACGTTCATGGTGCTCAACGCCACGAAGCAGAGCAAGCCGTCAGAGGCCCAGGACAGCGAGGACAGCGACCCGAAGTCGATGGCCGCGACCGATCCCTCGCCGCTCGGCGACACGACCGAGCACGCGGGGAGCCAGAGCGACCAGGGCCACACCGTCGAGGACCCCGAGAGCGGCAGCGCCGGCGAGCGTGGTGGCAGCGCGCAGGGCGTCGACGGCGGCGCCGGCCACGCGGACACCCGGGAGGACACGCGCCCCGAGTCGGAGCGGGTCGCCAACGCCGATCGACCCTAGGTTTGACACCGGATTTCCGGGGGGAGATAGACCTCGTCGCGCCGCTGGGCCGGCGCCACAGACCCTCCTCCTCATAGATCGAGGCGCCCCCGGGCGCCTCGATCGCGTTAAGGCGCTTCGCACGTGGGTAGTCAGCCGCCATGGACCCCCGCCCCCCGACGCCGCCCGGCCCTGCTCCCCCCGGACCGGAGCCGCTGCCGCCGACCCCAGACCCGCAGCCGCCGACTCCGACGCCGGATCCCGGGCCACTGCCGCCCGACCCGCAGCCCCCGGTCATCTGACCTTGAAGCCCGTCGCAGAGACCCCGACCGAGCCGACGGACTACGCGGCGATCTCGCTGGTGTTCGGCTCGCTGCTGGCCGGCCTGGCGGCGAGCGCACGGTCGCGGGAGCCGATCCCGCGCGCGGACCTCGTCCCGCTCTCGGCCGCGACGTTCTCGCTCTCGCGCCTGATCGTCCACGACAAGGCCGAGAGCTGGCTGCGCGAGCCGTTCGTGGCCGAGGACGGCCAGGAGCGGCGCCCGAAGGGCAGGCGGCTGCGCTATGCGGTCGGCGAGCTGATGACCTGCACGCGCTGCATGGGCGCGTGGAGCGCGCTCGCCCTCGTCGGGCTGCGGCTGCACTCCCCGCGCGCCGGCCGGACCGTCACGACGGTGCTCGCGGCGTCGGCGGGCAACGACGCGCTCCAAGCCGGCTTCTCGTGGCTGTGCGCGCGGGCCAACGAGCAGTCGAAGGCGTCGGAGTCTCAGTCGGCGGCGGTCCGCGGGGTCGTCCCGCAGCGTGCCGCCTGACGGATTGTCAGAAGCGGGCCAAGAACGGGTTAGCCTGCGTTCTGAGCGGGGTACCTCTATGGCTGCCATGCGCGCGCATGCACACACCACCTCTCTGCGAGCGGAGCTCGCCCAGATCGGCGCGACGCCCTCGCCGGTCCGGCTCAGGCTGCCCGCGCATCCGCCGAACATCGCCGTGGTCCGGCGCGCGCTCGAGGCGATCGCCGAGGAGCTGGCGCTCCCGCGCCGCCTCATCGAGGACATGCGCCTCGCCGTCACCGAGGCCTGCACCAACGTCGTCCGCCACGCCTACGACGATGATGGGCGCGATGATGCGAACGCGATGCGGGTGGACCTGCTGCCGAGCGAGCACGGCATGGACGTGATCGTCGAGGACCGCGGGCGCGGTCTCGGCCCCAGCCCGGATGCGCGAGGCCCCGGCCTGGGGCTGCCGCTGATCGCGGCGCTGACCTCGGCGCTCGAGGTCTCGCACGGCGCCGATGACCGCGGCAGCCGGATCGCGATGTCGTTCGCGCCGGCGATCGAGGCGGCGTGACCGGAGCCGCGGCGAGCGCGAACGGCTCGCCCGGCACGACGCGCGTGTCGATCGCGAGCGGGCCGCTGGTCGGCCCGGTGCTGCGTCGCGTGGTCGGCATGCTCGCCGCCCGCGCCGACCTGCCGCTGGACCGCCTCGACGACGCGGTCCTCGTCGCGGATCTGATCGCCTCGCGCGCTCCGGCGCACATGCAGGCGGCGTCGGTCGACGTCGACCTCCAGACCGGGGACCGCACGCTGACGCTGAAGGTCGGGCCGCTGCGGCCGGGCGGCGGCCAGGCCCTGATCGTGGACGCGAGCGTGCCCGGCGTCGGCAACGTGATCGAGCAGCTCGCGGACGACATCAGCGTGGCGCCCGACGGCGACGCCGAGTACCTCGTCGTCCGCCTCGCCTACGCAAGCTGATGGCGATCGACTTCGAGATCGAGGACCGCGCGATTCGCGAAGGCGTCCATCTCGTCGCGGTCACCGGCGAGATCGACCTCTTCACCGCGCCCGAGTTCAAGCAGCGCATGAGCAAGCCGATCGATGACGGGATCGACCGGCTCGTGATCGATCTCTCGGCCACCACGTTCATCGACTCGTCGAGCCTCGGCGTGCTGATCGGCGCCCATCGCCGGCTCAAGCAGCGCGACGGCACCCTCGTGGTCGTCTGCGACAATGAGGCGATCGTGAAGACGTTCAAGATCACCGGTCTGGACGGCGTCTTCACCCTCGTCCCGTCGCTCGACGACGCGCTCGACGGTGACGCCGTCGGCGCGGGCCCTTAAGGGCTCTCCGCCCCGGCACAGCGCGTGGGCGGCACCGGTTTCCCCGCCGAGGACGCGCAGAACGACTTCGCGCGAGCGCGGAGATCGCGGATGCTCGCGGACCTCGGGCGCCGGCTGCGCTTCGAGCCCGACGACGTCGGCTACATCCTCCCCTTCGAGGAGGTCGTCGAGGCGCTCGGGCGCGTGTCCGAGCACGACCTCGGCCTCCAGACCATCCCGCTCGACTCGATCGTCGGGACCGTCGACCGCACCAAGGAGTTCGACCGCGCCTTCCGCCCCACGAGCCCGCGCCTGCGGGCCCGCTGGCAGCGGATCGCCGAGGCCCAGCGCCGCGGCGAGTCGTTCCCGCCGATCTCCGTCTACCGCATCGGGGAGCTGCACTTCGTGCGCGACGGGCACCACCGCGTCTCGGTCGCGCGCTCGCTCGGCCGCGATGACATCGACGCCTATGTGACCGAGGTCCAGACGCGCGTCGGCCCTGGCCGCGACGTCCGTGTCTCCGACCTCCCGATCAAGGGCCACGAGCGGCTGTTCCGAGAGCGCGTCCCGCTCGACCTCGAGCGCCGGAAGCAGATCAGGCTCACCGATCCCTGGGACTTCGGCTCGCTCGCCGAGGGCGTCGAGGCCTGGGGCTTCCGCGCCATGCAGGGCCACCGCACGTTCCTGGACCGCGCGGAGGTCGCGCGCCTGTGGTTCGACGAGGACTACAAGCCGGTCACGGAGATGCTCGATGCGGCCGACCTGGTCGAGCGCGGCGAGACGGAGACCGACGCCTACATGCGGATCGTCGAGGCGCGCTACCTGCTGCTGCGCACGCACGACTGGTCCGACGAGGTGCTGGAGCGGCTGCGCTCGGCCGAGCGGCACCGCCGCAAGCGCCGCACGCGCATGCCGCCCAAGCGGCGCCGCAGCAAGCGGCCTCCCTATTGAACGCGTACGCCCCCGGGCGGGACCCGGGGGCGTGGTCGCGAAACCTGCGGCTGCGGTCTACTCGGCGGCGCGGCTGCCGACGGCCTCGGCCGGCTGCTCCGCCGTGAGGCTGAGGCCGCCGTTGGGGTCGAACAGCTTGATCTGGGAGACGTCGAGCACCATCTCGACCTCCTTGCCCGCGTCGGCCTTGCTCTGCGAGTCGAGCCGGGCGACCACGTGGGTCGCGCCCCCGGCCGAGCCCGCGCCGGGCAGCTCGCCCAGGCCGGCGTCCTCGGCCAGCGCGGCGAGCTCCTCGGACTCCGCCGCCTTCGCCTGGATGTCGAAGTAGGCGTAGAGCTCGGAGCCCATCGACTCGACGACGTCGATCGTGACGTTGAACTTCATGCCGCCCGTCTGGCGCTCGTCGGCCACCGCGGCGTCCTCGAAGTGCTCGGGGCGCAGGCCCGCGATCACGTCGCGCGACCCGCCGTCGGTGTTCTTGAGCTTCGACCTGAGCTCCTCGGGCAGCTGCGTCGAGCCGAACGGCAGCTCGAGCGTGTCGCCGTTGAGCTTCGCCGGGAGGAAGTTCATGGCCGGCGAGCCGATGAAGCCGGCGACGAACAGGTTGCGCGGGTCCTCGTAGAGCACCTTCGGCGAGTCGACCTGCTGGATCACGCCGGCGCGCATGACCGCGACCCGGTCGCCGAGCGTCATGGCCTCGGTCTGATCGTGCGTGACGTAGACCATCGTCGTGCCGAGGCGCTTCTGGATGCGCGACACCTCGGTGCGCATCTGCACGCGCAGCTTGGCGTCGAGGTTGGAGAGCGGCTCGTCCATCAGGAACGCCTTCGGGTCGCGCACGATCGCGCGGCCCATGGCCACGCGCTGGCGCTGGCCGCCGGACAGGTTCGCCGGCTTGCGCTCGAGGTGGTCCTGGAGGTCGAGGATCCGCGCGGCCTCTTCGACCTTGGTGTTGATCTCACCCTGGTCGACCTTGGCGAGCTTGAGCGCGAAGCCCATGTTGTCCCGCACGGTCATGTGCGGATACAGGGCGTAGTTCTGGAACACCATCGCGATGTCGCGATCCTTCGGGGCGAGGTCGTTGACGACCTCGTCGCCGATCAGCATCTCGCCCTCGGAGATGTCCTCGAGCCCGGCGATCATCCGCAGGGCGGTCGACTTCCCGCAGCCGGACGGGCCGACGAGGATCATGAACTCTCCATCACCGATGGTGAGGTCAATCGCCTTCACGGCCTCGGTCCCGTCGGGGTACCGCTTCGTGACGCCCTTGAGCTCTATCTGGGCCACTGCTGTGCTCCTCCTCCTCTAGTCCCCTTACTAGCCAGGGGAAAGATACCCCCCGCGCTAGTCCCGTGTACCCGGATGTCCGGGTCCAGGCCACGGAGCGAGGACGAGCAGCAGCCGCGCGTCGCTGTTGGCCCGGACCTCGTGGCGCTCGTTGGGGTCGAAAACGGCCAGCAGCCCGGGGCCGCCGGTGATGATCTCGCCGCCGTCGATCTCGATCTCGACCTCGCCGTCGATCACGACGACGTGGGCGCGCTCGTGCACCTGATGGTCCTGCAGCTGCTCGCCGGCGGGGAGCAACAGCGTGATGGAACGCGCCTCGCCGCGCGTGGAGTGGAGAATCTGCGGCTTGTGCGGCTCGACGTCGAGCGTCGAGAGATCCCAGTGCTCCATGCGGAGCGGAAGACTACTTCTCCTCGACCTCGGCGCGCAGGCGCGAGATCGACTGGCGGATGAGGCGCGACACGTGCATCTGCGAAACGCCGACGATGTCGCCGATCTCCGACTGCGTGAGGTCCTCCTCGAAGCGCAGGCGCAGGACCTCGCGCTCGCGCTCGGAGAGCACGCGCATCAGCCGCTCGACGGTCGCCGCGTCCTCGGCGACGGCGAAGCCGTGGTCCTCGGTGCCGAACGCGTCGACCAGCTCGCCCTCTTCTTCCTCCTCGTTGCGAGGCCGGTCGAGCGAGACGGCGCGGTAGGCGCCGGCTGCCTCGCGGGCCTCGAGCACCTGCTCAGGTGTGGCGCCGAGCCGCTCGGCGATCTCGCCCGGCGTCGGGGCGCGGCCGAGCTCGCGGGCCATGTCCTCGCCCACGCGGTCGACCTTGACGGCGAGCTCCTGGAGGTCGCGCGGGACGCGGACCGACCAACCCTTGTCACGGAAGTGACGCTTGAGCTCGCCGAGGATCGTCGGCACGGCGAACGAGGAGAACGCGGTCTCACGCGCGGGATCGAAGCGCTCGATCGCCTTCAGCAGGCCGAGCGACGCGACCTGGATCAGGTCGTCGAGCGGCTCGCCGGCGCGCTGGTAGCGGCGCGCCAACTGGCGTGCGAGCGGCAGGAAGCGCTCGACGAGCGCCTCGCGCGCCGCGGGATCCGCCTCGCGGTGGTAGCGCTCGAGCAGGCGTCGGTCCTCGAGCGCGCGCGCGACCCGGTCCTTGGAAGCAGGCGAACTTGCCTGACCATTGGACCCGCCTGAATATGCTCCGCGGGCGCCGACCACCCCGCCAGCTCGATCTTCGATGGACACCAGCTCTACGCCTCTCATACTTCACGTACGTCGTACTTGGGACGCCGGATTGCTGGGGCGCGAGGAAAGCAGCGGCAGGGGGCTGGGCCGAGCTGGTCAACATTCTAACGTGCACCGAGAGTGGGTTTGAGGGTTTGCGATCGAGCGGGATGGAGTCGAACCTGCGCGTGCTCGTGGCCGACGAGGACGAGGGCGCGCTGGAAGGGCTGCGCGTCACGCTCGAGAGCCTCGGCCACGAGGTGATCCCGTTCGCGGTGTCGGTGCGCGAGGCGGCCGAGCTGATCGCCCGCGAGGACCCGAACCTCACGATCGTGATGGTCCACCAGGACGACGAGCACGCGCTCTCGCTGATCTCGGAGGCGGTCGAGTTCGCGTCGGGTCCGGTGATCGCGACGGTCCGCAACGGCGACGCCGACTTCCTCGCGCGGGCGGCCGAGAGCGGGATCTCCGCCTACGTCGAGGGGACGCGGCCGCAGTCGGTCCAGGGCGCGATCGAGGTCGCCCTGCGGCGCTACCAGGAGGCCGAGATGCTGGCCGGCAAGGTCGACCAGCTCGAGGGGGCGCTCGAGCGCCGCGTGATCATCGAGCGCGCCAAGGGGATCCTGATGGAGCGCCACAACATCGACGAGCGCCGCGCCTTCGAGCTGCTGCGCGAGAACGCGCGCTCACAGAGCCGCCGCGTGGTCGAGGTGGCGCAGACGGTCGTCGACGGCCACGCGCTGCTGCCCAAGGACGGTGCATGAGCTCCCGCTTCGCGGACCCGCGGCCCGGCCCCCGGCTGGAGCTCGCGGACTTCAAGAACGCGTTCCAGCGCTTCCAGAAGGACCAGATGGGCGACCACGCCGCGGCGCTCACCTACTACTCGCTGCTGTCGCTCTTCCCCGCCCTGCTGTTCGGCGTGGCGGCGCTGGGCTACTTCGGCCGGCAGTCGCTGATCTCGGAGGCCACCGACTACCTGCTCCAGGCGGGCGCGCCGCGCGAGACGGTCAACGCCGTCACGAGCGCGCTGGAGTCCGCGCAGTCGCAGCGCAGCACGGCGGCGACGGCGCTGGTGGTGGCGCTGGCGACCTCGCTCTACGGCGCCTCAGGGGCGTTCGGGGCGGTCGGGCGGGCCCTCAACATCGTCTGGCGCGTCGAGGAGGGGCGCAACTTCATCCGCCAGAAGGCGCACAACGTCGGGTGGACGCTCGCGCTGCTGGTGCTTGTGCTGATCACGTTCGTGCTGATCTTCGTCGGCGGCGACGTCGCGCAGGACCTGCTCGGGAGGATCGGCCTCGGGACCTACGTCGCCGACGTCTGGCTGATCGCGCGCTGGCCCGCAGCCCTGGTGGTGACGATGCTGATCTACGCGATCGTCTACTACGCGGCGCCCAACGTCGAGGTGCCGCGCTTCCAGTTCATCTCGCCGGGCGCCGTCGTCGGCGTTCTCACCTGGATCGTCGCTTCGGCCGCGTTCTTCTTCTACGTCTCGAACTTCTCGTCGTACTCGGCGACCTACGGCGCGTTCGCCGCGGTGGTGATCCTGCTCGTCTGGCTGTGGCTGACGAACCAGGTGCTGCTGCTCGGCGCCGAGCTCAACGCGGTCATCGACCTGCGACGCGCGCCGGAGCTGCCGGACTCCTACGACGGGCCCTCGCTGCCGGAGAAGGTCCCGGCCGACGCCTAGGCCGCGAGCTCGCGGAGCGTCATCTCCTCCGGCCACGAGCACAGCGTGGCGCGGCCGGGGCAGTCGCCGCAGAGGCCGCGATGGGGCTCGGCGGCGACGGGGTGGCGGCGCTCGAGCACGCCCTCGGCGAGCCGGGTCAGGCGCTCGTCGAGCTCGGGGATGTCGCGCGGCGTGAAGCGGGCGGCGACCGCGACCTCGGGGCGCTCGAGGAAGCAGTAGGCGACCTCGACGGCGGCCGCGCCCTCGCGCAGCGCCGCGAGCGCGTAGACGATCCGCTGCGTCGCGTAGCTCGCTCCGACCACGTCCTCGGGCTCGGCGCCGTCGAGCCGGTCGGACTTGTAGTCGACGATCAGCGTCGTGTCGTCGGCCTCGCGGGCGAGCACGTCGACGAACCCGTTGACGAGCGCGCCGCCGGCGGGGTCGAGCCGGAACACGAAGCCGGCCTCGCGGCGGACCTCCCGCGCCGCGGCGAGCCGGGCGCACAGCGGCGAGGCGCCGAACGCCTCGACCAGGCCGCTGATGTCCTCGATGTCCTCCGGCGTCAGCTCGGCGCCCGCCTCGACGCCGACCTCGATCACGCGGGCCGGGTCGGGCGCGGCGGGGCGCGCGAAGTCGATCTCCTCGAGCAGCACGTGGGCGATCGTGCCGCGGACGCGCGGGTCGAGCCCGGGCGCAGGCGCCGCGGCGGGCTCGTGGTCGGCCCACTCCGGCGGGGAGACGTCGGGCAGGCGCAGCGTGCGCTGGAGGTAGAAGCGGTACGGGCAGCGGGCGTACTGGCCGAGCGCGGAGTAGGAGAGGCGCTGCGGGGCGGGCTGGGCCGTGGCGGGCGCCGGCACGACCTTCGCGCGGGCGGGCAGCGCGGTGCCGGGCGTGCCCGGCCGCCGGCGCGGCTCGGCCGGCAGCGCGGCCGGGGGCATCGTGGACGGGGTGACGAGCCGCGTCAGGACGCGCGTCGGGCGGCCGTCCCAGGCGCCGGTCACGACGCGCTCGGGCCGCGCCGGGTCGAGCGCGCCGCCGAGCAGCGCGGGCGCGATCCAGTCGAGCGGCGGGCCGCCCGGGCGCGGAGCGGTCTGGCGCTCGGGATCGGTGCTGCCGGAGAGGATCAGGCGGTCGCGGGCGCGTGTCATGGCGACGTAGAACAGCCGCCGCTCCTCCGCGTCCTCCTCCAGCGCCAGCGCGTCGGCGAGCCGCTCGTAGGCGAGGGCGGGGAGCGTCTCGCCGCCGCCGGGCGTGGCCAGGCGCAGCCCGACCTCGCCGTCGGGCCCGATCAGCAGGCGGTCGCTGCGGCCGGCGCCCTGGCGCCCGAGGTCGGCGACGCACACGACCGGGAACTCGAGCCCCTTCGCGCGGTGGATCGTCATCAGCCGCACCGCGTCGAGCCCCTCGGACTCGAGCGGCGCCTCGCCCTCGCGCGCCGCGGCGAAGTCGCGCGTCGCGGCGTAGGCCAGGAACCCGTGCAGGTCGCGCCCCTCCGCCCGCTCGTACTCGCGCGCCAGCCGCATCAGCTTGCGCAGGTTCGCGAGCCGCCGCTCCCCGCTCGCCCGCGCGAGCACCGCGAGGTCGTAGCCCGTCCCCTCGAGCGCCCGCTCCAGCAGCACCTCGACGGGCAGCCGCTCCGCGTGCTCGCGCTCGTCGGCGAAGAAGCGCGCGAAGGCGACGAGGCGCGCGCGCTCGTCGGCCGGGAGCGGCGCGAGCGAGTCGCCGTCGGGGTCTGCCGCGGCGGCTCGCAGCGCGGCCCAGACGCCGCCGCCGATCGCCCGGCCGGCGTCGGCGAGGAGGATGAGCGCGTCGGCTCCGACGCCGCAGAAGGGCGAGGCGAGGACGCCGAGGAGCGCCTCCTCGTCGAGCGGGTTGGCGAGCGCGGCGAGGTAGGCGATGCCGTCGCGGACGGGCTGCTGGGACCAGTAGCCGCGGCCGCCGACGACGTAGGTCGGCACGCCCTGCTCCTCGATCGCCTCCTCGAGCACGCGCAGCGAGGCGGTCGCGCGGACGAGCACGACGATGTCGCTCGCGGGGCGGCCGCCGTCGACCTCCTCGCGCAGCCGGTGCGCGAGCGCGCGTGCCTCCGCGCGGCGGTGTGGCTTCGTCTCGACGCCGTCGAGGCCGAGCCGGGTGTCCTCCTCCCAGCCGCGCGAGTCGGTGACGAGCAGCTCGACGCTCGGGACGGCCCCGCCGGGGTCGCCCGGGTCGAACAGCCGCAGCTCGCCGCCGTCGTCGGGCGCGGTCCCGTTGCCCGCCAGCAGCGGCGCGAAGCGCTCGGGCCACTGCGGCGCGTAGGTGGAGTTGAGGACGTCGAGCAGCTCCTCGCGCGAGCGGAAGTTCGCGGTCAGCGGCCGCACGCGCGCCTCGCCGAGGGCCGCGCGGCGCTCGCGGAAGATCGTGACGTCGGCGTGGCGGAAGCCGTAGATCGACTGGAACTCGTCGCCGACCGCGAACAGGTTGTCGCGCTCGAGCGCCTCCAGCACGTCGAGCTGGAGGCGGTTGGTGTCCTGGAACTCGTCGACCATGATCAGCGCGAACCGCTCCGCCCAGCGCTGCCGGTCCACCGGGTCGGCCGCGAGCAGGTCGCGGACTCCGAGCTCGAGGTCCTCGAAGTCGAGGCCCGCGCGCTGTGCCTTGGCCTCGGCGTACCGCTGGCCGAAGCGCGAGAGCAGCACGGCGATCTCCTCGAGCGCGGCGCGGGCGTGGTGGTCGGCGCAGCTCTGGCGGTAGGCGTCGTAGGCGGCGCGGTACGCCTCGGCCGGTGGCGCCGCCAGCGGCTTCGCGCCCTTCTTGAGCTCGGCCGCCGTGAGCGCGGTCGGCACCGGCACACTGCCTCGGCCAGAGGCCTCGTCACCGCTGTCGCTCGCCGCGCCCAGGACCCGCTCGCACACGTCGAGCGCCGCCCGGCCCTCCTCGATCCGCTTCCCGGCGCCCGCGGTGAGGAGGTGGCGCGCGGCGGCCGCGTGGGCCTCGGCCAGCGCGGCGGCGTCCGGCGGCGGCCCGGGCGGCGGCACGCGCAGCACCGGCCGCGTCTCGCCGCGCGAGCGCAGCGTCGAGTGCGCGCGCAGCACCATCTCGCGCAGGATCGGCCCGTTCGCGGCGGCGACGTCGATCGCCGGCGCCCCGCGCTCGCGCGCCCACTCCTCGAACGCGCGCTCGTACGCCTCGCCCTGCAGCCGCTCGGCCGCCGGCTCGTCGAGCACCTCGAAGCGCGGGTCGAGGCCCGCGGCGAGCGGCCGGGCGCGCAGGATGCGGGCGCAGAAGCCGTGGATCGTCCCGATCCAGCCCGCGTCGACGGCGCGCGCGTGCTCCTCCTCGCCGAGCGAGATGAAGCGGCGGCGGATGCGGTCGCGCAACTCGCCGGCCGCCTTCTCGGTGAAGGTCAGGGCGAGGATCGAGCCGACCGGCACCTCGTCGTTCAGGACCGCCTCGACGCAGCGCTCGGCCATCACCGCCGTCTTGCCGGAGCCCGCGTTGGCCGCGAGCAGCGCCGAGCCGGTGCGATCGTCGATCGCCGCCCGCTGCTCGGCGGTGAAGGCGACGCCGCCCGGCCGGATCTTCACGGCGACGGTCATCCGCCCGCCCTGCAGATCGTCGGGTACGCGCAGCCGCCGGGCGAGCACTTCTCCGCGCACGGCGCGATCCGCCCGCCGCGCAGCGCCTCGGCGGTCGACAGCGCGCGCTCGCGGATCTCGCCCAGCGCCGCCTCGAGCCCTGGCTCGTCGACGACGTCGTTCTTCACGTAGCGGCCCGCGACGTCGTCGCGCACGAGGCCGCGCGGGCGTGAGTCCTTGCTCCACAGCGGCTGGTAGAGCCCACCGACCGGCTGGAGGCCGAGCAGCTCGCGCGCCGCGAGCATGTAGAGCGCGACCTGGAGCGCGCCGCCCTCGGCCCAGCCCGCGCCCTTCGGCGCGCTCGCGCCCTTGTAGTCGCGCACGATCGCCCCGCCGTGGCCGACATCCACACGGTCGACGCGGCCGGTGACCTCGAGCTCGCCGGGCGCGAGCACGAGCGGGCCGTGCTCGTCGCCCTCGCGCCCGAAGCGCCACTCGAGCCACTCCGGCTCGAGCCCCGCCCCGTTCTCGGCCTCGTGGCGCAGGTAGCGCTTCAGATCGGCCTCGAGCGTGCGCCGCGCCGCCTGGCCGCGCGCGCCCCTGCCTCGGCCAGAGGCCTCGTCACCGCTATCGCTCGACTCCCGGCCCACCTTCGCGAGCGCGACCTCAAGCGCCTCCAGCGCGGCCGGCAGGGTCGCGGGCGTCAGCCGGGCGGAGCCGGTGTTCGCCTTCAGGCCGCGCAGGGTCGCCTCGAGCACGGCGTGCGCGCGCGAGCCGCGCTTCATCGCATCGGGGTCGGGCGTCACGCGCCGCGGCCCCAGCAGGCCCTCGACGAGCCAGCGCACGCCGCAGGCGGCGAACGTCTCGAGCTGCCGCGCGCCCTCCGTGCGCCGCGCGGCGAGCTGCGCCAGCACGGGCGCGCTGACCGGCGCGGCCAGCCCTGGCGGATCGGGCTCCGAGCGCGCCGCGGCCTGGGCGCGCCGCAGCTCGCGCGGGGTCGGCGCCTCGCGCGGCGACCACGTCACCTCGGCCAGCAGCCGGCGCCCGCGCTCCGCCCACAGCTGGTCGGTGAACAGCGTCCGCACGTCGTCGAGGAACGGCGAGGCGACGAGCGGCTCGCCCTCCTCGTCGGACGAGCGCCAGGACAGGAACAGCACCTCCTGGGGGCGCGAGACGCAGGCGTAGAAGAGCGAGCGCTCGCGGTCGAGCACGTCCTCGTGCAGCGGCAGCCGCAGCCCCGACGCCGCGGCGAGCCCGCGCCGGGCGTCGTCGTCGAGGAACGGCTCGGGCACCGGCCGCTGCGGGAACTCCGCGTCCTGGAGCCCGCACACGAAGACGGCCCGGAAGCGACGCGCGCGGATCTCGAGTGGGTCGGCGAGCAGCACGCCCTCGGTCGCGTCGCCCTGGCGCACCTCGACCGCCGCCAGCGTCTCCAGCACGTCCTCGGGGCCGCCCAGCAGCGCCGGGTCGAGCGCCGCGAGCCCGCGCAGCTCACCGGCCGCGGTCCGCAGCTCCGCCGCCACGCGCGCCTCGTCGCGCTCGTCGGGGTCGAGCACGTCGGCGCGGCGCACGTGCGGCGCCGCCCACAGCGTGTCCGCCTCGGCCACCAGCGCGGCCAGGAACGCCTCCGCCCCCTCCGCCGCGGCGTCGGTGAGCACGTCGAGCCGCTCCACCGCCTGCGGCGCCCAGCGCAGCGCCTCGCGGGCGCCGGTGACCTCGTTGCGACGCACCTGCGCGTCGACCTCGTCCGCCGCCTCGGGTGCACCGGCCATACCGGGCGTGCGGAGCCACCCGAGCAGGTCGGCGGCGGTGCCGCCGGGGAGCGCCGCGCGGGCGCCCGCCAGCACCCCGGCGCCGAGCCGCGTGCGGGCGAGCGGCACACGCCGCGCGTAGCCGACCGGGATCCCGTAGGCGCCGAGGACCTGCGCGAACAGCGCCGCGTTGCCGCGCACGAGCACCGCGATCTCCTCCGGCGCGACGCCGTCGCGCATCAGCTCCAGCACCTCGGCGCCGACGATCTCCGCCTCGGCGCGCTCGCCGCCCGCCTCCAGCAGCCGCACCGCGCCGTTGGGCGCGCGCTGCTCGCCCGCCGCCTCGAACAGGCCGCGCTCGAGGTGATGGAGGGCGGGCCGGGCCAGCCCGGCGTAGTGGTCGGCGCGCTCGGGCAGCTCGACGATCTCCGCGCCCGGAGCGAGCTCCTGCACCGTCGCGGCGCTGCCCGCCAGCGCGTGGCGGCCCGGCTCGTAGGGCAGCGCGACGCAGACCTCGGCGCCGGCGAGCCGCGCGAGCGTGTCGACCGCGTCGAGCTGCGCGGGGGTCAGCTCGTCGAAGCCGTAGAGGAACACGGGCCGCCGGCCCCAGCGCGCCGGGTCGGCCCGCAGCGCGTCGAGCGCCGCCCACGCCGCGCCCTCGCGGTCGGGGCGCCCGAGCGTCTCCAGGCGCCGCCGGTAGGCGGAATACAGGGCCGCGAGCTCGTCGGCGTAGGGCGCGCCGCCCCAGGCGCGCAGGGCGCGCGTGAAGCGCGCCGGCTCGACCAGCGAGCGCTGCAGCTCGGCGAACAGGGCGCCCGCCGCGGCGGCGAACCCGGGGGCCGCCCCCGACGGCGCGAGCCGCCGCAGGTGCGCGTCGGCGATCGCCGCCCGCACCACGCGGTCGCGCGCGACCCGCCCCAGCGGCCGCGCCTTCACCCCGGCGACCCGCCCGATCTCCCGCACCAGGTTCTCGAAGGTGAGCACCTGCGCGCCGAAGACGACCCCGCCGGCGGCGAGCTCCTGTCCGTAGTGGGACACGTCGGCGGCGGTCGGCACGACGAGCAGCGGCTCGAGATGGAGGGCCGCGCGCAGGCGCTCGAGCACGTAGCCGGCCTTGGCGGCGTTGGCGGGTCCGGTTACTAACGTGAGAGACACGGGACTCACCAGGGTCGCGCGCGCACCCGACGGACTGGATGAACCGACAGCCCTTTAGGTCAGATTTTAAGCGCGGCGATCGCTCAAGTTGAGAGGGTGGGCTTCCGTTAGAGAGAGCAAGCGCACGTCCACTTCCCAGGAGCTCCCCATGTCGCACCTGTATCTACCGGCCGAGCACAACGACACCGACTTGGCCCTCGCCAGCGCGGTCGCCGAGGCGATCGACTCCAACGAGCTCTTCGTGGCCTGGACGTTCGAGACCGGCGTCGCCGCCCCGCCCGTCGTGAAGGCGTTCGTGCGCCGCGGCGCCGAGCCGGAGCTGCGCAACCCGTTCGCCGAGGCGCTGACCGAGATCGCCGCCGCGTTCGGCGCGCTCATGAGCCTCCTCTTGTTCCGCCGCCCGCAGCAGCCCGCCGAGGCGAACCCGCCGGTGCGCGCCTCGAAGTCCGAGCTCGAGGGCGCGGCCTAGAGCAAGCGGCGAGCCGGCCGACGCCCTCCACGAGGACGTCGGGCGGCGCGCCGCCGAAGGTGAGGCGCAGGTGCGGCCCGGTCGGCTCGGCCGCGAAGCTCGGCACGCAGCCGCTCACGATGACGCCGGCGCGGGCCGCCGCGGCGATCAGCGCCGGCTCGTCGGTGCCCTCGGGCAGCCGCAGCCACACGTGCAGCCCGCCGGTCGGCACCCGGTCCAGCGCCTGCGGTCCGAAGTCACGCTCGACCGCGCCGACGAGCGCGTCCCGGCGCTCGCGCAGCCCCACGCGCAGCGCCTTCAGGTGCCGTCGCCAGGCGGGTGAGGACACCAGCTCGAGGGCGGCCTGCTGGAGCGGCACGCTGACGAAGAGGTCCTCGACGATCCGCGCCGCGCGCAGCCGCGCGCCCGCCGGCCCGCGCGCCGCCACGGCCGCGATCCGCAGCCCGGGCGAGGCGGACTTGCTCAGCGAGCGGACGTAGACGACGTGGCCGTCGGCGTCGTCGGCCGCCAGCGGCGCCGGCGCCGGGCCGTCGATGGTGAGGTCGCGGGCCCAGTCGTCCTCGATCAGGAAGGCGCCCGCCGCCGCCGCGACCTCGAGCACCCGGGCCCGGCGCGCAGGCGCGAGGTCCGCGCCGTGCGGGTTCGCGTGCAGCGGCTGCAGGTAGATGACGCGGGCGCCGGTCCGCTCGAGCGCGTCGGCGAGCAGCTCCGGGCGGATCCCGTCGGCGTCGCTCGGGACGGGCAGCGGCGTCAGGCCCGCGGCGCGGATGCCGGCGAGCGCCCCGCGGTACGTCGGCGACTCGACCAGCACGGTCCCGCCCGCCGACGCCAGCGCGCGCACGGCGGTCACCAGCGCGGCCTGGCCGCCCGGGCAGATCACGACGTCGTGCGCGGTGAAGCGCCCGCCGGCCGAGCGGGCGAACCACGCCCGCAGCGGCTCGACGCCCTCGATCGCCGGCCGCCCCCAGGCGCCGGGGCGGCGCCCGGCGCGCGCGAGCGAGGTCGCGAGCGCGGCCGTCGGCTGGAGCGCCGCGTCGAGGTAGCCGGAGCTGAGCGCGAGCGAGCCCTCCGGCGGTAACGCCAGCAGCTCCATCAGCCCGCCGGTCCCCGGGCCGGGGCCGCCCAGCGCCACCTCCTGCCACCCCAGGTCGGGTGGCGCGTCGCGCCCCCGCGGCACGGCCACGAACGTCCCGCGCCCCGGCCGCGGCATGACCAGCCCTTCGGCCGCCAGCGCGGCGATCGCGCGCTGCACGGTCACGGGCGAGGCCGCGTGCTCGCGCATCAGCTCGCGCACGGACGGCAGGCGCGCGCCCTCGGGGAGGGTGGTGGCGAGGTCGCGGAGGGCGACGGCGATGCGGTCGGAAGGCATCCTGCGTTACTCTAAGTCATGGAGAGTTCGAGTAACGTTATCGCCTCACCCGCGGTAGCGGCATCGCTCCGGCGCGACGAGCTGCGCGGCCTGTTCCTGGCCACGCTCGGCGTCGCGATGTTCTCGTTCTCGCTGCCCGCGACCCGCCTCGCGGTCGCCGACCTCGACCCGCTGTTCGTCGCCTTCGGGCGCGCCGCGGTGGCCGCGGTGTTCGCGGTGATCGTGCTCCGCGTCTGGCACGCGCCGCGCCCGACCCGCGAGCAGTGGCGCTCGCTGTGCATCATCGCGTTCGGTGTCGTCGTCGGCTTCCCGCTGCTGACGGCGCTGGCGCTGCGCGACGTCGACTCCTCCCACGGCGCGGTCGTGATCGCGCTGCTCCCGGCCTGCACGGCCGTGTTCGCGGTCCTGCGGGCGGGCGAGAACCCCTCGCGCGGCTTCTGGGTCGCCGCGATCGCCGGCCTCGTGGCCGTGCTCGCCTTCATCGCCTCCCAGGGGCTCGGGGAGATCGGCCTGGCCGACCTCGAGCTGCTGGCGGGCACCGTGGTGTGCGCGCTCGCCTACGCGGAGGGCGGCGCGCTGTCGCGCACGCTCGGCGGCCCGCAGACGATCTGCTGGGCGCTCGTGCTCTCGGCGCCGCTGAGCATCCCGATCACGCTGGCGTTCCTGCCCGGCGGGCACGTCGGGATCGACGCCTGGCTCGGCTTCGCCTACGTCTCGGCGTTCTCGATGTTCCTCGGCTTCTTCGCCTGGTACGCGGGCCTCGCGCTCGGCGGCGTGGCGAAGGCGGGCCAGACCCAGCTGCTCCAGACGCCGCTCACGCTCGTGCTCGCGGCGCTCGTCCTCGGCGAGCACGTGACCGTCCTCGCGATGGTCTGCACGCTCGCCGTGCTCGGCAGCATCGTGGGCACGCAGCGGGCGCGCGTCGAGCGGCGCTAGCGTCCCGGCGGTGCGGCTCGAGCCCTTCTCCGACGAGCACCTCCCAGCCCTCGACGCGCTGATCGCGGACCCGGTCTCCCTCCGTTTCACGCGCATCCCGGAGCCGACGCCGCCCGGCTTCGCGCGCCTCTGGCTCGACTCCTACGAGGCCGGCCGGCGCGACGGCACGCGCGAGGCGTTCGCCGCGATCGACGACGACGACCGGTTTCTCGGCCTCGCGCTGGCGCCCGAGATCGACCGCGCCGCCCGCGAGGCCGAGCTCGGCTACGTCGTCGCGCCCGAGGCCCGCGGCCGCGGCGTCGCCACCGCGATGCTGCGCGCGCTCACCGCTTGGGCGTTCGAGCAGGGGATCCTGCGCGCGACGCTGATCATCAACGTGGAGAACACCGCGTCCGAGCGCGTCGCGGAGCGCTGCGGCTACGTGCGCGAGGGCGTGATGCGCTCGATCTTCTTCAAGGACGGGCGGCGGACCAACGCGACCCTGTGGTCGCGGCTGCCCTCGGACTAGGCCGCTTCGACGGACGCGACCGCGTCGGTCGCGGGGGTCTCGGCCTCGACGGGCGCCTCGGCCTCGGCCTCGGGCGGCTTGGCGCCCTCGCGGGCCCACGGCTCGTCGAACTCGACGCGCCACTTGCCCTCGGGCGTCTGCTCGAGCGCCAGGCGCGCGCGGAACGAGCGGCCGGAGCGGCCCTTGAAGCCGGTCACGGGCCGCGCCGTCTTGCCGGTGGCGATCAGCTCCTTCGCGACCGCCATCGGGAGCTGCTTGCCCGCCTTGCTCTTCCAGATCACGAAGCCGCAGCCCGGGTCCTCGCGGCCCCAGCACGAGTAGCCCTTGCGGTTCTCGACGATGTCGTGGCCGCAGACGGGGCACGGACCGAGGTTGGCCCGCGGGATGCGGACGTCCTTGAGCTTGGCGTCGAGCTCGGCGACGGTCGACTGGGCGAACTCGGCGATGTCGCCCATGAACTTCTCGCGCGACTCCTCGCCCTGCTCGATGTGGGTCAGCCGCCGCTCCCAGTCGCCGGTCAGGCCGGGCGAGGTGAGCGCGTGGCCGTCGAGCAGCCGGATCACGTTGAGGCCCTTCTCGGTGCAGACCAGCGCGCGGGCGTCGCGCTCGATGTAGCCGACGTCGATCAGCCGCTCGATGATCGCGGCGCGCGTGGCCGGCGTGCCGATGCCGGAGTCCTTCATCTGCTCGCGCAGCTCGTCGTCGTCGACGAGCTTGCCCGCGGTCTCCATCGCGCCCAGCAGCGACGCGTCGGAGTAGCGCCGCGGCGGCTTGGTCTCCTTCTCGGCCGCGGCGACCTCGCGCGTGTCGACGCGCTCGTTGCGCTCGAGCTTCGGCAGCGTCTGGTCGGCGCCCTCGTCGTCCTCGTCCGAGCGCGACTCGCTGCCGGCCGCGACCTCGCCGTAGGCCGAGCGCCAGCCCGGCTCGAGCAGCACGCGGCCGCGGGTGCGGAAGATGTGCTCGGCGACGGTCGTCTCGAGCCGCGTGTTCTCCCACACGGCGTCGGGGTGGAAGACGGCGAGGAAGCGCCGCACGACCATGTCGTAGACCTTCTTGTCGTCGTCGCTCATCTTCTGGACCGGGTGGTCGGAGCGCGTCGGGATGATCGCGTGGTGGTCGGTGACCTTGGCGTCGTTGATGACGCGGCCGAGCGGCAGCACGTCGAGCCCGGTCACGTAGGCGGCCGGCTTCGCGTACTCCTTGTGGCTGCCCACGCCGGCGGCGGTCGGCTTGATCTCGCCGATCATGTCGGTCGAGAGGAAGCGCGAGTTGGTGCGCGGGTAGGTCAGCGCCTTGTGCTCCTCGTACAGGCGCTGCGCGGCGGCGAGCGTGCGGCGGGCCGAGAAGCCGTAGCGGTTGTTGGCCTCGCGCTGGAGCGTGGTGAGGTCGTAGAGGAGCGGCGCGCGCTCCTTCTTCGTCGTCGTGTCGAGCTTGGTGATCTCGCCGGGCCGGCCCT
The DNA here is from genome assembly GCA_963787335.1 of uncultured Solirubrobacterales bacterium. Lineage (GTDB taxonomy): Bacteria > Actinomycetota > Thermoleophilia > Solirubrobacterales > Solirubrobacteraceae > DASQFQ01. Next base: position 153,100 of record CAWBCU010000027.1, read on the forward strand.
GGACGGCGGCGACGATCGCCTCGGCCTCTGCCGCGGACGCGAGGCGCGGCTTGGTGCCCGCGTGGAAGCGGCCCTCGTAGGCGCGGCCCTTGGCCCCCGCCTGCGGCTCGAACTTGGCGTCGACGAGCCAGTACTTCTCCGGCTTGAACTCGCGGATCTCGACCTCGCGGGCGGCGAGGATCGCCAGCGTCGGCGTCTGCACGCGGCCGAGCGAGACGGCGCCGTCGAAGGAGGAGCGCAGCCGGATGGTGGCGGCGCGCGTGGCGTTCATGCCGACGATCCAGTCCGCCTCCGAGCGCGAGCGGGCGGCCTCCTCGAGGCGGGCGAAGTCCGCGCCCGGGCGCAGGTCGCCGAAGGCCTGCTTGATCGCGGCCTTGGTCATCGAGGACAGCCACAGCCGCTGGACCGGCTTCTTCGACTTCGCCTTCTCATACAGCCACGCGAAGATCAGCTCGCCCTCGCGGCCGGCGTCGCAGGCGTTGACGACCGTGTCGATGTCCTTGCGGCCCAGCTCCTTGGTGATGACCGTCATCTGCTTGCGCGAGCGCTCGTCGCGCACGACGAGCCGGAACTCGTCCGGCACGATCGGCAGGTCGGCCATCCGCCACTTCTTGAACTTGGGGTCGTACTCGTCGGGCTCGGCGAGCTGCACGAGGTGGCCGACCGCCCAGGTGACGACGTGGGTGTCGGACTCGAGGTAGCCCTCGTGCTTGGTGAACGAGCCGGGGAGCACACCCGTGAGGTCGCGCCCCACGGAGGGCTTCTCGGCGATGACGAGCGTCTTGGCCATTGGTCGCAGACTAGCGGCCGCCTCAGCGGGCGCAGGGACCTGTGGAGACCGCCTCGCGCGCGCCCGCGAGGGTCTTCCTCACGACCGAGTTCGGGACGCCGTAACCGCCCCGTCGGCCCGTTGGTCGTGGCGGCGAAGATCGTCGCCACCACGCGACCGCGGCCGTCCACCATCGGGCCGCCGGAGTTGCCGGAGCGCACGACCCCGCGCAGCGAGACGATGAGCCGCTGCACCGGCCCGCGGCCGTAGGCGTCCTGGGTCACGGTCGTGCGCGTGTCCCCCAGCCGCGCGGCGCGGACGTCGTACGGCCCGTTGTGCGGGAAGCCGAGGACGGCGGCGGAGGTGCCGGCGCGCGGGTTGCCCGCGATCGGCAGCGCCTTCGCGCCCAGTCCGTCCACGCGCAGCACGGCGAGGTCGTTGCGGGCGTCGAACGCCACCGGGGTCGCGTTCAGCCCCGGCTCGCGGCCGCGCACCAGCACGCGCGTGTCGTCCTGGCCGGCGACGACGTGGGCGTTCGTCACCACGAGGTCCTCGCCCGCCACCCAGCCCGAGCCCTCGACGCCGAGCCCGCACGCGGTGCCGAGCACCTTGACCACGCTCGCCGCCGCCCGCGCGACCTCGGGGTCGCGCGCGATGCCCGCCCGCGGCGCCGCGACCTGGGCCTCGGGGCCGTCGATGCGCGGGAACGGGTCGAAGCGCGCGAGCGCGTTGAGCAGCGGGCCGGACGGGGGCAGCGCCTTGTTGAGGCGGCTGAGGATCTCCGAGCGCTGCACCTCGTAGCGCAGGTCGCCGGGGCTGTGGACGGCGACGGCGCCGACGATCCAGACCACGCCGAGCCCGACGAGCGCGGTCAGCAGCGCCCCGAGCAGGCCGTCGACGAGGCTCATGCCCGGCAGCGTCAGCTTCTTGCGCAGGCGGAAGCCGAGGCCCTCGAAGCCGGCCGCGAACGCCGCGCCGAGGCAGAGCGCCCCGACCAGGCCGATCGCCGGCGCGTAGGGCGAGCGCGACCCGTCGGTCAGCACCAGCCCGGCCAGGCGCGTGCCGAGCCAGGCCCCGAGCGCGAAGCCGATAAGCGCGAGCGCCCCCGTGACGAACCCCTGCGCCCACCCGAACAGGGCGAGCAGGAGCAGGAGCCCGACGATGATCCAGTCGACGCCGGTCATGCCATGGACGCTACCGACGCCACGTCCGCGGGCCGACTTGGATGCGCCGCATTCGCGTCCCTCGCCGTTTGCTGAGGCATACTCGCGTGGTGACCAGCACCCCCCGCCCGGCGGCCCCCAAGCGCCGCTCGCGCGCCTCGCGGCTCGCGCCGCTGGTGGCCGTCGCCGTGGTGGCGTTCGCCGCGGGCTCGGTCCTGGGCGCTCGCCACGAGCCCGCCGAGGCCGCCGTGGCGCGCCAGTGGGCGAACGCGTGGGAGCGCGGGGACTACCCGGCGATGCACGCGCTGCTGTCCGAGAAGGCGCAGAAGCGCGCCAGCCTGAAGCGCTTCGAGCGCACCTACCGTCAAGCCGCTGAGACGGCGACGCTCTCCGAGGTGCGCGCCGCCGAGCCGAGCCGCCGCGACGACGACACCTACAACGTGCCGGTCCGGCTGCAGACGAAGATCTTCGGGCGGATGACCGGCAACGTCGCCCTCCCGATGACCCAGGAGGAGGACGGCGCGGCCGTCGAGTGGCGCTCGGCGCTCGTGTTCCCCGGGCTGCGCGACGGCGAGCGGCTGCGGCGCACCACGACCCTGGGCGCGCGCGGCGCGATCCTGGCGCGCGACGGCACGCCGCTGGCCAAGGGCCCGGACCGGCTCTCGGACCTCGGGCCGCTGGCGGCGGAGGTCGCCGGCCGCGTCGGCCCGGCGCCGCCCGAGCGCGCCGCGGAGCTGGCCCGTCGCGGGGTGCCCGAGGGCGCGCCGGTCGGGCTCAACGGGCTGGAGCGCGAGTTCGACGAGCGCTTGACCGGCACGCCCGGTGGGATCCTGCGCGCCGGGGCGCGCGTCGTGGCCCGCACGGAGCCGCAGGCCGGCAGCGATGTGCGGTCGGCGATCGACCCGGACATCCAGCGCGCAGCGGTCGCGGCGCTCGCCGGGCGGTTCGGCGGCATCGCCGTGCTGAAGCCCACCACGGGCGAGGTGCTGGGGCTCTCCGGCGTCGCCTTCTCCGCCCCCCAGCCACCCGGCTCGACGTTCAAGATCATCACGCTGGCGGGCGCGCTCGAGGAAGGCGTGGTCAAGCCGGGGGCCAAGTTCCCGGTCCAGACCGCGGCCACGATCGAGGGCGTGGAGCTCCAGAACGCCCACGGCGAGTCCTGCGGCGGCACGCTGCGGCAGTCCTTCGCGGACTCCTGCAACTCCGTCTTCGCCCCGCTCGGCGCCAAGCTCGGCGCCAAGCGGCTGGTCAGCACCGCCGAGCGCTTCGGCTTCAACCAGGACCCCGGGCCGCGCGGCGCGGCCCGCTCGACGATCCCGGCGGCCGAGGAGATCGGCGACGACCTCGCGGTCGGGTCGTCCGCGATCGGCCAGGGCAAGGTGCTCTCCACCCCGCTCGAGCTCGCCACCGTGGCCGCGACGATCGGCCTGCGCGGCCGCCGCGTCGCCCCCACGCTCTCGCGCGGCAGCCAGGGCAAGGAGACGCGCGCCGTCAGCGCCCGCACCGCGCGCATCGTCGCCGGCTTCATGCGCACGGTCGTGAAGTCGGGCACCGGGATCGGCGCCCAGGTTCCGGGCGTGGTCGTCGCGGGCAAGACGGGCACGGCGGAGCTGCGCAGCACCGTCAACGCGGACCCGGCGCCGCTCGCGCCGGGCGCAGAGCCCACCCCGCAGCCCGAGGAGGACAAGACCGACACCGACGCGTGGTTCGTGGCCTTCGCCCCCTACCGCCACCCGCGCGTCGCGGTCGCGGTGCTGCTCGTCGGCCAGGGCGCGGGCGGCGAGACGGCCGCGCCAGCGGCCAAGACGGTGATCGAGGCGGCGCTCGACCGCTAGCCGCTAGATGTCGAGGTCGACGATGCCGACGTCGTCGGGCAGCGCCGGGCTCTGGATCTTGAACTCGAGCGGGCGGTTGGCGAGCGCCTCGGTCGTGATCTTGAAGAGGATCAGCGAGCCCTGGATCACGCCCTCGCCCGCCGGCGAGAACGGGCTCGGCAGCACCGTCTGCGGCCTCAGCTCCCGCGCGTAATAGGCGAACGGGTTGGCCGTGAGCGGGATCGGCTCGAAGGTGTGCTCCTGCGTGTCGACGATCTCGAACTCCTCGGCGGACATCAGGGTCAGCTCGTCCGTCGTGTTCTCGACGCGGATCCAGACGCCGAACCACGCCTCGTCGGGCCCGGGCGGCTCCGTCCCGGCCGGCAGGCCCTGCAGGTAGGCGGCATCCTCCGGCTCGCTCGGGTTGATGATGCGCGAGAGCTGGACCTGGTACTTGAGCTCGCCGACGTCGATGTAGATGCCCTCGGTCTCGGCGACGGTGCGGACCTCGACCTTGTTGCCGCAGCCCGCGAGCACGAGGGCAGCGGCCGCCAGGGTCAGCAGGAGAAGGGGGCGGAGGCGCACAGGGCGGCGCAGTTTAGATGCCACCGACGGTCGCGCGCACGCCACGTCCCTCGTTGTCCTCGAGGATGCCGCGCAGGCGCTTGAGGCCCTTGTTCGCCTTGCGCCGCATCCAGCCGCGGTAGCCGAGCGCCTCGATGAAGCGATCGGTCGGGAGCGCCGGCTCGGTCTCGAACACGAAGTCGAGGCGGGTGCCGTGGCCGGCCGGCTCGAGCGTCCACTCGGCGAACGTCTTGATGCGGTTGAACTTGCCGCCGCGGCCGACGCCCACGATCCGGCGCGGAGGCTCGACGGTCACGAAGCTCATGTCGCCCCAGGCGAAGCGCTGCCGCGGCGCGTCGGTGCGGAAGCGCGCGCCGGCGCCGCGCCCGTAGGAGTCCACCCGCGTCAGGCGCCACTCCTTCAGATAGTGGTCCGTGAACTCCGGGTGGTTCGCGATGTCGGCGAGGTACTCGAAGACCTCCTCGCGCGGGCGGTCGATGTTGATGGACAGCTCGATGGGGTCCACGGCCCCCGCAGTATTACCGCTTGAGACGGCGCACGCGGACCGCGCGGGCGTGCTCCGGCGAGCGCATGAGCTCGCTGGCCTGCGGAGCCTCGCGGCGGCGCGGTCGGCAGAGCTCGCAGACGATGCGCTCGCCGTAGAGATAGACGCGCTCGCCGATCAGCGGCGTGCGGTGGCAATGGACGCAGAGCGCGCGCTTGTCGGTGAGTGCTCCGACACTCTTGCGCAACAGCGCGAGCTCGAATCCGGGTGAGGGGGAGACGGCTGAATGCATGGTTTCGAGTCATTCGCCGTGGGGCACGAAGGCCCTTCAGCAGGCGGCCCCTAGGGTCTCGACCCCATTGACGCTGTCCGTATCATTCGTCGTGGAGGTCGGGTCGCCGGGACGGCGCGTGCCACGCGCCAGAGGAGAAACTGATGGATCCACGCACGCCCAGCGAAGTCGAGGCGACCGGAACCCTGCCGCTCACCAGCGACGGGTCCACGCCACTGACGGAGGAAGCCGCGGAAGCGGCCACGGCCGCACGCCCTGAGTGGGTCGACGAGGCCCGCGCGGGCCTCACCGTCCCTGGCAAGTACCTGGCCTACGAGGACTCGGGGCGGCGCATCGTCGCTCCCGTCTCCCGCGAGTGGACCCGCATCGGGCGCTCGCTGTCGGCCGACGTCCGCTTCGACGACGCGACCGTCTCGCGCCGTCATGCCCTGGTCGTATCCCAGGCCGAGGGCGTACGCGTGCTCGACGACCGCTCGCTCAACGGCATCTACGTCAACGGCGCGCGCGTCGACTGGGCGCCGCTCAACGACGGCGACGAGATCGCCATCGGCCGCCACACGATCCATTTCTTCGACACCGCCACCGTCGGCTCGGGCAGCTCCCCCGCCCCGGCGGCCGTCGGCGACTAGGCGTCTCGCTACAGTCTCGGCCCTTCATGGCCGAGACGATTGCGGTCCTCTCCCTCAAGGGCGGGACCGGAAAGACGACGACGGTGAGGACCCTGGCCGACGTGCTGCGGCGCGTCGGGCTGTCGGTGCTCGTCATCGACCTGGACCCGCAGGGGAACCTCTCGGACTACTTCGACGTCCCGGCCGACGCGGCGCCGACGGTGGCCGACGTGCTCGACGGCGAGGCCAAGGCCTCCGAGGCCGTCCACGACGGGATCATCCCCGCCACGCCGATCCTGGCCGAGGTGGAGCGCTCGATGTCGGGCAAGATGGGCCGCGAGCTGGTGCTCCGGCGCGCCCTCAAGGGCCCGCGCCAGAGCTACGACGTGATCCTGATCGACTGCCCGCCCGCGCTCGGGCTGCTGACGGTCAACGGCCTCGTGGCCGCCGACCACGCGCTGATCTCCGCCGAGGCGCAGTACTTCGCGCTCCAGGGCGTGCAGGGCGCGATCGACGTCGTCGAGCAGGCGAAGGAGTTCTACAACCCCGATCTCGAGCTCGTGGGCGTGCTGATGAACATCGCCGACATGCGCACGGTCCACTCGCGCGAGGCCTACGACGCGCTCGGCAAGGCGTTCGGGAACAAGGTCTTCAAGACCGTCATCCGCTCCTCGATCGCCTACGCGGAGTCGGCCGAGAGCGCGAAGTCGATCCTCGACCACCGCCCCGACCTCGGCGTCGACTACCTGCAGCTGGCCGACGAGGTCCTCAAGCGCGTCGGGCTCGACGCCCCGCGGCGCAAGCTGCGGCCGCTGCTCGCAGCCGCCGGGTAGGGTCGAGCCATGCGGCGGCCGGCTCTCCTGCTCGGCGTGCTGCTCCTGATCGCGGGCTGCGGCGACGCGAAGGAGCCGAAGACCGTGCGGCTGCCGTTCACGCCCCAGGGCGAGGGCATGGAAGAGGCCGCCGCGGCCGCCCCGAAGCTGCCCAGCGGCCGCTACCTCACCGCCCGCGTGCTGTCGCGCACCAGCCTGCGCGCGAGCCCCGGCGGGCGCGTCCTGCACCGCATCGGCGTCCGCACCGAGTTCGGCTCCCGCCGCGTCCTCGGCGTCACCGCCCGGCGTGACGGCTGGCTCGCCGTCGTCGCCTCCGAGCGCCCGAACGGCCGCGTCGGCTGGATCCCCGAGCGCCGCGTCGCGCTGGCGAGCACGAACTGGTCCGTCCACGTCGACCGCTCGGCCCGCCGGCTGACGCTGCGCCGCAAGGGCCGGGTCGTCCGCTCCTTCCCGGTCGCGGTCGGCCGCCCGGGCACCGAGACGCCGACCGGCCGCTTCGCCGTCACCGACAAGCTCCACCCCGACGACCCGGGCTCGCCCTACGGCTGCTGCGCCCTCGCGCTCTCCGGCCACCAGACGAAGCTGATCGACGGCTGGCCGGGCGGCGATCGGCTGGCGATCCATGCGACGCCGAACGCGGAGACGGTCGGCAAGGCCGCCTCGCTGGGATGCATGCGGGCCTACACGCGGGACATCCGCCGGCTGATGCGGACGGTGCCGGTGGGCACGCCGGTCTTCATCCGCGCGTAGGGCTCGAACTGCGCATTGAGGGGAAGGTTCGGGGTGCCGCGGCGGCTCGCGAGGGGGTGTGGTCACTTGGGTGCTATTCACCTCAACTGACCACACCCCGCCCCGAAGACGCCGGGGCACTTCGCACCCTCTCCTCACTCGCAGTTCGGACCCTAGTCCAGCGCCCGCACGTCCGCGCCCATCGGCTCGAACGGCACCCGCCGCACCTCCGCCCACCCGTCCGTCTCGGCCCGCAGCCGCTCCACCACCCCCGCGGTCGCGTCAAACACGGTCCAGACCAGCACGGTCGGGCCCGCGCCCGAGATCGTGGCCCCCAGGGCCCCGAACTCCCGCGCGCGCTCGAGCAACGCCATCGACTCGGGGTACAGCGCGGCGCGGTGCGGCTGGTGGAGCCGGTCCGCCAACCCCGCGCGACGAGGTCGAGGCGGCCCTGTACCAACCCGAGCACGAGCAGGCTCGCGTGGGCGACGTTGAAGACCGCGTCGGCCATCGGCACCGTGGCGGGCAGCACGGCGCGCGCCTTCGCGGTCCGCAGCGAGCGGCGCGGCACGACGAGCACCGCCTCCAGCCCCGCGGGCGGGTCGAAGCGGGTCGCCTCGCCGTTGGCGCACAGGACGACCCCGCCCAGCAACGCCGCGGCCACGTTGTCGGGATGCCCCTCGAGCTCCGTCGCGAGCGCGAGGATGTCGGCGTCGAGCTCGAAGATCGAGTCGGCGGCCAGCAGCCCCGCGACGTAGGCCGCCGCGCTCGTGCCGAGGCCGCCCGAGAGCGGGACGTCGGAGGCGATGCGGAACTCGAAGTCGTCGGGCGGGTGCAGGCGGGCGAAGCCGCGCACGACGAGGTTGCGGCGGTCGCGGGCGATCGAGAGCTCGCTGTGGACGCGGAAGCGCCCGGTCTCCACCACCTCGACGTCGACGTGCATCGCCAGCGCCGCCGCCAGGACGTCGAACCCCGGCCCGAGGTTCGCCGACGACGCCGGGACCCGGACCCGGCGGCGCCGGTTCACGACCCCAGCACGGCCCGCTCGACCGCGGCGATGTCCGGCTCGCAGGGGACGACGGAGCCGGCGTGGCCGAGCGCGACCTGCGGGTCCTTGAGCCCGTGGCCCGTGAGCACGCAGACGATCCGGTTCGCGCCCTCGGCGCCGTTCTTGAGCAGCCCCGCCACGCCCGACGCGGAGGCCGGCTCGCAGAAGACGCCCTCGTGCGCGGCCAGCCAGCGGTAGGCGTCGAGGATCTCGGGGTCGCTGACCGCGCGGATCGAGCCCGACGACTCGGTCATCGCCGCCATCGCCTCCTCCCAGCGCGCCGGGTTGCCGATCCGGATCGCGCTCGCCACCGTCTCCGGGTTCTCGACCGGCGCGCCGTAGACGAGCGGCGCGGCGCCCTCGGCCTGGTAGCCGAGCATCCGCGGCCGCGTGCCGTCGGCCTCCTTGAAGCCCTTCCAGTAGGCGGTGATGTTGCCCGCGTTGCCGACCGGGATGCAGAGCGCGTCGATCTCCCCCAGCTCGTCGACGATCTCGAACGACGCCGTCTTCTGCCCCTCGAGCCGGAACGGGTTGACCGAGTTCACCAGGGCGATCGGGTGGCGCTGGACCAGCTCGCGCACGAGCGTCAGCGCCGCGTCGAAGTTGCCGCGCAGCGCGATCACGCGCGCGCCGTGCACGAGCGCCTGGGCGAGCTTGCCGGTCGCGATCTTGCCCTCGGGGACGATCACCGCGCCGCGCAGCCCGGCGCGGCCCGCGTAGGCGGCGGCGCTCGCGGCGGTGTTGCCCGTCGAGGCGCAGATGACCGCCTCGGCGCCGTCGCGCAGCGCGGCCGAGACCGCGCAGGTCATGCCGCGGTCCTTGAACGAGCCGGTCGGGTTGGCGCCCTCGATCTTCAGCCACACGTCCGCGCCCACGCGCTCGGACAGCCGCCGCGCGGGCACCAGCGGCGTCGAGCCCTCCATCAGGGAGACGACGGGGTCGTCCGGCCCGAACGGCAGCCGGTCGCGGTAGCGCTCGATGAGCCCGACGCGGCTCAGTTGAACTCCTCGTCGATCACGCGGATCGCGCGCGGCGGCGAGCGCATGAAGTCGAGCTGGCCGATCAGCCGCAGCGCCGCGTAGAAGCGCGACTCGAGCAGCGGGTGCAGGACCATGATCAGCCGCGCGTTGTCGCCGAGGCCCTGCTGGAGCACCGACTTCACCGACGCGCCCTGCATGCCGAGGATCTCGGCGACCTGGGCGAGCACGCCCGGGCGGTCCGCGACCTCGAGATGGATGTAGAAGGCCGAGGCGACGTCCTCGACGATCTCCAGCTGCTGGGTCGTCTCCGCCGTGGTCGCGGGCGGGATCATCGCCGAGATGACGTCGCCCAGGACCGCGCTGGCGGTCTGCGGGCCGCCCGCGCCGGGGCCGGACAGCGTGATCTCGGTGATCGCGTCGGACTCGATCGTGACGGCGTTGAACGGCCCATGGATCGACGCCAGCGGATGCTCGGCGTAGAGGAAGGCGGGGTGGACGCGGACGCTCAGCCCCTCGCCGACCCGCTCCGCGGTCCCGATCAGCTTCAGCCCGAGGCCGAGGTCGTGCGCGTAGGCCATGTCGTCGGCGGTGATCTGCTCGATGCCCTCGTAGCGGACCTGGTCGATGTGCACCGCCGTCGAGAACGCCAGCCGCGCGATGATCGCCATCTTGGCCGCCGCGTCGCGGCCGGTGACGTCGTCGGTCGGGTCGGCCTCGGCGTAGCCGAGCGACTGCGCCTGGGCCAGCGCCGTCTCGTAGCTGATGCCGCTGGCGGCCATCTCGGTGAGGATGTAGTTGGTCGTGCCGTTGACGATCCCGTGGACGCGCTCGATGCGCGCCGCGGCCAGGGACTCCTGCAACACGCGGATGACCGGCACGACGCCCGCCACGGCCCCCTCGAAGCGCAGCTGCACCCCGTGCTCGCGCGCCGTCGCCCACAGCTCCTCGCCGTGGGTGGAGAGCAGCTGCTTGTTGGCGGAGACGACGTGCTTGCCCGCCCGCATCGCCCGCAGCACGTAGTCGCGCGCCGGCTCGAGGCCGCCCATCAGCTCGACGATCAGGTCCGAGCCCGCGAGGATCTCCTCGAACGACCCGCGCGAGCGCGTCAGCACGCCGGAGATCTCGGGCCGCGCGCCGGTGATCGGCTCGATCGTGTCCGCGCGCTCGCCCAGCAGCGTCTCGAAGGCGCCGCCGACGGTGCCGTGGCCGAGCAGGCCGACCTTAAACGTCTCTGGCAACCAGATCCTCCAATGTCTCGCGCCGCACGACGACCCGCGCCTCGCCGCCCGCGCAGAGGATGACCGGCGGCCGGGGCACGCCGTTGTAGTTGTTGGCCAGCGCGTGGCCGTAGGCGCCCGTCGCGGGGGTGACGACGACATCGCCCGGGCGCGGGTCGCGCAGGTGCACGCCCCAGGCGATCACGTCGCCCGACTCGCAGTGCTTGCCCGCGAGGTGGCAGCGCTCGCCGGGCTCGGCTTCCGAGCCGAGGCGGTCGGCGACGTCGGCCATGTAGGGGGAGCCGTAGAGCATCGGGCGCAGGTTGTCGGACATGCCGCCGTCGACCGCCACCCAGGTCGACTCCCGGTGCTTGACCGACTCGACGGTGTAGAGCGTCACGCCCGCGTTGGCGACGAGCGCGCGGCCGGGCTCGATCACGAGCGTCTTGTCGCGGGCGTCGAGCAGCTCGTGCGCGGCGGCCGCGACCCCCGCGACCCACTCGTCGATCGAGGGCGTGCGGTGCTCAGCCGTGTAGGGGACGGCGAGCCCACCACCGAGGTCGTAGTGCTGGAAGGAGCCGAGGCCGGCGATCGCCGCGATCGCCTCGCGGTACGGGTCGAGGTCGAAGAGCTGGGACCCGATGTGCATGTGGATCCCCTGCAGGTCGGCCCAGCCCGCCGCCTCGAGCCGGGCGATCGCTGCGCGCGCCTCGTCGAGCGTGAGCCCGAACTTCTGGTCGGCGTGCCCGGTCGCGACGGCGTGGTGCGTGTCCGTCTCGACCTCGGGCACGACCCGCAGCATCACGGGCTGCGGCCGCTCGCGGGCGTGGCGGCCGAGGCGGTCGATCTCGTCGAGGTTGTCGATCACGCACATGACGCCGAGCTCCGCGATCGTCGCGAGCTCGGCCTCGGACTTGGCGTTGCCGTGGAAGACGATCTCCTTCGGCTCGTAGCCCGCCTTGCGGGCGAGGTGCAGCTCGCCGGCGGAGGCGACGTCGACGACCAGGCCCTCGTCGCGGAAGATCCGCAGCACCTCGGTGCACGGGAACGCCTTGGAGGCGAACGCCACCGCGCCGCGCTCGCCGTGGTGCTCGGCCATCGCGCGCAGGAAGTCGCGCGCCCGGGCACGCAGGTCGTCCTCGGCCACGATGTAGGCGGGCGTCCCGAACTCGCGAGCGAGCTCGAGGACGTCGCAGCCCCCGATCGCGAGGCGGCCCTCGTGCACGGACGCGGCCTCGGGGTAGACGGTCAGCGTCGCGGCGGCCATGATGCGCGCCGATTATGCGCTATGAGACCCCCGCTCCCCCGGCCGAGCTCGGCGAGCTCGACGGGCTGGCCTACTCCCTGTGGCTCCCCGACGCCGATCCGTGGGCCGGCGTGGTGATCCTGCACGGGGCGCGATCCTGCAAGGAGAGCCACCACGACTACGCCCGCGCGGCCCGCGCGGCGGGGCTCTCGGCGGTCTGCTTCGACCAGCGCGGGCACGGCGCGACCGGCGGCGAGCTCGACGGCCGCGCGCTCGCGGACGTCGCCACCATCGCATCGCTGCTCGGCGACGTCCCGCTCGTCCTGCGCGGGTCGAGCATGGGCGGCTACCTCTCGATCGTCGCCGCCGCCGGCGTCGGCGCGCGGGCGGTGATCGCGGTCTGCCCGGCGAGCTCGGACGGCCTCTGGCGCGCGCTCCGCAGCGGCGAGCTCGAGTTCCCGGCCGACATCCCCTCGCTCGAGGCGCTGCTCGCCGAGCACCCGGCCGACGCGGCGGTCGAGCAGCTCGAGGTGCCGCTGCTGCTGATGCACGCCGAGGGCGACGAGACGGTCCCCGTCGCCCACTCGCGCGAGCTGGCGCGGCGTGCCCGCCACCCGCGCTCGGAGCTCGTGGCGGTCCCCGGCGGCCATCACCGCTCTGTGCAGCACGACGCCGAGCTGCAGGGCCACTCGCTGCGCTGGCTGCGCGGAGCGATCAGCGCCTCGGCGTGAGCCCGTCGATGCCCTCGCGCGTCGTGTCCTCGCGCGGCGGCGGCGGCAGGAGGCTCGCCGCTCCGGGCGGCGGGGTGGTCGCGGGCGCGGGGATCGCGCGCGTGCCCGGCCGCGCGAGCGAGATCACGGCTTCGGGCCTCGACTGCAGGCGCACGACGCCGTCATTGCGCGCCGCTGCGCGCGTCGCTGGTCGTCGTCGAAGGCGAGGAAGGCGGACAGGAGGATCAGGACGCACAGCGCCAGGCCTCCGAGCGTGGCGGCCCAGCCGAGCCCTGCCAGAAGTGGGCGTCCGTGACACATCCACAACGTCGAAACGACGGTGGCACGGAGGAACTTGCGGCAATAGGGTCCGCGCCCATGCGAGGCCGGGTCATCCACTGCGTCGACGCCCACGCCGAGGGCGAGCCCAGCCGCATCATCGTCGGCGGCGTGCTCGACGTCCCCGGCACGACGATGCTGGAGAAGATGCAGCACCTCGAGCGCGAGGGCGACGACCTGCGCCGGCTGCTGCTGTTCGAGCCCCGCGGCTCGGCCCCGCTCTCGCTCGACCTCGTGCTGCCGTCCTCGCACCCCGAGGCCGACGCCGGGTTCCTGATCATGGAGTCCTCCTCCTACGAGGGCATGTCGGGCTCGAACACGATCAACACCGCGACCGTGCTGCTCGAGACCGGGATGCTGCCGATGACCGAGCCGGTCACCGAGATCGTGCTGGAGGCGCCGGCCGGGCTCGTGCGCGTGCGCGCCGACTGCCGCGACGGCCGCTGCGAGCGCATCACGTTCGAGAACGTCCCGTCCTTCGTGACCCACCTCGACGCCCCCGTCGATGTCCCGGGCATCGGCGAGCTGCGGGTCGACGTCGCCTACGGCGGCGCCTTCTGCGTCTTCATCGACGCCGAGGCGCTCGGCTACGCGATCGTGCCGGAGGAGGCGCGCGCGCTCGCCGACCTCGGGGAGCGCATCCGCCCGGCCGTCGCCGAGCAGCTGGAGATCGCCCACCCGGCCGAGCCCGCGCTCGGCGTCCTCTCCTTCCCCGTCTTCACCGCCGCTCCGCGCGACGGCGGCGACGCCCGTAACGCCACCATCGTCGCCCCCGGCCGCCTCGACCGCTGCGCGACCGGGACCGCGACCTCGGCCCGCCTGGCGGTGCTCGCCGCGCGCGGGCTGATCGACGACGGCGACGCCTTCGTCAACGAGAGCGTGATCGGCACGCGGCTGGTCGGCCGCATCGTCTCCCGGACCACCGTCGGCGACACCCCGGCGATCGTGCCCGCGATCTCGGGGCGCGCGTGGATCACCGGCATCCACCAGTTCGTGCTCGACCCGGACGACCCGTTCCCGACCGGCTTCCGGCTCCCCGACACCTGGGGCGCCGGCCTCTGAGGCTGCGGGTCCTCAGCCGCGCCGACGTCGAGCGCGCGCTCGACCTCGATGCGCTGGTCGAGGCGCTGGCGGAGGCGTTCGCCGCCCTCAGCGCCGGCCGCGTGTCGATGCCGCCGCGCACCGGGGTCGAGGTCCCCGGCGCGGGCACGATCCTGCTGATGGGCGCGCACGCCCACGGCAGCGCCTCGGTGACCGCCAAGCTCGTCTCGCTCTTCCCGGGCCACGACCCGGCCCACCAGGCGGCGATCCTCGTCTTCGACGCCGCCACCGGCACGCCGGTCGCGCTGATGGACGGCGACGCGATCACGGCGGCGCGCACCGCGGCCGGCTCGCGCCTCGCCACCCGGCTGCTCGCCCGCGCCGACGCGCGCGTCCTGGCCGTGGTCGGCACCGGCGTCCAGGGCGAGGCGCACGTGCGCGCCCTGCAGCGCGAGCGCGACTGGGGCGAGGTCCGGATCGCCGGGCGCGACAGCGGCGCGGCCGCAGCGCTTGCCGAACGGCTCGGCGTCACCGCCGCCGAGACGATCGAGGCGGCCGTCCGCGGCGCCGACGTCGTCTGCATGGCCACCGCCGCCACCGAGCCGGTGCTGCGGCGCGCGTGGCTCGCGCCGGGCGCCCACGTCAACTCCGTCGGCTACACCACGCAGGGCCGCGAGCTGGACGAGGAGACGGTCCGCGACGCGCTCGTCGTGGTCGAGTCGCGCGAGTCGGCGCTGGCGCCCCCGCCGGCGGGCAGCGGCGACCTCGAGGGCGCGGAGGTCGACGCGGAGCTGGGCGAGCTGGTGAGCGGCACGCGGCCCGGGCGCGGCGGCCCGGACGAGCTGACGCTCTACAAGTCCGTCGGCGTCGCCCTCGAGGACGACGCGGCGGCGGGTCTCGCCTTGCGCGGCGCCGAGGAGCGCGAGCTCGGCGCGGTCGTCAGCCTGTGATCGCGGGCGCGCAGGTGCAGCAGCCACCAGGTCCCCGCCACGATCATGATCACCGAGACGAACTGCGCGAGGCTGAACGGCCCCACGATGTCGTCGTTGCGGCGGATGAACTCGACGAGCAGGCGCTCGGTCCCCGCCAGCACGGCCCACCAGCCGATCAGCGACCCGGGGCGCGCCTTGTCGCGGCGGCTCCACAGCCACCACGTCACCGCGCTCATGACGAGGAACTCGTAGATCGGGGTCGGGTGCACCTGGTCGGTGGTCGGGACGGTGCCGTCGGGATAGGCCATCGCCCACGGCAGGTCGGACGGGATCCCGTAGTCGCCGTCGCCCGCGAGCTGGCAGCCGAGCCGCCCGACCGCGTACCCGATCGCCAGCGCCGGGGCGCCCATGTCGAAGAGCCGGTAGTCGAGGAAGCCGCGGTACCTGGCGTAGGCCATGACCGCGAGCGCGCCGCCGATGGCGCCGCCGTAGAACACGAGCCCGGTGCCGGAGAGCAGGCTGCCCGGGTCGCCCTTCTCGATGACGTACCAGATCTTCGCGCCGAGGATGCCGCCCGCGCCGGCGCAGAACATCATCTCGTAGACCCAGTCGACCGGCAGCCCGATCTCCTTCAGGCGCTTGGCGACGAGCACGCCCGAGGACGTGAGCGCGAGCGCCAGCATCAACCCGAAGGTCTGAAGCTGGAACCCGAAGATGTCGATCTCGGGAAGCACCGCTCCCTAGGGTACGCGGCGGGCTACAGGTAGCCGGCCGGGTTGACCGGCGCGCCGTTGATGCGCGTCTCGAAATGCAGGTGGTCGCCGAAGCAGTGGCCCGTGCAGCCGACGGACCCGATGACCTGGCCCTTGCTCACGCTCGCGCCGTTGGAGGTCGCGTAGCTCGACTGGTGGGCGTAACAGGTGGAGAGCCCGTTGCCGTGGGCGATGCAGGTGTAGTTGCCGTAGCCGCCGGTCCAGCCCATCAGGATCACCTTGCCCGACTGCGCGGCGCGGATCGGCGTGCCGGCCGGCACGGCGATGTCCACGCCGGCGTGCAGCCGGCCCCAGCGCATGCCGAAGGGCGACACGATCGGGCCGTTGACGGGCCAGACGAGGCCGCCGGCGCCGGGCCGGATCGGGCCGGCCGCGGTCGGCGCGCTGCCGTTCTGGGCGGCGGCGATCTGCGCCTGCACCTTCGCGTTGGCGGCCTCGAGCGCGGCGAGGTCGCCCTCGAGGTGCTTGCGGCTGTCGCGCGTGCTGGCCAGCGCGGTCGCCTTGTCCGAGCGCACGGCGGCGAACTGGTCGCGGCGGTCGACGAGCTGCCCGCGGACGCGCGAGACCTCGTCGCGGCGCGCCTCGATCGCCGCGGCGATCTTGGTCTGGCGCACTTCGAGGACCCCGAGGTGTGCGGCGGTCTTCTTCGCGTCCGCGCGCGCCGTGCGGACGCGGTCGATGATGCGCGCGTCCTGGTCGGACACGCGCTGCATGAACTCGGTGCGGTCGAGCATGTCGGCGAAGCCGTCGGCGTTCAGGACGACGGTCACGACGTCGGGCTTGTCGGCCTTGTAGAGCTCGACGAGGCGGCCGGCCAGCGCGATCCGCGCCTCGGCCAGCCGCGCCCGCAGCCGGGCGAGGCGGATGCGCTCCTGGCGCAGCTCCTCCTGGATGCGCGAGAGCTCCGCGCGCTTGGCGTCGAGGTCGCTCTGGATGCGGACCTGCTTGCGCTGGAGCACCGTGATGTCGCCCTGCAGCGCGCCGATCTTGCGGCTGTAGCGGGTGACCGTGGTGGAGAGCAGGCGCTCGCGGCCCTTCTTCTGCTCGATCGCCTTGCGCTTCTGGTCGATCTTGCTGCCCAGCGACGCCGCGCGCGACTGCGGGGAGCCGTCGGAGAGCACGGGCAGGAACCCCCACAGGACGAGCGGGAGCGCTGCCACCGCGAACAGGAGGCCGAGCCGTGAGAAACGCATGCGGCCGGGCACTCTAGGACGCCTTCCCGCCGGTCACCAGCAGAGCGCACCCGCTTATGGAGCATGCAAGGAATCCTGCAATGAGCAGGGATTTCTCCCGTGTGGGCGACGCCGAACCGTTCATATGCGTTGCCTACGGGGTTAGCTGACGGGCTCGCGCTGCTCGCGCTACCCGGGCATCAGCCCGGGATTCGCCCCATGAATCTGTTGGATCCCCCGCTCCCCTGCTCGTTTGCAGGGAACTCGGCGCCGCGAAGCCTATACCCCGAGGTCGGAATCGACCACCAGTGCCGCGTTGCGGCCGTTCACGGCGATCACGCTGCCGCCCGGATAGGTGCCCGCACCGCACAGATAGACGCCCTCCGCGCCGGTGCGGTAGGCGAGCCGGCGGTCCCACATGTGCTCGGGCAGGCACTCGCCCTGGAAGATGTGGCCCCCGGTGAGGCCGATCTTGGTCTCGACGTCGGGCGGCGCGAGCGCCTCGCGGTCGACCACGAGGTCGCGGAAGCCGGGCGCGAAGCGCGCGATCGAGGTCTCGACGCGGTCGGCGATCTCGTCGCGGCGCTCGTCCCAGGTGCCCTCGGCGAGCCGGTAGGGCACGTACTGGCAGAACGCGCTCATCACGTGGCGGCCCTCGGGGGCGACGCTCGGGTCGGCGACGGTCTGGAAGTAGAGCTCGCACCACAGCTCGTCGGCGACCTCGCCCGCCTCCGCCAGCCGGCACGCGCGGTCGAGCGCGTCGGCGCCGCCGGTCGCGTTGACCGTGCCGCGGGTGGCGTGATCGGCCTGCGGGAACGTCGGGATGTCCGACAGCGCGAAGTTGACCTTCAGCACCGGGCTCTCGGAGGGCACGGCCTCGACGGCCGCGCGGAACGCGGCCGGCGCCGCGCCGTCGAGCAGCGCCAGCGCGCGCCGCGGGTCCGCGTTGCTGACGACCGCGCGCGCCTGCACCAGCGTGCCGTCCTCGAGCTCGACGCCCTCGCCCGGCCGGATCGCCCCCACGGGCACGCCGGTCGCGATCACCGCGCCGGCCTCGCGCGCCGCGTCGGCGAGCGCGAACGACACGCGGCCCATCCCGCCGCGCACGTAGGTCCAGGCGCCGGGATAGCCCGTGAGCCGCCCGCTCGAGTGGTGCCAGGCGATCGAGGCGGTGCCGGGGTCGCGCGGCGAGGCGAAGGTCCCGATCACGCCCTGGCCCGCGAGCGCGTCGACCACCGGCTCGGAGAAGAAGCGCTCGAGCATCGTCGTGTAGGAGTCCTCGAACAGCGTCGCGATCGCGACCTCGTCGCCGCCCAGGCGGTCCTCGATCAGCTCGCGCGACGGCGGGTCGGCGAGCCACAGGTCGTCCGGGCCCTCGGGGCGCAGCGCGTCGCGGATGCGGGCGTTGAGCCCGACGTACTCGAGGTAGCCGCGGCCGTCGGCGTCGCCGAGCTCGGCCACCGTGCGGTCCTCGTCGATCCACTCCGTGAACGCGCTGCCGTCGTCGCGCGGGACGGTCAGGTAGGGGTCCTCGGGCCGCAGCGGGATCAGCTCGTAGCCGTGGCGGTGCAGGGCGAGCTCCTCCACCACGAGCGGGTGCAGGAGTCCCGCGAGGTAGGCGCAGGGCGAGATCGTGAAGCCCGGCCACGGCTCCTCGAGCGTGCACGCGCCGCCGACCTGGTCGCGGCGCTCGAGCACGAGCACGCTGCGCCCGGCGCGGGCGAGGTAGGCCGCCGCGGTCAGCCCGTTGTGGCCCGCGCCGACGATGACGGCGTCCCAGCGCCGGGCGGTCAGATCGGAGGTCGTCACGCCCCCGATCCTAAGCGGCCATCTAACTTTCCGTGATCGCCGCCTCGACCGCTTATACTTCGTAAGCACATGGCACGCTCATCCACATTCGGCAAGGACACCGGTCTCCAGATCCGGATGACCTTCGTCTTCTTCCTCCTCGGCCTGCTCTACGTCGTGCTCGTCGGCGCGCTGCTCACGAGCGGCGTCAACGGCGTCACCGTCGCCATCATCGCCGGCGGTCTCGCGGCGCTCCAGCTGTTCGGCGGCGACAAGCTCGCACTGCGCGCGATGGGCGGCCGCGAGGTCACGCCCGAGGAGGCGCCGGAGCTGCACGCGATGATCGAGCGCCTCTGCATCCAGGCCGACCTGCCCAAGCCGAAGGTGGCGGTCGCCGACACTCACATGCCGAACGCGTTCGCGCTCGGCCGCGGGCCGAAGTCGGCGACGGTCTGCGCGACGACCGGGATCATGGAGCTGCTCTCCCCCGCCGAGCTCGAGGGCGTCATGGCCCACGAGCTCACCCACATCGGCAACCGCGACGTGCTCGTGATGACGCTGGCGGGCTTCTTCGCCACCATCGCCGCGTACATCGTCCAGTTCGGCTTCCTCTTCGGCGGCGGAGGCGGCTACGGCGACGACGACGACAACCCCAGCGCGATGGTGCTGATCCTCGTCTCGCTCGTCGTCTACGTCGTCTCCTTCTTCCTCATGCAGGCGCTCTCGCGCTACCGCGAGTTCGCCGCCGACCGCGGCGCCGCGGTCATCACCGGCCGCCCGAGCGCGCTCGCCTCGGCGCTGATGAAGATCTCCAGCGGGATGGCCCAGATCCCGAAGCAGGACCTGCGCGCCTCCAACGAGCTGAGCGCGTTCTACTTCTTCCCGCCCGGGGCCAAGTCCGCGATCGGCGGCCTGTTCGCCACGCACCCGCCGATGGAGAAGCGGATCGAGGCGCTGCAGCGGCTCGAGGCGCAGCTCCAGGGCCAGGCGTAACCTGAGGGGCCATGGGCCTCTTCGACGTTCTCACCGGCAAGACCAAGGTCAAGAAGCCGGCGCCTGACCGCCTGTTCGCGATGAGCACGGCCGGCGTCACGCTCGAGATCAATATGGGCCTCAAGAGCGCCGGCAAGGCGGCGATCGTCTTCCAGCCGCTCGGCACGGCCGACTTCGACGCGATCGTCGCCGACATGGAGGAGCTCGTGAAGGGCACGGGCGAGGACACCGGCACCGCGGTCGACAAGACCGACGACCAGTTCGGCTACCGCTGGATGATCCTCGGCGACCCGGACTTCGAGGACCTCGTCGTCGGCATCAACGCGGTCTCCACCGCGCTCGAGGCGGGCGGCTACGGCGAGCGCGTGCTGGCCGCGGTGTTCTCCTTCCGCGACGCCCAGGACAAGGCCGTCTACTGGATCTACAACTACAAGCGGGGCGCCTTCTACCCGTTCGTGCCGGCCGGCGGCCCCCAGCAGCGCGACTCCGAGCGCGAGCTGCGCCTCCAGGCCCAGATCGGTGCCGATCTGCCCGTGGAGGCCCAGCTCGAGCGCTGGTTCCCGCTCTGGGGGATCCCGATCTAACTAGGCGAAAGCCGTGCCCACTGCCAGTGGGCGGATGAGCGGCACCATCGCGCGCATCGGCGCGCGCTCGACGGCGTGGACCCGCAGCGAGCTGCGCTCGAGCGAGTCGAGGGTCCGGCGGTTGCAGTTGCAGCCCTCGGCGAACGCGCGCCACGGTGCGTTGAGGCGGTCCTGCCAGCGCGCCCAGCGTGTCGAGTCCGAGCGCACGTGCTCGAGGAAGAGGAACTGCCCGCCGGGCCGCAGCACGCGCGTGACCTCCTCGAGCGCGACCTCCGGGTCGGGCACGGTGCAGAGGACGAGCGTCGAGACGACGGTGTCGAACGATGAGGCGGCGAACGGCAGCGCCTCCGCGCCGGCCAGGACGACCTCGGCCCGCCGGCCGAGCATGTCGAGGCGGCCACGGAGCTTCGCGGCCATCGCCTCGTCGGGCTCGGAGAGGGTCAGGTCGACGTCGTCGGCGTAGTGCGCGGCGTTGAGGCCGGTGCCGGCCCCGATCTCCAGCACCCGGCCGTGGGCCTGGGCCACGAGCGCGCGGCGGCGCTCGGCAAGCCCGGCCCGCTCGGCGGCCCAGAAGAACGGGTCATAGATCGCAGCGGAGAAGCGTGAGGCGGTGTCCATGCTCTGCAAGACGCCGGAGCGCCCGCCCCGATTCCCAGGACCTAGTCCGGGATCAGCCCTTCGCCCGTGAACTCGCCGGACGCCTCCACGAAGGAGGTGTCCGGGGGCGGGAGGATCACGTCGGACTCCTCGAGCTCCTCGTCGCCGAGCGGCGTGCCCTCGGCGCGGACGAGCGAGAGCATGTCCTCGAACGCTTCGTGGAAGGCGTCCTCGTCGTCGGCCGCGACCGCCGCGACGACGGCGTTGTCGAGGTCGTTGAGACGGTCGGCCTGATCGTCGGGGAAGACGTACTGGTTCTCCGTGGAGATCCGGACGATCACGCGCCGGCCTCCTTGCCCGGCTCGAGCGCCGGGGCGTCGGGCGCGCTGCCCTGGCCGAGCTCGGCCTTCATCTTCGCGAGGTCGTCGTCGACCTGGGTCTGCGACGTCAGCTCGTGCAGCTGGCGGTCGATGTCGTCGCCGCCCGACCCGAGCGCGAGGTTGTCGTCGAACGCGCCGGCGGCCTCGAGCTCCTCCATCGCGCCGGCCCGCGCGCGCATGTTCTCCGTCTTGTCCTGAGCGCGCTGCATCGCGAGCCCGACGTCGGCCATCTCCTCGCCGACGCCGCTCGCGGCCTCGGAGATCTTCACGGAGGCCTCGGCGGCGGAGTACTGCGCCTTGATGACCTCCTTCTTGGTGCGGAACTGGTCGATCTTGGTCCGCAGCTGCTGCTCCTTCTGGATCAGCGACTGCTGCTGCTGCTCGAGCTCGCCCACCTGCTGGTCGAGCGACTGCAGCTCGCCCTGGGCGAACTGCTTGCGCTCGAGCGCGGTCCGCGCGAGGTCCTCCTTGCCGGCCGCGAGCGCTTGACGCGCCTGCGTGTCCAGCTTGACGACCTGCTGCTCGAGCTTGGTCTGCTGCATCTGCAGGCGCTTCTTGGACGTGACGACGTCCGCGATGCCCTTCTTGACGTTCTGCAGCAGCTCCATCTGGCGCTGGTAGGAGTACTCGAGCGTCTCGCCCGGATCCTCCGCCTTGTCCAGCAGCTTGTTGATCTTCGCCTTGATGACGATGGACATGCGTCCGCCCATGCCGGCCACGATTGGCCTCCCGTGAAAGTCGTGAGTCGAAGTCGCGATGGTATACCCCGGCTCGTGGAGCCTCGACCCGTCTCGCATTCCCACGCCGTGCTGGTTCACTCGCTCGGCCCGACCGACGCCAACTCCGCGGGCTTCGTGCACGGCGGCGTGATCATGAAGCTGTGCGACGAGGTCGCCGCGATCGCGGGCGTGCGCCACTCGCGCGGCCGCGTCGTCACCGCCGGGATGGACCGCATGACCTTCAACGTGCGGATCGAGATCGGCGAGCTGCTGACGCTGCGCGCGTCGGTCAACGCGGTCTGGCGCACGTCGATGGAGATCGGCGTGCGCGTCGAGGCCGAGCGGCCGGCGATCGGCGAGTCGCGCCACACGAACACCGCGTTCCTGACGATGGTCGCCGTCGACGAGGACGGCCGTCCGCGCCCGGTCCCGCCGCTCGTGTGCCAGACCGACGAGGAGCGCCGCCGCGAGATGGCGGCGCAGACCCGCCGCCGCAACCGGCTCGCCGAGCGCGAGGAGATCGTGGGTTGAATCGCGCGGTGGCGGGCGCGGCGGCCTCACGGCCGCCGCGCCCTCCTACCCCTTCCCTGAAACTGGTCTAGAACCCGCGCGGGTGGCGGACCTTGTAGCCCGCGGTGGGCCGGCCCTTGGCGCGCCAGCGCGGGCCCTTGCCGCCACCGGCGCCGGCGGCGCTGGTGTCGAGCCGGAGCCCGGCGATCACGATGTAGGCGTGGCCGGGGTTGGTGTAGACGGTGAACCACTCGCCCGGGCCCTTGGCGCCCCAGCGCATGAAGCGCCCCGAGTCGAGCGGGCGCTTGAGCAGCCCGGCCGCGTTGAGCGCGAAGGAGACCGTGCCGGAGCAGTCATAGCCGCGGCGCGAGATGAAGGACCGGTGCCCGCCGCCGTAGCGGTACGGCAGCTTCTGGATCGTGTTGGCGGCCCACACGGCGGCCTGGACCTGCGGCGGCGCGTCCTGCGGAGCGGCGGCGGTGCCGTCCGGGAGCAGCACGGCCTGGGTGCCCGGGACCGTCGGCTGCATGCCCGGGAGGACGGTGCCGGGATCCGGCGGGGGCGGCGGAGGCGGCGTGTAGCTCGCTCCCCCGGTGGGTGCGGCGGCGAGCGCGCCCGCAGGGGCGACGCACGACAGGCACAGCATGAATACGACAAGGCAAAAGCCCCGCATGGCGATCCGAACCCTCTCTCGTCTGCCTACGGGGTTAGCTGACGGGCTAGCGCTGAGAAAGCTCGCGCTTCACGTCACTCTGGACGCGATTAGCCCCACACAACTGGGTCCCCCGCTCTCCGGCATGACCCGGAGACTCGGCTTGGCGCGGCACTGTATACCCCCGTGCCGCGTTATGTCCAACCGGTGATCGTCGCGTCCCGTTGTCGACTTGAACAATTTCTGCCGGGCCGGCGCACGGGGTCGAGGACGAGACTCCAACTTGGATAACGGCTAGCGTGTCCGCGGACGTGCCCGTCCGAGCGCTCCTCCTGATGCTCGTCCTGGCCGCCTTCGCCGCCGGCTGCGGCGGGAGCGGCAAGGACACAGCCGACAAGCCGCGCCAGCCCGTGGTCGGGAAGGGCGGCGAGGACGAGCAGGCGGCGCAGGACCTCGGCTTCCCCGGCTTCGCCACCAAGAACACGACGCGCGTGGGCGGCGCCGACGCGGTCGCCAACGCCGCGGGCGTCGCGCAGGCGATCTACACCGCGCGCTCGCGCGACACCCGCCCGGCCGCCGTCACGCTCGTCGACGTGAAGGACTGGCGCGCGGCGATCTCCGCCGCGCAGCTGATGAGCCGGCCGCTGCGCTCGCCGATCCTGTTCTCCGACGGCGACAAGCTGCCCGACGCGACGCAGTCCGCGCTCGACGCCCTCGGCCCCACCGGCGCCGAGAAGGCCGGCAACGCGCAGGTCATCCGCATCGGCAAGACGGCCAAGCCGGAGGGCCTGCGCAGCTCGGACGTCGAGGGCGTCGCCCCCTCCGAGCTCGCCGCGGCGATCGACAAGCTGCACACCGCCGCCGCGGGCGCGCCCACGCGCTCGGTCCTCGTCGCGCCCTCGAGCGCGCCCGAGTTCGCGATGCCCGCCGCGGCCTGGGCGGCCAAGGCCGGCGACCCCGTGTTGTGGTCCGACCGCGACCGCATCCCCGCCGCCACCAAGGCCGCCATCACCGCCCACCGCCGCCCCCGCATCTACGTGCTCGGGCCGTCGTCGGTGATCTCGGACAAGGTGCTCAAGGACCTCGGCGAGCTCGGGACCACGCGCCGCATCTCCGGGCCCGAGCCGGTCGCCAACGCGATCGCGTTCGCGCGCTTCACCGACGGTCGCTTCGGGTGGAACGCCGTCGACCCCGGCCACGGCCTCGTCTTCGCGACCACGAAGCGCCCCGCCGACGCCCCGGCCTCCGCCGCCCTCTCCGGCGCCGGCACGTACGGCCCGCTGCTGCTCGTCACCGAGGCCAACGCGCTCCCGGCCGCGGTCCAGGACTACCTGCTCGACATCCAGCCCGGCTACGACGACGACCCCGTGCGCGGCGTCTACAACCACGGCTGGATCATCGGGGACGACGCGGCGATCTCGATCGACGTGCAGTCGCGGATCGACTCGCTGCTCGAGATCCAGCCCGTGCAGCCCGGCGGCTCGTAAGATTCGGCGCATGGCCCAAGCCGAACAGCCCGAGCGCCTCACGCGCGAGGTCACCGTCGACGACGTGCGCCAGCTGATGGGCGCGTCGACCCCGCACTTCGCGCTCCAGCTGCGCGCCCGCATCCGCACGCTGATCCGCGGGCTGCCGCCGGAGGACCCGGCGCGGCTGCTCGGGGAGCAGGAGATCGCGCGCCTCGAGCGCCTCGGCTTCGAGGGCGAGCTGCGCGGCGAGCCGGCCCAGGACGGCCAGCGCTCGCTCCGCTCGCTGGGCGACGACGAGCAGCCCCACTACGTCGAGGGTCCGACCAAGGGGTGACCCTCCCCGCGCGGTTCGTGGGTGCCCGCCGGACCCCGGCGTAGGCTCACTCGGTTCATGGCCGAGGCCGCTCCGCACCCCGACGGCATCCCCGGCAGCCGCCTGTCCGGGCCCTGGCCCGTGGGCGACTACGCCGCGGCGCTGCGCGACCGCCTGCGCGGGTTCAAGCGCGTGCAGGTGTTCGGCGAGGTCTTCGGCCTCAAGGTCGGGCGGGCGAAGGTGTGGTTCGAGCTGCGCGACAGCACCGGCGCGCTGCCGTGCTCGATGTGGCGCAAGGACTGGGACGCGCTGCGCCTCGACACGCTCGGCGACGGCGCCGTCGTGGTCGCCGCCGGCGGCTGCGACTTCTACCCCGGCTCGCGCGCCTCGTCGCCGTCGTTCTCGTTCGCGGTCACGAAGCTGCGCGTGGCGGGCGAGGGCGACCTGCTCGCCCAGGTCGAGCGGCTGCGCCGGCAGCTCGCCGAGGAGGGGTTGTTCGAGCCGCAGAAGCGGCTGCGCCGCCCGTCGCTGCCGCGCACGATCGGCGTCGTCTCCGGCGAGGGCGGCAAGGCCCGCGACGACGTGCTGGCCGGCCTGCGCCGCCGCGGCTGGGCGGGCACGCTGGTGTGGGCGTTCGCGCCCGTGCAGGACCGCCACGCCGCCCCCGCGATCACGCGCGCGCTGCAGGACCTCGCCGCCTGCGAGGCGGTCGAGGTGATCGTCGTCGCGCGCGGCGGCGGCTCGCTGGCCGACCTGTTCGCGTTCTGCGACGAGACGCTGTGCCGCACCGTCGCGCTGCTGCGCGTGCCGGTCATCTCCTCCGTCGGCCACCACACCGACCGCACGCTGATCGACGACGTCGCCGCGGTCGCGTGCTCGACGCCCACGCACGCCGCCGAGGCCGCCGTGCCCGTCGACTGCGCCGCCGCCCGCACCCAGCTGCGCGGGCTGGCCGCGCGGCTGGAGAAGCGCTCGCGGCTGGCGATCGTCGAGCGCGCCCGCGTGCTCGCGCGGCTCTCGCGCGCGCCCGCCGACCACGTCGACCGCCACCGCACCCGCCTGCGCCAGCACGCCCGCGAGCTGCGCGCGACCGCGCGCCGCCGGCTCGAGACCGCCGGGCGCCACACCTCGACCACGGCGCTCGTGCTCGAGCGCAAGGCGCGCGCCGCGGCGGGCGCCGAGCAGGCCCAGCACGCGCGCAACCTCGAGCGGCTCGCGCTGGCGCTCGCCGCCCACGAGCCCCAGCGGGCGCTCGAGCGGGGCTACGCGCTGGTCGAGGACGCCGCCGGCGAGCCGGTCACGTCCGCGGCCGCCGTGCGCGAGCACGCCGAGCTGACGCTGCGCCTGCACGACGGCACCGTGTCCGTCCGCCCCCAGCCGTACGGTGACGGGTCATGAGCGACGCTGCCACCGCTACCTACGAGACCGCCTGCACCCGCATCGAGGAGATCATCCGCCGCCTCGACTCGGGCGAGGCCGGCCTGCGCGAGACGCTCGATCTCTGCAAGGAGGGCGGCCGCCTCGTGGAGTTCTGCGCGGGTGAACTGGACGCCGTCGCGCACGGCCTCGAAGAGCTCCGGCTCGACGAGCTCGTGTCGCGCCTCGAGACCGGCAGCCGCCCCGGCGCGCCGACCGCCCAGGCCGCCTGAACCAGCGCGTCCTCTCACAGCGCGAGCTCAATCGCGCGGTGCTCGCCCGCCAGGGCCTGTTGGAGCGTGCCCGCGTGCCGATCCCGCGGATGCTCGAGCGGATGGGCGGGCTTGCAGGCGCAGTACGCGCCGTCGATGTACATCGGGCTGTGGTCGCGGCTCGACGGCTTCGAGCGCGACGCGCTCACGCGTGCGCTGGAGGCGCGCGAGGTGATCCAGGGGACGCTGATGCGCAGCACCATCCACCTCGTCTCCGCCGCGGACTACTGGCCGCTCGCGGTCGCGATCCGGGAAGCGCGGCGGACGTCGTGGGAGCGGGCCACGCGCAAGGAGCTCAGCCCGGCCGAGATGGAGGCCGCCGCGGAGCGGCTGCGCGCGGCGCTGGCCGGCGGCGCGACGCTGCGGCGCAAGGAGATCGACGCGCTGCTCGGGAAGACCGCCTCGCGCGGGATCGGGCTCTGGGTCGATCTCGTGCGCGTCCCGCCCTCGGGCACGTGGGAGCGCCGCCGCGCGGATCTCTACGGGCTCGCGGCCGACTGGATCGCGCCCGTGGACATCACGCGCGAGGACGCTGTCGAGCACCTCGTGCGCCGCTACCTCGGTGGCTTCGGGCCCGCCGCGGTCAAGGATGTCGTGTCCTTCACCGGCCTCACCGCGACCGAGCTCGCCCCCGCGCTCGAGCGCCTTTCGCTGCGCCGCTTCCGCTCCGAGGACGACGAGGAGCTGCTCGACCTCCCCCGCGCGCCGCTGCCCGACCCGGACACGCCGGCGCCGGTGCGCTTCCTCGGGACGTGGGACGCGAGCCTGCTCGTGCACGCGCGCCGCACCGGCGTGCTGCCCGAGGAGCACCGGCCGCGCATCTTCCACACGAAGGCGCCGCAGTCGTTCCCGACCTTCCTCGTCGACGGCGCGGTAGCCGGCACCTGGCGCTACGAGAAGGGCGCGGTCGACCTCGCGCCGTTCGGCCGCCTCGACGCCGCGACACGCCGCGAGCTCGCCGCCGAGGCGGAGCGGCTCGGCGGCCTTCCACGCCTAGCGCGTACCCGCGCCGACGACACCGCTCGTATGGAGCTCGCGCGGGCGGTACGTTCCGCTGATGCTCGACGTCCGCCGACTGCGTGTGTTGCGTGAGGTCGCACGCCGCGGTTCGCTCGCGGGCGCCGCCGACGTCCTCTCCTACACGCCCTCGGCCGTGTCGCAGCAGATCTCCGTGCTCGAGCGCGAGGCCGGCACGCGGCTGCTGGAGCGCCGCGCGCGCGGGGTGGTCCTGACGGAGGCGGGCCAGACGCTGGTCGAGCACGCCGAGGAGATCCTCGCCCGGCTCGACGCGGCGGAGGCGGCGCTGGCCGCGCTGGCCGACCTGCGCCGCGGGCACCTGCGGATGGCGTCGTTCGCGACCGCCGGCGCGAGCATCCTGCCGCGCGCGGTCGACGCGTTCCGCGCGCGCCATCCGGCGATCGAGCTGACGGTCCGGCAGGCGAGCCCGCTCGAGAGCGTCGCGCAGCTGCGCGAGGGGCGGCTCGACATCGCGCTGACCGTCGACCTCGACGAGCGCCCCGCGGAGGGCGTCGAGGTGATCCGCCTGTTCGAGGACCGCCTGCGGCTGGCGCTGCACCGCGACCACCCGCTGGCGGCCAAGGACGAGGTCCGGCTCGAGGACCTCGAGCACGAGACCTGGATCGACGTGCCGCTCGCGACCTCGGGCGGCCAGACCGCCGCCCGCGCGTGCGCCCGCGTCGGCTTCGTCCCGCGCGTGGCGTTCGAGAGCGACGACTACACCGCGATCCGCGAGCTCGTCGGCGCGGGCGCCGGCATCGCGCTGCTCCCCGACCTCGCGCTGCTCGCGCCGCACGAGTCGGTCGTGCTGCGCTCGCTCGGCCCCGACCGGCCCTTCCGCACCATCCAGGTCGCCACCCGGCCCGAGGCCTTCCGCTCCCCCGCCGCCTCCGCGATGCTCGAGATCCTCTGCGAGCAGCGCCCCGCGCGCGACCCTCAGGTCGCCGCCGCGACACCGCCCAGCCGGTAGCCGGGGACGAAGCCCGGGTCGGCGAGCGCCGGCCGGTCGGCGCGGAACGGCTCGATCGGGAACGCCGTCGCGCCGTCGATCGCCAGCTCGCTGAGGATGCGGCCGAGCAGCCCGGCGAACTTCGCCGCGTGGCCCGCGCCGATGCAGACCGCGATCCGCGGCTGGCCGGGCACGAAGTCGACGACGAAGTCGCGGTCGGGCG
The DNA here is from genome assembly GCA_963787335.1 of uncultured Solirubrobacterales bacterium. Taxonomy (GTDB): domain Bacteria; phylum Actinomycetota; class Thermoleophilia; order Solirubrobacterales; family Solirubrobacteraceae; genus DASQFQ01. Next base: position 181,717 of record CAWBCU010000027.1, read on the forward strand.
GCATGTCATACAGGCAGCAGCGCGTGTACAGCTCCGGCCCGGTGTAGCCCGGGAGGATCGACTCCGCGAAGCGCGCGACGCGCCGCACGCGCTCGGCGTCCGGCCGCCACGGGCGCTCGTCCGCGCTCGCCTCCGGCCCGCCGAGGTCCTGGGCCGCCTTCGTGGCCACCTCGCCGTACACGGGGAAGCCGTAGTACTCGTCGTCGCCGTCGCCGTGCCACAGCCAGATCGGGAAGCGGTCCGGCGCGAAGTCCGCGAGGTTGGGCGTCGCGTAGTAGGTGACCTGCTCCTGCGTCAGCCGGATCGGCCAGTCCACCCCGAGGCCCTGCAGCAGCCCGCGCGTCCACGCGCCCGCGCAGAGGATCACCTTCTCGGCCTCGAACTCGCCGGCCGCGGTCGTCAGCCGGACGCCGTCGCGCCCCGGCTCGATCGCGGTCACGCCCGCGCCGCCGAGCACCGTCGCGCCGCGCGCGCGGGCGAGCGCGACGTGCACCGCGCCCGCCTTGCGGATGTCGAGGATGCCGCCGTCGGGCTGGTACAGCGCCTCGTGGTCGTCGGACACGCGGAACTGCGGCCAGCGTCGCATCAGCTCGGCGGCATCGAAGCGCTCGTAGCCGATGCCGGCCTCGTCCATCGCGACCGTGTAGCCGTCGAGGATCTCGGACCCCTCGCTCCCGCGCCGCGCGATGTTGACCATCCCGGTCGTGTGCACGAGCGCGACGCCCGACTCCGCCTCGACCTCGCGCCACGCCGCGTACGCGCTCGGCGTCAGCGCCGTGTAGGCGGCGCTGTGGTACCCGAGCCGGATGATCCGCGAGTGGTCCTCGGACGCGCCCAGCCCGTGGCCCAGCTCCCACTGCTCGAGGCACAGGACCTCGTCCCCGGCGCGGCGGCTGAGCCAGTAGGCGGCGGCGCTCCCGATGCCACCGCCGCCGATCACGGCGTAGCGGTACATCGCTACAACCGCTCCGCGAAGGCCAGGTTCTCCGCCTGGAGGCTCGGATCGGTGCCGAGGTAGGCGTGCTTGGACATGTCGGGCGAGTAGCGGCTCGCCGGCGGCCGCCGGCCCATCGCCTCGGCCATCGCGCGGATGTGGTGCGGCGCCGCGCCGCAGCACAGCCCGACGTACTCCACGCCGAGCGCGAGCGCGTCGCGCGCGAAGTCCGCGACGTCGTAGCGGGTCGAGGTGAACGGGTCGAGCGCGACCGGGAACGCGCCCCCGCCCCCGAGCGACTGGAAGGTCGGCTCGGCCTCGTGCGTGTGGTACGGGACCGGCAGCGCCGCGACGGGCACGTCGACCGCCGCGCGGATCGCCCCCAGCAGCGGCAGCATCGTCTGCGGCCCGCGGATGCAGTTGAGCCCCACGACCGCCGCGCCGGCGTCGGCGAGCCGCCGGCACGCCTCCTCCGGCGTCCAGCCCTCGCGCGTGAGCGGGTCGCGGTGGATCGCGAGCGTGACGACCGCCTCGAGGCCCGCCGCCCGGATCGCCTCGGTGGCCACCAGCGCCTCGCCGCCGTACTGGAACGTCTCGGCGATCACGAAGTCCACGCCCGCCTCCGCCGCCCACGCGACCTGCTCGTCGAACATCGCGCGGACCGCGCGCCGCGACGCGGGCTCGTCGCTCCAGAGGTTCGTGTTGCAGACGTCGCCGGCCAGCAGCGTGCCGGTCTCGCGCGCCACCACCCGCGCGATCTGCAGCGCGTCCCGGTTGAGCGGCTCGAGCAGGTGCTCCTTGCCGATCAGGCGCAGCTTCTCGCGGTGCCCGTAGTAGGTGAAGGCCTCCACGACGTCCGAGCCCGCGTGCACGAACTCGCGGTGCAGCTGGTCGACGGCCTCGGGCCGCTCGAGGACGACCTCGGGGACGTAGGCCCCGGCCTGCAGGTAGCCGCGGCGCTCGAGCTCGAACAGGTAGCCCTCCGCGCAGAGGATGGGCCCGCGGGCGAGCCGCTCGTGGAGCATCGATCCGGTCATGCCGCCGACAGTGCCAGCGCGCCGGCCCGCGAGCCAGCAGGATTCCGACCGGGCGGGTTAAGCGGCGCTTACTCGGCGGGCTTCACGAGCCCGGAGCGCAGCGCGAGGATCGCGATCTCCGCCCGGCGCTCGAAGAACGGCATCTCGCTCAGGCCGAAGGAGCGGGCGAGGTGCTCGAGCTCCGTGGTGACCGTCTTCTGGTCGGTGCCGAGCTTCTCCGCGATCTCGTCGTCGGCCGCCGGGGTGAGCCCGTCGCCGTCGCCGAGCAGCGGCGCGCACAGCTCGGTGAGGATCTGCTGCTGCTGCTGGGAGAAGCGCGGCGTCGCGCTCAGCTCGCCGGGCACCAGCGTCATCTCGACGCTGACGTTGCGCGTGTGGCAGAACGCGATCGTGGTCTGGCCGCAGCGCACGAGGTCGCCGTCCTGGAGCCGGCGCTGCCCGTCGAGGCGCATCTCGTTGACGAACGTCCCGTTCTGCGACCAGCCGTCGTCGTCGACCGTCCACTCGCCCGCGCGGAACTCGAACTGCGCGTGCAGGCGCGAGACCTCACGGTCCCACGGCAGCGCGATGTCGGCCTCGAAGCGGCGGCCGACGGTCAGCGTCCGCGTCGTCTCGTCGAGCTCGACGAGGTGCTCCTTGCCCTTGTCGTCGCGGTAGGCGAGGAAGGGCGCGCCGCGCATCTCGGCGGCCTTGCGCGCCTTGAGCTCGGCCTTGGTGGGGGTGTGCGCCGCCGAGGACTCCACGGTCACCTCGAGGAGAAGATGTTGAGGAGCGAGACGAAGATGTTCACGATCGAGACGAAGATCCCGGTCGCCAGCCAGATGGTGTCGTCCTCCGTGCCGTGCTTGCGCAGGTAGTTGAAGTCGACCACGATCAGCGCCGCGGACAGCAGGTAGATCAGCGCGCTCACCCACGGCGACACCGCGCCGGCGGCGAGCGACCAGATGATCGTCCCGATGCACGCCGCGAACACGATCAGCGACAGCGGGCGCATCCAGCGCGCGAGGTCGGGCGAGAGCGCGTAGCCGAGCGCGCCGCAGCCCGCGACGGTCGCCGCGGTGCCGGCCGCCGCCTGCGTCAGCGCGTCCGCCTGCACCGTCGCGAAGTACTCGATGACCGGCCCGAGGCCGAGGCCGATCGCGGTCGCCGTCGCGAACAGCCAGGCCATCGCGAACGAGCCGACCCGGAAGCGCGTGCCGCCGAAGGACGACGCCAGCAGCATCCCGAAGCCGACGAACGAGATGATCCGCGCCGTCCCGATCTCGAGATCGCGGCCGAGGTACGTGCCCAGGGCGCAGAATCCGAGGGCGATCGCGACGAGGAACAGCACCTGACCAAGGAGCTGGGTCGTGGAGATCGCCCGCGCGCCGGTTTGGTCGCGGCCGTACGAAGTGGTGAACGCGCTGTCTGGCATGGGCGGAGAGTACCCCACCCCGGGGCCGGGGTGGGGTCCCTTCGACGGGTGTTTCAGACGCGCTGGATCAGCGTGCCGGTGCCGAGGCCGCCACCGCAGCACATCGTCACGAGGCCGGTCTCCTTGTCGGAGCGCTCCAGCTCGTGCAGCAGCGTGGTCAGCAGCCGCGCGCCGGTCGAGCCGAGCGGGTGGCCGAGCGCCATCGCGCCGCCGTTGACGTTGACGCGGTCCATGTCCGGCTCGAGCTCGCGCTTCCACGCGGCGACGACGGGCGCGAACGCCTCGTTGACCTCGAACAGGTCGATGTCGTCGATCGTCATCCCGTTGCGCTCGAGCAGCTTGCGCGTGGCGGGGATCGGGCCCGTGAGCATGATCACCGGGTCGACGCCGACGGTCGTCTGGTCGACGATGCGGGCGCGCGGCGTCAGCCCGAGCGCCTTCGCCTTGTCGGCCGACATCAGCAGCACCGCGGCGGCGCCGTCGGAGATCTGCGAGGCGTTGCCGGCCGTGATCTTGCCGTCGGGCTTGAACGCGGGCTTGAGCTGCGAGAGCTTCTCGAGCGTCGTCTCCGGGCGGATGCCCTGGTCGGTGACGTAGGTGTCGCCGTTGACCTGGAACGGGATCGTCTCGCGCTCGAAGCGGCCCTCCTCGGTCGCCTGGTGGGCGAGCCGGTGCGAGCGCACGGCGAGCTCGTCGAGCTCGGAGCGGGGGATCTCCCACTGGTCGGCGATCATCTCCGCCGAGAGACCCTGCGGGACGAGGTTGTGGCGGTCCATCAGCACCTGCGGCCACGGCGAGCCGACCTGGTCGACCCAGTTGAAGCCGACGCCCATCGGGATGTGGCCCATGTGCTCGACGCCGCCGCCGATCACGGCGTCGTGCACGCCGGCGGCGATCAGCGCCGCGCCGAAGTTGACGGCCTGCTGCGCCGAGCCGCACTGGCGGTCGACGGTGGTGGCGGGCGTCTCGATCGGCAGCCCGACCTGGAGCCAGGCGTTGCGGGCGACGTTGAACATCTGCTCGCCGTACTGCTGCACGCAGCCCGCGATGACGTCCTCCACCTCGGAGGCGTCGATGCCCGCCCGCTCGATGACCTCGGTGTAGCACTTGCCGAGGAGCTCGTTCGGGTGGGTGTCCTTGTAATAGCCCTTCTCGGCGTGGCCGCGCCCGATGGGGGTGCGGACCGCCTCGACGATGACCACTTCGCGACCGGTAGATGTCATTTCTCTAGTCTACGCGCGCGTTGACTGGCGAGTCAGCCAATACCCAGCACCCGCTTCCAGAGCGGCTCGGGATCGTCGGGAGCGGCACGATCGCGCGCGGCCTGGCGGCCGTGGCGGCTCGCCATGGGCCGGTGCTCCTGTGCGCGCGCTCGGAGTCCTCGGCCCGCCGCGCGCGCGGCTTCCTCGACACCGAGGCGGTCGAGGTGACGTGCGAGCGGCAGCGGCTGGCCGAGGTGACCTTCCTCGTCGAGGCGATCGTGGAGGAGCAGGCCGCGAAGGCCGCGCTGTTCGCCGAGCTGGCCGGCGTGCTCGCCCCCGGCGCCGTGCTCGCCACCACCACCTCCTCGCTGTCGGCCGAGGCGCTCGCGGTCGAGAGCGGCCGCCCCGATCGCTTCGCCGCGCTGCACGTCTTCAACCCCGTCACGAAGATGGAGCTGATCGAGCTCGCGTTCCCGGCCGCCGCGAGCACCGAGACGCGAGCCCGCACGCTCGCGCTGTGCGCGGCGCTCGGCAAGACCGCGGTCGAGGTGCCCGACACGCCCGGCTTCGTCGTCAACCGCCTGCTGTTCCCGTTCCTGTTCGACGCGGTCGAGCTGCTCGAGCGCACGGGGATGGACGCCGCCGCGGTCGACACCTGCATGAAGCTCGGCGCCGGCCACCCGCTCGGCCCGCTCGCGCTGCTCGACCTCGTCGGGCTCGACGTGGCCCAGGCGATCGGGCGCACGATCGGCGTCGCGGTGCCCGCGCGCATCGATGCGCTGGTCGCGGAGGGCGCGCTCGGCCGCAAGAGCGGCCGCGGCTTCCACGCTTACGCTCCGTGAATCTTTCCTTTAGCGACCGTTGAAGTCGCGGGCGGATACTTCCGATTGCGACGAACTGACCCTCATCGCAACCCCTCCTCCAGAAACACTCCGCGGCCGGCTCGCTCCCCTGAGCCGGCCGCGTTGTGTCTCTCGGTAGATCCTCCCCAGGATCTCCCTCTCTCCTCCTCAACCGCCGAAGCGGCCAGGCGAGTGGCTGGCAACGTAGCGCTCAAACCGCGCTTGTGCAATACCGCACGTGGTTTCGATTTACAACCGTCTACTGGTTGACGCGTCGATCGCGGATGCGAACCGCCTCGATCCGGTTCTCCCGCACCGACTCCACGCGGATCGAATAGCCGTTGGATGAGACGGTGTCCCCGCGCTTGGGGAGCCGCCCCAGCTCGCCGAACACGTAGCCGCCGATCGAGTTGTAGGCGTCGGTGTCGATCGGCAGGTTGAGCCCGTAGTCCTGGAGGTCGGTGATCGCGACGTGGCCGCGCACGAACCAGTCGCCGTTGGCGAGCTTGCGCACCGCGCCGCCGAGCGGGTCGGTCTCGTCGTCGATCTCGCCGACGACCTCCTCGATGATGTCCTCGACGGTGACGATGCCGGCCGTGCGGCCGTACTCGTCGACCACGACGGCGAGCGAGGAGCGCTCGCGCTGGAGGTCGGCCAGCAGGTCGTCGAGCGGTTTCGTCTCGGGCACGATCGGCGCCGGGCGGACGAGGTCCTCGATCGTCGCGTCCGTGCCTTCGGCGAGCAGCTTCGCCGCGAGCGCGTTGGCGTGCACGATGCCCTTCACGCGGTCGGGGTTGTGCTCCTCGGTGACCACGAGGCGCGTGTGCCCGGAGGCGACGCAGCGCCGCAGGGCGGTCTCGACGTTCTCGCTGATGTCGACGGTCACGACGGCCGGCGCGGGCGTCATGACCTGGCGCGCCTGCTGCTCGTGCAGGTGGAAGACGCCGGTCAGCATCCCCGCCTCGCCCGGGTCGAGCTTGCCGCCGGTCATCGACTGCTGGATCAGCATCTTGATCTCCTCCGGCGTCTCCCCCTCGTCGAAGTTGTCGGTGCGGATCCCGAGCAGCCGCAGGATCCCGTTCGAGGTCGCGTTGAGCAGCGCGATGAACGGGCGGAAGGCCTTCGTGAACAGGTACAGCGGGCGCGCGACCAGCCGCGAGATCGGCTCCGAGCGCTGGATCGCGTAGATCTTCGGCACCTGCTCGCCGATCGTGATGTGCAGCGACGTCGTGAGGATGTAGGCGATCGCGAGCGAGAGGCGCGAGCGAGACGTTGTGCGGCAGGTCGCCGAACAGCGGCTCGATCAGGTCCGCGACGGCAGGCTCGCCGAGGAAGCCGATGCCCAGCGAGGTGAGCGTGATCCCGAGCTGGCAGGACGACAGGTAGCGCGAGAGGTCGTCCATGATCTCGACGGCGGCGCGGGCGCCGCGCTTGCCCTCCTGGGCCTCGGCCTCGAGCGTGCCACGGCGCGAGCGCACGAGCGCGAACTCGGCCGCGACGAAGAACCCGTTCAGCAGGACGAGCACGAACACCGCGAAGAGCAGGAGGATGCTCATGCGATGCGGGGAGAGCGGCGCCGCGCAGGCGCGCCGCTACTTCGAGGGAGGTCGTCGTTCATCTGGCGACGGGACCATGCTACCCAACACCCTGGCCGTCATACCCTGGCCCTCGTGCGCATCGTCTCCCTCGTCCCGTCCGCCACCGAGCTGCTGTTCGCGCTCGGCCTCGGCGACGAGGTGGCCGCCGTCACCCACGAGTGCGACCACCCTCCGCAGGCGCTCGAGCTGCCGAAGGTCACGCGCGACGTGATCGGCCCGGGCCTCGCGCCGGCCGAGATCGACCGCGCGGTGCGCGAGCTCACCGAGCAGGGCCGCGCCATCTACGAGCTCGACGAGCCGGCGCTGCGCGACCTCCAGCCCGACCTCATCGTCACGCAGGCCCTGTGTGCCGTCTGCGCGGTCTCCTACGAGGACGTGAAGGCGATCGCGGAGCGCCTGGACCCCGAGCCCAAGGTGATCTCCCTCGACCCGCACACGCTCGGCGAGATGCTCGGCGACGTGCGCGTGCTGGCCGCGGCCACCGACAGCAAGGACGCGGGCGTCGACCTCGTGCAGGCGTCGGCGGCCCGCATCGACCGCGTGCGGCTCGCGGTCCGCAACGCGCCGCCCGTCCCGGTCGCCGCGCTCGAGTGGCTCGACCCGGTCTTCGTCGCCGGCCACTGGACGCCGCAGCTGATCGAGTACGCGGGCGGCATCGACGTCCTCGGCCTCGCCGGCGAGCACTCCGAGGTGCGGTCGTGGGAGGAGGTCGCCGCGGCGCGGCCCGAGGTGGTCGTCGTGATGCCGTGCGGCTACGACGCCGAGCGCGCGCTCGAGGAGGCCTACGACTTCCAGGACGAGCTCGCCGAGCTGGGCGCGCGCCGGGTGGTCGCGGTCGACGCCGCGGCCTACTTCTCGCGCCCCGGCCCCCGGCTCGTCGACGGGCTCGAGCTGATGGCGCACATCCTGCACCCCGACCTCGTGCCGGAGCCGGCGAGCCCCGCGCTCGAGGTCGTGCTCTAGAGCCCGACCCGGGCGCGCGCCGCGAAGTAGGTGGCCACGAGGGCGATCAGCGCGATGGCGACGCAGGCGAGCACGGGCAGCACCGGCGAGGAGCGCCGCTCGCTCAGCTTCACGACGGCGTAGCCGGCGAGCGCGCCGCCGATCAGCCCGCCCATGTGGCCGCCGATCGAGACGTTGAGCCCGGGGAACAGGAACGGGAAGGCGAGGTTGATGAGGATCGTCGGGCCGAGCCCGGAGGCCATCGGATCGACGCCGCGGGCGCGCAGGAAGACGACGCCGGCCCCCATCAGCCCGAAGACCGCGCCCGAGGCGCCGACGGTGTAGCTGTTCGGGCTCGAGAGCAGGATCGCGCCGAACGCGCCCGTGAACACGGAGGCGAAGTAGATGCCGCCGAAGCGCCACTTGCCGAGGCTCGGCTCCAGCAGCTGCCCGAGGATGTAGAGCAGGTACAGGTTGAAGGCGATGTGGATGAAGCCGAAGCCGCCCTGGGCGTGCAGGAAGGCGCCGGTCAGCGGCCGCCAGAGATCCCCGTCGGCGACCGGCCCGGCCGCCAGCACGAGGTCGAAGTACGCGGTCGGGCTGCTGCGCGAGGCGAAGAACAGCAGCACGTTGATGCCCATCAGGACGTAGGTGAGCACCGGGTCGCCGTGGATGTTCGCCATCGTGCGCACCGGCGTGCGGTCGCGCGAGCACTCCGGGCAGCGCATGCCGACCGGGGTCGGCGTCATGCAGTCCGGGCAGATCGGCTTGCCGCAGTTGGAGCACGAGACACCGGTCTCGCGGTCGGGATGGCGATAGCACGTGGCCATGGGCGGCGCGCGACGCTATCAGGGGCGTCTTTGCGGCCCTTTAAGTGGGCGACGCGGTGAGGATCAGACGGCCCGTCGGCTGCGAGGAGCCGCCGTTCGGCTCGTCGGTGACCATCACGGCGCGGACGCCCTCCATCGAGCCAGGGACGTCGACGGAGGCGGAGCCGTCGCTGCGGGTCGAGAACAGCGCCGAGGTGGGCTCGGGCGTCTTGCCGCCGCGGTCCAGCCACACCTGGTAGACGTGGCCGGCCGGCGGCGGGGGCAGCTTCGTGCCGACGATGCGGGCGCGGTCGCCGTCGACCTCGAGCGAGGCGCGGGAGCCCTTGAGCTCGGGGTTGACGCGCGCGACGACGGTGCGGGCGTCCTGGTCGAAGGCGGTGCGGCCGAGCAGCGCGGCGCCGCCGCCGATGACGAGCAGGAGCAGGACGAGCGGCAGGGCGAGCGCGGGGCGCTGGGTCAGGCCGGCGAGGCTCGGGAAGCGGCGGCGGCGGCGCGGCGCCTTCGCGCGGTCGGCGTCGGGCCCGGCGGCCTCGAGCAGCGAGGCCTCGCGCTCGACGACCGCCATCAACCGCCCCTTGAGCGCCGGCGGCGCCGTCATCGGTGCGGCCGAGGCGGGCAGCGCGTCGACGGCGACGCGCAGCGACTCGGCCTCCGCGCGGCAGTCCGCGCAGGACTCGAGGTGGGCGCGGAAGCCGTCGACCTCGTCCTCGGGCAGCGCGCCGAGCATCCAGGGCGCCGAGCGAGTCGGCCCAGCGGTCGTGATCGTGCGCGGCGCTCATCCGGGCTGCATCTCCAGCAGCCGCAGGCTGTTGCGCAGCTTCTCGAGGCCGAGGCGCATGCGGCCCTTCACGGTACCCACGGGGGTCTCGAGGATGTCGGCGATCTCGGTGTGCGTGAAGCCGCCGAAGTACGCCAGCTCGATCACGTGCGACTGCTCCGGCGGCAGCGACTCCATCGCCGTGCGGATCGCCTGCGCCTCGTCGCGGCGGGCGACCTCGACGTCGGTGCGCTCGCCGGACTCGATCCGGTCCTCGATGCCCTCGTCGCTGGCGCGCCGCTTGGAGTGGACGGAGGAGCGCCGCAGCTGGTCGATCGCGCGGTGGTGCACGATGCCGAGCACCCACGTGCGCACCGAGCCGCGGGCGCGCTCGTAGCGGGCGCCGGAGCGCCAGATCGAGAGGAAGGCCTCCTGCACGACGTCCTCGGCGACGTTGCCGCGGCCGACCATCCGGTAGGCGAGCGAGAAGGCGGCGCCGGAGTGGCGCTCGTAGACGGCCTCGAACGCTCGCGGATCGCCGCGACGCATGAGCTGCATGAGGTCCTCGTCGGCGAGCGAGCGGAGGTCGGGGGTGTCGGGCATCCGTCTCCTATTCGCCGCGGCCGGGCGAACGGATCAGCGCAATTCGTCGAGCAGGCGCCGCGCTTCGCGCCCGCCGTCCCGCAGCGTCCGGAACGCGAGCTCTCCCACGTTCGCCGACTGGGCGCGCCGGCGGTGGCGCTGGCGCCGCGTCCGCAGCACCACGAGCCCGACGGCGGCGCCGGATCCGACCACCGCGGCGAGCGCGGGCCGGCCGAGGCGGTGCCAGTTCTTCGGATCGCCGAGCGTCGACAGCTCCCACGTCTCCAGCTCGTCGTGGGCCATGCCGAGCAGCGACCCGAGCGTGCTCTCGAGCCGCAGCTGCAGCTCCGCGGGCGGCTCGACCGGCGCGAACGCCTGTCGGAGCATGGTCTCGATGTCGAACGTGCCTTCGCTGCTCATGTCGTCATCCCGTCGGTCCTTCTGCCTTCTGAACCAGGCCCTCGAGCTGCTTGATCGCTCGGTGCAACAACACCTTGGTAGCACCGTCGGTGCGGCCGAGCGCCCGCGCGATCTCGCGGTTGTCCATCCCGAGCGCGAAGCGCATGATCAGCGCCTCGCGGCGATCGTCCGGCAGCTGCTGGACGCATTCGAGGATCCGCTTCAGGTCGTCGCGGTCCTCGACCAGCGCCTCGGTGGTGTGCGTCGCGGAGATGGTCGAGGCGTCGTCGATCGGCGTCTGCGGCTTGCGCGAGCGATCGCGGTAGTAGTTCGCAGCGAGGTTGTGGGCGATGCGGATCAGCCACGGTCGCAGCGGCCGGCCCTGCGACTCGCGCTGCGCGCGCTCGAAGTGCCGGTAGGCCTGCAGGAAGGTCTGCTCGGTCAGATCCTCGGCGTCGTGGTGGTTGCCCACCCGGTAGTACGAGTACGAGTAGACGTCGCGGAGATGAGCCTTGTAGAGCTCTGAGAACTCCGCGTCGAGCTTCGACTTGGCCGCGGAGGGTTGATCCGGTGCCGAGGCCATACATGGAATCTACGCCGCGCGGACCTTCTGGCGCCGCTTGGGGGCGGGCCGGGGCGCGGTCAGCGACTCCGCCCAGCTCGCCGCCTCGACGTCGCCCTCGATCACACCGGCCAGGCCGCGCAGCGCGGGGGCGTCGACGCCGGCGTCGTCGAGCCGCTGGAGCAGCATCGGCACGCAGGCGACGCCCTCGGCGGCGTGGCCGAGCGCGGAGTCGATGTCCCCGGCCGGCATGCCCTCCGCGAGCAGCTCGCCGGCGCGGCGGTTGCGCGAGCCGTCGGCGAGCACGGTGGCGACGAGGTCGCCCGTGCCGGCCAGGCCCGCGAACGTCTCGGGCCGCGAGCCCTCGTGGCGCGCGAGCGCGTCGACCTCGGCGAAGACCTTGCCGGCGGCGGCGCCGGAGGCGTTGGGGCCGGAGGGCGACGCGGCGGCGGCGGCGAGCGCGGCGGCGTTCTTGGCGCAGCCCGCGAGCTCGATCCCGACGACGTCGCGCGTGTAGCCGGCGTCGAAGCCGGCGGCGCCGAGCGCGTCGGTGACCTGGCGGCCGAAGGCGGGGTCGCTCGCGCCGACGATCAGCGAGGCGCCGGCGCTGAGCGCGCCGGCGGCGTGCGACGGGCCGGCCAGCGCGCCGACCGCCCACGCGTTCACGCGCTCGGCCACGAACGACGACGGCAGCATGCCGAGCGGGGGCACGAGGCCCTTGGACATCACGAGCACGCCCGTGCGCTGCGGGATCTCGCCGCCGTGGGCCGCGACCGCGGCGGGCAGCGCGGCGGCCGGGACGGCGAAGCAGACGAGGTCGTGGCGTGAGAGCTCGAGCTCGGACGCGCGCATGACCTTGACGGCGTCCGGCAGCACGACACCGGGCAGGTAGTCGCGGTTGACGCGCGACTGCTCGATCTGCGCGGCCTGGTCGGCGGTGCGGCAGCCGAGGTCGACCTCGAGGCCGGCGCGGGCGAGCATGGTCGCGACCGCGGTCCCCCACGAGCCGGCGCCGATGACGGCGGCGCGGCGCAGCGGCGGCAGCCCGCCGAGCCACTCCCACTGGAGCATCACGCAGGGCCAGATGCGGTCGGTGACGGCGGCCGCGAGCGTGCGCGACGGCGCCTGGACCATCGGGAAGGTGAGCGGGGCGCCGACGCGGATGCGGACCTTGTGCGGCCGGATGCGCCAGCCCTTGCGGACCGCCTCGGTGCCGATCACCGCGACGGGCACGACGGGCGCGCCGGTCTCGAGCGCGAGCCGGCCGACGCCGCGGCGCGGGCGGCCGAGCGCGCCGGGGCGGATGCGCGTGCCCTCGGCGAAGATCAGGACGGCGTCGCCGCGGGCGAGGATCGCCTTCGCGGTCTCGACCATGTCCTCGTCGCTCGCACCGCGCCGGACCGGGAAGGCGCCGAGGTTGTTCAGCAGCCAGCCGTTGAAGCGGTTGAAGAACAGCTCCTCCTTGGCGACGTAGTAGAGCGGCCGCCGGGCGATCGTGGCGATCACGAACGGGTCGAGGAACGAGCGGTGGTTGGAGCACAGGATCACGGGGCCGTCGGGCACGTGCTCGCGCCCGATCCGCGACATCCGGAAGTACAGATGGAAGAACGGCTGCAGCACCGCGCGGACGAGCCAATAGATGAGCGGGTTGACGCCCTTGTTGCGGGCGCGGGCGTGCAGAGCGGCGTACTCCATGCCAGCCGTACCCGCGGCGCGCCGGCTCGTTACAGTTGACGCGGATGGCGCTCAACGGCACCCGCACCCTTCGCGGCGCCCTCGCGGGCGCGGCCGGCGCGGCCGTCTGGGCCGCCCAGCAGCCGCTCGACAAGCGCGTGTTCGGCGTCGACTACGACGACGTCGAGCTGCTCGGCAAGGTCTTCACGCGCGGGCCCGCGTGGCTCCCGATCGGGCTCGCCGCCCACCTCGGCAACGGCGCGTTGTTCGGCGCGCTCTACGCCAACGTCGCGCCGAGCCTGCCCGGCCCGCGCGCGGCGTGGGGTCCGATCGCCGGCCTCGCCGAGTGCTTCGCGACCTGGCCCGCCACGATGCTGCTCGACCGCGCCCATCCCGCCGCCGGGGACTTCCCCGTGTTGTGGGGCAACCCGCGTGCGCTCGCCCAGGCGACCTGGCGCCACGCGCTGTTCGGCTTCGTGATGGGCGAGCTCGAGCGCCGGCTCAACCCGCCCGCCGACAGCCCGGCGCCGATCGACGACGCCGCCGTCGCGTCCAACGGGCACGGCTCGGCCGAGCACCTCGTCACCGTCGAGCCGGTCTGAGCGCCCGCCGCGTCCTCATCACCGGGGCGTCCGGCTTCGCGGGCGCCCACCTCGCGCGGGCGTGCGCGGCCGCGGGCGACGAGGTGCTGGACCTGTCGCGCTCGACCGGCCTGCACGTCGACCTGCTCGACGCGGACGCCGTGCGCGCTGCCGTGCGCGACGCGGCACCGGACGTCGTGCACCACCTCGCGGCCCGGGCGCACGTCGGCGAGTCGTGGCGGATGCCCGAGGCGTACGTGCGCGACAACGCCGCGATGACCTTCCACCTGCTCGACGCGGTGCGCGAGGAGGCGCCGTCGGCGTCGGTCGTGGTCGCGGCGAGCTCGGAGCTCTACGGCCCGCCGGCGCAGCTCCCGGTCGACGAGTCGGCTCCGCTGCGCCCGCAGAACCCCTACGCCGTCTCGAAGGCGGGCGCCGACCTGCTCGCGGGCTTCTTCGCCGACGCCCACGGCCTGCGCGTCGTCCGCGCGCGCGCCTTCAACCACGCCGGGCCGGGGCAGGAGCCGATCTACGCGATCGCGTCGTTCACCCGCCAGATCGCGGCGGGGATCGTCGCGGGCGAGGAGACGGTCCGCGTCGTCACCGGCAACCCGGACGCGCGCCGCGACTACACCGACGTCCGCGACGTGGTGCGCGCGTACCGAGAGCTCGCCGACGCCGCCGAGCCGGGCGTGTACAACGTCTGCTCCGGCCGCCCGGCGTCGGCCGCCGAGCTGCTCGCGGCGCTCGGCCGCGTCACCGGCGTCGAGATCGACCACGTCGTCGACGACTCGCTGCGCCGGGCCAACGAGGTGATGGAGGTCCGCGGCTCCTACGACCGCCTCCACGCCGCCACCGGTTGGGAGCCGGAGATCCCGCTCGAGCAGACGCTCGCGGACACCGTCGAGTGGTGGACCGAGGAGATCCGGACGGGTCGCGCACCCGACCGTATGCACGAATAGTCCGGTCTTCCGGTCGAGTGCTTGCCTGTGCAAGTAACGTTTCTTGAGTGCTCGAATTGATTCATATGCACCCGAATTGGCTCGGAGCGCTCACCGTCGCCCTCGTCCGTCCGACCGGCGTACCGGAGCGCCGCCAGGGCGAGGATCCGTGGCAGCCCGGGAGAACCAACCGCCCGCGCCGCCTCACCGACGACCTCGCGTGGCTCCGAGGCGCCCTCGACGAGCCCCAGCGCCACGGCCTCCAGCCGCTCGCCGACCGCGGCGTCGTCGTCGCCTGGATGCCGGACGAGCCCAGCGTCCAACGCCTCCGCCGCCTCCGCGACCGCGAGGTGCTCGAGGCCGCCGGCTTCGCGCTGTTCGAGGACGAAGCCGCCCACCCTTCCTAAGACCGGCCGCCCTAGACTCGCCGGGGTCGCGCCGGAGTAGCTCAGTTGGTAGAGCACTTGATTTGTAATCAAGCGGTCAGGGGTTCGAGTCCCCTCTCCGGCTCTAAAGGTCCGTGCGCGGACGCTGCCGAGGTGGGTACTCGGACTCAACTCGGTCCCTGGGTCTTCCTGGGCGCCCGGGCGTGTGCTTCGCTACGGCGCATGTCATTCCGCCAGATCTTCCCCCTCGCCGTCCTCGTGACCGCGCTGCTTCTGCCCGCGAGCGCACTCGCGGGAACCGCCACGGTCACCGGCGACGACGGGAACCCCGTCGCCGCTGAACACGAGTGAGCTCCGATCTCGATCCGCAACATGGACGTCGAAGACGGAGGTGTCGGTCCCGACGACCGACACGACGCTACTACACGAGCCAGGTCTTCGACCAGGCCGACACCCCCGCCTCGAGCCTCTGCCTCGTGCCGCGCGACGCGCTCCAGCCCGACCGCGACGAACTTCGTCGACTATCGCGGCAACGGCACCTACACCCTCCTGCTGCGCTACTTCACGGCTTCGGACACCAACTGCACCGGCACCGCACCGCGAGGCCAGGTTCCGTTACACGGTCAACGCCGGCACCGCGGTCACCGCCCCGGCCCTCAAGCTGCTCACGCGACTGCCCCGAACACGTTCGCCACGCGCACCCACCAGATCCCCGTCGCACTGAACCCCGGCGCGATCACGTACGAGGTCCGGTACGCCCGCGGCGGTGTCGCGGGCCCCGACGGCGCGATCTCCGGCCCCTCGGGCGAGGCGTTCCTGAACCGGACCACCGGGTTGGCGGACTTCAGGTTCGACAAGCCCGGGGCGTTGGCTGATCGTCGCGCGCGCGAAGTCGGGGATCTTCTACACGCCGTGGAGCGCGCCGGTGACCGTCAACGCCGATCGCACCGTTCGACCTCGAGCGCACCTCGTTCCCCGACTCCCGCGGGCCGAGCTACAAGGTGCGCGGGCAGGTCCGTGAGCGCGCCGCCCGCGGCAAGGTCACCGTCTACATCGCCCGTGGCAAGAAGAAGGGCAAGTTCCGCAAGATCGGCAAGGCCAAGATCAACTCGAAGGGCCGCTTCACGAAGCGCTTCACGGTGCACAAGACGGGCGTCTACCGCATGCGTTACACGTACAAGGGCTCCTCGCTCGTCGCCGGCGGCAAGGTGACCGAGCAGATCCGCATCCGCAGGCGCATCTTCTTCGGCTAGCGGTTCAACTCCGTGATCCAGCCGGCGTCTCTCCGGGCGCCGGCTCGATCACCCTCCGCCACTCCACGATGTGGCGGCGGCGGATCAGGAACGCGGTGCTGGCCTCGTTGCCGACGCCCGAGCCGCAGGTGCCGGGACCCGGGCGCTCGGTCAGGCGGAAGCGCGCGACCAGGTACGCGCCCGTGTCCTCGACGGCCAGCACCTTCGCCCCGCACGGCAGCGTGCGGTTGAAGAAGCGCACGTCCTCGCGGCTCGTGAGCTTGATCGGCGAGGTGCCGTTGGAGACGACGCTCGGGAGCGCGAAGTAGCCGACGGCGCGCTCCATCTGGCCCCGGCGCAGCGCGTCCGCCCAGCCGCGGATGACCGCGACGTCACGCGGCCGCGGCGGGCTTGCGGTCGGGAACCGCGGGCGGCGTGGGCGTCGGGGTGGCCGTGCGCTTCGCCGGCGGCGGCGTGGTCGCGGTCTGGTTGCCGGATCCGCAGCCGCTCGGGACGAGGGCGAGACCGGCGAGGAGGAGGGCCACAGCCGGGCCGCGGGAAAACCTGCGCATGCTGAGGGATTCGCGCGCGAGCGCGCAACGGATCAGGCGCCGACGGCGATCTGCGGCGCGCTCACCCGCGGACGCACCGAGATCGGCGTGCCGCGGCGCGGGCTGAGCGTGATCGAGCGGCGGCCGGTGCCCTCGCGGCCGGGCAGCGCCGAGGTGACCTCGAGCGCGGACAGGATCGCGCGCAGCGCGATCCGCATCTCGAGCTGGGCGAACGACGCGCCGAGGCAGCGGCGCACGCCGCCGCCGAACGGGATCCAGCTGTAGGTGCCGGGGGCGCTGTCGAGGAAGCGCTCGGGGCGGAACGCGTAGGGCTCCGGATAGATGCGCTCGTCGTGCTGGACGAGGTAGATGCAGGCCGTGAAGGCGGGGCCGGCGGGGTACTCCCGCCCGCCGATCTCGATCGGCTGCTTGATCCGCCGCGGCTGCGCGATCGGCAGCACGGGCCGCCGGCGCAGGATCTCCTTGACCGTCGCCTCGAGGTAGGCGTTGTCGTCCTCGGTCGCGGCGCGGGTCACGCGCTCGAGCACGGCGGGCGCGCGCAGGAGCTGCTCGAAGCCCCACGACAACGCCGAGGCGGTCGTCTCGTGGCCGGCCACGAGCAGCGTCACGAGCTCGTCGCGCAGCTCGCGGTCGGTCATCGGCCGCCCGTCCTCGTCGCGGGCGGCGAGCAGCATCGAGAGCACGTCGTCGGTCGCCTCGCCCGCGCGCCGGCGCTCGTCGACCAGCGCGAGGATGAGCTCGTCGGCGTGCGCCCGCACGTCGACGAAGCGCGCCCACGTCGTCAGCGGGCCGAGGCGGCGGCGAAACGGCGGCAGCAGCGTCAGCGGCGAGGCGCCGAGGTCGAGCAGCTGCTTGAGCGTCACGCGCAGCTCGTCGAGCTGCGGGCCGGCGGCGAGCCCGAAGACGGCGCGCAGGATGATCTCGAGCGTCAGCGCCTGCGTGCGCTCGTGCAGGCCGAAGCGCTCGTGCGGGCGCCAGGCGGCGACCTCGCGCTCGGCCACCTCCTCCATCACCCCGACGAGCGCGCGCATGCGCTCGCCGTGGAAGGCGGGCAGCATCAGCTTGCGCTGCGACAGGTGCTCGCGGCCGTCGAGCAGCAGCACCGAGCGCGAGCCGACGATCGGCTCGAGCACCTGCGCGCCCTCGCCCGGGTGCAGGACGTCGGCGGGCGCGGTGAACATCTCGCGGATCTCGTCGGGCTGGGTGAGGAAGATCCACTTGCCCTCGGGCGGGCCCATGTCGACGGTGAAGCGGTCGCCGTAGCGGGCGCGGCAGCGCTCCATGAACGGGATCGGGCGGGTCACCCAGCCGAGCATGTTGAGCGGGGCGAGGCGGGGGCCGGGCGGCAGCGGCGCGGGCGGTCACGCGCCTGAGCGTACGCGCATCCCCGCTACCCTGCCGCGGGCTGTGAGCCATCGCACGCTTCTCATCCTCCTCGTCCTCGTGCTCGCGCTCGCCGGGTGCGGCGGCGACGGCGACGACGGCGAGACCGCCGCGACCGCGACGCCGAAGGCGACCGCGACGCCGGACAACACCGACGTCACCAAGAAGCCGAAGGTCACGGTGCCCGACGAGCTGCCGCCGGACGAGCTGCAGATCAAGGACATCGTCAAGGGCAAGGGCCCGGCGGCGAGGAACGGCGACAAGGTCTCGATGAACTACGTCGGGCTGACGTGGAGCACGAGCGTCGAGTTCGACTCCTCGTGGGAGCGCGGTGAGCCGTACACGCTGACGCTCGGCAAGGGCGACGTGATCAAGGGCTGGGACGAGGGCATCGTCGGCATGCGCCAGGGCGGGCGCCGCGAGCTGACGATCCCCGCGGAGATGGCCTACGGCGCGCAGGGCTCCCCGCCGAACATCGGGCCGAACGAGGCCCTGCGCTTCATCATCGATCTGGTGAAGCTCGACCGGAAATGAGCTAGGCCGGCGCCGCCTCGGCGTCGTAGTGCAGCAGCGCCGGGATGGCGATCGCGAGCAGCGCCGCGCCGGCGACGCACGCGAGCCCGCCGGAGACGACCGAGAAGCGCGGGCCGGCCAGCGCGGCCACGGCGCCGGCCTCGACGTCGCCGAGCCGCGGGCCGCTCGTGACGACGAGCGAGAAGGTGGAGGACATCCGCCCGCGCATGTGATCGGGCGTGACGGTCTGGTTGATGGTCGAGCGGCAGACCGCGCTCACGCTGTCGGCCGCTCCGGCGACGGCCAGCAGGACCGCGGCCGGCCACAGCGCCGGCATCAGCCCGGCCAGCGCGATCGCCGCGCCCCAGATCGCCACCGCCCAGATGACGATCAGCCCGAGCCGGCGCGCGTGGGCGAGCCAGCCGGTGGTCAGCGCCGCCACGGTCGCCCCGACCGACACGGCCGCGAAGAGCAGGCCCGTGCCGGCCGCGCCCGCGTGGTAGACGCTCACGGCCAGGACGGGGAAGAGCGCGCGCGGCATCCCGAACGTCATCGCCATCAGGTCGATCGCGAACGAGCCGGTCAGCGCCCGGTTGCGGCGCACGAAGCGCAGGCCCTCGCCGATCGACCGCAGCACGCTCGCGGGCGGCGTGCCGTCGCCCTGCGGCGGCTGCGGGCTCATCATCGCCGCGGCGGCGACCATCGCCAGGCAGCTCACCGCGTCGACGGCGTAGGCCGTGCCGACGCCGGAGGCGGCGATCAGCAGGCCGCCGACCGCCGGGCCGACGACCATCGTGACCTGCATCAGCCCGAAGTTCAGCGCGAGCGCCGAGCGCAGCCGCGGCGGGTCGACGAGGTTCGGCACGATCGCGGAGCGGGTGACGTTCTGGATCGCCCCGAAGCCCGCGGTCAATCCGCCCAGCACGTAGAGCAGCGGGATCGAGGGCGAGCCGGCGAAGGTCAGCGCCGCGAGCGCGGCCGCGACGAGGACGAGCGCGATCTGGTCGAGCAACAGCAGCCGGCGGCGGTCTTGCCGGTCGGCCAGCGCGCCGCCGAGCAGGGCCATCGCGACGAGCGGGATCAGCTCCACCGCGCCGAGCAGGCCGGTCAGGAAGGCCGAGCCGGTCTCGACATAGATCTGGTACGGCAGCGCGACCAGCGCCGCCTGGGTGCCGAGGCCCGACACGACGTTGCCGAGCACCAGCAGGCGCAGGTCCCGCGACTCGCGCAACGGTGTGACGTCGACGGCGAGGCGCGAGAGGAGGTTCGGCACCCGGCTCAGGCTAGAACGGCTCGCCCAGCGCGCCCTCGAGCGCCCGCAGCAGCAGCGCGTGCAGCTCCGCGCGCGTGAGATCGCGGTGCTCGAGCCAGTCGAGGATCGCGCCGTCCATGAACCACAGCCACGCGCGCACCGCCGTGCGGCGGACCGGGCGTCGGCGGACCGGGCAGCCCGGCGAGGATGAGCTCGGCCGTCGCGCCGCGCACCTCCTCCATCACCTCGCGGACCTCCGGCACGGCGCCCGCGCTGCGCACGAGCTTGGCGTAGCCGTCGCCGTTCTCCTCCACCCAGCGCAGGAAGACGTCGAGGCCGGCCGCGAGCTGCTCCGCCGGCGCCAGCGCCGGGTCGGGCGCGATGCGGCCCGCCAGCTCGGCCGCCTTCTCCTCCAGCGTGGCCACGAAATACGCCTGCTTGCTGGGGAAATAGTGGTAGAGCAGCGCCTTCGAGATGCCCGCCTCGCGGGCGATCGCCGACATTGAGAGGGCGGAGTACTCGTGGCGCGCGAACAGGTCGGTGCCGAGCTCGAGCAGCCGGCGCCGGCGCTCCTCGACGTCGAGGCGGGTGTAGGCGGGGCGCACCTCCGGCACTTTCGCAGCCGGTCCTACCCTGTTGTGGTGGAACCTTCGGAACCCGATCGCCGGCGCGCCGCGTCGCTCGACGAGGAGCTGCTCGAGGCCGAGTCGATCGACGTCGAGACCTACCTCGACGACGCGAAGCGCATCGAGCGCATCGACGAGGAGCTGACGATGGGCTTCTCCGCGCTCGCCCACGTGGGCAAGGCGGTCTCGATCTTCGGCTCCGCCCGCACGCCGGCCGACCATCCGGAGTACGCCCTGGCGCGCGAGGCCGCGCGCCGGCTGGGCGACGCGGGCTTCGCGATCATCACCGGCGCCGGGCCCGGGGTGATGGAGGCGGCCAACCGCGGCGCCAGCGAGGCCGGCGTGCCGTCGATCGGCCTCGACATCGAGCTCCCGCACGAGCAGGCCTACAACGAGTACGTCGACCTCGGGCTCACCTTCCACTACTTCTTCACGCGCAAGGTCATGTTCGTCCGCTACGCGAGCGCGTTCGTGGTCTTCCCGGGCGGCTTCGGCACGCTCGACGAGCTGTTCGAGGCCGCGACGCTGCGCCAGACCCGCAAGATCCGCCACTTCCCGATCCTGCTCGTCGGCTCGGAGTACTGGCAGGGCCTGGCCGACTGGCTGAGCGGCCCGGTGCTCGAGGGCGGGAAGATCGACCCGCACGACGTGGAGCGCCTGCAGGTGACCGACGACCTCGACGAGGTCGTGGCGGTCTGCGAGGACGCCGACCACCGCACCGCCCGCGTGGCGCTCTAGCGCGCTACTCCAGGGTTTCGAGCACCCACTGGCCGTCGCGGCGGCCGAGGGTGAGGCGCTCGCGGGCCTCGGGCCCGCAGCGGAAGATGGCGTGGTCGTCGTCGGTGCCGGGCCGGTCGATGACCTGCACCAGGTCGAGCTCGCCCGGGTCCGAGCCGCGCTCGGCCGTGTAGGCCTGGCGCGCCGCGTCCTCGAGGATCGAGCGCTCCCAGCCGCGATCCTCGGCGTGCGCCGCGGCGAGGTCGCGGTTGACCTCCAGCAGGTGGGCGTCGAAGCGCCCACGGCTGTTCTCAAGCTGGCGACGGCGCGCGTACGACCCGCCGACGGCGAGCACGATGATCACGAGCACGACGACCAGGACGATGATCTCCCAGGTCTCCACGGGCTGAATTAGAGCAGGACGGCTACTGGAGCACGGCGCGGGAGTCGAGATGCGCCCCGACCTTGCGCTTGACGCGCTGGAGGGCGTTGTCGACCGTCTTGCAGTCGCAGTCGAGCTGCTCGCCGATGCCCGTGTAGGAGTGGCCGTCGAGGTAGAGCGACAGCACGCGCGACTCGAGCTCGGAAAGCACGGTCGACAGGCACGCCACGAGCGAGCGCAGCTCCTCGGAGGAGATGACCTGGTTGACCGGGTCCCACGTGGTCGAGCCGGGGAGCACCTCGTCGAGCGTCGGCTCTGAGTCGCTCGAGCCCGCCGGCGTGGCCGAGAACGAGACATAACCGTTCAGCGGCGTGTGCTTGTTGCGGGTGGCCGTCTTGACGGCGGTGATGATCTGGCGCGTGATGCAGAGCTCCGCGAAGTTGCGGAACGAGGACTCGCGGTCCGAGCGGAAGTCGCGAATCGCCTTGTAGAGCCCGACGAGGCCCTCTTGGATGAGGTCGTCGGAGTCGCCGCCGATCAGGAAGTACGAGGACGCCTTGAGGCGGACGAACGAGTAGTAGCGCCGCACCAGGCGGTCGTACGCGTCGGCGTTGCCCTGCTTCGCCATCGCGATGAGGAACCCATCCTCAACATGAACTTGAGCCTGAGCTCTCTGGGAGATACGAGCCACGAACACACCCCTCTCCGGCCCTTCGAGGCCGAATTGCCGTGGCGCACTCCTCCCCTGGCGCCTATAAAGCCTCAATCGAGGGAGTAACCCTCGACTTCAGCGTGATGATTGGCGGCACAATGGCACCGTTATGTGGATGTGTCAAGCCGCTGCTGCAATATCTCGTACATAAGAACCGCGGCCGCAGCGCTGACGTTGAGCGAGTCGATGCGCCCGCGCACGGGCAGCGCGACGAGGTCGTCGCACGCATCCCTCACCCTCGGCCTGAGGCCTTTGCCCTCCGCCCCGAGCACCAGGACGACCCCGCCCCGGTAGTCCGGAGCGCGGTAGGGGGTCCTCGCGCCGGCCGCGGCGCCGTAGCACCAGCACTCGGCCGCCTTGGCGTCGGCGAGGAAGTCCGCGAGGTTGCGGACCTGGGCGATCGCGAGATGCTCGACCGCGCCCGCCGACGCCTTGCAGACCGCGGGCGTGACCTCGGCGGAGCGCCGCTGGGGCAGGATCACGCCCGTGGCGCCGGCGACCTCGGCGGTGCGGCAGACCGCGCCGAGGTTCTGCGGGTCGGTCACCTCGTCGAGCGCGACGAGGAACGGGTCGGGGCGTGCCAGCAGCGCCGCGGCGTCGGCGTAGCGGTACTCCTCGACCTCCGCGCACACGCCCTGGTGGGCGTCCGAGCCACAGCGGCCGGCGATCTGCTCCGGCGTGGCCTGCGTCACCGGCGCCCCGCTCCAGTCCCCGCGCGCCGCCCAGATGCGCTCCACCCGCCGCGGGCCGCGGAGCGCCTCGCGGACCGGGTTGACGCCGTAGAGGATCACGGCCCGGGCGGGCTCACGCCACCGGCACCAATTCCGGCCCGTCAGGGCCATCCCTGACGTCCCAGCCCGCCGCATGCAACTCGTCGCGCAGGCGGTCCGCCTCCGCGAAGTCGCGCGCCGCCCGCGCCTGCGCCCGCCGCTCCGCCAGCTCCAGCATCTCCGGCGGCGGCCCTGCGGCCGCGTCGAGCAGGTTGTCGAGTGCCAGCACGGCCAGCATCTCGCGCAGGTGCGCGTCGCCGACCGGCCCCTCGCGGCGGTTGGCCTCGCGGATCCAGTCGAACAGGCTCGCCAGCGCCCGCGCGGTGTTGAAGTCGTCCGCCAGGGCGTCGAAGAACGCGTCGCGCAGCGGCGCCAGGTCCTCCGGGGAGTCGCCCGCGACCAGCCGGCGCCCCGCCTCCCGCACGCGCGCGACGCTCGCCGCGGCGGCGTCGAGCCGCTCGCGCGAGTACGCGATCGGCTGCCGGTAGTGGCCGCCGACGAAGTACATGATCAGCGTGTCGCGCCCGACCTCGTCCAGGACGGCGCTCAGCCCGCGGATGTTGCCGTCCGACTTCGCCATCTTCGCGTCGCCGAGCTGGAGCATCCCGTTGTGCATCCACAGCCGCGCGAGCGGGCGCCCGCGGGCGGCCAGCGTCTGCGCCGCCTCGTTCTCGTGGTGGGGGAACAGCAGGTCGCTGCCGCCGCCGTGGATGTCGAGCTCGACGCCCAGCAGCTGCTCCGCCATCGCCGAGCACTCGATGTGCCAGCCCGGCCGCCCGAGCCCCCACGGCGAGGGCCAGGAAGCGTCCTCGTCCTCCTTCTCGCCCTTCCAGAGCGCGAAATCGAGCGCGTCCTCCTTGCGGGCGGCGCCCTCGACCCCCTCGCCCTGGTCCATCTCGTCGACCGCGCGGTGCGAGAGCTCCCCGTACTCGGGCAGCGAGCGCACGCGGAAGTAGACGTCGCCGTCGACCGCGTAGGCGTGCCCGCGCTCGATCAGGTCGGCGATCAGCGCCACGATCGGCTCCACGTACTCGGACGCCAGCGGCTCGTGGTCGGGCCGGCCCGAGGCCGAGGCGCTCGGTGTCGGCCTTGTAGTGCTCGGTCATCTCGGCCGCCAGCGCCTCCGACCCCACCCCGGCCGCCCGCGCCTCCGCGTAGATCTTGTCGTTGATGTCGGTGATGTTGGCCACCAGCGTGGCCTCGAGGCCCTCGTGCTCGAGGAACCGCTTGAGCAGCGAGAACACGACGTAGGGCCGGGCGTTGCCGACGTGGACGCGCGAGTAGACCGTCGGCCCGCAGGCGTAGATGCCGACGCGGCCGGGGTCGCGCGGCTCGAGCGCGGTGACGCGCCCGGAACGCGAGTCGTGCAGGGAAATCTTGCGCATCGTGCGGGACCTTAGCTTCGACGCCGCCTCGCCGGGGCTCAGCCGAGCGCGAGCGCGATCACGCCGAGGAGGATCGCGCCGGCGGTGATCATCCGCCGCTTCGTGTCGCCCTCGGCGAGCACGGTCGTGCCGAGCAGCGTGCCGATCAGGATGCTCGTCTCGCGGGCCGGCGCCACCACGCTCACGGGCGCCCGCGCGAGCGCGTAGAGGACGAGCACGTAGGCGAGCGGGCTCAGGATGCCGACGCCGAGCGCGCGGCCCCGCGAGCCCGACCACACCGCGCGCAGGCGATGTCCGCGCAGCACGTTCGGGGTCAGGATCAGCACGACGACCAGCTGCGAGCCCCAGTTGTAGACGACCGGCGACAGGCCGGCCGAGCCGACCGCGTGCTTGTCCCACAACGTGTAGCCCGCGATCGCCACGCCGGTCCCCAGCGCGAAGGCGATGGCCGCGCCCGTGCCCTGGCGCAGCGAGTCGCCCGGGCGCACGACGAACGAGAGGACCGCGGCGACGATCGTCAGCGCGCCCGCCAGCGCCAGCGCGCTCGGGCGCTCGCCGAGGAAGGCGATCGCCGCGGCGCCCGAGAGCAGCGGCCCGGTGCCGCGCGCGAGCGGGTAGACGAGCGACAGGTCGCCGGTGGCGTAGCCGCGCTGGAGCAGGACGAAGTAGATCGAGTGCAGCACGCCGCTGCCGGCCATCAGGCCGAGCGCCTCGAGCCGGAACTGGCCGGAGGTGCTGGCATGGACGATCGCGACGACGGGCAGGTAGATCAGCGTGCCGATGAGCGCGGCCAGCCAGACGAACGCCGCACCGCCCTCCGCGCCCTTGGCCAGGAAGTTCCAGCCCGCATGGGCGAAGGCGGCGGCGAGCACGAGCGAGAGGACGCCGATGGACATGTCCGGTGGCTCATACCCCCGCCCTACACTCCTCGCCCATGGCGGCCACCGCCGACCTCCTCTCAGGCGTCGCCGAGCTCGTCAAGTCGCGCGTCCCCGCGGCCGACCTCGACGAGCGCGACCCGGACTACATCCGCGAGAGCCTGCCGCGCCTGTGGCTGCTGGCCTCGCTCTACTTCCGCGCCGAGGTCCGGGGCCTCGGCAACGTGCCCGAGGAGGGGCCGGTCCTGCTCGTCGGCAACCACTCGGGTGGCAACCTGACGCCGGACACCGGCGTCTTCACGCTCGCCTTCTCCACCTACTTCGGGGTCGAGCGCGGCCTCTCTACCAACTGGCCCACAACCTCGTCCTCTCGATGCCCGGGCTCTCGTTCCTCCGCTCGGGACGTGGCCGCAGCCCGGGACAACGCCCGGCCTCCACGGTGCGCGGCGCCGTATCTCGGGCTGGCGGAGCAGATCGCCGCCCTCGGTGCGCGGCCACCTGCGCCGCTCGCTCCAGCAGCCAGCGCCAGGTCGAGCACGAGCCTGCGCTCGGCCGCCGCGGAGCGCCGGCGCTCGCGCTGGGGGCGGCCTGATGAGCCTGATCGACGTCGAGCGCGAGGGGTGGGAGGCGCTGTCCTCCGGCCGCGGCGCCGCGTACTACCGCGAGCACCTGGCCGACGACGCGCTGATGGCGTTCTCGTTCGGCGTGATGACCCGCGACGCGGCGATCGAGGCGATGGAGTCCGCACCGCCGTGGGAGAGCTACGAGATGAAGGACGCGCGCGTGGTCGAGCTGACCGAGGACAGCGGCGTGGTCGTCTACGCCGTCGAGGCCCGGCGCGCGGGCCAGGAGCCCTACTCCGCGGTCGTCAGCAGCACGTTCGTGCGCCGCGACGGGGAGTGGAAGCTGGCCTTCCACCAGCAGACCCCGGCCTGACTCACGGCCCGATCGCCTCGAGGGTCGCGACCGCGAGCGCCGCGGCGCCCTCCTCGCGGCCGATGAAGCCCATCCGCTCCCCGGTCGTGAACTTGACGTTCACGCTGCCCAGCTGCGCCGCGAGCGAGTCCCGGATCGCGTCGCGGTGGGGGGCGAGCTTGGGGCGCTCGAGCATGACGGTGACGTCGACGTGGGCGACCGCCCAGCCGGCTGAGGCGACGTCGCCGAGCACGGCGCGCAACAGGTCCATCGAGTCGGCGTCCCGCCAGCGCTCGTCGGTGTCGGGGAAGTGCTGGCCGATGTCGCCGAGGCCGGCGGCGCCCAGCAGCGCGTCGATGATCGCGTGGGTCAGGACGTCGGCGTCGGAGTGACCGTCGAGACCGCGGTCGCTGGGGATCTCGACGCCGCCCAGGATCAGCGGGCGACCCGCTTGGAAGCGGTGGGAGTCGATGCCGATGCCGGTGCGCACGGCGCTCAGCCGATCGGCTCGAGGCGGCGCTTGCGGCCCTCGAACACGCACAGCTCGCCGATCCCGACCTGCTCGAGCAGCTCCAGCGCGTCCTCGTAGCGGTGGCCGACCTGGTCGGGCAGGTGGGCGTCGCTCGACAGCGCGATCGGCAGCCCGGCGTCCACGACGACCTCGAGGAAGCGCCGCGACGGATAGATCTCGCCGACCGGCTTGCGCAGCCCGGCGGTCGAGACCTCGACCGCCACGCCGCCCTCGATGAAGCCCTCGATGGCCGGCTCGTAGTAGCGGCGCAGGTCGCCCTCGGGCTGCGGCGCGGCGCTGCCCATGACCTTCACCAGGTCCGGGTGGGCCATGATGTCGTAGAGCCCGGTGGCCGCGGCCTGCCCGAGCGTGTCGAAGTAGCGCTTCCACACCTTCTCCGCCGACTCGCCGCGGCCCCACACGCTCCAGTCGTCCATGTCGACCGCCTCGTCGCGCAGGAAGTGCACCGAGCCGACGACGTAGTCCCAGTCGCGCTCCTCGAGGAAGTTGGCGATCCGGTCCTCCGCGCCCGCCACGTAGTCCGCCTCGATGCCGAGCCGCAGGTCGGTCTCCTCGCGCACGAACTCGCAGTAGGCGTCGACGTCGTCGCGGGCCCACCGGCGCCACCACGGGTGCTGCCAGATGTCGAGCGACTGCGTGAAGCGGTGGATGTGCTCCGCCACCCCCAGCTCCGCGATCCCGCGATCCTCGGCGATCTCGCGGTAGCGCTCCGCGTTGCCGGGGGTGAAGTAGGCCTCGGCGGGCGTGTCGTCGTCGTCGGGCCGCAGGTGGACGTGGTAGTCGGTGAGCACGGCGCGAGACTCTAGTTCCCTGCGCTCAGTCCGGCTCGAGCCCGCGTGTCTCCCACCACTCGTCGCCGTAGTCGATCGTCAGCTCCTCGCCCGGTCGCACGTTCCGGAGCGTCCGGAACGTGATGGTGCTGGGCTCGTCCTGGAGGTACTCGACGTTCGGGTCCGGCGAGTGGTTGTAGAGCATCCCGTAGCCGAGCACGAGCAGGAGATCGCCGTCCTTGACGGACGAGAAGACATAGTCGTTGAGGCGCCCCGTCACGTCGGCGTCGACAAGCTCCACGGTGGGGCAGTCCTCGACGACCTCGCCCGTGGCGAAGCGACGCGTCGCAAAGACGCCGCGGCCCAGAGGCCCGTACGTGACCTTCATCTTCGCCACTCGCCTCGAAGATATCCAGGCGCATCAGCTGACGCGATGATCGATCCACCACGCGACCAGCGCCAACAGAGCGAGCGTCAGGACGAGATAGATGCCCGTCTCGATGCCCTGGAACTCCCAGAAGCGGCTGGAGGGGTGGTACATCCGGCCGTCAAAGACCCACGCCGTGTCGAGGTTCATCCCCTCCCGAGCTCGGAGCCCCGACGCGAAGTGCGGGCGCACGAGGGTCTCGATCGCGACGCGCACGGCGAGGAAGGCGACGATCCCGATGGCGATGGCGGCAACGGTGCGCCTCAGGATGGTCCCGAGCGCGATGATCAGCACGGCGGCGAACAGGGCGTAGGCGATCGGAGCGATCCCCTCGAGCTGGAAGGCGCCGGGCTCGACGCGGCCGTGGAAGTTGTCCAGCGGCCGCCGCCACCAGGTGAGGAGCAGCGCGGTGCCCGCCGCACACACGCCGGCACCGCCGAGCGCGACCGTCAGCTTGGCGGCCAGCCAGCGCCGGCGCGTGATGCTCTGGGTCCAGGCCAGGCGGTAGGTCCCGCGCTCGAGCTCGAGCACGAAGGGCGCGGCGAAGATGACCGCGATCACCACCGGGAGGAACGCGAACCAGGCGGTCACGCCGATGATCGTCGAGAAACGGTCGTCGAACGCGTCGAGGAGTTGCGCACAGCCGCCCTCCGGCGCCCCGACGCAGGCCGCCGCGCCGTCGGTCTCGTAGGCACCGCTCATGTGCAGCCCGGTCGGTACGAACAGCGCGGCGAGGACCGCGAGGACGAGCGCGCCGAGCACCATTTCGGCGCGCTGCTGGCGCCAGGCCACCCAGGTCATGCCGCGACCCCTGTCTCCGGCTGCTGCAGGTAGGCCAGGACGATGTCCTCGAGCGCGACGTCCTCGATCTGCCAGCGGGCGTCGTAGACGTGCCCGTTCGCGCGCACCAGCAGGACGGTCTGCCGGGAGGTGTGCCGCGCCTGCACGACCTGGTGCACGCGCGCGACGGCCGCGTCGTCGCCAGGGAGCCCGACGAGCACGCGGTGTGACGCGACGATCTCGTCGATCCGCCCGCTCAGCTGGACTCCGCCCGCCGCCAGGACGACGAGGCGATCGCACACGCGCTCGAGGTCGGCGAGCAGATGCGAGGACATCAGCACCGTGAGCTCGCGCTCGACGACGGCCTCCATGAGCGCCTGCAGGAATTCGCGCCGGGCCAGCGGGTCCAGCGCGGCGGCGGGCTCGTCGAGGATCAGGACATCCGGGCGCTTGGCGATCGCGAGCGCGAGCGCGACCTGGGCCTGCTGGCCGCCCGACAGCTCTCCCACCCGGCGATCGAGCGGGATGCCCCGGCCGTGCAGCCAGTCCAGCGCCAGCGCGTCATCCCAGCGCGGGTTGAGCTTGCGGCCGAGCGTGAGCATCTCGCCGACACGGAAGCGGCGCTCCAACGGGTGGTCCTGGGCGACGAACCCGATCCGCGGCAGGACGCGGGTCGGCTGCGCGCGCGGCGACGCGCCGAGGACGACCACGCTGCCGTCCGTCGGCTCGGTCAGCCCGACGATGAGATGCAGGAGCGTCGTCTTGCCCGCGCCGTTGGGGCCGACCAGCGCTGTCACCGACCCCGCCGGCACCTCGAGCGTGCAATCGTGCAGCGCCCGGTGTGTGCCGTATCGCTTGCCCAGCTGGTCGGCGGCGATCGCGGCGCTCATGCGGCGCGCCGCCCGAACGTCTCGCGCGTCGCGGCGGCGAACAGCGCGGCGACGTCGTCCTGGTCGCAGCCGGCGTTCTGCGCCTGCCGGATCCAGCGCACCAGCCCGGCGGTGAGCGCCGACCGGTCCGGCGGAGCGGCCGCGTCGTGCGCGGCAACGAAGGTCCCCTGCCCCCGCCGGCCCTCCACGAGCCCTTCGAGGTCGAGCTCGCGGTAGGCCTTGAGCACCGTATTGGGGTTGATCGCCAGCGCCGCAACGACCTCCTTGACGGTCGGCAGCTGGTCGCCCGTGCGCAGCATCCCGAGGCGCAGCGCCTGTTTGACCTGGTGGACGAGCTGGAGGTAGGTCGGGACCCCCGACCGCGGATCCAGGCGGAATTCGATCATCGCGACGAGAGTTTACCCATACTCGTAGATAAAGCGTCTTATAGGGCGCGTTCTCGGCGTCCACCGAGGCCCGTGCCTGCGCGCGCCCGTCCACCAAGGGCGGCTGCCCCTCCAGCCTCAGCTGGTGATGCTCGCGTCGTAATACCCGTCAATCGGAACCCGGGCCTCGTCGAACAGCGACGGCCCTTCGTAGGACACCTCGGCTGCGTCGGGGCTCGGCGATCCGGGCGGCTTCAAGTTCGCGAACTGCTCGCCGGAGAGCGCGAAGACGACGCGGCCCAGGCCAGACCGCGCGATCGCGCCCCTGCACATCGGGCACGGCTCGGTGCTCGTGTACATCGTCGTGCGGGCCGCGGCCGCACGATCGAGGTTGCGCGACGCCCACAGCGCCGTCTTCAGCTCGGGGTGGGCGGTGATGTCGTTTCCGGTCACGACGGTGTTGCGATCCTCGACCAGCACCCCGCCGTCGGGTCCGACCAGCAGCGACCCGAACGGCATGTCGCCCGCGGCGCGCGCCTCGGCGGCCAGCTCGATCGCCCTGCGAAGGTGCCGCTCGTCGGCTTCGGTCATACGGGCATTCGATCAGACGCGCCTCGACCTCGGTCGAGACGCTCCCGGTCTCGCCTGGCAATCAGCGTCTCGGGGCGAACGTCACGGTGAGGTTGACGATCACCTCCCGTGGCGCCCGGCAACTCCGCGTCCAGCGGTACCGACGGGTGCGACGCCCCGTCGAGGTGGTGCGGAAGCCGGCCGAGCGGCGCACGCCTCCGCAGTACCTGCCCGGACCGAACGTGCCGGTCTCCGCCGACCACGCGTAGCTGCCCGAGGTCTCCGGGGCCACGCCGTAGATCGTGCCGAGCCGCAGCCCGGTGGCGGCCGCGATGCTCCGCGCCCGCCGTGTGGCCGCTCGGCACTGCGCGCGGCGTGGCCCTGTCGGTCGCCGCACCCACGGCACGGCTGATCGCGGCCTGGGTGCGACGGGTGCTCCGCGGGACACGCGACGCGGCCGAGCCGATCGCGCTGATCCCGGGCGGAGGAAACGCGAACGGCTCGGGCGGCGGACCACTCGCCGGAGCGGAGCGGTCGACGAGCAGGAACAGCGCGAGCAGCACGACGCTCGTCCCGGCGGCAGTCACGAGATACCTGGTCATACCTCCGTTACGACGAAACGGCAGCCAGAAGTCCCACACGCAACCGCGACCGTCGTGCAGCGGGTGGTCCCTGAGCCGTAACCGCTCCTCCGGCGGGTGGCAGGAAAGGGCGCTGCGGGCCGGCGAGCTGGTTTCCGGCCCCAGCAGGGCGCGCCGAACCCGCAACGACGTGGAGGAAACAGTCGCCGGCGGGTCCCATTTCCTGACAGGCCCCGCCGGCCGCGCGGTTGATCCCTAGCCCCGCACCACCCCCGCCGGCTCCCGGGCGGCCAGCACGCGCAGGTTGCGCGCCGCGCGCACGCCGAGCGCCAAGAGCATGAGCCCGGCCGCGCCGAGGCCGACGAGGTCGATCAGGCCCTGGCCGGCGACCTGGAAGGTGGCGCCGGCGAGCAGCGCGAGGTTGAGCACGATCAGGCCGACGCGCGCCTCGGTCGGGCCGAAGCGGCCGTAGCCGAGCGAGAAGACGCCGAAGACCTGGGTCTCGAGGTAGGTGTTGATCGAGAGCGCGAGGTAGGCGATCACGATCGCGAGGCCGGTCACGAGGCTCATGTACGGGGAGAGGCCGAGCCCGACGCCGATCACGATCGTCGCGCCCGCGTCGACGAGGTGGTCGAGGTAGTAGCCGTACTTCGGCCGCTCGATGCGGCGCACGCGGGCGAGCGTGCCGTCGAGCGAGTCCCCGAGCCAGTGGACGACGAGCAGGCCACTGGCGACCCAGAGCCAGACCGGGTCACGCAGCGTGAGCCAGTAGGCGGCTCCGATGCCCACAGCAGCGAACACGCCGAGCAGCGTCATGTGGTCGGGCATCACGCGCGCGGGCAGCCGCTGCGCGAGCCAGTCGAGCACGCGGCCCTCGGGGCGGGCGAGCAGGAAGGTCTTCTCTCTGGGTGCGTCGGACATCTGCTGCTCCTTGTTGACCGTCGGTTGACAAGGAGTAACCCGGTGTCTCTGGCGCGTTACGGGATCGGCTCCGGGCGCGTCGCGCGCAGGGTCTGGAAGATGCGGGCGCTGCTGACGATCAGGAAGAGCCCGAACAGCACGCGCAGCAGCGCCACGGGGAGCGCGAAGGCCAGGAAGGCGCCGGGGATCGCCGTCGCCATGCCCGCGAAGCCGACCGCGAGGCCGTCGCGCGCCGCGAGCGTGCCCTGGCGGCGGTGCTGCAGCGCGCCGACGATCACGGTCGGGATCGTCGCCACCAGCGCGATCCCCTGGGCGAGCACCTGGCTCGTGCCGAGCGCGAAGACCATCACGGCGATCGCGATCGCGCCCCCGCCGACGCCGAGCAGCCCGGCCAGGAACCCGCCGTTGAGCCCGAGCGCCAGCAGCAGCAGGATCGTCAGCACGTCGAGCTCCAGCGTCTCGCTGCCGGGACCGAAGCCCCACGGGATCGCCAGCCGCAGGCCGAACACGCCGGTGAGCACCGCGAACGCCATCCGCAGCCCGCGCTCGGAGATGCGGGCGTTGACGCGCGCGCCGAGCACGGCCCCGCCGAGGCTGCCGACGACGAAGACCGCGCTCGCCTCGGGCTCGAACGCGCCGCCGGGCGCCACCGCGTAGGTGATCGCGGCGACGACGGCGATCGGGAGGATCGCCAGCAGCGAGGTCCCCGACGCGGTGTGGCGGTCGAGCCCGGCGGCCCACATCAGGCCGGGGACGATGATGATGCCGCCGCCGATCCCGAGGAGGCCCGAGAGCAGCCCGGCCGCCACGCCGACGACGGCGAGGCGGCGCGTCACGCGCCGGCGCGCTCGCCCAGCAGCAGCTCAGCCACGCGCAGGTCGTGCGGCGTCGTGACCTTGAAGTTCTCCGCCGTCGACTCCACCACCCGCACGGTACCCCCGCTGCGCTCGACCAACCACGCATCGTCGGTGGCCGCGGCGAGCACGGCGTCGTCCACGTCCAGGGCGCGCTCGAGCGCCTCGCGCCGGAACGCCTGGGGCGTCTGGATCGCCCACAGCTGCGTGCGGTCGAGCGTCGCCGTCACGCGGCGATCGTCGCCGGCCTGCTTGACCGTGTCGGTCATCGGCGCGGCCGCGATCGCCGCGTCGGCGTCCGCCAGCGCGGCGAGCGCGTCGCGGAAGTGGGCGGGCGTCACCAGGGGGCGCGCGGCGTCGTGGACGACCACATCGCCGCCCGCGCTCGCGGCGCGCAGCGCGCCCCGCACGGACGCCGAGCGCGTCGCGCCGCCGGCCACCCCGACGCACCCGGGCGGCGCGGAGCCGCCCGGCGGCAGGGCGACGACGATCTCCTCGATCCCCGCCGCCCGCAGTGCCATGACGCTCCACTCGAGCATCGGACGACCCGCCAGGACGACGAACGCCTTGGGCCGATCGGCACCAAGGCGTTCGCCACTACCCGCGGCCACCAGAAGGGCGACCGCCACGGTTTACGCGGTGGCCAGCTTCTCCTCGCCGGAGCGCTGGAGCAGCTCGTCGAGGTGCTCCTCGGCCTGGTCCTCGCCCATCTCGAGCGCGTACATCAGCTCGGACGCGAGGATCTTCTTCGCGCGGGTGAACATCTGCTTCTCACCCGTGGAGAGACCCTTGTCCTGCTCGCGGATCGCGAGGTTGCGCACGACCTCGGCGAGCTCGTAGATGTCACCGGTCTTGATCTTGTCCCGGTTGTGCTTGAAGCGGCGGTTCCAGTTCTTGGGCATCTCCGAGACGTCGTCGGAGAGCACGGAGAGAACCTTCTTGACCGTCTCCTCGTCGATCACGCGGCGCAGACCTGCCTTGCCGGCGTTCTCACACGGGACCATGACGGTCATGTCGTTGTGAAGAATCTTGATCGTCAGGTACTGACGCTTCTCCCCGAGGATGTCCTTCTCTTCCTTCTTGATGACCTGGCCGGCACCGTGATGCGGGTACACGACGTTGTCGCCAATCATGAAATCGATGCACTCGATCTCACGGCTGATGTCGAGGTCCTCGATCTGGTCGGTTTCGGTGGCGATGATGTCCTCCTCGTTCGGGTCGTCCGCGTGCCGGACCACCAAGCGTTTATCTCTAGGTCTGCAGGTAACGGTCCACGAGATTGATCTCCTGCAACCGGCGAAGGCCCTCGCGGATGTCCTTCGCACGGATCTCCCCTACGCCCTCGACGGACTCGAGCTCCGGGTCCGTCGCGGCGAGAATCTCGTCGAGCCCGCGGAATTCGCGCACGATGTTCTGCACGACGAGTCGTGGCAGGCGCGGAATGCGGCCGAGAATGCGGAAGCCGCGGGGCGAGACGGGATAGTCGAGCGTGTTGACCTTGCGGTCGTAGCCGAGCAGCTCGGCGAGCCGCCCGAAGTCAAGAAGGTCCTGGTGCGGCAGGCGCGCGACGCCGTCGAGCGCGACGGCGAAGGCGTCATCCACCGGGTCGGCGAGGTAGTCGTGCAGGAGCGCGGCCTTGTCGGCGGCGACGCCGACCATCGTCTCCTCGAGCTGCATCTCGATCAGCCGGCCCTCGGTGCCGAGCTCGACGATGTAGCGCTCGATCTCGACCGCCATGCGGGTCACGAGCTCGGCGCGCTGGAGCACGGTGAGGACGTCGTGGAGCGTGACCCCGCCCTCGAACTCGAGCGCGGTCAGGCGGGTGGAGACCTGGTCGAGGCGGGTGCGGTACTTGTCGAGCGTCGCGAGCGCCTGGTTGGCCTTCGCGAGCACCGCGGGGATCTCCTCGAGGATGTACTTGGCGCCGTCGACGTAGAGCGAGACGACCTCGCGCCGCTCGGAGATGGCGATCACGAGCGCGTCGGCCTGCTTGGAGACGCGCTCGGCCGTGCGGTGGCGCGTGCCCGTCTCAGCCGTGAGGATCGTCGGGTCCGGCATCAGCTGGACGTTGCACCAGGCGATCTTCGTCGCCGTGGAGTTGAGCGCGATCGCGCCGTCCATCTTCGCGAGCTGGTAGAGCAGCTGCGGGGTGTAGTCGATGTCGAGCTTGATGCCCCCGGAGAAGAGGAACGAGAGCTCGTCGGGGTCGCCGATGACGATCAGGCCGCCCGTGCGCGCGTGCACGATGTTGTCGATGCCCTCGCGGACTGCAGAGCCCGGCGCGACCATCTCCAGCGACTTCACGAGGCGGGGCTCCTGCCGCGCTTCGAGCTCAGCGAGCTCTTCCCCTGATCGCGGCGTCATCAGTACCTATTCTAGCAGCCCTTTACCCTCGCTTGAGGGGCAAAATCCCTGCTCTAGAGCCAATTCTGAGGCTTGACTCCGAGTTGTGAAGCTGCTAGCGGCGTGGTCCCACCCGGCTGTAGTGGCCGTCGCCCTCGGGGACCAGCACGTCGGTGTGCGATCGGCTCACCTCTTCGAGCGCGGCGGCGGTGTCGGTGTCGTCGAGCCCGCCGGTGATGAAGGGGCAGATGGTGACGACGGGGCGGCCGCGGAACGCGCCGTGCCATTCGCGCTCGTAGCCCAGGACGGCTTCGTAGTCGCGGTCGCCGGGGTTGACGGGGAAGCGTGCGTACCAGAGGCCGGTGGAGCCGCGGGAGAGCGCTTCGTCGAGCGCCCGGGCCCAGCGGTCCGTCGAGCCTTCGGCGGGCACGTCGAAGTCGAGCTCGACGATCACCATCTGGTGGGAGGCCTCAAGCGCAGCGACGTCCATGCCGGCCTCGGTGAGCACGTGGCGCTCGTGCTCAGCATGGGCGGGGAGTGCGCGGTGCGCGAGCCATCCGCCGCGGCGGACGCCGAGGCCGTAGAAGGAGACGAGCAGCTCCGGCAGCTCATCGGGGGAGCGCAGGAACACGGCGAGGTGGGGGCACGCCTCGGCCTCGAGATGCTCGGCCAGATTGGCGATGGTCACACCCTAGCCCTGCCGGAGCGGGAGGTCCAGCACGATGCGGCTGCCGCGGCCGGGCGCGCTGTCGACGATCAGTCCGCCGCCCGCGGCCCGCGCGCGCTCGCCCATCAGGAGCAGGCCGAAGTGTCCTTCGGCGGCGGAGTCGGCGGCGAAGCCCGGGCCGTCGTCGGCGATCACGAGGCTCAGGCGGCCGCCGGCAGCGTGCGCCTCGATCGAGACGTCGGCCCCGCGCGCGTGGTGCTCGACGTTGGCAAGCGCCTCGGACAGCACCCGCAGCGCGACCGCCGTGACCTCTGGCGCGACCTCGGGCAGGTGCTCGTCGACGCCGAGCCTCACCCGCAGCCCGCGCTTCGCGAACCGGGTCTGCAGCTCCTCGAGGGCTGGTGGAAGCCCGGCGAGCGCCGACGCGGCGATGATGTCGGCGAGGCGCGACCGGACCGTCTGATGCGCGGAGGCCACGGCGGCGCGTAGGCGCGCCTGGCTGGCTTGAGCGACCGCTTCGCTGGGCTCGGAGTCGAGCAGGGCCAGCTCGCGGACGGCGAGCGCGAGATCCTGCGCGAGACCGTCGTGGACGTCGGCGGCGAGGCGCATGCGCTCGCGCTCGAGCGCGGCGCGCTCGATATCGCGCCGCAGCCGCGCGGCCTCGATGCCCGCGCCGAGGAGATCGCCGAGCACGCGCAGCACCGCGGCGGCGCCCTCGTTGAACGCGGGCAGGGTCTGCGCGCCGCCGATCACGACGCCCAGCCGTCGCGCCCGGGTGCCGAGCGGCAGCAGGAACCACGATTCGACCGGTGGCGTGAAGGGGTGCTCGACGAGCCAATCGCCCCGCTCGCGCAGGACCAGCGGCGCGTCGCGTTCCAGGGCGAGCCGCCACGCGTCGTCGTCGAAGACGAGCCGCTCGCGGGCCACCGACACGGACGACTCGCTGGTGGCGGTGGCGACGCGCACGAGCACCGGCCGATCGTCGGAGGGCGGACCGTAGAGCGCCGCGACGTCCAGCCCGAGCGTGTCTCGGATCTCGTCGAGGGCCCCCTGGGCGAGCTCTGGCAGCGTCACCGCGGCGACGAGCGCGTGCGCCGTGCGGCGGACGGCGCCGCGGACGCCGGTCGCGAGGGCGGACGCGGGCGGGGTGCTCATGGTCACGGCCTACGCTACCGTCGGCCCTCGATGCCGGTTCGCATTCTTGTCGTCGACGATCACCGTCTGATGCGGGAGGGTACGGCGGCGTTGCTGGGTGCGGACGAGCGCATCGAGGTGGTCGGACTCGCCGCCGACGGCGCCGAGGCGCTGACCCTCGCCGAGCGCCGGCGACCGGACGTCGTGCTGCTCGATCTCAAGATGCCCGGCGTCGACGGTCTGAGCGCGTGCGCGCGACTGCGGGCGGGCGGCGGCCCGGAGGTGCTCATGCTCACCGTCTCCGAGCACGAGCCCGACCTGTATGCAGCGCTGCGCGTCGGCGCCGCGGGATACCTCACCAAGGACACGCCGCCCGCCGAGCTCATCGAAGCCGTGCTCGCCGTCGCGCGCGGTGAGCCTCGCATCGCGCCCGCGCTCGCGAGTCGGATGCTGTCCGACCTCGCCGGCGGCGCGGCGCCGCCCGACGATCCTGTCGCGCGGCTCAGCTCGCGTGAGCGGGAGGTGCTCGCCCTGCTCGCCGAGGGGTTGCGGAATCGCGAGATCGCCGAGCGGCTGGTCATCAGCGAGCCGACCGTCAAGACGCACGTGCGGCATGTCCTGGAGAAGCTGCGGATCCGCAACCGGACGGAGGCGGCGGCGTTCGCGGCGCGCCATCTCGATTGACCACCGCGCGCAGGCCGCTGGTCATCAGCGCGCGAACCGCCTTGGGCTCGAGCGCGAGCACGGCGGCGATGCGGGTCGTCGTGGCTCCCGCCAGTCGCGCGAGCGCGACCACCTCGCGCTCTTGCACGCGCATCCGCGCGAGCGCCGCGTCGGGCGAGGTCCGCACGGCCAGCAGCACCGCGCGCTCGACCAGCACGCTGCTGTCACCGCCGGGGTCGGCGAGCAGCACGCGCTCGGTCACCTCCTCGGCGACGCCGGCGTCGCTCGAGGCGGCCATGGCGGCACCGTAGACGCAGGACAGGGCGGCGAGCACGAGACGATCCTCACGTCACGGCGGCGCGCTGCAATCGACAGGACGGGTGAAGCGGACGTCATCCCAACGGATGATCTGCGCGCCGGGACCTGGATGCGGGTGATCCAGACGGCCCGCCGTCGCGCATGGGAAGCCATCCCCAACCAGGAGGCTCCATGAGACGCCCGTCCTACTCCAACGTCATGGCCACCGCGGCGATGTTCATCGCGCTCGGCGGCACGTCCTACGCGGCGGTCAAGATCACCGGCGCCGAGGTGCGCGACGGCTCGCTCACCGGGCGCGACGTCCGCAACAGCTCGCTGAGCGGGCGCGACGTCCGCAACGGCAGCTTGCGTGCCGCCGACATCGCGCGTGGTCAGATCCCGTCCGGCCCTCGCGGCCCGCAGGGCGTTGCCGGGCCCACGGGCGGCAAAGGCGACAAGGGCGACCCGGGACCGGGTGGCCGCTGGCTGCTCATCAGCGAGACCGGCTCCATCGAGCAGCAGTCCGGCGGCTTCACGGTGATCTCAAAGCCCGGCATCAACGGCCAGCCGGCGAGCAACCCGAACGTCTATGTCGACACCGGCGCGACGCTGGCCGGCAAAGGCCTGTCCGCCTCGACCGCGATCCAGAACAGGCTCGACCGCGACGGCAACGGGGCCGCCGATCCGGCGTTCGCCGGAGACGCCGCCATCGGCCGCTGCAACACGGCCGCGGTCGCCTGCGCGCCCGCCGGCACGAACGAGGACGACACGCTCGTCGTGCGCTCGCTCGCCGACAACACCGACGTCACGTCCCAGACGCGACGCGTCTGGGTGCAGGTCACCGGCTGACGCCTCGCTGCCGCGAATCATCCGACTAGGCCATCGCGGTCGAACGGTCAGGGCGGGCAGGCGCCGGCGGCGCCTGCCCGGATCCCTCGCGCGGCGCGCCGCATGGCGCTGCGGGTGGTGACGTCGCAGAGCCCGCTCTCCCAGTGCCCTTTGACCCGGTCCAGGTAGAGCGCCACGCGCCTGCGGGCCGGCAGCCCGCAGGTCGCCTCGTCGCGCACGGTCCGCACCCACACCGTGCGGAACAGCCTGCGGCCCTTGTAGCGGCGCTCGACGCGGTACTTGTGGACGAACGGGTCGCCCGTGCTCTCCACGCCGTCGGGGCCGGGGTCGAGCGCATGGCGCGAGAGGAGGGTGCCCGTGAACGCGGCGTCGGCGGCCCTGAAGCGCTTGGCCTCCGGCAGCTTGGCGCAGGAGCACGCCGATGCACTGGCCGGCAGCGCGAGGGCGAGGACGGCGGCGAGCGGCAGCCAGAGGGCGCGGCGCACGCCCGCCAGTATCGCCGATCAGGCGGCGCGGGCGCGCGGTTGGGCCGGGAGCGCCGCCCGCAGCGCGGCCCGCAGCGTCGGTGCGCTGTCGGGCGAGATGACGGGCGTGAGGCCGAACTTGCGCGCCTCCGCCTCGCGGCGGTCCGGATGGGCGACGGAGCGCAGCTCGCCGCTCAGGCCGAGCTCGCCGAAGCAGGCGATCGGGCGCTCGCCGTCCCCGGGCACGACGCCGCGCTGGGCGCTGGCCACCGCGAGCGCGACGGCGAGATCCGCCCCCGGCTCGTCGACGCGCACCCCGCCCGCGACGTTGACGAAGACGTCGGCGCTCCCGACCCCGACCCCCGCGTGGCGGCCGAGCACCGCGAGCACGAGCGCGAGGCGGTTGCGGTCGATCCCGTTGGCGATCCGGCGCGGCGGGATGATCTCCGACGGGTTCACGAGCGCCTGCACCTCGACGAGCAGCGGGCGCGAGCCCTCCATCGCGGCGAGCACGACGCTCCCTGGCGCGCGGGTGGCCTCGCCGACGAAGCGCGCGGACGCGTCCGCGACCTCGACCAGCCCGCCGCCCGCCATCTCGAACACACCCGCCTCGTTGGTCGAGCCGAAGCGGTTCTTGAGCGCGCGCAGCGTGCGGTAGGTGCGCTCGCGCTCCCCCTCGAACTGGAGCACGCAGTCGACGAGGTGCTCGAGCACGCGCGGGCCGGCCAGCGCGCCCTCCTTCGTGACGTGGCCGACGAGCAGGACCGCGATGTCGCGCGACTTCGCGATCCTGGTGATGCGGTCGGCGACCTCGCGCACCTGGCCGACCGAGCCCGCCGCGCCGCTCAGCTCCGCGGCGTGGAGGGTCTGGACGGAGTCGATCACGCAGACCTCGGGCCGCTCGGCCTCGAGCGTCGCGAGCACGACGTCGAGGTCGGTCTCGGCGACGACCGGCACTTGCAGCGCGGCGCCCGGGAGGCGCTCGGCGCGCAGCTTGATCTGCGCCGCCGACTCCTCGCCGGAGACGTAGAGCGTGCGCCGGCCCGCGCCGGCGAGGTTGCCGAGCGCCATCGAGGTCAGCGTCGATTTGCCGATGCCGGGCGAGCCGCCGAGCAGCACGAGCGAGCCGGGGACGAGGCCGCCCCCGAGCACGCGGTCGAGCTCCCCGATCCCCGTGCGCAGCCGCGGGATCTTCGGCGCCTGGACGTCGGCGAGCGTGACCGGCCGGACCGCGCGGCCCTTCGAGGCGCTGCCGCGGCCGCCGGGCGCGACGGCAGCCGTGGTCTCCTCGATCAGCGTGTTCCACTCGCCGCAGCCCGGGCACTGGCCCATCCAGCGCGGCGAGTCATAGCCGCACTGCGAGCAGATGTGTCGGGTGGTGGGGCGCGCCACTCCCTGAACTTAGGCGCGGGAGCGGACGGGTTCGCCCCCCGCCACCAGCGCGCGGGCGCGCTGGGCCAGCGCGACCATCCCGAGCGCGTCGGCGAGCACGATCGCCTCCGCCAGCCGGGCCCGCGCCGCGGCCTCGTCGCCCGGCTCGCCGCGGGCCAGCAGCATCTCCGCCCACGCCAGCTCCGTGCGCGCCACCCACGGCCGGGCGCCCATCCGCACGTGCATCTCGAGCGCGTCCGCGAAGCTCCGCTCGGCCTCCTCCCAGTGCCCGAGCACGCCCGCGAGGATCCCCAGCAGCCGCGAGGCCGAGCCGTTGCAGCTCGCCGCGCGCCCCACCAGCACGTTGCGCCCGCCGTGCGGCGCCAGCAACGGGTGCAGCTCGGCCGCCCGGTCGGCGTCGCCGAGCGCGCCGCAGACCTCGGCGAGCAGCGTCACCGCGATCAGGAAGTTGGCGTCCCGCGGCAGCGCGTCGAAGCCGGCCGCGGCCACGCTCTCGAACGCCCCGCGGGCCTCGTCGTGGCGCCCCAGCTCGATGTGCATGAGCGCCTGGCAGCAGCGCCAGGCCGGGATCGCCGGGTACATCTCGATGAAGTTCGCGACCGCCTCCTCGACCTCGCCGAGCCGGCCCTGCTCGCGGCGGATGTTGAACATCGCCATCGCGTAGTAGTGCAGGGCGTTCTCGGCGTGTCCGCGCTGCCCGATCGCGAGCGTCTCCCCCGCCAGCCGCTCGGCCACGTCGAAGTCGCCCGCGAGCTGGGCGCGCGCGCAGCGGAACAGCGATGTCCACCACAGGTAGAGCGGCCGGTGGACGACCGCGGCGACGGCGGCGGCGGCCTCGATCTGCACGTCGGCGCCGGCGACGTCGCCGAGCTCGAGCAGGTCCACGACCGTCCAGCCCGCGCCCTCCAGCTCCAGCTCGAGGTCGCCGATCTCGGCGGCGATCCTCCGCAGCTCGGCCGCCACCTCGAGGCGCTCCTCGACGTTCTCCGGGCGCCACAGCACGTAGTGGCGCGCGTCGAGGGCGGCCGCGAGCGTGGCCGGGTCCCCGATGCGGCGCGCGATCCGGACCGACGCCTCGCTCAGCAGCATCCGCCGCTCGGGCTGGCCCGCGTAGTAGAGCTCGAGCGAGAGCCGGGCCAGCAGGCGCGCGCGCAGCGGCGAGTCCTCCTCGCCCAGCCCCTGCAGCGCCTCCTCGAGCAGCGCGACGACCTCGGGCTCCTCGCGCCCCAGCAGCGTCGACCACGACCCCGCCACGCCGAGCGCGGCACGGGCGAGCAGGACCGGGTCCTCGAGCTCGCGCGCCAAGCTCGGCGGCCTCGGCGAACGTGGCCCGCGCGTGCTCGATCCCGGCCCGCTCCTCCGACGCGCCGAGCGCCAGCAGCAGCTCGCCGCTGGTGCGATCGCCGCCGCTGCCGGCCTGGCGCGCGCGCAGCGCGCCG
The DNA here is from genome assembly GCA_963787335.1 of uncultured Solirubrobacterales bacterium. Classification (GTDB taxonomy): domain Bacteria; phylum Actinomycetota; class Thermoleophilia; order Solirubrobacterales; family Solirubrobacteraceae; genus DASQFQ01. The sequence goes on from CAWBCU010000027.1 coordinate 223,673, forward strand.
CGATAGTGCGCGGCCGCCTCCTCCCACGCCAGCAGGCGGTCGGCGCGGCGGCCGGCGGCGAGCGCGAAGTCGATCGCGCGCGCCGGGCCGTCGACCGGCGCGGCGCGGGCGAAGTGCCGCGCGAGCTGCGGCAGCCAGGGGTCGAGATCCTCCTGGTGGCGGGCGAGGATCGTCTCGCCGACGCGCGAGTGCAGCCGCGCGCGGCGCAGGGCGGAGAGGCTGTCGTAGAGCGTCGCGCGCACCAGCGCGTGGGTGAAGGCGTAGCGGCCGACGCGGCCGTCGACCTCCCGCAGCACGCGGGCGCGCACCGCCTCGTCGAGCGCCGCGACGAGGTCGTCCCCCGTCAGCGGCCCGAGCGCCTCGAGCAGCCCGAAGTCGACCTGTCGCCCGATCACCGACGCGACCTCGACCGCCTCGCGCGCCGACGGCGGCAGCCGCCGCAGGCGCCGCGAGGTGACCCCGCGCACACCCTCGGGCACCCCGGCTTCCTCGAGGTCGATGACGCCCTCGAGGCTGCCCTGCGTGTCGCGCAGGTGGCGCAGGACCTCCTCGACGAAGAACGGGTTGCCCTCGGTCTCGCCGTGCAGCGCCGACACGAGATCCGAGGAGGGCGGGCTGGCGCCATGGGCCGTGATCAGCTCGCCGACCTCGCCGGGGTCGAGGCCCTCGAGCGCGACGTGCGTGAGGCTGTCCTCGCGCCGCAGCGAGGCGATCAGCTCCGGCAGCGGGTGCCCCTCCTCGAGCTCCGCGTCGCGGTAGGTGCCGAGGAACATCGCGCGCCGCGGCTGGGGCGCACGCACGAGGTGGCGCAGCAGCTGCACGGTCGGGCTGTCGGCCCAGTGGAGGTCGTCGAAGACGAGCAGCAGCGGTGCGCCCGCGGCCAGCTCGGCCAGCAGCGCGGCGAGCGCGTCGAACAGGCGCTGGCGCTCCGTCCCGACCTCGTTGAGGCCGGTGGCCGGCACGGCGGTCGGCGCGTTCGGCACGCCGAGCTCCGGCAGCAGCGCCGCGAGGTCGGCCGCGCGCGGGCCGAGCCGCTGCGCCGGCAGCGTCAGCGGGGCGCCGCCCGACCAGCCGCGCAGCATCTCCATCACGGGCTGGTAGGCGCCAGGGCCGGTCTCGTCGAAGCGGCCGTACAGCACGACCGTGCCGTCCGCGTGCACCGCGCGGGTGAACTCGGCGGCGAGCCGCGACTTGCCGATCCCCGGATCGCCCGTGAGCAGCACGAGGCGGCGCTCGTCGGCGAGCGCCGCAGCCCACGCCTCGTGCAGCGTGGCGAGGTCGTCCGCACGGCCCACGAACGGGCCGCGGGCGGCCGCGGCGGCGAGCGGGGCGGGCAGCGGCGCGGGCGTGAACGCGAACGTGGCGGACAGCTCCTGCGGCGGCGCGTCACCGCGCAGCAGGCGCTCGTGGAGCGCCATCAGCTGTGGCCCGGGCGCGGTGGCGAGCTCGTCGCGCAGCAGCCGCCGCAGCTCGTCGAACGAGCGCAGGGCCTCTGCCGCGTTGCCGGCCGCCTCGTGGATCTCCATCAGCAGGCGGTGCGCGGACTCGCGGAAGGGCGCGAGCCCGATCGCGGCGCGCGCGGCGGCCTCGGCGGCGTCGAGCTCGCGGCCGCCGAGCCGCAGCCCCGCCTCCCCCAGCGCCTCCAGCGCGCGCAGGCGCAGCCCCTCGACCTCGCGCCGACGCTCCAGCACCCAGGGCCCGTCGCACTCGGCGAGGAACGGCTCGGTGGCGACCTCGAGCGCCCCACGGGCCTGCGCCGCGGCGTCGGCCCAGCGGCGGTCGTCGAGCGCCTGCACCGCCAGCTCGACCCCCTCGGCCAGTGCCTCGGTGTCGACCCACAGCGGCTCGGGCAGCGCGAGCCGCAGCTCGGCGCGTCCGGTCAGCGCGCCAGGGCCGAGCGCCCGCCGGAGCTTGGAGAGCAGCGAGCTGAGCGCGGAGTCCGAGGCGGCGGGGGCGTGCGCGGGCCAGAGCACGTCCTCGAGCTCGTAGCGCGGGCAGGCACGGGTCCGATGACAGACGAGATAGGCGAGGAGGAGCTGGCCCTGGCGACCCGGCAGCGCGCTGCCGGCCAGCCCGTCCTGGGTGCTGACCGCGACGCGTCCACAGAGACGAATCTCCCATCGGATATGCGGTGGCACTGAGATCGGCACGGTATCGGGCCGCCAAGCTTTCGCCAAGGTCGGCACAAGGCGGCACCCGCACCATGCCGCGGTGCGGGCGCGAAGGATCGCGCCCGCGTCTTCGTTTAAGCTCGGAGCGTGAATGCTCCAGCGCCGGGCACGGAGCTCGTCGGCGGGTATCGGCTCGGAGAACCGGCGGCTCAGGGCGCCATGGGCAGCGTCTACCGGGCGACCGCGCCCGACGGCCGCGCCGTCGCCGCCAAGCTGCTGCTCGACGAGAAGCACGCCGCGCGCTTCGAGATCGAGGGCCGCCTGCTCGCGCGGCTCGACCATCCGCGCGTGGTCAAGGTGCTGGGGACGGTCTTCGATCCGAGCGGCCGCTACCTGATGATGGAGTGGGTCGACGGCGAGGACCTCGCGCACGTCCTGCGCCGCGAGGGCACGCCGGGGCTGACCGAGGACCAGGTCATCAAGCACACGCTCGAGGCGGCCGAGGCGCTGCGCTACGTGCACGAGCAGCAGACGATCCACCGCGACGTCAAGCCGCAGAACCTGATGCTCTCGCCGGAGCGCGGGGTCGTGCTCGTCGACTTCGGGATCGCGCGCGACCTCTCGGCCGAGAGCATGACCGAGGGGATCGGCACGCCCGGCTACATGGCGCCGGAGGCGTTCACGGGCGGCGCGCTCTCCCCGCGCACCGACGTCTACGGGCTCGCGATGACCGCCTGGACCCTGCTCACGAGCGTGCCCGCCCGCTACGCGAGCGTGCGCCCGCCCGAGGGCACGAGCGAGGCGCTGCTCGCGACGATCGACGCCGCGCTGGTGGTCGACCCGGAGCGCCGCCTGCCCTCGATGCAGGCGTTCGCCGACGGGCTCGGCGGGCACCTGCCCACCGAGCGCGGCCGCGACATCGGCGTCTCCGCCGCGGTCGGCGAGGCGACGGCCCGCGTGCTGTCGGCGATCGTCAAGACCGCCGCCGGCGTGTTCGACGCCGCGGCCACGTCGGTCGCGCTGCGCCGCCCCGACGCCGGCCTCGACTACCAGGCCGCCTGGGGCGCGGGCGCCGACGAGGTCGTCGGCATGCGCCTGAAGCCCGGCCAGGGCATCGCCGGCCGCGTGCTCGCGACCGGCGTCGGTGAGGTCGTCCAGGACTGCCGGGCCGACCCGGACTTCGCCGCCGCGACCGCGCGCAAGACCGGCTACGTGCCCTACACGATGCTCGTCGTGCCGCTGATGTCCGGCGATGCAGGCGATCGGCGTGCTCACCGTCCTCGACCGCCGCGACGGCACGTCCTACGACGTCGGCGACCTCGCCAAGGGCGCGATGTTCGCCGACCTCGCGCTGGCTGCGATGGACGCCGACCCGGGGTCGCGGGCGGCCCTGACGACGGCGGTCGGCCGCTCCTAGCGATCAGCCGGTCCGCCGCCGGAACAGCACGCCGGAGGCGGCGATGGAGACGGCCATGATGCCGCCGCACCAGGCCAGCGCGGTCCATGCGCTCGAGCCGACCGGCGTCCCGAGCAGCAGGCCCCGCAGCGTCTCGATCACCGGCGTGATCGGCTGGTGCAGCGCGAACCCCTGGATCCACGACGGCATCGTGTCGACCGGGACGAACGCGCTGCTCGCGTAGGGCAGGAACATGATCAGGAAGGTGAAGCCGTTGGCGGCCTCGGGCGACTTCGCGATCAGGCCGATCGCCGCGGCCAGCCACGAGATGGCGAGCACGAAGGCGGCCAGGACGCCGATCGCGGCGAGCCAGTCGAGCGCCCCGGCGTGCGGCCGGAAGCCGATCAGGAACGCGACGCCGAACACGATCGCGGTCGAGGCCGCGTTGCGCAGCGCGCTGGCGGCCACGTGGCCGGCGAGGATCGACGGCCCGCCGACGTCCATCGAGCGGAAGCGGTCGACGATGCCGCCGGCCAGGTCCTGGCTGACGGTCACGGCCGTCGTCGCCGAGCCGAAGCCGGCGCACAGCAGGATCACGCCCGGGACGACGTAGGTGACGTACGCGCCGCCGGTCTCGATCGCGCCGCCGAAGAGGTAGACGAACATCAGCATCAGCATCACCGGCAGCATCAGCGAGGTCACCAGCGCGTCGATGTTGCGCGCCGACAGGCGGGTGCAGCGGGCGGCCATGGTGAGGGCGGCGGGGTCAGACATCGGCGGTCTCCGGTTCGGGTCGGGTGGTGGTGTGGCCGGTGAGGGCGAGGAAGACGTCGTCGAGCGTCGCGGTGTGGACGGAGAACCGCTCCACCCTGTCGCCGCCGGGGTCGACCTCGTCGAGCAGCGCGCGCACGTGCGCCGCGCTGCCGTCGGTCGGGACCCCGAGCCGGCGCTCGCGCTCGTCGCGGTCGATCACGCGGCCGGCCAGCGAGCGCGCGGCGGCCGCGAAGGCCGCCGCGTCGGCGAGCACGAGGTCGAGCCGCTGCTCGGCGGTCTCGCGCTTGAGCTCCGCGGGCGTGCCCTCGGCGACGACGCGGCCGCCGTCGAGCACCGCGACGCGGTCGGCGAGGCGGTCGGCCTCCTCGAGGTACTGCGTGGTCAGGAAGACGGTCACGCCGGAGCCCACGAGGCCGGTGATCACGTCCCACATGACCAGGCGGCTGCGCGGGTCCAGGCCGGTGGTGGGCTCGTCGAGGAAGAGCACCGACGGGCGCGCGACCAGGCTCGCCGCGAGGTCGAGGCGCCGCCGCATCCCGCCCGAGTAGGTCACGACGCGGCGGCCGCGGCGCCGGTGAGGTCGAAGCGCGTCAGCAGCTCGCGCGCCCGCTCGGCGGCGGCGGCGCGGCCGAGGCCGGCGAGCCGCCCCATCATGCGCAGGTTCTCCTCGCCCGTCTGGAGCTCGTCGACGGCGGCGTACTGACCCGTCAGGCTGATCGCGTGCCGGACCGCGCGCCGGTCGGCGACGACGTCGAAGCCCGCGACGCGGGCCTGCCCGGCGTCCGCCCGCAGGAGCGTCGCGAGGATCCGCACCATCGTGGTCTTGCCTGCGCCGTTGGGCCCGAGCAGCGAGAAGACGGTCCCCCGCTCGACCCGCAGGTCGACGCCCGCCAGCACCGGGGTCGCGCCGTAGGACTTGGCGATGCCGATCGCCTCGATCGCCGGTTCCGTCATGTCTTCGAGCTCCTTCTGCGTGTACCATACGCAATACAGCGTAGGGCATACGCGGTTAGGCTGCAAGGAGACCGATGGACGAGGACACCGAGACCGGGTTGCCGGCCAGCATCGAGGCGGCGTGGGGCGTGCGGCGGCGCCCGCGCAAGGGCCCGAAGCCCGGGCCTGGACCTCGACCGGATCGTGAGCGCCGCGGTCAAGGTGGCCGCCTCCGAGGGGATCGCCGCGGTCTCGATGAGCCGCGTGGCCGCGGAGCTCGGCTCGTCCGCGATGTCGCTCTACCGCTACGTCGCGGCCAAGGACGAGCTGCTCGCGCTGATGGTCGACGCCGCCTTCGACGCAGCCACTCGCACCGGCGCCGGAGGGCGAGGGCTGGCGCGCCGGCATGACCCGCTGGGCGTGGACCTACCACGACGCCCTGCGACGGCACCCCTGGGTCCTGCAGGTGCCGATCAGCGGCCCGCCCGTGATGCCCAACCAGATCGCCTGGCTGGAGGACGGCCTGCGCGCGCTCGGCGGCACCGGCCTGGCCGAGGGCGAGAAGCTGTCGGTGATCCTGCTCGTGAGCGGCTACGTGCGCAACGAGGCGACGCTGTCGGCCGACCTCGCCGCCGCCGCCGGGCCGATCATGCCGACGTGGGGCCGGCAGATCGGCGCGCTGACCGACCCGGAGCGCTTCCCCGCGCTGCACGCCGCGCTCGGGTCGGGCGTCTTCGATCAGGACGACGACGCCGACGACGAGTTCACGTTCGGGCTCGAGCGCGTACTGGACGGGATCGAGGCCCTGGTTAGGCGGCGCGGCGCGGCCGGGTAGCGTGAGGCCCATGGCCGAGATCGCGCTCCGGATCAACGGCGAGGACCACCGCGTCGAGGTCGATGTCCGGACCACGCTGCTCGACCTGCTGCGCGAGAACCTCGGGCTGACCGGCGCGAAGAAGGGCTGCGACCACGGCCAGTGCGGCGCCTGCACGATCCTGCTCGACGGCCGCCGCGCCAACGCCTGCCTCGCGCTCGCGGTGGCGCACGACGGCGCCGAGCTGACCACGGTCGAGGGGCTCGCCGCGGGCGACGAGCTGCATCCGCTCCAGGCCGCCTTCATCGAGCACGACGCGTTCCAGTGCGGCTACTGCACCCCGGGCCAGCTCTGCTCGGCGGTCGGCATGCTGGCCGAGGCGGAGGCCGACGGCGTCACGCTCGACCGCCGACCGAGATCCGCGAGCGCATGAGCGGCAACCTCTGCCGCTGCGGCGCGTATCCGAACATCGTCGCGGCGATCGCCGACGTCGCGTCGTGAAGGCGTTCGCCTACGAGCGCGCGGCCGACGCGGACGCCGCCGCGAGCGCGGGCGCCGGCGGCGCGACCTACCTCGGCGGCGGCACGAACCTCGTCGACCTGATGAAGCTCGGCGTCGAGACGCCCGAGCGGCTGGTCGACGTCACCCGCCTCCCCCACGACGCGATCGAGGCGCTCTCCGGCGGCGGCCTGCGGATCGGCGCCGCCGTGCGCAACGCCGACCTCGCCGTCCACCCGGCCGTGCGCGAGCGCTACCCGGTGCTCTCGCAGGCGCTGCTGGCCGGCGCCTCGGGCCAGCTGCGCAACCTCGCCACGGTGGGCGGGAACCTGCTCCAGCGCACCCGCTGCTCGTACTTCCAGGACGTCACGAAGCCGTGCAACAAGCGCAGCCCCGGCTCCGGCTGCCCCGCGCGCGAGGGCGAGCACCGCAACCTGGCGATCCTCGGCCACTCCGAGCACTGCGTCGCCACCCATCCCTCCGACATGGCGGTCGCGCTGACCGCGCTCGGCGCGGTCGTCCACGTCCACGGCAAGGGCGCCGTCCCGATGCCCGGGCTGCACCGCCTGCCCGGCGACGCGCCCGAGCGCGACACCAACCTCGCCCCCGGCGATCTGATCACGGCGGTCGAGCTGCCGTCCCCCGACGCCGCGGCCGCCCGCTCCGCGTACCGCAAGGTCCGCGAGCGCGCGTCCTTCTCCTTCGCGGTCATCTCCGTCGCCGCGGCGGTCAGCCTGCGCGACGGCGTGATCGAGGAGTGCCGGATCGCGCTCGGCGGCGTCTCCCACGTCCCGTGGCGGGCGACCGCGGCGGAGGCGGCCCTGCGGGGCGCAGGGGCGACCGAGCAGAGCTTCGCCGCCGCGGCCGACGCGGAGCTCGCCCAGGCCGAGCCGCTGCGCGACAACGCCTACAAGGTGCCGCTCACGCGCAACGTCCTGATCAACACGCTCAGCGAGCTGTGCACGTGAGCGACACCACGCTCACCCCGGCCGTCGGCACGCCGCTCAGCCGCGTCGAGGGCCGCGCGAAGGTCATGGGCCAGGCGCAGTACGCCTACGAGCAGCCGGTCGAGGGCGTCGCCTACGCGGTCGCCATCGCCTCCACCGTCGCCAACGGGGAGATCACGAAGCTCGACGCGGCGCGGGCGCTCGCCGTCCCCGGCGTCCTCGCCGTCGTCTCGCACGAGAACGCGCCGCGGCTGGCCGAGGTCGCCGACGGCGAGCTGATGCTCTTCCAGTCGCCGCACGTCGCCTACCGCGGGCAGATCGTCGCCGCGGTGGTCGCCGAGTCGCTGCAGACGGCGCAGGAGGCGGCGGCCGCCGTCGCGCTCGAGTACGACACCGCCGCACACGACGTCGAGCTGCGCCTCGGCCACCCGCGCTTCTACAAGCCCGAGAAGGTCAACCCGCGCTTCCCGACCGACGTCGCGCACGGCGACCTCGACGCCGGGCTGGCCGCCGCGGAGGTCGTGGTCGACGCGACCTACACGACCCAGCCGATCCACAACAACCCGATGGAGCCGCACGCGAGCCTCGCCGTCTGGGACGGCGGCGATCTCACGCTGTACGACTCGATCCAGGGCACGTGGGGCGCGCGGCGCGCCATCGCCGAGGTGTTCGACCTCGAGCCCGAGCGGGTGCGCGTGGTCTCCCAGCACGTCGGCGGCGGCTTCGGCTCCAAGGGCACGCCGCGCCCGCAGGCGGTCCTCGCCGCGATCGCCGCGAAGCACGTCGAGCGGCCCGTGAAGATCGCGCTGACGCGGCAGCAGCTGTTCTCGATGGTCGGCTACCGCACGCCGACGATCCAGCGCGTGCGCCTCGGCGCCGCGCGCGACGGCCGGCTGCGCGCGATCGGCCACGATGCCTTCGAGCAGACCTCGACCGTGCGCGAGTTCGCCGAGCAGACCACGCTCGCCACGCGCCACATGTACGCCGGGGCCGACCGGCTGACCACGCACCGGCTCGTCGCGCTCGACGTGCCGACGCCGTCGTGGATGCGCGCGCCCGGCGAGTGCCCGGGCATGTACGCGCTCGAGTCCGCGATGGACGAGCTGGCGGTCGCGTGCGGGATCGACCCGATCGAGCTGCGGATCGCCAACGAGCCGCCCGAGGACCCCGAGAAGGGCATCCCGTGGAGCTCGCGCAGCCTCGTCGCCTGCCTGCGCGAGGGCGCCGAGCGCTTCGGCTGGGCCGGCCGCGACCCGACCCCCGGCATCCGCCGCGACGGCCGCTGGCTCGTCGGCACCGGCGTCGCGTCCTCGACCTACCCGGTCTACCGCTCGCCCTCGCAGGCGACGGCGCGGATCGACGCCGACGGCGAGTTCACGATCCAGATCGCCGCCGCGGACATCGGGACCGGCGCGCGCACCGTGCTCACCCAGATCGCGGCCGACGCGCTCGGCGTCGACCCCGAGCAGGTGCGGATGGAGATCGGCGACAGCGACTTCGGCCAGGCCGCGCTCGCCGGCGGCTCGATGGGCACCGCGTCGTGGGGCTCGGCCGTCGTGAAGGCCTGCGAGGCGCTGTTGGAGCAGGGCGAGGGCGAGGTGACCGTCAACACCTCCGACGAGGTGAAGGCGCTCTCGGAGCTCTCACGCCACGCCTTCGGCGCCCAGTTCGTCGAGGTGCGCGTCGACGTCGACAGCGGCGAGGTCCGGCTGCCGCGCGTGCTCGGCGTCTTCGGCGTCGGCCGGGTCATCAACCCGAAGACCGCGCGCTCGCAGTTCATCGGCGGCATGACCATGGGCCTCTCGATGGCGCTGCACGAGGAGAGCGTCATGGACCTGGAGTTCGGCGACTACCTCAACCACGACCTCGGCGCAGTACCACGTGCCGGTGCAGCGCCGACATCCAGGACATCGACGCCGCCTGGGTCGACGAGGACGACGACCAGCTCAACCCGATGGGGTCGAAGGGCATCGGCGAGATCGGGATCGTCGGCACCGCCGCCGCGGTCGCCAACGCCGTCTTCCACGCCACCGGCAAGCGCGTGCGCGACCTGCCGATCCGGCTCGACCGCCTGGTCGGCTAGACGGCGGCGACCGGCCGCGGCCGGTCGAGCACGCGCGCCGCCACGACGCCGCCGATCGCCCCGAACAGGTGGCCCTGCCACGAGATCCCGGGGTGCGGCACGAGGCTGAAGAGCAGCGTCGCGCCGTAGATGGCGAGCACCGCGACGCCGGCGGCGAGGTGGATCGGCTTGCGGCTGAAGATCCCGCGCGAGATCAGGTAGGCGGCGTAGCCGAACACGAGGCCGCTGGCGCCGATGTGGTTCGTGTTGGCCGGCCCGATCAGCCACGTGCCGAGGCCGCCGACCAGCGCCACGATCCCCGTGACCGCCGCGGTGCGGACCACGCCGCTGAGCGCGATCGTCCCGCCGAGGATCAGGAACGGGACCGTGTTGCCGACCAGATGCCCCCAGCCGGCGTGCAGGAACGGCGCGAAGGCGATGTCGGGCAGCGTGTCCGCGTCGCGCGGGTGGATGCCGTTGGAGTCGAGGTTCAGGCCGGCGACGTCGAGCACCTCGACCACCCACATGACCGCGACCATCGCGCCCACGAAGGCGAAGCCGCGCACGCGGTCATCTGAGGGGGATCGGGTCCCCCGCGGGCCCTCGACGCTCGTCGCCATAGTGCTCCAAGGCTACGCCCCCTGGCTCAAGCAAAGCGAAAGGGCGCCCCGTGGGGCGCCCTTTCGGCAATTCCTGATGTGGCGGCGAGCTACTCGGTGTCGGCCG
>CAWBCU010000028.1:0-266795 GCA_963787335.1 uncultured Solirubrobacterales bacterium
CGATGATCTTCTGCGCCTCGTCGACGCTGAGCTCGCTCGGGCTGTCGTTCAGCCACAGCGAGATGTAGCCCGTCGACTTGTCCTTGGTGAGCTGCCCCGCGCCGTCGCTCGACAGCGGGCCGACCACCTTCTGGACCGCGCTGTCCTGTTTGTACGCCTTCACGACGCCGTCGATCGCGTCCTTGTACGGCTCGTCGGCGAGCTGCTTCCCCTTCGGCACCCGCAGCGAGATCGGGTTCGTTCCGTTCGCCTGCTCCGGGAAGTGCTTGGAGAGGGTGTCGGTCGCCTGCTGGCTGTCGGTGCCGGGGAGCACGAGGTTGTCGCTGGTCTGTTCGCCGGCCGCGCGGGCGACGACGGCGAGGGCGACGACGATCACCAGCCAGACCGCCACCACGAGCGCGCGCCGACGGGCGCAGAATCCTCCGAGCGCGTACAGGAATGGGGTCAATCGAGGCTCCGGCCGTGGGAGACGCGTCGGGAGGGTGCACCGGCGCAGCGGGCTGGTGCGACCGTAACCGCTGCGTGGCGCGAAGACAACCGGCGTCAGTGGCCAGGGACCTTCTAAGCGGGCTCCACCGCCAGCTGGTCCTCGACCCCCGTGACCCGCGCGGTCGAACCTCCCGCGGTGCGCTGTCGCTCGCGGATTTCCAGCCGCCTCGACAGCCGCGAAAGCAGCAGGTTGACGATGATGAAGAGGGCGCCGAGGAAGATGAAGACCTGCAGGACCGGGGCCTGCACTCCCCCGAAGAAGTTGAAGCTGGTGAGGATGCGGCCGTGGCGCACGACCTCCTGGATGGCGATGATGCTCACCAGCGTCGTGTCCTTGTTGAGGGTGATGAGCTGGGAGACCGTCGCCGGCACCATGCGGCGCAGGCCCTGGGGCAGGATCACGAATCGCATCGACTGCCGGTAGGTCATGCCGAGCGCGGACGCCGCCTCGGCCTGACCGCGGTCGAGCGAGAGGATCCCCGCGCGCATGATCTCGGCGAGGACGGCCGAGTTGTAGAGCACGAGACCGAGGAGGGCCGCGAGGACGCGACCCGACTGCAGCGCCTCCGGGAACCAGCTCGGCACGATGTCCTCGTAGGCCTCCCGCCACGGCGCCGGAAGGCCGAGGAAGAGGTAGAGGATGAGGAAGATCAGCGGCAGGTTGCGGAAGACGTCGATCCACGCGCCGGCGAGGGCCGCGAGCGGCTTGAAGGTCGCGAGCCGCGCGAGGGCGAGGAGGAGCCCGAACAGCAGCGAGAACGCCATGGCGATGACCGCGATCTCGAGGTTGACGAGGAACCCCTCGAGGATGAACCGGGCGTTGTTGCCCGTGACGAGCCACTCCCAGTTGTCGGGGTCGAAGAGGTAGCTCATCGCCGGATCGCGTACTTCGATTCGAGGACGCGGATCAGCAGCGTCACGGTGCCGGTCAGGATCAGATAGCCGACGGCGGCCCAGAAGAACGCCTCGTCGGTCGCGAACGTGCGCGACTGGATCACGCGCGCGGTCTTGAGCAGATCCGGCAGCGCGAGCAGTGACACGCCGATGATCGCCGAGTTCTTGATCATCGCGATGATCAGCGAGCCCAGCGGGGAGATCACGGTTCGGAACGCCTGCGGGAGCACGATCCGCCGCATCGCCTCGCCATGGGTGAAGCCGAGCGACAGCGCCGCCTCGATCTGGCCGCGGCTCACCGAGAACACGCCGGAGCGCAGGACCTCGGCGACGTACGCGCTCGTGTAGACGCCGAGGCTCACAGTGCCCGCGACCCACGCGTCGACGGGCACGCCGGCGCGCCGCAGCCCCGCGAACGAGATGAACAGCAGGACGAGCAGCGGGATGTTGCGGAACGTCTCGACGTAGATCCCGCCGAGCCGCTGCAGCCACTTGTTGGGCGCGACTCGGAGGCCGGCCACGAGGGTGCCGGCGCCCAGCGCGATCGCGAACGCGATCGCCACCAGGCGCACGGTCACCCACATCCCTGTAGCGAGCTCCCCGAGGTTGTCGCTCAGGAGCTCGAAGTAGGAGCTCAGCTGGTCGCCTCCAAGGCCTCCTGCAGGGTCATGGTCGGCGGCTCCTCGGGCTCATCCGTGTACTGGCTGACCCACTTCTCGTGGGTCTTCTTCCAGCGGCCGTCGGACTTGAACTCCGCGATCGTGTCGTCCACGAACTTCTTGAACGCGGTGTCGCCATCCTTGAGGCCGGCGCCGTAGGGCTCGGTCGTCAGGTCGTCGCCGACGAGCTTGAGCGTGTCGTCCTGGATGATCATGCCGGTGAGGATCACGTTGTCGGTGGAGACGGCGTCGACGGCGCCGTTCTGGATCAGCTCGAGGCACTCCGAGTAGGAGTCGACGAGCTTGCGCTCCGCCTGGGGCGCCTGCTTCTTGAGGTTCTCCTCGTAGGTCGAGCCGAGCGCGGTGCAGACGCTCGTGCCCTGCTTGAGGTCCTTGACGCCGGTGATCTTCGAGTCGGGGCCGACCAGCACGCGGCCGCGGGCCACGAAGTAGGGCTCCGAGAAGTCGATCTCCTGATCGCGCTCCTTGTTGATCGTCATCGTCGAGAGGATCACGTCGGCGGTGCCGTTCTTGAGGAACGGGATCCGGTTGTCCGAGATCGCCTCGATGAACTTCGGCTTGACGCCGAGCTTGTCGGCGATCGCCTGGCCGACGTCGATGTCGAAGCCCTCGATGTCGCCGCTCTGCGGGTTCTTGAAGCCGAAGGGCGGGACGTCGTACTTCACGCCGATCGCGATCTCGCCCTTCTCCTGGATCTTGCCCATCGTCGTGTCGGCCGGGAACTTCTCCGCCTTCTGGGCGGCTTCGTCACCGCCGCCGGCGGCGGGCTCGCTTTCGTCGTCGCCACAGCCGGCCACGGCGAGCAACGCCGTGAGGGCGGTCATGACGAGGAGCCAGCGCAATGCCTTCATGGGTCCTCCCCGGTTAGTGGTGGATGATCTTGTCGACGAACTCCCTTGCACGGTCGCTGCGGGCGGCCGAGAAGAACTCGGCCGGCGGGGCCTGCTCGACGATCCGGCCGTCGTCGATGAACACGATCCGGTCGCACACCTCGCGGGCGAAGCCCATCTCGTGCGTGACGACGGCCATGGTCATCCCGTCGCGGGCCAGGTCGCGCATGACGTCGAGGACCTCGCGGATCATCTCGGGGTCCAGCGCCGAGGTCGGCTCGTCGAACAGCATCAGCTGCGGGTCCATGGCGAGCGCCCGCGCGATGGCGACGCGCTGCTGCTGACCGCCGGAGAGGTCGGCGGGGTAGGCGTCGGCCTTCTCGGCGATGCCGACCCGCTCGAGCAGCGTGTGCGCCCGCTTGCGCGCGTCGGCCTTGGGCACGCCCTTGACCTCGACGGGCGCGATCGTGACGTTCTCCAGCACGGTCTTGTGCGGGAACAGGTTGAACTGCTGGAAGACCATCCCGATCTCCTGGCGCGTGCGGGAGAGGGCCTTGCCCGAGCGTTCCAGCGGGCGGCCGTTGAACCGGATCTCGCCGCTGTCGATCCCCTCCAGGCCGTTGATGCAGCGCAGCATCGTGCTCTTGCCGGACCCCGATGGGCCGGCGATCACGATCACCTCACCACGGCCGATCGTGAGTTCGACATCGTCGAGCACGAGGTTGTCACCGAAGCTCTTGCGCACGCGCTCGAGCTCAACCACGGGCCCAGCTCGCCCTTCCTCCGCCATTACTCGAGGGACACTACAGAGGCCAGTTTTTCTTCCAACTGTGCCGGGGCGGAGGCTAGAGTCGGCGGAATGCCGGAGGTCGTGAGGACGGTTGGTCGCTACGGGATCATGCGGGAGCTTGGTCGCGGTGGGATGGCCGTGGTCTATCTCGCGCGGCAGGTCGACCTGGACCGGCTCGTCGCGCTGAAGGAGCTCGCGGCGTTCCATGCCGCAGATGCGGGGTTCGCGCAGCGGTTCGTGCGGGAGTCGCGGTTGGCGGGGTCGCTGGTCCACCCGAACGTGATCACGGTGTTCGACTTCTTCGAGCACGACGGCACGCCGTACATCGCGATGGAGTACATCGAGCGCGGCTCGTTGCGGCCGTACGTCGGGCGGATGACGCTGGCGCAGATCGGCGGCGTGCTGGATGGGCTGCTGGCCGGGCTGGCCGAGGCGGAGCAGCACTCGATCGTGCATCGGGATCTCAAGCCGGAGAACCTGATGGTCACGTCGACCGGCACGGTGAAGATCGCGGACTTCGGGATCGCGAAGGCGACGCAGGCGGCGGACACGGGCGCGTTCGTGACCGCGACCGGGACGACGGTCGGCACGCCTCCGTACATGGCGCCGGAGCAGGCGATGGCGAAGGACGTCGGGCCGTGGACGGACCTCTACTCGGTCGGCTGCATGGCGTATGAGCTGTTCACGGGCAAGCCGCCGTTCTATGACGCGGAGGAGCCGCTGGCGATCCTGCTGCGGCACATCAGCGAGGCGCTCCCGCCGGCGTCCGAGGTGGCCGACGTCGACCCGGAGGTGTCGGCGTGGATCGAGCGCATGACGTCGAAGGACCCCAAGGACCGTCCGCAGTCGGCGACGGTCGCGTGGGAGGAGTTCGAGGAGATCCTGATCGGCAAGCTCGGCCCGCGCTGGCGGCGGGACGCGAGGCTGCCCGCGCTCGCGGGTCCGCCCGCTGACGGTTCTGAGGCGCAGGGCGGTGCGGGGTCGGACGAGTGGAACACGGTGACGCCGCTGCCCGGTCCGGCGACGCCTCCCCCGCCCCCCGGGCCGGCGCCGACGATCGAGGGGATCGACTACGAGGGGACCGGCCCGGACACCGGTGACCCGCTGCCCGCCTCGGAGGAGGTGAGCGAGGAGCCGGCGTACGAGACCTACCTCCCGCCGCCGACCGGCCCGCCGGCGGCGGAGCGAGACGTGGAACCGGACCCGCCACCTGTGGCGCCGCCCGCGCCGGAGCGAGCGGAGGAGCCGGAGCCGACCCCGACGCCGGCCCCGGAGCGCGCAGTGGAGCCGACGCCCACGCCAGCCCCAACCCCCGCGCCCACCAGCCTCCCCAGCCAGGTCAGCCCGCCGGTCCCGCCCGGGAGCGGCGAGCAGCCGGTTCCCGGTGCCGGGGACCTTCCGGTTCCGCCTCGCGTGATCGTGCTCGCGATGGCGGGTGCGCTGGCTCTCGTCGCTGGGCTGTTGATCCCCGTCCTCGCGGAGTGGCCTGATCGGTGGAACGTGTTTGCGGTCCTGTCGCCGTTCGAGGCCGTCGGGGTGGGGCTGGGGACGTGGGTCGTCGCGCAGCTGCTGACGGCCAGGCGGATCTCCACGTCAGAGGCGGCCGGGGCGCTGGTCGGCTTCGGTGGGTTGACGTTGATCGCTTCGGTCGCGCTGTTGCGGTTCACGATCAACCGCCTCGACGCTCTCTCGGTGGTGCTGGCGATCATCGTCTTCCTCGGCGCGGCCGCGACGCTCGCGGCGGGGATCGGCTGCCTGAGAGCCGCGCCGCGCGGCGGACCCATCTCGTCCGTCGATCCCTCCGTGCTGATCCTCGGGCTCGCCGGAGCCGGCCTGGCCGCGGTGGCGATGTTCACGAAGTACGACGGGTTCAGCTCGCTGTGGAGCGAACTCGCGGAGGGCGAGAGCGCTGAGTTCGTCTTCGAGCCCGCGGTGCTGGTCGTCGCGATCCTTCTCGGCCTTGGCCTGCTCGGCGGGCAGCCGAGACTCGCGGCCGGGCTGCTGCTCGCGGTCGGGACGACGACGTCGCTGCACTATCTCGGTGTGCTCGTCGCGGCGTGGCGGGCGATCGGTGAGGTCGGCGACATCAAGTCGGCCGCCTTCTTCGGGGTCCTCGGCGGGCTGCTGGTCGTCGCCGCGGGCGCTCTGGCTCACCGCGCAGCTACCACGGTCAAGCTCACGTAGCTCTGACGGCGGTTTCGACCCGCCGGAGTGATCCAAGACGGCCGCTCGTACGGATTATTACCCGTGCCCCGTCCGTCGATGACCCCATGAAGATCGCCGTCGTCGGCGCCGGCGTCTCCGGGCTGGTCGCCGCGCACCTGCTGGCGAGCGATCACGAGGTCACCGTGTTCGAGGCGAATCCGTACGCGGGCGGCCATACGAACACGGTGCGGGTCGACACGCCGAACGAGACGCACTGGGTCGACACCGGCTTCATCGTCTTCAACGACCGCAACTACCCGCGCTTCGAGCGGCTGCTCGATCGCCTCGGCGTTCGCGGTCAGGCCTCGAACATGAGCTTCGCGGTCTCCGACGAGCAGGGGGACTTCGAGTACGCGAGCACGTCTCCCAACGGGCTGTTCGCGAAGCGCGCGCACCTCGCGACGCCGTGGTTCCACCGCATGGTGGCGGACCTGATCCGCTTCCAGAAGGAGGCCCGGGCGCTGCTGGCGAGCGACCGGGAAGGGCCTTCGCTCGGGCAGTTCCTCGAGGAGCGCAGGTACTCGCGCGCGTTCGTGGACCGGCTGATCGTCCCCCAGGCGGCGGCCGTGTGGTCCGCCGATCCGCGGCAGATGTGGAGCTTTCCTGCGCGCTTCCTGATCGAGTTCTTCGCGAATCACGGGATGCTCGGGTTCACCAACCGCCCGAAGTGGCGGACGGTCGTGGGTGGGTCGCACAGCTACGTCGAGGCACTCGTCTCGCCGTGGCGCGACCGGCTGCGGCTCGGGACGCCGATCGAGGCCGTCACCCGGCACGACGACCACGTGACGGTCAAGGCGCGCGGCCAGGAAGCGGAGCGCTTCGACCACGTCGTCCTCTCCACCCACTCCGACCAGGCGCTCAAGCTCCTCGCCGACCCGACCCCGCGGGAGCACGAGCTGCTCGGCGCGATTCCGTACCAGCCCAACGAGGCGGTGCTGCACACCGACGCCACACTGCTCCCGCGCCGCCGCCGCGCGTGGGCGAGCTGGAACTATCACCTGCTCGAGGAGCCCACTGGCAAGCCGACGGTGACCTACCACATGAACCGCCTGCAGACGCTGAAAGCGGAGCGCGAGTTCTGCGTGACGCTCAATCACAGCGACGCGATCGACCCCGGCAAGGTCATCCGCACGATCCCGTACGCGCACCCGGTCTTCACGGCGCAGGGCCAGGACGCGCAGGCGCGCCACCATGAGATCAGCGGCCAGAACCGCACCCACTACGCCGGCGCGTACTGGGGCTGGGGCTTCCACGAGGACGGCGTCGTCAGCGGCGAGCGCGTGGCCCGACAGCTCGGAGCCAAGCCGCTGTGACGCAGAGCGCGATCTACGAGGGCACGATCCGCCATCGCCGCTTCGCGGTGCGCGAGCACGAGTTCCGCTACCGGATCGCGATGGCGTACATCGACCTCGACGAGCTCCCCACGCTGCTCGAAGGCCGCCTCACCCGCAAGCGCCCCGGCCTCGTCCGCTTCCGCCGCAGCGACTACCTCGGCGATCCCGCGACGCCGCTGGACAGGGCCGTCCGCAATCTCGTCGAGGAGCGCCTCGGCACGGCCCCGCAGGGCCCGATCCGCCTCCTCACCCACCTGCGCACGTTCGGGCACTGCTTCAACCCGGTGAGCTTCTACTACTGCTTCGCCCCCGACGGCGAACAGCTCGAGGCGATCGTCGCCGAGGTGACGAACACGCCCTGGGGCGAGCGCCACGCCTACGTGCTCAAGGCCGGCGACCCGATTCCCCGCGGCGGCTTCGACAAGGCGCTGCACGTCTCGCCGTTCATGGCGATGGACCAGCGCTACACGTGGAAGGCGCCCGCGCCCGGCGAGACCCTCTCGGTCCAGATCGAGAGCGCGCAGGGCCACGAGAAGGCCTTCGACGCGACGCTCGGGCTGAAGCGCCGCCCGCTCACGGGCCGCGCGCTCGCCCGCCGGCCCGCCGCCACCCTCCGGATGCTCGCGCTGATCTACGCCCACGCCGTCGCGCTGAAGCTCAAAGGCGTTCCCGTCCAACCCCACCCCGCGCGATGACCGAGACAGTCGCACGCAAGCTGGTCACCGCCCTCCTGAAGCGCATCCGCGTCGGGCAGCTGACGGTGATCGAGGGCGACAGCGAGATGGTCTTCGGCGCGGGCGCCCCGCAGGCGACCGTCCACGTGCACGACCCGAAGGCCTGGACCCAGATGGCGCGCGGCAGCCGCGGCATGGGCAGCTCGTACGCGGACGGCCTGTGGGACTCGCCCGACCTCACCGCGGTCATCCGCGTCGCCGCGCGCAACGTCCAGGGCATCGACGACGTCCGCAAGCGGCTGACGCCGGTCCGCGAGCCGTTCCAGCGCGCCCGCGCCGCGTTCATGCGCAACACGCCCCAGCGCGCCCGCAAGGACATCGCCGCCCACTACGACCTCGGGAACGAGCTGTTCGCGCTGATGCTCGACCCGACGCTCATGTACTCGTGCGGCGTGTTCGAGCACCGCGACGCGACGCTCGAGGAGGCCTCGGTCGCCAAGCTCGAGATGGTGTGCGAGAAGCTCGACCTCGGACCGCGCGACCACGTGGTCGAGATCGGGACCGGCTGGGGCGGGTTCGCGGTCTACGCCGCGACCACGCGCGGCTGCAGGGTCACCACGACCACGATCTCCAAGGAGCAGCACGACGTCGCCGCCCGACGCGTGGAGGAGGCCGGCGTGCAACACCTCGTCGACCTCCGGCTCGACGACTACCGCGACCTCGAGGGCACCTACGACAAGCTCGTCTCGCTGGAGATGATCGAGGCGGTCGGCTGGCAGGACTTCGGCACCTTCTTCGAGCGCTGCTCGGAGCTGCTGGCGCCGAACGGCACGATGCTGCTGCAGGCGATCACGATGGACGACCGCGCCTACGCGGTCGAGAAGGCGTCGAAGAGCTTCATCCGCACCTACGTCTTCCCCGGCGGCTGCCTGCCCTCGCTCGAGGTGATCTCGAAGTGCATCGCCAAGCGCACCGACCTGCGCACGATCCACCTCCAGGACCTCACGCCCCACTACGCGGAGACGCTGCGGCGCTGGCGCACGAACTTCGAGGCGGCGACCGAGGAGCTCGAGGGCCTCGGCTACGACGAGCGCTTCCGCCGCATCTGGCGCATGTACCTGAGCTACTGCGAGGCCGGCTTCGCCGAGCACCGGATCGGGCTCGTGCAGACCGTGCTGGCCAAGCCGCTGGCGGGCGTCGACATGCTCGCCGTCGCCGCGCCGCCGGCTAGGTCCGCGGCCGTCGGCTGAACATCCGGTCGCTGAGCGCGTCGAGCACGAAGGCGGGGCCGCGGGAGGCGAGCTTGGCGTAGGCGGTCTTGCCGCCCGGGCCGAGGATGTGGCGGTCGGCCTCGACGGCCTCGAGCACCTTCTCCACCCACTCGCCCGGCTCGACCTTGTCCCAGCCGGAGGTGTCCATGTGGCGGCCGTAGACCTCCTCGGTGGCGTCGAGCATGTCGGTGTTGACGCCCGGCGTCACCACATGCAGCACCCGCACGCCGGTGCCCTTGAGCTCGCGCCGCAGCGACTCCGACAGCGCGACGACCCCGGCCTTGGAGGCCGCGTAGGTGCTGGCGGCGGGGAAGGCCGCATAGCCGCTGATCGAGGCGTTGTTGACCACGGTCCCGTGCCGGCGGGCGAGCATGGCCGGGAGCACGCGCGAGGTCAGGTGCGCGACGGCGACGAGATTGACCTGGAACATCGCGTAGACCGCGTCCATCTCCTGCTCCTCGAGCAGCCCGCCGGTCATCTGGCCGGCGTTGTTGACGAGCAGGTTCACGTCCGCCAGGTCCAGCGCGTCGACGCAGGCGTCGATCGACTCGCGGCTGGAGAGGTCCATGCGCACCGGTTGGACGCCCTCGATCGGCTCGAAGGCGTCGGGGTCGCGCACGCCGGCGAGCACGCGCCGCACCGGCCGGGCAGCGAGCGCCTCGACCATGGCGCGGCCGATGCCGCGGTTGGCGCCGGTGACGAGGGCGGTGCTGTTGGTCAGGTCCATGCTGTGGCTACGTGGCCCGCCGCGCGCCCGATCAGTGATCGGTCTCGCCCGCGACTTCGTATTGACCTTTGATGCCACTTCGTGCCGCCACCTTCGCACTTCTCGGTCTCCGTGTCGCCTACGGCGTCGCGCTGATCGTCGCGCCCGAGCGCCTGGCCCTGCGCTGGCTCGGGTCCCGCGGCGGGCGAAGCGCCGACCCAGGTGGCCCTGCGCGGCCTGGGCGCGCGCGAGATCGTCGTGCACGGCGCCGCGATCGCGGCCGTGCTGAACGACCTCCCGGTGCGGCCGTTCCTGGCTGCGAGCGCCGCGGGCGACCTCGCCGACATCGCCGCCACCGTCGGCGGCCGCCGCGGGCTGCCCCCGGGTGCCGCGCCGGCGACCGCCGTCGTGGCCGGCGGGTCGGCGCTGCTCACCGTGGGCCTCGCCGCCGCCGTCGACCGCTAAGTGCTCGCCTTCGACCGCGCCGGCACCGGCCCGGTGCTCGTGCTCCTGCACCCGCTGGGCGCCGACCGCCACGTGTGGGCGCCGGTGATGGAGCGTCTGACCAGAGAGCGCGACGTGATCGCGCTCGACCTCCCCGGCTTCGGCGAGTCGCCGTCGCTCAACGGCGGCGGCCCGCCCACGCCGGCGGCGCTCGCCGCCGCCGTCGCCGAGTTCCTGCCGGACGGCCCGCACCACGTCGCCGGCAACTCGCTCGGCGGCTGGGTCGCGCTCGAGCTGGCCGCGGCCGGGCATGCGCGCTCGGTGACCGCGATCGCCCCCGCGGGCCTGTGGCCGGAGCCGCTGGCGCCGAAGCGCGGGATCGCGCGCGGGCTGGCGAAGGCCATCCGGCCCGGCCTGCCCGCGCTCGTCCGCAGCCCGGCGGGCCGCCGGCTCGCGCTCGCCTCCACCGTTGCGCACGCCGAGCGCGTGCCGCCCGAGGCCGCGCTGCGGCTCGTGCGCGCCTACGCGGACGCGCCCGGCTTCGAGGAGGTCAACGGCGCGATGCGCGCGAACCGCTTCACCCGCCTCGAGCACATCCGCGTGCCCGTGACGCTCGCGTGGCCGGAGCACGACCACCTCGTCGCGCGCCCGGCGCACCTGCCGGCGACCGTGCGCAACGTCGCGCTGCCCGGCGCCGGGCACGTCCCGATGTGGGACGCGCCCGACCTGGTCGCGGACGTGCTGCTGCAGGGCAGCCGCTGAGCGGCTCCTGCGTTAGCGCTCGGCGATCGTGAAGCCGCCGGGGAGGACGCGGGCGCGCACCCGCGAGCCCCGCTGCGTCGCGCGGCGGGCGAGCCGGCCGCCGGAGTCGTAGGACGACACGCGCGCCGCGCCCGCCCCCGGGAGCTCCACCCACTCCGTGCGGGTGCGGGAGTCGAAGCTCCGCACCACGGCCTGGGCCGCGCCCCCGCGCCGCAGCACGACGTGCTCCACCCGCGGCTGGATCAGCGCGGCGTCGAGCGAGACGGTGCCGCGCGTCGCCGAGGCTGAGAACGAGCCGCTGCGCAGCACACGCGGAAGCGTCGACACCTCGAGGAAGCCGGGCACCTCCGAGGCGCCCTGCGCGCCCGCGTTCTCGTGGCTGAGCGTGCCGAGCGAGCGAGCGCCCGCGGTCCACGCGGTGCGGCCGCCGCCGCTGCCCTCGGTCCGCCACGCGACGGGCTCGACGAGGCTGTCGGAGGCTGAGCCGAACGCGACCCGCGCGCCCGCCGGCAGGCTCACGTACTTGCCGCCGCTCCACGCGCTCTCGCCGGTCCACGACGACTCGGGCGTGACAACCGACGCGCCGCCCGACAACACGGCGTCCTCCGCCTCGGCGACGCGCCAGGTCTTCCGCGCCCCGACGGCCGCGACCTGCGACCAGCGCGCGACATCCGGCGCGCCCTCCAAGGCGATCATCGAGAGCAGCCCGTGGATGGTGGACTCGGCGCCCGAGTTCTGGTTCACGACGCCCTCGCTCGAGACGCCGTCGAACGTGCGCCCGGTCGCCGCGTCGTAGACGACGGCCCCGGCCGCGTTGTTGCCGAAGTAGAAGGTGGCCGCGACCCCGGCGAGCCGGCGCAGGCCGGGGCGGCCGGAGGCGCCGGCGACCGCGAGCAGGCTCTGGATGCGGCTGTCGGCGCCGTAGGCGATCTGGGTGCGGTCGGTCGGCGACGGCTGCCAGCCGTTGTCCGCGCCGCCCGCGACGAGCAGGTGCGAGGTGAACGAGGCGGAGTCCGCGATCGCGGGCGCGAGCAGGTCGCGGCGACCCGTCGCGGCGAGCGCCGCCGGCATCTGGGACGCCCACGCGTGCCAGATCGAGCGCGACAGCGCCCACGGCAGCACCGCGCCGTAGGGCCAGGCGCGCGGCGAGCCGGAGCCCATCATCGCCACGCCCTCGCCGAAGCGCGACAGCGCCCGGCGGGCCGCAGCCCCACCGCCGGCGTCGACGTACGCGGCGAGGCCGAGCATCGCCTCGGCGGTGGCGTCGGCGCCGTCGGCGATCAGCCAGGCGGGCATCGCGCGGCCGTCGACCACCTTCGTCTTCCCGTACCGCACCAGCACCTGGCGCTCCAACGCGCCCACAGACAGATCGAGGCGCGCACGCAGGAAGCGCGCGAACGCCGGATCGCTGGACTTGAACTCCCGGTAGCCCTCGCCCAGCGCCCACACGGTGCGCGCCAGCCAGTAGGACTCCGCGCTGTCGGACGGGTCGGGCAGCTCCACCGGCTCCGGGCTCGGGTTGAAGGTGCCGTCGGGCTGCATCCACAGCACGACGTTGCCGGCGTTGGGCCCCGACACGGTCTGCATGTAGGCGAGCCCGCGCAGCAGCTCGTAGGCGGCGCGGCGGCTGTGCGCGTCGTGGTGGCGCCGCCAGTGCCGGAGGTAGACGACGGCCGCGCGCGAGATGTCGTCGGCGTTGAACGCGCCCTGGCCGTAGGTGTCGGTCGCCGCGTCGTAGGGCCCGCCGCCGATGCGGCGGTAGCTGCCGTCGGCGTTGCGGTCCGCGTAGGTCCACAGCATCCCGACCGCGGGCTCCTGCTCCAGGCGCCAGGTCGTGTGACCGGCCTGGGCCGGCGGCGCGACCTGCTCGCCGAGGAAGTCGAGGTGGGCGAGGTTCGGCCGCGCGGCGTCCTGCGCGAGCGCAGAGGCGGGGGCAACGAGGAGGGCGGCGATGGCCAGCAGGAGGCGGAGCGCGGAGTTGAGCACACCGTCTACCTCCCCGCCGCACGCGCGCCTAAACCGGTTTAGTAAGCTGGCCGACGGGACATTGGAGAACTTGAGTGTGGGAGAAGACCTCAACAGCCGGCCTCGCCGCCGCGCCCCGACGATCGCCGACGTGGCCGCCCGTGCCGGCGTCTCCAAGAGCGCCGTCTCGTTCGCGCTCAACGACCGGCCCGGCATCGCCGACGGACACCCGCGCCCGCATCCGCTCCGCGGCCGCCGAGCTCGGCTGGCAGCCGAGCACCCGAGCCGCGCGCGCTCTCGCAGTCACGCGCCTACGCCCTCGGCCTCATCCTCACCCGCGACCCGTCGCTGCTCGGCACCGACCCCTTCTTCCCCGCCTTCATCGCCGGCGTCGAGACGGAGCTGTCCACGCTCGAGCACGCGCTGCTGCTGCAGGTGGCCAGCGACGACGCCAGCGCCGAGGCGAGCCGGCTACGAGCGCCTCGCCAAGAGCGGGCGCGTCGACGGCGTCTTCCTCAGCGACCTGCGCTTCGACGACCAGCGCATCGGGCTGTGCGTGCGAGCTCGGCCTGGCCGCCGTCACGATCGGCCGGCCGGATCAGCCCAGCCCGTTCCCGGCGGTCTGCCTCGACGACAGCGCCGGCGTCGCCGCCGCCGTGCGCCACCTCGCCGAGCTCGGCCACGAGCGGATCGCGCCACGTCGCGGGGCTCCAGACGCTCATGCACGGCGCGCGCCGCCGCCACGCCTGGGAGAGCACGATGCGCGAGCTGGGGCTCGCGCCCGAGCTGCTCGAGCTCGCCGACTTCACGGCCGCGGGCGGCGTCGCCGCCACGCGCGCGCTGCTGGCCTGCGAGACGCCGCCCACCGCAATCGTCTACGCCAACGACGTGATGGCGATCGCCGGGCTCGCCGTCGCCCAGGACCACGGCCTCACCCTCCCGGACCAGCTCTCGATCGTCGGCTACGACGACTCCGAGCTGGCCGCCCACGTCCACCCGTCCCTCACCACCGTCCGCTCTGACGCCGTCGGCTGGGGCCGCGCCGCGACCCGGGTCCTGCTGGATTCGCTCGACGGCCCCCGGTCCGACGTCGAGCTGGCCTCGGCCGGCCTCGTGGTCCGCAGCTCCACCGCACCCCCTCGCAACAGGAAGGTCCCATGAGACGCATCGCCACCGCACTGTCCCTGCTGTTCGTCCTCGCCGTCGCCGGTTGTGGAGGAGGTGGCTCGGAGGACGCCGACAAGGCGGCCGCCGCCAAGGGCCCGATCAAGATCTGGTACTCGAACAACAAGGAGGAGGTCGCCTGGGGCAAGGCGGCCGTCGAGAAGTGGAACGCGGCCAACCCGAAGGAGAAGGTCACCGGGCAGGAGATCCCCGCCGGCAAGACCTCCGAGGAGGTCATCGGCGCCTCGATCACGGCCGGCAACGCGCCGTGCCTGATCTTCAACACCTCGCCCGCCGCGGTGCCGCAGTTCCAGAAGCAGGGCGGGCTCGTCGCGCTCGACACCCTCCCGGGCGGCAAGGAGTACGTGGAGGAGCGCAGCGGCGACGCGGCGGAGCAGTACCAGTCCGAGGACGGCAAGTACTACCAGCTGCCCTGGAAGGCGAACCCGGTGATGATCTTCTACAACCGGAAGCTCTTCAAGAAGGCCGGGATCGACCCCAAGAACCCGCCGCTGGCCACCTACGACGAGTTCCTCGCGACCTCGCGCAAGCTCGTCTCGAGCAAGGCCGCGGACGCCGCCATCTGGCCCGTCCCCGGAGTCGCAGTTCTTCCAGTCCTGGTTCGACTTCTATCCGCTCTTCATCGCCGAGAGCGACGGCAAGGCGACGATGGAGGACGGCAAGGCCCAGTTCGCCGACGAGGCGGGCCAGAAGGTCGCTGCCTTCTGGCAGAAGATGTACGCCGAGAAGCTCTCGCCGAACGAGAAGTTCAACGGCGACGCCTTCGGCGAGCAGAAGGCCGCCATGTCGATCGTCGGCCCGTGGGCGATCGCGGTCTACGGCAAGGACATCGACTGGGGCGCCGCGCCGGTCCCGACGTCGGCCGGCAAGCCCGCCGGTGAGGTCAAGACCTTCAGCGACGAGAAGTCGACGGCCATGTACTCCGCCTGCAAGAACCGCGGGACGGCCTGGGAGTTCCTGAAGTTCGCGACCAGCAAGGAGCAGGACGGCGCGCTGCTCGAGGCCACCGGCCAGATGCCGATGCGCCCCGACCTCGTCACGGCCTTCCCTGACTACTTCGAGAAGAACCCGGACTACAAGCAGTTCGCCGAGCAGGCCGCCCGCACGGTCGAGGTGCCGAACGTGTCGAACTCGATCGCGATCTGGCAGACCCTGCGCGACGCCTACTCGCGCTCGGTGATCTTCGGCAAGGAAGACCCGAAGACGGCGCTCGAGGGCGCCGCGAAGAAGGCCGACGAGCTGGCCGCGAAGGAGTGACGTGAGCGCCACGCTCGCCAAGCGGCGCGCTGGGCCGGCACCCGCTGGGGATCGGCTTCGTCGCGCCCTACGTGCTGTTCCTGGCGGCGCTGTTCGCCTATCCCCTCGGCTACGCGGTGTGGATGTCGTTCCACGACTTCTTCTTCGCGGCGCCGGGGGCGATCGTGGAGCGGCCGTTCGTCGGGTTCGACAACTTCACCGCCGTCCTCTCCGACAGCAAGGTCCAGCGGTCGTTCCTGAACATCGGGATCTTCCTGGTGATCAACGTGCCGCTGACGGTCGTGCTGTCGCTCGTGCTGGCGACGGCGCTGAACGCGGCGATCCCGTGGCGCGGCTTCCTGCGCGGGAGCTTCTATGTCCCGTACGTGACGGCGAGCGTCGCGGTCGTCGGCGTGTGGCTGTTCCTGTTCAGCCGCACCGGGCTGGTCAACGAGATCCTGGGGCCGCTGGCGCCGGAGCCGTCGTGGCTCGTCAACGAGTACCTCGCGATGCCGACGATCGCGCTCTACGTGTCCTGGAAGCAGCTCGGCTTCTTCGTGCTGCTCTACCTCGCGGCGCTCCAGAACGTCCAGAAGGAGCTCTACGAGGCGGCCGCGGTCGACGGGGCGTCGCGCTTCCGCGCGTTCATGAACGTGACCGTGCCGGGGGTGCGCCCGGCGACCACGCTCGTGGTCGTGCTGGCGATCATCACGGGCGCGAACCTGTTCACGGAGCCGTACCTGCTGACGGGCGGCGGCGGGCCGGACGGGGCGTCGGCCTCGCCGGTGCTCGTGATGTACCAGCGCGGGATCGAGCAGGGCGAGCCGGACTTCGCGGCGGCGCTCGGCGTGATCCTCGTGATCCTCGTGCTCGCCGTCTCGTGGGCCAGCCGCAAGTTCCTGGAGCGTGACTGACATGGCGGTCGAAGCACTCCCGGCCGAGATCGCGGCCGCCGAAGGCGAGCCGCGGCGCGCGGCGCCGGTCAGCGACCGCGGCCGCAAGCTCCGCCTGGCGGTGCTGTTCCTCGGCGCCTTCGTCTTCCTGTTCCCGTTCTACTACATGATCATCGGCTCGCTGCAGGCCGACCCCGACACGGGGCTCGCCGGCGCGCTGCCGAACCCGAGCAACCTCACGCTCGACAACTACACGCAGATCAACGACCAGCTCTCGCTCGCCGCGCGCGCTGTTCAACTCGGGCGTGTTCACGGGCGCGGTGATCCTCGGCACGGTGGTGTTCGGGCTGCTCGCCGGCTACGCGCTCGCGGTGCTGTCCTTCCGCGGCAAGGGCACGGTGTTCGCAAGCCTGCTGCTGGTCCAGGTCGTGCCGTTCCAGCTCCTGACGATCCCGCTCTACGTGCTGATCGTGCGCGACTACGGGCTCGCCGACAGCTACCTCGGGATGATCCTCCCGTTCGCGATCAACTCGACCGCGGTGTTCGTGTTCCGGCAGTTCTTCCTGCAGCTGCCGCGCGGAGCTGTTCGACGCCGCCCGGATCGACGGCGCGAGCGAGCTGACGATCCTGCTGCGGATCGCGGTGCCGCTGAGCAAGCCGGCGCTGCTGACCGCGGTGCTGCTGACCTTCATCGGCCCGTGGAACGAGTTCCTGTGGCCGTTCCTCGTGACCAAGGAGCAGGACATGCAGCCGCTCGCGGTGTCGCTGGCCAACTACATCTCGACCGTGTCCGGGCGGGCCTCCAACCCGTTCGGGGCGATCCTCGCCGGCGCGTGCGTGCTGGCGGCGCCGGCGGTCGTGCTGTTCATCGTGTTCCAGAAGCGGTTCGTCCAGAGCAACCTCGGCTCGGGCGTCAAGGGATGATCGGCTTCAGAGCTGACGCGGCTCGGCGTCGTGATGGCGCCGGACCCTGACGACCCGCTCGAGGCCGAGGGCGTCCTCAACCCCGCGAGCGGGCGCACGCCCGACGGGCGCCTGCACCTGCTGCCGCGGCTGGTCGAGGCGGGCAACGTCTCGCGCGTCGGGCTGGCCGAGGTGACGCTCACCGACGGTGTCCCGACCGGCGTCGAGCGCCGCGGCGTCGTGCTCGCGCCCGACGCGGGGTGGGAGCGGGGAAAGGCGACCGCGGGCGTCGAGGACCCGCGCGTCACCACGATCCCGAGCCTCGGCAAGCACGTGATGACCTACGTCGCCTACGGCCCGCTCGGGCCGCGGCCGGCGCTCGCGGTCTCCGACGACCTCGAGTCCTGGCAGCGGCTCGGCCCGCTGCACTACGACTACGCGCCCGAGCTCGACACCGACCTCAACCTGTTCCCGAACAAGGACGCGGTGTGGTTCCCGGAGCCGGTGCCGGGCCCGGACGGCGCCCGCCTACGCGATGCTGCACCGGCCGATGTGGGACCTCGCCTGGCTGCGCGAGGGCGAGGGCGTGCACCTGCCGGCCGGCGTCACCGACGACCGCCCGGGGATCTGGATCTCCTACGTCCCGGTCGAGGAGGCCGAGCGCGACCTGTCCGCGCTGACGCGGCTGCGCGGCCACCGGCTGGTCGCGATGAGCGAGCACGACTGGGAGAGCCTCAAGATCGGCGCCGGGCCGCCGCCGCTGCGGGTCGACGAGGGCTGGCTGCTGATCCACCACGGGGTCAGCGGCGAGCTCGTCCAGGGCTGGGCGCAGCAGCCCGCCGTGCACTACGCGGCGGGCGCGATGCTGCTCGACGCGGAAGACCCGGCCGTCGTCCTCGACCGCAGCAGCGAGCCGCTGATGTCGCCCGAGTCCGAGGAGGAGCGCTCGGGGACGGTCGACAACGTCGTCTTCCCGACCGCCATCGAGGCGGTCGACGGCCGCACCTTCGTCTTCTACGGGATGGCCGACAGCCGCATCGGCGTCGCGGAGCTCGAGCGCACCTAGTTCTTGTCGAACCAGGCCACGATCTGCGGCATATTCGTCTCGAACCCGCCCGGGATGAACACGTTCAGCGCGCCCGCCCGCTCAGTGCCGCGGTTGGCGAAGGTGTGCAGCGTCCCGGCCGGGATGCGCAGGAACGACCCGCGCGGGGCGTCGACCCAGCGCTCGCCGGCGAGGAAGCTCATCGTTCCCTCGATGACGTAGAAGATCTCCACGTTCTCCTCGTGCAGGTGCGCGTGCGGGCCCTCGTCGCCCGGCTCGAGCCACCATTCCGAGATGCAGTAGGCGTCGTCGGTCTCGGCGCCGTCGGCCTTGAAGACCGCGTACATCGGCCCGGCCTGGTAGCTGCGGCCCTCGCCCGGCGCGAGGAAGATGACGTCGTCGTTCTCCACGCGGCCTACTCCGACGCCGGCGGCTCGTTCTCGGGGATCCCGGGCAGCGGCGCGTCCTCGTCGGGCAGGTCGGCCGGCGGGCCGAGCGGCTGATCCTCGACCTCGGGGGTCGAGTCGTCCGCGGGCGGGCGCTCGTCGGGCACGTCTGGGGCTTCCGGCGCGATGTCCGGCGTCTCGGTCATGCCCTGGCCCCTACCCGCAGCTCCGCCGGCGCACCCCACGCGTGCAGGACCTCCGGCACCTCGACCGAGCCGTCCTCGCGCTGGCCGTTCTCGATCAGCGCGATCAGGTGGCGCCAGGTGACCGCCGTGCCGTTCAACGTCGCGACGTGACGCGGCCCGCCTTCCGAGGGCCGATATCTGATGTCGAGCCGCCGCGACTGGAAGTCGGTGGTGTTGGAGGTCGAGGTGACCTCGCGGTAGCGGTCCTGGCTGGGGATCCAGGCCTCGCAGTCGTACTTCTTGACCGCCGAGGCGCCGAGATCGTCGACCGCGATGTTGACCACGCGGTACGGGATCGCCAGAGCCTGCAGCAGCTCCTCCTCGATCGCCAGCAGCCGCTCGTGCTCCTCCACCGCCAGGTCCGGCTCGACGAACGAGAACATCTCGACCTTGTCGAACTGGTGC
Source organism: uncultured Solirubrobacterales bacterium (assembly GCA_963787335.1). Lineage (GTDB taxonomy): Bacteria > Actinomycetota > Thermoleophilia > Solirubrobacterales > Solirubrobacteraceae > DASQFQ01. The sequence continues at coordinate 19,343 of CAWBCU010000028.1, forward strand.
ACGCGGAAGATCCCGCGCGTGTCGCGCCCGGCCGCGCCCGCCTCGCGGCGGAAGCACGAGGAGATGCCCGCGTAGTGCAGCGGCAGCCGCCCGCCGTCGAGGATCTGGCCGGCGTGCAGGGACGCCAGCGCCACCTCGCTGGTGCCCACGAGATACAGGTCGTCGTCGGCGAGGCGGTAGATCTGCTGCTCGGTGTCGGGCAGGAAGCCGGTGCCGTAGAGCGCCTCCTCGCGCACGAGCACGGGCGTGATCACCGGGTCGAAGCCGTGGCCGCCCAGCACCTCGAGCCCCCAGCGGACGAGCGCCAGCTCCAGCAGCACGAGGTCGCCCTTGAGGTAGGCGAAGCGCGAGCCCGAGACGCGCGCGGCCGCCTCCATGTCGATCCACTCGCCCGCGAGGTCGAGGTGGTCGCGGGCGTTCTCGATCCGCCGCGGCTCCCCCACCTCCCGCAGCGTCTCGTCCGCGTCGGCGGCGGTCGGATCGGGCGGGTTGGGCAGCGAGGCCAACGCCGCCTCGAGCGCCGCCTCGACCCCCGCGAGCTCCTCGGTGAGCGTCTTGACGCGGCGCGAGACCTCCTGCATCTCGGCGATCGCGGCGGAGGCGTCCTCGCCCGCCTTCTTGGCCTGCGCGATCCCCTGCGAGGCCTCGTTCTGGCGCGCCCGCAGGCCCTCGACCTCCGGCAGCAGCTCACGCCGGCGCTCGTCCAGCGCCAGCGCCTCGTCGAGCCGCGCGTCCGAGCCGTCGCCGCGCCGCGCCAGCGCCGCCCGTGCCGCGTCGGGGTCCCGCCGGATCGCCTTCAGGTCGAGCACGGGCGGCGCCTCAGCCGCCCCCGCCGCCGCTCTCTTCCGCCGCCTGCTTGCCCGAGTTCTTCGGCGACGAAGCGCGCGACCGCCTCGGCCTCCTTGCCGACCACGATGTTCTGCGGCATCGGGCCGGAGGAGTAGCCGCCGTTGCGGATCGCGTAGAGGACGGACGCGTAGTCCTCCTTGCGCTCGTCGAAGTTCGGGCCGTCCTTGTACTCGCGCTTGTTGGCGTCCATCGGCGGAGCCCTGGGCGCCGTCGACGTCGAGCGAATGGCAGCCGGCGCAGCGCTGCTGGAAGATCTTCGCGCCGTCGTACTCCGGGCTGTTCTTGGCGACGTCGATCTCCTGGGAGCCGCAGGCGACCGCGAGAGCGGCGACGAGCGGAAGCGCGAGGAGCAACAGGGGGCGGCGCATGAGGCGGCAGAGCATACGGAACAATCGCTGCCTTCCATGACCAGGCGCCCCCTCCTCCTGCTCGTCCTCGCCCTGCCCGCCATGGCCCTTCCCGGCTGCGGGGGCGAGGAGCCCGAGGCCCGGGCGCGCGACGGCCGGGTCGCCGTCACGATCGACGACTTCCGCTACACGCCGCAGCGGATCCGGGCCGCGCCGGGCCGCCTCCGCTTCGACTTCGTCAACCGGGGAAGGCTGGCCCACACCTTCCGGCTGGAGCGCGGGGAGGACAAGATCGTGGCCAAGGTCTCGAGCCTGCTGCCGGGGGACCGCGCGCAGAAGACCGTGCGCGTGCGCAAGGGGACCTACCGCTTCTTCTGCGCGCTCTCGAACCACGAGGAGCTCGGCATGTACGGCACCCTGGTCGTCAGATGAGGACCGTCGAGCCCGAGCGCTTCCGCGCCGTCATGGGCCATTTCGCGACCGGCGTGGCGGTCGTGACCGTCGACGCGCCAGGTGGGCCGATGGGGATGACGGCCAACGCGGTCGCGTCGCTGTCGCTCGATCCCGTGCTCGTGCTGGTCTGCTTCGACAACGGCGCGCGCACGCTCCCCGAGGTCGAGCGCGCCGGCCGCTTCGGCGTCAACGTCCTCGCCGCCGGCCAGGAGCACCTCGCGCGCCGCTTCGCGTCCAAGGACGACTCGAAGTTCGCCGAGGTCTCGCACTCCGTCCACGACGGGATCCCCGTGCTCGACGGCGCGCTCGCCTGGGTCGGCTGCGCGCTCGAGCGCTTCGTCCCCGGCGGCGATCACACGATCGGCATCGGCGCGGTCCACGCCGCGGAGCTCGGCGCGCCGGGCATCGAGCCGCTGGTCTGGTTCCGCGGGGGCTACGCCTCGCTGTGACCGCGGCGCACATCGTCCTCGGCGTGGCGCTGATCGCGGTGAACGTCGCCGCCGGGGCGCTCGGGCTCTGGCGCTGGCATCGCGACGAGCTGAGCCGCGCGTTCTGGCCGCTGCTGCGCACCGGCCAGGCGCTCGTCGTGCTCGAGGCGATCGACGGCGGCGTGCTGCTCCTGCTGGGCGAGGACCTGCCGCAGCTGCACCTGATCTACGGGCTCGTCCCGCTCGGCGTGTCCTTCATCGCCGAGCAGCTACGCGCCACGTCGGCGCAGGCCGTGCTCGACGCGCGCGGGGTCGCGTCCGCGCGCGAGCTGCCCCCGGAAGACGCGGATGCGGCCGTGCTTGACATCCTCCTTCGGGAGATGGGGGTCATGGCCGCCTCGGCACTCGTGGTTGCCGCCCTCGGCCTGCGGGCAGGAGGCCTCCTGTAATGCGGCAATTGTCACTTTGTATCGACCTGTTACAAGCGGTGCTATAAACCCGCCTTAATCGTGATCCGCAGCTATCTGCCAGCGCTCGTCTTCGTCTTTCTGGGCACGTTCCTGGGGCTGACCTTCGCGGTCATCAACTCGTTCATCGGCCGCAAGCCGAGGGGCCGCCCGGCCACCGGCGATCCGTACGAGTGCGGCCTGCCGTCCGAGGTCCAGAAGAACTTCCGCTTCGGGATCTCCTTCTACCTCGTCGCGATGCTCTTCATCCTGTTCGACATCGAGGTCATCTTCCTGTTCCCGGTCGCCATCCAGCTGCAGGCGTTCGGGACCTTCGCCCTCGTCGAGACGATCGTCTTCATCGCCCTGCTGACGGTCGCCTTCATCTATGTGTGGCGGCGAGGAGCCCTCGAATGGAAATAAAGCGAGAGCTGCTGGGCAACGGCTCCGACGGCGAGTTCCGCGCGCGCCAGCTGCGCGCCCGCGACATGCTGCGCGGCGACCTCGAAGGGCCGGAGCTCGAGCAGCACGTCGAGGAGAGCATCCTCACCACGACCCTGGAGAAGGCCGGCAACTGGGCCGCCGGCAACGCGATGTTCCCGGCCACGTTCGGGCTCGCCTGCTGCGCGATCGAGATGATGTCGATGGTCGCCGCGCGCGCCGACGTCGCGCGCTTCGGCTTCGAGGCGTTCCGCGCCAGCCCGCGCCAGGCCGACATGCTGATCCTGTCGGGCCGCGTGTCGATCAAGATGGCGCCGGTCGTCCGCCGCATCTACGACCAGATGCTCGAGCCGCGCTGGGCGATCGCGATGGGCGCCTGCTCGTCGTCGATGGGCGTGTTCAACAACTACGCGATCGTGCCCGCCGACAAGTTCATGCCGGTCGACATCCACATCCCCGGCTGCCCGCCGCGCCCCGAGGCGCTCATGCACGGGATCATCAAGCTGCGCGCGGCCGTCCTCAAGCAGCCCGACCTGGGTTGGCGCACGCGCTACGGAGGGCGCGGAACGGAGGAGGTCGTCTCCGACGAGGAGGTCGCGGAGGCCATCAACGTCCCCGGCGCCGGCAGGATGGGCACGAGTGCCTGACGCGACGGGCCTCGAGCTGATCGCGCAGGAGCTGCGCGACAAGGACGAGGACAGCGTGCTCGACACGGTCTTCTTCCGCGAGCGCGCGGCGGTGCTCGTCTCCCCGGCCGCGGTGCCGGCGACGCTGGAGACGCTGCGCGGGAAGGGCTACGGCTTCCTCGCGTCCGTGCACGGCGTCGACTACTTCCCCGAGGAGCCGCGCCTCGGCGTCCACTACGAGCTGATCGACATGGCCACGGTCGACCGGATCTCCGTGCGCACGCGCGTCCCGGTCGACGCCCCGACGGTGCCGTCGGTCGTGGCCGAGTGGCCGACCGCGAACCACCAGGAGCGCGAGGTCTACGACATGTTCGGCGTGATCTTCGACGGCCACCCCGACCTGCGGCGCATCCTCATGCCCGAGGACTACGAGGGCCACCCGCAGCGCCGCGACTTCCCGATCGGCGGCGAGCCGATCCTGTTCACGTTCAACGAGCGCGAGATCCCGGGGTGGTGGGAATGAGCGAGGTCGACACCAAGCGCAGCGCGCCGCACCTCCCGTACCGGGAGATGGAGGAGTCGCACGACCTCTCCCACATCGCGCACCCCGACCACGACGAGCTGCTGACGCTCAACATCGGCCCGCACCACCCGGCGACGCACGGCGTGCTGCGGCTGCTGACCACGCTCGAGGGCGAGGTCGTGCGCGACATCAAGCCGATCATCGGCTACCTCCACACCGGCATCGAGAAGACGGCGGAGGACAAGAGCTACTGGAAGGTCATCCCCGTCATCGAGCGGATGGACTACCTCGCGTACTACTTCAACGCGATGGCGTACTGCGGGGCGGTCGAGACGCTGCTCGACATCGAGGTCCCGCCGCGCGCCCAGTACCTGCGCGTGATCCACCTCGAGCTCAACCGGATCATGTCCCACATGGTGTGGCTGGGCACCAGCGCGCTCGACCTCGGCGCGATGTCGATGTTCTGGTACTGCTTCCGCGACCGCGAGCAGATCCTCGACCTGTTCGAGATGTCCTCCGGCCAGCGCATGCACACGCGCTACTTCCAGGTCGGCGGCGTCTTCGAGGACATCCCCTCCGGCTTCATGGCGAAGCTGAAGGAGTTCACCGACGTGATGCCCACGCGCGTGGACCAGTTCACCGACCTGCTCGACAAGAACGAGATCTTCCTGCAGCGGCTGCGCAACGTCGCGACGGTCGACGAGGAGACGCTGCTCGGCCTCGGCGTCACCGGCCCGCTGCTGCGCGCGACCGGCAACCCGTGGGACCTGCGCAAGGCCGCCCCGTACTCGAGCTACGACCACTTCGAGTTCAAGATCCCGGTCGGCACGATCGGCGACAACTACGACCGCTACCGCTGCCGCGTGGCCGAGATCAAGGAGTCGGTGCGGATCATCGAGCAGGCCGCGGAGGGCCTGCCCGAGGGCGCCTACATCACGGAGAACCGCAAGTACGCGCTGCCGCCGCGCCACGAGCTGGCGACCTCGATGGAGGCGCTGATCCACCACTTCAAGCTCGTGACCGAGGGCTTCCGCGTGCCGCCGGGCGAGATCTACTACCCGATCGAGTCCCCGCGCGGCGAGCTCGGCTGCTTCATCCGCGCCGACGGCTCCTCCAAGCCCGCACGTGTCCACATGCGCGATCCCTCGTTCGTCAATCTGCAGGCGCTCAAGCCGATGGTCCAGGACCTCTACATCGCCGACCTGATCGCGACGCTCGCGATGCTCGACCCGGTCCTGGGCGGGATCGATCGATAGTGGCCATCGACCCCTCACAGGTCCGGCGCTTCGCCCACGGCTCGCGCGTCCCCGGCTGGGACGACGCGGTCGACCTCACGAAGGACCCGGCCGTCGTCCCCGATCCCGCGACGACGCCGGTGCCGAAGGCGCTGCGCGAGCAGATCGAGGCGCACATGGCGAAGTACCCGGACCCGCGCTCGGCGTCGATCCCCGCGCTGCACGCGGTCCAGGACTGGCACGGCTGGTGCTCGCCGACCGCGATCGAGCAGGCCGCCTGCGTGATGCGCCTGACCCCCGCGTACCTGACCGCGGTGGCGACCTTCTACGACATGTTCGACACCGTGCCCACGGGCGAGCACACCGTCTACGTGTGCACGAACATCTCGTGCTCGCTGCGCGGGGCCGACCAGGTCTACGAGGCGATGCTCGAGGCCGCCGGCGGCGACCCGCGCTTCAACGTGCGCGGCTTCGAGTGCCTGGGCGCGTGCGACATCGCGCCGATGGCCTCCGTCAACGGCGAGTACGTCGGGCCGCTGACGACCGACGACTGCAAGACGATCGTGGGCGATCTGCTGGAGGGCCGCGAGGTCCTGGCCGACAAGCAGCTGCGCAAGCGCGCGATCGCCGAGACGCTGCCGATGGAGGATTCGTGAAGCTGTTCCTCGAGGGCCTCGACGTCCCGGGCCTCAACACGCTGGAGGGCTACGAGCAGGCCGGCGGCTACAAGAGCCTGAAGCAGGCGCTGAAGATGGAGCCCGAGGACGTCCTCACCGAGCTCCAGGCCTCCGGCGTGCGCGGGCGCGGCGGCGCCGGCTTCGCGATGGGCAAGAAGGTCTCCTTCCTGCCCAAGGGCACGATGGACAAGTACCTCGTCTGCAACGCGGACGAGTCCGAGCCCGGGACCTTCAAGGACCGCGAGCTGATGCAGAAGAACCCGCATCTGCTCATCGAGGGCATCATCATCGCGGCGTGGGCGGCGGGCATCAACCGCTCCTTCATCTACATCCGCGGCGAGTACCAGCACCAGGCCGACATCCTCGAGGCGGCGGTCGCCGAGGCGGTCGGGCAGGGCTACCTCGGGGAGCGCATCCTCGGCTCCGAGCACACGCTCGACCTCGTCGTCCACCGCGGCGCCGGCGCCTACATCTGCGGCGAGGAGACCGCGCTGCTCGACTCGCTCGAGGGCAAGCGCGGCAACCCGCGCCTGAAGCCGCCGTTCCCGGCGCTCCAGGGCCTCTACAAGGGCCCGACGCTGATCAACAACGTCGAGACGCTGATGAACGTCCCGCACATCGTGCGGATGGGCGGCGAGGAGTTCGCCAAGCTCGGCACCGAGACCTCGACCGGCACCAAGGTCGTCTCCGTCTCCGGCTGCGTGCGCCGCCCCGGCAACTACGAGATCGAGCTGGGCGTGCCGTCGCGCGAGCTGATCTACGGCCTCGCCGGCGGGCCGCCCGAGGGCCGCACGGTCAAGGCCTGGTTCCCCGGCGGCTCGAGCGCGCCCGTGCTCCCCGGCACCGACGAGATGCTCGACCTGCCCTACGACTTCGACTCGCTCGCGAAGGCCGGCTCGATGCTCGGCTCGGGCGCGGTGATCGTGATCGACGACTCGATCCCGATCGTCGACGTCGCGCTGAAGACGGCGAAGTTCTACCGCCACGAGTCCTGCGGCAAGTGCACCCCCTGCCGCGAGGGCACCAACTGGACCGTGAAGATGCTCGAGCGCATCGACAGCGGCGAGGCGACGCCGATGGACCTCGACATCATGGCCTCGGTCTGCGAGCAGATCATCGGCAACTGCCTGTGCGTGCTCGGCGACGCGATGGCGATGCCGATCGGCTCGATGATCAAGCACTTCCGCGAGGAGTTCGAGTCGCACATCGAGATGCGCCGCGAGCAGAACGGCCTCGGCGCCGCGATCCCGCAGGTCAACCGCGGGCGCAACGCCGGCCCCGGCCCGATGCTCGAGCCCGCGGGCATCGATCCCACGGCGGCGGTGGCGTAGCCAGATGCCCCGCCCCCCGACGCGGGACGTGACCTTCACGATCGACGGTCGTGACGTCACCGCTCCCGAGAACGCCATGCTCGTCGACGCCGCCAAGTACGGCGACGTCGAGATCCCGGTCTTCTGCTACGAGCCGAAGCTGGGCCAGCCGGTCGGCGCGTGCCGCATGTGCCTGGTCGAGATCGAGGGCATCCCGAAGCTGCAGACCGCCTGCTCGACCCCGGTCAAGGACGGCATGGTCGTCCACACCCAGACCGAGCGCGTGCACGACGCCCAGCGCGCCGTCGTCGAGTTCCTGCTCATCAACCACCCGCTCGACTGCCCCGTCTGCGACAAGGGCGGCGAGTGCCCGCTGCAGGACATCACCTACGGCTGGGGCCCCGGCACCTCGCGCTTCATCGAGCCCAAGCGCCACTTCCAGAAGCCGCTCGAGCTGTCCCCGCTGGTGGCGATCGACCGCGAGCGCTGCATCCTCTGCTACCGCTGCGTGCGCTTCTCGCAGGAGATCTCCGAGGACTACCAGCTGATCCTGCTCGAGCGCGGCGCGCACAGCTTCGTCGGGACGTTCGACGGGCATCCGTACGTCGCCCCGTTCAGCGGCAACATCACCGAGCTGTGCCCGGTCGGCGCGCTCACCTCGAGCACCTACCGCTTCCGCGCGCGCCCCTGGGACATCGAGGGCGCCGGGTCGATCTGCACGCTCTGCCCCGCCCAGTGCAACGTCGAGTTCACCGTCCGCGACGAGCGCGTGATGCGCGTGCTCGCCCGCGACCACGACGAGGTCGACGACGGCTGGCTGTGCGACAAGGGCCGCTACGCCTACCAGCACGTGCACGTCGACGAGCGCATCACCGAGCCGCTCGTGCGCGAGGGCGAGGTGCTGATGCCCGCGAGCTGGGAGAAGGCGCTGGCCGCCGCCGGCGGCGCGCTGGCCAAGGCGGGCGGCCGCGCCGCAGCGCTCGCCGCCGGCGAGACCACCAACGAAGAGGCGTTCCTGCTGCAGCGGCTGTTCCGCGAGGGCCTCGGCTCGGGCCACCTCGCCTCGCGCCCCGGCGGCGAGCTGCCGCTCGACGTCTCGCGCGCGCTGGCCGACCCCGCGCTGCAGGCGAGCGTCCCGGACCTCGAGTTCGCCCACACCGTCGTGCTGCTCGAGTCCGACCCCGTCGACGACGCCCCGATCCTCGACCTGCGCATCCGCAAGGGCGTGCGCCGCCACAACGTGCGCGTCGCCGTCGCCAGCGCGCGGCCGACCGCGCTCGACCCGCGCGCCGACGTCGTCCTGCGCACCGCGCCGAGCGGCAGCGCCGCCCTGCTGGTCGCGCTCGACGCCGCGCTCACCGACGACGTGGGCGACCTCGGCGGCGCCGCCAGCGCCGCCGGCTCCAGCGCCGAGGCCGTCAGCGCCTTCGCCGAGGCCCTGACCGCGGCGGGCGAGGACATCGTGATCGTCTACGGCGAGCGGCTGCTCGCGGGCCCCGGCGGCGCGGTCGCGGCGCGCGCGCTGCTCAACCTCGCCTCGCGGCTCGGCCTCGCCGGCCGCCCCGGCGCCGGCCTGCTCGAGATCCCCGCCAGCACCAACGGCCGCGGCCTGCGCGAGGCCGGCTTCGCGGGCGGCCACGGGCCCGGCTACGCGACGCTCGCCGCGCCCGGCGGCGGCGCGAACGCGATCGCCCAGGGGCTCGCCGACGGCGACCTCCACACGCTCTACCTCCTGCACGCCGACCCGCTGCGCACGCACCCCGACCGCGCGCTGTGGGAGCAGGCGCTGGGCGCCGCCCAGAACGTGATCGCCCACGAGTCGGTGATGACGGAGACCGTGCGCGAGTACGCCGACGTCGTCTTCCCGGCCGAGGCGTACGCCGAGAAGGAGGGCACGCTCGTGCACCCCGACGGCCGCCTCCAGCGTCTGCGCGCCGCGATCGGCCGCGCCAAGGGCACGACGCAGGGCGGCGGGGTCCGCGCCGGCTGGCAGGTCATCGCCGACGTCGCCGCGCGCGCCGGGCACGACCTCGGCGTCGTCGCCGGCCCGGTCGCCTCGCGCCAGCTGTTCGAGGCCGTCCCGTTCTACGAGGGGCTGTCGCTCGACCTGATCGGCGGGCGCGGCGTGCGCTGGCCGGCCCACGAGGCCGCCGCCGCGAAGTTCGCCGGGACGCCCTGGGAGCCGGTCGCGCTGAAGGTCCCGCGCGGGGCGCGCGCGCCGCGGGCCACGAAGGGCGCGCTGCGGCTCGGCACCTACCGCTCGCTGTGGAGCTCCAAGGAGGTCGACGTCTCGCCGGCGCTCCAGTTCCTGCGCCCGCAGCAGGTCGTCGAGCTCTCCCCGCGCGACGCCGAGCGCCTCGGCGTGGGCGAGGGCGACCACGTCGAGCTCGGGCATCGCAACGGCACGCGCGTGCGCGGCCCGGTGCGCCTGCGCGCGGCGGTCCCGAACGGCTCCGTCTTCATCGCCGAGGGCACGCCCGACCAGCCCTCCAACGCGCTGACGGACGCGCTCGTGCAGATCGTCCGCGTCGCCGGCCCCGACCTCCAGCCGGGCGCCGTCGCGGTCCAGGTCGCGCCCGCCGTCGAGGGCCTCGCCGAGGCGCCGCCGTCCGCCGGGCTCGAGATCCCGCCCACCAACGGCCAGTCGGGGCACGGCGCATGAACGTGTTCGCCGAGGTCGGCTACTACGAGGCCTGGTGGATCCAGATCCTCAAGGGCGTCCTGATCTTCGCCATCGTGTTCCAGCTCGTGCCGGTCATCCTGCTGGTCGAGCGCAAGCTGCTCGGGCGCTTCCAGCACCGCTACGGCCCCAACCGCGTCGGGCCCTTCGGGATGCTGCAGCCGATGGCCGACATCGGCAAGCTCGTGTTCAAGGAGCAGTTCCGGCCGCGCTCGTCGATCGGCTGGCTGTTCGCGATCGCGCCCGCGATCTCGATGATGACCGCCTGCGCGACGGTCGCGATCATCCCGTTCTCGGACACGGTCGACATCTTCGGCACGAAGGTCGGCCTCTACGGCGTCGACGCGAGCATCGGCATCCTCTTCGCCTTCGCCTTCGGCGGCATCGCCTTCTACGGGCTGATGCTGGGCGGCTGGGCCTCGGGCTCGAAGTACTCCTTCCTCGGCTCGATGCGCGCCGCCGCGCAGCTGATCTCCTACGAGGTCTCGCAGGGCCTCGCGATCATCGGCGTCGTCATGCAGGCGGGCTCGCTGTCGCTGACGGAGATCGTCGGCTGGCAGGAGGACAACGTCTGGTTCGTCGTCCCGCAGTTCGTCGGCTTCCTGATCTTCGTGGTGGCCGGCTTCGCGGAGACCAACCGCCCGCCGTTCGACCTCGCCGAGGCCGACGCCGAGCTGGTCGGCGGCTACAACACCGAGTACGGCGGCGGGCGCTTCGCCGCGTACTTCGCGGCCGAGTACCTCAACGTGCTCGTCGTCTCCGGCCTCACCGTGACGCTGTTCCTCGGCGGCTGGAACATCCCCTTCGTCGACCCGCCGACCTGGGTCGACCCGATCGTCGTCCTGGTGAAGATCATCATCTTCTCCTGCTTCTTCATCTGGGTGCGCGCGACGCTCCCGCGGTTGCGGTACGACCAGCTGATGTCCTTCGGCTGGAAGATCCTGCTGCCGCTGGCCACCCTCAATGCCCTCGTGACCGCAATCCTGGTGGTGATCTGGTGACCCCGTGGAACCCGGGCGACGATGTCGTCGCCGTCCAGCGTGGCCCCCGCCCCGGTGGCGCGGGCGGCGCGTACCGAGCCTTCGGCGAGACGCTGCGAGGTCTGAAGACGACCTTCGCGCGGCTGGTGGAAGGCCCGAAGACGATCCAGTACCCGGAGGAGAAGGTGCCGGTGTACCCGCGCTTCCGCGGCCGCCACAAGCTCCACCGCTTCGAGGACTCCGGCCTCGAGAAGTGCGTCGGCTGCTCGCTCTGCGCGGCGGCCTGCCCGGCCGACTGCATCCGCGTCGTCGCGGCCGAGAACACCCCGGAGAACCGCGTGTCGGCCGGCGAGCGCTACGCGGCCGTCTACGAGATCAACCTCTCGCGCTGCATCTTCTGCGGCTACTGCGAGGTGGCGTGCCCGTTCGACGCGATCACGATGGGGCACGACTACGAGATGTCGGACTACAACCGCTCCGACCTGATCTTCACCAAGGAGATGCTGCTGGCCGAGCCGCTCGAGCGGAGCCCGCTACGGGCCGCGGGCGAATAGCGGCGCTGCGGCACTAACATCGCGCCCCGTTCATGGCCGAGGTCCTCTTCTTCTTCGCCGCAATCGTCGTCCTCGCCGGGGCCTTCGGCACGGTCGGCCTGCGCAACCCGTTCTACTCGGTGCTCGCGCTCGTCTGCCACCTGCTCGGCCTGGCGGCGCTGTTCCTGCTGCTGCGCGCGGAGTTCGTCGCCGCGGCGCAGGTGATCGTCTACGCCGGCGCGGTCATGGTGCTCTACGTGTTCGTGGTCGCCTACGTCGGCGGCGACGACCGGCCGCTGACGCAGAGCCACGGCCCCGGCATGCGGACGATCGCGATGCTGTTCTCGGGCGCCCTGCTGGTGGAGTTCGCCTTCGCGATCCTCGGCTCCGGCCTGAGCGTGCTCGACAGCGAGGGCAGCGGCTTCTTCCCCGGCTTCGGCTCGCCCGCGGAGATGGGCAAGCTCTTCCTCACCAAGTTCCTGCTCGTGTTCGAGCTGGCCTCGCTGCTGCTGCTGGTGGCCGCGGTCGGCGCCGTGATCCTCGCCCGCCGCCGCTCCGGGCTCGAGGACTCGCGCGAGCTGTCGGTCGCCGACCTCCTGCGCTCGCCGGAGTCCGGCACCCTGACCGACGCCGAGCGCGGCTCCCTCCAGGAGGCGGCCGGGCCGCCCGGGCGCTAGCGATGTCGATCACCTGGTACCTCTGCGTCTCGGCGATCGTGTTCTGCACCGGCGTCGGCGGCGTGCTGACGCGCAGGAACCCGCTCGTCGTGCTGCTCTCGCTCGAGCTGATGCTCAACGCGGCCAACCTCGCGCTGGTCGCCTTCGCGCGCGCGCACGGCAACCAGGAAGGTCAGATCTTCGCCCTCATCGTCATGGTCGTCGCCGCCTGTGAGGTGGCGGTCGGGCTCGGCCTGATCGTCGCGCTGTACCGGCGGCGCCTGCCGATCGACGTCGACGAGCTGCGGGAGCTCCAGGGCTGATGTCGGTCCAGACCTTCGGCTGGCTGATCCTCGTGTTCCCGCTCGCGGGCTGCCTGGTGATCTCGCTCGGCTACAAGCAGTGGGGCGAGCGCGCGCCGGGCCTGATCGGGACGGTCGCGATCGCGCTCTCGTTCGCCTCCGCGGTCGGCGCGCTGATCACGCTCCAGGACCGCGGCCCGGAGGAGCGCCAGGTCGTCACCGTCGCGTGGAACTACGCCAACACCGTCGGGGTCGACGCGCAGCTGTCGCTGCTGCTCGACCCGCTCTCGATCTTCATGGCGCTGGCGGTCTCGGGCGTGTCGACGCTGATCCACCTCTACTCGGTCGCCTATATGAAGGCGGACCGCGGCTACACGCGCTTCTTCGCGTACCTGAACTTCTTCGTCTTCTCGATGCTGTTGCTGGTCCTGGCCGGCAACTTCATCATCCTGATCGTCGGCTGGGCGTTCGTCGGCGCCGCGTCCTACCTGCTGATCTCGTTCTGGTACCGGCGCGAGACGGCGACGCGGGCGGGCATCAAGGCGTTCGTCATCAACGTCGTCGGCGACGTCGGGCTCGTGATCGGCACCTACTTCATCTTCAAGGGCTCGGGCTCGCTGGACTTCCTCACGACGTTCGAGTCGGTCGGCGAGGACTTCACGCGCAACGACAGCGATCTCGTCGCGGGCTGCATCGGGCTGCTCATCGGCGCGTTCGCGAAGTCCGCCCAGGTGCCGCTGCACACCTGGCTCCCGGACGCGATGGAGGGCCCGACGCCGGTCTCGGCCCTGATCCACGCGGCCACGATGGTGACCGCCGGCGTCTACCTGATCGCGCGCATGCACCCGCTCTTCGAGCAGGCCCCGACCGCCGCCGACGTCGGCTCGGTCGTCGGCTGCGTGACACTCGTCATCGCGGCCTCGATCGCGCTCGTGGTGACCGACCTCAAACGCGTCATCGCCTACTCGACGATGTCCCAGATCGGCTACATGATCATGGCCGTCTCGAGCGCGGCCTACACCGCCGGCCTCTTCCACCTGATGACGCACGCGTTCTTCAAGGCGCTGCTCTTCATGGCGGCCGGCTCGGTGATCGCCGCGATGGCCGGCAACCAGAACCTCGACGAGATGGGCGGCTTCCGGCGCGCGATGCCGTTCACGTTCGGCTGCATGCTGATCGGCGGCCTCGCGCTGTCGGGCGTCCCGCCGTTCGCCGGCTTCTTCTCCAAGGACGAGATCCTCGCCTTCGTCGCCGCCCGCGACGACTGGCACGTCGCGCTGGCCGTGGCCGGGTTCTTCAGCTCGTTCCTGACCGCGATCTACACGTTCCGGATGATCTTCCGCACGTTCTGGGGCGAGGAGGTCGAGCCGGCGAGGGTCCTGCGGACGACCGGCCACCTCTACCACGCGCCCGAGCACACCAACCCGGCCACGGGCGAGGTCGAGGACACCGACGTCGGCTTCCCCGGACCCGATCACCACATCGCCGAGCACGAGGGCTCGATGAAGGTCGCGATGGCCGGGCTCGCCGTGCTCGCGATCATCGGCGGCCTCCTCCAGGTCCCGGGGGTCAGCCACGTGCTGGACCACTTCCTCGAGCCGACCTTCGCCGACTCGCGCTACTACGAGACGCTCGAGCCCTCGGACGGGCTGACGACGCTCGGCCTCATCATCGGCACCGTGCTCGCGCTCAGCGGCATCGCGCTCGCCTACCACCTGTGGGTGCGCAAGCCGGAGGCTCCGGCCTCGCTGCGCGCGCGCCTCGCCCCGCTGCATCGCTTCTTCGTGAACAAGTGGTACTTCGACGAGATCATCGACACGCTCGTCGTGCGGCCGTTCGCGTGGTTCGGGCGCTTCGGTCGCAACACGTTCGAGCGCGTCGTGATCTCCGGGCTGTTCGTGGGCGGCACCACCGGCGCCGTGCGGGCGGGCTCGGCCGCGGTGCGCGCGGCCCAGTCGGGCTACCTGCGCTACTACGCGGCGCTGCTGCTGCTCGGCCTGACCGCGCTCGCGCTCTACTTCCTGCTGGCGGGGAGCTGAGGCCGTGATGAACCTCTCGATCCTGCTCTTCTGGCCGCTCGCGATGGCGCTCCTGTCCGCGACGATCGGGCGCCGTATCGCGGCGTGGATCGCGGTCCTGGGCGCGCTGATCCCGTTCGGCTTCGCGGTCGGGCTCATCATCGGCTTCGACAACGGCGTCGACGGCCTCCAGTTCGTCACCGACGACGCCTGGATCGAGCCGCTCGGGATCCGGTACAAGCTCGGCCTCGACGGCCTCAACCTGTGGCTGATCGGGCTCACCACGCTGCTGTTCGCGGCCGCCGCCGTATGGACGCTGCTGCGGCCGGTCGCGCGCCCGAACCTGTTCGCCTTCCACCTCGCGCTCGCCGAGACCGCGGTGCTCGGCGCGTTCCTGGCCCAGGACCTCGCGCTCTTCGTCCTCTTCTTCGACCTGATGCTGGTGCCGTTCTACTTCCTCGTCGGGCAGTGGGGCGCGGGCCCCCGCGACGAGGTCATCGCGGCCACCTACAAGCTGATCATCTACACGCTCGTCGGCTCGCTGCTGATGCTCGCCGGCGCGGTCGCGACCGCGGTGCTCTCGGCCGACAGCAGCGGCGGCTCGATCACGTTCGTGCTCTCGGATCTCGCGAAGGCCGACCTCAGCGACTCGACCCAGCGCTGGATCTTCGTCACCTTCGCGCTCGCGTTCCTGATCAAGATGCCGGCGTTCCCGTTCCACGCGTGGATGCCGGCCGCCTACAAGACGATGCCGCTGCCGGCGCTGGCGATCTTCTCCGGCGTGCTCTCGAAGGTCGCCGCCTACGGCTTCCTGCGGATCGTGCTGCCGCTGTTCCCGGCCGCGGCGCAGGACTACCAGACGCTGATCCTCGTGCTCGCGCTGTGCTCGATCGTCTACGGCTCCGCGCAGGCCTTCACGCAGACGAACGCGCGGCTCGTGCTCGGCTACTCGTCGATCGCGCAGCTCGGCTTCATCGTGCTCGGCATCTTCGCCTTCGACCCCGAGGGCCGCGGCGGCCAGGGCGCGGTCCTGCAGATGGTCAACCACGGGCTCGTGGTCGCGCCGCTGTTCTTCATCATCGCGCTGCTCGCCGAGCGGTCGAACGGCTCCGAGGACATCCGCGACATGGGCGGCCTGGCCTTCCGGGCGCCGGTGCTGGCGACGCTGTTCCTGATCTCGGCCCTGGCCACGCTGGCGATGCCGGGCTCGGCCAACTTCGCCGGTGAGTTCCTGATCCTGCTCGGCCTGTTCGAGACGAAGCTCGCGATGGCGATCATCGCGTTCACCGGCGTCGCGATGGCGTCGGTCTACATGCTGCGGTTCTACATCCGGACGATGCACAACCGGCCGCGTGAGGGCACGACCTCGCGCGAGCTCACGGTCGGCGACGCGCTCGTGATCGTCCCGCTCGTGCTCCTCATCCTCGCGTTCGCGCTCTACCCGCAGGGCGCGCTGAGCGACTCGGAGCCCGCCGTCAAGGCCGCCATCCAGGAGGTCGTGCGATGAAGGGCCCGCATCTCGACTGGGCGGCGATCTCCCCGCTCGTCGCGCTGACCGCCGGCGCCTGCCTCGTGCTGATGGCCGGGCTGCTGCGCGCCGCCTTCGTCCGGACCGCGATCGTGCCCGGGCTGTCGATCCTCACGCTCCTGGTCGCCGCCGGGCTCGGCGTCTGGCAGTGGGGCGAGAACACGTCGGTGATCGCGGGCGCGCTCTCGATGGACGACCTGACGCTGTCGCTGCTGATGATCTTCGTGTTCGCCGGGGTGGCGGCCGTGCTGCTGTCGGCGCGCTCGCTGGCGGCGGCCGAGGCGGGCCACGGCGAGTACCACGCGCTGCTGCTGCTGGCCGTGCTGGGGATGGTCGTGCTCGCGGGCGCGACGAACCTCGTCTCGCTCTTCATCGGCTTCGAGCTGCTGTCGATCCCGCTCTACGTGCTGTGCGCGACGGAGCTGCGGCGCGAGCACTCGCTGGAGTCGGGCCTCAAGTACCTGATCATCGGGTCGCTCGGCTCGGCGGTGCTGCTCTACGGGCTGGCGCTGCTCTACGGCGCGACCGGGTCGACCGACTTCGCGACGATCGGGCGGTCGGTCGGCGAGGTGAAGGACGACGCGCTGTTCCTGACCTCGCTGGCGCTGATCGTCACCGGCCTCGCCTTCAAGGCGTCCGTCGCGCCGTTCCACCAGTGGACGCCCGACGTGTACGAGGGGGCGCCGACGCCGATCACCGCGTTCATGGCGGTGGCGACGAAGGCGGCGGCCTTCGGGGTCCTGCTGCGGCTGTTCGACACCGCCCTCATCAACGCGACGAACGAGTGGGCGCCGGCGCTCGCGGTGCTCGCCGTGACGACGATCGTGATCGGCAACGTCGGGGCGATCGGGCAGTCGTCGATCAAGCGCATGCTCGCCTACTCCTCCGTCGCGCAGGCGGGCTACATGCTGGCCGGGGTCGTCGTCTCGACGCGGCTGGGCGCCTCGGCCGTCGTCTTCTACCTGTTCGCCTACGCGGTCATGAACCTCGCCGCGTTCGCGGTGATCGTCGCGCGCGAGCGCGAGACCCCGTACGGCGACGACCTGCGCTCGCTGCACGGGCTCGGGGCCGACCGCCCGTGGCTGGCGTGGCCGATGACGATCGCGATGCTCTCGCTGGCCGGCTTCCCGGTCACCGCGGGCTTCTTCGGGAAGATCTACCTGATCGACGCGGCCGTCTCCAACGACTACGCGTTCCTCGGCGTCGCGATCGTGCTCGGCTCGGCGATCTCGCTCGCGTACTACCTGCGGGTGGTCGCGGCGGTCTGGCTCGTCGCGCCCGGCGCCGCGCGCTCACCCGCCTCGCTGGTGACGCCGGGTGGGCGCCCCGCGATCGCGGGCGGCTCGGTGGAGGCCGACGAGGAAGCGGTGGTGGAGGTGCCGGAGCGCGGCGCCGAGCGCCAGTTCGAGGTCGCCCTGGTCGCGGTGGTCTGCGCGGCGCTGACGCTCGCGATGGGGATCTACCCCGGGCCGCTGTTCGACGTCGCGCAGGACGCCGGCGCCGCGCTGGCCGGCCTGCTCTAGGCGCTCGTGAAGCTCTCGCGGTAGCGCTGCTTGAGCTCGTCGCCGCGCGCGTGCGCGTCCTCCTCGGAGAGGAAGCCGCCGGCGAGGTGGGCGTCGAGCCGGTCGAGGTACATCTCCCAGCCCGCGGCGTGCTGCCAGTCGGGGCCGTACGCCGGGTTGAAGACGTGGGTGAAGACGAGCACGCAGCCGTCGCCGTCGGTGGTGAGCTCGAAGCTGTAGGCCTCGACGTCCCAGGTCCAGGCGATCAGCCGCGGCGGCTCGAGCTCCGTGATGCGCCCGGACGCGTCGGCCGCCTCGAACTCCTCTCCGGCGGTGGGCGTCCACGGCACCTCGGCCACGAACCAGCGGGCGAGCTCGTCCGGCTCGGTGACGGCGCGCCAGACGCGCTCGATCGAATGGCCGAAGCGGCGCTCGAGGCGCAGCGCGGGGCGGCCGTCGACGGTTTGCTGGGTGGCGATCATGTGGGGTTCTCCTCCAGGTGCTGTTCAAGGGCGTCGAAGCGCTCCGCCCAGTGGCGGCGGTAGGGCTCGAGCCAGCCGGCGACCTCCGCCAGCGGCTCGGCCCGCAGCCCGTACCAGCGGCGCTTGCCGTCGGGCCGGACCTCGACGAGCCCGGCCTCGCGCAGCACCTTGAGGTGCTTGGAGACGCCGGGCTGGCTGAGGTCCAGGCGGGCCACGAGGTCGTTCACCGACCGCTCGCCGTCGCGCAGGAGATCGAGGATCTGGCGGCGGGACGGCTCGGCGACGGCGGCGTAGGCGGTCATCGGCGCTCATATTACCAGGTAGCAATATGAAGTGGGGCGAGTTCTTCCCGCCCGCCGCCTAAGCGGTGGGCTGTGCCTCCCCCACGCTCCATCGCCGGCCAGGCCTCCGCCGAGTACGTCGCCCTCCTCGCAGTGGTGGGGGCGATCGTGGCGGGGGCCGCGGCGGTGGGGTCCCCGCCGTCGCTGGCCACGGCGGTGGCGGCGACGGTGCGCCACGGGATCTGCCTCGTCGCGGGCGGGATCTGCACGAACGGCGAGGCGCGCGCGGCCGGGCTCGCCCCGTGCCTCGTCCACGCGCGCACGGACCGCGAGCGCCTCGGCGGGCGGCTGCTGGTCGTGCGGCTCGGGCGCGGCGACGCGCTGCTCGTCGAGCGCCGGTCGGACGGCTCGGCCGCGGTCTCCTTCACGGACAGCGCCGGCGGGGGTGCGACGGTCGGCGTGGGCCTGCAGATCCCGGGCGCCACGCGCGCTCGGCCTCCGGGGCGGGCTGGGCGCGCAGTTCAACGCGGGGCGGACGTGGGAGTTCAAGACCTTCGCCGCGGCGGCGGCCTTCGTGCGGCGCTGGGCGCCGCGTGAGTCGCTCGGCGGGGAGGCGAAGCGGGTGCTGGGCAAGGCCTGCCCGATCTGCCAGAAGCACGGGGCGCCGCAGATGCCGGCGGCCGACGCCACCTTCAAGGAGGGCGGTCCGTACGGCGAGTTCGCCGCGGCGGTGCGCGGCGGCGTGCGCCGCGGTCGGATGGGTGCCGAGGAGGAGGGCGAGGCGGGGGCGATCCTGGGCCGCCGCGTCGCCCGCGGCGGGCGCGTCACGTGGTACGACCGCCTCGACTTCGAGGCGGCCGGGCGCCTCGGCGCGGTGATCGGCGCCGTCCATGCGCGCTCGGCCGGCGCGGTGACGCTCGAGGTCACCTCCGTGCACGGGCGGCCCGTCGAGCTGCGGCTCCGCACCGCGGCACGCTGGCACGGCGACATCGACCTGACCGGCCCCGCGGGCTCGCTGCGGGACATCGCGTCCGCGCTCCGCGGCACTCCGGCCGCGGGTCCCGGCGGTCACGGCCGCCGCGTTGAGGCGGAGGTCGCGCTCGACCTGACCGATCCGCGCAACCTGCACGCGCTCGACGGCGTCGTCGACGTGATGCGCCTGCGGGTGCGGCCGGGCGACTGGGACGACCGGCTCCGCGCGCTGGCCGAGCGGCTCGACGCCGACGGGGCGGTCGACGTCCGCGTCCTGCGCGTCGGGCTCGAGGAGCGCGACCTCGGCGCGGAGGCGGCGCTCGGGCTCATGGTGGGCGGGGGCTACCGCCGCACCCAGGAGGTTCGCGACCTGCTGCGGGCGTGGTCGCTGCGCGCGGGCGGCGGCCTGCACGAGCGGGAGGACTGTGTCAGCGCGTAACCGTTTGCCCGCGCCGAGCGTAGATCGCCTGCGCGCTGCTCGGCCAGAGCCGAGTCCAGCTTCAGAATCCCGGCCGCTCCCATGGTCGTGCGGCCAGGTGCTGCTTGACCCGCGCGATGTACGCCGCGGCTCCCGAGTCGAGCCAGTCGCCCGAGAACCAGAGCCCGACGCACCCCCAGCCGTTCCCGGCCGAGTAGCCGCCGGCGAGCCAGGTCTCACGGCCGTCGTAGCACGACCGGAACGCCCGGCCGTAGGAGTCCACGTTGAACGGCGTCGAGTCGCGGGCCAGAGGGAACGTTCCCGGCCAGCCGTTACCGCCTCCCCCCGCGGCGTCTTGACCTGCATCAGCCCGAAGGTGATGCCGTCGCCGGCCACGGCGTCCTGGTGCCAGCCCGGCTCCGTGACCGCCACCGCGCGGATCACGTCCTCGTCGACGCCCCACTTCCAGGCGGCCCACTGGATGATCTCGTCGGTGCTGCCGACGAAGTGCCCGCTCACGTGGGACGTATAGGGCTGCTTCGGCGACGCCGAGCGGAAATCGGTGAGTTGCTGCCCGGTGGGCACAGTGTGATTCGCCGTGGCGTTGTCGGGACGCAGCTCACGGGCATGCCGCACGTGCCCGGCGGCCGCAGCGTCCGAGAGCACCGCTGACCGCGGGGGGCGTGTGGTCGCATGCCCGGGCCCGCCGCCGCCGGCCGTGGGGGGCGGGGCGGCGTCGCGCCGCCGGAGGTGGGCGGTGACGACCCCCCGCCGCTTCCCGGCGCCGGCGGAGCCGGTGCGACGTCGCCGGTGATGACCAGCCGGGGCGCACGTCGCCGGAAGGCCTCGGCCGAGTTGAGAGCCAGCGTGCGCCGGCTGCGGGACGTGAGCGCGAACGTGAAGGTCCCGTTCCGGCGGACGCGCTTCGTGAGGGACAACTTTATGCGGCTGCGTCCGTGAACGGTGCGGCGGTGCAGCGTCCGCCCGAGACGAGGGGCCACCGCCGCGTGAGGGTGTGCTCGAACCACGGCCGGGCATGGACCGCGCGCAGCCTCAAGCGTCCGTGATGGCCCGCGGTCAGCGAGCGCAGGACGAGCGTGACGCGCTGGGGCGGCGTCCTGAGGCCGCTGACGGCAAACTTGAGATATGCCCGCCGTCGCTCGCGGCCGCCAACGAGCAGTCGCGAGCCCTTGCCATGCCCCGCGCCGGGGCCTCGTGAGCTCACCCAGCCGTCGTCCGCGGGCGCGAACGAGCGGACGGCCGCGGACGACGCCGCGGCCGCCGCGAGGACGACGAACAACGCGAGCGCAAGGCTCAGGCTGACGTTCCGCGAGCGGCGCAGCCAGCCCTGGGTCGGTGCCGATCGCCCGTGGCACTCGCCTCCGAGACGAACAGGTGCTCCGCGCGGGCCTTCGTCTGTCCGTTGGAGGCCTCGGATGGCCTGCAGGATCTCGGACGGACCACGCTCGTGCCATCGATGCCGGGTACGCGCCACTGCGCGGGCCGGGGCGCACATGCGGGCCGACCAGATCCGCGAGGGGAGTACCCTACGCGGTGATGCGCGCGAAGCACCAGCGCCTGCGGTACATCGGGCCACTCCTCCTCGCCTGCGCCTGTCTGGTCGCCGGCTACTCCGTGCCACCCTGGGCCACGTACGTGCTGGTCATCGCGGCCTTCGCCCTGCTCTTCGAAGCCGGCACCGCGTGGTTCGCGCGCGCCGGCGGCGAGCGGCGGGCTGAAGGACTTCCGACAGTGACCCGCCGCTCAGCGCGAGCGGTGCGACACGACGTTGACGACGGTGCCGGTCGGCTCGCGGAGCATGAACCGCCGGACGCCCCACTGCTCGTCCCGGAGGGTGTAGACGATCTCGAAGCCCTGCTCCAAGGCCTTGGCGTGCACGGCATCGACGTCGTCGACTCCGACCGAGATGCGGCGCCGCAGGGTCGTCGTTGGCGATGATGCTCACCTGCACGGCGGGATTGTCCGGTGACGCGACGGTCACGATCAGTCGATGTCCATCGCCACCTCGAATCCGAGCAGCTCGACGAAGAAGTCGCGCGTCTCGGCCGGCCGGTCCGACTTGATGTTCGGCACCGCCCTGCTGATCGTCATGCTCGCTCCCTTCGGTTGCCGCTGACCTTCATCCCGAGGTTACCCGCGGTCGTGGAAGACGGCCTCGAACCCGTCAGCCTCCGGCGCTAGGGTCAACCGCCCCGATGCGCTACCCGTCCGACGACCTGAGCGAAGCCGAGCGCGCCCGCCTCGCGCCGCATTTCACCGACCTCGACGGCCCCGTCTTCGCGCTCACCAACCTGCCCGAGACGGTCAAGGGCGCGCTGTTCGCCCGCTACTCGCGCTACCCCGGCACGCTGCGGCGGCTGTTCCTCGACGAGTTCGCGGACTCGCTGCCGGAGACGACGCACGGCTACGACGGCGACGAGGGCAGGCGCGCGGCCGAGCTCTACGAGCGCATCTTCGTCGGCTACGGCGACGACTCCGTCGCGCAGCTCGGCGGCGCGCACGTCGCCTGCGAGTGGACGAGCAACATCCTCACCAAGGTCCTCCAGCGCCCGCGGCTCGGCGCCTACCTCGAGCAGTCCACGCGCTACATCGCCTACGACGCGCCGATGCCCGGCGGCGGCTACCGCTACTACCGCGACCCCGGGCTCGGCCCGCAGTACGAAGCCGCGATGGACTCGCTCTTCGACGCCTACGCGGAGGCACTGCCGGTCGTGCGCGCGTGGGTCGACGAGAGCTACCCGCGCGCCGAGGGCGAGTCGGACGCCGCGCGCCGACGCGCCGTCAACGCCAAGGCCTACGACCTGCTGCGCGGCCTGCTGCCCGCCGCCTCGCTCTCGCACATGGGCATCTACGCGACCGGCCAGGCCTACGAGCAGCTGATCCTGCACCTGCTCGGCCACCCGTTGCCGGAGGCGCGCTTCTACGGCGGCGCGATCCTCGACGCGATCAAGGCCGTGATGCCGAGCTTCGTCTCCCGCGTCGAGCGGCCCGAGCGCGGCGGCGAGTGGGTGCGCTACCTCGAGCGCCGCCGCGACGCCGGCGCGCGCTGGGCCGCGCGGCTCGGGCTCGACCGCGCCGACGCCGACGAGGACCGCCCGTCGGTGCGCCTCCTGCACGTCGACGGCGACGAGGACGGCCTGCTCGCCGCGCTGCTGTTCGAGGCCGCCGGGACGAGCGAGGAGCGCACGCGCGAGGAGGTGGCCCGCCTCGCACCGGCCGAGCGCGCGGAGCTGCTCGCCGACCTGGTCGGCGACCGCGCGAACCGCCGCCACCGCCCCGGCCGCGGCTTCGAGGCGCTGCGCTACCGCTTCGAGGTCGTCTCGGACTACGGCGCGTTCCGCGACCTCCAGCGCCACCGCATGCTCACGCTCCAGTGGCAGACCCTGACGCCCGACCTCGGCGCCGGCGTGCCCGGCGAGGTCGTCGAGGCGGGGGCGGGCGACCTCTACGCCCGCGCGCTCGAGCGCTCCGAGGAGGAGTACGAGCGGCTCGTCGCGGCGGGCCTGCGCGACGCCGCGCCCTACGCGCTCTGCCTCGGCTTCCGGATCCGCTACATCATGGACATGAACGCGCGCGAGGCGATGCACACGATCGAGCTGCGCTCCGGCCGCGAGGGCCACCCCAGCTACCGCGCCGTCGCGCACGAGATGCACGCGCAGATCGCGCAGGCGCACCCCGCGGTCGCCGCGGCGATGACCCACGTCGACACCAGCACCGAGCCCCGCCTCGAGCGGATCCTCTCCGAGATGCGCACGGAGCATCGCGCGCTCGGCACGGCCGGTTAGTGCCGCTCGTCCGCCGCGAGGAGAGCGTCCTCGTGGTCGTCGACGCGCAGCCTGGGTTCTTCGCCTATGACGGGCTGAGCGAGGACGACGCGCGGCGCGCCGCCGACGCCGTCACCCGCATCACGTGGATGGCCGGGCTCGCCGCGCTGCTCGACGTCCCGATCGTCGTCGTCGAGGAAGGGCCGGAGCGCAACGGGCACACCGACCCGGGGATCCTCGAGCGCGTGCCCGCCGGCACGCCGGTGATCGAGAAGCCGACCTTCGGCCTGACCTTCTGCGCGGAGGCGGTCGAGGCGATCCGCGCCACCGGAAGGAGCACCGCCGTGCTCGTCGGCTTCGAGACCGACGTCTGCGTCGCCCAGTCCGCGATCGGCCTCGTCGACCTCGGCTTCCGCGCGGTGGTGCCCGAGGACGCGGTCTACACCAGCAGCGCGATCGAGCACGAGCGCGGCCTCGCGCGCATGACCGGCGCGGGGGTCGAGCGCAACCACTGCAAGGGCCTGACCTTCGAGTGGCTCCACACCGTCGACCGCGCGCTCGAGACGTTCCCGGAGGCGGCCGCGCTCGGCACCCCGCCCTGGCGCCTGTAGTCCTCCTCGAGGAGGACGCCGCGTCCTCTCCTGCGGCAGCGCAGATCATCAGCCCGGCCGACGAAAGCCGGGCGCCGCGACGGCAGGCTTCGTCGCATGAACCCCACTCGCCTCTCACCCAGCCAGCGCCGCCTCACCGGCGCCGCCCTCGTCGCTGGTCCCGTCGTCACCCTCGCCGGAATGGCGACCACTCCCTGGGAGTCGGAGAAGACGACCGCCGCCTACCAGGCCGCGCTCGCCGCCCACCCGACGCAGGGCCAGATCGCCTGCCTCCTGCTCGTGTTCGGCTACGCCCTCCTCGGGCTGGCGAACTTCACCATCCTGCGCCACACGACCGCCGCTCCGCGCGTGCTGCGCGGCGTCACCTCGGTGCTCTGCTTCTTCGGCGCGACGATCCTGCCGGGCATGGTCCTGGTCGACTTCTACGACCTCGCGCTCGCGACGGAGCTCCCGCCCGCCCAGGCCGTCGCCGTCGGTGACGCGGCGGGCGGCTACGGCCTGGCCGCGATCGCGCAGGTCCCGGCCATCATCGGCTTCAGCCTCGGCATGATCCTGATCGCCGTGACGGCGTGGAAGGCCCGCGTCGCCCCCGCCTGGCTGCCGGTGTTCCTGCTCGCCGGCATCGTCGTCGGGTTCGCCGGCGCCCCCGCGATGATCGTCGTCTCCTCGGTCGCGCTGCTGATCGCCTACGCGATCATCGCCCGCGGGATCCTGCGCCGCCCGGCGGCGCAGCACGCCCGCGCGGTCGCGGTGCCGGTCGCCGCCTAGCCGCGCCCCGCGGTCCCCGCCGCCACGGCGGGGACCGCCGCCGTCGTTCAGGCGGTCGCGAACGCGTCGACGCCGGTGAGCTCAGCCGACACCGCCCACAGCCGCGCCGCGTCGTCGCGGTCGATCGCGTGGGCGTCGACGCCCTCGGTGCGGGCGCTGGGCGAGCCCACCTCGGTCGGCTTCGCGATGTCGCAGTTCTCGCAGTAGACCCCGCCCATCCCGGCCAGCGCCGGCGACGTGGCCGCCCAGGTCGACGTCGAGGCGCCCTGCTCCGGCGTCTTGAAGCGGTCGTCGACGTTGCCGTCCTCGTCCATCCAGCCCGAGGCGATCATCTCCTCGCGCGAGAGGTGGCGCTGGAGCGGGGTCATGATCCCGCCGGGGTGCGCCGCGAAGGCGCGGACGCCGGCGTCCTGGCCGAGCGCGTCGAGCTGGACGGCGAACAGGCTGTTGGCGGTCTTCGCCTGGCCGTAGGCCGGCCACTTCTCGTACGGCGTCGTCTCCCACATCAGGTCGTCGAAGCGGATCGGCGAGAGCTTGTGACCGGTCGAGGAGAGCGCGACGACGCGAGCGCCGCCGTCGGCGGCGAGCAGCGGCCACAGCAGGTTCGCGAACGCGAAGTGGCCGAGGTGGTTGGTGGCGAACTGCGCCTCCCAGCCCGGTCCCACGCGCGTCTCAGGGCACGCCATGATCGCGGCGTTGTTGATGAGGATGTCGACGCTGCGGCCGGCGTCGAGCACGAACTGCGCGCAGGAACGCACGCTGTCGAGGTCGCCGAGGTCGAGCGCCCCGACCGCGACGCGCTCGACGCCCCCGAGGACCTCGGCGGCGTGCTCGGGGCGACGCGCCGGGACGATCACGTCGGCGCCCGCGCCGCTGAGCGCGCGCACCGTCTCGAGCCCGAGCCCGGAGTAGCCGCCGGTCACGATCGCGAGCCGGCCGGAGAGGTCGATGCCCTCCAGGACCTCGGCCGCCGTGCTGCGGGCGCCGAAGCCGGAGTCGATGGGTTGCTGGGGAGTGGCCATGCCTCCCAGCCTAGGCGTCAGCGCGTGGCGGTTCCGCCGAGCCCGAGGCGGTGCGCGACGGCCGCCGCCTCGGTGCGGCTGCGCACCTCGAGCTTGGCGAGGATGCGCGAGACGTGCACGCTCGCGGTCTTCTCGGCCATGTAGAGCTGCGCGCCGATCTCGCGGTTCGTCGCGCCGTCGGCGACCAGCGCGAGCACCTGGCGCTCGCGCGGCGTGAGCCCGAACGGATCGCCGGCGGTCACACCGCTGTCGGGCACGACCTCGGCGGGCTCGCCCTCCGCGGACGGCATCGGCAGGCGCGCGCGGGCGGCCAGGCCCTCGGCCTCGGCGCGCAGCCAGACGGCCCCGAGCAGGCTCGCGGCGGCGAGCACGTCGGTGAGCTGCTCGGCGGCGGCCTCGCGGTCGCCGCGGGACGCGAGCGTCTCCGCCCGCTGCAGCTCCGCGATCGCCACGTGGTACGGGCGCTCGAGCGCCCGCCACTCCTCGGCCGCGGCGGCGTCGAGGTCCGGATCGGCCGCGCCGCGGGCGCGCGCGAGATGGGCGCGCGCCGAGGCGAGGCGCGCCGCCTCGACCGGCCGGCCGTCGGAGGCGCAGGCCTCGGCCCGCATCACGAAGCCCTCGGCGCGGGCGATCGCCTCGGCCTCGGCTTCGGCGTCGCCGAGGTCGCGGGCGCGCTGGGCGGCGTCGGCCTCGATCCACGCGCCGGTCTCCGACATGCGCGCGATCCGGGCCAGGTCCTCGGAGCAGAACTCGATCGCGTCGAGGCCGTCGTCGACGGCGGCGCGGGCGGCCGCGAGGTCGCCGCAGCGGCGCTCGAGCTCCCCGCGCAGCGAGCCGGCCAGCCCGATGAACTGCGGCTCGCGCGAGCCCATCACGAGGTCGGCGACCCGGTTCAGCGACGCGCGCGCGGCCTCGTGCTCGGCGTCGGCGAGCGCGACCTCCGCGCGCTTGAGCTCGACGTAGGCGAAGGTGATGCCGACGTGGCGGCGGTCGCCGGGCGGGAGGCGGCGGCGCGCGGCCGCCCACTCGCCGAGGTCCCAGCCGATCTCGCCCAGCGTCATCGTCAGCCAGTCGCTGCCGCGGCCCGGGCCCGTGGTCTCGGCGAGGCCCTGCTCCGCGACGTCGTAGCCCTCGCGCGAGCGCCCGACGATGTGCAGCGCATCCGCCAGGTTGGACCAGGCGCTCGTGCGCTCGAAGCCCACGGGGGAGATCGCGATCGCCTCGCGCAGGCAGTCGCTGCCCTCCTCGACGTCGCCGAGCAGGATCAGCGAGAGGCCCATCGCGTTGAGCGCGTCGGCGCGCGGCCCGGCGTCGGAATCGGTGGCGGCGGCCAGCGCCGCGCGCGCCGCCGGCAGCACCTCGCTGAAGCGGCCCTGCAGCATCGCGATCTTGGCCTGCCGCGAGAAGATGCGGGCGCGCTCGGGGCTCTGGGCCTCGTCCTCGGGCAGCAGGGCGACGGCGCGGGCGACCGCCTCCCGCGCGTCCTCGGCGCGGCCGAGCGACCACTGCGCCCGCGACAGCAGCTCGAGCAGCCCGGCCGCCAGCCGCGGCTGCTCCTGCTCGTCCACGTCGCCCAGCGCCTGCTTGAGCAGCGCCTCGGCGCGCGGGTGGGCGCCGTCGTTGATCAGGGCGCGCGCGGCGCGGCCCACCAGGTGGACGCGGTCGCAGCCGGCCTGCTCCATCGCGTCGGGCACGCGCGACCACAGGTCGAGCGCGCGCTCGAGCTGCGAGCCCGCCTCGCCGTGGGCGTGGACGCGCTCCGCCGCGTCGGCGGCGCGCACCGACCACATCAGCGCCTCGCGCTGGCAGCCGGCCGACAGGTAGTGGTGAGCGATGCCGGCGCTGAGGATCGCGTCGTCGCCGCTCTCGGCGGCCTGGGCCTCGAGCGCGCGCGCCAGCGCGAGGTGCAGCTCGGCGTGCTCGCCCGGGAGGAGATCGTCGTGGACGACCTCGCGCAGCAGCGCGTGGCGGAACTGGTAGCGCCCGCGCTCGTCGGCCACGATCACGTTCGACTCCGCGGCCTCGCGCACGACGGTGCGCAGCTCGGCCCCGCCGAGGCCGCTCGCGTCGGCGAGCACGTCGTGCGAGATCACGCGCGCGGCGGAGAGCAGCCGCAGGACCTCCTGGGCCGGCTCGCTGAGGCGCTCGATGCGGACCATCAGCGCGTCGCGCAGCGTCGTCGGCAGCCCGCCGCGGCCGTCGAGCCGTGCCGCCAGCAGCTCCTCGGTGAACAGCGGGTTGCCCTCGCTGCGGGTATAGAGGCGCTCGAGCAGCTCGGCGTCGGGCGGCCCGCCGAGGATGTCGTCGAGCAGGTCGGCGAGCTCGTCGCGCGTCAGCCGCGTCAGCTCGATCCGGCGGGCGCGGGTGTCGCGCTCGAGCTCGGCGAGCAGGGGGCGCAGCGGGTGGCGGCGGTGCAGCTCGTCGGAGCGGTAGGTCGCGATCACGAGGACGCGCTCGGTCCACAGGCTGCGACCGAGGAAGACGAGGAAGGCGCGCGTCGAGCGGTCGGCCCAGTGGATGTCCTCGAGCACGAGCGCGAACGGCTGCTCGCGGCCGAGGTGGTCGAGCAGCGTCAGCAGCGCCTCGAACAGGCGCGGCTGGCCGAGCGTCGTCTCGTTCGCGCGCAGCGGCTCGCCCCCGGCGCCGTCGCCGAGCTCGGGGAGGAGGGTGGCGAGCTCGGCGCGGACACCGGGGGGAAGGACGTCGAGGACGGCGTCGCCCTCGCGGGCGAGCGAGCGGAGGACGCTCACGATCGGGGCGTAGGGGAGCTCCTCCTCGCCGAGCTCGACGCACTCGCCGATCGCGACGCGCGCCCCGGAGTCCCGCGTGCGGCGCGCGAACTCGGCCACCATGCGGGACTTGCCGACGCCGGACTCACCCGCGACGAAGGCCAGGGACGGCCTCCCAGCCGCCGCGTCGCCCAGCGCGGCCTCGAGCTCGGCGAGCTCCGCCGTGCGCCCGATCAGGCGGCTGCTGGTCATGCGAGTTGCCACTGGGTGAGTATGAGGTCCGGAAGGCGCGGGCGGAGGCGAAGTGGATGATGAGGTCGGAATGGATGGCGTGGCTCCTTCGGTGAGAGTGGGCATGGGGTCCCTTACTCGCGGGTGAGGGCCCCTTAGGCGGCGATCCGCGGGCGCAGGTGGGGGCGCAGGCGCGGCAGCCGGCGGACAGGCGCGGGCTTGGCGCTGCGCGCGCGCAGCAGGTCGACGAGGTCCGCGGTGGGGCGGAACGGGTCGGCGATCGCGCGGCCGCCGTCGAACGGCACGGCGGCGACGATCTCGCCGTCGAGCTCGGCGACCAGCACGGCGCCGGCGGGGCGCGGCGCGCCGTCGAGCTGTGCGAGGCGCGACAGCACCGCGGCGTCCGCGGGGACGGAGCGGCGCAGGACGAGGTGGTCGCGCGGCGCGGTGACGACCGGCGCGGCGTCGCGGGCGGCCCGGAAGGCGACCGCGTCCGCCTGGCGGTCGGCGAGCTGCTCGGCGGCGACGTAGGAAGCGGGAGAGAGCATGTGGCCCCTTCGATCGGGATTCGGCATGAGAGCCATATTGGGCTACGCCGACCCCCCTTACATCGGGCATTTGGAGCGCCTTCAGGGCCGTCCGCACTCAGTTGGCGACTTCGTGGCCTTAGCCGCTAGCCTCGCTCCCAACTTCAGGGGAGAGGGGTCGGATGTCGGGTCGTAAGCGGTGGATGATCGGGTTGGTCGGAGCAGTGCTGATGGCGTTCGCGAGCGCGGCCCCGGCCGGCGCGGCGGACCCGCAGGAGCGGTCGGCCAAGCGGGCGCTCGAGCGCGCCGAGCAGGCGCTGCGCGGTGAGCTCGGCAAGCGCGACGTCACGCTCGCCCTGCGCGCGCTCGCGCTCAACCGCAGCCACCTGCGCGGCGCCGACGCGCGCCGCGCGCGGGCGCTGTTCGAGCGGCCCACCGACCCGGGCGGCGACGGGATCGTCGAGTACAGCGCCGCCGAGGAGACGCCCGTCTGCGGCGAAGCGTTCTGCATCCACTACGTGGCCACGACCGAGGACGCGCCCGACCTCACCGATGCCCATGGCGCCGCCGGGACGGGTGCGCCGAACGGCGTGCCGGACTACGTCGACGAGATGCTGCGCGAGTTCGAGCACGTCGGGACGGTCGAGACCGCGCCGCCGCCCGCCGGCCTGGGCTGGGGCGACCCGGTCCCGGACGGCGACGCCGGCGGCGGCGAGGACCTCTTCGACGTCTACGTCGCGGAGATCGGCCAGGACTGCTGCTACGGCTACGCCAACACCGAGCCGGTCGACGGCACATTCCAGTGGCCGTCGTACATGGTCATGGACGACGACTACGCGATCGAGGAGTTCGGCTTCGACGACCCGACCGTGCCGCTCCAGGTCACCGCGGCGCACGAGTACAACCACGTGCTCCAGTTCGCGATCGACGGTCGCTTCGACGTCTGGATCGGCGAGGCGGTGGCGACCTGGATGGAGGAGAAGGTCTACCCCGAGGGCAACGACTGGCAGAGCTACATGACGCGCTGGGCATCCCTGCCCGAGGTCCCACTGACCTACTACAACCTCGACGACGGCGCGGACCCGGCGAACATCAAGCCGTACGGCTCGAGCCTGTTCATCCACTGGCTCAGCGACCGCTACGGCGACCGCGCCGTCCGCGACGCGTTCGAGGCGCTGCCCACGACGACGCCGCCGCTCTACTCCCCGGCGGCGTTCGACGACGCGCTCGCGCTGCGGGGCGGGACGACGCTGTCCGCGGCCTTCGCGCGCTTCGCCGCCGCGACGGCGGAGTGGCGCACCCCCGCGTCCGGGGTCTACGAGGGCGACGAGCTGACCGCGACCGTGCGCCGCGACGGCGCCCTCGCCGACGGCACCACCCGCTCAGGCCCGCTCGACCACACCGCGATGCGCTTCTACGACGTGCCGCAGAACGGCACGGGCGCGGTCAAGCTGACGGTCTCCGCGCCCGCCGACACGACCTCGGCGCTCGCGCTCGTCGGCCGCCGCGGGCCGGAGGCCACGGGCACGCTCGTCACGCGCTTCGCCGAGTTGCCCGCGGGCGGCACGGGCTCGGTCGTGCTCGACGACTTCGGCTCGTTCGACCGCGTGACGGCGGTGCTCGTGAACGCCGACACGAAGGTCGACCCGGCCAGCCCGTTCCTCGACGACCTCGGGGTCTACGACTGGCGCTACCTGCGCGACGGCGGCACCTACACCGCGCGCCTGACCAGCGACCTCGACGCGCCGACGACGACGGTGATCGACGGGCCGGCGGGTGACGTCAGCGGCGCCTCGCAGACGTTCCGCTTCACGGCCGACGAGGCCGGCGCGACGTTCGCCTGCTCGCTCGACGGCGCCGCCTTCGCGCCCTGCGCGTCGCCGGCGACCTACGGCGGCCTGGGCGCCGGCGGCCACACGTTCGCGGTCCGCGCGACCGACGCCGAGGGCAACGTGGAGAGCGCGCCCGCGCGGGTCGCGTTCCGGATCGTGACCGCCCGCCGCGGCGCCCCCGCCGGCCGCTCCGGTGGCCGACATCGCGCGCCTCACCGCCGCCGCGCTGCGCGACGGCGCCGGCGCGCTGATCGACCGGCTGTCGTGGCGCGGGCTGAAGACGCTGCGCGGCGCCGGCCCCCGCTACGGCTTCACCGCGCCGAGCGCCGGCCGGCTCACGCTGACGCTCAAGCGCGGCAAGCGGACGCTCGCCACGCACACGCGCCGGGTCACGCGCGCGGGCGTCGTGCGCGGGCGGCTGCGCGCGACGAAGGCGGCTCGGCGAGGCGTGCTCAGGCGGGCCAGGTCGGTGCGAGCTGTCCTCACGGTGCGCTTCACACCGGCCGGGGGCCGGCGCGTGCAGGTGACGCGGAGGGTGACGCTGACCCGCTAGCGATTCCAGCGCTAGTCTCCGCCGCTGCGGCGCCAGAAAGCGCCGCAGCAAGGGACCAACGGCGGCCAGAAGCCGCCGAGCGGAAACCACTGGGAGGTGGGGCATATGAGGAGGAGCCGCGTGGCGATGCTCGCCACGGCCGCGCTGACGCTGACCACGGCGTCGGCCGCACAGGCGAGGGACCACGGCCATGGGCACGGTCACGGGCACGGCCACCATGGGCACGGCCATCACGGCCATCACGGCCATCACGGCCATGGGCACGGGCACGACGTGACCTCGAAGAAGCTCCGGAGGGCCGTCAAGCTCAGGGGCATCGTCCAGCACCAGGCCGCGCTGCAGCGGATCGCCGACATGAACGGCGGCAATCGCCATACGGAGACGCCCGGCTACACCGCGTCGGTCGCCTACGTGGCCGAGCGCATGCGCCGCGCCGGCCTCGACGTCGAGGTCACGCAGTTCGACATGCCGGACTGGAAGGAGAACGCGGCGCCGGTCCTCCAGCAGCTCAGCCCGGACGCGAAGACGTACACGCCCGGCACCGCCGAGGACGACGACAGCCCGGCGGTCGACTACATCGCGTTCGAGTACTCGCCGACGAAGGACGGTCGCGAGCGCGCCCGTGGTGCCGACGAACGACATCGTGATGAGCCGGCGGCGAACACGAACACGAGCGGCTGCGAGACGGAGGACTTCCCCGCCGCGACCAGCGGCGCGATCTCGCTGATCCAGCGCGGCACCTGCGGCATCCCAACAAGCTCGCCAACGCGCAGGCGGCCGGCGCGGTGGGCGCGATCATGTTCAACGAGGGCACAGCCCCGGAGCGCCTGAACGCGCGGCTTCCGGGCCGGGCCCGACGGACCTCGCGATCCCCGCGGTGTTCACGAGCTTCGCGGTCGGCAAGGAGCTCTACGACGCGATCCACGGCGGGCGACGAGCGTGACCGTGCGGCTGGAGACCAACGGCGAGAACATCCCGCGCTTCTTCCCGCAGGTGGTCGCCGAGACCCGCAAGGGCAACCCCCGCCACGTCGTGGTCGCCGGCGCTCACCTCGACTCGGTCCCGGCCGGGCCGGGCATCAACGACGACGGCTCCGGCACGGCGTGGCAGCTCGAGCTGGCGGAGCAGATCTCCGAAGCTGCACGCGAAGCCGAAGCACAAGATCCGCTTCCTGTGGTTCGGCGGCGAGGAGGACGGCCTGGTCGGCTCGCAGTACTACGCCGGGCAGCTGACGGACGCCGAGGTGGCGAAGATCGACGTGATGATCGACACCGACATGATCGCGTCGCCGAACTACGCCCGGCTCGTCTACGACGGCGACGGCGACGAGGCGGGGCCGGCCGGCCCGGAGGGTTCCGGCACGGTGGAGGACGTGTTCAAGCGCTACTTCCGCCGGCGTGGCATGGCCACGCAGCCGACGGCGTTCGACGGCCGCTCCGACTACGTCGGGTTCATCAACCGCGGCATCCCGGCGGGCGGCATCTTCGCCGGCGCCGAGGCGCCCGAAGACGGCGGAGCAGGTCGCGCTGTTCGGCGGCGTGGAGGGCGAGCAGCTCGACCCGTGCTACCACGAGGCGTGCGACAACCTCGCCACCGTCACGGGGCAGCCGCCGGCGGAGACGATGAACGTCTATGAGGCCGATCCGACGCCGGAGAACCTCGCCATCGCCCAGCAGCAGGCCGACTCGCTCAACGGCAACGCGCTGAAGTCGCTGCGCGAGATGTCGGGCGCCGTGACCCACGCGGTCTGGTACTTCGCGTGGACCCGCAACGCCCTGCCGCCACGTGACGCGGCGGCGCGCCAGCGCGCGCTGAAGGGCGGCCAGGCGATCACGCCGCTCGGGCACACGCGGACCGACACCCGCTGAGCCCGACCGGTCGGCAGCGGGGGGCGGCGCACGCCGCCCCCCGCACCGCCGGGCTACTCCCCCTTCGCCGCCTCCAGCTCCGCCTGGCGCAGCTCGATGCGGCGGATCTTGCCGGTCAGCGTCTTCGGCAGCTCGTCGACGAACTCGATCTTGCGCGGGTACGCGTAGGCCGACAGGCGGTCGCGGACGAAGGCCTTGATCTCCTCGACCAGCTCGTCCGAGCCCTCCTTGCCCTCCGCGAGGACGATGAACGCCTTGACGACGTTGCCGCGGCGCTCGTCGGGTGACGCGACCGCGGCCGCCTCGGCGACGCACGCGTGCTCGAGCAGCGCGGACTCGACCTCGAACGGGCCGATGCGGTAGCCGGCCGCGATGATCACGTCGTCGGCGCGCCCCTCGTACCAGACGTAGCCGTCCTCATCGACCGAGGCGGCGTCCTTGGTGTGGAACCAGTCGCCGCCGAAGGTCTCCTCGGAGTCCTTCGGGTTGTTCCAGTAGCCGATCGGATAGTGCGGGTTCGAGCGCGCGCGCAGGCAGATCTCGCCGCGCTCGCCCTGCGGCAGCGGCTTCTCGTCCTCGTCGAGGATCTGCACGTCCCAGCCCGGCATCGGCTTGCCCATCGAGCCCTCGCGGACGTCCATGAACGGGTAGTTGGCGACGAGCGGATAGGACTCCGTGAGCCCGTAGTAGTCGAGCACGGTCACGCCGTACTGCTCGCGGAACCAGCGGATCGCCTCGGGGTTCAGCGGCTCGCCCGCCGAGCAGACGATGCGGAACTTCTGCGGGTACTTCTCCCCGGCCTTCTCGATCGACATCATCGAGCGCATCGCGGTCGGCGTCGTGAAGACGTTCGACGCCTCGTGGCGCGACAGGAAGTCGAGCTGCTTGTGCGGGTCGAAGCCGCCCTTGCGCTCGAGCACGAGCTGGACGGCGCCGTAGCGCCACGGCCCGAGCAGCGGCGCGATGCCGGCCGCCCACGCCCACTCGCCCATGCCGTGGAAGCGCTCGCCGTCCTGCACGTCGTGGCAGTACTCGAACTCCTCGTGCGCGAGCAGGTAGCGATGCGCGTGCACGATGCCCTTGGCGAGCCCGGTCGTGCCCGACGAGTAGTAGAGCTGCGCGGGGTCGTCGGCGGACGTGTCGACGGCGTCGAACTCCGGCTCGCCGGTCTGCAGCAGGTCGTCGTCGAGCACGAGGACCTCGTCGACCAGCGCAGGGTCGACGCGGTGCTGGTTGGCCGCGTTGGTGACGAGGATCTTGGCCTGCGAGTCCTTCACGCGGTGGCGGATGCCGTCGTCGCCGTAGAGGACGGACATCGACAGCAGGATCGCGCCCGACTTGTAGGTGCCGAAGAAGGCGGCGGCGGTCTCGGGCGTCGGCGGGAGCACCATGGCCACGCGATCGCCCTGCTCGACGCCGTGCGCCTTGAGCACGTTGGCGAAGCGGTTGGAGAGCTCCTGCAGCTCGCCCCACTTGACCTCGCGGACGTTGCCCTCGACGTCCTCGTGGATCATCGCCAGCTTGTCGGCCGGGTGCTTGTCGCACACGTCCTGGGCGATGTTGTAGCGCTCGGGGACCTGCCACTCGTGGGCGGCGACGGCCTCCTCGTAGGTGGAGTACTCGCTGGCGGTCGACATGGAGGAGGTATACCCCCTGCCGACCGCCGGGCGCGGAGCTACTTGCTGCCGACGCGCGCGCGCTTCGCGCGCGTCTGCGCGCCCTTCTTCGCCGCGCGGCTGCGCTGGGCGGCCTTGCGCTTGCGGGTCGCCGCCGCCTTCTTGGCGGCCTCGCTGCGCTTGCGGTCGGTGCGGCCGACCTTGGACTCGAGCTCGCGTGACGATGTCGCGCAGCTCGCTGACGGCCCGCTTCGCCCCCTTGCTCGGGGGGCTCTTGTCGGCCCTGCCGAAGGCCTTGGCGAGGTTGTTCGCCGCGCTCTTGCGCAGGCCCGCGCGCGCGCAGCGTGTCGAACAGGTCGCGATCCGTCTTGGCCATGCCGGCTCTCCTCCTCGTCGGGGAATTCTGTGATTTCTCCTATCCGATGTGGCGCAGAGGCAATCCTGGGTATGCAGCTTGGATGCCGCGAATCGGAATCCACGCCTCGCACGAGCAGATCCCGCCGAGCCGCCTGCTCGCGGCGGTCCGCCACGCCGAGGCCGCAGGCTTCGGCGCCGCGATGTGCTCCGACCACTTCTCCCCCTGGAGCGAGCGCCAGGGCGAGTCCGGCTTCGCGTGGTCGTGGCTGGGCGCCGCGCTCGAGGCCACCGACCTCTCGCTCGGCTGCGTCAACGCGCCCGGGCAGCGCTACCACCCCGCGATCATCGCCCAGGCCGCGGCGACGCTCGCCGAGATGTACCCCGGGCGCTTCTGGGTCGCGCTCGGCACCGGCGAGGCCTCCAACGAGCACATCACGGGCGAGCGCGTGGCCGGACAAGGCGACCCGCAACGCCCGCCTGCGCGAGTGCGTCGACATCATGCGCG
This sequence comes from uncultured Solirubrobacterales bacterium, assembly GCA_963787335.1. Taxonomy (GTDB): domain Bacteria; phylum Actinomycetota; class Thermoleophilia; order Solirubrobacterales; family Solirubrobacteraceae; genus DASQFQ01. The sequence goes on from CAWBCU010000028.1 coordinate 55,434, forward strand.
CGCTGTTCGCGGGCGAGGTCGTCGACCACGACGGGCTCGTGACCGTCGACCGCGCGCGGCTGTGGACGCTGCCCGCGGAGCCGCCGCAGCTGATCGGCGCGGCCGTGAGCGCGGAGACGGCGGGGTGGGTGGGCGAGTGGGCCGACGGGCTCGTGACGATCAACCAGCCGCGCGAGCAGCTCGAGCGCGTGCTCAGCGCCTTCCGCGAGGGCGGCGGCGAGGGCAAGCCGGTCTTCCTCCAGGTCCACCTCGCGTGGGCGGAGGACGAGCAGCGGGCGCTCGACCTCGCCTACGACCAGTGGCGCACCAACCTCTTCCAGCCGCCGATCCCCTGGGACCTCCAGACGGTCGAGGCGTTCGACGAGGCCGCCCGCTTCGTGCGCCCCGAGGACGTGCGCAGCGGGGTGTGCGTCTCGGCCGACCTCGAGCAGCACGTCGCGTGGCTGCAGGACTTCGCGGCGCTCGGGTTCGACGCGATCTACCTCCACCACGTCGGCCAGGAGCTCGAGCCGTTCATCGACGCCTTCGGGGAGCATGTGCTCCCGGAGCTGCGATGAAGGCCAAGGCCACCAGCGACCTGTGGTGGAAGAACGCGGTCGTCTACTGCCTCGACGTCGAGACGTTCCTGGACTCCGACGCCGACGGCTGCGGCGACCTCGCCGGCCTGACCGAGCGCATCGACTACCTGGCCGGCATGGGCGTCTCGTGCCTGTGGCTGATGCCGTTCCACCCCTCGCCGCGCAAGGACGACGGCTACGACATCTCCGACTTCTACGGCGTCGACCCGCGGCTCGGGACGCACGGCGACTTCGCCGAGCTGGTGCGCACCGCCCGCGACCGCGGCATCCGCGTGATCGCCGACCTCGTGATGAACCACACCTCCGATCAGCACCCGTGGTTCCAGTCGGCCCGCTCGAGCCCCGACTCGCCCTACCGCGACTTCTACGTCTGGGTCGACGAGAAGCCGCCGGAGAAGCCCGGCGACCTCGTCTTCCCCGACAAGGAGAGCTCGAACTGGGCCTACGACCGCAAGGCGGGCCAGTACTACCTCCACCGCTTCTACTCCCACCAGCCCGACCTCAACATGGCCAACCCGGAGGTCCGCGACGAGATCGCGCAGGTCGTCGGGTTCTGGCTCGAGCAGGGCCTCAGCGGCTTCCGCGTCGACGCCGTCCCGTTCATGCTCGAGCCGATGGGGATGCCCGGCGGCGCGATGGTCGACCCGCACGAGCTGCTGCGCGACCTGCGCCGCTTCCTCGGCCGCCGCAACGGCGAGGCGATCCTGCTGGGCGAGGTCAACCTGCCGCCGGAGGACCAGCGCAAGTTCTTCGGCGACGAGGACGGCGACGAGCTGCAGATGCTGTTCTCGTTCACCGTCAACCAGGCGATGTACCTCGCGCTCGCGCGCGAGTCGGCGGCCCCGCTCGAGCAGGCGCTGGCCGCGCTGCCGGCGATCCCGGAGGACTCCCAGTGGGCGAGCTTCGCGCGCAACCACGACGAGCTGACGCTCGACAAGCTGTCGGCCGCCGAGCGCGAGGAGGTGTTCGCCGCCTTCGGCCCCGAGAAGGAGCTGCAGCTGTTCGGCCGCGGGCTGCGCCGCCGCCTGCCGACGATGCTCGACGGCGACGAGCAGCGGCTGCGGATGGTCTACAGCCTCGTGTTCTCACTCCCCGGCACGCCGGTGCTGTTCTACGGCGAGGAGATCGGGATGGGCGAGAACCTCGCGATCGAGGGCCGCATGAGCGTGCGCGCCCCGATGCAGTGGTCCGACGAGCCCAACGGCGGCTTCTCCACGACCGCGGACCCGAAGGCGCTGTGCCGCCCGGTGGCCGAGGGGAGGTTCGGGCCCGAGCGCGTCAACGCCGCGGCGCAGCGGCGCGACCCCGACTCGCTGCTGAACTGGTTCGAGCGCCTGATCCGCCGGCGCCGCGAGTGCCCGGAGCTGGGGTGGGGCGCCTGCACCGTGCTGGCGCCGCGCGAGCCCGAGGTCTTCGCCCACCGCTGCGACTGGGACGACTCCACGATCGTCGCCGTCCACAACCTGGCCGGCCACGACGTCAAGACGACGCTGCCGCTCGACGAGGACGAGGGCACGCTCGTGGACCTGCTCGGCACGGACGACCTCGAGGCCCCCTTCACGCTCGCGCTGAAGGCCTACGAGTACCGCTGGTATCGCCTCCGCCGCCCCGGGCAGCGGATCGCGCCGTAGCGTCCCGGCAGGCCTGGCGAACGTCAACGGCGGCTGGCGAGGAGGAGGTGAAGTGCCCCGGCGCTCCTGGACCCCGAAGCCGCTCTAGATTCCGGGTGTGTGCAGAAAGGGGGCAATTCACCCCAAGTGACCACACCCGGCAGGGAGCGCCGGGGCACTCAAACCCACCCCTACCCAGCCGCCGTTGACGTTCGCCGGACGACCGCTCCCGCCGCGCTATCCTCCTCGCCTGGCGCTCCTTGACCTTGCCCTCGAGCTGCTGCATGACGTCCGGGTCGCGCAGCGTCGTGACGTCGCCGAGCTCGCGGCCCTCGGCGATGTCGCGCAGCAGCCGGCGCATGATCTTGCCGGAGCGCGTCTTGGGCAGGTCGTCGGCCCAGATGATGCGCTTGGGCCGGGCGAGCTTGCCGATCTTCTTGGCGACGTGGTCGCGGATCTCCTGGACGAGCTCGTCCGAGCCCTCCTGGGTGCCCGACAGCGTGACGAAGGCCGCGACGGCCTGGCCGGAGTCCTCGTCCTGCTGGCCGATCACGGCGGCCTCGGAGACCTTCTCGTGCGAGACGATCGCCGACTCGATCTCGGCCGTCGACATGCGGTGGCCCGAGACGTTGAGCACGTCGTCGACGCGCCCGATGACCCAGTAGTAGCCGTCGTCGTCCTTGCGCGCAGCGTCGCCCACGAAGTAGATGTCGCGGCCGAACTTGTCCCAGTAGGTCTCGATGAAGCGGTCGTGGTCGCCGTAGAGCGTGCGCAGCATGCCCGGCCACGGGCGCCGCAGGGTCAGCAGGCCCTGGTCGGTGCCGGCGTCCTCGCCGTCCTTCTCGGTCACGACGAGCGCCTCGATGCCCGGCAGCGGCTTGGTCGCGGAGCCCGGCTTGGTCTCGGTGATGCCCGGCAGCGGCGCGATCATGATGTGGCCCGTCTCGGTCTGCCACCAGGTGTCCACGATCGGGCACTTCTCGCCGCCGATCACGACGTGGTACCAGAGCCACGCCTTCGGGTTGATCGGCTCACCCACCGAGCCGAGCAGCCGCAGCGACGACAGGTCGTGCTTCTCGGGGTACTCCTTGCCCCACTTCATGCAGGCGCGGATCGCCGTCGGCGCCGTGTAGAAGAGCGTCACGCCGTAGCGCTCGCACAGCTCCCACCAGATGTCCTTGTCCGGGTAGTCGGGCGCGCCCTCGTACATCACCGAGGTCGCCCCGTTCGCGAGCGGGCCGTAGACGATGTAGGAGTGCCCGGTGACCCAGCCGACGTCGGCCGAGCACCACCAGACGTCCTCCTCCGGCTTGAGGTCGAAGACGACCTTGTGGGTGTAGGCGACGCCCGTGAGGTAGCCGCCGGTCGTGTGGACGATGCCCTTCGGCTTGGCCGTCGAGCCCGACGAGTAGAGGATGTAGAGCGGGTGCTCGGCGTCGAAGCCCTCGGCCGGGCACTCGTCGTCGGCCGCCTCGACCAGCTCGTGGTACCAGTGGTCGCGGCCCTCGGTCATCGGCGCGTCGTTGTCGGCGTGCTTGACGACGATGATCGTCTCGAGCGACTTCAGGTCGCCCATCACCTCGTCGACGTCGGACTTGATCGGCGCGGTCTTGCCCTTGCGCCGCGCGCCGTCGACCGTCACCAGCGCCTTCGCCTCGGAGACCTCCATCCGCTCCTTGACCGACTCCGGCGAGAAGCCGCCGAAGACGACGTTGTGCGGCGCGCCGATGCGCGCGCAGGCGAGCATCGCCACGACGACCTCGGGGATCATCGGCAGGAAGATCCCGACGACGTCACCGGCCTCGACGCCCCGGTCCTTCAGCGCGTTGGCGAACCTCTGGACGTCGCGGTGGAGGTCGGCGTACGTGATGTCGCGCTCCTCGCCCTCCTCGCCGCGCCAGTGGAACGCCACGCGGTCGCCGTTGCCGGCCTCCACGTGGCGGTCGACGCAGTTGTGGGCGACGTTGAGCTTGCCGCCCACGAACCACTTGGCGTTCGGCGGGTCGGACCAGTCGAGCACCTGGTCCCACTTCTGCTCCCAGTCGAGGGCTTCCGCCTGCTGCTCCCAGAAGCCCTCGTAGTCCTTGTCCGCCTCTTCGTAGATCGAAGGGTCGGACACCACGGCCGACTCCCGGAACCCATCGGGCGGCGGGAACTTCTCCTGATCGAGGAGCCCTTCGAGCCGGCTCTCGAGCGAAGCGGTGTCAGCCATGGTGTCCTGCCTTCTCTTTCCTCGTTAAGCCTCGACCAGCGCCTTCTCTGAGCCGAGGCCCGTCTCCGACCTGACGCGCAACTCGTGGAAGTTGCGCTCGTTGCCGCGCTCCTTCGACAGCACCGTACCGAGGTAGCAGCCGAGGAAGCCCATCGGGATCGAGATGATGCCGGGGTTGTTGAGGTCGTACGCACTTGAACGCGCCGGTGTCGGGCGCGCCGGGCGGGCCGCCCCACACGATCGGGCTGATGATGATCAGGCCGAGCGCGGAGACGACGCCGAACAGCACGCCGGTGACGGCGCCGGTCGTGTTGAAGCGCGGCCAGCTGAGCGCCAGCAGCAGGGCGGGGAAGTTCGCGCTCGCCGCGATGGCGAACGCGAGGCCGACCATGAACGAGACGTTCAGGCCCTCGCCGCCGAGGATCGCGATCAACATCGCGAGCGCGCCGATCCCGAGCGCGGCGACCTTCGCGACCAGGACCTCCTCCTTCTCGGAGTCCTTGCCCTTGCGGATGATGCTCGACCAGATGTCGTGCGCCACCGCGCTCGAGGCCGACAGCACGAGCCCGGCGACGACCGCGAGGATCGTCGCGAACGCGACGCCGGCGATGATGGCCAGGAACAGGTCGCCGCCCGTGGTGTCCGGTCCGCCGCCGAGCTCCTGGGCGAGGTTCGGCGCCGCCAGGTTGCCGCCGGTGCCGGCGGCCTCGACGCCCTCCTGCCCGAGCAGGGCGCGCGCGCCGAACCCGATGACCGTGGTCAGCAGGTAGAAGAACCCGATCATGAACATCGCGTAGACCACCGACCCGCGCGCGGCCTTGGCGTCCGGCACGGTGAAGAACCGCATCAGGATGTGCGGCAGCCCTGCCGTGCCGAGCACGAGCGCGAGGCCGAGCGAGACCATGTCGGTGTTGTTCTTGAGGAACGTGCCCGGGCCGAGCGAGAAGGTCGAGCCCTCGGCCTTGCCGGCCTCCTCGGCCTGGTTGAAGAGCTCGATCGGGTTGAAGCTGGTCTTGGCGAACACGAAGATCGACATCACGACGATCCCGATCATCAGCAGCACGGCCTTGATGATCTGCACCCACGTGGTGGCGACCATGCCGCCGAACACCACGTAGACGAGCATGAACGTGCCGGTGATCAGCACCGCGGGCGTGAAGTCGATGCCCACCAGCGCCTGGATCAGCACGCCCGCGCCGACCATCTGCGCGATCAGGTAGAAGGCCGCGACGTTGAGCGTGCCGATGGCCGCCGCCACGCGCGCGGGCCGCTCCCGCAGGCGGAAGGACAGCACGTCGGCGATCGTGAACTTGCCCGAGTTCCGCATCCGCTCGGCGAGCAGGAACATCACCGTCAGGAACGCGACGAGGAAGCCGATCGAGTAGACGAAGCCGTCGAAGCCGTAGAGGTAGATGAGGCCCGCGATGCCGAGGAACGAGGCAGCCGACAGGTAGTCGCCGGAGATCGCCAGGCCGTTCTGGAAGCCGGTGATGCCGCGGCCGGCGGCGTAGAAGCCGACGGCGCTGGAGGCGCGCTTGGACGCCCAGAAGGTGATGCCGAGCGTGGTGGAGAGGACGACGCCGAAGACGACGAGCGCCGTCACGTTGACGGCTGCGAAGGCGATCATCGCGCCACCTCCGGCTCCGAGCCGGCGGCTCGGCTGCCGACGGCGTCGCCGCTGCCGGCCCCGTGGTCGTCCTTCGCGTAGCGCTGGTCGTGATCCGCGTAGTCCTCGATCGCCTTCGCGGCGAGCGGGTCAAAGACGGTGGCCGACTTGCGCAGGTACAGCAGGCCCAGCACCAGGACCATCAGGAACTGCGTCAGCGCGAGGCAGTAGCCGACGGTCAGGCCGCCGGAGACGCGCTCCGACATGAAGTCCTCGGCGTAGGCCGTGAGCAGGATGAAGCCCATGTACCAGGCGAGAAAGAAGATCGTCCCCGGCAGCACGAACGACTTGCGCTTGCGGACGAGCTCCTGGAACGCGTCCGATCGCTCGATCGCCTCCCAGTCGATGTTCTCCCCTTGGGCAGGGGTCTGCCCGGGCGTATCCGTCATCTCTCCTCCTTCGTAGACGGGCAGCCGGGAACCCCGGCTGTGTGTGGGCGGATACCCCGTCTCCGCGAGCGCAAGCGCGCCAGCGCGGCGGAATCGATCAACGGTGGCTGTGGTGCGACGAACGGGCGCCGGGCGCGGGTAGGGTGACGCCGGGCATGGACGTCGCACTCGGGGTGCTGCTCGGCATGGTCCTCGCCGCCTCGCTGTGGGCGGGGTGGCGGCTGGTCGCCGCCCCGCGGCGGGTCATCGATCCCGGCAGCGTCGCGATGCAGAGCGCCGTCCACGCCGCGATCTCGCTGCTGCCGCACCTGCGCCAGGGCCTCGGGCGCGACACCGCCGGCCCGGCCGCCGCCCAGCTGCGCCTCCTGACCGGAGCCGACAGCGTCGCCGTGGCGGACGCCGACACGCTGCTCGCGTGCGACGGCGCGGGCGCCGACCACCACCGGCCGGGCGATCCGCTGAGCACGCTCGCCGAGCCGGGGCGCGGGGACGGGGTGCACGTCCAGCGCCGGCTGCCGTGCGCGGAGCCGGGCTGCCCGCTGCGCTCGGCGATCATCGCGCCGCTGCGGATCGGCGAGGAGCGGGTGGGGAGCGTCGTGGCGCTCTACGAGCAGCCGGGCCGCGTGCGCGTCGAGGAGTCGCGCGTGGTGGGCGAGGCGGCGGCGCTCGTCTCGGCCATGATCGAGCTGTCCGAGCTCGACGCGCAGGGCGAGCGCCTGGCGGTCGCCGAGCTGCACGCGCTGCGCGCGCAGATCTCGCCGCACTTCATCTACAACGCGCTGACCGCCGTCGCGTCGTTCATCCACTCGCGCCCGGAGGAGGCGCGCGAGCTGCTGACCGAGTTCTCGGACTTCATCCGCTACGCGTTCGCGCGCCAGCGCCCCTACGTGACGCTGGCCGACGAGCTCCAGTACGTCGAGAAGTACCTGCGGCTCGAGCAGGCGCGCTTCGGCGACCGCCTGCAGGTGCTCGTGCGCGTCGACCCCGAGGTGCTGCAGGCGGTGCTCCCCCTGCTCTCGCTCCAGCCGCTGGTCGAGAACGCCGTGCGCCACGGCGTCGAGTCGCGGCCCGGCGGCGGGCGCGTCGAGATCGTCGGCCATGACCTGGGCGCCGACGTGGAGCTGCGGGTGTCCGACGACGGCGGGGGCTTCGACCCGGAGCGCGCGAGCGACGCGCTGGCCGGCCGCGGGCCCGGGATCGGGCTCGGCAACGTGCAGGCGCGCCTGCAGTCGACCTTCGGCCGCGGCTACGGGCTCGTGATCGAGGGCGAGAACGGCGACGGCACGACCGTGGTCATGACGCTGCCGAAGTTCCGGGCGGGGGTGCGGGCGGCGTGAACGGCCCCGACGGCCTGCGGCTGCTCGCGGTCGACGACGAGGAGCCCGCGCTCGCGGACCTCGTGCGCATGCTCGAGGCGTCCCCGGCCGTCGCCGAGGTCCACGCCGCCCGCTCGGCCGACGAGGCGCTGGTCGCGCTCGCCGAGCGGCCGCTCGACGCGCTCTTCCTCGACGTGCGGATGCCGGGCCTCGACGGGCTCGAGCTCGCGGGCGTGCTGCGCCAGTTCGACCGCCCGCCGTCCGTCGTCTTCGTCTCGGCCTACGACGACTTCGCCGTGCGGGCGTTCGAGCTCGAGGCGCTCGACTACCTCGTCAAGCCCGTCAGCCGGCAGCGGCTCGACGAGGCGGTCGACCGGGTCGGGCGCGCCGGGCCGGCGGCGGGCGAGGACGAGATGCTGCCCGTGGACGCGCCGCGCGGCGGCACGCGCCTGGTCGCGCGCTCGCGCATCCTCCTGCTGCAGGCCCACGGGGACTACGTGCGCGTGGTCAGCGACGACGGGCGCTTCCTCCTGCGCGCCGCGCTGGTGGATCTCGAGGAGCGCTGGGCGCGCCACGGCTTCGTACGCGTCCACCGCTCCTTCGTGGTCAACCTGCGCCGCGCGGTCGAGGTGCGGCCGCGGCTCAACGGCACCGCCGTGCTGCTCATGGCCGACGGCACCGAGGTCCCGATCGCTCGCCGGCAGGTCGGCGAGCTGCGCAGGCGGCTCGCGGTGTGACCGGCCGCAGCCCGCGCGACGAGCTGCGCGACACCACCGAGCACGGCGGGCTCTACCTGCGCCGCCTGATGCGCGCGCAGCTCAGCCTCAGCGTGCTGACGGTGATCGCGTTCGGCGGCCTCATGGGCGCGCTGCCGCTGGCCCTCTACCTGCTTCCCGGTCTCCAGGACATCCAGGTGCTCGGCGTGCCGCTGCCGCTCGTGATCGTCGCGGTGCCGCTCTACCCGGTCTTCATCGCCTTCGGCCTCGTCTACGAGCGCCGGGCGGAGGCGCTCGAGGAGGAGTTCCGCGACCTCGTGCAGCCGCCTGAGTGATCGCGCTCGCCGCGATCCTGGCCGTCACGGGTGCGACGGTCGGCCTCGGGCTCTACGGGGTCCGGGTCGTGCGGACGACGTCGGACCTGTTCGTCGCCTCGCGCGCGGTGACGCCGTGGTGGAACGCCGCGGCGATCTCGGGCGAGTACCTCTCGGCCGCGTCGTTCCTGGGGATCGCCGGGCTGCAGATGAAGCTCGGGTCGGGCGCGCTGTGGCTGCCGCTCGGCTTCACCGCCGGCTACCTCGCGCTGCTGCTGTTCGTCGCCGCGCCGCTGCGGCGGCTCGGCGCCTACACGATCTCCGACTTCGCCGAGAGCCGCCTCGGGAGCGCGCGGCTGCGGACGCTGTCGGCCGCGATCGTGCTCGGGATCGGCGGGTTCTACCTCGTGCCGCAGCTCAAGGGCGCGGGGCTGACGCTCGGTGAGGTGACGGGCGCGCCCTACTGGGTCGGGGTGATCGCGGTCGGCGCGGTGGTGGCGGGCAACGTGGCCGCCGGCGGCATGCGCGGCATCACCTACGTGCAGGCGTTCCAGTACTGGCTGAAGACGTTCGCGATCGCCCTCCCGGCCTGCCTGCTGCTGCTCCATCTCGGCGGGCTGCCCGAGCGCGCGGCGCTGTTCGGCCACGAGCTGCCGCGCGCGCCCGCCGGCGGCCTCGTCGTGAAGCTGGAGACGCCGACCACGGTGACCTTTCCAGAGGCGGCGCGCTACCGCGTCGACGGGGTTCCGCAGCGGGCGCGGGCGGGCGAGCGGCGGGAGCTGCCGGCCGGCACCATCCGCCTGCCGGCGCGCACCGTGGTGCCGGTGGCCGAGGGCATCGACGCGCAGCGCGGCGAGCAGTGGTCGCGGCCGGTGAGCCACCGCGGGCCGGTCTCGCCGGTGTTCGTCTACTCGCTGCTCGTGGCCACCTTCCTGGGGACGATGGGCCTGCCCCACATCCTGGTCCGCTTCTACACGAACCCCGACGGCCCGGCCGCGCGCCGCACCACCGTGCGCGTGCTCGGCCTGCTGGCCTTCTTCTACCTGTTCCCGCCCGTCTACGGGCTGCTCGGCCGCGCGCTGCTGCCCGAGCTCTATCTGACCGGCGACACCGACTCCGTGGTGCTCCGCCTGCCCGAGGCGGCCTGGCCGGGCCTCGGCGGCGAGCTGCTCGGCGCGCTCGTGGCGGCGGGGGCGTTCGCGGCCTTCATGTCGACCGCCTCCGGCCTGCTCGTCTCGCTGGCCGGCACCGTGTCCTTCGACCTCTGGCGCGGCGGCGCGGGCGCGGTGAGCGAGCGGCGGCGGCGCTTCCGCATCACCGCGCTCGGCGCGATCGTCCCGCCGATCGCGCTCGCGCTGCTGGCCCGGGAGCTCGACATCTCCCTGCTCGTCGGCTGGGCGTTCGCGCTGGCGGCGAGCACCTTCTGCCCGCTGCTGCTGCTGGGGATCTGGTGGGAGGGCCTGACCGCGCGCGGCGCGGCGGCCGGCCTGGTGGTCGGCTCACTGGTGTCGAGCGGGCTGATCTTCCTCGGGCTGGCGATCGAGGCGGGGAGCACGACGGTCGACGAGCTGCTCAGCCAGCCGGCGGTGATCTCGGTGCCGCTGGCCTTCGCGACGATGGTCCTGGTCTCGCTGGTCGGCCGCAGCCGCGCCCCGGCCGCCGCCGACGCCCAGCTGCTCGCGCTGCACGCGCCCGAGGGGCTCGGGCTCGAGCGCTAGATCAGGTCCGGCGCTTGCGCTTCTTCTTGCGCGAGGAGGGGTGGGCGGCGCCGCCGTTCCCGGAGCGCTCCACGGGCTCCGGGTCGGGCTCGGGCTCCGGCTCGGCACCGCGGCGGCGGCGGGCGTCGCGGGCGGCCTGCTGGGACGGCCACGGCTCGGCCTCGCCCGTGACCCACGCGGGCGGGACGCCGCTGGGCCAGCGGCCGGCCAGCAGCAGCGCCATCGCGCCGAGCCAGAACGTCTGCACGATCGGCAGCGGGCTGAGGATCGGCAGCACGATCAGCGCGCCGCAGATGATCCCGAGCACGCCCATGAAGCGGGTCAGCAGCCCGACGCGCATGGCGTTGAGGCAGATCACGACCCAGCCGAGGCCGAGCGCCAGCGACGCGAGGCCGATCGCCTGCGTGCCGGGGATCCCGATCAGCTGCGCGGTGACGAGGACGTTGGAGTCGCCGATGTCCGCGGCGCGATCGACGGTGCGCGGGCCGTCGAGGAAGCTCGAGATCTCGGCCGACGTGCCGATCGTGAACATGATCGTCGCGATCGCGCCCAGCAGCCCGCCCCCGAGCGCGACGTAGATCCACAGCTTGCGGAAGGAGGCGCTGCGGTTGCGCACCGCGAGGCCGAGGTAGACGAGCATGAAGGCGACCGCCACGAAGCCGATGCCGCGCGCGAGCGCGGTCAGCAGCACCGTGAAGGCGCGATCGTCGTAGAACTGGAAGTACTCCGTGCGCAGGCTCGGGAGGCTGCCGACCCCGCCCTCGCGGCCGGCGCGCGCGAGCGAGTCCGCGAAGCCCGCGGACGGCGCATCGTTGAACACCGCCGCCGTGGCGATGCCGGACCCGATCACGAACACGGCCGAGATGGCCGCGGCGATCGCGGCCCGGGGCCCCTGCCGCGCCTCCCAGCGGAGCACGTCGTCGGTCGAGGGCTCGGCCACGGTCAGCCGGTCGTCCGCTCGGGTGGGCCGCCGATCGGCGTGCGCGCTGGGTTCGAGAGCATCGTGCGGCGCGCGGGCTCAGGGTCGATCTGGTTGCGCCCGGCGACCCGCGACAGCCGGTCGCCGGCGAAGAGCAGGAGGTCGAGCGCGGGCGCGGCGACGCGGATGAGCGCCTCCACGCGACGCACGCGGGCGCGCTGGACTGGGGTGAGGACCGCCACGGGTGAGCGATTGTAGACTCGCGCCGACGTGCTCATCCGCGAGGTCATGACGGAGTCCGTTGTCACGGCGCCGCCCGAGCGGACTGTGCGCGAGATCGCTGAGCTGATGCGGGAGCGCAACGTCGGCTCTGTGGTGTTGATCGAGGAACGCAGACCGGTCGGGTTCGTCACCGACCGCGATCTCGCCGTCTCCGTGATCGCCGACGGGCGCGATCACGGCGACCGCGTCGCCGACCACGCCTCCTCTCCCGTGATCACGGCACGGCCGGAGATGCAGGTCGAGGAGGCGGCGGAGCTGATGGTCCGCCACGGCGTCCGCCGGCTCGTGATCGTCGACGACGACCGCCTGACGGGGATCGTGACCCTCGACGACATCGCGTCCCGGACGGGCGACACCGAGCTGGCGGCGCAGCTGTCGCTGCGCGTGACCCGCGCGGTGATGCCCGACTTCTTCTTCCACGAACGAGGTGAGCACTGATGGAGGGCTTCGAAGGCTTCTTCAACGACCCGGACTTCCAGCGCCGGATGCAGGAGATGGCCGAGCAGATGCAGAGCGCGCAGACGATCGCGTGGGCCGACAACGCGATCAAGCTGGCGGTCGACATGACCGTCGCCGCGATCAACCGCATCAACATCCAGGGCACGACGGACCAGCAGGCGCAGCAGATCCGCGCCGTGATGGCCACGGTCTTCCCCGAGGCCGTGACCCTGGTGCGCGAGGCGCGCCAGGGGCTCTCCTAGCGGTTCCTCCGGTGGGTCCGCCGAGTGCGTGGGGGCGCCGGAGGGGCCGCTAGCGGGGCCTCGACCTCGGGCTCCTCCTCCGCGCCGCGGGCCTCGCGCCCGGCGGCGATGACCTCCTTGAAGGAGCGGAAGCGGAAGATGAAGACGAGCGCCCCGAAGCCGATCGCGAACGTGCTGGCGGCGATCGCGATCTGCTGCCCGACCGAGTAGGCGGCGATCGTCGCGCCGGTGGCGGTGCCCGCGAAGACCTTGACCAGCAGCGCCTGCTGGACGCCGGCGCCGCCCGGGGTGAAGGGCACGAGCGCGGCGACCGCGTTGCAGCCCAGCACGAGCAGGACGTTGGTGACCGAGCCGCCGACCTGGAACGCCTCCAGCAGGAACCAGAATGCGGTGAAGCGGAACGCCCACGCGCCCAGCTGGACGAGGAAGACCTCGCGGAAGTAGCGCGGGCGGTCGCGCAGGATCACCAGGCCCTGGCGCACGCGCGCCCAGAACGCCCGCACGCGCGCCGACAGGACCGCGAAGGCGATCAGCGCGAGGATCGCCAGCACGGTCAGCAGGAACAGCGTGAAGCGCGGGTTGGAGGCGAAGAACGCGAGGTCGCCCGCCGGCAGCTTGGAGAAGTCCGGGGGCTTCGGGAACGCGCCCTGGGTGAAGGCGAAGGCCATGATCGGGATCGCCATGCAGAGGTCGAAGATCGCCTCGACGAAGAAGCTGGCGCCGACCGCCGGGTAGCTCGAGTTCGGGATCGACGTCTTGGTGAGGAACAGCTTGATGATGTCGCCGCCGCGGGCCGGCACGACGTTGTTGAAGCCGTAGGCCGCCATGTAGGCGCCCCAGATGCGGCGGAACTCGAAGCGCTCGTCGGGATAGGCGGCGCGCAGCACGTTGAAGTACGCGCGGGCGCGGATCGTGAGATAGACGATGAAGCTCGTCAGCCCGATCAGCAGCGCGCCCCAGTGGAGCGAGGCGAGGCTGGAGAAGAAATCGCCGACGGCGTCGAAGAAGGCCGACACCGGCCTGAGCCTACGCGCCGCTCAGCGCGCTTGGCCGGTGGGGCGGATCAGGATCTCGTTGATCGAGATGTGCGGCGCCCGCGAGACCGCGTAGAGGATCGCGTCGGCGATCTCCTCGGGCTGGAGCACCTCGCCGATCTGGTCGCGCATGCCCTCGAGCCCCTCGAGCGCCTCGCCCTCGTTGTGGCTCTGGAGCTCCGTGGCCACGAAGCCGGGCCCGACCACCATGATCCGGATCCCGTCCGCCGTGACCTCCTGGCGCAGCCCCTCGCTGAAGGCGTTGACGCCGAACTTCGTGAGGTTGTAGACGGCCGCGCCGGCGCGGGCGAAGCGCCCGGCGACGGAGGAGATGTTCACGATGTCGCCGCGGCCCTGCTCGCGCATGATCGGGAGCGCGGCGTGCGTGCAGTAGAGGAGCCCGAGCAGGTTCACGTTCACCATCGTGCGCCAGTCGTCGGAGGAGCCGCTCTCGACCGGGCCGAGCAGCATCACGCCGGCGTTGTTGACGAGCGTGTCCAGGCGCCCGAGGCGCTCGGCCGCGTCGGCCACGAAGGCGCGCGCCTGGGCCTCGTCGGTGACGTCGACCTCGAAGGCGACGGCGGTGCTGCCGGTCTCCTCCTTGATGCGGCGGGCCAGCGCCTCGATGCGGTCGGCCCGGCGCGCCCCGAGCGCGACCGACGCGCCCGCGCGGGCGACGGCGAGCGCGGTCGCCTCGCCGATCCCGGACGACGCACCTGTGATCGCCACCGCCTTGCCGCTCATGTCCGCCATGGCGCGGATTTTATTCGTCGACCGGAACCAGTGCGTCCGCGGCGGCCTCGGCCGTCGGGTAGACCACGAACGTGTCGAGCACGCTCGCGAGGTCGAGCACGCGGCGCGCCGGCCCGGCCGGGCACACGAGCACGAGCGACCGGTCCTCGCGCGCCAGGTACGCGCGTGCGCGCAGCAGCGCGTGCAGCCCGGATGAGTCGAGGAAGGTCACGCCGCTGAGGTCGAGGACGAACGCCCCGACCGTGCTCCACACCGCCAGCTCGACCTCCTCGGTGAGCTGCGGCGCCGTCTGCACGTCGAGCTCGCCGATGAGGGCGATCGCGTTCGCGCCGCCGATCTTCGTCGCGCGTGTCTCCAGGCTCGGTAACTGCTGCAACATCAGTCTCCCTCGATCCGGTGGTCCTGTCTCTTGGGCGACCGTAGGCCGGGGGTCGAAGTTGGACCATTGGCGCCGTCCCTGCGACGACGTATGCGCGCATACATGCCGAGTCGGGTAGGAATCGGGGTGTGCCCGACAACGTCATCTCGCTCGTCGACGCGGATCCCGAGCTCGGCGAGCTGCTCGACGAGGGCGACTATGAGCGCGCTCGCCGCGACGCGCTCGCGCGCGTTTCGCGGCTCTCGCCCGGCGTGTGGGACGCCGCGGCGGCGCTCGATCGCGACGCGCACCACCGCGGCTTCCTGATCGCCGACGGGCTGATGGCGCGCGAGGTCGACGTGATGGGCCGGCGCTGCTGCGAGCTGCTCGGCCACGGCGACGTGCTGCGGCCCTGGTCATGGGACGCCGAGGGCTCGCACGTCCAGGCCGAGGTCGGCTGGACCGTGCTCGAGGAGACGAAGCTCGCCGTGCTCGACCACGGCCTGGTGAAGCGGATCGTGCCGTGGCCGACCCTCGGCGTCGAGCTCTTCAACCGCGGGACCCGGCGGGCGCACCACCTCGCCGTGGCGCTCGCGATCTCCCACCACCAGCGCGTCGACGACCGGCTGCTGCTCACGCTCTGGCACCTCGCCGAGCGCTGGGGGCGCGTGACGCCGAACGGCATCGTCGTCCCGCTGCCGCTCGGCCACCAGCGGCTCGCCGACCTCGTCGGCGCCCACCGGCCGTCGGTGACCACGGCGCTGGGGGAGCTCGGGCGCGCCGGTTCGATCTCGCGCCGCGACGACGGCAACTGGCTGCTGCACGGCGCGCCGCCGGAGCAGCTGCGCCACCACAAGCTCGCCTCGTCGATCAGCTAGCGCTGCCCGCATAGATCCCGTGGGGCCGGGCATGCTTAGGGCATGGCCGACTACACGAAGCTCAATCTGAAGCAGGACGTCGAGGACATGGCGGTCAAGTTCGGCATGGCGCCGAACATCGAGGCGCGGTACGCGCGCAAGCCGCTCGGGCTCGAGAACTCGGGCGTCAGCTACTTCCGCCTCGAGCCCGACTTCCGCCTCCCGTTCGGCCACACGCACGCCGAGCAGGAGGAGGTCTACGTCGTGATCTCCGGCAGCGCCCGCGTCAAGGCCGGCGACGACATCGTCGAGCTCGCCCAGTTCGACGCCATCCGCGTCCCCGGCTCCGTGCCGCGCGGGATGGAGGCCGGGTCCGAGGGCGCGGAGATCATCGCCATCGGCGCCCCCAACACGGACAACAAGGACGCCGAGATGCTGCCGGAGTTCTGGCCGAAGGACTAGGCCGCGGTCAGCTCCGCGAGCGCCGCCAGCACGACCTCGTCGTGCGTCTTCGGCGACACCTTCGGGATCACGGTCGCGACCGTGCCGTCGGGGTCGATGACGAACGTCGCGCGCTGGGCGCCCCAGAACTTCTTGCCGTACATCGACTTCTCGCCCCACACGCCGTAGAGGTCGCAGACCGCGTGGTCCTCGTCGGCCAGCAGCGTGAAGTTCAGCCCCTGCTTGTCGTGGAACTTCTTGACGAGCTTGACGGGGTCGGGCGAGACGCCGATGACGACGGCGCCGGTCTCCTCGTAGGCGGGGAGATGGTCGCGGACGCCGCAGGCCTGGGTGGTGCAGCCCGGGGTGTCGGCCTTCGGGTAGAAGTAGAGGACGACCGGCCGGCCGGCGAGATCGGAGAGCGTGACGGGCTCGCCGTCCTGGTCGGGCAGCGTGAAGTCGGGGGCGCGCTCCCCCTCGGCGATCACTTGAGCAACCTCGAGAGCCGGCGGTCCTTGAGGACGCGGCCCTCCGTCTGGCACTGCGGGCAGTAGGTCATGACGTAGTCCTCGTAGAAGACGGCCTCGAGCACGCCTTCGCAGCGTGGACAGGGCTCGCCCTGGTGGTTGTGGACACGGGTGGGCTTCGGGAACTTCTCGGGCAGCGGCATCGCCACCTGCTCCTCGTACACGTCTACGACGCGGCCGAGCTCGGAGACCATCGCCGCGCGCAGCCGCTCGGCCTCCTCCTCGGAGAGGTCGTTGCCGCGCTTGAAGGGCGAGAGCAGCGCCGTGTGCAGGATCTCGTCGACCCAGGTGCGGCCGATCCCGGTCACCACGGACTGGTCGCGCAGCAGCGTGTGCAGCGGCCGCGGGGCGTGCAACCGCTCGGTGAGGTCGGGCGGGTCGGGCCACGCCTCGGGCCCGAGGTGGCTGAGCGCCTCGTCGGCGTCGACCGCGTCGGGCTGCAGCAGCTTCACCCACGCGCGCTGCTTGGACCCGAACTCGCGCAGCCGCAGCTCGCGGTCCTCGGACAGCCGCAGGCCGACGCGCGCGGTGCGGTCGCGCATCGTCGCGCGCTTGGGGAACAGCTGGAGGCGGCCCGCGCTCATCAGGTGCATCAGCAGCGTGAGGCCGCCGGCGTCGAGCATCAGCAGCTTGCCGCGGCGGCGGAAGCCCTCGATCGTCGCGCCGTCGAGGGCGCTGAGCGGCGGGTCGAAGGTCTTGAGCGCGTTGATGCCCGGCGCGACGGCGGACTCGATCGTCTCGCCCGTCAGCGCCTCGCCCAGACGGCGGGCGACGATCTCCATCTCAGGCAACTCGGGCATCGCCCATAGACGGTAGCCGGGTACCGTGCTCGGTCGTGGACGACTGGGTCGCGAGATGCTCGCATCAGATCGGGAGGCGCGCCGAGCGCGAGCTGGAGGCGCTCGTCGGCGTCTCCTCCCCCTCGGGCGACGAGCGGGGCGCGGAGGAGTGCGCCGCCGTCTGCGCCGCGCTGCTGCCCGACTCCGTCGCGTTCGAGCGCATCCCGTGCTCCTCGCCGGGCCACGCGCAGGACATGGTCGCGCGGATCGTCGGCGCGGGCTCGCGCCGGATCCTGCTGCTCGGCCACCTCGACACCGTCGTCTCGCACGCCGCCCACCGCCCGCTCGAGCGCGACGGCGAGAAGCTGGTCGGCTCGGGCACGGTCGACATGAAGGGCGGGGTCGTGCTCTCGCTCGGCGTGATGCGCGCGCTGGCCTCGCGCTCGGAGGACTACGCCGAGGTCGCGCTGCTGCTGGTCTGCGACGAGGAGTGGCGGACCGCGCCGTTCGGCCACGTGGAGCGCTTCGCCGGCTTCGACGCCTGCCTCTGCTTCGAGGGCGGGGCGCGCACGCCCGACGGCGAGGACGGCGTCGTCGTGCGCCGCAAGGCGGCCGGGACGCTGAAGGTGCGCGCCGAGGGCCGCGCGTCGCACTCCGGCTCCGCGCCCGACCGCGGGCGCAACGCGCTGCTCGCGCTCGCGGCGGCGGCCCAGGCCGTCGCGGGCTGCCACGACCCCGACGGGCCGGACCGCCTGACCGCGGTCCCCACCGTGCTGCACTCGGGCGAGGCGTTCAACGTCGTGCCGGGCGAGGGCGAGCTCGTCAGCGACATGCGCGCCGACTCCTCGGACGCCTTCCAGCGCGTGGTCGACGCGATCCCGAACGCGGTCGGCGGCGCGACCCTGCACCCCGACATGGTGCGGCTGTGGCCCGGCATGGACGCCACCGAGGCGACCGTGCCGCTGCTCGAGCGGGCCGCCGAGGCGCTCGGCCGCCCGGTGATCGGGATGCCGCGCGGCGGGGCCAGCGACGCCAGCCACTTCGCCTCCGCGATCGCGCTCACCGTCGACGGGCTCGGGCCGCGCGGCGGCGCCGCCCACAACCCCGAGGAGTACATCGTCGCCGACTCGCTGGAGTCCCGCGCGGCGGTCGCGCTCGCGCTCGCGAGCGCGGCGCTCAGTCTCGAGTGATCGCGAGCGACTCGAGCTCGCGCGGGCGCAGCAGCACGATCAGCTCGGCGCGGGTGCCGTCGAGGCGGATCGCGGCGACCGCGCCCTTCTTGAAGTCGATGCGCCCGCCGGTGAGGTCGTGGACGACCTGCGAGAACGACGGCTCGTGGCCGACGACGAGCACGCGGGCGCCGTCGTCGTGGCGGTGCACGAGCTCGAGCGCGTCCTCGCGCTCGAAGCCGTCGCCGAGCACGTCCTCGTACTCGGGCTCGGCGCCGAGCGCCTCGGCCGCCAGCCGGGCGGTGTCCGCCGCGCGCCGCTTCGGGCTCGTGTAGATCGCCGCGAACTCGACGCCGAGCCGCGCCAGCGCCGCGCCGGCCGCCACCGACTGGCGCTCGCCGCGGGCGGTCAGCTCACGGTCGGCGTCGTCGTCCCTCGAGTCGTGCGGCACCGCCTCGCCGTGCCGGAGGAGCCAGAGCTGCCGCGCCATGGCGCGGAGGGTAACCGCCCGATCAATTGTGAACGTCGCGGAGGCTAGGTGGCCCGGATCGGCGGGCCGAGCAGGACCTGGCCCCCGGGCGCGGTCCACCGCACGCGGTAGCGCTGCTTGTCGTGGTGCTTGGCGCGCAGGCCGAAGACGCCGCGGTGGTTCGTGGTGATCGTGCGCAGCGGCTTGAACTTCTTGCCCGGCCGGCGGGAGGCGAGGATCGTGACCTTGGTCTGGGCCGGCAGCGGCCGCACGCGGCCCCAGAGGACGTCGGAGCGGCCGTAGGTCTCGGCCGCCAGCGGCAGGCGGAACGAGTCGTAGGACGGCTTCGCCTTGCCGTTGGAGCGGCGCAGGCCGGACTCGAAGCCGCCGTAGCGCTCGACGCGCGAGCCCTTGCGCGGCTTGTCGTCGCTCAGCAGGTACTGCGAGAACGAGCGCACGCGCGGGTTGACGTAGGCCATGTGCTCGGCGATCGCGAGGTACTCGGCCTGGCGCGCGAGCGTCACGCCCACGAACGGGTCGGGGGTGCTCTGGATGCCGAACTCGGTCAGGTACACGCCGAGGTGGCGGGAGATCGCGCCGGCGCGGGCCGCGCGGTCGAGCGCCTTCGTCAGCCGCGAGAGCACGCCGATCGTCACGTCGTCGCGGTCCGGGGGCCGGAAGCGCGGGCCCACGCGCGTCGTGTAGGCGTGATGGGCGAAGCCGCCGGCCGCGACGCGCTTGCACTTGCCCTTGCGGTGGTAGTTGCGGTCCAGGCACAGCGCGCCGCGCAGGAACGCCAGCGGCGCGACGACCCGCGGGGTGCCACGCGGCGCGGTCTCGCCGAACAGCAGGGTGTCGGCGCCGTTGCCCGAGGCGGCGAGCCCGCGCTGGCCGGCGAGGAAGAGGTTGCGGTAGATGCGCGGGGACTTCGCCTTCTTCTTCTCGAACTGCGGGAGCAGGAACTGCGGGTGGTTGGGCTCGTTCCAGATCGACCACACGGCGACGCGGTCGCCGAAGCGGCGGCCGACCGCGGTGGCGAAGGCCTGGAACTCCCTCGTGCTCGGGCGCGTCAGGTAGTCGCGCTTGGTCTTGGTGGCCCAGCGCGGGACGGGGCCGGTGAGCGTGAGCTGCACGGTGACGCCGCGCGCCTGGGCCGAGGCGAACAGCCCGTCGAGGCGGTCCCACGCGCCGGCCGGGTACGCGTTCGGGTCGGCCGCGTCGAAGTCCGGGCGCCGCTTGGAGGTCGCGGCGGGCGCGTAGTCCTTCCAGTAGACGAGCACGCGGATGCGGTCGACGCCGAAGTCCCGGATCTCCTGCAGGGTCTTGTCGCGCGTGCCGGGATCGAGCAGCTCGCGCGGCGCCTCGAAGGTCATCGACTGCGCGCTCGACGCGGACGCCGCCGCCGGGAAGGCGGCGAGCAGCAGCAGGAGGATGACGACGGGGAGTCTGGTCATGGGAAGGGCGCCGGCCCGGAGGCGGGGAGAGGACCGGCGTTGGACTACCCGAAACCCGCGGAACCGTCCCAGGTTTCGGCCTCCCAGGCTAGCGACGGCATACTCTGCGGCCGCGTGACCGCGATCGTCGACACCACGGAGGAGGCCGACGCCCTCGACCGCCCGCCGCTGCTCGTCCGGCGCCCGCTCGAGGCCCGCCTCGACGCGCACGGGCTCGGCAGCGGACCGATCGAGGCGGAGCCACTCGGCGAGGGCCACTCCAACGTCACCTACCTCGTCCGCCGCGGCGACGCCGAGCTGGTCCTGCGCCGCCCCCCGCGGCCGCCGCTGCCCCCGTCGGCCCACGACGTCCTGCGCGAGGCGCGGCTGCTGACCGCGCTCGAGCACGCCGACGTGCGCACCCCGCGGGTCCTGCTCGCCTGCGACGACGAGTCGGTGATCGGCGCGCCGTTCTACGTCATGGAGCGCATCGAGGGCGACGTGATCGCCAGCGCCCTGCCGCCGCGGCTCGACGCCGAGGACGAGCGGCGGCGCATCGGCGAGGAGCTGGTGGACGCGCTGATCGAGGTCCACGCCGTCGACTGGGAGGCCTGCGGGCTCGAGGGCTACGGCAAGCCGACCGGCTACCTCGAGCGCCAGCTGCGCCGCTTCGGCGGCCTCTGGGAGCACAACAAGACGCGCGAGCTGCCCGTGCTCGACGACCTCACCACCTGGCTGGCCGAGCACCGCCCGGAGTCGGGCCCGGCCACGATCGTGCACGGCGACTACCGGCTCGGCAACGTGATGTTCGCCCCCGGCACCCCGGCGCGGCTGAACTCGATCTTCGACTGGGAGCTGGCCACGATCGGGGACCCGCTCGCCGACGTCGGCTACCTGATCGCCACCTGGGGCCAGGCCGGCGACGCCGAGACCCCGTTCGCGGCGCTCGGCGGCCTCACCCGCGGCGCGGGCTTCCCGACCCGCGACGAGCTGGTCGCGCGCTACGAGGCGGGCTCGGGCCGCTCGATGTCCAACGTGCGCTGGTACATGACGCTGGCGCTGTGGAAGTCCGCGATCTTCCTCGAGGGCTCGTACAAGCGCCGCCTCGCGGGCACGACCGACGACGCGTTCTTCGACCTGCTCGAGCAGGGCGTGCCCGACGTCGCCGAGCGCGCGTGGCGGATCGCGCAGGGCAGCGGCGCGTGACCCGCGACGGCCTGCTCGTCGACTTCGGCGGCGTCCTCACCACCAACGTCTTCGAGTCGTTCGCGGAGTTCTGCCGCGAAGAAGGCCTGGAGCCCGACACCGTGCGCGACCTGTTCATGGAGGACCCGGCCGCGCGCGAGGCGCTTGCCGACCTCGAGACGCGGCCGCGCGAGCGAGGCGGAGTTCGAGGCGCGCTTCGCCTCGCTGCTCGGGCTCGCGACGGCCGAGGGCCTGATCGCCCGCATGTTTGCGGGCATGCGCCCCGACGAGCGCATGCTCGACGCCGTGGCGGCCGCCAGGCGCGCGGGCATCCGCACCGGGCTGGTGTCGAACTCGTGGGGCGAGGAGACCTACGACCGCACGCGCTTCCCCGAGCTGTTCGACGTGGTCGTGATCTCCGGCGAGATCGGGATCCGCAAGCCGGCGCCGGAGATCTACGCGCTCGCCGCCGAGCGGCTCGAGCGGGCGCCCGAGCGCTGCGTCTTCGTCGACGACCTCGGCGGGAACCTCAAGCCGGCGCGCGCGATCGGGATGGCGACGGTGCTGCACCGCGACGCCGAGACGACGCTCGAGGAGCTCGAGCATCACCTCGGCGTGAAGCTTCGCTAGTCGCGCTTGCCGCGACCGTAGAGCAGCTTGATGCCCCTGGTCAGCAGCGCCGTGGTGCGGGCTTTGTAGGGGAACATGTGGATGTCCTTCTTGGGCGCCAGCCGCGTGATCAGCAGCGACTGCTGGCGCGCGTACTTGCGGATGCCCTGCGCACCGTGGCGCTGGCCCATCCCCGACGTCTTCCAGCCGCCCATCGGCAGCTCCAGCGCGAGGTAGTTGAGCTGCGCGTCGTTGACGCAGACCGCGCCGGCCTCGACGCGGCGGGCGATCTCCTCGCCGCGGGCGACGTCCTTCGTCCACACCGAGGCCGCGAGCCCGAACGGCGAGTCGTTGGCGAGGCGGACGGCCTCGTCGGCGTCGGCGACCTTCATGATCGGCAGCGTCGGGCCGAAGGTCTCCTCCATCATCGCGCTCATCGAGTGGTCGACGTCCACGAGCACGGTCGGCTCGTAGAAATGGCCCTTGCCCTCCGGCGAGTGCCCGCCGGTCAGCGCGCGCGCGCCGGCCGCCTTCGCCTCGTCGACGTGGCGTGAGATGAGCTCGATCTGGGGCGGGTTGGTGATCGCGCCCATGTCGACGCTGCCGGCGCCGCCGGGCACGCCCTGGCGCAGCGCGCCGACCTTCTCGGCGACGCGCCGGACGAACTCGTCATAGATCGGCGCCTCGACGTAGACGCGCTCGACCGAGATGCAGGTCTGGCCGCCGTTCTGCATCGAGTAGTAGGTGGCCGCGTTGGCGGCGCGCTCGATGTCGGCGTCGGCGAGCACGATCATCGGGTCCTTGCCGCCGAGCTCGAGCGAGACCGGCGTGAGCGTGTGCGAGGCGCGCTCCATGATCTTCTTGCCGGTCTCGGTGGAGCCGGTGAACATGATCATGTCGGCGAGGTCGATCAGCTCGGGGCCGAGCTTCGAGCCGCTGCCCTGGGCGACCTGGTAGATCCCCTCGGGCAGGCCGGACGCCTGCATGCACTCCTGCATCAGCAGCGAGGTCATGGGGGTCACCTCGGCCGGCTTGAGGATCACGGCGTTGCCGGCGGCCATCGCGGGGATGCAGTCGCCGAAGGAGTTCGTCAGCGGGTAGTTCCACGGCCCGATCACGCCGACCAGCCCGAGCGGGCGGTAGCGCACCACGAGCTTGCGGCCGAGCACGAACGGGTTGGCGGAGCGGACGCGCTCGTCGCCCAGGTACTCGGGCGCGTGCTTGGCCCAGAAGCCGAACGCGTTGGCCGCGTAGGCGACCTCGGCGAGCAGCGCGTCCTCGTAGGTCTTGCCCGACTCGGCGACGATCGTCTTGGCGATCCGCTCCGCGTTGTCGGTCGTCCACTTCTGGGCGCGGCGCAGGACCTTCGCGCGCCCGTCGAACCCGAGCGCCTCCCACGCCGGCTGGGCCGCGCGGCCGCGCTCGGCCATCGCGTGCAGCTCCTCGACGGAGACGGACTCGACGCTCCCGACGACCTCGCCGGTCGCGGGGTTCTCAACCTCGATCGCGGTGCTGCGCTGCTCCTCGACGGTCGCCATCGGTGTCGGGTCCCTTCCCTAGGAGGTGGTCTCGAGCTTCTCGATCTTCGCGTCCTCGCGCGGCCGGTCGCGCGCGTCGGTCGGCAGGCCCTCGATGGCGTCGACGACGTCCATGCCTTCCTTGACCTCGCCGAAGACCGTGTGCTTGCCGTCGAGCCAGGGCGCGGCGTCGATCGTGACGATGAAGAACTGCGAGCCGTTCGTGTTCGGGCCCGAGTTGGCCATCGCGAGCGCGCCGCGGACGACCTTGTGGTCGTTGAACTCGTCCTCGAACTGGTAGCCGGGGCCACCCGTGCCGGTGCCCTGCGGGCAGCCGCCCTGGATCATGAAGTCCTTGATGATGCGGTGGAACGAGAGGCCGTCGTAGAAGCCCTTCCCGGCCAGGTCCTTGAAGTTCTGGACGGTCTTGGGGGCGTCGTCGTCGAACATCTCGAAGACGATCGGGCCCTTGTTGGTCGTCATGGTCATCTGCGACATCGGACTAGCTCCTCGCGGTTTCGAGTCTCATGGTGTGGCCACGCACGTCGGTGCCGTCGACGGCACCCGCCACGCGCTCGGCGTCGCCGGCCGGCACCTCGAGCAGCGCGAAGCGCTCGAGCATGCGGACGTTGCGGATCGCCTCGCCGTCGAGGCCCGCCCCGGCGGCGATGGCGTGGATGATGTCGGCCTCGGCGATCCCGGCGGCGCGGCCGCCCGAGGCGATCAGCTTCGTGTAGGCGCCGTCGCCGTTCGGGACGGTGACCGTCTCGTCGTGCGGCTTGCGGTGCCGGCGGGCGCGCGCGGGCTCCTCGACCTTCGCGGGCGGGTCGACCTTGGCGCCCTCGGACCACGGCGCGATCGTGGTGTTGGCGTTCTTCTCGATCGCCTCCAGCTCGCGCTTCTGGCGCGGCTCGACGAACATGATCGCCCGGCCGGAGCGGCCGACGCGGCCCGTGCGGCCGATCCGGTGGACGTAGACGTCGGGCGAGGTCGGGACGTCGAAGTTGACGACGTGCGTGACCGAGGAGATGTCGAGCCCGCGGGCGGCGACGTCGGTGGCGACGAGGATCGGCAGGCGCCCGCTCTTGAACGACAGCATCACGCCGTCGCGCGAGCCCTGGGACATGTCCCCGTGCAGCGCCTTGACGTTCATGCCGCGGTCGCGCAGCGTGCGGTAGAGCTGGTCGCAGCGGATCTTGGTGCGCACGAAGACGATCGCCTGGTCGGGCTTCTCGGACTCGAGCACGCGGGCGAGCATGTCGTTCTTCTCGCGCGCGGCGACCTCGACGTAGAACTGCTCGACCGTGTCGATGGTGAGCGTCGCGGCCTTGACCTGGACGGTGACGGGGTCGTAGAGGTGGCGGTCGGCGAGCGCGCGGATCTCCGGCGGCATCGTGGCGCTGAACAGCGCCGTCTGGCGGCCGCCGGGACACAGCGAGAGGATCTTCTCGACGTCCTCGAGGAAGCCGAGGTCGAGCATCTCGTCGGCCTCGTCGAGGACTACGTAGCTACACGAGTGCAGGAGCAGCGAGTGGCGCGAGATGAGGTCGAGCACGCGGCCGACCGTCCCGACCACGATCTGGCCCTCTTCCTTGAGCTGCGCCTGCTGGGTGCGGATGGGCGCGCCGCCGAAGACGGCGACGGGGTTGAGGCCCTTGCGGGCGCCGTAGGCGCGCAGCGCCTGGGTGACCTGGATGCAGAGCTCGCGCGTCGGGGTGAGCACGAGCGCCTGGACCTCGCGGTCCTCGGGGTCGACGAACTGGATCATCGGCAACCCGAAGGCTGCGGTCTTTCCGGTTCCGGTCTGCGCCTGGCCGATCACGTCGCGGCCGTTGAGCAGTTCGGGGATCGCCTGCTCCTGGATGGGGCTTGGATTCTCGTAGCCGACGTCGTGAAGCGCGGCGAGAATGGGCTCGGCAAGTCCGAGCGAGTCAAAGGTTGTCATTCAGACCCCGATCCTAGAAGGGTCGGGCGTATGCGACCACAGGGCCGGGAAGCCTGTTCACATGGACGAGGCGACGATCACCCCCTACCGCGACGGGCCGCTGCTCGTGCGCGGCCCGTTCCGCATGCTCGACCAGGACGGCGAGGAGATCGAGGTCGACCGGGGGACCGTCGCATTGTGCCGCTGCGGGAAGTCCCGCCTGCGGCCGTTCTGCGACGGCTCCCACAAGGTCGTCCGCTTCCGCGCGCCGAGCGGCGCCGAGGACCGCGCGCCTAGCTGATTGATCCATGGCCCGCGCGGCGAGTCGTCGGATCAATCAGCTAGTTCTTAGTCACGCGGTAGCGCAGGTGGGTGACGGTCGGGGAGTCGACCACGCGCACGATCTCGAGCCCGACGTCCGCCGGCACCCCGGCGAACAGGGGCGCGCCGCCGCCGAGGAACCGGGGCGAGATGTGGACCTGCAGCTCGTCGACCAGCCCCGCCGCGATCGCCTGCGCGATGACCGTGCCGCCGCCGGCGATGTGCACGTCCTTCTCGCCCGCGGCCGCGCGCGCCTGCTCGATCGCCGACTCGATGCCGTCGGTGACGAAGTGGAAGGTCGTCCCGCCCTCCATCGGCAGGGGCTCCCGGGCGTGGTGCGTGACCACGAAGACCGGCGCGTGGAACGGCGGGTCGTCGCCCCACCAGCCGCGCGCCCGCGGGTCCGGCTCCCAGGGGCCGCTGCCGCCGCTGAACATGCGCCGGCCCATCACGACCGCGCCGGTCGCCTCGACGCTCTCCGCGATGACGTCGGAGTCGGCGCTGGCCTCGCCGCCCTCCCGGCCGTGGGTCGCGCGCCAGCTCTGGGCGGCGAAGGCCCATTCGTGCAGCTCCTCGCCGCCGGCGCCGAGCGGCTGCTCGAGGTCCGGATCCGGTCCGGCGACGTAGCCGTCGAGCGACATCGTGATATCGGCGTGCACCTTGGCCATCGGGTCCTCCCGGGTCGTGGTCGTCGGGCATAGAGACCAGCGACCACGAAGGATCTCATCGGTCAGGCGCTGACGAGTCGCTCCAGCAGCGAGGAGCGGCCCTGCGCCCAGGAATCGAGCAGGCGGCGGGCGAAGCGGCCCTCGAGCTCGACCAGCGCTCGCGCGCCCCAGATCACGTCGGGCCCCAGGGCCGGGTCCTGGCGCACGAGGCCGCCCGCGAGGTCGACGGCGGCGATCGCCTCGTGGACGGCGTCGGCGGTGACGTGCTCGTCGAAGAAGTCGGTCGTCTCGCGGTCGCAGCCGAGCCGGCGCAGGCCGTTGCCATAGCGGCGGTTGGGGACCGAGGAGCTCATCTCGAACAGCGCGAGGTGGCCGACGAGCGCGCCGCGCCAGCGGCGGTGCAGGCCGAGCAGCGACATCAGGTTCACGGTCGCGAGCGTCACGCCCGGGATGCGATCGAGGTAGGCGCCGTAGGTCGCGTCGAGCCCGAGGCGGTCCATCGACTTGGCGAACAGCGCGCTGTGCATGCGCTCGACGTTGCCGCCGCCGTACTCGTCGGCCTGGATCTCGACCATCGCGGCCTTCGGCGCGCCGGTCAGGCGCGGCAGCGCCCACGAGTGCGGGTCGGCCTCCTTGAGCTGGTAGGCCGAGCGGTGCACGACGAACTCGAGCATCTCGGAATGGCTGCCGTCGCGCTCGAGGTAGCGGGAGAGCGAAGGCGCCTCGTCAGCCGCCTCGACCGCGCGCAGCGCGACGTCCATCTCCTCGGCGGCGACCTCGCCCTCCGGCGCGCCGAGCGCGCCGATCAGCCCCGCCTCGAAGCGCGCCTCGAGCTGCCGGCGCAGCGCGAGCAGCGACGGCTCCCACTCCCAGTGGTCCGAGACACCCGGCAGGCCGCGGTAGTGCAGCTCGTAGGCGAGGTAGAGCGCGAGCTGGAGGTCCTCGTCGGAGAGCGGGTCAGCCGGCATCGGCACGTCCATGGCCGCGAGGGTGTGCGGGTCGCGCACGAGCGCGGCGAGCAGCGCCTGGGAGACGTCACCGCGGGGATCGGGGAGGCGGATCACGGTCGCTGCGCTACCCGTCTCAACAGGACGGGACACGCTGTCGGGCGTGCGCGCGCTCATCCAGCTCGCGACGCCTACCGCGAAGGATCGAGCACGAGCTTCCCGCTCGTCTTGCGCGCCTGCATCTCCTCGTGCGCGCGGCGCACCTCCGACAGCCCGTAGACCTCGCCCTCGACCACGCGCAGGTCGCCGCTCGCGACCAGCTCGAACAGCTCCTGCAGCGGCTCGGCGACCATCCCGGCGCGGCCGAAGCAGTGCACCAGCCAGAAGCCGACCACCGCCTGGCTGCGCGCCATCAGGGCGCCGCTCTTGACCGTGTTGGGCTCGCCCGACGCCATCCCGTAGACGACGAGCCGGCCGAACGGCGCGAGCGCGCGCAGCGACTGATCGAAGACGTGGCCGCCCGCCATCTCGAGCACGACGTCGACCTTGGCGCCGTCGTTGGCCTCGCGCAGGGCGGCGGCGAGCTCGGGCTCGCGCGCGTCGACGGCGGCGTCGGCGCCGAGCTCCAGCGCGAGCGCGCGCTTCTCCTCGGTCGAGGCGGTCGCGATCACGCGACCCGCGCCGAAGCGCTTGGCGAGCTGGACGGCGAGCGAGCCGACCCCGCCGGCCGCGGCGTGGACCACCACGCTCTCGCCCGGCTCCAGCTTCGCGGACGTGCGCAGCAGGTGCCAGGCCGAGAGGCCCTGGATGATCAGCGCGAGCGCCTGCGTGTCCGACGCGCCGTCCGGGAGCGGGAAGACGGCGCCGGCCGGCGCCACGGCGTACTCCGCGTAGCCGCCGGTGCCGACCAGCGCGGCGACGCGCCTGCCGTCGACCTCCCCCGCGACCTCGCCGCCGGGGATCAGCGGCAGCTCGTAGGAGGACAGGTAGGAGTTCTCGCGGGCGTGCGTGTCGGCGTAGTTGACGCCGGCGCGGCTGACCTTGATCAGCACCTGGCCCTCGCCGGCCTCCGGGACCGGCGCGTCCTCGACGAGCTCGAGCACCTCAGGGCCGCCGAACGCCGAGATCCTGACCGCTCGCATCGCGCGCACGCTACCGTGCCGCGCCTCATGTCGCTCACCGTGGTCGGATCCATCGCCTTTGACGCCGTCGAGACCCAGACCGGCAGCCGCGACCGGCTGCTGGGCGGATCGGCCGTGCACTTCTCCCTCGCCTCGTCGTTCTTCGCCGACACCCGCGTGGTCGGGCCGGTCGGCGACGACTTCGGCGAGCCGGAGTACGCCGCGCTGCACTCGCGCGGCGTCATCACCGACGACATCGAGCACGTGCCCGGGGGCAAGACGTTCTTCTGGGCCGGGCGCTACGAGCGCGACGTCAACATCCGCCACACGCTGCAGACGGACCTCAACGTGTTCGAGCACTTCCAGCCGTCGCTGTCGGACGCCTCGGCCGCCGCGGACGTCCTCTTCCTCGCCAACATCCAGCCCGACCTCCAGCGGCAGGTGCGCGAGCAGTGCGCCGACGCGCGCTTCGTGGCGCTGGACTCGATGAACCTGTGGATCGACATCGCGCACGCGTCGCTGATCCGCACCATCCAGGGCGTCGACGGCGTGATCCTCAACGACGGCGAGCTCAAGCAGCTGACCGACGAGCCGAACCTCGTGCGCGCCGCCCACGCGGTGCTCGACCTCGGGCCGACCGTCGTCGTGGCCAAGCAGGGCGAGTACGGCTCGGCGCTGTTCACGCGCGACGGCTACTTCGCGCTGCCGGCCTACCCGACGCCCGACGTGGTCGACCCGACCGGCGCCGGCGACACGTTCGCCGGCGGCTTCATGGGCTACATCGCCGCGCATCCCGACGACGCGATCGACGAGCCGCTGCTGCGCCGCGCGATGGCCTACGGCACGGTGCTGGCCTCGTTCAACGTCGAGGCGTTCGGGCCCGAGCGCATGCTGACGCTGAGCCGCGAAGAGATCGCGGGACGCGTCGCCGAGCTGCACACCAGCACCTCGTTCGACGACGCGCCCATCGCGCTCCGCTAGTTCAGCTGACTACTTGATGAAGCCGGTCTTCGTGACCGCCTTCAGCACCGTCTTCTCGCCCAGCGCCTTGTCGAACGCCTTCGGCGCCGGGTAGGTGCTGACCTGGCCGGTGCGGACGCCGCCCGACGAGTTGATGTACCGGATCCACGCCGCGTGGCGCGCCTCGACCGAGTGGATCGAGAGGGCCGCCTTGACGAGCGGCCGCTGCAGGAGGTTCGGGCCCTGGCCGGCGTACGCCGCCACGCCCGTGTCCTCCAGCACCTGCGCGGTCACCTGGAACTTCTGCTGGTTCGTGACGGTGTCGCCGAAGTCGAACTTCGGCTTCTTGACCGCGGCGCTGCCGAGGAGCGCCTTGAGGGCCTTGACGTGCTCGAGCTCGTGCGCGCCGGTGACGCTGGCGAACAGCTTGAGCTCGGGCTGCGAGATGCCGCCCGCCGCGTTGGCCTGCTTGTAGAACTCGGCCTCGAGGTACTCGAGCGTGAGCGCGTAGTTGGCGATCCTGACGTCGTTCTTCTTCGAGCGACGGCTGGTGGAGATCGCCGCCTCCGCCGGTGAGACGAAGCCCGAGAAGAGCACGCCGCCGGCCAGGAAGCCCGCGCCGGCCATGCCGCCGCGCTTGATGAAGTCGGCGCGCGTCGCGCCGGCCGCCTCGGCCGTCTCTCGGATGGCGCCGTCCTGGTCCAGTGCCTCGAGGGTGATGAGTTGGGACACGAAGGTCCTCCCGTTCGATTGCCTTACGGGTCCTCGTGACGCAGCGGAGCCCGGGGCGGATCACAACCGGGCGCACCACCCTTCCCCATCGGGGTACGATGAGGCAGATGGGCTGGACGATGTTCTACCTCTTCGTCATGCTCAAACTGCCGATCATCGCTGCGATCTGGCTGGTTTGGTGGGCGGTCAAGCAGGAGCCGGACCCCTCCGAGGACGTCCGGGACGACGGCGGCACCGCCAAGCGGCCGCACCCGGTCCCGCCGCTGCCGCGCACGCCTCGCCGCGGCCCGCACGCCGAGCCCGCGGCGCCCTCGCCACCGCGCGTGCGCCCGCTGCGCGCCCGCGGGCGCCGCATCCCTCGCTAGGCCCCTGCAGGCGGCGATCAGCAGGAACACGACCGCGAGGATCACGAAGATCCCGAGCAGGCTGGTGGCGACGATCGCCTGCCACTGGTTGCGCCAGAAGTCGGGCTTGGCGCGGTCGCGGGTGTAGCGCCCCTCGGGCGGCTCGCCCGTCCAGTCGTCGTCATCGGCCATGGCGACAGCATCCCATGCCAGACTCCCGGCCGTGCCTGAGCACGCGCCCCAGTCGGTGCTGTCCGACGGAACGATCCTGCGCCTCGTCGACGAGGGCCGGATCACGATCAAGCCGTGGGATCCCGACCACGTCCAGCCCGCGTCGGTCGACCTGCGCCTCGGCGACTCCTTCCGCGTCTTCCACAACCACCGCACGACCGCGATCGACCTCCGCGACCCGCCGGCCAACCTCACCGAGGAGGTCGTGGTCGGGCAGGGCGAGCAGTTCGTCATCCACCCCGGCGAGTTCGTGCTCGGCCGCACGCTCGAGTGGGTCGAGCTGCCCGACGACATCGTCGCGAGGATCGAAGGGAAGTCGAGTCTGGGCCGCCTCGGCCTGATCGTGCACGCCACGGCGGGGTTCTGCGACCCCGGCTGGAAGGGCACGCTGACGCTCGAGCTCAACAACCTCACGCGCGTGCCGATCATCCTCCACCCCGGGCTGCTGATCGCGCAGCTGTCCTTCATGACGCTCGACGCGCCGGCGCTGCGGCCCTACGGGTCGAAGGCGCTCGGATCCCACTATCAGGGCCAGGTGGCGGCGACGGAGAGCCGCTACGAAGGCCGGCCCTCGGTCCGGTAGCTTTCGCGCCCGTGCTGCACGCGCTCATCACCTTCGCCGCGACCGAGGAGGGCGAGGAGTCCTCGAAGACGCTGTTCTACGTCTTCGGCGGCCTGCTCGCGGTCTGGGCCGTCGTCGTCTCGGCGATCGGGATCCGGGCGCACGACCGCTTCCCGGCCACGCTCGGCGCCCGCAACGGCGTGATGGCGATCAGCGTCGTGCTGATCCTGTGCGCGATGGCCAGCGCCGTCATCACCGGCTGAGCCACGTTCAGCCTCCGCGGCGAGCGGGTACACGGATGGCGCCTTGGAAGCCGCCAGCATTCCTACTGCCTCGGCCAGGGGCCTCGTCACCGCTCCGCTCGCCACCCCCGTCGAGACGGATGCGGCCGACCTCGCGGCCTTCGCCAATCGCCTGGCGCTCGGGCTCGCCGCCGGCCTGATCGCGGTCCTGATCCACGGCGAGGCGGGGCGGCTCTCGAGCCAGGACCTGACCTGGCGCGCGCTGCTCGGGTCCCGAGTCGCATAATAGGTTCATGGGAACCGAGGAACAGACCAGCAACGGCGGGGGCGTAGCCACCGCGGCCGAGACGCTGAGCATCACTGACAACCGCACGGGTGAGACCTACGAGATCCCGATCGAGGACGGCACCGTGCGGGCGATGGCCTTGCGGGACATCAAGGTCAACGAAGACGACTTCGGGCTGATGACCTATGACCCGGCCTACACGAACACCGCTTCGTGCCGGTCGGCGGTCACCTTCATCGACGGGGACAAGGGCATCCTCGAGTACCGCGGCTACCCGATCGAGCAGCTCGCGGAGGAGTCGACCTACCTCGAGGTCGCGTACCTGCTGATCCACGGCGACCTGCCCACGCAGGCGCAGCTGGACGACTGGGTCCACGAGGTGACGATCCACACCTTCGTGCACGAGAACGTCAAGAACTTCATGCAGGGCTTCCGCTACGACGCGCACCCGATGGGGATGCTGCTCGCCTCCACCGGCGCGCTCTCGACGTTCTATCCGGACGCGAACCAGATCAAGGACCCGGAGATCCGCTACCTGCAGATGATCCGCCTGGTCGCGAAGATGCCGACGCTGGCGGCGTTCTCCTACCGCCACAACATGGGTCAGCCGTACGTCTATCCGGACAACGACCTGCGCTATCCCGGCAACTTCCTGAGCATGCTCTACAAGATGACCGAGCTCAAGTACGAGCCCGATCCTCGCCTGGAGCGCGCGCTCGACATCCTCTTCATCCTCCACGCCGACCACGAGCAGAACTGCTCGACCTCGGCCGTGCGCTCGGTCGGCTCTTCGCAGGTCGACCCGTACTCCGCGGTCGCCGCCGGCGTGGCCGCCCTCTACGGCCCGCTCCACGGCGGCGCCAACGAGGCCGTGCTGCGGATGCTCAAGCGGATCGAGACGAAGGAGAACATCCCCGACTTCATCAAGGGCGTGAAGGACGGCGACGAGAAGCTGATGGGCTTCGGCCACCGGGTCTACAAGAACTACGACCCGCGGGCGAAGATCATCAAGAGCGCCGCCGACGACGTCTTCGAGGTCACCGGGGTCAACCCGCTGCTGGAGATCGCGCTCGAGCTGGAGAAGATCGCGCTCGAGGACGAGTACTTCGTCAAGCGCAAGCTCTACCCCAACGTCGACTTCTACTCGGGCCTGATCTACGAGGCGCTCGGGATGCCGGTCTCGATGTTCCCGGTGCTGTTCGCGATCCCCCGCACCAGCGGCTGGATCGCGCAGTGGCTGGAGATGATCGACGACTCCGAGCAGAAGATCGCCCGCCCGCGCCAGATCTACACCGGGGAGCGCTCGCGCGACTACGTCGCGATGTCCAAGCGCTGACTGCGTGCGCCATCGCATAGAAGGGAGGGTGTGAGTCGGTTGTAATACGCAACCGTGCTCCACACCCTCCCCGACGGCACCCGGCTCGTCCTGCGCCCGATCGAGGCGGCCGACAAGGCCCGCCTCGCCGTCGCCCACGGGCGGCTGAGCGAGGAGACGATCCGGCGCCGCTACCTGGCCGCCAAGCCGCGCGTCACCAGCAGCGAGCTGACCTACCTGACCGAGGTCGACGGCCACAACCACATCGCGCTGGCCGCCTTCCCGGCCGACGACCCGGAGACGCTCGCCGGCATCGCCCGCTGCGTCCGCCTGAGCGACGCCCCGGAGACCGCGGAATTCGCCGTCGTCGTCGCCGACGCGTTCCAGGGCCGCGGGCTCGGCACGCTGCTCGCCCGCGAGCTGGCGACGGCGGCGCGGGCCGCGGGCATCCGCCGCTTCGCCGCCACGATGCTCAGCGACAATGACGCGGTCCGGCGCGTGATGGCGACCATCACCGCCCATCTGGAGCTCGAGCGGATGGACGGCGGCCTGCGCGAGGTCGTCATCGATCTCGCCGCCTGATCAGTCATTGAACGGCTTTCCTGGCCGATGCACCGGTTACTCTTCCGGCCGGTGCGGACGGGGGAAGAGCTGCGGCTCTCAGATCACCGCTATCGCGGGCTCACCGAGCAGGTCCCGGCGGTGTCGTACATCGCCCGCTGGGAGGTGGGCTTCCCGTTCGAGTACCTGTCGCCGCAGATCGAGGACCTGCTCGGCTTCCCCGCGGAGCGCTTCGTGGCCGAGCACGCGCTGTGGTTCGAGCGCCTGCATCCCGAGGATCGCGAGCAGGTGCTCGAGGAGGAGCGCCAAGCCCTCGAGCACCCGGATGAGAGCGGCAGCTCCGACCGCGAGTACCGCCTGATCAGGGCCGACGGCCGCGTCGTGTGGGTGTGGGAGCGCGACACGGTCGTGCGCGACGCCGCCGGCCGGCCCGAGACCAGCCAGGGCCTGCTGATCGACGTCACCGCGCGCAAGCTCGCCGAGGCGCGCGCCCAGCACTATCTCGACGTCGCCGGCACGATCCTGCTCGTCCTGCGCCCCGACGAGACGGTCGACCTGCTCAACCGCCACGGCCGCGAGCTGATCGGCTACGGCGACGGCGACCTGATCGGGCGCAACTGGTACGACATCGTCGTCCCCGAGGAGGATCGCGCCGCGCGGCGGGCCAACTTCCAGCGCACCCTGGGCGGCAAGGAGCACTACACCTACCACCAGGGCGACATCGTCACCTTCGCCGGCGAGCGGCGCACGATCGCGTGGCGCAACACGCTGCTGCGCGGCGAGCGCGGCCAGGTCATCGGCATCCTCTCCTCCGGCGAGGACATCACCGAGCGGCTGCGCGCGGAGGAGGAGATCTCCCGCCTCGCCTACTTCGACCCGCTCACCGGCCTGCCCAACCGGGCCCAGCTCGAAGGGGCGCTGCGCCGCTGCGTGACGCGCGCCGCGCGCTCGGGCCGGGCGGTCGCGCTGCTGCTGATCGACCTCGACAACTTCAAGCTCGTCAACGACTCCTTCGGCCACGGCGCCGGCGACCGGCTGCTGCGGAGGATCGCCGGGCGGCTGCGCGGGGTCGAGGGCGAGCGAAGTGGTGACGAGGCCCCTACTCGAGGCAGGGGATGCTCGCGCGCCTCGGCGGCGACGAGTTCCTGATCATGCTGCCCGAGCTCGAGGACGGCGGCGAGGCGGCCGCGCGGCAGGCCGCCGAGGAGGTCGCGGCGCGGCTGGCGGAGCCGTTCAAGGTCTCGGGCGCGGAGTTCCATGTCCAGTCGAGCGTCGGCATCTCGCTCTACCCCGAGGACGCCCAGGCCCCGGCCGAGCTGCTCCAGCACGCCGACATGGCGATGTACCAGAGCAAGAGCCGCGGGCGCGCGGCCTCGACCGTCTACACGCAGGTCGCCCACGACCCGCTCGAGCGGCTGTCGCTGCCGGCGCGGCTGCGGCGCGCGATCGCCCAGGACGAGCTCGTCCTCTACTACCAGCCGATCGTGGAGCTTCCGCACGGCCGGATCGCGGGGATGGAGGCGCTGCTGCGCTGGAACGATCCGGACCGCGGGCTCGTCTTCCCCGACGCCTTCATCCCCGCCGCCGAGGAGATGAGCCTGCTCGAGCCGATCGGCGACTGGGTCATCGGCGCGCTCGCCCAGCAGATCCTGGAATGGCGGGAGGAGGGCCTGGAGCCCCACGTCTCCTTCAACGTCTCCCCGCGCCAGCTGCATCGGCCCGACTTCGCCGGCGAGCTGACCGCGCGCCTGGAGAGCCTGGCCATCGACCCGGCGTGGCTGACCATGGAGCTGACGGAATCGGCCACGCTGCGCGAGCCCGAGCGGATCGGGCCGATCCTGCGCGAGCTCGAGGCGAGCGGCCTGCGGATGGCGATCGACGACTTCGGCGCCGGCTGGTCCTCGCTCTCGCGCCTGCGCGTGCTGCCGGTGCACTCGCTCAAGATCGACCGCTCGTTCATGCGCGACATCCCCGACGACCCGGAGGCGGGCGCGATCGTGGACGCGGTGATCGCGCTGTCCGACGCGCTCGGCATGGACACCGTGGCCGAGGGCGTCGAGACCCGTGTGCAGGCACTTTTCCTCGCCGCGCAGGGCTGCCGGCTCGCGCAGGGCCGGCACTTCGGCGAGCCGGTGCCGGCGGCCGAGCTGACCGCCGCGCTGCACGCCGCCGCAACGCACTGAAGAACGGAGCCGGTCAGGCCGATATGAGGGGGGTGGAGCCACAGCGCTCACTCCGAGTCCTGCTCGCGGACGTCCCCGAACCGGACGCCGCCGCCATCTCGCACGCCCTCGAGGCGGCGGGCTGGTCGGTGCACGGCCGGCGGACGACCGGCAGCGACGGCCTCGAGGCCGCGCTGCTCGACCGCGGCTGGGACGCCGTCCTGTTCGGCGGTGAAGGCGAGGACCGCGGTGCCCGCCCGCAAGGCGCTCGCGCTCGTGCGCCTGGCCGACCCGCATCTTCCGTTCGTGGCGATCACGCGCTCCGTGCGCCGCCACGACCTCGCCGCCGTGGTCAAGGGCCTGGAGGCCGGGATCGCCGTGGCGGTCGGGCCGGGCGAGGTCGCCGAGACGCTCCAGCGCGAGCTCGAGTCCGCGCGCCGCCGCCGCGCCGAGGGCAAGGCGCACCGGCTGCTGCTCGCCCAGCAGGCGATCACCGACCACCTGGCCGCCGCCCAGGGCCCTGAGAGCCTGCTCAACGGCGTGCTGAGCGCGCTCGGCGAGACGCTCGGCTTCTCCTGCGGCGCGATCTGGCTGCCCGAGGGCGACGGGCCGACGCTGCGCTGCGCCGCCTCCTGGGTCGCGCCCGACGCCGGTCCTGCCGTCACCGCCTTCGCCCAGGGCTCGAGCCGCCTGCGGCTCGCCCCCGGCCGCGGCCTGCCCGGCCGCGTCTTCGCCTTCCGCCGCCCGTCGTGGGTCGCCAACGTGCGCGCCGACGCCCAGGAGCCGCGCGCCGGCGCCGCGCGCCACGCGCGCCTGCGCGCCGCGGTCGCCGTCCCGCTCGGCCACGGCGAGGACCCCGCCGGCGTGCTGGAGCTGTTCGCCCGCGACGTGCGCGAGCACGACCCCGAGACCGCCGCGATGCTCGCCACCGTCGGCGGCCAGCTCGCCAGCGCGCTCACGCGCGAGAGCGTCACCTCCCTGCGCGACCCGCTCACGGGCCTGCCGACCGCGGCGCTGCTCGAGGAGCACGTCGAGCTGGCGCTGGCCCGCGCCCGCCGCTCGGGCGCCTCGGTGATCGTCCTGCACCTGCGGCTGCTCGCCGGCCCGGACCTGCTGGCGCCGCTGGCGATGCGCGTCACCGACGTCCTGCGCGCCACCGACGTGCTCGCCC
This sequence comes from uncultured Solirubrobacterales bacterium, assembly GCA_963787335.1. Classification (GTDB taxonomy): domain Bacteria; phylum Actinomycetota; class Thermoleophilia; order Solirubrobacterales; family Solirubrobacteraceae; genus DASQFQ01. The sequence continues at coordinate 92,533 of CAWBCU010000028.1, forward strand.
GCACCGGCCCGGCCGAGCTCGGCGTGATGCTCTCCGACCTCCGCTACGCGCCCGCCGAGGTCATCGGCCGCGTCTGCGGCCGCCTCTCCGAGGCGCTCGAGGAGCCGCTGCTGCTGGCCGGCGACGAGGTCCGCGTCGAGCCGGTCATCGGGCACGCGTCCTTCCCGGCCGACGCCGAAGATGCGGGCGCTCTGCTGCAGCTCGCGGCGCAGGCAGCCCACGCCGCGAAGCCCGGCACGGCACCATCTCGCCCATGGCACACCGAGTTGTCGTCCGCAGCGGACCACGGGTCGAGCGGCTCGACGCCGCTTCGCTCGACGCGGCGCTCGATCTGATCGAGGAGCGGGCGCGGGAGCTCGCCCGCACCCGCAGCAAGCCGGTCGAGCTGCGCTTCAGGACCTTCGAGCCGGTCCAGCAGGTCGCCCATCGCCTCGAGCTGCGGGGCGAGCGCGTGCGGGCGGGGATCGACGTGCGCGGCGACGGCTCGGTCGAGGCGTGGACGGGCCGCATCCGCCGCGAGGTCATCGCCCAGGAGCCCCGTGAGAGCGCCTACGCGGCGCTGCGCCGTACGCTGGGAGCGTGAGCGGCCGCGTCGTCTCCGTCAACGTCGGCAGGTCGAAACCGCTGTGGACGGGCAGCCGGATCGTCGACTCCGCGATCGTCAAGCCGCCGGTGACGGGCCCCGTCGCGGCGCGGGGCGTGAACCTCGAAGGCGACGATCAGGCCGACCGGGTCAACCACGGCGGGCCCGACCAGGCCGTCTACGCCTATGCGAGCGAGGACGCCGCCTGGTGGAGCGGGCAGATCGGCCGCGAGCTGCGGCCGGGCGCCTTCGGCGAGAACCTGACCCTGGAGGGCGTCGACGTCTCCCGCGCGCGCATCGGCGAGCGCTGGCGCATCGGGACGGTCGGGCTGCGCGTGGCCGGGCCACGCGTCCCCTGCTTCAAGCTCGAGGCCAACATCCGGGTGACGGACTTCATGAAGGCGTTCCTGCGCGGCGGGCGCCCCGGCGCCTACCTCGCGATCACCGAGGAGGGCGTGCTGGAGGCCGGCGACGCCGTCGAGGTCCTCCACCGCCCGGCGCACGACGTCACCGTCGCCCTCGTCATCCAGGCGCTGATCATCGAGCGCGAGCGGGCCGGCGAGCTCGAGCCCGCCCGGGCCGACATGCTGCCGAAGCTCGCGGCATGGTACGAAGAGCGCCAAGCCGCATAGTCATCGAGCAAGGAGCCCGCATGTCCCTCGTCACCGGCGTCGACTTCATCGCCATCCCCACGCAGGACTTCGAGAAGGCCGACGCCTTCTACGGCGACGTGCTCGGCCTCGAGCGGTCCAAGCGCTGGGGGGACATGCCCGCCGGCGAGTTCGAGAACGGGACCGTGACCATCGCGGTCATGCAGTCCGACGCGTTCGGCCTCGAGTTCTCGCCCCACTCGCACCCGATCGCGTTCCAGGTCGACGACGTCGCCGCCGCGCGCGCGGCGCTCGAGGAGCAGGGCGTGCAGTTCGTGCCCGACAACATCGACAGCGGCGTCTGCCACATGGCCTACTTCCGCGACCCCGACGGCAACGCGCTGATGTTCCACCACCGCTACGCCCCGAAGGACGAGACGATCTAGAGCACGAGGGTCGGGCCGTAGCGCCGCAGCCAGCGCGCGTGCTCGCGCCAGTCGGGCACGCGTGACTCCAGCAGCGCCCAGAAGCGGGGCGAGTGGTCCATGCGCTCGAGGTGGCAGACCTCGTGCTCGACGACGTAGTCGAGCACGGCCTCGGGCGCGAGCAGCAGGCGCCAGTTGAACGACATGTGGCCGGTGGTCGAGCAGGAGGCCCAGCGCGTCTTCTGGCCGCGGATGGTCAGCCCGGTGTAGCTCGTGCCCGCCCGCGCGACGGCGGCGTCGAGCCGCGGCGCGATCTCGGCCCGCGCCTGGCGGCGGTACCAGCGCTCGATCGCGGCGGCGGCGTCGCGCTTGGGCACGAGCAGCTCGTCGCCGCGGCGGTGGACGCGCTCGCGGCCCGGCTGCGGCACGAGCCGCAGGTCCTGGCCGAGGAACGGCACCGTGCCCTCGGGGCGCGCGAGCTCCGCGGCGGCGCGGGCGAGCGTGCGGCGGCGGCGCTCGATCCAGGGCGTGAGCTCGCGCACCGCCTGGGCGGCGGCGCGCTCCGGCGCGCGCTTCGGGAGCACGACCTCGACCTCGCCGGCGCCGTCGACGCTGACCCGCACGCGGCGCGCGCGGGGAGAGCGGCGGACCCGGAACTCGAACGGGGCGCCTGCCATCATCCGGCCCGATGGAGAAGTGGAGAGTCCGGCTCCCCAAGGGCGTGCGCGAGCCCTACACGGTGTTCGTCAACGGGGTGCGCCAGCAACAGGGCACGGACTATGAAGTGCACCGCGGCGTCCTCGAGTTCGACAAGCCGCTGGCCAAGGAGGGCAAGCTCAGCCTCGGGCGCTGGTTCCTCGGCGCGTGGGGCATCGGCACCTACGGCAAGAACGACACGGTCGACGTCGCGTGGGAGGTCGACGGGCAGCCGCGCGTCGCTCACGCGCTGGACATCGAGAAGCCCGGCTGACCTTCCCACGGGCTCAGCGTGCGCAGCGCGCTGAGGATCGCGCGCGTGGCCGGTGAGCGGTTGAGCGTGTAGAAGTGGATCCCCGGGGCGCCGTTGGCGAGCAGGTCGGCGCACTGCAGGGTGGCGTAGGCGACGCCGAAGTCGGTGGCCGCGGCCGGGTCGTCGGCGCGCAGCTCGAGCTCCCGTTGCAGGCGGTCCGGGATGCAGGAGCCGCACATGCCGGTGATCCGCCGGATCTGGGCCGCGCTGGTGATCGGCATGATGCCCGGGATGATCGGCACCTCGATGCCGATCTCGCGCGCCCGCGCCACGTGCTCGTAGTAGAAGCGGTTGTCGAAGAAGAGCTGGGTGATCAGGAACTGCGCGCCCGCGTCGACCTTCTCCTTCGTGTAGCGCAGGTCGGACTCGGCGTCCGTGGCGTGGATGTGCGTCTCGGGGAAGCTCGCGGCGCCGATCGCGAAGTCGTACTCGGCGCTGATCATCTCGATCAGCTCGCGGGAGTAGCGCAGGCCGCCTTCGGTCGCCGTCCACTCGTCCTGCCCGGGCGGCGGGTCGCCGCGCAGCGCCAGCACGTTCTCGACCCCGCGCTGCTGCATCAGGTCCAGCGTCGCGCGCAGCTCGTCGACGGTCGCGCCGACGCAGGTGAAGTGGGCCATCGCCTCGAGGCCGAAGTCGGCCTTCATGCGCGAGACGATGTCGACCGTCGCGAGCTTCTGCCCCGGGCTGCCGCCGGCGCCGTAGGTCACCGACACGAAGGTCGGGTCCAGCGTGGAGAGGGCGCTCATCGCCTCCTCGAGGTTGCGCGCCCCGTCCTCGGTCTTGGGCGGGAAGAACTCGAAGGAGAACGAGGGCTCGGCGCTCGAAGCGATGCGTTCGTCGATCCGCATGCGGCTACAGGCTAGTAGCCCACGTTTCCGGCTCGCCCTCGATCCGCCGCACGGCACCGGTGGTCTCGAGGTGGGTCAGGTAGCAGAGGACCTTGGTCAGCAGCCAGCCGCTGATCTCCGGGGTCAGCTTCTCGCCGTAGACCGCCGGGAGCAGGTCGTAGGCGGTGCTCGGGCCGCCGGCGAGGGCGGCGAGGACCGCGTCGAGGCGCTCGCCGACGAGCTTGCGGTTGGCCTCGTGGTGCTCGCGGACGTCGGAGAACGGGCGGCCGTGGCCGCTCAGCGCGAGCCGGGCGCCGAGGGCGTCGGTGACGTCGAGGGAGCTGAGGAACTCGCCCACCGGGTCGGGGCTGAAGCCGTAGTCGAAGTAGAGCGAGACGCGGCCCAGCAGGTGATCGCCGGAGATCAGCAGGCGGCGCTCGGGCTGGAACAGGCACACGTGGGAGGGCGCGTGGCCGGGCGTGGCGTGGACCGACCACGTGCCGAGGTCGGTCTCGACCTCCACCCCGGGCACGAGGTCGCGGTCGGGGTGCAGCGGCCCGGCGGCGAGCGGGCGCCCGCGGTCGGGCGGCTCCACCGGCACGCCGCTCTGGCGCGCGATCTCGACGCGGCGGGTGTGGGCGGCCTCCGGATCGTCGGCCTGCGCGTTGAAGTGCTCGAGGTTGGGGTTGACCCACAGCTCGCAGCCCGCGCGCTCGAGGATCGGGCCCGCCTGGCCGCAGTGGTCGGCGTGGGCGTGGGTGCAGACGAGCAGGCGCACGTGCTCGAGCCGCAGGCCGACCTGGTCGAGCGCGCGCTCGAGCTGGCCGAGCGAGCCCGGCTCGTGCGTGCCGGTGTCGATCAGCACGATGCCATCCCCGGCCGCGATCGCCCACGCGTTGCAGTGGGGCACGCCGGGCCAGGGCAGCGGCAGGCGCAGCCGCCAGACCCCCGGGAGCACGCGCTCGCCGCGGCCCACCTCCCGCGGTCGGGTCGGCTTGCGCATGGGGCTGGACGGTAACGTCCCAGCATGGCCTCAAGCGCTCTCGGAGCCACGCCGCAGGCCGTGATGACCGCGTACTTCGACGCGCTCACGCGGCACGACCTCGACGCCATCGCCGCCGCCTGGGCCCCCGATGGACACTGCCACGTGGCCGGCCAGGCCGACGCCGCGGGGCCCGACGGGGTGCGCGCCTACTGGGCCGAGCTGTTCGGCGCCGTCCCCGACCTGCACTTCACGGTCGACGAGCTGATCGCCGAGGGCGACCAGGCCGCCGTCAAGTGGTCGGCGACCGGCACCTTCGCCGGGCCGGGCAGCTACCAGGGCATCGAGCCGACCTACGCGCACCTCGACCTCGAGGGGCTCGACCTCTTCCGCCTGCGCGACGGCCAGATCGTGCGCGAGGACGCGTACACGGACGGCAGCACCTTCGCCCGCCAGATCGGCCTGCTGCCGCCGAGCGGCTCGACCGCCGAGCAGCGGGTGACGCGGGCCTTCAACGGCCAGGCCAAGGTGCGCCGGCGTGCGCTCTGCGCGGACCCCGAGCGGATCGCCGAGGGCGTCTGGCTGGTCCGCGGCGGCTTCCCGCTGAAGACGATGAACGTGTACCTGATCGAGGACGAGGGCGGCGGGGTGACGATGTTCGACGCCGCCATCAAGGCGATGTCGACCGGGATCGCGGCGGCCGCCTCCACGCTCGGCGGCCTCAACCGCATCGTGCTCGGCCACGCCCATCCCGACCACCGCGGCGCGGCGCCGGCGCTCCAGGTCCCGACGTACTGCCACCCGGCGGACCGCATCGACGCCGAGGGCGACGGCGGCATGCACTACTTCGACTACTCGAAGGTCAGCCTGCCGGGGCGCTGGACGCTGCCGCGGCTGCTGCCGGTGTGGGACGGCGGCCCGGTCGCGATCGCCGGCACCGTGGACGAGGGCGACGATGTCTCCGGCTTCCGCGTCGTGCACATCCCCGGCCACGCGCCCGGGATGATCGCGCTGTTCCGCGAGTCCGACCGCGTCGCGCTGACCAGCGACTGCTTCTACACGCTCGACATCGGCACCGCCCGCCACGGCCCCCCGCGGCTCCCCTCGGCCGGCTTCAACCTCGACACCGAGCAGGCGCGCGCGTCGATCCGCAAGGTCGCCGCGCTCGAGCCGTCCGTCGCCTGGCCGGGCCACGCCGACGCGGTCACGGGCGACGTCCGCGGCCAGCTCGAGCAGGCGGCGTCGGAGAGCTAGGCATGGGCCGACGCAGCCGCCGCCGCGGCGCGGAGCAGCTCGCCGCCCCCGAGAGCCCGTACGAGGACGGCGAGGGCAACGTGCTCGTGCTGCGCGGCGCGATGACGCCGGCCACGCGGGCGGAGTACGCGAAGGTGCGCGCCGGGCGGCCTCAACCAGGAGGACGCCTGGCAGCGCTCGGTCGAGTTCCTGTTCGAGCGCCTGGCCGTGCGCTGGGAGATCGCCGGCACCGACCCGATCGAGCGCCAGCGCGAGCTGCTCGCGCGCTACCGCTTCGCGGGCGGCGACGAGCGGGCATGGATCCGCGAGGCGCTGCGCACGCATCTGGCCGAGCACTTCCCGGACCTCGAGGCGCCGTGAAGATCGTCGACCTCTCCGTCCCGACCGGCCCCGGGCCCGGCGAGCCGCTGCCGCCGCTCGATCGAGTACCAGGACCACGCGGCCTCGGCGCCGCTGCTGGCGCAGATCTTCGGCTGCAAGCTCTCCGACCTGCCCGACGGCCAGGGCTGGGCGTCGGAGACGGTGACGCTGATCACGCACGCGGGCACGCACGTCGACGCGCCGTACCACTACTTCCCGACCTCCGGCGGCGAGCGGGCGCGCACGATCGACGAGCTGCCGCTGGACTGGTTCCTGCGCCCCGGCGTGCGGCTCGACCTGCGCGAGCGGCCGTGGGGCGAGCGGATCGAGGTCGAGCACCTGGAGGCCGCGCTGGCCGCCGCGGGCCACACGCTCGCGCCCTACGACATCGTGCTGCTGTGGACGGGCGCCGAGTCGGCGTGGGACACGGCCGAGTACTTCAACGCCGGCTCCGGGCTCACGCGCGCGTCGACGACGTGGCTGCTGGAGCAGGGCGTGAAGGTGATCGGCACCGACGCGTGGGGGCTCGACCGGCCGTTGCTGGCCCTGCGCGCGGAGTTCGAGAAGACCGGCGACGCCTCGATCCTGTGGGAGGCGCACCGCGCGGGGATCGACCGCGAGTACTGCCAGATCGAGAAGCTCCACAACCTCGGCGCGCTGCCCGCGCCGACCGGCTTCACCGTCTCCTGCCTGCCGGTCAAGGTCGCCGGCGCCTCCGCCGGCTGGTGCCGCGCGGCGGCGATCCTCGAATGACGCCTGACCCCGCGCGCTTCGCCGCGCTGCTGGCGGGCTACTGCCTCGACGTGCAGCCGGGGCAGCAGGTGCTGGTGCGCTCGACGACGCTCGCCGCGCCGCTGCTGCTGGCGCTGCAGCGCGAGATCCTCGAGCGCGAGGCGTGGCCGGCGCTGCGGACCTCGCTGCCCGGCCAGGCCGAGGGCTACTGGGCGGCCGCGCGCGACGTCCACCTCGACTCGCTCTCCCCCGGCGAGCGGGCGGAGACCGAGACCGCGGACTGCCTGCTGACGATCCAGGCGCCCGACAACACGAGCGAGCTGGCGGGCGTCGACCCGGCGCGGCAGGCGCGGGCGGCGCGCACGCGGGCGCCGGTGCGCGAGCTGGCGATGCAGCGACGCTGGTGCGGGACGCTGTGGCCGACGCCGGCGGGCGCGCAGCAGGCGCGGATGTCGAACGCCGACTTCGCAGCGCTGGTCGAGCGCGCGCTGTTCCTCGACCGCGACGACCCGGTCGCGGCCTGGGGCGAGCTGAGCGCGCGCCAGGCGAAGCTGATCGACCGCCTGGCGGGGGCGAGCGAGCTGCGCATCGAGGCCGAGGGGACCGACCTGCGCCTGAGCGTCGCGGGCCGCACGTGGGTGAACTCGGACGGGAAGCGCAACATGCCCTCGGGCGAGGTCTTCACCGGGCCGGTCGAGGACTCCGCCGAGGGCCACATCCGCTACACGATCCCGTCGAGCCCGCGCGGCGTGGCGGTCGAGGGGATCGAGCTCGAGTTCCGCGCCGGGCGGGTGGTCGCGGCGCGCGCCGACCAGGGCGAGGACTACCTGCGCGAGACGCTCGCCACCGATCCCGGCGCGACGGCCCTCGGGGAGATCGGGATCGGCACGAACTTCGGCATCGACCGCCCGGTCGGGACGATCCTGTTCGACGAGAAGATCGGCGGCACCGTGCACCTCGCGGTCGGGCGCTCGTATCCCGAGACCGGCGGCGTGAACGAGTCGGCCGTCCACTGGGACATGATCTGCGACCTGCGCAGCGGCGGGCGGCTCAGCGCCGACGGGGTCCCGCTGCTGGTCGACGGGCGCTTCGTGGACGAATAGGCAGGTCCTATAGCCCTGCAGCCTTGGGTAGTGTCGCGCTCGACATGGATGTCAGAAAGCGCGCGCTTGCAGCGGCGCTTGCGGTCTTCGCCTTGGCGGCGGCACCCGCAGGCGCGGCACCAGGGGACCTCGATCCGTCCTTCTCGAACGACGGGCGCGTCTCCACGCTGACGAGCCCGGACACATTCGTCGCGCGGGCGGTCGCCGTGCAGCCGGACGGGCGGATCGTCGTCGCGGGCTACTCGTGCGACACCGGGACCTGCGGGCCGACGGGCGACTCGTCGTTCCGGGTCGTGCGCTACACCGCCGACGGCGGGCTCGACACCGACTTCGGCATGGGCGGGATGGTGACGACCCCGATGGGGGCCGGGCGCTCGCAGGCCTACGACGTGCTCGTGCGCGCGGACGGCAAGATCGTCGTCGGCGGCGTCGCGAGCATGGACCTGGCCGATCCCGGCTCGTTCGCGCTCGCGCGCTACCTGCCGGACGGGCGGCTCGACAGCGGCTTCGGAGCCGGCGGGCGCGCGCTGATGCGCGTGGGCGTGGGCTTCGACGCGATCTCCGACCTGCTGGCCGGCGGGCGACCGCGTCGTTGCGCTCGGGCAGGCCCGGGCCGACGGGCGCGACCACTTCGCGCTCGCGCGCTTCACCGAGCGCGGCGCGCCCGACCTCAGCTTCGACTCCGGCGGCTCGGTGATCGTGCCGACCTCCGCGCCCTACGCCTACGCCGCCGGCGGCGCGATGCTGCCCGACGGGCGGATCGTCGCGGTCGGCGGGTCGGGCCAGTCGTCGGCCGTCGAGAACCTCCGCTTCAGCGGCGCGGTGGTCGGCTCCAGCGGCGACACCGTCGCCCCCTGGCTGCGCCCGGTCGGCGCGACCTACTCGTACGCGAACGCCGCCGTCGCGCGCCCCGACGGCCGCGGCGTCCTCTCGGCGGGCGTGGCGACCGAGGTCAGCGGCCACCCGGGCATGGCGCTCGTGCGGACCAGCGCGGAGGGCGCCCCCGACCCGGGCTGGGACGGCGACGGCACCGCGCTCGTCCGCGCCCGCGACGGCTCGGTGGCGACCGACGTCGTGCTCGAGCCCAACGGCCGTGCGGTCGCGGCGGGCCACTCGAGCCTCGGCAGCAGGCACTCGTTCATGCTCGCCCGCTTCGACGGCTCCGGCGCGCTGGACCGCAGCTTCGGAGCCCAAGGGCGTGGTGCTGACCGACTTCGCCGGCACGGGGATCGCCCGCGCGACCGCGCTGGCGCGCCAGGCCGACGGCAAGCTCGTCGTCGCGGGCATCGCCTGCGTCGGCGGCAGCGGTCCGCAGTGCGGCGGCGGGACCGCCCGGCTCGCGCTGGCCCGCTACGTCGGCGGCGACGCCGCGCCGCCCGGCTCACCACCCGGCAGCGGCCCGGGCGGCCCCGGCGGCACCCCCCGCGCCGCGCCGTTCGTGCGGCTGCCCACCCGCCTGACCGCGCGGAGCGGGAGGACGAACGTGCGCCTGCGCTGCCTGCAGGCCAAGCGCTGCCGCGGCAAGCTGAGCCTGCGGCGGCTGCGCACGAAGCGCAGCTCGCTGCTGCTCGGCTCGCGCACGATCTCGCTCCGCGCCAAGCGCGCGGCGAACTTCACCCTGACGCTGCGGCGCAAGCGCCTCGGCTCGAGCCGCAAGCTGCGGGTGCGCATCGAGTTCGCGGGCCGCGACGCCGCCGGCGCCAAGCGCAAGGTCACTCGCAAGGCCACCCTGCGCCGGGGTTGAGGCGCTCGTTCCGGGGGCGCGCGTGATAGATACGCTGCCATGCGCCGGACCAAGATCGTCGCGACCATCGGCCCGGCCTCCCGCGAACCCGAGGTCCTCGTGCGGATGGTCGAGGCGGGGATGGACGTCGCGCGGCTGAACTTCTCCCACGGCAGCGCGGAGGAGCACGGGGAGGTCATCGAGCGGGTCCGTGACGCGGCCAACCGCGCCGGCCGCCAGGTCGCGGTGATGCAGGACCTGCCGGGCCCGAAGCTGCGCATCGGCAAGCTGGCCAACGACGTCGTGGAGCTCGGCCCGGGCGAGCCGCTGACCTTCGTGTGCGGCGGCGCCGACGACGGCGCGGGCGACAAGCACAAGATGTTCATCTCGTGGGAGGGCCTCGCCGACGCGGTCGGCCCGGACGAGGTCATGTACCTCGCCGACGGGTCGGTGCGCCTGCGCGTCACCGCCACGCGACCGGAGTCGGGCGAGATCGACACGGTGGTCGAGATCGGCGGGGCGGTCGCCTCGCGCCAGGGCCTCAACATCCCCGGCGAGGCCGCGTCGCTGCCCGCCGTGCCGCAGGAGGACCTCGAGCACCTGGCGGTCGGGGAGAAGATCGGCGTCGACCTCGTCGCGCTGTCGTTCGTGCGCCGCGCCGAGGACGTCGAGTTCGTCCGCGGCCGCACGCGGCTGCCGCTCGTCGCCAAGATCGAGAAGCCCCAGGCCGTGCAGCGCGCGGAGGAGATCGTGCGCGCGGCCGACTGCGTGATGGTCGCGCGCGGCGACCTCGGCATCGAGATGCGCATCGAGGAGGTGCCGATCGTCCAGAAGCAGGTGATCGCGCTGGCCGGCGCGCTCGCCCGCCCCTCGATCACCGCCACCCAGATGCTCGACTCGATGGTCTCCTCCTCGCGCCCGACGCGCGCGGAGGTGGCCGACGTCGCCAACGCGATCCTCGACGGCACCGACGCCGTGATGCTGTCCCAGGAGAGCGCGGTCGGCAAGTATCCGGTCGGGGCGATCGAGATGATGGCCGCGATCGCCGAGCGCACCGAGGGCTCCGCTCCCTACCGCGAGTGGCAGGAGCGCCGCGTCCGGCGCGACCGCCGCGACCCCGCGTACACGATCGCCTACACGGCCTGCCGCGCCGCCTACGAGCTCGGGCTGGCCGCGCTCGTCTGCCCGACGCTCTCGGGCCGCTCCGCCCGGCTGATCTCCGCGCATCGCCCGGCGGTGCCGATCCTCGCGCTGTCGCCCGGCCGCGAGACCGTGCGCCGCTGCGGGCTGATGTGGGGCGTGCAGGCGGCCTCGATGAAGCGCTACGAGGTGACCGAGGACCTCGTCCACGCGGCCGCCGCGCGCGTCGTCGAGCTGGGCTGGGTCAAGCCCGGCGACCGCGTCGGGATCACAGCGGGCCTGCCGTCGGGGAAGCCGGGGACGACGAGCCTGCTGCAGATCCAGGAGGTCTGACCTCGCGCCGCAGCAGCACGAGGCCGGCCACCGCCATCACCACCAGCACGATCACCGCGACCAGCGTCTCCGGCGAGCGCCAGTTCCCGAACGAGCCGCCGAGCGCGGTGTAGGCGAACGCCCGCGGGGCCGCGCCGAGCGCCGTCGCCGCCGCGAACACCGGCAGCCGCAGCGGCGTCAGCCCGGCCGCGTAGTTGACGACCGCGAACGGCATGCCCGGGATGATCCGCGCGTAGAGCACCGCCACGAAGCCGCGCCGGCCGATCCAGCCGCGGACGCGCTGGACGCGCGGCCCGGCCAGCTGCTCGACCGCGCCGAGGCCGACGCGCCGCGCGATCAGGAAGGCGCAGGACGCGCCCAGCGTCGCCGCGGCCACCGACACCGGGAAGCCGAGCGCGGTCCCGAACAGCAGCCCGCTCGACGCGGCCAGGATCGGCCCCGGGAACAGCGCGCAGGTCAGCGACGCCGAGACGACGATGAAGACGAGCGGCGCCGCGGGCCCGAAGTCATCCACCCACGCGCGCACGCCACGGGCCGAGAACCCCGTCGCCGTGGCGACGATCAGGAGCGCGGCGAGGATCCCGCACGCGAGCGCGGCCAGCCGCAGCCACGCCAGCCGTGCGTCAGCGGCGGGCGCCGGCGTAGAAGACGGCTTCTTCACGCCCCAGCTCGGTCACCGGCTCGTCGCCGTAGATCCACTCGCGCGCGATGCGGTGGAAGTTGGCGTGGGTGCGCAGCTGGGACAGCACCGCGAGCGTGAGCATCTCCACGCGCCGGCCGAACAGGTGGTCGGCGGGCAGCGTCTCGTGGCGCATCTGGCCGAAGTGCTGGGAGCGCGGGTCGGACATGTCGATCATGACCTGCGTCGCGATCTCGGGCACGAGCTCGATGTCCTCGTCCAGCACGTACCACCACGTCGCGTCGCGGAACTGGGCGAGCAGCTTGTCGGGGCGGAAGTTCTCGGGGTGCTTGAGGAAGCCCGTCTCGGTCCAGATCCGCTTGAGCTCCTCGCCGTCGCCCTCGTGGCCGGCGCGCTGGCAGGCCAGCTCGATCTCGAGCAGGGTCGGGGGCATCACCTTGAAGAGCCCGAAGTCCAGGAACGCGACCTTGCCGTCGTCCATCAGCAGGAAGTTGCCCGGGTGCGGGTCGCCGGAGAACTGGTGGTGGCGGTACATGCAGCCGAAGTAGAAGCGGAAGACGGTCTCACCGACGCGGTTGCGCGTCTCCTGGTCGAGCTGCTTGATCGCGTCGAAGCCGATGCCGGCGACGAACTCGGAGACGATCACCTTCTCGCGCGTCAGCGAGGTCACGACGTCGGGCACGACGATGAACGGGTGGCCGCGGAAGATGCGCGCCATCGAGCGCTGGTTCTGCGCCTCGAGCTCATAGTCGAGCTCGTCGCCGATGCGGCTGCGGACCTCCTCGGCGGTCGCCTTGACGTCGAGGCCGGGCGCGATCCGCTTCAGCAGCCGCAGGATCATCCCCAGGTTCTGCATGTCGGCCCGCACCGCCTGGGCCACGCCCGGGTACTGGACCTTGACCGCGACCTCGCGGCCGTCGTGCAGGCGGGCGCGGTAGACCTGGCCGATCGAGGCGGCGGCGATCGGCGTCTCGTCGAACTCCGCGAACGCGTCGCCGAGCTTCTCCCCCAGCTCGGACTCGACGACCTTGCGCATGTCCGAGAAGCGCACCTTCGGCGCCGAGTCGCGCAACTCGCCGAGCTTGCGCTGGAACTCCTCGCGGTACTCCTCGGGGACCAGGCCGACGTCGAGGAACGACATCACCTGCCCGAGCTTCATCGCCGCGCCCTTCATCGTCCCCAGCGCGGAGACGATCTGCTGCGCGGCCTCGACGTGGCGGCGCTCGAGCGCCTGCTGCTTGCCCTCCTCGCCGCGCGTCAGGTTCGCGGTCGCGGTGCCGAGCTGGCGCGCGGCCTGGCCGGCGGCGAGGCCGGTGACCCGCGCGGTGCGAGAGATGCGTGAGGTCGGGATCCGGTCCTTGGCCATGCCCCGAGGCTACGGGGTCGGCACAGGAGTCGCGCCCGGCTCGGGCGTGGCGGCGTTGGGCGCCACGCTCGGGGCCGGCGTGGCCGTCGGGGTCGGGGTGGCCTCCTCGTCCTCCGGGGTGGCCGTCGGAGTCGGGGTGGGCGTCGGCGTGGCGTCCTTGTCCTCCGGGGTGGCCGTCGGAGTCGCGCGTCGGCGTCGGGGTGGCGTCTGCGCGTGCCGCCGAAGAAGGTCGTGCGGTGCTGCTCGAGGAGGTCGAGTCACCGAAGATCGTCAGCTCGGCGGCAGTGACGACCACGGCGGCGATCGCGAACGCGATCAGGCCGGTGACGAGCGCGAGCTCAACCATCTTGCGCGTGAAGAAGCCGCTGCGCTCGGGCTCGCGCAGGCCGAACGGGTCGTCCGACCTGCGCCGGGTCGACCTCGAGCCGCTCCTCCTCGGGGTCGTAGACCTCGAAGTCGCGGCCGCCGGGCTCGCGCACGGCGGTGCCCTGCGGCGTCTTGCGCCAGACCCCGACGGCGGTCGGGAGCTTCTCGACGGGCTTCTTGAGGCCCTCGGAGGTGAGGGCGACGATGACTGGTGTGATGGCGGCGGCTAAGAGGCTGCCCCGTTCCCAGAACAGCGGGACGATCACTGCGGCCGCCGCAGCGGACCCGCTCGCGATGAGGAGCGTGGTAACCGAGAGTCCGCCGGACTGCTCGCGGCTCATGCCTCCTTACGCTAGCGAGACCTGTGAGCCGGGGACGATGTCGTCCCGTCCGTCGGGCCAGCGGATCCAGGCCTTGTGGCCGCCGTCGTAGTCGTCCCCGAGCAGCACCAGAGTGGCCTTCTCGCCCAGCGCAGTGCACTCGCGGCCGTCCTCGCCGTCCTCGCCGCGCCAGATGCGCACGAAGCGGTTGGACTCGAGCTCATCCCCGACGGTTGTCGGGTCGGTATGGCCCGGATGGATGGTCGTCTCGGGCGGCAGCGCCAGCAGGACGTCCATGATCGAGTGCCTGAGGTCGTCGTAGGTGGTGTGCGCGGGGGCCCGCACGCCGCCGACGGAGCCCTTGAAGAGCGTGTCGCCGGTGAAGACGTCGGAGCCGTCGACCAGCAGCGAGATCATCCCGGCGGTGTGCCCGGGGGTGTGCAGCGTGCGCACGGTCAGGCCCCCGATCTCGAGCTCGGTGTCGGGGTCGAGGTCGCCGGTCGCGCCGTCCATCAGGGAGCGCTCGGCGGGGTGGATGAGGACCTCGGCGTCCGGCCAGCGCTCCGTCAGCGAGTCGAGCTCGGCGACGTGATCGTGGTGGTGGTGGGTGAGCAGCACGTGGGTCACGTTGAGGCCGTACTCGTCGGCCTTCTCGATCAGCGGCTCGACCGGGCCGCCGGCGTCGATGACGAACGCGTCGCCCTCCGGCTCGGCCGCGACGAGGTAGGTGTTCGACAGCCATTGGTCGCTCATGGAACGTTCGAGGATCATGGGATGGGACACTACGCGCCGATGCCGCGCGGCCGCTGGGTGATCGCCTCCTTCATCCCCGTCGGCTGGCTGACGTGGGTGGGCCTCGGCTACGCGGGCATCCGCGCCAAGCGGCCGCTGTGGGTGGGGGTCGGCGCCGCCTACGGGCTGATCGCCGCCGTCTCGATCTTCGTGACCTCGCTCGACGACAACGAGATCGGCCTCGAGGACAACCTCGGCTACCTCCTGATGTTCGGCGGCTGGGCCGCCGGGATCGTCCAGTCGCTCATCATCCGCAAGGCCTACCTGCGGCGCATCGCGATCCTCGACGACCCGGCGCTGGAGTCGGCACGACACGCCCGCGAGCGCCAGGCCTACGCCCGCGAGCTGGCGCAGCGCGACCCGGAGCTCGCCCGCCAGGCCCAGATCGGGCGCGTCGGCGGCTTCGACGAGGGCGGCGTGGTCGACGTCAACCACGCCCTCGTCGAGGACATCGCCGACCTCCCCGGCATCGACGCCGAGACCGCTCGCCGCATCATCGCCGCGCGCGACGAGCTCGGCGGCTTCTCGACGGTCGCGGACCTCGGCATGACGATGGACCTGCCGGGCGACGTGGTCGAGGCCCTGCGCGGTCGCGTCGTGTTCCTCCCGCGCTAGATTCCGCGCCATGGAACTGATCCACACCTGCTACCGGATCGGCGAGATCGACCGCTCCGTCGCCTTCTACGAGGCGCTCGGGTTCGAGGAGCGGCGCCGGATGCCCATCCGCGAGGAGGCCATCAACGTCTTCATGGGCCTGCCCGGAGACGGCGATCGCCTCGAGCTCACCTACAACCACGGCGTCGACTCCTACGAGCTCGGCACCGGCTACAACCACATCGCGCTGACCGTGGAGGACCTCGACGGCACGCTCGAGCAGCTCGGGGGCCAGGGCATCGAGCCCGAGAAGCCGCCCTACCGGGTGCACGAGGGTGGCTCGCGGATCTGCTTCGTGCGCGACCCCGACGGCTACCGCGTCGAGCTGATCGAGCGCTAGCTCGGACATGAGCGACCGGCGCCTGGCGGTCATCGACCTCGGGTCGAACTCGTTCCGCCTGGTCGTGTTCACCTGGGGCGAGCACGGCGGCCACGGCTGGTGGCGGCGGACGGACGAGATCCACGAGGCGGTGCGCGTCGGCGCCGGGCTCGATGCCGCCGGGGAGCTGCAGCCCGAGCCGATGGAGCGGGCGCTCGAGACGATCGACCTGTTCGCCCACTTCTGCCGCGCGACGGGGATCGACGACGTGCGCCCCGTCGCCACCTCGGCGATCCGCGACGCGACCAACCAGAAGGACTTCCTGGCGCAGGCCCGCAAGCGCTCGGGGCTGGAGATCGAGGTGCTCGCGCCGGAGGAGGAGGCGCGCTACGGCTACCTGGCGGCGGTCAACTCGACGACGCTCTCCGACGGCGTCGCGCTCGACCTCGGCGGCGGCTCGATGCAGCTGACCTACGTCGCGGACCGCCACGCGCGCGACGCCCGCTCGTGGCCGCTCGGCGCGGTCCGCATGACCGAGCGCTTCCTGACCGGGGAGAAGGTGAAGGGCAAGCAGCTGAAGGCGCTGCGCTCACACATCGGCGGCGAGCTCGCCGCGGCGGGCTGGCTCAACGACGCGGGGACGGACGGCGCGCGGCTCGCGGGCATCGGCGGCACGGTGCGCAACCTCGCGGCGGCGGCGGAGATCGCCACCGACCTGCCGTCGTTCGGGGTCCAGGGCTTCGTGCTCACGCGCAAGGCGCTCGACGACCTCGTCGACCGCTTCGCCGACCTGAGCCCGGAGGAGCGCGGTGAGGTGCCGGGCATCAAGCCCGAGCGCGGGGACCTGATCCTGGCCGGCGCGTTCGTGGTCCAGACCGTGATGGAGCTCGGCGCCTTCGACGCGCTCGAGGTCACCGAGGCGGGCCTGCGCGAGGGCGTCTTCTACTCGACGCTGCTGGAGGGCCGGGACCCGCCGCTGTTCGAGGACGTCCGCCGCCACTCGGTCCTCAACCTCGCCGCGCAGTACGACGCCGACTTCGCCCACGTCGAGCACGTCGCGAAGCTCGCGCTCGGGATGTGGGACGCGCTCGGCGAGGCGCGGGCGCATCCGTCCGACCCGCGCGAGCGCGAGCTGCTGTGGGCGACGGCGATGCTGCACGACATCGGCACCGCGGTCGACTACGACGACCACCACAAGCACTCGCGCTACCTGATCCTCAACGCCGGCCTGCCCGGCTACACCACCCGCGAGACCGCGCTGATCGGCCAGATGGCGCGCTATCACCGCAAGGGCAACCCGTCGCTCGGGCTCGCCGAGGCGCTCGCGCGCGACGGCGACGAGGCCGCGCTCGTCCGCTGCGCCTCCCTGATCCGGCTCGGCGAGATGTTCGAGCGCTCGCGCGACCAGTCGGTGCACGCGGCGAGCGTCGAGGTCGAGGACGGCCGCGTCGAGATCCGTCTCGAGGCCGACGCGGACGTGTCGGTCGCGCGCTGGGCGGCCCAGCGCCAGAGCGAGCTGTTCGAGCGCGCGTTCGGCAAGGAGCTCAAGCTCCGCGACTGACTCAGGCGCTGTCGCTGAGCGCGACCGCGCAGGTCGCCTGGCCGCGCTTCTCGAGGTAGCGCTGGTGGTACTCCTCGGCGGGCCAGAACGTGGTCGCGGCGGTGATCTCCGTGACCACGCGGCGGCGCCGGCCCAGCACCCCCCGGCCGCCGTCCTCCTCGAGCGCGGCCTGCTGCGCGTCGCGCGAGCGCGTCGCCGCCTGCTCCTGCTCGGGTGAGGTGAAGAAGATCGCCGACCGGTACTGCGAGCCGATGTCGAAGCCCTGGCGGTTGCGCGTGGTCGGGTCGTGGACGGCCCAGAAGCGCTCCAGCAGGTCGTCGTAGGAGATGACCTCGGGGTCGAAGGTGACCTCGACCGCCTCGGCGTGGCCGGTGCGCCTGCCGCAGACCTGGCGGTAGGTGGGGTGGTCCGTGCGCCCGCCGGTGTAGCCGACGCGCGTGGCGGTCACGCCGTCGGCACGGCGGAAGTCGGCCTCGACGCCCCAGAAGCAGCCGGCGGCGAAGATCGCGGTCTCGGTCACACCACAGAGCGTAGTTCCACCGCGCTCACGAGCCCCTCGAGCGCGGCGGGCGCCGCGTCGATCGAGGGCAGCCCCTGGGCCTCGAGCGCGACCCGGCCCGCGGCGAACCGGAAGGCCGGCTCCGCGAGCACCCGCTCGACGGCGGCGCGCACGCTCGCGGGGTCCTCGGAGCGGGCGGTGAGGCCGGCGCGGAGGCCGGCGATCCGCTCGGCGTTGTAGGGCTGGTCGGCGAACAGCGGGACGACGACCTGCGGGACGCCGGCCAGCAGCGCGCCCACGGTCGTGCCGAAGCCGCCGTGGCCCACCATCGCGTCGGCCTCGGTGAAGACCTCCGCCTGCGGGATCCAGCGCTCGACGCGCACGTGCGCGGGCAGGCGGCCGAGCGCGGCCGGGTCCGCGGTCTCGCCGACCGTCACGAGCAGCCGGATCGGCAGGTCGGCGAGCGCGTCGATGACGTCGCGGTAGAGGCCGGGGAAGTAGCCGATCGACGCCGCCACCGAGCCGAAGCTCAGGTACACGAGCGGCCGCGTGCCCGCCGGCCGCACCGCCCGCAGCGGCGGCGCTGCGTCGTGGAAGCGCCACGTCCGCGGCGGCTCCGGACCATCCGGCAGCTCGAACGAGGCGGGCGTGAGCGTCAGGTAGGGCGAGGCGGCGAGGCGCGTGCCCGCCGGGTCGCTCGGCAGGCCGACCCACTGGCGCAGCTCGTCGACGGCCGGCGCCGCGGTGCGGATCGCGTAGTCCTCGAGCGTCTGGAGGAAGGCGCCCACGCGCGCGACCGGGATCTCGCGCGCCTCGGCGGCGACCGCGGAGGCGAACTCGCACGACTCGCGCACGACGACGTCGGGCCGCCACGCGTCGATCGCGAGCTCGACGCCCGGCAGGGCGGCGCGGGCGCGGACGCGCCCGAACAGCTCGCCCAGGACGAGGCGGTTCGCCTCGTCGGGCGGGGCCGCGCGGACGCGCTCCCACACCGGCGCGAGGTCGCGCTCGAGCGGGTCGGCGAAGCAGATGGACGGCAGGCCCGCGCGCTCGACGCGCGCCTGGGCGGAGATCGGGCGCGGCGACGAGGATCTCGTGGCCGGCGCGGCGCAGGGCGTGGGCGAAGGGGACGAGCGGGCCGAAGTGGCCGGCGCCGGAGGTGGAGGCGAGGAGGACGCGCATGTCCTCCCCAGGACGCCGCCCGGGTGGCGCCTATTCCCGCCGGCGGTGCTCGATCTCGTCCCCGCGCGCGATCAGCACGTCATGGACGAGGTGGGACGGGAACAGCCCGTGGTCGATGACGCCGGGCATCGCCGACAGCCAGGCCGCGAGCGCGGCCGGGTCCTCGAAGTCGCCGCGGTAGTCCGCGATCGCTCCGCCGTCGGGGCTGAGCGGCACGTGCCGCAGCTCGGCGTGGCCGAGCGCGCGCAGCGTCGCCGGGATGCCGAAGGACAGCAGCTCGAGCGGCACCGGCGGGGTGAGCGCGTCGACGACCTTGTCGCCCGAGGCGATCACCACGAAGCGGTCGGCCGCCGCCGCCACGACCTTCTCGCGCGAGTGCGCGCCCCCGCCGCCCTTGATGACCCAGTTGTCCGGGGCGATCTGGTCGGCGCCGTCGATCGCGATGTCGAGCCGGTCGAGCTGTTCGAACGGCTCGACCGCGAGCCCGAGCGCCCGCGCGGCGACCTCGGTCGCGACCGAGGTGGCGACGCAGCGCAGCCGCAGCCCGCGCGCCGCCAGCGCGGGCAGCATGGGGGCGACGGTCGAGCCGGTGCCGAGGCCGACCCTGCTCCCATCCTCGATCAGCGCGACAGCGGCCTCCGCCGCGGCGCGCTTCTCGGCGTCGCGGTCAGCCATCGACCGTGATGCGGAACGCGGCGGTGAAGGGCTCCCCCGGCGGCGCCAGCCGCAGGCCCTCGTGCGAGCGCAGCGCGTTGCCGGGCGCGGTCATCGGCTCGAAGCAGATCAGGTCCTTGCCCGCGGGCGCGAAGACCTGCGCGTGCGTGTAGCCCTCGAGGAACTCGACGCCGAGCGTGCGGCCGCCGCCGGCGACGGTGAACGGGCGCGGCGACTCGGGCATCGTGTAGGCGTCGTCGAGCGAGCGGTCCTCGAGCGCGCCGCGGCGGAAGCCGGGCGGCTCCTCCTCGCCGGTCGGGATCAGGTTCTCGTCGAGCAGGAGCCGGGCGTCGACCGGCAGCTCGACCTCCCACTCGGGGCGCGGCACGCCGGGCAGCACGAGGTACGGGTGGTAGCCGAAGGCGACGGGGACCGGCACCGCGGCGGTCGCGGTCAGCGTGGTGCGGATGGTCAGCGCCGCGTCGTCGAGCGACACCTCCACCGCGAGCTTGTGGGGGTAGGGGAACGCCGCGAGGCGGTCGCGGTCGAACTCGGTCTGCGCGCGCAGCGCGTCCCCGCCGTTCTCCTCGACCTCCCACTGCAGCCGGTACGGCGCGAGGCCGTGGATCGGCAGGTCGTGCTCCTCGATCCGCAGCAGCGCGGAGTCGCGGTCGAGATCGACCTCCTGGCCGGCGACCGCGTAGCTGTAGTCCGCCAGCCGGTTGGCCCACGGGTGCAGGAACGGGATCCCGAAGGTGGAGCCGCTGCGCGCGTACTCCTCGAGCGACCGGCGCTGCGAGAGCAGCTCCTCGCCGCGGTGGGTCAGTGAGCTGCCGACGAGGCCCGCCTCGGGCGCGAAGGCCGCCTCGAGCTCGCCTCCGGGCGCGCGGAGGCGTACCAGCCTCATGACGGCGTGGCCGGCACCAGCTCGCGGTTCGAGACCGCGTCCACGATCTCGACCTCTTCCTCCTCGGAGCGCCCGCCGCCGTCGCCCTCCGCGTCACAGGTCACGCGCATCATCCCGGTGGCGACCGTCTCGTCGCCGACGACGACGAGGCCGCAGATGACGTCGCCCTCCTCCCAGCCCATGCGCTCGATGTCGAACCAGGCCAGATGCACCTCCGTGCCCTTGCCGCCCCACGGGCAGTTCTTGTCGTGGGACTCCTTGGCCTGGCACACGGCCTGCATGTTCTTGGCGCTGGCGCTGCTCATCGAGCGTCGAAGAGTACCCCGGGGTTGAGCCGGGCGCGAGGGTCGAGCGCGGACTTGGCGGCGCGGAGGGCGCTCGCGAACGGCTCGGGCCGCTGGCGGTCGTAGTAGGGGCGGTGGTCGCGGCCGACCGCGTGGTGGTGCGTGATGGTGCCGCCGGCGGCGAGGATCGCCTCCGAGGCGGCCGCCTTGACGCGGCCCCAGCGCTCGATCTCCTCGCCGCGGGCCACGGGCGCGAGCACGGTGAAGTAGGGCGCCGCGCCGTCGGGATAGGCGTGCGTGACGCGGCACATCGACCGTCCCCTCGCCGAGCGCCTCCTGCGTCGCGGCCTTCACCTGCGCCACGAAGCCCGGCAGCCGCTCCCACGTGATCGCGGTCTCGAACGTCTCCGACAGCACGCCCATCGCCACGAAGGTGTCGCGCAGGTAGGGCGCGCGCAGGAACGCCTCGCGCCAGGCGCCCGAGCCGCCGCCGCGGCCCTCGACCACCTCGCCGCCGTGCGCGCGGCAGAGCTCGTAGGCGCGGTCGGCGGGCTCGACGACCTCCTCGAAGCCGAGCACCAGCAGCGCGCTGGTGCCGTCGCCGGCCAGCGTCAGCCGCGCCTCCTCGGGCTCGAGCAGGCGGCAGTTGGCCGGCCGCAGCCCGGCCTGCACGACGGCGCGCAGCGCGTCGAGGCCGGTGGCGAAGTCCGGGAACGTCACCGTCGCCGAGCGCCGCCGCTCGGGCCGCGGCTGGACCCGCACCCACGCCTCGGTGATGACCGCGAGCGTGCCCTCGGAGCCGAGCAGCATGCGGTCGGGCGACGGGCCGGCGCCCGAGCCCGGCAGCCGCCGCGACTCCCACACCTCGCCCTCGGCGGTCAGCGCGCGCACGGACTCGACGAGGTCGTCGACGTGCGTCGGGCCGGTCGCGAAGTGGCCGCCGGCGCGCGTCGCGATCCAGCCGCCGAGCGTGGAGAGCTCGAACGACTGCGGGTAGAAGCGCATCGTCAGCCCGTGCTCGGCGAGCTGGGCCTCGAGGCCGGGGCCGGTCGCGCCCGCCTGGATGCGCGCCGCGCGCGAGACCGGATCGACCTCGAGCACGCGATCGAGCCCGCGCAGGTTCACGGACACGACGCCCGCATGGCCGGGCCCCGGGATGGCATCGACGCCGCCGACGACGCTCGTGCCGCCGCCGAACGGCACCACCGCGACGTCGTGCTCGCCGCACCAGTCGAGCACGGAGCGCAGCTCGTCCTCCGAGCCGGGGGAGGCGACGCCGTCGGGCGGGTGGGGGAACTCGCCGCGCATCCCGCGCACGACGTCGAGGTAGGAGCGACCCTGGGCGTGCGTCGCGCGCGACCACGGGTCCTGCGCGTAGGGCGTCTCGAGCCGCGGCGGGGCCAGCCTCACGTCGTCGAGCGCAACCGGCGGCTCGGGCTCGCGCTCGCCGTAGCCGAGGTGGTCGGCGAGGCCCGCCACGGCCGCGCGCAGCTCGCCGAGGCCGGGCTGCTCGTCCTCGTAGCCCCAGCCCCAGTGCTTGCGACGGCGCTCGGCCACGGCGGTCCACCCTACGCGTCTACGATCAGACCAACGGTGTCCTATCCCCCCGGCATCCTCGCCCGCGGACCCTGGCAGGCGGATCAGGTCGCGAGCCGCTGGCGCGAGGACCCCTTCGAGCCGCCCGCCGCCCGCACCGAGGCCGCCGACGAGGCGATCGCCGCGCTCGAGGACCGCGGCTCGCCCGCGCACGACGGGCTCGCCGCGCGGCTCGCCGACTTCCGCACCGAGGGCGGCCGGCTCGAGCTCGAGCTGCAGCCCATGCGCTGGTCGCTGCGGCTGGTGCGCGAGGACGCGTCGGCCTCGCTGGCCGCGCTGTGCGTGACGCGCTCGGCCGACGGCCGCTGGCTGGCCGGCCGCCGCGCGGCGTGGGTCGCGTCATGGGCCGGGCGCTGGGCGCTCGGCGCCGGCGGGGCGGTCGAGGTCGGCGAGAACCCGGTCGAGACGCTCGCGCGCGAGCTCGAGGAGGAGTGGTCGGTGACGCCCGAGCGCCTCACCGTCGAGGCGCTCGTGTCGCTGCCGAACCGGCTGGCGATGCTGATCGGCCTCGCCTGGCTGCCCGAGGGCGCCGAGGTCACGCCCGACCCCGAGCACGACGCGCACGCCTGGTGGCCGCGCGACCCCGCCGACTGGCCCGAGGAGGACGCCGACCCGGCGCTGCGCCAGATGGCGTCGTTGCTCGTATGAGCAGGATCCTCCGCCGGCCCGTCCTCCGCTACGGCTCCTACGCGCACTCGGCCGTCTACACGGTGCTGCTGTGGGCGGCGATCACGAACCGCGAGAGCCTCGTGTCCGTGCTCGGGTGGGTGCACGGCATCGGCTGGATCGTGATGTCGCTGCTCTGCCTGGCCGCCGTCAAGCGCCGCGTGATCGCGCCGTGGCTCGGCGTGATGGTCGCCGTGGTCGGCGGCGTGGGGCCGTTCGCGGGGAGCCTGGGGTTCTATTTGGACGAACGCCACGTCCGGCATAGGACAAGGTCCCCCGGGCCCGCCGTGGAAAAGGTATCCTGAGACACCCAAATGGCAGTTGACACCACGGTCCAGGTGGTCATGCCGGCGATGGGGGACTCGGTCTCCGAGGGAACCATCCTGGAATGGCACAAGCAGGAAGGCGATTCCGTCTCTGAAGACGAGACGATCGTCGAGATCTCGACGGACAAGGTCGACGCCGAGGTGCCCTCCCCCGCGACGGGCACCGTGGTCAAGGTCCACGCCGCCGAGGGCGACACCGTGCACGTCGGCGCGCTGCTCGCGGAGATCGCTCTGAACGGCGGCGCGCCAAGTTCGGGCAACGGGTCCGCGACGCTCTCCGAGCCGGAGGCCGAGGCCGAGGTCGAGGCCGAGCCCGAGGCGCCCGCCGAGGCCGCGAGCGGCGAGGCCGTCGAGATCGTCATGCCCGCGATGGGCGAGTCGGTCTCCGAGGGCGTCATCCTCGAGTGGGCCAAGCAGCCCGGCGACCAGGTGGCAGAGGACGAGACGATCGTCGAGATCTCCACCGACAAGGTCGACGCCGAGGTCCCCGCGCCCGCGTCGGGCGTGATGGGCGAGATCCTCGCCGAGCCCGGCGACACCGTGACCGTCGGCCAGGTGATCGGGCGGATGCAGTCCGGCCCGAACGGCGCGTCCGCCGCCGCCGCCCGAGGCGAAGCCCGCCGAGCCGGCGGAGCCGGGCGAGCCGAAGGAGGTCGTGCTCCCCGACGGCATCCGCATCTCGCCGGTCGCGCGCCGCGTCGCCGAGGCCGAGGGCATCGACGTCTCGAAGGTCAAGGGCACGGGCCCCGCCGGCCGGATCCAGAAGGACGACGTGCTGTCGGCCGCGTCCGGCAACGGCGGTCAGGCCGCGACCGCGGCCGGCGCCGGCCGAGAACGCCACGCTGATCAAGGGCGCCTCGGCGATGCTCGCCCGCTACATGGACGAGTCGCGGTCGATCCCGACCGCCACCTCCTTCCGCACGCTCACCGTCACCGTGCTCGACGCGCGCCGCAAGGAGCTCAAGGCCGCCGGCCACAAGGTCTCCTTCACGCACCTGATCGCCTACGCGATCGCCCGCGCGGCCACCGAGCAGATGCCGGTGATGGCCCACCACTTCTCCGAGATCGATGGCAAGCCGTACCGCCACGACGACGGCGCCGTCAACCTCGGCATCGCCGTCGACGTCGAGAAGAAGGACGGCGGGCGCACGCTGATGGTCCCCGTGATCCGCGACGCCGGCCGGCTCAGCTTCACCGGCTTCCTCGCCGCCTTCAACGACCTGATCGCCCGCGCCCGCGAGAACAAGCTGACCGCCGACGACCTCGTCGGCGCCAACGTCTCGCTCACCAACCCGGGCGGCATCGGCACGATCGCCTCCGTGCCGCGGCTGATGACCGGCCAGGGCACGATCGTCGCCACCGGCGCCATCGGCTACCCGCCGGGGCTCGCCTCGATCGGCTCGATGATCGGCGCCGAGAAGGTGATGACGATGACGTCGACCTACGACCATCGCGTCATCCAGGGCGCCGAGTCGGGCCAGTTCCTCCAGGTCGTCGAGGCCTACCTCCAGGGCGAGCACGGCTTCTACGAGTCGCTCTTCCAGGACCTCGAGGCGCCGCTCGGCGCGCTCCCGGAGCCCCCGGCGCCCGCCGCCGCGGCGGCCACCGTGCGCGACGGCAAGCCCGCCGAGCAGGGCTCGGCGCCCCGGCGAGGAGCTGCTGCAGGCGGTCCAGGCCGCGGTCTCGCTGGTCAAGGCGCACCGCATGCACGGCCACCTCGCGGCCAAGCTCGACCCGCTCGACTCCGATCCCGAGGGCGATCCCGCGCTCGATCCCGAGCCGCTCGGGCTGACGCCGGAGCTGATGGCCCAGATCCCCGCGCGGATCCTGCGCACGCACGTCCCGGGCGCGACCCTGGCCGACGCGCTGCCGCACCTGCGCGAGACCTACTGCGGCACGATCGCCTACGAGATCGAGCACATCTCCTCGCACCGCCAGCGCACCTGGCTGCGCGAGAAGATCGAGTCCGGCGCGTTCCGCAAGCCGCTCACCAACGACGAGGCGAACGCGCTGCTGCGGCGCCTGACGATGGTCGACTCGCTCGAGCGCTTCATGCACAAGGCCTACCTGGGCCAGAAGCAGTTCTCGATCGAGGGCCTCGACATGACGGTCCCGATGCTCGACGAGATGATCCAGCTCTCGGCGGCCAACGGCGCCCGCGAGGTCGTGATCGGCATGGCCCACCGCGGCCGGCTGAACGTGCTCGCGCACAACCTCGGCCGCGCCTACGAGACGATCTGGCGCGAGTTCGAGGGCGCGTCCTCGATCGAGGCCGTGACCACGATCCCGCAGGGCGGCACCGGCGACGTCAAGTACCACCACGGCGCCCAGGGCACCTATCAGCTGCCCGACGACCAGTCGGTGATCGTGCGGCTGGAGTCCAACCCGTCGCACCTCGAGTTCGTCTCGCCGGTCGTCGAGGGCGCCACGCGCGCCGTCCAGACCTCGCGCCAGGGCCCGCACGCGCACATCGACAACAACGCGGCGATCCCGATCATCCTCCACGGCGACGCCGCCTTCCCCGCCCAGGGCGTGGTGGCGGAGACGCTGAACCTGCAGGCGCTCGACGGCTACCAGGTCGGCGGCTCGCTGCACCTGATCCAGAACAACCAGGTCGGCTTCACCACCGACCCGGAGGAGGCGCGGTCCACGCGCTGGGCCTCTGACCTCGCGAAGGGCTTCGACGTCCCGATCATCCACGTCAACGCCGACGACGTCGCGGCGTGCGTCGCCGCCGTGCGGCTGGGCTTCGCGTTCCGCCAGGAGTTCGGCCACGACGTCGTCATCGACCTCATCGGCTACCGCCGCTTCGGCCACAACGAGGCCGACGAGCCCGCCTACACGCAGCCCGAGATGGCGGCCAAGATCAAGGCCAAGACCCCCGTCCGCGAGATCTTCGCCGCGCAGCTCGTCAAGCAGGGCGTGATCACCCAGGAGGAGTCGGACGCGATCGCCAAGGAGATCTGGGACGGCATGGCCGAGCGCCATCGCGAGCTCAAGGAGGAGCTCTCGCACGCCTCGGCCGACCAGCCCACCGGCGGCTACCAGCTCGACCGCTCGCCCTCGCCCGAGGTCAAGACCGCGGTGTCGGCCGATCGCCTGGTGGGCCTCAACGAGGACCTGCTGGCGGTGCCCGAGGGCTTCAACATCCATCCCAAGCTGATCAAGCAGCTGGAGCGGCGGCGCGAGACGATCGGCCCCGACGGCGGCATCGACTGGGCGCACGCCGAGGCGCTGGCCTACGCGTCGCTGCTGAGCGAGGGCACGCCGGTCCGCCTGACCGGCCAGGACGTCGAGCGCGGCACCTTCTCCCAGCGCCACCTCGTGCTGCACGACGTCAAGACCGGCCAGCGCGTCTCGCCGATCCAGTCGCTGCCGGGCGCGCTCGCCCCGATGGAGCTCCACAACTCGCCGCTGTCGGAGATCGCATGCCTCGGCTTCGAGTACGGCTACTCGATGGAGGCGCCGGAGACGCTCGTGCTGTGGGAGGCCCAGTTCGGCGACTTCATCAACTCCGCCCAGGTGATCGTCGACCAGTTCATCATCAGCGCGCTGGCCAAGTGGGGCCAGACCACGCGCCTCACCCTGCTGCTGCCGCACGGCTACGAGGGCTCGGGCCCCGAGCACTCCTCGGCCCGCCTGGAGCGCTTCCTGACGCTCGCGGCCGAGGGCAACATGCGCATCGCGAACCTGACGACGCCGGCGCAGTACTTCCACCTGCTGCGGCGCCAGGCGCGCGTCGCCAAGCAGCGCCCGCTGATCATCATGACCCCGAAGTCGCTGCTGCGGCTGCCGCAGGCGACGTCGCGGATCGAGCACCTGTCGGAGTCGCGCTTCTTCCCGGTCCTGAGCGAGCCGCGCATCGACGAGGAGAAGGTCACCCGCCTCGTGCTCTGCTCCGGCAAGATCTTCTACGACCTCAAGGGCCACGCCACGCGCGAGAACAACGAGGGCGTCGCGATCTCCCGCGTCGAGCTGCTCTACCCCTTCCCGCAGAGCCAGATCGAGGAGGAGATCGCGCGCTACCCGAACCTGCGCGAGGTCGTCTGGGCCCAGGAGGAGCCGCGCAACATGGGCGCCCGCGCGCACATGTCCCCGCGCCTGCTCCAGATGCTCCCCTCCTCGCTCGAGTTCGGCTACATCGGCCGCCCCGAGCGCGCCTCGCCGGGCGAGGGCTACCCGGCCGCCCACACCATGGAGCAGACCCGCATCATCCGGACCGCCCTGGACCTCTCGGTCCCGGTGTCCGTCAACCCGGCCAAGGCGCCGGGCGAGCGCTAGCACTGCCTGCAAGGGCGCTCTCAAGCGCAACCCTTGGGGGGTTCCGCGTGTCGGAGTGGGGAACGGAAAAGACGTAACCCACTAAGGGAGGCAGTACATGTCCGGGAGGACTTTCCGCTTTATCTTCGTCGGCGCGCTCGTGCTGGCGATCGGCATCCCGTCCGTCGCCGTCGGCTTCGGCGAAGGCCGCTCGCTGCTCCTCGGCAAGCGCAACCCCGGCTCCAACAAGGCGCTGAGCACCGAGACGCAGATCATCGCCTCGAACGGGAGCTACGGCACGCGCCAGTCCAACAAGCGCGACGGCGACGGCGGCGGCGCCATCTACGGCTGCCGCTCCAGCCCCGGCAAGGAGCCCTGCATCCGCGCCAACAACCTCAAGGACGGCCGCGCGTTCGAGTTCGCGACCCGCGGCAAGGAAGGCGGGCGCATCGAGACGAGCGACGCCACCGGCGCGCCGCTGACCACCAACGCCACCGGTGTGGCGACCGGCTTCAACGCCGACAAGGTCGATGGCCGTGAGGGCAGCGACCTCGCCGCCGCCGGCGACCTGCTGTTCGCCGCGGTCAACGCCGACGGCTCCCTCGCCGCCGGTGGCCCCGAGGCGACCGGCGCGACGAAGAGCGACGCCGCCGCGCAGACCTTCACGGTCTCGTTCAACCGCGACGTCAGCAAGTGCGCGTCGACGGCCAACGTCGTCGGCAGCTCGGCGGACTTCTCGCTGGGCGTCGAGCCCGGCCCGGCCGCCAACCAGGTCCGCGTCGACCAGCGCAACGTGGCCGACGGCAACACCGCCGGCCGCGCGTTCCACCTGCAGGTGATCTGCTAGCTCGACTCCAGTTCTCGCCGGACTCGCTCCCCTGCCGGGGCGAAGTCCGGCGAGAGCCGGTCGAGCAGCGTGCGCCAGCCGGGGTGGATCTCGATGGCGCGCCGGACGGCCACCATGCCCCGCTCGGGGTCGCCCGCGTGAACCTGCGCGAGGCCCGCCCAGAACAGCAGCTCGTGGGAGTCGGGAGCGAGCGCCGCCGCGCGCTCGTACAGCGGCCCGGCCTCGCCCGCGCGGTCGGAGGCCATCAGCTCGTCGGCCTCGCCCGCGAGCTCGTAGGCGCGCGCGAGCGCGACCAGCCGCCGCAGCTCGACCACCGGGTCCGCGTGATCCTCGACCCGCAGGTCGAAGCGCGCCTGCCAGGCCTCACCCGTCGGGCGGCACCACGACCAGCGCCGCCGACTGGCGGCCGCGGACGTCGCCGCCCTCCCCCTCCGCGGCGTCGAGCGCCGCCAGCAGCCGCTCGGCGAGGTCGCCCTCTGTCGCCTCGAAGCCCGCGACCATCGCGGCCGGCACCGTGTCCCGCGCCATCATGTTGGCCTGGGCCGAGACGTGCTCGCCGGTGGCGTCGCCCGCGCACGGGATGCAGTCCGCGCCGGTGTGGACGGCGACGCGGCCCGCCGCGTCGACGATGCCGACCTGGCGGACGGCGGCGAGCGCGTCCGCGCCGAGCAGCGCGGTGAGCGCGTCGCCCGCGCTGTCCCCCGCCGCCAGGCGGTCGAGCCCGTGCGGGCCGTGGGCCGGCTCGACGACCGACTGGGTCGCGACCGCGCCAATGCCTGGGCGGGCCCAGATGCACAGCGAGCCGACCGAGAACCAGTGGGAGTGCACGGCCGCGCCGTGCTCCCCCGTGGCCGGGTCGAAGGCGACGATCGAATACGTCCCGTGGCGCACGAACGCGCGACGATACCCGGGTGACCCGCACCGAGAAGGTCCTCGCGCGCATCCGCGACACCCCGCCGGGCTTCGTCCGCGCCTACGGCGACGTCTCCCCCGGCGCGCCGCGCTTCGCCGGCTCCGTGCTTGCCGCCTGCGACGACCCCGACGTGCCGTGGCACCGCATCGTCCGCGCCGACGGGTCGCTGGCCAAGGGCGAGCGCCAGCGCCGCCTGCTCGACGCCGAGGGCGTCCCGTTCCGGGGCGACCGCGTGGACATGCGTACGGCTCGGCTGCCCTGAGTTCAAGTGAGTCTCAACCCGCGGCGCGACCGTGCCGATGGGCATTGAATGGCCCGCGCGCGCGTGAGCAGTCCCCTTGCCGACCCCGTTCGGCTCTCGATGCTGCGCGCGACCGGCATGCTCGGCTCACCGCCCGAGGAGGCCTTCGACCGCCTCGCCGGCCTCGCGCGCAAGATCCTCAAGGCGCCGGTCGGCATGGTCGCCCTGCTCGACGACCGCCACCTCCACGTCAAGGCCTGCGTGGGGCGGCCCGAGCTCGCCAAGGCGCGGCGCGTCCCCGCCACCGAGTCCTTCTGCCAGCACGTGGTGGCCGGCGAGGAGGCGCTCGTCGTCAACGACGCCCGCGAGCACGAGCTGACCCGCGACCTCGCAGCGGTCAACGCCGGCCAGGTGCTCGCCTACGCGGGCGTCCCGCTCACGCTCCACGGCGGCTTCGTCATCGGCGCGCTGTCGGTCGCGGACTCCAAGCCCCGCGCCTGGAAGCCGGCGGACATCGAGATCCTCCACGACCTCGCCGCCTCGGTCCTCACCGAGATCGAGATGCGGGCGGACATCGAGGCGCGCAAGCAGGCCGAGGCCGAACTGCAGCGCTCGACCGACCGCCTGCGCGGGCTGATGGACAACAGCCCGACGGTCATCTACGCGAAGGACCTCGACGGGCGCTACCTGTTCCTCAACCACGCCGGCGAGCGGCTGCTCGGGCTGCCGGAGGCGAAGGCGATCGGCAAACGCGACGCCGAGCTGCACCCGCCCGAGCTGGCGACCGCGCTGTGCGAGCACGACGAGGCGGTGATCGCGGGCGGCCAACCGATCGAGATCGAGGAGACGATCGTCCTCGACGGCCGCACCACGGTCTACCGCTCGGTCAAGTTCCCGCTCACCGACGAGGCCGGCGAGCCCTACGGCCTGTGCGGCATCTCGACCGACATCAGCGAGCGCAAGCAGACCGAGCGCGCGCTGCACGCCGCGCAGCAGCGCCTCGGCGGCGCGTTCGACAACGCGCCGACCGGCATGGCGATGGTCGGCACCGACGGCCGCTTCCGCCAGGTCAACGCCGCGCTGTGCGAGCTGACCGGGCGCACCGAGGCGCAGCTGCTCAAGCTGACGCTGGCCGACACCATCCACCCCGAGGAATGGGCCGCGCGCAAGCGGCTGGTCGAGCGGATGCTCACCGGCGAGATCCGCACGCATCAGACCCAGGGCCGCTTCATGAGCGACGGCCGGCCGCGCTGGGTGCTCGTCAACGCCACCGCGCTCAGCGACGCCGACGGCTGGCCCACCGAGTTCTTCGTGCAGTTCCAGGACATCACCGAGCAGACCCGCGGACAGCAGCTGCTCGCCGCCCGCCACGACGTGACGCGCGTGCTCGCCCAGGCCGCGACCGTCGAGTCGGCCGCGATGCTGCTGCTCGAGGCGCTGGGCGCCAA
The DNA here is from genome assembly GCA_963787335.1 of uncultured Solirubrobacterales bacterium. Lineage (GTDB taxonomy): Bacteria > Actinomycetota > Thermoleophilia > Solirubrobacterales > Solirubrobacteraceae > DASQFQ01. The sequence goes on from CAWBCU010000028.1 coordinate 123,435, forward strand.
CCTCGGCTGGCAGGTCGGCACGCTGTGGCTCACCGACCCCGCGTCGGGCGTCCTGCAGCCGACGGCGAGCTGGCGCCATCGCACCTTCACCGAGCCGCTGCCCGCCGACACGGGCCCGCTCGCCGCCGACGACCTCCCCATGCGCGTCACGCGGTCCGGCCAGCCGGTGTGGACCGAGGCGCTGATGGCCGGCGCCGCGTCCGCGCGCGCCTCGGCCATCGCCGCGGCCGGCCTCTCCGGCGCCGTCTGCCTGCCGATCGTCACCAGCGAGGGCTGCCTGGGCGCGATGGAGTTCTACTGCCGCGAGCTCTCGGAGCCCGACGAGGAGCTGCGCGAGCTGCTGGGCACGATCGGCACCCCGATCGGCCTCTTCATCCAGCGCCGCCGCGCCGTCGTCGAGCTCGCGGCCGCCCGCGACGCCGCGCTCGAGGCGACCGAGCTGAAGTCCCAGTTCCTCGCCAACATGAGCCACGAGATCCGCACGCCGATGAACGGCGTGATCGGGATGGCCGAGCTGCTGCTCGACACCGAGCTGTCCGACGAGCAGCGCGGCTACGCCTCGATGGTCCGCAGCTCCGGCGACGCCCTGCTCCAGATCATCAACGACATCCTCGACCTTTCCAAGATCGAGGCCGGCAAGCTCGAGCTCGAGCACGCGGAGTTCGCGCTCTCCGAGGCGGTCGACGCCGCCGTCGACATGCTGGCCGAGAACGCCCGCGCCAAGGGGATCGAGCTGCGCGCCTTCATCGAGCGGCGCGCGCCGCTGAAGGTCGTCGGCGACCACTTCCGCCTCCAGCAGATCCTCACCAACCTCGTCTCCAACGCCGTCAAGTTCACCGCCGAGGGCGAGATCACCGTGCGCGTGACCGAGGGCGCGCCGAGCGCGACCGGCCAGCGCGTGCGCTTCGAGGTCACCGACACGGGGATCGGGATCGAGACGGGCGCGGCCGAGCGGCTGTTCGAGCCCTTCAGCCAGGCCGACTCCTCGACGACGCGGACCTACGGCGGGACCGGGCTCGGGCTGAGCATCTGCCGCGAGCTGGTCGAGCTGATGGGCGGCGAGATCGGGGCCACCGGCGCGCTCGGCCGCGGCAGCACCTTCTGGTTCACCGCCGACCTCGGCCTCGTCGCCGGCCCCACGGTCGACGCGGCCGCCCCGGCGCCCGCGGCGCCGGGCACCAAGGGCGACGCGCTCGCGCTGCTGGTCGTCGACGACAACGCCGTCAACCGCACCGTCGCGGCCGAGATGCTGCGCAAGCGCGGGTACCGCGTCGAGGTCGCCCGCAACGGCGCCGAGGCCGTGGCCGCCACCGCGCGCGACCGCTACGCAGTGGTGCTGATGGACCTGCACATGCCGATCATGGACGGCTACGAGGCGACGCGGGCGATCCGCAGCGCCGAGCGCGACGGCCCCCGCACCGCGATCGTCGCCATGACCTCCGACACGCTCGACAGCGTGCGCGAGGCCTGCTTCGCGGCCGGGATGGACGACCACCTCGCCAAGCCCGTGACCGGCGAGGCGCTGGCCGCCGCGATCGAGCGCTGGCGCGGCGGCTCGCGGCTCGGCCCGGCCGGCGACGCGCCCGCCGGCAGCACGGAGACCGACCTCGACCTCGGCGTCCTGCGCCAGATCACGGCCGAGACCGGCGGCGACCAGAACTCCCAGCTCATCCGCGACCTCGCCGGCCTCTTCCGCGAGGACTCCCGGCGCGGGCTGAAGCAGGTCGCCGAGGCGCTGCGCGAGCAGGACGCCGTCGGCGTCGCCCGCGCCGCCCACGCGCTCAAGGGCTCCAGCGGCCAGCTCGGCGCGGCCCGTACGGAGGCGATCTCGGCCGAGCTCCAGGCGATGGCCGAGACCGGCGAGCTCGGCTCGGCCAAGGCCCTGCTGCGGCGCCTGGAGACCGCGGTCGACGCCGCCCAGTCCGCGCTCACGACCGCCCTGCCCGAGAAGAAGTAGCGTGCCGGGGCCGTGTGGCTCCAGCGCGAGATCTCCCTGCGCCCGCCCGGGCGCGGCTTCCACCTCATCACGCGTGAGGTCGTCGGCGAGCTGCCCGAGCTCGGCGAGCTGAAGGTCGGGCTGCTCCACCTCTTCATGCAGCACACCTCGGCGTCGCTGACGCTGAACGAGAACGCCTCACCCGACGTCCGGCGCGACTTCGAGTCCTACTTCAACGAGGCCGTCCCCGAGGACGCGCCGTACTGGACCCACACCGACGAGGGCCCCGACGACATGCCCGCCCACATCAAGTCCTCGGTGCTCGGCCCGTCACTCTCGCTCCCGATCGCCGACGGCCGCCTCGCGCTCGGCACCTGGCAGGGGATCTACCTCTGCGAGCACCGCGATCGCCCCTCCGGCCGCCGCCTGCTGGCGACGGTCTGGGGCGAAGCTGAGTCCTAGCGGCCCTTCCAGACCGGGGCGCGCTTCTCGGCGAACGCGGTCGCGCCCTCACGGGCGTCCTCGGAGCCGAAGACCGGCCCGACGATCTCGCCCTGGCGCTGCCAGGCCTCGTCCTCGCTCCAGTCCTGCGCCTCGACGAGGATGCGCTTGGAGGCCTCGAGGGCCAGCGGGCCGTTGGCGGCGACCGCCGCTGCGAGCTCGCGTGCGACCGCGACCGCCTCGCCGGGGTCGGCCAGGCGGTTGACGAGGCCGATCTCGGCCCCGCGCTCGGCGCTGATCGGGTCGCCGGTGAGCGCCATCTCCATCGCCAGGTGGTAGGGGATCCGCTGCGGCAGCCGCAGCAGCGCGCCGCCCGCGGCGACGAGCGAGCGCTTGGCCTCGGGGATGCCGAGCTTGGCGCCGCGCGCGGCGACGATCAGGTCGCAGGCGAGCGCGACCTCGAGCCCGCCGGCGACCGCGAAGCCCTCGATCGCGGCGATGATCGGCTTGCGCGGCGGGCCCTGGACGATGCCGGCGAAGCCGCGGCCCTCGACGTGCGGGCTCTCGCCCTGGACGAAGGCCTTCAGGTCCATGCCGGCGCAGAACCCCTTGCCGGCGCCGGTCAGGATCGCCACCTGCAGGTCGTCGTCCGAGTCGAGGCGGTCGAGCGCGGCGGCGACGCCGGCGGCCAGCGCGGCGTTGACCGCGTTGCGCGCGTCGGGACGGTTGAGCGTGATCAGGAGCACGCCGCCGTCGGCCTCGGTGAGCACTGCCTCCTCTGCCATGCCGGGCGGCAGCCTACTGCGAGGCGGCGGCGTCGAGGTCCGCGAGCAGCCAGTCGTCCTCGGCGCCGAGCCCGCGCAAGACCTTGCCCATCGCGCGCGCCAGCACGTCGAGCTCCTCCTCGCTGAGGTGCTGCTGCAGGTACTCCTCGACCTTGGCCATGTGGACCGGGGCCGCGCGCTCGAGCGCCGCGCGCCCCTGCTCCGTCACGTAGGCGTAGGTCGCACGGCGGTCGTGCGCGGGGACCTCGCGGCGCACGAGCCCCGCCTCCTCCATGCGGCCGATCAGGCGGGTGGTGCCGCCGCGCGAGAGCAGCAGGTCGTCGGCCAGCGCGCCCATGCGCGAGCACGCCTCGGGCGCCCAGCTGATCTTCGCGAGCACCTCGAACCAGGACAGCGGGATGCCGGCCTCGGCCTCGAGGTCGGCGTTCATCCGCTCGGTGAGGCGGGTGGTCGCCTGCAGCATCGCGTACCAGGCGAGGAGCGGCTTCTTCTCTCCGTGAAGGCCCATGTGGTGAAGAATTGTAGTCGCAACGGTTGACAAGTCAACTGTGGGCTGCCACTCTTGCCGCGTCAAGGGTTTCCGATGCAACGTTTGCGAGGTAAACGTGAGTGACGTACAGCACACACCGCAGCGCCCCGGCCGGCTCGCCCGCCTCGCCGACACCGCGTTCCGCCGCCGGCGGCTCGTGCTGCTGGCCTGGGTCGTGGCCCTCGCCGCCGCCTTTGCGGCTTCAGGCGCGCTCGCGGGCGAGTTCTCCGCCGACTACGCGACGCCGGGCTCCGAGTCCCAGCGCGCCGGCGACCTGCTCACCCAGCGCTTCCCCGCGCGCTCGTCCGACACCGTCGACGTGGTCTGGGAGGCGAAGGACGGCGTGAAGAGCGCCGCCGTGCAGCAGCGCACCGCCTCGCTGCTGACCGCCGCCACGCACCTCAAGGGCATCGGCGACGCCGCGCCGCCGGAGATCTCCCGCGACGGCACGATCGCCGTCTCGCGGCTGTCGCTCACGACGCGCCCCGACAGCGTGCCGGTCACCACCGGCGAGAGCCTGATCTCGCTCGGCAAAGCCGCCAGCCAGGACGGGCTGCGCGTCGAGATGGGCGGCCAGGTCATCACCTCCGCCCAGGAGAGCGAGCTGTCCTCCGAGGCGGTCGGCCTGATGATCGCCGCGCTCGTGCTGGTCCTGACCTTCGGCACGCTCGTGGCCGCCGGCCTGCCGATCGTGACCGCGCTGTTCGGCCTCGGCATCTCCTCCGCCGCGGTCGGCCTGCTCGCCGCGGTCATGGACGTCCCCGACTGGTCGACCGCGGTCGCGAGCATGATCGGCCTCGGGGTCGGCATCGACTACGCGCTGCTGATCCTCACCCGCCACCGCGCCGCGCTGGCGACCGGGCTCGAGCCGCGCGCCGCCGCCGTCGAGGCGGTCACGACCGCCGGGCACTCGGTGCTGATCGCCGGCACGACGGTCGTGATCTCGCTGCTCGGGCTGTTCCTGATGGGGCTCAGCTACCTGCAGGGCGTCGCGCTCTCGGCGAGCTTCGCCGTGCTCGTGACGATGGCCGCCTCGGTGACGCTGCTGCCGGCGCTGCTCGGCTTCGCGGGCACCCGGCTCGACCGGCTGCGGATCCCCGGCACCAACCGCAACGCGGACGCCGACCCCGACACGACGCCCGCCGCGCGCTGGAGCCGCGGCGTGCAGCGCCGACCGTGGGTCGCCGCGATCGCGGCCGCCGCGGTGCTGCTCGTGCTGGCGACGCCGTTCCTGGGCCTGCGCCTGGGCTTCCCCGACGCCGGCAACGACCAGGCGACGACCACCACGCGCCAGGCCTACGACCTCGTGTCCAAGGGCTTCGGCGCGGGCGCCAACGGCCCGCTCCTGCTGGCGGCGGAGCTGCGCGGGTCCCGACGACCGGGCCGAGCTGACCGCGCTGGCGAGCCGCCTGCGCGAGGAGCCCGGGATCGCGTCCGTCGGCACGCCGACCGTCAACCGCGCGGGCGACACCGCCGTGCTGATGGCGACGCCCACCACCTCCCCGCAGTCGACCAAGACCGGGGACCTGATCCGCCACCTGCGCGCCGACGTCCTCCCCAGCGCGGGGCTGCCGGTCAGCGTCGGCGGCACCACGGCGTCGTTCGTCGACCAGGGCGACGTCACCCAGGACCGGCTGCCGCTGTTCATCGGCGGCGTCGTGATCCTCTCGATCATGCTGCTGACCGTCACCTTCCGCTCGGTCACGGTGGCGCTCAAGGCCGGCGTCATGAACCTGCTGTCGATCGGCGCGGCCTACGGCGTCGTCGCCTACCTCGCCGAGGGCGGCTGGGCCGGGCAGCTGGTCGGGATCGACACGCCGACGCCGGTGCCGCCGTTCATCCCCGTGATCATGTTCGCGATCCTGTTCGGGCTCTCGATGGACTACGAGGTGTTCCTGCTCAGCCGCGTCCGCGAGGAGTTCCTGCGCGGCCGCAGCACGGCGAGCGCGGTGACCGAGGGGCTGGCGCGGACCGCGCGCGTCATCACCGCGGCGGCGCTGATCATGGTCGCCGTGTTCGGGGCCTTCGCCCTCAGCCCGGAGGTCTTCCTCAAGCTCATCGGCATCGGCATGGCCGCGGCGATCCTGATCGACGCCACGATCGTGCGGATGGTGCTCGTGCCGGCCGTGATGCAGCTGCTCGGCGACCGCAACTGGTGGATGCCGCAGTGGCTGGACCGGCTGATCCCGGGCGCGGAGCCCGAGCCGCAGCCCGCCTGAGCTTGTCCTGACCAGAGGGGCCCGCATAGGGTTGGCCTCGAGGCGCCATGTCGACCGCCGCACCTCGATCCATCCTCAACCCTGCGGGCCCCCTGGTCCGGCGTCGGCGCGTCGATCGCCTGAGCGCGCCGCAACTCGCCGCGCTGCGGCAGGCGATCGCGGGCATGCAGTCCGACGGCGCCTACGCCGAGCTGGCCAACCTGTACGCCGGTCGCGCCGGCGGGGGGACGTGGTGGTTCCTGGGCTGGAACCGCGCCTACCTGCGGATGTTCGAGGCGGCCATGCTCGAGCGGGTGCCCGGCGCCGCGCTGCCGTGGTGGGACTGGACCCAGCAGCACGAGGTGCCGGCCGCGTTCGCGTCGTCGAACGGCCCGCTCGCGGTCATCGATCTCCCGTCCGAGGGTCGCATCACGCGCGGGGGCATCACCAAGCGGTCGCCGGCGGCGCTCCCAACGCGGGCGGACCTGCAGGGCGCGCTCGCGCTCGAGGACTTCCACGCCTTCAGCGGGCGGATCGAGGAGCTGCACAACAGCGTCCACGCCTGGGTCGGCCGGCCGTTCGACATGGTCACGACCGCCGCCTTCGACCCGCTGTTCTGGGCGCTCCAGGCGACGGTCGACCGCGCCTGGCGGCTGTGGCAGCAGCGCCACCCGGAGTCCGGGCCGACCGCGGAGGAGCAGGAGGTGCTGCTCGACCCGTTCGGCCTGCACCTCGGCGAGGTGCTCGACACCCAGGCGCTCGGCTACGACTACGAGGAGGACCCGTGGCGCCCGGTGCTGCCGGGCTACATCTCCGACACCGTCGGGGCCGACCCGGTCGACCACCTCGGCATCGAGCCCGAGGTCGAGGCGCTGTGCTGGGTGATCGCCGCGCGCGACACCGTCCCGCCGCTGTCGGTCGGGCTGTTCGGCGACTGGGGCTCGGGCAAGACGACGTTCATGGCGCTGATGCAGGCGCGCATCCGCGACCTCGCCGAGCAGTCCCGGACGCGCCCGGAGAGCCCGTGGTGCGGGAACGTGATGCAGATCTCCTTCAACGCCTGGACCTACGCCGACGACAACCTGTGGGCGAGCCTGGTGACGGACATCTTCACCGCGCTCGCGGCGCCGGCGCGCTACGAGCCCGAGGACAAGGACGGCGATCCCGTCGGGATGCTCGCGACGATCGCGCAGCGGCGGCATGCCGCGGAGTCGCGCCGGCAGCAGGCGGCGGCGCGCATCGAGGTCGCCGAGCAGCGGCTCGAGCAGCTGCCCGACAGCTCGGGCGAGCTGGCCCGCGAGGTCCTCGTGGGCGCGCCCGCGGCCGGGGGCGAGCCGCCCGCGATGGCCGACGCCGACTTCGTCAAGGACGTGCGCAAGGCGGCCGGCGAGGCGCTGGGCGACGACGCCGCCAAGGCCGTCGACGATGCCGTCCTCAGCGTCGGCGTACTCGCCACCCTGCTCGCGCGCCTGCGTGCGTTCGCCCGCATGCTCACCGGGAAGGGCACGGAGCGCAACCGCGCGCTCGCGTTCGTCGCGCTCGCCGTGCTGCTCGTGGCCGCGGTCTTCGCGCTCGGCCTGCAGTGGGAGTCGATCCTGGCCGCGCTCGCCGCCGTGGCCAGCATCGCCGGCGCGGTGAAGCCGCTGCTCGACGCCGAGAAGGCGCTGACCTCGGGGCGCCAGGAGGTCGAGGACCGCGTCGAGGCCGAGCGCAGGCAGGAGCGCGAGGCGCTGGCCGCGGCGCGGGCCGAGCGCGACGCCGCCAACGACGAGCTCGCGCGGATCGCGTCCGGACGGGTCGTGCACGACTACTTCGCCGAGCGCGCGTCCTCGGCCGACTACCGCGAGCGGATGGGCCTGCTCTCGACCGTGCGGCGCGACTTCGGCGACCTGCGCGGCTGGCTGCGCGACGGCGACCGCCCCGGGCCCGACGTCGAGCGCATCGTCCTCTACGTCGACGACCTCGACCGCTGCCCGGCCGACCGCGTCGTCGAGGTGCTCGAGGCCGTCCACCTGCTGCTCGCGCTCGACCTCTTCGTGGTCGTCGTCGGCGTCGACCCGCGCTGGCTCCTGGGCTCGCTCGAGCACCACTTCGAGGCGCAGTTCGCGCCCCGCGGCAACCGCCCCGGCCGGCTGCGCTGGCGCACGACGCCGCAGGACTTCCTCGAGAAGATCTTCCAGATCCCGTTCAGCCTGCGCCCGATGGACGGCGGCGGCTTCGAGCGGCTGGTCGGCGAGCTGCTGCCGCTGTCGGAGCGGACGCTGCCGGTGGCGAGCGCGCCCACGACTGACCGCCAACGCTTCGCCCGACGTTCCCTCCGCGGTGCCGGAACCCGCCTACGCCACCCCCGGAGAGCTCGCGCTCGAGGCGGAAGAGCCCGACCCGGCCGGGCTGCACGTCCGCACGGAGGAGCTGGCGTTCCTCGCCCAGCTCGCCGAGCTCGTCCCGACCCCGCGTGCCGCCAAGCGCCTCGCCAACACCTACCGCCTGCTGCGCGCGCCGCTCGAGCAGAACGCGCTCGACGCGCTCGTGACCGGCGAGCACCGCGCGGTCCTGACGCTGCTTGCCGCCCTCGTGGGCGCGCCGGGCGCCGCGAACCAGGCCTTCGCCGCCCTGCTGGCCGAGCCGCCCGAGGCGCAGTGGACGGACTTCCTGACCCGGCTCGAGGCGGCGCCGGTGCGCACGGAGACGCGGCAGCTGGCCGCGGCGCTGCGGGTCGTCACCGACCGGACGGGCCTGAGCGGCGAGCTGCGGACGTTCCAGAGCTGGACGCCACGGGTCGCCCGCTACTCGTTCGAGACCTCGCGGATCGCGCCGGAGGCTATGCCCCGAACAGCGTGAGCGCCGGCTCGCGCTCGCCCCGCAGCACGGCCAGGTCGACCTCGACCCAGCGGATGCCGCGTGCCTCGGCGAGCACGCGCGCCTGCGGCTTGACGACCTGTGCGGCCAGCACGCCGCGGCACTCGCCGAGCGCGGGGTCGAGCCGGATCCGCTCGAGGTAGCGCGTCAGCTGCTCGACCGCGTCGATGTTCCCGACGCGCTTGATCTCGACCGCGATCCAGCCGTCCTCCTCGTCGCGGCACATCAGGTCGACGGGCCCGATGTCGGTGGGCCACTCGCGCCGCACGAGCCGGAAGCCCTCGCCGCACCAGCCCGGCGCGGCGGCCAGCGCCTCCTGGAGGTGGGCCTCGACGCCGTCCTTCTCCAGGCCGGCGTCGGCCTTGTGGTCCATCGCGTGCTCGGAGTCCGAGATCACCTCGGCGATCCGGATCTCCAGCCGGTCGTCGCCCTTGAGCTTGCGCACGACGATCAGGGTGGGCTCCTCCTCGATCACGGTCGGAGGGGTCATCCAGTTCAGCGGCTTGTAGCCGCCGGCGTCGGCGTGCACGAGCACCGACCCGTCGGCCTTGATCATCAGCAGCCGCAGCGCCTCGGGCAGGCGGGCGGTCAGGCGGCCGGAGTAGTTGACCTCGCAGCGGGCGACGATCAGGCGCATGAGGTCGTGGAGGGTACGGCCTCGGGCGGCGTACGATCGCTCTCGTGAGCGTCTACAGCACGCCCGCGCTGCGCGTCGGCGTCTTCCGCTGCCCGCCCGGCGACGCGCTGTGGGGCGAGACCAACGACAACATCGGCGAGCGGCCGCACGTCGTCTTCCCGGGCACCGCGGTGGGGCTCGTGCGGGAGGGGCGGCGGGTGACCGCGACGCCCGCCGACGTCGTCTTCTACCGCCCGTTCGAGACCTACGAGCGCTCGCTGCGCGACGCGCGCGGCGACATCTCGCTGTTCATCGCGCCCCAGGACCTCGACGTGCCCGACGCACCTCTGGGTCGGGCCGACGCGCGCAGCTTCCTGCTCGCCCGCCGGCTCGCGAGCCGGCTGCACGAGCGCGACGCGCTGTTCGTGGAGGAGACGGCGGCCGAGCTGATCGAGCGGGCGATCGAGGGGCCGCTGCCCACCTCCGGCCGGCGCGCGGCCACGCGTCGCGAGCGCGCCGAGCTGGTCGAGGCGTGCAAGGACCTGCTGCTCGCCCGGCTCGCGCGAGCCGCTGTCGCTGAGCGCGCTGGCGGGCGAGCTGCACGTGTCGCCGTTCCACCTGACGCGCGTGTTCCGCGCGCTGACGGGCCGCACGCTGACGGCGTACCTGCACGACCTGCGGCTGCGCGCGGCGGTCGAGCGCCTCGGCGAGCAGTCGCTGTCGCGGCTCGCGGCCGACCTCGGCTACTGCACGCCGTCGCACTTCAGCGACCGCTTCCGCGGCACGTTCGGCATGCCGCCCTCGCAACTGCGCAATTTCATGGAAGCGGAGGCGCTCGCGGGCTCGTAGAACGAGCCGCATGCTCAAGCTCGCAACGGCCGTGACGGCCGCCCTGGCGCTCGCGGTCCCCTCCTCAGCCGCGGGCGCCGGCTTCAAGGAACCGGTGAAGGTCCTCTGGCAGCACACGGGAACGGAGGGCTACTACTTCGGCTGGGCCGTCTCCCCGCTGGCGGACGTCAACCGCGACCGCGTCACGGACGCGATCATCGCCGAGCCGGGCAACAACGCCCCCGGCGGCGACTCCGGCACGACGTGGATCCACTCCGGCCGCAGCGGCGCCCCGCTCGCCCGCTTCGACGGCAAGCCCGGCGACCAGAGCGCCTTCTCCGTCGCCGACGTCGGCGACCTCAACCGCGACGGCGTCCACGACGTCCTCAGCGGCGCCCCGCGCCAGCTCGGCGACACCGAGGGCCACGCCTACCTGATCTCCGGCCGCAACGGCTCGCTGCTGCACACGTTCGCCGGCACGGTGACCGGCGACTCCTACGGCACCGCGGTCTCGAGCGCCGGCGACGTCAACCGCGACGGCCGGCCCGACCTGCTGGTCGGCGCCGCGGGCCATCCCGGCGGCGGCCTGGCCTACGTCTACTCCGGGCGCACGTTCAAGCTGCTCTACACGATCCCGCCGCCCGACGCGACCCACCTGTTCGGCTACGGCACGGGCTCGACCGAGGACGTCAACCGCGACCGCGTGCCGGACCTGATCGTGGGCGGCGGCGGCACCGCGTACGTCTTCTCCGGGCGCGACGGCCGCAAGCTCTACGCGCTGCCGCCCTCGGCCGCGGCGCGGCAGTTCGGCACCTTCTTCGTGGCCGGCGTCGGCGACGTCAACCGCGACCACGTCCCGGACGTCTACGGCGGCGACTACGCCGCCGCCGACAACGGGCTCAACAGCGGCTTCGCGGGCGTCTACTCCGGGCGCGACGGCACGCTGCTGCACTCCTGGACCGGCGCGGCCGGCGACGGCCTCGGCCCGGGCCGCGGCGCGGGTGACGTCGACGGCGACCACCGGCCCGACCTCGCGATCGGCTCCTACCTCAACAGCGACGGCGCGACGGGCGCGGGCAAGATCGAGCTCTACTCCGGCGCGACCGGCGCGAAGCTGCGCACGATCACCTCGACGACGGCGAACGAGCAGCTCGGGTTCGACACCGTGGGGGTGGGGGACGTCAACCGCGACCGCCGAGTCGACCTGCTCGCCTCGGCGGCCGAGGGCGACACCGTCTACATGATCGCCGGGAGCCGGCGGCGGCGCTAGGCCTGGCGGACGAGCCTGCGCAGCCACCTGCGCAGGCGCTCACCCGGGCCGACGACGACGCCGCGGAGGATGATCGTGCCGTCCGGCCGGCGGACGGGGATGAGCTCGACGTGGGCCATGGGGACATGGTGGTCCCCGGACCTCAAGATGCGATCAAGCTTACGATTGGTAGGCATCGGGATCAAGGGTGCTCACCGGTGAGACCATCTTCGCAACATCGGGATATCGCGGCCGGCGCCTTGAGGGGTGTCAGGCCACCGCCCCTCGCAGTAGGCGCGCCAGCCGCCCCAGGCGTGATGTCCTCGGCGCCGCCGGTCGCGTAGGACTCGCACAGGAAGCCGGGCGCCGCGGTGCCGTCGGCGAGCGCGACGGTCCCGATCGCCAGCGGCGCCGGCACGGACGCGGTGAGCCGCCCGAGCGCGGCGGCGCCGAGGCGCCAGACCTCGACGAGGATCCGGTCGCCCTCTCTCGGTCGGCGCGACGAGCCCCGGCCGCGCGGGCGGACCGCCGGGTAAGGCCACGAGCCGGTAGACCGGGGCGGTGGCGGTGGCGCGCACGAAGCGCGCGCCGAGCTCGAGCAGCTGGGGGTTGAGCGGCATCCCGCGCAGGTGCGCCCGCACACCACGAGGTCGAACTCCTCGTCCGGCGCGGGCCAGCGCGCGGCGAGGTCGAGCAGCGCGCGCGTCGTGGAAGGCGGGCGCGAGCAGCGTGACGCCGAAGGGCAGGCCGTCGGCGCGCGGCCCGGCCGGGACCGCCACCGCGCACAGGTCGAGCAGGTTCGCGAAGGTGGTGTAGGTGCCGAGCCGCGCGTTGACGCCGATCGGGTCGGCCGCCACCTCGGCATGCGTGGGATGGAACGGCGCGGTCGGGAGCAGCAGGGCGTCGATCGCCGTCCCACGTCGCGTCGGCGCGCGTGCGCAGGGCGGCGAGCTGCTCGAGCGCGCGGAACGCCTCGACCGCGGTCCAGTCGTGGCCGGCCGAGGACGATGTCGCGGACGACGGGATCGATCCCCGGGCCGCCGCGCGCGAGCACCTCGCCGGCGACGGCGTAGCGCTCCGCCACCCAGGGCCCGCCGTAGAGCAGCCGGCCGGCCTCCAGGAACGGGTCGAGGTCGACCTCGACGAGCGCGTCGCCGACCGCCGCCGCGGCGGCCGACGCGCGCGCGACCAGGCCTCGGCCGCGGCCGGCTCCAGGTCGGCGAGCGGCGCCGGGGATCCCGATGCGCAGCGGCGCGCCGGCCGCGCGCGCCGGGGGCGCCTGCGCGGGCCGCGAGTAGGCGTCGTCGCGGTCCGGCCCCGCGATCACCGCCAGCGCCCGCCGCCCCAGCTCCACGTCGGCGGAGAACACCGACACGCAGTCGAGCGAGCGGCACGCGGGCACGACGCCCGCGGTGCTGACCAGCCCGCGCGTCGGCTTCACGCCCACGACGCCGTTGAAGGCGGCCGGGACGCGGCCCGAGCCCGCGGTGTCGGTGCCGAGCGCGAGCGGCACGACGCCGGCGCCCGACCGCGACGCCGGAGCCCGAGCTCGAGCCGCCCGAGATGCGGGTCGGGTCGGCCACGCTCGCGCACGACCCGTAGGGCGAGCGCGTGCCGACGAGCCCGGTCGCGAACTGGTCGAGGTTCGTCTTGCCGACCGGCAGCGCGCCCGCCGCCATCAGCCGCCGCACCGCGGCGGCGCTGCGCTCGGGCAGGTAGGCGAACGGCGGGCAGGCCGCCGTCGTCGGCACGCCCTCGAGGTCGATGTTGTCCTTGACCGCGAACGGCGACGCCGTGCGAGCGGCAGGCCGGCGCGTCACCTCGCCGGCCCGCGCCAGCAGCCAGTCGCGGTCGACGAGCGAGATCCACGCCCCGCTCGCCTCCGCGTGCTCGACCGCCGCCGCGTGCGCCCGCTCGGCCGCCGCGACGGGGTCGAGCGGGCGCCCGTGCTCACGCGTGGACCTGCGTGCGCTCGGGAGCGACCTCCGCCTCGGCCGGCCTGCGGAAGCGGCCCGTCGACAGCCTTGGCGTCGGCGACGTCGACCGGGTCCTCTGGGTCGGGCTCGCGCTCGGGCAGCTTCATCGTCGCGAAGGCGAGGCAGACGAGCCCGAAGAGCGCGTAGCCGAGCGCGACCTCGAGGTCCGCGAAGAACTCGACCTTCTCGCCGTGGATCAGCCCGATCGAGGCGAGCGCCGCGCCGAAGAACGCGTAGCCGGCGGCCCAGAAGAAGCGGCGGTCGATCATGAAGGCCGCGATCGCGCCGAGCACCATGCCGGCCAGCACCGCGCCCGAGCCGAGCTTGAGCAGGCCCTCGTAGACCACGCCGGCGCCGGCCAGCTTCGCGAAGCCGAGCTCCGCCGCCGACGTCCCGGCCGCGCCAGCGTGTCGTTGATCAGCCCCGTCGCCCACGCGGCGACGTTGGGCACGATCGCGAGCACGATGGCCGCGTAGTGCGCCTTCGGGACCGCGCGGAACGCCTGGGCGCCGATCACGAGGCCGATGTAGAGCAGCACGGGGACGATCGCGGGCACCGGCAGGATCGCGCCGAGCAGCGGGAACAGCCCGAACGTGCAGAGCGCGAAGATCAGCACGCCGGTGGCCAGCGAGTAGGAGATGCGCCCGCCGGCCGCCTTCCAGCCGGGATGCCCGACGTAGACCGCGGGCGGGAACGGGCTGCCGAGCGCGGAGCCGATGATGGCGCCGGTGCCGTCGGCCAGCAGCACGTGGCGCAGCTCGTAGGAGTCGCCCGCCGCGGCCGCGCTCTCGACGTTGCTCATCGCCTCGGTGAAGTTGTAGATCCCGAGCGGGATCGCCGTGGCGAGCAGCGGCGAGATGCCCTCCAGGCCGTCGAACAGGAGGTCGAACTGGAGCGTCGGCAGGCCGACGGCGATCTGCTCGGCCGACTCGCTGACCGAGTCGATGCTCATGTAGCCGCCGATCCACGCCAGCGACGTGCCGACGAGCAGCGCCGCGAGGCCGACCGGGAAGTTCCCGGGGAGCCGGACGTTGGCGATGAAGCCGATGATGATGATCGCCAGCACGGGCAGCGCGATCCACGGCGGCCTCCCACATCTGCGCGGCCGGGCGCATGGAGATGAACGTGATCGAGATGCCGGCGAGCGTGCCGAGCAGCGCCGCGCGCGGGGTGAAGCGCCGGATCGCCGGGCCGATGAAGGCGCCGATCAGGACGATCACGCCGATGATGAAGGCCCACGCGAGGCCGGCCGACCACGCCTGGAGCGGGTCCCCCGTCTGGACCGCGGTCGGCAGCATGATCACGAACGTGACGATGAACATGTGCGGGACGCTCGGCCCGTAGGGCATCGCGGTGACGTCCGTGCGCCCCGTCCTTGCGGGCGAGCCGCAGCGCGAGCCAGAAGTAGAAGACGTTGCCGACCAGCAGCCCGATCCCGAGCGCGGGCAGGATCGTCTGGTAGACGTCGCCGCCGCTGATCCCGACCACGCCGATCGAGAGCCCGGCGAGGACGAGCACGTTGACCAGCATGTTGATCCCGAGGCCGAAGAAGGCGTTCAGGTCGCCGCGGGTCCAGAGCGGCCCGCGGGGCTGGAGGGCATAGCGCGTCAGTCGACATGGGTCGGCTCCGGTCAGCTCGGGGACGGGAAGGACGGAGAGGAGCTCGGCCGACGGCGCGACCCAGCCGAAGATGCCGCCCTGGGCGGCGATCATGCGGAGCCCCACCTCGTGGAACTCCGGGAAGTAGGAGCCGGTGCAGTCCGACAGCACCAGGCACTCGAAGCCGCGGTCGTTGGCCTCGCGGACGGTGGTGTGCACGCACACCTCGGTGGTGACGCCGCAGACGACCAGGCTCGCGATCCCGTGGTTGCGGAGGATCAGCTCGAGGTCGGTCGCGTAGAACGAGCCCTTGCCGGGCTTGTCGAGCACGACCTCGCCCGGCAGCGGCGCGACCGCGTCGACGATGTCGTGGCCCTCCTCCCCGCGGACGAGGATGCGGCCCTTGGGGCCCTCGGCGCCGATCGCCGAGCTCGAGCCGGCCGCGGGCGAGCTTCGCGGGCGGCGCGTCGGCGAGGTCGGGGCGGTGGCCCTCGCGCGTGTGGACGACGAGCATGCCCGCCGCGCGCGCGGCGGCGAGCACGGCGGGGGTGGGCTCGACCACGCGCTGGAGCAGGCCGCACGTCGTTGCCGAGCAGCTCGCCGAAGCCGCCCGGCTCGAGGAAGTCGCGCTGCAGGTCGATGATGAGCAGCGCGGTCGTCGGCGGGCGCGAACGCGAACGGGTACGGCTCGGCCGCCAGGGCGATCTCCGCCGGTGCGTCGAAGTGCATCAGCGTCCCTTCTCGGAGCGCGCTGTATACAACGCTGTGGACGAATGTCCGCTGCGTCTTGGCTGCGACGCTATCTCTGGCTCCGTCGGCCGCTACTCCGGCCCAGGCGTCCCGAAATCGCGCCGGGATCGTTCGACACGCGGTCCAAGGTCGGCGCGCACGGGTCTCGACGTAGGCTTCCGCCTCATGCACACATCGTTGTATGCAGACACTGCCGTCGAGCGCCTCGCCGCGGCCCGGCCGCTGCTCGTCGACGTCCTCCCCGCGCGCGAGGTCGTGCCGCGCCTGGCGGCCGGCGGCGTCATGCCACGCCGGCCCGCCGATCGCGTCCGCGGCCATGTGCGCGCCGATGCGCGCGGCGCTGGGGGTCGCGCTCGCGCTCGAGGGCGTCGCGCGCCGACGCCGGCCGACGCGCTCGCGCTGGCCGACGCGGGCGAGCGTCGACCTGCTCCCCAACCACGACGTCGGGCGGCGTCGGGCCGATGAGCGGGATCGTCACGGGCTCGATGCCGGTGCTGGTGGCGCGCGACGAGGCGAGCGGGCACGCAGCGCATGGTGCCCGCTGAACGAGGGCTCGGGCAAGGTGCTGCGCTACGGCGCCGACGACGACGAGGTGGTCGAGCGGCTGCGCGTGGATGCGCGACGTGCTCGGCCCGGCGCTCGACGCGGCGCTCGACGCGGACCGGGCGGCTCGACCTGATCGAGCTGCAGCGGCAGGCGCTCCTCGAGCCGGCGACGAGTGCCACCACCGCACCGCACGCGGGCACGCGCGCTGCTGCACGCCGCGCTGGCGGATCGGGCTGCCGGCGGAGGTGGCGGACGTTCATCGCGCGGCAACCACCAGTTCTTCCTCAACGTCGCGATGGTGGCGGCGAAGGTGGCCACGGCGGCGCGCGGCGGGCGTGCCGGGCTCGGCCCTCGTGACCGTGGTGGCGCGCAACGGGGTCGAGGTCGGGGTGAAGCTCTCGGGGACGGGCGAGCGAGTGGTTCACGGGCCCGGCGGCGCGCCCCGACCCGGCGCGGCTCGAGCCGCGGCTACGGCCCCGAGGACATGCAGCGCGACCTCGGCGACTCGGCGATCGTGGAGGTCTACGGGCTGGGCGCGCTGGCCGTCGCGGCGCTCGCCGGCTGTCGGCGCGCGTCGGTCGGGCTCGACCGCGGCCGACTCGCCGGCGATCACGGCGCGGCTGCGGCAGATCGCGCGCGGCCGAGCATCCGCGCTGATGCTCGGCTGGACGGCGGCGCGCGCGGCGATCCTCGGCGTCGACGCCCGGGCGGTCGTCGCGCGAGCGGGATCGTGCCGCCGATCCACACCGGGATCGCGCACCGCGCGCCCGGCGATCGGCCAGATCGGGGGCGGCGTGACGCTGCCGCCGCTGTCGGCCTTCGAGGCGGCGGTGCGGCGCTCTGGACGTCGCCGCGCCGGCACCCGTCGGGTGAGGCTCACTAGCATCGCCGGCGTGGACGCGCCGGCACGCACCTCGCACGCGGACCGGGTCTACGGCGAGCTGCGCGACCGGCTGCTGCGCGGCGAGATGCCGCTCGGCCAGCGGCTCGTCGAGGAGCAGCTCGCCGCGGAGTTCGAGACGAGCCGGACGCCGGTGCGCGAGGCGCTGCGCCGGCTGGAGGGCGACGGCCACCTGGTGCGCGCCTCCTCGGGCGGGCTGCGCCCCAGCCTGCCCAACGTGCGCTCGATGTCGCAGGTCTACGAGGTGCGGCTGGTGATCGAGGAGCTGTGCGTGCGGCGCGCCGTCGGCGCAGGGCGACCGCGAGCTGCTCGAGGCGCTGCGCGGCGACTGGCTCATGCTGCGCGAGGAGGGCCCGGCGGCCGCGGTGGCCGGGCCCGGACTTCGTGCACGCCGACGAGTCCTTCCACCGCCGCATCGCGGAGGCCGCGCGGCAACGAGCTGGCCACGCGCGTGCTGCGCGAGGTCAACGACCGCATCCGGCTCGATGCGCATCCACGACTTCACCACCGACGACCGCGTCCGAGGCGACGATCGCCGAGCACCTCGAGATCCTCGACGCGATCCTGGCCGGCGACGCCGAGGCGGCCGCGTCGTTCATGCGCGCGCACGTGCAGCGCAGCGCGCTCGTGGTGCGCGAGCGGGTCGGCGCCGCGCTGTCGCGGATGGCGGAGCTCTAGGCGCTCCTGATCTCAGCGGTACGCTGCCGAGCGTGGCAGAACTGGCCGAAGACCTCAACCGCAGCCTACGCGCCACGGCTCGCGGAGTTCGTCTCCGACGAGCGCTTCGGGCCCTGGCGCTGCAAGCTCTACGGGCTCGCCGACCCCGCCAAGGGCGTGCGCGCGGAGCTGCTCGACGCGACCCGCGAGCGCGCCGCCGCGAGCCTCCCGGAGGACGGCTACGGCGCCTCGTTCGCGATCGCCCACGACGCCGCGTTCCCGATCGCGCTCGTGTACTGGTGGCAGGGGACCAACGAGTTGCATCAGCGGTCGTTCATCGGCGCGGAGATCGACACGCTTGAGCCGATCGCGTGGACGCCCGCCGGCTGCGTCTACGAGCTCGCGATCGTCGAGTTCGAGCGCCGCGCGTGGATCGAGGACGTGATCGGCAACCCGGACGGCCCGGACGTCGAGCGCTACCTCGGCCGCCGCTTCGGCGGGCTCGTCTGAACGAACCGATGAGTTCGGCGCGCGGGCCGGGTCTCTTCCCAGAGAACTCAACCGCGAGAGGAGCTCCCATGAGCTTGCCCGACGTCGTCACCCGCGAGGAGTGGCTGGCCGCGCGCACCGCGCTGCTGGACAGGGAGAAGAAGCTGACCCGTGAGCGCGACGCGCTCAACGCCGACCGCCGGCGCATGCCGATGGTCAAGGTCGAGAAGGACTACGTCTTCACCGGCCCCGACGGCGAGGCGAGCCTGCTCGACCTGTTCGAGGGCCGGCTGCAGCTGATCCTCGGCCACTTCATGTTCGACCCGGAGTGGGACGACGGCTGCCCGAGCTGCTCGGCGGGCGCGGACGAGATGTCCGAGGGCCTGCGCGAGCACCTGGCCGCCCGCGACACGACGCTCGCGTACGTCTCGCGCGCGCCGATCGAGAAGATCGAGGACTACAAGGCGCGCAGGGGCTGGACCTTCCCCTGGTACTCGTCCTACGGCACCGACTTCAACTACGACTTCGACGTCACGATGGACGCGTCGGTCAAGCCGCCGGTCTACAACTTCCGCCCCTACGAGGGCGAGCCCGGCGAGATGCCCGGGACGAGCTTCTTCCTGCGCGAGGGCGACGACGTCTTCCACACGAACTCGACCTACGCGCGCGGCGCCGAGATGACCGGCGGCTCCTACTACTTCCTCGACCTCACCGCCATGGGGCGGCAGGAGGACTGGGAGGAGCCGAAGGGCCGCGCCGAGGCCGCGCACGGCGCGCAGCCGGACTTCATCGACCGCCGCTACTCAGGCGGCGGGTTCGAGCGCTCGCGGCTCCGAGGCCTCGACCTGCTTGCGCAGGTTGCGGACCTCGGGGTCGTCGAGCAGCGCCAGCGAGCGGTCGCAGGCGGCGAGGCACTCGCTCGTGCGGTCGGTGCGCGCGAGCGCGTGCGCGAGCCGCGACCAGGCGGCGGCGGAGTCGGGCGCGAGCTTCGTCGCCTGCTCGCAGGCCGAGACCTCGGCGCCGGTGTCGCCCATCAGGTTCGCGACCAGCGCGAGGTCGAGCAGCCCCTGCTCGCTCGGCTCGATCGAGCGCGCGTGCTCGAGCGCGGCGCGCGCGCCCTCGCGGTCGAAGACGCGCAGGCGCAGGCGGCCGAGCCGCTCCCACGCCGAGCCGTCGTCGGGCGCGAGCTGCGTCTCCCGCACCGCGGAGTCGACCGCCATCGAGAGCGCGCGCATGTCCTCGTAGATGCGCGCCGCGTAGCGGTGCGGCGCAGGACGCTCGGGCTCGGCGCGCGCCCAGTCGCGCACGGCGCGCCCGGCGGCCGGGAGGTTGCCCGCCTCCCAGAACGCGATCGTCAGCAGCCGCAGCACGGCCGGGTTGCCCGGGTCGGCGTCGCGGGCGTAGACGAGCCGCTGGGCGGCGACCTTGAAGTCGCCCTCGGCGAGCGCGTGCTTGGCGGCGGTCATGAAGCGCTCGACGCGGTCGGCGCCGGGGTCGGGCTTCGAGAAGTCGACGAACTGGAGCGAGCCGGCGGGGACGGTGCGGACGCCGACCTGGAAGGAGACGCGCGCCCACTGCTGCATGTCGTCGCCGGCGCCGGTGAAGTAGATGCCGTTGACGCTGCCGACGCCCCACTCGGGATAGGAGAGGCAGCGCGCGTAGCGGTGCACGACCGAGTGGTCGGGCACGCGCGAGGCGAAGGGGTCGTTCTTCTCGCGATCCTGCGCGTGCTCGCGCGCGCGCTGCTCGGCCTCGTAGGCGCGCCGGCCCTCCTCGGCGCGCGCCTTGCGCGCGGCCTGGGCGGACGCCTTGACCGCGTTGCGGCTGACCTTGCCGCCGCGCGAGTCCTCGGCCAGCGACTCGAGCTGGTCGGCCGCCTCGTTGATCGCCTTGAGGTGGCGCTCGTGCTCCATCTGGCGCCCGGGCGGGGCGATGTCGGGGTGCCAGCGCTTCGCCATCTTGCGGCGCGCGAGCTGCACGGCGCGCTTGTCGAACGGCGGCTCGAGCTCCAGCAGGAGGACGGACTGCTCGATGTCGAGGACCTGGGGCACGAACCCTCTACGGTAGCGGGAATGGAGCCCTGGATCGACTGGGTTCGCCGGCTGCAGGCGGTCGCCGAGACGGGGCTCGAGTACGCCTCGGACCCCTACGACGTCAAGCGCTACGAGGAGGTCGCGAAGCTCGCCGCCGAGGTCGCCGGGGAGGGCTCAGGGCTCGACCGCCACGGCGCCGGGCACCCGACGCCGAAGGTCGACGTGCGCGGCGCGCTCGTGCGCGACGGAAGGGTCCTGCTCGTGCGCGAGGTCGCCGACGGCGGCTGGACGCTGCCGGGCGGCTGGGCCGACATCGGCGAGCCGCCGAGCGCGTCGGTCGAGCGCGAGTTCCGCGAGGAGTCCGGCGTGCCCGTGCGCGCGGTCAAGCTGATCGCGGTCCACGACCGCGACCGCCACAACTTCCCGCCGCACGAGCAGCACATCTTCAAGCTGTTCTTCCTGTGCGAGGCGACGGGCGGCGCTGAGGGCGAGCCCGACCAGGAGGTCGACGCGGTCGGCTGGTTCGGGCTCGACGACCTGCCGCCGCTGTCGACGGGCCGCACGGTGCGCGGGCAGATCGAGCTCGCGCTGCAGCACGCAGCGCGGCCCGACCTGCCCACGGCCTTCGACTAGCGGACCGGCAGCGGCAGCCCCTCCGCGGGCAGCCTGCGGTCGAGGCACGAGAGCTTCGCGACGCCGGCCGGGTTGCCCGGGCCGACCTCGCCCCCGCTGTTGGGGAAGTTGTCGCGCCGCGACCCGTCCGAGTGCGCGAGGCACAGCGTGCGGCCGACGATCGCCGGGCTGGTGGGGAACTCCAGCGGGCCCTCGTTGCGCAGCCGCGCCGAGCTCACCGGGTTGCGGTACAGCTCGACGACGCCGTCGCGCGCCGTCGCCACCACCACCGCGTTGCGCTCGTTGACGGCGGCGAGCACGTTGCCCTGCTGGTCGAGCGCGATGCCGTCGGCGCCCTCGAGCGTCGGGTGCTGCACGAACACGTTGCTGAGGCAGAGCGTGTTCGAGGCGAACGTCGTGTCGCAGCCGATGGGGCTGCGCACGCGGCCGCGGCGGTCGACTTCGACCCGCCAGATCGCGCCGCGGGCGGTGTCGCCGATGAACAGCGAGCCGTCGCGGTCGAAGGCCAGCCCGTTGGCCACGATGTGCTGGGAGCCGAGCGTGTTCGCGGCCTGGCGCCCGGCCGGCGTGATCGTCACCGTCGCGGGCGGGGCCGAGCGCGGGTCGCGGCCGATGCCGCCGACGCCGGTCGCGTCGACGTTGACGTCGCTGACCATCGGCTGGACGCGGAACGCCTCGCGTGGCGTGCCGTCGTCGCCGATGCGCCAGACGCGGCCTTGACCCGTCACGCCGTCGGACACCCAGAGGCCGCCGCGCCGGTCGAACGCCACGCCGTTGGCGCCCGGGACGCCGGAGGCGAACACGGTCGCGGTCGGCGGGCTGGACGCGCTCGGGCGCAGGCGATGGATCTCGTCGCCGTCGGCGACGAACAGGTCGCCGTGGCGGTCGAAGGCCAGGCCCGCCGGGCTGCACGGCGCGGGGATCTGCCCGACGGTCGCCGCGGGCCCGCCGCTCGCGGGCACCCGCACGATCGGGCACGGTCCGGCCGCGTTGCGCCCGGGCGAGTAGAGGTTGCCGCGGTTGTCGGCGGTCAGCCCCTCCAGGCCCACGCTGTTCGTGTGGACGGTGGTGAAGCTCGCGTCGGAGCCGAGCGGGCGGTACTGGCCGCCCTTGGACTTGCGGTCGCCCTCGGCGACCGAGCCGATGAGTGCTGCGCCGGCCACGGAGGCGGCGGCGAGAAGCGTGAATCTGCGCATGCCCGTATTACGCGCGAGAGGGCAAAGCGGTTTTCAGCCCGTGGCCAGGTTGCTTGGCGCGGTCGAGGGTCGCCCCCTCGAGGTCGACGTCGGGCAGGATCCGGTCGAGCCAGGACGGCAGCCACCAGGCACGGCGGCCCATCACCGTCATGAGTGCCGGGATGAGCGTCATCCGGATCAGGAACGCGTCCACCATGATCCCGAAGGCGAACGCGAACCCGACCGACTTGATGATCGGATCGGGAGGCACGATGAAGCCCGAGAAGACGGCGATCATGATCAGGGCCGCGGCGGTGACCACGCGGGCTCCGTGGCGGAACCCGTCGCGCACGGCGTCGGCGGGGGTGGCGCCGTGCTTGAACTCCTCGCGCATCCGTGAGACCAGGAACACCTGGTAGTCCATCGCCAGCCCGAAGAGGACGCCGATGACGATGACCGGCAGGATGCTGACGATCGGCCCGGCCTCCGCGACGCCGAGCAGGCTCGCGCCGAACCCGTGCTGGAACACCGTGACGACGGCGCCGAACGACGCGCCGATGGTGAGCAGGAACCCGCCGATCGCGGTCAGCGGGATCAGGATCGAGCGGAAGGCGAGCATCAGCAGGAGCAGCGCGAGGCCGACCACGACGCTGAGGTACGGGGATCAGGGCGTCGGACATCGTCTGCGACGTGTCGATGTCGGTCGCGGTCTCGCCGGTGACCCACACGGTGGCGCCGGTCCGCTCCTCGATCGCGCCGGCCCGGTCGCGGATGCCGTTGACGAGATCCTCCGTGGCCGCGGCCGACGGCCCGCTGCTCGGCGTGACCGAGATGAGCGCCAGGTCCTTCGCCGGGTTCAGCCGCGCCGGCGAGACGGCGGCGACGTCCTTGAAGCCCTCGAGCTCTGCCGCGGTGGCGTCGGCCGCCCGCTGGGCGCCGCTGCCCGGGGGGACCTCCGCGGCGATGGTCAGGCGACCGTTGAAGCCAGGGCCGAACCCGTCGCTGAGCAGGTCGTAGGCCCTGCGCTGCGTCGTGTCGGGACCGAGGCCGCCGTCCCCGGACAGGCCGAGGCGCATGTCGAGCGCGGGCGCCGCGACGGCGGCGAGCACCAGGATGGGGACGCCGATCGCCACGAAGCGGCGGCGCATCACCTGCCCGATCCAGCGGGCTCCGAGGGTCGGCTTCTCACCCGCCCGCGGGTCGTGGAGCGCCGCGCTGGAGTTCTTGCCACGGGTGGCTCGCGGACCGGCGAAGGCCATGAGCGCCGGAACGAGCGTCAGGCTGAGGAGCACGGCGACCGCGATGGTGGCGGCCGCCGCGAGCCCCATCTGGCCGAGGAACGGCACGCCGGTGACCAGGAGCGCGACGAGCGCGATGATGACGGTGGCGCCCGCGAAGACCACGGCGCTGCCTGCGGTGCCGACGGCGCGGGCGATCGACGGCTCGATGCCCATGCCGTCGAAGACCTGGGTGCGGTGGCGGGAGAGGATGAACAGCGTGTAGTCGATGCCGACCGCGAGGCCGAGCATCGCCGCCAGCGTGATCGTCTCGTCGCTCAGCGACCACGCGGAGCTGGCCAGCGTGATGCCCAGGACGCCGAAGCCGACGCCGAGGAGGGCGGTGAGGAGCGGCAGGCCGGCGGCGATCAGCGAGCCGAAGGTGAGCGCCAGCACGAGGACGGCCACGGCGAGGCCCGCGATCTCACCCACCGGCGGCTCGGCCAGTCGCTCCGCGGCGGAGCCGCTGTACTCGACCTGCAGGCCCGCGTCGCTCGCGGTTGCGGCCGCCGCTTGCAGAGCGGCCGTCTGCGTATCGCTGATCTGCTCCCGCGGCAGCGAGAAGTCGACGCGGGTGAACACGACCTTCCCGTCGCCGGAGACAGCGGAGGAGGCGTACGGATCGCTCGCGGTCGCGACGCCGGGCACGCGCCCGATGGCTGTGACCGCGCGGTCGACGGCGGCCTTGCCTGCACCGGAGTCGAGGGTCTGGCCGGCCGGGGCGGCGAACACGACGGTTCCCGACGCAAGCTCGCTGTCGGCACCCGGCGTCCGCGACTGGATCAGGTCGTTGGCCTTCTGCGACTCGGTGCCCGGGATGCTGAATCCACCCGTGAAGCTGCCCCCGAAGCTGACCGCCAGGCCCACCATGACGCCGAACGCGGCGAGCCAGGAGGCCAGGACGGTCCGTCGCCGGCGGACCGAGAAGGCGCCGAGACGATGAAGTAGACGTGCCATGGGGAGGCTCCTCGCGGTCGAATGCGCTCGGCTGAGCGGCATTTGTCTGCATGCTACTGCATATTTGCGTGATCTTGCAAGTTTGCTATGTCATGCATGCGGTCTATAGTCCTCTCCGTGTCGTCCGTCACGCCCACGCCCGGACTGCGCGAGCGGAAGAACCTCCGCACGCGCCAGGCGATCATCCGCGCCGCTGCCGAGCTCACGCACGAGGTGGGCTTCGCGGGGGCGACGATCCCGAAGATCGCCGAGCGTGCCGACGTGGCTCCGCGGACGGTGTCGGTCTGGTTCCCGGTGAAGGAGGACATCCTCTTCGAGGACATCGGCGACCAGGTCGCGCGCCTCGAAGCGCAGCTCAGCGGCGGCGAGGGCACCGTCGTCGACCGCATCGACGACTGGCTCTCCGGGGAGAGCCAGCGGTTGCAACCGGACATCGAGATCCATGAGCTGCGCTTCCGCGCGATCATGGCCGACCCGCAGCTGCGCGCCCGCGAGCTCCAGCTCCTCGAGCCGATCAGCACCGCGATCGCGAGAGCGGTGGCGCACGACCTCCAGGAGCCCGAGGGCTCGATGCGTCCTCAGGTCTTCGCAGCGGCCGCGATGGGCTTCCTGCTGAGCATCCGCACCCAGAACCTCGCGGGCAGCATGACGCCCGCTCAGCGCGAGGCCGGCCTCGCGTTCCTCCGCGCCGGGCTCGCCGCCGGCTGAGCCTCAGTCGACGAGCTTCTTCGCCATGTAGTGGATCGCGGCCCGCCAGGTCACGAACGCGAACACGAACAGGAAGCCCAGGTGGTAGACGTCGACCCAGCCGTCGAACCCGAAGACCGCGCCGCGGACGAGCTCCACGCAGTGGTAGAGCGGGTTGAACTGGGCCAGCACCTGCGCCCACTCCGGCAGGCCCGAGATCGGGAAGAAGGTGCCGGCGGTCAGGAACATCGGCGTGACGACCGTGCTCGTGATGTAGGAGAAGTGGTCGATCGAGTTGAGGACCGCGGCGATGATGATCCCGAAGCACGCCCAGCCGTAGCCGGTGAGCATGCCGATGAACGGGACGAGCAGCATGCCCCAGCTCGGGTCGAGCCCGAACACCATCGCGACCAGCAGCGGCGCGCAGCCGAAGACGCCGGCGCGCGCGGCGATCCACAGCGCCTCCGCGGTCACGAGCTCCTCGGTGTCGACCGGCGCGGCCAGGATCGCGTCGTAGGTGCGCTGGAACTGGTACTTGACGAACGAGCCGAACATCGCCGAGAAGACCGACGAGAACAGCACGGCGGTGGCGACCGTGCCGGTCCCCACGAACTGGACGTAGTCGAGCCCGGCGACGGTCGTGACGAGCGTCCCGAACCCGAAGCCGAACGCGAGCAGGTAGATGGTCGGCTCGACCGTCGAGGAGAAGACGCTCGACTTCCAGAACGAGGAGAAGTTGATGACCTCGCGCACGAGCACGCCCATCAGGGCGGGGCGCTCGAGGCGGCCGAGCTTCTTGCGCGGCGCGGCGGTCGTCGTGCTCATGTGGCCTCCTCCCCGGTGAGCAGCACGAAGAGGTCCTCGAGGTTCGTCGGGCGGTGCTCGCCGTCGGGCATGTCGCCGTTCGCGCGCTCGATGCCGAGCACGCTCACCGACGTGCCGGTGCGGCGCGTGTTGTAGCCGGCGGTGCGCGCCTCCGCCTCGGCCTCGGCGAGCCGCGCCGGCGGCCCGTAGATCTCGATCGCCTCGCGGCCGACGTGCTCGCGCACCAGCTCGGCCGGCGGCCCGCTCGCGACCGCGGCGCCCGCCGCCATGATCGTCACGGTGTCGGCGAGGCGCTGGGCCTCCTCGATGTAGTGGGTCGACATCAGGATCGAGACGCCCTCGGCGCGCAGCGCGTCGACCAGCGCCCACAGCTCCTGGCGCACCTGCGGGTCGAGGCCGACGGTCGGCTCGTCGAGCAGCACGAGCTTCGGCTGGTGCACGAGCGCGCGCGAGATCAGCAGCCGCCGCCGCATGCCGCCCGACAGCTTGTCGGCGCGCGTGTCGCGGCGGTCGACCAGCTTCGCCATCTCGAGCGCGCGCTCGATCGCGGCCTGGCGCTCGCCGCGCGGGATCCGGTAGAGGTGCGCGAACACGCGCAGGTTCTGCTCCACGGTCAGCGTCGTGTCGAGGTTGTCGAGCTGCGGCACGACGCCCATCTCGGCGCGCGCCGCCTTGGAGTCGCCCGGGAGCGTGTGGCCGAGCACCTGGATCTCGCCCTCGTCGGCGATCGCCTGCGCGGTCAGGAGCCGCATCGTGGTGCTCTTGCCGGCGCCGTTGGGCCCGAGCAGGCCGACGCAGGTGCCCTCGGGCACCTCGAGGTCGAAGTGGTTGACCGCGGTGATGTCGCCGTAGCGCTTGACGACGCCGCGGAGGCTGAGCGCGAGCGCCACTAAGACGCTCGCACGGGGTCGCCGACGGCGATCTCGCCCCCGGTGACGATGTCGGCCCGCAGGCCGCCACGGTGCACGAGCCCGCGCAGGACGCCGCGCTCGGTGAGCTTCGCCAGGGTGTTGCAGGGCTCGCACAGCTCGACGCCCTCGCACTCGACGCCGCCGACCGTGAAGCGGCGGCCGACGAGCGGGTTGAGATCGATGCCGCGCGTGAGCACGTTGCGGCGCGAGGCCTCGTGGGAGAGCTCGATGCCCGTGTCCTCGCGCAGCCCCTCGAGCGCCTCGGCGGCGATCAGCGTGATGCTCTGGCCGGGCTCCGGCTCGTGCGACCAGTGGTACTCGCCCTCGAGCCCGTGGCCCGCCTCGGCGCGCACGGCCGGGACCGGAACGGGCAGCTCCGGGCGCTCGGCGGCGATGGCGATCTGCTCGACGGTGCCTTCGGTGCTCACGCAGCCAGGGTACCGGCGGCGCCGCGGCCGGTGGCGGCCTCGACGAGCGCCGCGAACAGCCCGAGCTGCGCCGGGTCGTCGAGCAGCGTCTCGGCGTGCCACTGCACCGCGAGCAGGAACGGGTGGTCCGGGTCCTCGAGCCCCTCGATCGTGCCGTCGTCCGCCCAGGCGGTGGCGACGAGGCCCTCGCCGAGCGTGTCGACGGCCTGGTGGTGGAAGGAGTTGACCTCGGCCGAGTGGCCGCCGAGCAGCCGGGCGGCACGCGAGCTCGCCGCGATCCGCACCGAGTGCGTGGGCAGGCACGCGAGCTCGCTCTGGCGGTGGCCCTCGATGTGCTGGTGCAGCGTGCCGCCGCGCGCGACGTTGAGCGCCTGCGCGCCGCGGCAGATGCCGAGCAGCGGCAGCCCAGCGGCGTCGGCGGCGCGGGCGAGCTCGAGCTCGAAGCGGTCGAGCGCGGGCTCGGTCGGGCCGAGCGCCTCGTGGGCGCGCGCGCCGTACGCGGCGGGGTCGAGATCGGGGCCGCCGGACAGGCAGACGCCGTCGAGCCGCGTGAGCAGCGTCGACATCGCGCCGGGCTCGAGCGGGGGCAGCACGACGGGCACGCCGCCGGCCAGCTCGATCGCGCGCATGTAGGTCAGGCCGAGGGCCATCTCGTGCTGCGGGGGCTCGCCGTGACGACGCAGCGTGGCGAGGTCGCCACGCCGCACCTCGGAGGTGGTCACCCCGATCAGCGGTCTCATAAAGGGAATGTCGGTCAACGAGCGCCTATCCTCAACCGCCGATGTCGAGCCAATACGTATTCACGATGTACAAGCTGTCCCGGACGCACCCTCCGGACAAGCAGGTCCTCAAGGACATCTCGCTGTCCTTCATGCCCGGCGCGAAGATCGGCGTCCTCGGCCTCAACGGCTCGGGCAAGTCGACGCTGCTGCGGATCATGGCCGGGCAGGACACCGAGTACCGCGGCGAGGCGCAGCTCGCGCCGAACGCGACGGTGGGCCTGTTGGAGCAGGAGCCTCATCTCGACGAGACCAAGGACGTGCGCGGCAACGTCGAGGACGGCGTCGCGGAGACGCGCGCGCTGCTCGACCGGTTCAACGAGCTCGCCGCCAACTACTCGGACGAGACCGCCGACGAGTTCGCGCGTGTGCAGGAGAAGATCGACGCGATCGACGCGTGGAACCTCGACACCCAGCTCGACACGGCCATGGACGCGTTGCGACTACCCCCGTCCGATGCCGACGTAACCAAGCTCTCCGGTGGTGAGCGCCGCCGCGTCGCGCTGTGCCGGCTGCTGCTCGCCGCCCCCGACCTGCTGCTGCTCGACGAGCCGACGAACCACCTCGACGCCGAGTCCGTCGGCTGGCTCGAGCGCCACCTCGAGGAGTACGAGGGCACCGTCGTGGCCGTCACCCACGATCGCTACTTCCTCGACAACGTCGCGGGCTGGATCCTCGAGCTCGACCGCGGCCACGGCCTCCCCTTCCAGGGCAACTACTCGAGCTGGCTGGAGCAGAAGCAGATCCGCCTCGCGCAGGAGGAGAAGCAGGACTCCTCGCGCAAGCGCACGATCGCGGCCGAGCTGGAGTGGGTGCGCGAGAACCCGAAGGGCCGGCGCAAGAAGTCCAAGGCGCGCCTGAACAACTACGAGCGGCTGCTCGCCGAGGACCGCAACATCAAGCTCGACCAGGTCCAGATCCACATCCCGCCGGGCCCGCGCCTGGGCGGCAAGGTGATCGACGCCGAGGGCCTGCGCAAGGGCTTCGGCGACCGGCTCCTGATCGACGGGCTGTCCTTCACGCTCCCGCCCGCGGGCATCGTCGGGATCATCGGCGCCAACGGCGCCGGCAAGACGACGCTGTTCAAGATGATCGTCGGCGACGAGCCGGTCGACGCCGGCTCGCTCGCGGTCGGCGACACCGTGGAGCTCGCCTACGTCGATCAGAGCCGCGACGCGCTCGACCCCGAGAAGACCGTGTGGGAGGAGATCTCCGACGGCTACGAGCACATCAAGGTCGGCGACCAGGAGGTCAACTCGCGCGCCTACGTCGCCGGGTTCAACTTCAAGGGCTCCGACCAGCAGCGCAAGGTCGGCAAGCTCTCGGGCGGCGAGCGCAACCGCGTGCACCTCGCGAAGCTGCTGCGCCGCGGCGGCAACACGCTGCTGCTCGACGAGCCGACCAACGACCTCGACGTCGACACGCTGCGCGCGCTGGAAGAGGCGCTGCTCGCGTTCCCCGGCTGCGCGGTGATCATCTCGCACGATCGCTGGTTCCTCGACCGCGTCGCGACGCACGTGCTCGCGTTCGAGGGCGACTCGCAGGTCACGTGGTTCGAGGGCAACTTCGAGGCCTACGAGGAGCACCGGCGCGCCAAGCTCGGCGCCGAGGCCGACCGCCCACACCGGATCACGTACAAGAAGCTCGTCCGCTCTTAGGGGGTCAGGTTGGTCAGCGCGAACGGCGGGGCGCCGGTGCTCATCCGGCACTACACGGATCCCACCTGCCCGTTCGCGTTCTCGGCGGAGCGCCAGCGGCTGCGGCTGGAGTGGCTGTACGGCGAGCAGCTCGACTGGGAGCTGCACATGGTCGTGCTCGCCGACGAGCGGCCCGGCGAGGCGTTCCCGCCCGAGCGGATCGCGTCGACGCGGCGCGAGCTGCAGCTGCGCTACGGCATGCCGATCGACTGGCGGCCCGCCGAGGCGAACGCCTCGCTGCCCGCCTGTCGCGCCGTCGTCGCGACGCGGCTGCACGCGCCCGACCGCGAGCCGGCCCTGCTGCGGCGCCTGCGGGTGCTCCAGTTCTCGGCCCTCGCCATCGACGACCCGGCGATCATCGACCGCGCCGCGAGCGAGGCGCTGATCGAGCCCGGCGAGCTGCGCGCGTGGACGGCCGCTCCCGAGGTCGAGCCCGTCCTCGAGGCCGACCGGCGCGCCTCCCGCAGCCCGTCCCCTGCGTCCCTGGCGCAGGATTACAAGCTGGGCGGGCCGCCGGAGGCGCGGCGCTACACCTGCCCCTCCTATGAGCTGATCCGCGTGTCCGAGCCGCCCGTCGACTGGCCGACCGCCAGCCGCGTCGACCTCCCGGGCTACCGGCCCGTCGAGGCCTACGAGGCGGCGCTCGCCAACATCGGCCCCGAGCTGGTGCGCCGGCGCGATCCGGAGTCGGTCGAGGAGGTTCTCGCGTGGGCCGGGATGCCGGTCGCCACCGCCGAGGTCGCCGCCGTCTGCGACCGCGACGTCGCCGACGTGCGGGCCGACCTCGCGCGCGTCGGCACGTTCCTGCCGGTCGGCGGCGACGGCTACTGGACCGCCGACTCCGACTGACCGGGCCGGTGCTCGGCCCCTGCTAGCTTCGGCGGCCGCATGCTGACGGTCATCGTCTCGCTGATCCTCGGCGCGCTGCTGCTCGGGTCCGCAGCGCTCAAGCTCGCCGACGGCCCCCGCACGCGCGCGGCCCTGGGCACCTACGGGATCACCGGCCGCGCCGCCCTGCCGGTGTGGGCCGGGCTGATCGCCGCGGAGGCCGTCCTCGGGGTCGGGGTAGCCGCGGGCGTCGAGGCCGCCGCGTGGGCCGCCGCCGCACTGTGCGGTGTGTTCGCGCTCGCACAGGCCGCGGTGCTGATGGCGGGGCGCGGCGGGGCGCCGTGTGCCTGCTTCGGCTCGCAGGGCCGTGTCGGGCGTGGCTCGCTCGCGCGCGTCGGGCTGCTCGCGGTCGCCTTCGCGGTGCTGCCCGCGCTCGAGCGCGACGAGCCCTCGACCGAGGGCTGGCTGGCGATCGGGCTCGCCGCGGCGCTGCTGGCGATCGTCGCCCTGGCGGTGGCGGTGCTCGCGCTGGCCCGCGAGCTGGGTGCGCTGCGGGCCGAGATCGACCCGCGCGGCGCGCTCGAGATCCCCGAGGAGGGGCCGGAGCTGGGCGGGCGCACCGAGCTGATGGAGGTCGAGCCGGGGCGGCTCGGGCTCGCGGTCTTCACCTCGGAGGGCTGCGGCATGTGCCGCGCCCTCGAGCCCGCGATCGAGGCGCTGGGCCGCGACCCGCTCGTGCGGCTGCGCACCTTCGACGAGGTCCGCGACGCCCACGCCTGGGCGGCGGCGGGCGTCCCGGGGAGCCCGTTCGCGGTGGCGGTCGACGAGGACGGCACCGTGCTCGCCAAGGGCACCTTCAACACGGCCGGGCAGCTCGAGTCCGTCCTCGCCACGGCAGAGCGGCGGCGCGCATGAACCAGTCCCGGCGCGGGTTCCTCGCGAAGGTCAGCGGCAGCCTGATGGCGCTCTCCGGGGCGCGCGCGCTCGTGGCGCCCGGCGAGGCCGAGGCGTACCACTTCTGCGGCCACATCTACACGACCGACTCGTGCCCGCACCCGACCGGGCTGCCGCGGATCGACTCCAAGGGCCGGCCGCTGCGGGCCAAGGACGGCCACCGCGTCGACGACCTCGGCCGCCTCGTCGACCTCCAGGGCGAGCCGGTCGACGAGGACGGCGCGCGCCTCACCGACGCCGAGGGCGTGCCGCTCCCGGCCGCGTCGCGCACGCCGGTCTGCACGGCGGTCGCGGAGCAGTACGGGATGCGCACCAAGGTCGACGGCGCCTGGTACCGCTGCTGCGGCGGCCACGTGCGCAAGCTCGTCGACTGCTGCTCCCACAACAAGAAGCGGATCAACGGCGACAAGTCGCTGACGGGCTACTGCTACAAGGGCCGCCGCGTCTTCTGCGTCATGTACTTCCAGACGAAGGTCCCATGCTGACCTGGGTGCTCGCCGCCGCCGCGCTCGCGGCCGGGCTCACCGGCGCGTGGTCGCCGTGCGGGTTCTCGATGGTCGAGACGCTGGCGCCCGCCGGGTACGCCGGGCGGCTGCGGACCACGCTCGTCGCCTGCGTCACCTTCACGCTCGGCGCGCTGGCCGGCGGGGTGCTGACCTTCGGCGGGCTGGCGAAGCTCGGCCAGGCGCTCGGCGCCGGCGGCACCGGCGCTGCGGTCGTGGCGGCGGCGATCGCGGTCGCCGCGGCGGTGGGCGAGGCGCGCGGGCTGCGGATCGTCCCGCAGGTCCGGCGCCAGGTGCCCGAGTCGTGGCGGCGCGTGCTGCCGGTCCCGCTCGCCGCCGGCCTCTACGGCGTCCTGCTCGGCCTCGGGTTCACGACGTTCATCCTCACCTTCGCCGTCTGGGCGCTCGCCGCCGTCAGCGTCGCGCTCGGCGACCCCGCGCTCGGCGCGGTCCTCGGCCTCGCGTTCGGCGCCGGCCGCGCGATCCCCGTCATCGCGCTCGCGCCGGTCGCCGACAGCGACCGCGGCAACGCCGCCCACGCGGCGATGGCGGAGCGCCCCGCGATCCTGCGCGGCCTGCGCGCCGCCGACGCCGTCGCGCTGGCGCTCTGCGCCGCGGTCATCGGCGTGGCGCCCGCGCAGGCGCAGACGCAGACGCCCACCATCGTCGCGACCGAGGCGTCAGGGCCGGCGGCCGACGCGGACCTGTTCGCCTTCCAGCGCCCCGGGGGCGCCGGCTTCCTGCGCCGCGGCGGCGGGACGTTCGTGCTCCCCGGCCGCGACCCCGCGGTCGCCGGGGGGCTCGTCGGGTGGCGCGACGCGAACCGGATCACGCTCGCCGACCCGGCCACGCTCGCCCCCCTCAGCGCCTACGACTCCCCCGGCGGCAACGCCTTCGCGTTCAGCGACCAGTGGGTCGTGTGGCGCGTCGGGACGACGCAGCTCGTCGCCCAGCCGCGCAACGTGAGCGCCGCGCCGCGGGTGGTGGCGACCGCCCGCGCCGGCCAACAGCTCGGCCGCCCGGCGCTCGCAGGGCAGGCGCTCGTGTTCCACCGCGCGGGGCGCACCGGCGGCGCCCAGATCCGATTGGTCGACCTCGGCAGCGGCCGGGAGCGCGTGCTGCGCTCGGAGAAGCGCGCGCTGCTGCTCAACCCCTCCTTCGACGGCAACGCGCTCCTCTACGTGCGCTCCACGTACACCCGCCAGGAGCTGCGGCTCGGCCCGTCCGTCCGGCGCGCGACCACGCGCGACCGCCGCCTCTACGGCACGACCCCCACCGGCCGCCGCGACGCCGGCCATGAGAAGGGCCACGGCCGGCACCGCGCCGGCTACCCGGGCGGCAAGCCGCCGAAGCTCGCCCCGCGCCCGCCCGCCGGCGTGTCGACCACGCTGTGGACCACGGCGCTCGGGCCGGCGACCGCCTATGTCACGCGCCTGCGCCACCGCGCGGGCACGACGAGCACCACCGCGACGGTCCTCGGCGTCGCGCGCTAGATCACTGCCGCTGAACCGGTCACCAGGTGCCCGAGCGCCTGCGGATAGTCCGGTCCGGACGGCAGGCCGATGCCCGCCTGTGTGGGTGCGTGCACGAGCCCCTGCGGGTCGACGACCGCCTCGCGCACGACGCGCGTGGACGTGATGAGCGACTCGTAGTACGTGGTGTTGGGGATCGCCATGCAGAGGTGCTGGGAGTAGAGCCCGGGGCCGTGCACCTCGGCCCGCAGCCGGAAGCTGTCGGCCAGGTGGGCGATCCGCATCGCGCCGGTGATGCCGCCCCGCAGCTCCGCGCTCGTGCGCACGAACGTGGCGGCACCCGAGGCGATGAAGTCGGCGGTGTTCATGTGCGCGCCGTCCGAGGTCTCGCCGACCAGCAGCGGCACGCGCACGCGTTCGGCGAGCCACTTGTACGCGGTCACGCTGAACTCGCGGATCGGCTCCTCGTACCAGAGGTAGCCGGCGTCGTCGAGCGCATGGCCGACATAGATGGCGTCGGCGAGGTCGAAGCCGGCCGAGCCGTCGTAGGCGAGCTCGACGCCGGGGCCGACGTGCTCACGCAGCGCCAGGCAGAGCTGCGCGTCGGCGCGCGCGTCGCCCCAGGCGTGGAGCTTGATCGACCGGTAGCCGAGCTCCAGGCACTGCGTGGCGACGTCCAGGTACTCGTCCGTGCTCGCGAAGGTGGCCGTGGAGGCCTGGGCCGGGATCGAGCGGCGGAACCCGCCGAGCAGCTGCCAGACCGGCTGGCCGGTCTGGCGCCCGGCGAGGTCCCACAGCGCGGTGTCGACGAGCCCGAGGATGTAGGCGGGAAGCTCCTCGGTGCGATCGAGCTCCCAGAGCCGGTGCCAGAGCCACTCGCGCTGCAGCGGGTCAGCGCCGACGAGCTCGTCGCGCAGCACGCGTGCGACGACGTCCTCCAGGATCACGCCCGCGCCGCGCCGCGGTGCGAGCGCGACGCCCTCGACGCCCTCGTCGGTCCCGATCCGGAGCACCCCGCCCTCGCCGTCGGGCGGGCCGCCGAGGAGCCCCCGCCGCCACGCGAACGGCGGGCTGGCGCCGGGGATCGCGACCCGGTGGCACTCCACGTGGGTGATCCTCACAGGAGGTCCTCGAGCACCGGGAGCAGCGCCTCCGCCGAGTCGACCACCGCGTCCGCGTCGGCCAGCGCCTCGACCGCGTACGGGCCGGTCGCCACCGCCAGCACCCGCAGCCCGTCGGCCCGCGCGCACGCGATGTCGCGCGGCGTGTCGCCGATCACGATCGTCCGCTCGCGCGCCCAGCCGCCCGCGCGCGCCCGCGCGATCGGGGGCAGCGCCTCGCGCTCCTCGGCGTCGGACCCGAAGCCGCCCTGGCCCTCCGGGAACCACGAGCCGATCCCCGCGCGCGCGAGCTTGAGCCGCGCCACGCGCTCGTAGTTGCCGGTCACCAGCGAGAAGCGGAAGGCGTCGGGGCGCTCCCCCAGCGTGGCCAGCACCTGCGGCACCCCCGGCGCCACCCGCGGCGACAGGTCGGCCGGGCACAGGTCGTCGTACAGCGCGCAGCAGGCGGCGATCACGTCGTCCGCACGCGAGTCGATCGCCCCCGAGGCCAGGCCCGCGGCCGCGAGCAGGTCGCGGGCGATCGCGCCGTCGGTCCGCCCGGCCGCCTCGATCTCGTGCCCGTCCAACGAGAGCTCTCCGTGCACCTGGACCAGCGCGGCGCGCAGCGCCTCCGCGTGCTCCCTCGACGCGCGCTGGAGCAGCGTCCCGTCGATGTCCCAGAGCAGCAGGAGCGGCGCGGTCACCGCTTGAACGAGACGCCCGGCTCGAGCCGTTGCGCGAAGGCGGCGATCAGCTTCGCGGCGTTCTGCACGTCGTCGAGCTGGACCATCTCGACGGGCGAGTGCATGTAGCGCAGCGGCACCGAGACGACGCCGGTCGGCACGCCGCCGCGGGAGATGTGGATGCCGTCCGCGTCCGTGCCGGTCGAGCGGCCGCTGGCGGTGACCGTGAAGGGGATCTTCTCGGCCTCGCCCGCGTCGTGGAGCAGCTCGAACAGCTGCGGGTCGAGCGTCGCCCCGCGCTGCAGGACCGGGCCGGTGCCGAAGCGGTGGCGCCCGACCTCCTTCTCGTTCGTGTCGGGCGCGTCGGTGGCGAAGGTGACGTCGACCGCGATCGCGAGGTCCGGCTCGAGCGAGAACGCCGTCGTGCGCGCGCCCGCGAAGGTGATCTCCTCCTGGGTGACGGCGACGGCGCAGACGTCGCCCGGGGCGCCGCCGGCCTCGGCGACCAGCCGCGCCGCCTCGTAGGCGACGTAGCAACCCAGGCGGTTGTCCATCGAGCGCGAGATCACGCGGTCGTTGACCAGCTCGACCGGCTCGCCCGCGATCACCGCGACGTCGCCGACGCGCACGATCGAGCGGGCGTCGTCGCCGTCCTTCGCGCCGATGTCGATGTGCAGGTGCTTGAGCTCGGGCGCCTTGCGCCGCTCCTCCTCGTTGAGGAGGTGAATCGGCTTTTTCCCGACCACGCCGGTGACGGGACCGTTGCGCGTGGCGATCTCGAGCCGCTGGCCGACGAGGATGGTCGGGTCCCAGCCGCCGACGGACGTGAACCAGAGGAAGCCGTCGTCGTCGATGTGGTGGACGATCAGCCCGATCTCGTCGATGTGGCCCATGATCGCGAGCACGGGCCCGCCGCCGGTGCCGGCCACGCGCGCGACGGTCGAGCCGACGGTGTCGTGGGTGACCTCGGCGAACTCGGCGCAGGCGTCGCGGAAGACCGCGGCGGGCACCTGCTCGTGACCGGAGGGGCCGGGCGCCGTCAGCAGCCGGCGCAGGACGTCGGGGACGCTCACTCGGAGTCCGCCGTCAGCTGGCGCAGGACGTAGGGCAGGATGCCGCCGTGCCGGAAGTAGTCGGCCTCCTTGGGCGTGTCGATCCGCACCCGCGCCGTGAACTCCTTGTCGTCGGCCTTCACGCTGACCTCCTTGGCGGAGCCGTCCTCCGCGATGCCGGTGATGGTGAACTCCTCCTCGCCCGTGAGCCCGAGCGACTCGGCGTTCTCACCGTCGGCGAACTGCAGCGGCAGCACGCCCATGCCGACGAGGTTGGAGCGGTGGATGCGCTCGAAGGACTCGGCGATCACCGCGCGCACGCCCAGCAGCTTCGTGCCCTTGGCGGCCCAGTCGCGCGAGGAGCCCGAGCCGTACTCCTTGCCCGCCAGCACCACGAGCGGCGTGTCGTCCTCGGCGTACTTCATCGCGGCGTCGTAGATGGTCATCTCCTCGCCCTCCGGCTGGAACTTCGTCACGCCGCCCTCGGTCCCCGGCGCGAGCTGGTTGCGCAGGCGGATGTTGGCGAAGGTGCCGCGCACCATCACCTCGTGGTTGCCGCGGCGCGCGCCGTAGGAGTTGAAGTCCTTGCGCTCGACGCCGTGCTCCTTGAGGTACTCGCCGGCGGGCGAGGCCTCCTTGATCGCGCCGGCGGGCGAGATGTGGTCGGTCGTCACCGAGTCGCCGAGCACCGCGAGCACGCGCGCGCCCTCGATGTCGGTGAGGTCGGGCGGCTCGGTCGGGAAGTCCTCGAAGTAGGGCGGGAGGCGCACGTAGGTCGAGTCGTCGGCCCACGCGAAGCGGTCGCCCTCGGGCACCTCGAGCGAGTTCCAGCGCTCGTCGCCGTCGTAGACCTCGCCGTAGGACTTGCGGAACATGTCCGACTGCACCGCGTACTCGACGGTCTCGGCGACCTCCTGCTCGTTCGGCCAGATGTCCTTGAGGAAGACGTCGTTGCCGTCCTCGTCCTGGCCGAGCGGCTCGTCGAGCAGGTCGATGTCCATCGTCCCGGCGATCGCGTAGGCGACGCACAGCGGCGGCGAGGCCAGGTAGTTCATCTTCACGTCGGGGTTGATGCGGCCCTCGAAGTTGCGGTTGCCCGAGAGCACCGAGACGACCGCGAGGTCCTCGGCCTGGACGACGTCGGAGATCTCCTCCGGCAGCGGCCCGGAGTTCCCGATGCAGGTCGTGCAGCCGTAGCCGACGAGGTGGAAGCCGAGCGCCTCCAGCGGCTCGGTCAGCTCGGCGCGGTCGAGGTACTCGGTCACGACCTTCGAGCCCGGGGCGAGCGAGGTCTTGACCCACGGCTTGGACTTCAGGCCCTTGGCGACCGCGTTGCGGGCCAGCATGCCGGCGCCGAGCATGACCGTGGGGTTGGAGGTGTTGGTGCACGAGGTGATCGCGGCGATCACGACGTGGCCGTGGTCGAGCTCGGTCTCGGTGCCGTCCTCGAGCGTGAGCGGCACCGACACCTCGGTGCGCTCGGCGACCTGGAGACCGCCGGTGCCGCCGTCGGCCTGCTGCGGATCGGGCGAGCGCTCGGCCTGCCCGTTGGAGTCGCCCGAGGCGGGCGGGTCCGAGGACGGGAACGAGTCGGCGCTCGCCTCGTCCGGGTCGGGCTTGCCCTCCTTGGGGTCCTCGACGTCGTCGGGCAGCAGGTCCTCGAGCGCGAGCCGGAAGGCGGCCTTGGACTCCGTCAGCGACACGCGGTCCTGCGGGCGCTTCGGGCCCGCGAGCGACGGCACGACGTCGCCGAGGTCGAGCGCGAGCGTGTCCGAGTAGGTGGGCTCCTCGGAGTTCTCGTCGTGCCACAGGCCCTGCTCCTTGGCGTAGGCCTCCACCAGCGCCACGCGCTCCTTCGGCCGGCCGGAGAACTCGAGGTAGCGCAGCGTCTCGGCGTCGATCGGGAAGATCGCGCAGGTCGAGCCGAACTCCGGCGACATGTTGCCGATCGTGGCGCGGTCGGCCAGCGGGAGGGCGGCGACCCCGGGGCCGTAGAACTCGACGAACATCCCCACGACGCCGCGCTCGCGCAGCATCTGGGTCACGGTCAGCACGAGGTCGGTGGCGGTCGCGCCCTCGGGCAGCTCGCCCGACAGCTTGAAGCCGAGCACCTGCGGCAGCAGCATCGACATCGCCTGGCCGAGCATCGCGGCCTCGGCCTCGATGCCGCCGACGCCCCAGCCGAGCACGCCGAGGCCGTTGATCATCGTCGTGTGCGAGTCCGTCCCGACCAGCGTGTCGGGGTAGGCCTGCTCGGGGCCGTCGTGTGCCGTCTCGTCGCTGGTGAAGACGACGCGCGCGAGGTACTCGAGGTTGACCTGGTGGACGATCCCGGTGTCCGGCGGGACGACGGCGAAGTTGTCGAAGGCGCCCTGGCCCCAGCGCAGGAAGGCGTAGCGCTCCTCGTTGCGCTCGAACTCGCGCTCGGCGTTGATGCCGAAGGCCTCGCGGGTGCCGAAGGCGTCGACCTGCACCGAGTGGTCGATCACGAGCTCGGCGGGGACGAGCGGGTTGATCTTGGCGGCGTCGCCGCCGAGGTCGGCCATCGCGTCGCGCATCGCCGCGAGGTCGACGACCGCGGGCACGCCGGTGAAGTCCTGCATCACGACGCGCGCGGGCGTGAAGGCGATCTCCTGGGTCGGCTCGGCGTTCGCGTCCCACTGCGCCAGCGCCTCGATGTCCTCCTTCGAGACGGACACGCCGTCCTCGTTGCGGAGCAGGTTCTCGAGCAGCACCTTCAGCGAGAAGGGCAGCCGCGCCACGTCGTACTTCGACTGCAGCGCGTCGAGCCGGTAGATCTCGTAGGTCTTGCCGCCGACCTCGAGGTCGGCGCGGGCATCGAACGAATTCTCGGACATGGCCTGCAGACTAGCCACGGCCCGCGGCTCAGCGCGGATAGAGTCGGCGGCGTGCTCCCTCGATCCCTCGCCGCCGTCGTCCTGGCGCTCCTCGTCATCCCCGCCGCCGCGTCCGCCGCACCGCGCGTGCAGCACATCAAATACCGCTACGGCCCGCTCACGATCAAGCCGGGCCAGAACACGATCTCGATCGACGGCGACGACGTGCCCCGCCCGAAGCGCTCCGGCTGGATCACCGGCTTCCGCCCGAACCTCGAGTACGCCAACGGGAAGATCCCCGGCGTCGACGTGCTGCACCTCCACCACGCCGTCTGGCTCATCAACGGGCAGCCGACCTTCGCCGCGGGCGAGGAGAAGACGAACGTCAAGCTGCCGCGCCCGTTCGGCTGGCGCCACCGGCCCGGCGACGCCTGGGCGCTCAACCACATGGTCCACAACCTGCTCCCGAACCGCTCCCGCGTCTACCTCACCTACACGATCGACTTCATCCCCGACTCCTCGCCGCTCGCGAAGAAGATGAAGCGGGTCGTCACCCGCTGGGTCGACGTCCAGGGCGGCAGCGCCTACCCCGTCTTCGACGTGCACCGCGGGACGGGCAGGAACGGGCGCTTCACCTACCCACGCGACGACCCGAACGCCTACGCGGGCGGCCCGCCGCGCAACCAGCAGCTCATCGCCCGCGACGGCGTGCTCGTCCAGACCGCGGGCCACCTGCACCCCGGCGGCCTCTACACCGACCTCATGCTCACCCGCAACGGGCGCACCGTGAACGTGTTCCGCTCGCGGGCCAAGTACTGGGAGCCGGCGGGCGCGGTCTCGTGGGACGTGGCGATGACCGCCACGCGCTCGAACTGGCGCATCAAGGTCAAGCGCGGCGACGTCCTCAGCACGTCGGCGACCTACGACTCCAAGCGCGGCTCGTGGTACGAGTCGATGGGGATCATGCCCGTGGCCTTCGCGCCCGGCGCGCGCGGCGGCGTGGACCCCTTCTCGGGCAAGGGCAAGATCGAGCGGCGCGGCCGCATCACCCACGGCCACCTGCCGGAGAACGACAACCACGGCGGCGAGGCGGGCGGGCTCCCCGACGCGCGCACGCTGCCCGACGGGCCGGCGGCGACCGCCGACCCGCTCGCGATCACCGACTTCCTCTACGGCCAGGGCGACCTGCTGCGCGGCGGCGCCGCCTCGCGCCCGCCGGTGGTCGCCGCGGGGCAGTCGCTCGGCTTCAAGAACACCGACGCCGCGCGCACGATCTTCCACACGATCACCGCCTGCCGCGCGCCCTGCAACCGCTCGACCGGCATCGCCTACCCGCTCGCCGACGGGCCCGTCGACTTCGACTCCGGCGAGCTCGGGTTCGGCCCCGCGGGCTTCACCCCCGCGGCCAACCGCGACACCTGGGCGACCCCCTCGAACCTCGGCCCCGGCACCTACACGTACTTCTGCCGCGTGCACCCGTTCATGCGAGGGGCGTTCCGGGTCAAAGGCTGAGTCGCGGCCGCGCGGGCGGGGTAGCTTTTCGGCATGGTCGAAACCCTCACACGCACGCGGCTGAGGCGACTGGCGGAGTTCACCCCGGAGCACGGCCGCGTCCTCTCGGTCTACCTGAACCTCGATCCCTCGGAGTTCGCGACCCCGTCGGCACGGGCGAGCGCGATCTCCTCGCTGATGAACGACGCGCAGCACAAGCTGGAGGAGGCCGACGACCTCCCGCATGACGAGCGGATGGCGCTGCGGGCGGACGTCGGCGCGGTGCGCGAGCGGCTCGAGCAGCCCGACATCGCCGACGACGGCGCCCGCGCCGTGGCCGTCTTCGCCTGCCGCCCGGCGGGGCTGCTGGAGACGGTCCGGGTCCCGCACCCGCTGGAGTCGCGCGTGGCGATCGACGCCACGCCGTTCGTCGGGCCGCTCACGCAGGCGCTCGCGGGCGGGCTCTGGTGCGTGCTGCTGGCCAACCGGCGGATCGCCCGCATCTTCACCGGCACGCCCGAGCAGCTCGCGGAGACCGACCGCGTCGAGGACAACGTCCACTCGCAGCACCGGCAGGGCGGGTGGTCGCAGCCGCGCTACGAGCGCTCGATCGAGGAGGACGTGCGCGACCACCTCGCCAACACCGCCTCCGTCGTGTTCGACCTGTTCAAGCGCGAGGGCTTCGAGCAGCTCCTGATCGGCGCGCCCGACGAGACCGTCGGCGACCTCGAGCGCAAGCTGCACCCGTACCTGAAGGAGCGGCTCGCGGGCCAGGTCCGCGTCGGCGTCGAGGACGCGAGCGTCGATGAGGTGCGAGCGGAGGCCGCGCGCGCGATCGAGGAGCACGAGCGCCGGCGCGAACGCGAGCTGCTCGACCGGCTCGAGCAGGGCCTGGGCGCGGGGGGCCGCGCGGCCGCGGGCGCCGACGACGTGCTCGGCTGCCTCGAGCAGGGGCGCGTCGACACGCTGCTGCTCGCCGCGGACCTGCGCGCGAGCGGGGTCGCGGAGCGTGCGACGGAGAAGGCGCTCGAGTCCTCCGCCGAGGTCGTCGTGGTCCGCCACCACGACCTGACGCCGCACGACGGCATCGCGGCCCTCCTGCGCTACTGATGCGCGTCGCCGTCCTCGGCACCGGGATCATGGGCGCGCCGATGGCGCGCAACCTCGCCGCCGCCGGCCACGAGGTGAGCGCCTGGAACCGCTCGCGCGAGAAGGCCGAGCCGCTCGCGGAGCACGGCGTGACGTCGCGGACGGCGTGGCCGAGGCGGTCGCGGGCGCCGGCGTGGTGGTGACGATGCTGGCCGACGCAGCGGCGGTCGAGGCGGTCGCCGGGGAGGCGCTGGGCGCGCTGGACGGCGCGGTGCTCGCCCAGATGAGCACGATCGGGCTCGCCGCCACCGAGCGCCTGGCGCAGCGCGCCGCGGACGCCGGCGTCCCGTTCGTCGACGCCCCGGTGTCCGGGACCAAGCAGCCGGCCGAGCAGGGCCGGCTGCTGGTGCTCGCCTCCGGCCCCGAGGACGTGCGCGAGCGCGTGGACCCGGTCTTCGACGCGGTCGGGGCCAGGACCGTGTGGCTGGGCGAGGCGGGCAACGGCCAGCGCCTCAAGCTCGTGCTCAACACCTGGCTGCTCGGCATCACCGAGGCGCTGGCGGAGGCGATCGCGCTGGCCGAGGGGCTCGGGGTCGACCCGCGCACGTTCCTCGAGACGATCGACGGCGCGCCGATCGGCGCGCCCTACGCGCAGCTCAAGGGGCCGATGATGATCGACGGCGAGTTCCCGCCCGCGTTCCCGCTCGACCTCGCCGCCAAGGACGTCGGGCTGGCGCTCGAGGCCGCGGAGCAGGCCGGGCTGCGGCTCGGCGCGCTCGCCGCCGTGGGCGAGCAGATGCGCCGCGCGAGCGCCGAGGGGCACGGCGAGGAGGACATGGCGGCGACGATCCACGCCAGCCGGCCCGCCTGATGTCGCGCGCGCTGATCATCGTCGACTACCAGAACGACTTCGCGCGGCCGGACGGCGCGTTGTCGGTCCCCGGGGGCGAGGAGATCGCCGAGCGCATCAACGCGCTGGCCGCCTCGGGCGACTACGACCTCGTGCTCGCGACGCGCGACTGGCACCCGGCCGACCACGGCTCGTTCGCGGCGCAGGGCGGCCCGTGGCCGCCGCACTGCGTGCAGGACAGCGAGGGCGCGGCGCTGCACCCGGCGCTCGACAGCGGGCCGATCGACGCGATCGTCGACAAGGGCCAGGACCCCGGCACGGAGGGCTATTCGGGCTTCGAGGCGACCGGGCTCGCGGAGCGGCTGCGCGGTGAAGGGGTCGACGCGCTCACGATCGTCGGGCTCGCCACCGACTACTGCGTCAAGAACACCGCGCTCGACGCGCTGCGGGAGGGGTTCGCCGTGCGGGTCGACCCGGCGGCGGTGCGGGGCGTGGAGGTCGAGCCGGGCGACTCCGAGCGGGCCCTCGAGGAGCTCCGGGCCGCCGGTGCGACCGTGGCGTAGCCGGCCCTCCGGCACGAGCCCGGCCGAGCGCCTGCTCGGAGCGCTGCGCCCGCACGTCGACGACCCGCGCGTGCTCGCCGCGATCCGCGAGGTGCCGCGCGAGCGCTTCGTCCCCGAGCACCGGCGCGACGAGGCGTGGGACAACGTCGCGCTGCCGATCGGCTCCGGGCAGACGATCTCCCAGCCGCTCGTGGTCGCGCGCATGTGCGAGCTGCTGGAGCTGCGCGGCGACGAGCGCGTGCTCGACGTCGGCACCGGCTCCGGCTACCACGCCGCCGTGCTGGCCCGGCTCGTCGCGCACGTCTGGAGCATCGAGCTGCACCCCGGGCTGGCGCGGCGCGCGGCGCAGCAACTGGCCGCGATCGGCGCGGCCAACGTGACGCTGCTCGTCGGGGACGGCTCGCTCGGCCACCCGGCGGGCGCGCCCTACGACGCCATCAACGTCGCCGCCGCGATGCAGGCGATCCCGCCGGCGCTGCCCGATCAGCTCGGCGAGGGCGGCCGGCTCGTCGGGCCGCTCGACGACGGCGACCAGCGGCTCGTGCTGCTGCGCCGCGAGCCCGGCGGCGCGCTGCGGCGCGAGGAGCACGAGCGCGTGCGCTTCGTGCCGCTGGTCAGCCCCCCGCTAGGCAGCTAGCTGCCTGGCTTGGCGCCTAGC
The DNA here is from genome assembly GCA_963787335.1 of uncultured Solirubrobacterales bacterium. Lineage (GTDB taxonomy): Bacteria > Actinomycetota > Thermoleophilia > Solirubrobacterales > Solirubrobacteraceae > DASQFQ01. Next base: position 167,276 of record CAWBCU010000028.1, read on the forward strand.
GGACCGGGGTGAGGCGCGGGTTGGGGCGGTACTCCCGCCCCACCTTCGCGCACGGCCGCCCGTCGACCAGCACGACGTCGGCGGTGAAGTCGTTGGAGCCGCGGATCAGCGCCGAGCCCACGCCGTAGGCGTCGACGGGGACGTGCGCCGCCTCGAAGGTGCGGATGCGCTCCGCGTTGAAGCCGCCGGAGACGACGATCTTGACGTCGTCGAAGCCGTGGCCGTCGAGCTCGTCGCGGACGAGGTGGACGAGCTCGGCGTCGACGCCGTGCGGGGCGGCGTCGCCGTGCTTGGCCTGCAGCGAGAGGTCGGCCAGCCGGTCGGAGGTGTCGAGCCGGACGCCCCACAGCTGCCCGTCGAGCGCCTCGGCGACCTCGAGCGCGGTGCGCACGGAGTCGTTCTCGAAGTCGACCAGCACGGTCACCTGCATCTTGTCGCCGAAGCCGCGGACGAACGCGCGCGCCGCCGCCACGGTGTCGCCGCCGTAGGCCGCGATCAGCCCGTGCGGCACCGTGCCGATCCCGCGGCCGCCCCACCACGACGCCTGGGCGTCGGTGGAGACGCCGATCGCGCCGGCGACGTGCGCCGCCCAGCCGTCGCCGGTCTGCACGAGCCAGTGGTCGTGCCGGGCGGGGAAGTAGATGATCGGCTTGCCGCCGGCGGCGTCGACGACCTCGCGCACGTTGTGCATGACGAGCGTGCGGCGCGCCATGCAGCCGAGGTAGACCGTCTCGAGATGGGCGAACAGCGAGTAATCGCCCTCGATCGTCATCACCGTCTCCCACGGCTCGATCTCGTCGCCCTCGTGCAGCGCGTTGACGTCGAGCTGGTCCCAGCCGTCCTCCCACGAGCCGTCGGGCCGGCGCCGCCCCGCGCACTGCCGGATCACCGCGAGCGCCTCGTCGACCCCGCCGAGGATCGACTCCTTGCGCTGGAACACCTGCATCAGCACGCGCGGGTGGCGATCGTCGAGCTCGAGCGTCGCCTTCGCGTAGTTGAAGTAGACGTCGGAGTAGTAGCCCTCCCGGATCTTCTCGACGGGGAGGCGGAACACGTCCGGTGCGAGCCGCTCGCGCTCGGTGACGCCCATCGGTCGCAGTAAACCAGCCCCAATGGGGTAGACCCGCCGCCATGGCCTCCAAGACCGCAATCGTGACCGGGGCGGCGAGCGGCATCGGCCGCGCGATCGCCCAGCGCCTCATCGGCGCCGACTACGACATCCTCGCCGTCGACCTCGAGCCCGACGAGGACGGCCCCGGCGTCGCGCACGCCGCCGACCTCACCACCCGCGAGGGCAACCGCGGCGCGATCGATGCGGCGATCGAGCACTTCGGCCGCCTCGACGCGATCGTGCCGAACGCCGGCTTCCAGCACGTCGCGCCGATCGCCGAGTTCCCCGAGGACCGCTGGGACGGGCTGATCGCCGTCCTCCTGACCTCCCCCTTCCTGCTCGCCCGCTACGGCTGGGAGCACCTGGCCAAGAGCGGCGACGGGCGCTTCATCGCGATCGCCTCCGCCCACGCGCTCACGGCCTCGCCCTACAAGGCCGGCTACGTGGCGGCCAAGCACGGCGTGCTCGGCCTGGTCCGCACGCTCGCGCTCGAGGGCGCCGACCAGGGCATCCTCGCCAGCGCGGTCTGCCCCGGCTTCGTCCGCACGCCGCTGGTCGAGAAGCAGATCCCCGCCCAGGCGAAGGCGCACGGCGTCTCCGAGGAGGAGGCGCTCGAGCAGGTGATCCTCGCCCCGCACGCGGTCAAGCGGCTGATCGAGCCCGAGGAGGTCGCGGAGGTCGTCGCCTTCCTGCTCGGCCCGGGCGGCCGCTCCTTCACGGGCGTGCCGGTCTCGATGGACCTGGGCTGGACCGCTCGCTGAGCGCCTCCAGCTAGCCTGGGCGCGGTGAGCGCGCTCGAAGCGATCGTGCTCGGGATCGTCCAGGGCCTCACCGAGTTCCTCCCGGTCTCGAGTACCGCACATCTACGGATCGTCCCCGCCTTCGCCGGCTGGGAGGATCCCGGCGCGGCCTTCACCGCCGTCACCCAGCTCGGGACGATGGCGGCCGTGCTCCTGTACTTCCGCCACGACCTGTGGCGCATCGCGACCGCCTCGCTGGCGGGGTTGCGCGACCCCGAGGCGCGCAAGAGCATCGACGCGCGGCTCGGCTCCTACATCGTGCTCGGCACGATCCCGATCGCCGTCTTCGGCTTCGTCTTCCACGACCAGATCGAGAACGGCGCGCGCGACCTGACGCTGATCGGCTGCACGCTGATCGCGCTCGGCCTGCTGCTGCTCGCCGCCGACAAGACGGGCAGCCACGAGCGCGGCATCGACACCTTCACGCGCCGCGACGGCATCATCATCGGCTTCGCCCAGGCCGCCGCGCTCATCCCCGGCGTCTCGCGCTCGGGCGCGACGCTGACCGCCGGCCTGTTCCTCGGCCTCGAGCGGCAGGCGGCGGCGCGCTACTCGTTCCTGCTCTCGGTCCCCGCGGTCGTGCTGTCGGGCCTGTTCGAGCTGCGCAACATCGGCGACGGCGAGCACGCCGCCGCGGTCCCCACCGCGATCGCGACGCTGGCGGCGTTCGTCGTCGGCTACGCCTCGATCGCGTTCCTGATCCGCTGGCTCGGCAACCATTCGACGGCGATCTTCGTTGTGTACCGCGTCCTGCTCGGCATGCTCGTTTTGTCCTTAGTGGCAACCGGCACAATCAGCTAGGGTCGCCCGATGCCTCGCCTCGTGCTCGCGGTCATGTCCACCGCGCTCCTCATGCTGCTGCCGTCCTCCGCGTCCGCCCGCGACTATGCGGACACGGCGCGCAACGTCGTGCCGTCCGGCCAGTGGGGCGAGGCGCCGGTGCCGCCGGGCGCGGACTCGCAGGCGAAGATGTACGACTCGCTGACGCCGAAGTTCGACCAGGTCACGGCCGCCGACCTGAACACGTCCTTCAAGTCCGAGGGCTTCGGCGTCGGGCCGGACGGCCCGGCGAAGAGCGAGCGCGTCCCGCGCCGCGGCGTGAAGATCGTGCGCGACCGCTACCACGTCCCGCACATCACCGGCCGCACGCGCGACGACGTCACGTGGGCGATGGGCTGGATCCTGCAGGAGGACCGCGGGCTGCTGCTCGCGCAGGCCCGCTACGCGGCGCGCCTCGCCGCGGTCGACGCGCCCAACATCAACGCGTTCGGGCTCGTGACCGGGCTCAAGACCTACAAGCCCACGCGCCGCATCGATCGCATCATCCGCCGCAACGGGCTGCGCGCGCTGCGCTCCGCCGGCCGCGACGGCAAGGGGCTCAAGCACGACATCGACGTCTTCGTCGACGGCATCAACGCGCGGCTGCGGGCGGAGAAGAGCAAGGCCGCGAAGTTCACGCGCGTCGACCTGTTCGCCTTCAACGCGCTCGGCGGCCAGATCTTCGGCCAGGGCGGCGGCGACGAGGCCCGGCGCGGCCAGTTCTACGGCGCGCTGCGCGGGCGCCTCGGCAACAGCGCCGCGAAGACGCTGTTCGACGACCTCTCCGAGCAGTCGGACGCCGACACGCCGACGACGCTCACGCGCAAGGCCCCCTACGCCCGCATCCCGGGCAAGGCGAGCGGCAACGCGATCCTCGACGCCGGCAGCCTGCAGCGGACGCTCACCGCGGGCGCGAGCGCCGCGAGCACGCACATCTGGGCCAGCAACTTCCTGATCGTCGGGTCGCCAGCGCTCGACCACCGGCCATCCGCTGTTCGTCGCCGGACCGCAGATCGGCTACTACTACCCCGGCCTGACGCTCGAGGCCGACATCAAGTGGCCCGGCCACCAGGCCCGCGGCGTGTACTCGCCCGCGCACCCGGGGACGATCCTGATCGGCCGCGGCGAGGACTTCGCGTGGAGCCTCACCTCCGCCGGCTCGGACCTGATCGACGAGTTCGCGGAGGTCCTCTGCGGCGGCTCGTCCACCCGCTACCGCTACCGCGGGAAGTGCCGCAAGATGGGGACGGTCGACGCGGGCACGATCGCCGGCGAGGGGCGGGTCCGCTACCGCACCACGGTCCACGGCCCGGTGACCGGCTACGCCACGGCCGGCGGCAAGCGCGTCGCGATCGCCCGCAAGCGCGCGAGCTTCGGCCGCGACGTGCTGTGGCAGCTCCCGTTCCGCGACGCCACGATCGGGCGCATCTCCGGCACGCGCTCGTTCGCGAAGTCGTTCGCGCGCTCGCCGTTCACGTTCAACGTCGGCTACGCCGACGATCGCGACATCGCGATGTTCTCCGCCGGCCAGCTCCCGCGCCGCGACCCGCGCGTCGACCCGCGGCTCCCGACGCTCGGCACGGGCGGCTACGAGTGGCGCGGCACGCTGGCCTCGAAGAAGCTGCCGCAGCAGGTCAACCGCCCGGCGGCATGCGCTGCTCAACTGGAACAACAGCCCGGCGCCCGGCTTCGGCGCCGCGGACGACAACTGGTCCTACGGCTCGCTGCACCGCGTGTCGCTGCTGCAGAACCAGATCGCCCGCCGGCCCAAGCACGACCTCGCCTCGGTGACGAGCGCGATGAACGCGGCGGCGACGCAGGACCTGCGCTCGACCGCGCTGACGCCGACGCTCTCGACGCTGCTGCGCGGCGGGCCGGCGCCGAGCGCGCGCGCCCAGCGCATGCTCGAGCTGCTCGAGACGTGGCGGGCGAACAGCTCGTCGCGCCTCGATCGCGACGAGGACGGCTTCATGGACTCGGGCGCCGCGCCCGCGATCATGGACGCGTTCTACCCGCACCTCTACGACGCGGTGCTGGGCGGCGCGCTCGGCCCGCAGCTCGCCGACCTGAAGGCGCTCGAGGGCGCGCAGGAACGGCGCGCCCAGCTTCACCGGCGGCGGGATCAACTGGATCGACAAGGACCTGCGGCAGCTCCTCGGCACGCAGTTCAAGCAGCCGTTCAAGACCCGCTTCTGCGGCGGGGGCGACCTCGGCGCGTGCCGCACCGCGGTCTGGAACGCGCTCGACGCCGCCGGCCAGGAGATCCAGACGGCACAGGGCACCGCGAGCCCGGACGCCTGGAAGACCGACGCCGCGGCCGAGCGCATCAAGTTCGCGCCCGGGCTGCTGACGACGACGATCCGCTCCACGAACCGCCCGAGCGGCATCCAGCAGGTCATCTCGTTCAAGGGGCACCGCAGCCGGAGGCGCTGAGTTGCGGTGACGGTCACCGAGACCGGGACACGGGCGCGCGCGCCCGACCAGCGCGGCTACGCGTCGACCGACGACGGGCTGCGCCTGTACTGGGAGGCGCACGGCAGCGGCAGCCCGACGATCGTGCTGCTGCCGCCGTGCCCGATCAGCCACTCGCGGCTGTGGAAGGCGCAGCTGCACTACCTCGCGCGCCACCACCGGGTCGTCGTCTACGACGGCCGCGGCAACGGCCACTCCGACACCCCCGACACGTCGGGCCCGTGGCTCGACCGCTGGCGGGCGGCCGACTGCGTGGCGGTGATGGACGCCACGTCGACCGAGACCGCCGTGCTCGGCGGGATCTGCGGCGACGGCGTCCAGCCCTCGCTCCTGATCGCGGCCGAGCACCCGGAGCGCGTCCTCGGCATCGTCGCGATCGCCCCGGGCGTCCCCGCGCTGGCGCCGCCGCACCCGTGGCGTGCCGCGGCGCACGCGCGCTACGACGAGGTGATGGACGAGCCGACGGGCTGGGAGAAGGAGAACCGCCACTACATCCGCGCCCACCAGCGGGAGTTCCTCGAGTTCTTCTTCGGCGAGATGTTCCCCGAGCCGCACTCGACGAAGCAGGTCGAGGACGCCGTCGCCTACGGGCTCGACGGCTCGGTGGAGGCGCTGCTGATGGACGACGCGGAGCCGGTCTGCGCGACCAAGGAGGAGGCCGAGGCGCTGTGCCGCCGCGTGGGCTGCCCCGTGCTGGTGATCCAGGGCGACCGCGACCACTGCCAGCCCGCCGCGCGCGGGCACCTGGTGGCCGAGCTCACCGGCGCGGAGCACGTCCTGCTCGCCGGCGCCGGGCACATCCCGATGGCGCGCGACCCGGTGCTCGTCAACCGCCTGATCCACGACTTCGCCACGCGCTTCGGCACGGCGCCGCCGCGGCGTCACCGCTGGACCCGCGCGGGGGCTCGACCCCGGCGCGCGCTGCTCGTCTCCTCGCCGATCGGCCTCGGCCACGCCTGGCGCGACGTCGCGATCGCCCGCGAGCTGCGCCGCCGCGTTCCCGGCCTCGAGGTGGAGTGGCTGGCCCAGGCCCCGCTCACGACGCTGCTCGAGGCGTGCGGCGAGACGGTCCATCCCGCCAGCGCCGCGCTCGCGTCGGAGGCGGCGGGCGTCGACGCCGAGGCGGGCGAGCACGCGCTCCACGCCTTCCAGATGCTGCGCCGCCTCGACGAGATCTTCTGCGCGAACTTCATGGTCTTCCACGACCTCGTCGAGGAGGAGCGGTTCGACCTCTGGATCGCCGACGAGGCGTGGGAGGTCGACTACTTCCTGCACGAGAACCCGGAGCTCAAGACCGCGGCCTACGCGTGGCTGACCGACTTCGTCGGCGTGCTGCCGATGCCCGGCGGCGGCGAGCGCGAGGCCTACCTCGCCGCCGACACCAACGCCCAGATGGTCGAGCACGTCGCGCGCCACCCGCGGCTGCGCGACCGCTCGATCTTCATCGGCGACCCCGACGACATCGTGCCCGAGCCGCTCGGCCCCGGCCTCCCGTCGATCCGCGACTGGACCGAGGAGCGCTTCCGCTTCTCGGGCTACGTCACCGGCTTCGCCCCCGATGAGATCGCCGACCGCGACGCGCTGCGCGCGGAGTTCGGCTTCCAGCCCGGCGAGCAGGTCTGCCTCGTGACGCCGGGAGGGTCCGGCGCCGGGATCGACCTCCTGCAGCGAGCCGCCGCCGCCTTCCCGGAGGCGAAGCGCCGCGTCCCGGCGCTGCGCATGATCCTGATCGCCGGCCCCCGCATCGACCCGGCCTCGCTCCCTCGAGCCGACGGGCTCGAGACCCAGGGCTACGTCCACCGGCTCTACCGGCAGCTCGCCGCCTGCGACCTCGCGATCACCCATGGCGGGCTCGCCACCACGATGGAGCTGACCGCCGCCGGCCGCCCGTTCCTCACCTTCCCGCTGCGCGACCACTTCGAGCAGAACCGCCACGTCGCCCACCGGCTCGACCGCCACGGAGCGGGCCGGAGGATGGACTACCACCGCGACGGCCCGGCGGAGATCGCCGCCGCGATCGCCGAGGAGATCGGCCGCGCGCCGCGCTACCGGCCGGTCGAGCCGCACGGCGCCGCGCGAGCGGCGGCGGCGATCAGCGAGTTGCTGTAGGCCGCGTGTGCCAGCGGGCGGGAGAGCGGGAGCGACGGGACTCGAACCCGCGGCCTCCGGCGTGACAGGCCGGCGCTCTAACCAACTGAGCTACGCCCCCTCGGAGCACGCGTAGTAAAGCAGAGAGCAGCCCCACCGCCCGACCGAAACCGAAGGCCCCTCGACTGCGCAACTGCGCGGCCGAGGCGGTGTTTCCGGTGGCGTCAACCAATCAGTCAGGAGGTGGGGCCATGCCCCATTCTGCCAAGTCGCTCGCGGGAGTTCTCGTGAGTGCATTGCTGGGTCTCTCGATCGTGACCGCTTCGGCGTTCGCGCTCACCATCGTCGGCACGCGCGGCGACGACCGGATCCGCGGCTCGAACGACGTGGACCGCATCAACGCCCGCGCCGGCAACGACGTCGTGCTGGCTCGCGGCGGCAACGACCGCGTGCTCGGCAAGGCCGGGAACGACAACGTCGACGCGGCCGAGGGCGACGACCGCGTCGTCGGTGGCAACGGCAACGACAGCGTCGACGCCGGGCCGGGCGCGGATCGCGTCTTCGGCAACCGCGGCAACGACGTGCTCCAGGGCAAGGCGGGCGCGGATCGCCTGCACGGCAACCGCGGCGACGACACGCTCGTCGGCGACGTGCCGCTGGTCGGCGACCTCGTCAGCCGTGACCGCCTGTTCGGCGGCCGGGGCAACGACACGCTGCGCGGTGGCGACGGGTTCGACCGCCTTCATGGCGGCCCGGGCAAGGACACGTCCAACGGCAACGCCGGCAACGACCTGATGTCGGGCGGCACCGGTGACGACACCCAGAACGGCGGCCCCGGCGACGACGTGATCTTCGCCAACCGCGGCAACGACACCACGAGCGGCGGGCCCGGCAACGACCTGCTGTTCGCGCTCGCGCGCCGTGACGTGCACGGCCGCGGCGACCTCAGCGGCGATGTCATCCGCGGCGAGGCGGGCGACGATCGCATCCGCGTTCGCGATGGCGAGCAGGACGTCGTCAACTGCGGCGAGGGCAACGACAGCGCCTTCCTCGACCTGAAGGACAAGATCGAGGACGCGACCCCCGCGCAGCCGAACGGCTCGTGCGAGGTCGTGGAGCGGCACGCTCCGAACCGCGCCGACTCGAAGGAAGAGGACGCGACGGAGGAGCCCGCGGAGGATCGCCAGCAGGGTTAGGAACGCATTGCGCTCGGGGGTGGCACGTTCAAACGCGCCACCCCCGGGTAGTACCGCGCCATGTACATCGGACTAGGTGGACTGCTGATCATCATCATCCTGCTGATCATCCTGCTCTAAGCAGCCGTCGCAGGGTGACCCTCGACGCGCGGCGGAAGGGCCGCGCGTCGGGGTGAGCACCATCTGAGGGAAACCGCACCGAGGCTCGCCGGTTCACCGCCTGGAAGGACTCCGAGGGCGGTGCGACCGTGAGTCGCATGCCTAAACAGAACCTCGCCGCCCGCGCCGGTCGCTGGAGCGCCCAGCACCGCAAGCGCGCGATCCTCGGTTGGATCCTCTTCGTCGTCCTCGCCACCGTCATCGGCGGCGCCGTCGGTGTCAACAACCTCGCGGACGAGGACATGGGCAACGGCGAGTCGCGCACCGCCGACCAGGCCATCGCCGCTGCAGGCTTCCCGAAGGAGACCGGCGAGCAGGTGCTCGTGCAGGGCAAGGGCAAGGCGGCCGGTGTGAACGACGTCGTGAAGCGGCTCAAGGCCACGCCGCACGTCAAGGAGGTCAAGTCGCCCTACGCCAAGGGCAACGAGGGCCAGCTCTCGCAGGACGGCACGTCCGCGCTCGTGACCTTCAAGCTGCAGGGCGAGGACGACGTCGCGAAGGACCGCGTCGACGCGACGCTCGACGCCACCGCCGCCGCCCAGCGCGCGCACCCCGACCTGCGCATCGAGCAGTTCGGCGACGCGAGCGCGGACAAGGCGCTCTCGAAGGCGTTCGAGGACGACTTCAAGAAGGCCGAGTTCCTCTCGCTGCCGATCACGCTGATCATCCTGATCCTCGCCTTCGGCTCGCTCGTCGCGGCCGGGCTGCCGCTGCTGCTCGCGCTGACCGCGGTGATGGGCACGATCGGCCTGCTCGGGCCGGTCTCCCAGATCGTCCCGCTCGACGAGGCGATCTCCTCCGTCGTGCTGCTCGTCGGCCTCGCGGTCGGCGTCGACTACTGCATGTTCTATCTGCGGCGCGAGATGGAGGAACGCGACGCCGGCAAGGGCCCCGAGGCGGCGCTCGAGGCGGCCGCCGCCACCTCCGGCCGCGCCGTGCTGATCTCGGGCGTCACCGTGATGGTCGCGATGGCGGGCATGTTCCTCGCCGGCAGCGCCGTCTTCACCTCCTTCGGCGTCGGCACGATCCTCGTCGTCGCGGTCGCCGTGCTCGGCTCCCTCACGGTCCTCCCGGCGATGCTCTCCTGGCTCGGCCAGAAGGGCTGGACCGAGAAGGGCCGCGTGCCCTACCTGTCCGGGCTGCGCCATCGCAACCACGGCGAGTCGCGCGTGTGGGGCGCGATCCTCGACCGCGTGCTCAAGCGCCCCGCGATCTCCGCGGCGCTCGCGACCATCCTGTTGCTCGCGCTCGCCCTGCCGGCGCTCGGCATCCACACGGTCAACCCCGGCGTCGCCGGCCTGCCGCGCAGCCTGCCGATCATGCAGACCTACGACCGCATCCAGGACAAGTTCCCGGGCGGCCCGCTGCCGGCCTCGGTGGTCGTGCAGGCCGATGACGTCAACGCAACCGCCGTCCAGGCCGGGATCGCCGACCTGAAGCAGACCACCGCCGAGACGAAGGGCTTCGGCCGGCCGGTCACCGTCACCACGAACCCGGACCACACGCTCGCGCAGGTGGACATCCCGCTCGCGGGCGACGGCACCGACGCGCAGTCGGAGGCCGCCCTGGCCACGCTGCGCGACGACGTGATCCCGCAGACGATCGGGAAGGTCAGCGGCACCGAGGTCAACGTGACCGGCATGACGGCCGGCTCGAAGGACTTCAACGACGTCATGAAGGCGCGCCTGCCGATCGTGTTCGCCTTCGTGCTCGGGCTCGCGTTCATCCTGCTGCTCGTCACGTTCCGGTCGATCGTGATCCCGATCAAGGCGATCGTGCTCAACCTGCTGTCGGTCGGCGCCGCCTACGGCATCCTCAAGCTCGTCTTCCAGGACGGGCACGGCGAGAGCCTGCTCGGGTTCCACTCGATCGGCGGCATCACGTCGTGGCTGCCGCTGTTCCTGTTCGTGATCCTGTTCGGGCTCTCGATGGACTACCACGTGTTCATCCTCAGCCGGATCCGCGAGGCGGTGGACGACGGCATGAGCACCGACCGCGCGATCACCCACGGCATCAAGAGCACCGCCGGCGTCGTGACGAGCGCGGCGATCGTGATGGTCGCGGTGTTCTCGATCTTCGCGACGCTGAGCTCGCTCGAGTTCAAGCAGATGGGCGTCGGCCTCGCGGCCGCGGTGCTGATCGACGCGACGATCGTCCGCGCCGTCCTGCTGCCCTCGACGATGAAGCTGCTCGGCGACTGGAACTGGTACCTGCCGAAGCGGCTCCACTGGCTCCCGAAGTTCGAGCACGAGCGGGCACCGGAGCCGGCCAAGGCCTAGGATAGTCTGCCGCCGCATGCGCACGCATGCGGCGGCTGCCGCCCTCCTCCCCGTCGTCCTGCTGGTCGCCGGGTGCGGCGACGAGCTCTCTCAGAAGGAGTTGGTGGCGAAGGCCGACGCGATCTGCACGCGCGTGAACAAGCAGGTCGCGAAGCTGCCGGACCCCAAGACGACCAAGGATCTCGAGGGCCTCGCGGAGCGCACGGTCAAGATCTCCGACCCGGCGCTCGACGACATGGCGGATCTGAAGCCGCCGAGCAAGCTCGAGGACGAGTTCAAGAAGTTCGTGGCGATCCTCAGGAAGCAGCGCGATCTCACGAAGGAGATCGGCGAGGCGGCCGGCAAGGACGACACCGCCGCGATCCAGAAGGTCGGGGCCAAGGCCCAGAAGGCGCAGGACGAGTACCGCCGGCTCACCGGCAAGATCGGGTTCAAAGAATGCGGAGGAGGTGTCTGATGGCGCGGTTCGGTGTGCTGACCGGCGGAGGCGACTGCCCGGGGTTGAACGCGGTGATCCGCGCGATCGTCCGGCGGGGGATGCAGCAGGGGCACGAGTTCTTCGGCTACCGCTACGGCTGGGCGGGCGTGCTCTCGGGTGAGGGCGCCGAGCTGACCGCGGAGGCCACGCGCGGGATCCTCCACCGCGGCGGGACGATCCTCGGGACCTCGCGGACGAACCCGTACAAGGAGGAGAACGGCCTCGAGCGCGTGCGCGCCTCGATGGAGCAGCACAACCTCGACGGCCTGATCCCGATCGGCGGCGAGGACACGCTCGGGGTCGCCGGGCGGCTGTCCGAGGACGGCGTCGACGTCGTCGGCGTCCCCAAGACGATCGACAACGACCTCGCCGGCACCGACTTCACCTTCGGCTTCCAGACCGCGGTCCAGATCGCCACCGACGCGATCGACCGCCTGCACACGACCGCGGAGTCGCACAACCGCGTGATCGTCGTCGAGGTGATGGGGCGCACCGCGGGCTGGATCGCGTGCTACTCGGGGATGGCGGGCGGCGCCGACGTGATCCTCGTGCCCGAGCGTCCGTTCGACATCGAGGAGGTCTGCGAGCGGGTCCGCCACCGCCACGAGAGCGGCCACTCGTTCTCGATCGTCGTGGTCGCCGAGGGCGCGACGCCGAAGGACGGCGAGGTCAAGTCCGAGTTCGGGGGCGGCACGGACGCCTTCGGCCACGTGCGGCTGGGCGGGATCGCCGTCCAGCTCGAGCGCGAGATCGAGGAGCGCACCGGCTACGAGTCGCGGATGACGATCCTCGGCCACGTCCAGCGCGGCGGCACGCCGCTCGCCTACGACCGCGTGCTCGGCACGCGCTTCGGGGTCGCCGCGGTCGAAGCGGCGGACGCCGGGAACTTCGGCAAGATGGTCGCGCTGCGGGGGACCGAGATCGAGCTCGTCCCGCTGGAGGAGGCGCTGGCCGAGCCGAAGCTGCTCGACCCGCGGCTGTTCGAGACGGCCGAGGTGTTCTTCGGGTAGCTTCCGGGAGGTGTTCAAGCAGGGGCCGGTCCCGGCGTACGTCCACGGGATCATCGAGTACCTCGCGGCGATCCTCTTCATCGCGGCGCCGTTCCTCTTCACCTTCGACGAGGACGCTGCCGACGGCCCGTCTCGTCGATGTCGGCGTGCGTCATCCTGATCATCGCCGCGTCGACGTCGTGGCGGACCGGGCTGATCAGCTCGATCCCGGTCCAGGCCCACGTGATCCTCGACTACGTGCTCGCGATCTTCCTGATCGCCTCGCCGTTCGTGCTCGGCTTCTCCGACGACGGCACGGCGGCCGCGTTCTTCATCGTGCTCGGCGTCGTCCACCTGCTGCTCACGATCGCCACGCGCTTCGTCGCCGACGAGCCGCGCGCCCGGAGCTGACCTTGTTCGACGCGATCGCCGCGCGCGGCGGCGCGGCCGCGGCGGTCACGGATCAGACGTGGCTGCAGGCGATGCTCGACGCCGAGGCGGCGCTTGCGCGCGCGCTCGCTCGCGCGGGGTTGATCGAACCGGGGGAGGCGGAGGCGATCGCGGCGGCGTGCCGGGCGGAGCGGTTCGACGCGGCGGCGATCGCGGCGGGCGCGAGCGGGTCGGGCAACCCGGTGGTGCCGCTCAAGGCCGCGCTGACCGACGCGGTGGAGGGCCCGGCCGCCGCGCACGTGCACCGCGGCGCGACGAGCCAGGACATCCTCGACACCGCCGCCATGCTCGTGACCGCGCGGGCGCTCGAGCCGCTGCTCGAGGACGTCGGCGCCGCCGCGAGCGCCGCCGCGGATCTGGCGCGCGCGCATCGCGACACCCCGATGGCGGGGCGGACGCTGCTCCAGCAGGCGGTCCCGGTCACGTTCGGGCTGAAGGCGGCGGGCTGGCTCGCGGGGCTCGACGACGCGCGCCGCTGGCTGGAGGAGATCCGGCTCGAGCGCCTCGCGGCCCAGCTGGGAGGCGCGGCGGGCACGCTCGCCTCGCTCGGCGAGGCCGGCCCGCAGGTGGCCGCCGCCTACGCGGAGCTGCTCGGGCTGGTCGAGCCGCCCATGCCCTGGCACACGCAGCGCGGCCGGATCGGGGAGCTCGCGTCGGCGCTGGCCGTGCTCTCGGGCGCGGTCGCGAAGGCCGCGCGCGACATCGTGCTGCTCTCGCAGACCGAGGTGGCCGAGGTGCGCGAGGCGAAGGGCGGCGGGTCGTCGACGCATGCCCACAAGCGCAACCCGGTCGCGGCGATCTGCGCGTCTGGGCTGCGCCCAGCAGGCGCCCGGGCTGGCCGCGACGCTGCTCGGCGCGATGGCGCACGAGCACGAGCGCGCGGCGGGCTCGTGGCACGCGGAGTGGCGCCCGCTCGGCGAGCTGCTGCGCTCGACGGGGTCGGCCGTCGCGTGGCTGCGGGAGTCGCTCGAAGGGCTCGAGGCCGACCCGGAGCGGATGCGCGCGAACCTGGAGCTGACCGGCGGGCGGCTGATGGCGGAGCGGGTCGCGGCGGAGCTCGGAGGGGCGGCGACGGACGAGGCGCTGCAGGCCGACGACTTCCGTGCCGCGGTCGCGCGAGCTGGTGGGCGACCAGCGCGCCGCGGAGCTGCTCGACCCTGCGGGCTACACCGGGTCGGCGGGCGTCTTCGTCGACCGGGCGCTCGACGACCACGACCGGGAGGCCTGATGGCAGACGACGGCGAGCGGGTGCGGCGAGAGGTGCTCGGCGACGAGCACGTGGACCGCACGCTGGGGAGCGCGTCGGAGTACGCGGCACCGTTCCAGGCGTACCTGACCCGCGTCGCGTGGGGCGAGGTCTGGGGCCGCCCCGGGCTCGACCGTCGCACGCGCTCTTCGCTGACCATCGCCCTGCTCACCGCGCTGGGTGCGGAGAACGAGCTGCCGATGCACCTGCGCGCGGGCGTGCGCAACGGGCTCACACCGGAGGAGATCCGCGAGATCATCATCCACGCCGGCCTCTACGCGGGCATCCCGAAAGCGAACGCCGCGATGAAGCTGGCCGACGAGGCGTTCGGCTAGACCGGGTCCCGCAGCACCGGGCAGGACATGCAGCGCGGGCCGCCGCGGCCGGTGCCCAGCTCCGAGCCGGCGATCGTGATGACCCCGATCCCCTCGTCGATCAGGCGGGCGTTCGTCTCCGTGTTGCGCTCGTAGGCGATCACGCGCCCGGGGGCGATCGCGAGCGTGTTGTTGCCGTCGTCCCACTGCTCGCGCTCGGCGGTCACGGGGTCGAGGCCGGTGTCGATGACGCGCAGCTCGCCGATCCCCATCGCGCGCGCCGCGGCGGCGAGGAACGGCTCCGGCCCGCTCACGCGGCCGGGCTCGACGACGTAGGCCTCGAGCGTGTCGGCCAGCGGCGGGTACATGACGACGGCGTCGCGGTCGACCATCGTGCAGACGGTGTCGAGGTGCATGGTCGCGCGGTCCTGGGCGATCGGCACCGCGAGCACGGTCTGCGCCTCGTCGGTGGCGAACAGCCGCTGTGCGAACGCCTCGACGCCGGCCGGGCTCGTGCGCTGCCCGACGCCGATCGCCAGCACGCCCGGCGCCAGCACGAGCACGTCGCCGCCCTCGAGCCAGGCCTGGTCGGCGAGGCTGCCGCCGTAGAGCAGCTCCGTGCCCGCGAAGCGCGGATGGTGCGTGTAGATCGCGCCGGTGATCGTGCTCTCGCGCCGCCGCGCGGGCATCGCGAGCTGCGTCACGGCGACGCCGTGGTCGAGCCAGACGGCGGAGTCGCGCGTGAAGAGGAGGTTGGGGAGCGGGCGGATGACGAAGTCCTGCGGCGCGGCCATCGCCTCGACGAGCCCGTCGGGGTGGACGGGCAGCTCCTCGCGCGCCATCCCCGCCACCAGCACCTCGGCGAGGTCGTGCGCCGGGAGCGCCTCCAGGTACTCGCCCAGCGCGGGCGCGAGCGTCGGCCCGATCGTCTCCGGCCGCAGCGCGCCGGCGAGCAGCTGCGCGCGCGCCTCGCTCTCCGCGAGCACCTCCTCCAGCAGCTCGTGCAGGTAGAGCACCTCGATGTCGTGCTCGCGCAGGGTGGCGGCGAAGCGGTCGTGCTCCTGCTGCGCGCGCTCGAGCCACGGGACGCCGTCGAACAGGAGGTCGTCGTTGTTGCGCGGCGTGAGGCGCGCCAGCTCGGCGCCCGGGCGGTGGAGCACCACCGTGCGCAGCCGGCCGATCTCACTCCCCACGCCGTGGTTCACGATGGGCGCGACGCTAGCGCACGCGTGCGCACCGGCATCGCGATGCGCGTCGGGCACTCGCGCCCGCGCAGCACGACCTCGCCGTCGGCGCACCAGCACGCGGCCTCCGCGGCGCCGGCGCGGTCGACGGCGTCGCCGCTGGCGAGCAGCCGCTCGCCGTGCTGCTTGGCGAGCTCGGTGAGGCGCGCCGCCTCGTTGACCGGGTCGCCGATGACGGTGTACTCGAAGCGCGCCTCGGCCCCGACGTAGCCGGCGACGACCGTGCCGGAGGCGACGCCGATCGCGGCGTCGATGCCGGAGTCGAGCGCGTCGATGCGGGCGCGCAGGTCGCGCGCGCAGGCGAGCGCGCGGGCCGCGTGGTCGGGCTGGGCCACGGGCGCCCCGAACACGCACAGCGCGGCGTCGCCCTCGAACTTGTTGACCAGGCCCTCGCGCTCGTGCACGGACTGCACGACCGCCTCGAAGAACTCGTTGAGCATCGCCACCACGCGCTCCGGGCGGTGGGCGCGGGCGAGCGAGGTCGACCCGACGATGTCGACGAACAGCGCCGACACCTCGCAGCTCGCACCACCCAGCGCGGTGCCGCGCTCGAGCGCCTCGCGGGCGACGTCGGCGCCGACCTGGCGGCCGTAGAGATCGCGCAGCTGCTCGCGCTCGCGCAGCCCGGCGACCATGCCGTTGAAGCCGGCCTGCAGGCGCCCGACCTCGGAGCCGTCGTCGACCGGCACGGACACGTCGAGGTCGCCGTGCGAGACGGCGTCGATCGCGCGCCGCAGCTGGCGCACCGGGCGGGCGACGGCCTGGGTGGCGAGCTTCGTGGCGATGAAGCCCGCGCCCATGGCCGCGCCGGCGGCGAACCAGATCGGCGCGATCAGCTCCTTCGGGTCGGTCACCTCGCGCCCCACCGGGATCAGCGCGACCATCAGGATCGGCACGCCGGAGCACAGCACCCACGTGAGCAGCAGCCGCGGGCCGATGCCGAGCGAGCGCGCCTCCGGCGGCGCCGAGCGGTCGAGGGCGAGCGCGAACGCGGGCCGCAGCTGCCACTCGCTGGTGAGGTAGACCGCGGCGCTCGTCGACAGCCCGGCCAGCAGCGTGGTCACGCCCTCCTCGAGCGCGAACTCGCGCGAGGCGAACAGGTCGGGCACCGCGAACAGCGGGACCGCGAGCAGCCAGCGCACGAGCGTCATGCGCGCGAACAGCACCGGCAGCCGCATCACCGCCACGCGCTCGTCCGGTGTCGGCGAGCGCCCCGCCTCGAGCCAGCCGCGCATGCGCCGGAACTCCGGCTGCGCGCTGCGATAGAAGGTCACGCCGCTGATCAGCACGTAGATCGCGACGGCCAGCAGCGAGACGTCGCGGGCCACGATCACGTCGTCCGGGTCCGGCGGGAAGACGACGGTCATGTAGACCACGAGCATCGTCGCGGAGACCGTGTTGACGAAGCAGCCCGCCAGCGTCGCGCGGCGCTCGAGCCTGAGCGCGAGCCGGGATCCGTCGTCGGGCATCAGCTCAATGATGCCCCAGCGCGACCCCCGAGGCACCACTTCTGAGTGCGATCCGTCACACGGCGCGGAGCGCCTCGAGCAGCCGCTCGACGGCGTCGTCGCCGTCGTCGCTCGCGGTGTCGAACTCGAAGTCGGGGTTCTCCGGCTCCTCGTAGGGCGCGTCGACGCCGGTGAAGCCGGGCAGCTTGCCGGCGCGGGCGCGCGCGTACAGGCCCTTCGGGTCGCGGCGCTCGCACTCCTCGACGGGGGTGGAGACGAAGACCTCGTGGAAGTCGAGCCCGGCCGCGTCGTGGAGCTCGCGCGCGAGCTTGCGGTCGGCCTCCATCGGCGACACGAGCGAGACCACGGCCACGACGCCGGCGTCGGCGAGCAGGCGCGCGACGTGCGCGACGCGGCGGATGTGCTCGCTGCGCTCGCCGGGCTCGAAGCCGAGGTCGTCGGAGAGCCCGTGGCGCACGTTGTCGCCGTCGAGCAGGTACGCGGGGCGGCCGTCCTCGACGAGGCGGCGCTCGAGCGCCGCCGCGATCGTCGACTTGCCCGACGCCGGCAGGCCGGTCAGCCAGACCGTCGCGCCGCGGTGGCCGAGCGCCTCCCAGCGGCGGTCGCGCTCGAGCTCGGAGTCGTGCCAGGTGACGTCGCGGCGGGCCTGCTCGGCCGGCTCGCGCTCGCGCGTCTCCTCCACCATGCCCGGCGCCGACCGTGTCGTTGGTGTGCTCGTCGATGAGGATGAACGCGCCCGTGACGCGGTTGTCGGCGTAGTGGTCGGCGAGCACCGGCGCGCTCGTGCGCAGCGTGATCCGGCCGATGTCGTTGAGCTTGAGGCGGGCCGGCGCGGGCCGGTCCTCCGAGCGTCGTCATGTCGAGCTTGGAGTGCACGGCCTGCACGGTCGCGCGCACCGTGCGCGTCGTGTGCTTGAGCGCGTAGCGGGTCGCCGGCGCGCAGCTCGGCCTCGCCCATCCAGGCGACGGTGGCGTCGATCTCGCGCGCCGCCACGGGCGCGTGCTCGGGCGAGCAGATGAGGTCGCCGCGGCCGACGTCGAGGTCGTCGGCGAGGCGCACCGCCACCGACAGCGGCGGGACCGCGTCGTCGAGCGTGCCTTCGAAGGTCTCGATCGCCGCGATCGTCGTCTCCGCCCCCGCGGGCAGCACCGTCACCGCGTCGCCGACCGCCAGCGTCCCGCCCGCGAGCTGGCCGGCATAGCTGCGCTCGTCGTCCTTGCCGCCGCGCGGCCGGATCGTCCACTGCACCGGCAGCCGCAGCGCGTCGCGGGTCGGGTCGGCGCGCACCTCGACCTGCTCGAGGTGCTCGAGCAGCAGCGGGCCGTCGTACCAGGGCGACGCGTCGGAGCGGTCGACGACGTTGTCGCCGTGCAGCGCCGCGATCGGGATCACGCGCGCGTCGGGGATGTCGAGCCGCTCGGCCAGCTCCCCGAACTCGGACTCGATCTCGCGGAAGCGCTCCTCGTCCCAGTCGACGAGGTCCATCTTGTTCACGCACGCGACGACGTGCTTGATGCCGAGCAGCGCCGACAGCGAGGCGTGGCGCCGCGACTGGTCGACGATCCCGCCGCGCGCGTCGAGCAGGATCAGGGCGAGGTCCGCGGTCGAGGCGCCGGAGACCATGTTGCGCGTGTAGCGCTCGTGCCCGGGGGTGTCGGCGATGATGAACGAGCGCTTCTCGGTCTGGAAGAAGCGGTAGGCGACGTCGATCGTGATGCCCTGCTCGCGCTCGGCGCGCAGGCCGTCGGTGATCGAGGCGAGGTCGGGGCCGTCGCCGTTGCGCGCGCCCGCGTCGAGCGCCTCGAGGTGGTCCTCGAGGATCAGCTTGGCGTCGAGCAGCAGGCGGCCGATCAGCGTCGACTTGCCGTCGTCGACCGAGCCGGCGGTGGCGAGGCGGAGGAGGTCCATCTAGAAGTAGCCCTCGCGCTTGCGGTCTTCCATCGCGGCCGAGGAGACGCGGTCGTCGGCGCGCGTCTCGCCGCGCTCGGAGACCCGCGTCGAGGCGATCTCGGCGATCACCGTCTCGAGGTCGGCCGCCTCCGAGCGCACCGCGCCGGTGACGGTCATGTCGCCGACGGTGCGGTAGCGCACCGAGGTCTCGAAGACCTCCTCGTCCTCGGCGGGCTCGAGCCACTCGGACTCGGCCAGCAGCATCCCGTCGCGCTCGAACACGCGGCGCTGGTGGGCGAGGTAGATCGGCGGCAGCTCGAGGCCCTCGGCCTGGATGTAGTGCCAGACGTCGAGCTCGGTCCAGTTGGAGAGCGGGAAGACGCGGACGTGCTCGCCCTGGCGCAGGCGGCCGTTGTAGAGGTTCCAGACCTCGGGGCGCTGGGCGCGCGGGTCCCACTGGCCGAACTCGTCGCGGAACGAGAGGACGCGCTCCTTGGCCCGCGCGCGCTCCTCGTCGCGGCGCGCGCCCCCGAAGGCGGCGTCGAAGCGGTGCTCCTCGATCGCCTCGAGCAGCACCGCGGTCTGGAGGCGGTTGCGCGACGGGCCCTCCTCGCGGACGCGGCCGGCGTCGATCGCCTCCTGCACCGAGGCGACGATCAGCTGCTCGCCGAGCGCCTCGATCAGGCGGTCGCGGAACTCGATCACCTCGGGGAAGTTGTGGCCGGTGTCGACGTGGAGGATCGGGAACGGCAGCGCGCCGGGCCGGAACGCCTTCTCGGCCAGCCGCAGCAGGACGAGCGAGTCCTTGCCGCCGGAGAACATCAGGACGGGGCGCTCGAGCTCGGCCGCGACCTCGCGCATGACGTGGATCGACTCCGCCTCGAGCCGCTGCAGCTCCGACACGCTCACGACGCCACCGCCTCACGGAAGCGCTCGACCCAGCGCGCGGAGCGGTCATCGCCCTGGCGCCGCATCGGCGGCTCCGGGATCTCCGCCGGCCCGGCGCCGAGGTGCTCGAGCACCGACTCGACGGCGGCGTGCGCATCCTCGGCCAGCGCCTCGTATGCGATGGTGAGCGGCTCGATGTCGTTGGCTGCGAACCAGGCCCGCCATGCCTCGTCCTGCTCGGTGAGCTGGGCGACGAGGTGAGCGATCGCGCCGCCGTGGTAGACGGCCTCGCCCTCCTCCTTGACGTCGCCGGCGCGCCACGCCCGGGTCTGCACCGCGCGCCACAGCGACACGGCCTGGGCGACCTTGTCCCCGCGCGTGACGTGGACGTAGCGCAGCTCCGGCAGCCGCTCGGCCAGCAGCGCCGGCTCCGCAGGCCGCTCGAGCCGCTCGGAGAGATCGAGCAGGTGCGTCCACATCAGCTTCGCGCCGAACACGCCGTTGGGCGTCGTGCCGCGCTCGAGCGCCGCGGGGAAGGGGTCACTCCGGTCGGCGCGGCCCGGGTCGGTCGGCGCGAGCAGGTCGAGCGGGGCGGCCGGGCCTGCATCCCCGACGTCCTCGAAGTACTGGCGCGGCTGGCGCGGCAGGCCGGTGCGCCACAGGTGCTCGAAGGACTCCTCGGGCTGCCCGGCCACGCCGGTGCCCGCGAGCAGCTCGCACAGCAGCGTGCTGCCGCTGCGAGGCGTCGCGCACACGACGTATGACTTTGTAACCTTTCCCATCGGATTAGAAGGCAATGTACCCATGAAACCCAACATCCTCTACCTCCACTCCCACGACACCGGCCGCTATGTGCAGCCGTACGGGCATTCGGTGCCGACGCCGAACATCCAGCGGCTCGCCGACCAGGGGCTGCTGTTCCGCCAGGCGTTCTGCGCCGCGCCGACGTGCTCGGGGAGCCGCGCGTGCCTGCTCACGGGCCAGTGGGCGCACTCCAACGGGATGATCGGGCTCGCCCACCGCGGCTTCAAGCTCAACGACTACGACCACCACCTCGTCAAGACGCTGCGCGACGCGGGCTACTGGACCGGGCTGGTCGGCGAGCAGCACCTCTCGCGCGATCCCGACGTGCTCGGCTACGACCACGTCGTCGACATCGACAACCACCACGTCGACGAGGTCGCCCCGGCCGCGCTGCGGCTGATCGCCGAGCGCAAGTCCGAGCCGTTCTTCCTCTCGATCGGGTTCTTCGAGACCCACCGCGAGTACTTCGAGCCGACCTCGGTGCGGGACTCGCTCTACTCGCTGCCGCCGGCCAACCTGCCCGACACCGTCGAGACGCGCCGCGACATGGCCTCCTACAAGGCGAGCGCGCGCTCGCTGGACCACGGCGTCGGCGCGGTCATGAACGCGCTCGACGAGCACGACCTCGCCGACGACACGATCGTGATCCTGACCACCGACCACGGGCTCGCCTTCCCGGGCGCCAAGGCCACGCTGACCGACCGCGGGCTCGGCGTGATGCTGATCGTGCGCGGCCCCGGCGGCTTCCACGGCGGCAAGGTCTCCGAGGCGCTCGTCTCGCAGATCGACATCTTCCCGACGCTGTGCGAGGCGGCGGGCATCCCGGCGCCCGACTGGCTGCAGGGGCGCTCGCTGCTCCCGCTCGTGCGGCGCGAGACCAGCGAGGTCAACGACGCCATCTTCGCCGAGCTGACCTTCCACGCCGCCTACGAGCCCCAGCGCGCCATCCGCACCAAGCGCTTCAAGTACATCCGGCGCTTCGGGGAGCGCACCACGCCGGTGCTCCCCAACGTCGACGACGGCCCCACGAAGGACCTGCTGGTCGCGAACGGCTGGGCCGACAAGCCGCTGGCGCGCGAGGAGCTCCACGACCTGCTCTTCGACCCCGCCGAGGCCGCCAACGTGGCCGGGGATCCCGCCTACGAGGCCGACCGGGCCGCGCTCGCCGAGCGGCTGGACGCCTGGATGCGCGAGACCGCCGATCCGCTGCTCGACGGCGACGTCGAGCCGCCGCCGGGGACCGAGATCACCGATCCCGACCAGATCTCCCCCGCCGGCGTGCCGATCGCGCACCGCTGAGGGGCCGCCGGCGCGTTCAGAGCTGCCGGCGGTGCGCCTCCAGGCCCCACCGCTGCGGGCCGTCAGGATCGACGAAGGCGGCGGCTCGGAGCATGTTGCCGCGGTTGCCGCGGTCGACCGTGCGGCGGAGCCGTCGCTGCGCTTCAGCGCTGAGCCGTGACGTTCCGCGCTCGACCGTCTCCCCGTACCACGGGGGCATCACGACCGAGCCGAACCCTGCGCGCCGCAGGAGCAGCGGAAGCGTCTGCGGTGAGGAGAAGAGGAGGTGGTTCGGCGTGAACCCGCCCCACGTCCCGAGCCGGCGCTTGAACGCGAGGGAGCCGGCATTGACGGTGAGGATGAGGAGGACGCCGTCCGGGGCGAGCAGACGTCGCAGCATGGTCAGATCCTCGACCGGCTGGGCCAGATGGGCCAGGACCGACCACATCGTGATGACATCGAAGCCGCCGGCCGCGATCTCGGGGATCTCCGTAGGCGCGCCGTGGTAGGTCTGCCGGCCGCTCGGCTTCTGCCGGGCGGCCTCGATCGCGTCGGCCGCCAGATCGACGCCGTAGCACTCGAACCCACGCTTGTAGGCGATGTCGAGGAACAGGCCGTTGCCGCACCCGAAATCGAGCAGTCGCCGCCCGTCGCCCGCCTTGAACAGCGGGCCGAACGGCGCCATCGTGACCTTGTAGCGCCGGATCCGCTTGCGGGTGTACTTGCCGGCCAGGAACTTGGCGTAGCTCCCGCTGGCGTAGAGCTCGCCCAACCGCTCGGGACGGATGCCCGGATGCCGGTACAGGAAGCCGCAGGCCGCGCAGCGGACGACGTGATAGTCCCATCGCGGCGTCGCGCGCTTCTGATCATGGACGTGCAGCAGCGCCCGCAGGCGCGTCCCACCGCAGATCGCGCACGCGAGCGGAACCTCGATGTCCGCACCGCGGCGTCCGGGATCGGCGACGGCGGCCGCGTGCTCCTGCGGGCTCATCACGGGCGCGCGCCGGACTCGCATCGCCCAACGAAGCTCGAGCCACCGGTCGAAGCCCGGCAGCGTCAGATGCCACAGCGGCGGATGCGCCAGGTAGCGGTAGAGGAAGCGCCGGATCGGCTTGGGCAGCCTCCGAACGACGCTGCGGGCGGCGGCCATCCGCGAAGGGCTCGGCATCGCGCGCAGCATAGGTGGGCGACGGCCCAGATGACGCAGCGCGATCCCGCACCGCGGATTGCAGGCCGCAACCCTGGCGGCTGCTAGGGGTTGGGGGCCTCGATGTCCAAGCTCCTCCGCCTCACGTTGCTCGCCGTCGTCGGCGTGCTCCTCATGCCCACTCCGGCCGCCCACGCCAAGAGCGGCCCCTGCATGCCCGAGTATCCGCACGGCGCCCAGTGCACGATCTGGCAGGGGAAGGTCCGCTACGTCGACGACGGCGACACGCTCGACGCCGACGTACCCGGCGACGGCCTCGGCGGCCTCCTGCGCGTGCGCATCATCGGCATCCAGGCGATGGAGCAGACGTCCTATCGCGCCGCCCAGCGCGCGGGCGACTGCCACGCCGTCGACGCCACCAACCGCCTCGAGCAGCTCGTCAAGCGCTCGAAGAAGCGGATCCGCGTCGCGTCGCTGTACCCGGAGAGCCGCTCGCGCGGCCGCCGGCTGCGCTCGATCGCCGTCCGGTCGGGCGGCCGCTGGCGCGACGTGGGGCGGACGCTGATCCGCGAGGGCCACGCGCTGTGGTGGCCGGGCAACGCGGAGGACGCCACCAACGTCCGCTACAGCATCCTCGCCCAGCACGCGGCCGCCGCGCACAAGGGCCTCTACTCGGCCAACTACTGCGGCGCCGGGCCGAACGAGGGCCATTCGCTCAAGCTGTACGCCAACTGGGACGCCGACGGCAGCGACGCCGACAACGTCAACGGCGAGTGGGTGAAGATCAAGAACCAGGACACGGTCAACCCGCTTCCGCTCACCGGCTGGTACATCCGCGACTCGAGCCTCCGCCGCTTCACGTTCCCGGCCGGCGCGTCCATCCCGCCCAACTCCTCGGTCACGGTCTACGCCGGCGAGGGCGAGGCCTTCGGCGGCGAGTTCTTCTGGAACCTGACCGCACCCGTGCTGGACAACATCACGGGCGACGACCGTGGCAGGGGCGACGGCGCGTACCTGTTCGACCCGCAGGGCGACGTCCGCGCCTCGCTGATCTGGCCCTGCCGCGTCAACTGCGCGGACGCCAACGCGGGCCAGGTCTCGATCGACGTCAACCCGAGGAAGAAGGAGATCATCACCCTGCGCAACAACGCCGGGTGGGCGATCGACCTCGAGGACTACCTGCTCAAGAGCAAGCCGTACAGCTACTCGTTCCCGCCCGGCTCGATCCTCCAGCCCGGCGAGACCATGCGCGTCTCCACCCAGGGCGATCCCGCGAACAACACCCAGTTCGACAAGTTCTGGGGCATGACGAGCCAGATCCTCAACAACGGCGGGGATTCGGTCACGCTCATCAGCTACACCGACGTCCGGCTCGGCTGCACCGCGTGGGGCTCGAAGTCCTGCTGATCGGGGCCGCGGTCCGCACCCCGGTGTGCGTCACGGCGTGAGGGCGGCGAAGTAGGGTGCGCGCCGTGTCCGAACGGCGGCGCGTGCTCCTGGTGGGTGGTGGCGACCTCGCGGGCGAGGTCTGCGAGGCGCTGGAGGCCGGCGGCGGGGACGTGAAGTGGCTCTCCGAGGCGGACGACGAGTCGGTGCGCGAGGCGCTCGGGTCGATGCGGCCGGACATCGTCTGCGTGGCCACGCGCGACGACGCGTTCCCGCTGCGGATGGCGCTGCTGGTCCGCCACATCGACGAGGACGTGCCGCTGCTGGTGACGATCTTCGACCCCGGGATCGCCGAGCAGATCGCGGACGCGGTCCCGAACTGCAAGGTGACCTCGCTCGCCGACATCGTGGCGCCGACGCTCGCCGGGCCGTGCATCGACCCCGACCTGGTCGCGGTGCGCCGCAAGGACGGGCGCGGCTTCGGCCTCGACGAGCAACTCGAGGAGGTCGACCTCCCGCCCCAGCAGCCGCACCGCGTGCGCAGCCTCGTGACCGCCTTCTTCCACCCCTACGACCGCAGCGCCGCGCTGCTGATCTACGGCTTCGCAGGGCTCGTGCTGATGCTCTGCTTCGAGCTGTTCGGCGCGATGATCGTGCTCGACCAGGGGTTCGCCGACGCGTTCTACGGCTCGACGAAGTCGCTCGCCACCGTCGGCCCGAACACCGACGTCGCCGACGGGCCGAAGTGGTTCAAGGTCGCGATCGGCATGCTCGGTGATCCTCACGCTGCTGTCGGCCGCGTCGTTCACGGGCGGCCTGATCAACCGCTTCGTCGACTCGAGCCTGACCGGGCTGTTCGGCAAGCGCGCGGTGCCGCGCCGCGATCACGTGATCGTGATCGGGCTCGGGCAGGTCGGGCTGCGGCTGTGCCTGCTGCTGCGCGAGTGCGGCGTGCTCGTGGTCGCCGTCGACGCCGACCCGGACTCGGAGACCGTCGGGCTCGCCCGGCGGCTGAAGATCCCGGTCGTGATCGGCCGCGGCGCGAACCCGGCCGTGCTGCGGCGGCTCTCGCCCGAAGTCGGCGCGTGCGTTCTGCGCGGTGACCGACCGGGACCTCGTCAACATCGAGGCGGCGCTGACCGCGCGCTCGCTCAACGCCGACCTGCGCGTGATCCTGCGCGCGGGCGACGGCGACGTCGCCGACGAGACGCGCTCGCTGTTCCGGATCGGCCACGTCATCGACGTCCACCGGCTCGGCGCCGCCTACATCGCCGGCGTCGCCCTCGGCTCCGAGGCCGACTCGGTGGCCGTGCGCGACGGCAAAGCCGAGCTGATCCTGCCCGACGGCGGGCACGAGGCGTTCCCGCTCGAGATCGCGAAGTAGCTGCTCAGCGGGTGAGCAGGCCGGCGTCGATCACCAGCGTCGTGCCGGTGACGTAGCGCGCGCCGGGCCCGGCGAGGTAGAGCACCGCCTCGGCGACGTCGCTCGCCTCGATCCACGGCACCGGCAGGAGGTTGCCCGCCGAGCGCTCGGCGATCTCCTGGGTCGTCATGCCCTCCATCGCGGCGAGGCCGTCGTTGAGCGGGGTGTCGACGCCCGTCGGGTGGATCGAGTTGACGCGGATGCCGTGCGGGGCGAGCTCGATCGCCCACGACTTCGAGAGGCCGGTGAGGCCCCACTTGCTCGCGGCGTAGTGCGAGAGGCGAGCCATCCCGCGCAGGCCGGCGATCGAGGAGTTGTTGATGATCGAGCCGCGCTGCGCCTCGATCATGTGCGGGATCACGTGGCGGCCGACGATGAACGCGCCCTTGAGGTTGATGTCGATCATCGCGTCCCACTCGGCCTCGCTCATCTCGTGCGCGAGCCCGTAGGCGCAGATGCCGGCGTTGTTGAACAGCAGGTCGATGCGGCCGAAGCGCTCGATGGTCGCGTCCACGGCGGCCTTGACGGCAGCGTCGTCGCGGACGTCGGCGACCGCGATCAGGCAGTCGTGCGCGCACTCGGCCGCGAGCGACTCGAGCTCGGCCGGGGTGCCCATGCCGTAGCCGGGGTACTGCAGCGGCGCGGCGACGTCGAGCGCGGCGACGTCGTGGCCGGCGGCCGCGAGCGCGAGCGCCACCGCGCGGCCCTGGCCGTGCGCGGCGCCGGTGATGAAGGCGACCGGGCGCTCGCTCACGCGACGGCGCCGCGGTACGGCTCGAGGTAGCCGTCGAGCGGCACGCCGAGCGCGTCGTTGACGACGTTGGTGGCGACCATGATCGCCCCGAAGGCGGTGAGCAGGACGATCTCGGCCTCCTCGAAGTGGATGTCGAGCCGGGTGCGCAGCTCGCCTTCGACCAGGTGCGGGTCGGTCGCGAGGCGACGGCCGAAGTCGACGATCAGCTGATCGAGCTCGTCGAGGGGCAGCGCGTCGGGGTCCTCGCCGTCGTCGATCAGGACGCGGCGGAAGAACGTCGAGCAGATCAGGCAGTCGTTCTGGACCGAGATCGCGTGGCAGAACAACGTCGTGCGCCGCTCGCCCAGCAGCGGCACGACCTCGTCGTAGAGCGGATACCACTGCAGCAGCGCGGTCAGCGCGGCCGGGGAGTGCGCGAGCGTCCACTTCATGTTGGTCATGCGCCCGCCGGTGGCGGCGTGGGCGTCGGCGCTCTCGCGGGATGCCTCCGGCGCGCTGGTGTCGTCGAGCGGGGTGATCCAGGTCATGGGCTGCTTCGCATGATGCCAGCGTCGGGGTCGATCCACGCGGCCCGCCCGGCCTCGATGGTGGCGGCGACCAGCGGCACGCCGGGGCGGTAGACGAGGTGGGAGTACGAGGGCGCCTGGAGGATGGCGGCGTCGGCGCGGGCGCCGGGGGCGAGGTGGCCGACGTCGGTGCGGCGGAGCGCGAGGGCGCCGCCCAGCGTGGCGGCGAGCAGCGCCTCCTCGGCGGTCATCTTCATGTCGCGGACCGCGAGCGCGAGGCAGAAGCCCATGCTCGTCGTGTAGCTCGACCCGGGGTTGCAGTTCGTCGCGATGGCCGTGGCGGCGCCCGCGTCGATCACGCGGCGGGCGTCGGGGTAGGGCTGGCGCGTCGAGAAGTCGGTGGCGGGGAGGAAGGTCGCGACGGTGTCGCTCGCTGCCAGCGCGGCGATGTCGTCGTCGGTCAGGTAGGTGCAGTGGTCGACGGAGGCCGCTTCCTGCTCGACCGCCAGCCGCACGCCCGGGCCCGGGCCGAGCTGGTTGCCGTGGACGCGCAGGCCGAGCCCGGCGGCGCGCCCGGCCTCGAGCACCGCGCGCGACTGGTCCTCGTCGAACGCCCCGTCCTCGCAGAAGACGTCGATCCAGCGCGCGTGCGGCGCGCAGGCCTCGAGCATCTCGCCGCACACGAGCGCGACGTAGTCGTCGGCGCGACCCTCGTACTCGGCGGGGACGACGTGGGCGCCGAGGAACGTCACGTCGTCGGTGAGCGTGGCGGCGACCTCGCACGACCGCTGCTCGGTGGCGACGTCGAGGCCGTAGCCCGACTTGATCTCGAGCTGCGTGATGCCGGCCCGCAGCGCCTCGCGGCGGCGGGCCTGCGCGAGCGCGGCGAGCTCGTCGTTCGACGCGGCCCGCGTCGCCTCGGTCGTCACGCGGATGCCGCCCGCCGCGTACGGCGCGCCCGCCATCCGCGCCGCGAACTCGTCGCCCCGGTCGCCCGCGAACACCAGGTGCGTGTGCGAGTCCACGAACCCCGGGATCACGCACCGCCCGCCCGCGTCGATCCGCTCGTCCCCCACCGCTCCGGCGCGTTCCACCGCGGTCACGACGCCGTGCTCCAGCACCAGCGCCGCGTTGCGCACGATGCCGAGCGCGCCCTCGCCGAGCGCGGGGTCGTTGGTGACGAGCAGGCCGATCTCGTCGACGACGAGCGCGGTCATGACGCGAGCGCCGCCCGCAACTCGGCGGCGACGTCGAGCGCGACGTGCTCGCCGTCGCGGACGCTCCAGCGGCCGTCGACCATGACGTGGCTGACGTCGGCGGGGGCGGCGGCGAAGACGACGGACGGGACGGCCTCTTCCGGGCGGGTGCCGGCGAGGCGGACGCTGTCGAGCGCGACGGTGGTGAGGTCGGCGAGCGCGCCGGGCTCGATCCGGCCGCCCTCCGGCCAGCCGAGCGCCGCGTAGCCGCTCGCCGTCGCCGCGCGCAGCAGGTCGGTCGCCCGGTGGACGCCGCGGACGCCGGTCGCGAGCCGCTCGTCGAGCTCGATCGCGCGCGCCTCCTCGAACGGGTCGATGACCGCCTGAGAGTCGCTGCCGGTGGCGAGCGCCGCGCCGGCCTCGACCAGCCGCCGCGCGGGGCCGATGCCGTCGGCGAGGTCGCGCTCCGTCGTCGGGCAGAGGCAGGCCGTCACGCCGGCGCCGCCGAGCAGCGCGACGTCGTCGTCGGTCAGGTGCGTGGCGTGGACCGCGGTGAAGCGCTCCGACAGCGCGCCGGCGTCGGCCAGCAGCCCGGTCGGCGTGCGGCCGTGGGCCGCGAGGCACTCCTCGTTCTCCTTCGGCTGCTCGGACACGTGGGCGTGCAGCGGCCGCCCGGCCGCCCACTCGGCAACGGCGCGCGCCGACGCCGGGTCGACCGCGCGCACGCTGTGGATCGCCGCGCCGACGCGCGCGGTGGGCCGCTCTTCCAGCTGGTCGACGCGCTCGGCCCAGGCGCCGGCGTCCGCGTCGCGGAAGCGCGCGACGCCGCCGTGCAGGTAGCACGCGTCGAGCAGCGTCATGCGCACCCGCGCGTCGGCAGCCGCCGCCAGCACCGCGCGGCCCATGGCGTTCGGGTCGTCGTAGGGCGTGCCGTCGGGCGCGTGATGGAGGTAGTGGAACTCCCCCACGCAGGTGATGCCGGCGAGCGCCATCTCGCCGAACGTCGCGCGCGAGAGCGCGAAGCAGGTGTCGGGGTCGAGCGCGCCGGCCAGCGCGTACATCTGCTCGCGCCAGGTCCAGAACGAGCCCGTCTCGGCGTGCGTGCGCCCGCGCAGCGCGCGCTGGAACGCGTGCGAGTGCGCGTTGGCGAGGCCCGGCAGCGTCAGCCCCGGGAGGTGGTGGACCTCCACCACGGGCTCCGCGGTCGTGGCGCCGCGGAGGGTGGCGTCGTCCTCGGCGCCGCCCGGGATGACGCTGACGATCCGGTCCTCCTCGATCTCGATCAGCACGTCCGGCACCGCCCGCTCGCCGCCGAGCCAGGCCAGCTCGCACACCAGGATCACGAGCCGACCCGCTCCACCAGCGCCCGCGCCCGCGCCTCGAACGCCGCGCGGTGGTGGCGGTCGAACTGCTCCCAGGTGGAGAACGTGGACGGGTCGCGCACGCGGTCGAGGAACAGCACGCCGTCGAGGTGGTCGACCTCGTGCTGGAACGTGCCGGCCGTCAGGCCGCGACGGACTTCGTCGTGCTCCACGCCGTCGCGGTCGAGGTAGCGCACGCGCACGGCGACGTGCCGCTCGACGCTCCCGCGCAGGTCGGGCACCGACAGGCAGCCCTCGGTGATCTCGACCGTCTCGTCCCCGACCGGCTCGAGCACCGGGTTGACGATCACGGTCAACGGGATCGCCGGCTTGTACGGGTAGCGCGGGTTGCCCGGCTCGACCTCGACGATCGCGATCCGGTGCGTGTCGAAGACCTGGTTGGCGGCGATCCCCGCGCCGTTGGCGGCGCGCTTGGTCTCGATCATGTCGTCGATCAGCCGCTGGACCTCCGGCGAGCGCAGCTCCTCCGCGCTGACCTCACGCGCGCGCTCGCGCAGGACGGGGTGGCCGACCTGCGCGATCTCGAGCACGCGTCATTCCCGCATCGGGATCCGCACCCCTCGCTCCTCCGCCACCTCCACGGCACGGTCGTAGCCGGCGTCGACGTGGCGGATCACGCCCATGCCCGGGTCGGCGGTGAGGACGCGGTCGAGCTTCTCGGCGGCGAGGTCCGTGCCATCGGCGACGCAGACCTGGCCCGCGTGGATCGAGCGGCCGATGCCGACCCCGCCGCCGTGGTGGATGCTCACCCACGACGCGCCGGCCGAGGTGTTCACCAGCGCGTTGAGCAGCGGCCAGTCGGCGATCGCGTCGGACTCGTCGGCCATCCCCTCGGTCTCCCGGTACGGCGAGGCGACCGAGCCCGAGTCGAGGTGGTCGCGGCCGATCACGATCGGCGCCGACAGCTCGCCCGAGCGCACCATCTCGTTGAAGCGCAGCCCGAGCCGCGCGCGCTCGCCGTAGCCGAGCCAGCAGATGCGGGCGGGCAGGCCCTGGAAGGCGATGCGCTCGGCGGCCGAGCGGATCCAGCGGCCGAGGCGCTCGTCGTCGGGGAACTCCTCCAGCACGGCGCGGTCGGTGGCGTGGATGTCGGCGGGGTCGCCCGACAGCGCGACCCAGCGGAACGGGCCCTTGCCCTCGCAGAACAGCGGCCGCACGTAGGCGGGCACGAAGCCCGGGTAGTCGAAGGCGCGCTCGAAGCCGCCGAGCTTGGCCTCCGCGCGCAGCGAGTTGCCGTAGTCGAAGACCTCGGCGCCGCGGTCCTGGAAGCCGACCATCGCGGCGCAGTGGGCGGCCATCGCGGCCCGCGCGCGGACGACGTACTCGTCGGGGTCCTCGGTCCGCAGCCGCTCGGCGTCGGCCAGCGTCATGCGGTCCGGGACGTAGCCGCCGAGCGGGTCGTGCGCGCTCGTCTGGTCGGTGACGATGTCGGCTTCGAAGCCGGACTCCAGCAGCGCGCTGAAGACCTCGGCCGCGTTGCCGAGCAGCCCCACGCTGAGCGCTCGCTGGTCGGCGGCGGCGGCGCGGCAGCGCGCGACCGCATCGTCGAGGTCGGCGGCCTGCTCGTCGAGGTAGCGCGTCTCCAGCCGCCGCTGGATGCGGTGCGGGTCGACCTCGACGCACAGGACCACGCCGTCGTTCATGGTCACCGCGAGCGGCTGCGCGCCGCCCATCCCGCCGAGCCCGGCGGTCAGCGTGATCGTCCCCGCCAGCGAGCCGCCGTGGTGGCGCCGCGCGATCTCCGCGAAGCACTCGTAGGTGCCCTGCACGATGCCCTGGGTCCCGATGTAGATCCACGAGCCCGCGGTCATCTGCCCGTACATCGTCAGCCCGAGGTCCTCGAGGCGGCGGAACTCGTCCCACGTCGCCCACTCCGGCACGAGGTTGGAGTTGGCGATCAGCACGCGCGGCGCCCACTCGTGCGTGCGCATCACGCCGACCGGCTTGCCCGACTGCACGAGCAGCGTCTCGTCGCCCTCGAGGTCGCGCAGCGAGGCGATGATCGCGTCGTAGGCCTCCCACGAGCGCGCGGCCCGGCCGGTGCCGCCGTAGACGACGAGGTCGTCGGGGTTCTCGGCGACGTCGGGGTCGAGGTTGTTCATCAGCATCCGCAGGACGGCCTCCTGCGGCCAGCCCTTGCAGGACAGCTCGCTGCCGTGCGGCGCGCGCACCTCGCGGCTGCCCTTCACGCCATCGCCCCCACGGCGGCCTCGACCGCGTCCTGGACCGCGCCGGTCGCGACCAGCTCCTCGGCGGCGGCGAGGTCGGGCGCGAGCCGGCGGTCGGCGCCCGGCCCGTCGATGCGCGCCCGCACGACGCCGAGCGCGGCGGCGCTGCCGGCCCCCGGCTGCAGCGGCGCGCGCAGGTCGAGCCCGTGCGCGGCGCAGGTCAGCTCGACCGCGAGGATGCGGGCGAGGTTCCCGAGCGAGGTGCGCAGCTTGCGTGCGGCGGCCCATCCCATCGACACGTGATCCTCCTGCATCGCGCTGGTCGGCAGCGAGCCGACGCTCGCGGGCGAGGCCAGCCGGCGGTTCTCGGCCACCAGCGCGGCCTGGGTGTACTGGGCGATCATCAGGCCCGAGTTGACGCCCGGCTCCTCGGTCAGGAAGGGCGGCAGCCCCTGCGAGCGCGTGGCGTCGAGCAGCCGGTCGGTGCGGCGCTCGGCGATCGCGCCGACCTCGGCGATCGCGATCGCGAGGAAGTCGCAGGCGAACCCGAGCGGGGCGCCGTGGAAGTTGCCGCACGACTCCACGCGACCGTCGGGCAGCACCATCGGGTTGTCGATCGCCGACTCCAGCTCGGCGGCGGCGACCCGCTCGGCGTGCGCGAGCGCGTCGCGCGCGGCGCCGTTGACCTGGGGCGCGCAGCGCAGCGAGTAGGCGTCCTGCACGCGGTCGTCGCCGTAGCGGTGGCTGGCGACGATCGGCGAGCCGGCCAGCACGCGGCGCAGGTTCTCGGCGCTGGCGGCCTGGCCGGGCTGCGGGCGCAGCGCGACCAGGTCGGCGGCGAACGCGCGGTCGGTCCCGAGCAGCGCCTCGACCGACATCGCGGCGGTGATGTCGGCGGCCTGCAGCAGCCGCCGCAGGTCGTGGATGGCGAGCACGAGCATGCCGAGCATCCCGTCGGTGCCGTTGATGAGCGCGAGGCCCTCCTTGGCGATCAGCGTGACCGGCTCGATGCCCGCCTCGCCCATCGCCTGCGCGGCCGGCACCGGCGGCCCGGCCGGATCGGCGACCTCGCCCTCCCCGATCAGCACGAGCGCGCAGTGCGCCAGCGGCGCGAGGTCGCCGCTCGCGCCGAGCGATCCGTACTCCGGCACGACCGGGGTGACCCCGGCGTTGAGCAGCGCGAGCATCGTCTCGGCCAGCACGGGGCGGGCGCCGGAGCACCCCATGGCGAGCGTGCGCGCCCGCAGCAGCATCATCGCCCGCACCACCTCGGTCTCGATCGGCGGCCCCATGCCGGCCGCGTGCGAGCGCACGAGCGCGCGCTGCAGCTCCTCGCGGCGCTCGACCGGGATCGAGACGTTGGCGAGCGAGCCGAAGCCGGTCGAGACGCCGTAGGCGGGCTCCTCGCGATCGGCCAGCCGCTCGACGACGGCCGCGCTCGCCTCCATGGCCTGCCGCGCCGCGGGCGCGAGCCGGACGGGCCCGTCGCCGCGGGCGACGGCGACGACGTCGTCCATCGACAACCCGGTGCCGGTCAGCTCGATCACTCCGCCGCACACTATTGCCATGCTGCGCCGATGACCGTGATCGCCCTCGACGGGCGCACCCTGACCCCGGCCGACGTCGTCGCGATCGCGCGCCGGCGGGCGGAGGCGGCGATGGCGCCCGCCGCCCGCGAGCGCAACGCGGCGGCCGAGGGGCTCGTGCGCAGCCTGATCGAGCGCGGCGAGCTGCTCTACGGCGTGACCACCGGCGTCGGCTCGCTGCGCTCGGCGCCGTCGGCCGACGAGGGCGAGGGCGATCACCAGTGGCGGCTGCTGCGCAGCCACGCCGGCGGGGGCGGCGCGCCGCTCACCGTCGAGGTCGTGCGCGCGGCGATGGCGGTGCGCGCCAACCAGCTCGGCGCGGGCGGGGCGGGCGTCGGCGAGCGCCTGCTCGACGCGCTGCTGGGCGCGCTGCGCGAGGGCGTCACGCCGTTCGTGCGCGAGCTCGGCTCGCTCGGCACCGGCGACCTGACCGCGCTGGCCGAGATCGGCACGGCGCTCGGCGGCGAGGGCGAGTGCTGGGTCGGCGACGAGGTCGTGCCCGCGGCCGAGGCGCTCGCCGCCCACGGCCTCGAGCCGGTCCGCTACGGCCCGCGCGACGGCATCGCGTTCATGAGCTCGAACGCCGTCAGCATCGGCCAGGCCGCGCTCGTCTTCCACGACGCGAAGCGGCTGCTCGACTCCGCGCTCGGGGTCGCCGCGCTCTCCTACGAGGCGGCGGGCGCCGACCTCGCCGTGCTCGACCCGCGCGTGCACGCGGCGCGCCCGCACCGCGGGCAGGTCGAGGTCGCGCGGCGGCTGCGCGAGCTGCTCGGCGCCGAGGCGCCGCGCGAGCGCGCCGCCGGCCGCGCGATCCACGACGCGTTCGTCTTCCGCTGCGTGCCGCAGGTCGAGGGCACGCTGTTCGAGGCGCTCGAGCGGCTCGACGCGGTGCTCGACATCGAGCTCAACGTCGCCGGCGAGAACGCGCTCCTGCTCCCGCGCGACGGCGTCGCGCTGCCGAACGGCAACTTCCACGCCGGCGTCCTGACGCTCGCGCTCGACTCCCTGCGCGGCGCGATGGCGCAGTCGGCGTCGCTGGTCGCCGCCCGCGTCAGCGCGCTGCTCGACCCCGAGGTGACGGGGCTGACGCCGCAGCTCGCGCTCGAGCCGGGGCCCGACTCCGGCGCGATGATCCTCGAGTACACCGCCCACGCGGCGGCCGCGGAGGTCCGCTCGCTGGCGGCGACGGCGGCGTCGCAGACGACCTCGGTGCAGTCGGGGATCGAGTCGCACGCGAACTTCGCGGGCCACTCCGCGCGCCGCACCTCGGACGCGCTGTCGCGCATCTCGGTCGCGGTCTCGGCCGAGCTCGTGCTGGCCGTGCGCGCCCTGCGGCTCGGCGGCCACCGCCCCGTGGGCGCGGGCGTGCGCGGGCTCTACGACGCCGCCGCCGCTCGCCTCGACCCCGAGATGGCCGACCGCCCGCTGTCGCGCGACCTGGAGGCGGCGCGGCGGCTGCTGTTCGAGGACGCGCTGTGGATGGAGTCCGAGGCTGGGCCGTGAGCGCGCGGCTTGACCGGCGAACTGCGGCTGGGTAGGACGAGGGTTCGGGTGTCGGTGGCGGGGGTGTGATCACTTGAGGCTGACTATGCGACTCAAGTGACCACACCCGGCCTCGCGAGCCGCCGCGGCAGCTCGCACCCTCTCCTCACTGCGCAGTTGAAGTTCGGGGCTTCACGCCCGCGGCGCGTACGCGTCGACCACGTCGGCGAACGCGCCGTCGGCCACGATCGCGCCGTCCGCCAGCCGGACGGCGCGGTCGCACAGCGTCTCGAGCGTGGCGTGGTCGTGGCCGGCGGCGACGACGATGCCGCCGCGCGGCGCAGGATCGCCTCGCGCGCGCTCGGCCACGACCGCGCGGAACTCGTGGTCGAGCGCCTCGTGGACCTCGTCGAGCAGCAGCACGTCGATCTCGCGCTGCGCCGCGACCGCGAAGCCGAGCCGCGCGCGCATGCCCTGCGAGTAGCTCGGACACGGGCAGGTCGAAGGCGTCGCCCAGGCCGCTCGAGCTCCTGGACGCGCGTCGAGCGCGGCGCGCGCCTCGCGCGGCGCTGAGGCCGGCGAGCACGCCGAGCAGCTCGCGCGTTCTCGCGCCCGGTGAGCAGCGCCGATCAGCCCCGCGTCGGTCGACGAGCAGCGCGCCGACGCGGCCGTCGACCTCGAGCGCGCCCGCGTCCGGCGGCAGGACCCCGCCGAGCAGCCGCAGCAGCGTCGTCTTGCCCGAGCCGCTCGGCCCGACCAGCGCGACGCCCTCGCCCGGCTCGAGCGTCGAGGTCGACGCCGCGCAGCGCCCACAGCGTCGTCCGCCCGCTGCGGCGCAGGCGGGCGAGCGTCGGCGTGACGCACGCGCTGCTGGCGGTCGAACTGGAAGCGGCACGCCCACGCCGCGGCGCCGATGATCGACGCGCTCACTCGACGACCTTCGCGAGGTGGGGCTGCCTCGCGGCGGAACACGCGGGACGAACAGCGCGAGCACGAGCAGCGCGACCGCGAGCGGGCACCAGCAGCTCCCAGGCCGCCGGCGACGTGCCCGTCGAGGAACACGCTGCGGTAGGACTCGAAGAGCCCGGTGAGCGGGTTCAGGCGCAGCCAGTCGCTGCGCGTCGCCGTGGACCTGGTCGAGCGCCACGAGCCCCGGCGCGACGAAGAACGCCGCGCGCGCGAGGCTGACCAGCGAACGGGCGCGGCGTGCGGGAACCAGAGCGCCGATCAGCGCCGCCGGGATAGGCGGCCGCCAGCGCGAGCAGGAACGTCGACCGCGAGCAGCACCGGCAGCCACAGCAGCGCGGCGGTCGGCGCGACGCCGTAGACGCGCCATCATCAGCCCGATCAGCGTCAGCGCTCGCCGCGAAGCCGACCGTCTCGGTGACCACCGACGCGAGCGGGATCAGCGCCGCGCTCGAAGCGCATGTTGCTGATGATCGAGCGCGCGCGCGTGGACGGCGTTGCATCGCGTTGACGACGGTCATCATCGACGAGCTGGAACGGGACGATCGCGCAGGCGATGCTCAGCCCGACGGCGTCGCCCGGGCGGTCGAGCACGAAGGCGACGAGCAGCAGGTAGACGCCCGCGACGGCGAACGGATCGAGCAGCCACTTGACGACCCGGAGCGGCCCGCGGCCGTAGCGCACGCGGATGTCCGACACCGCCAGCGCGCGCAGCACGTCGACCGCTCGCCGGACCGGCTCACGCCCGCGGTTCGATCGCGCACAGCCTCCAGGACGTGGGTCGCGACGCCGACCGGCACCGAGGCGACGGCGGTCAGGTGGTGGACCAGGTGCAGCAGCACGCCGGCGCCGGCCAGCCGCACCCCGCCGCAGCGCAGCAGCAGCGTGTAGAGGTCGCGGTTGAGCAGCACCGCGCCGAGCAGCAGCGCCGCCGGCCGGCCGCCGCCGGCCGGCCGACCGCCGCGCCGGCCGTCGCCCGTGTGCAGCAGCGCGGTGATCCGGTGGCGCCAGGAGAGGTTGAGCGCGTTCGAGGCGCTCGCCGCGGCGCGAGCAGCATCCGCACCCACGGGACCCCGCGGTCGCGTGAGGTCGGTGCGGACCATCTCGACCAGCGTCCAGCGCTTGAGGTGCTGGCCGCGCAGCTCGGGGTCGAGCACGATCCGCGCGCCGGCGTCCGACAGCCGCATCCCCAGCTCGATGTCCTCCATCGCGTGCGGGTACAGCTCCGCGTCGAAGCCGCCGCTGGCCACGAACGCGTCGCGGCGGATCGCGCCGAGCCGGCCCAGAACGTCGTCGCCTCGCCCGCCGCGCTGCTGATGCACGTGGTGGTGGAGCAGGTTGCGGAACTGCGACACGGTCTGGCGGCAGGCCGGATCGTCGTCGTAGGAGCCGAACAGCGCGGTCAGCCCGGGGTCGGCGGCGAACGCGGCGCGGATGCGGCCGAGCGCGTCGGGGTGGACGCGCACGTCGGAGTCGACGAAGACGAGGATCTCCCCGCGCGCCAGCTGCGCGCCGCGGTTGCGGGCGGCGGCGGGCCCGGAGCCGTTGCGGGCGACGATGACGTCGTCACCGGGCTGCGTCGAGGCCTCGACCGCGGCGACCGCATCGGCCAGCGTGGGCTTCCCGTCCGAGGCCGGGATCACGACGCTCAGGGCGGGCAGGGGCTTCACTGCGCCAGTCTATGAGCGCAGCCAGACCCGGGCGCCGCGCGAGTCGTAGGCGAGGCGATAGGGCGTGCGGCGCAGCAGCGCCTGGAGGTCGGGCTCGAGCGGCTCCGGCGGCATGGTGCACGATCGCCCGCGGAGGATGTGCGAAGAGATCGCGCCGGCGCTCCGCGGCGTCGCCGGCGTCGTGGTTGGAGACCTCGTGGTCGAAGAAGCGGGTGGGCGCGCGGCGGCCGGCGAGCCAGTAGAGCTGCGACCAGCTCCCCGAGACCATGATGCGGTCGGAGGGCGCCGTGTGGGCATCGACGAAGCGCGCGACCGGGTACTGCTCGGCGAGCGGGTATCGGATGCCGGGCCGTTCCCACGGCGGGTCCCACGCCGCCTGCCACTGGGGCGAGACCACGTTCGGCCACGCCGCCAGCACGAGCACGAGCGCCGCCAGCGCGACGCGCCGGCCGGTCGCGGGCTGCCACAGCGCCGCGACGCCGAGCGCGAGCCCGACGGCGATCGCCGGCAGCACCGGATAGGACTGGTGCGGCAGCTCGTAGGACGGGAGCTTCACGCGCAGCCACGCGACCACGATCCACAGCGCCGCCGCCACCGCGCCCGGCCGAACGCGCGAGTCGCGCGCCGCGATCGCGCACCCGAGCAGCGCCGCGACCCAGAGGCCGCCCGCGCGGACATCGAGCAGGAAGCGGATGCCGGTCAGTCGCTCCGCGCCCTCCCCCGTCTCCAGGCCGGAGCCTGACAGCGCGCTGCCGGAGCCGGTGGCCGCCCCGCCGGCGCGGCCGAGCACCTGGGCGGCGAAGTCGTCGAGCGCGCCCGCCGCGAGCAGCCAGATCGCGAAGGGAAGCGCGACCGCGATGCCGGCCGCGAGCGCGATCAGCAGCGGCCGCGCCGGCGGCCCGCGGGCGCGGCGCGCCACAGCTCCCAGGCGACGAACGGGCAGCACGACGGCGAACGCGATGTTCATCAGCACCGCGGCGGAGGCCAGCGCGCCGGCGGCCGCGGCCGTGCGCGCCGTGCCCCGGGTCGCGAGGTACCACGCGCCCGGCCATCGGGGCGACCCCGAACTGCTCGGTGTTGGGCTCGTCGCCCTGCAGCGCGGCCGTGCCCGACAGCAGCGCCATCGTCACCCCGGCCAGCACACCCGCGGCGCGGCCGCCGTAGTGGGCGGCGTAGCCGGCGACCGCGAGCGCCGCCAGGCCCGCGAACACGATCAGCGCCAGGCGGTAGAAGACGGGATGGTCCCCGCCCACGAGCCCCAGCAGCGCGAACAGCACGTAGGTGAGCGGGCCCTTGTTGTTGGCCGCGTCGACGTACGGCGTCCCGCCGTCGAGGATGACCTGGCCGACGTAGAGATACTGGCCGGCGTCGTTGGAGATCGGGGCGCGCAGCGTCGCGAGGCGGGCGAGCGCCACGATCGCCGTGAACACGGCGAGGCCGGCGAGGGCCGGGTGGCGCAGGGCGAGCCGCATCCGGCGCTGAAACCTACGGGCATCGACGATGCGCGCGTGCCCGACGCCCTTCCCGCCGGCCCGCTGCGGATCGGCTTCGTGGGCTGCGGGCGGGTGACCGCCGAGCTGCACCTGCCGGCGCTCGCGCGCGTCGAGGGCGTCGA
Source organism: uncultured Solirubrobacterales bacterium (assembly GCA_963787335.1). Taxonomy (GTDB): domain Bacteria; phylum Actinomycetota; class Thermoleophilia; order Solirubrobacterales; family Solirubrobacteraceae; genus DASQFQ01. The sequence goes on from CAWBCU010000028.1 coordinate 206,532, forward strand.
GGCGGTCGCGCTGGCCGACCCCGACACGGCGTGCGCGCGGCGGGTCGCCGGGGAGTTCGGGATCGCCCGGGTGCACCCCGACGCCGCGACGCTCGCGGCCGACCCCGCGGTCGACCTCGTCGCGGTCTGCAGCCCGCCGCGCCACCACGCCGAGGGCGCGCTCGCCGCGCTCGCGGCCGGGCGCCACGTGTTCGTCGAGAAGCCGCTCGCGCTCGACCTCGAGCAAGCGCGACCGGCTGGTCGCGGCCGCGCGGCGACCGCGTCGCCGCCGCGCGGCTTCAACCTGCGCGTGCACCGGCAGGTCGTCGCCGCGCGCGAGGCGCTCGCGGACGGGCGAGCTGGGCGAGCTGCGCATGATCCGCACCCACTGGACGGCGGCCGCGCGGCCCGCGGGCTGGCGCGCGGATCCCGCCGCAGGGCGGCGGCGCGCTGTGGGAGCTGGCCATCCACCACCTCGACCTCTGGCGCTTCCTGACCGGCGGCGAGCCCACGGGCGTCCGCGCGAGCGGGGACGACGACGCGCTCGCGCTGACGGCGCGGATCGAGGCCGGGCCGCTGCTCGCCACCACCGTCGCGGTCGGCACGAGCGACGCCAACCAGGTCGAGATCGCCGGCGAGCACGGCCGCCTGCTGCTCGACCTCTACCGCGGCGACGGGCCGCTCTGGATGCCGATCGGGCGCGCGGCCGGCGGCGTCGGCGTCCGCCTGCGCGCCGCGGCCGGGAGCGCGGCGTCGCTCCCGCGCCAGGCGCTGGCGGCGCGCGCCGGCGGCGACTACCGGCTCAGCTACGCGAGGAGTGGGCGGCGGTGCTCGCCGCGGTCCGCGACGGGGCGCCGCCGCCGGCGGCCCTCGAGGACGGCCGGCGGGCGGTCGCGCTCGCCGTCGCCGCCGAGCGCTCCCCCTCGACCTCGTCGCATGACCACGCCCGCGCTCTCGGTCGTGCTCACGACGCGGACCGGATGGGGACCGGTCGACGCCACCGTGCGCTGCCTCGCCGCGCAGACCGTCGCGGACCGGATCGAGCTCGTGCTCGTCTCGTTCTCGCCGAGCCGCCCGGCGACGCCGCCGCCGGAGCTGGCGCGGCTCGGCTCCCACCGGGTCGTGCGCGCTCCCGGGCGCCGGCTCGGTCGCGGAGGCCAACGCGGCGGGCGCGCTCGGCGAGCGCCGCCCCTGTCGTCGCGTTCGGCGAGGACCACTCGTTCCCGCTCCCCGAGTGGGCGGAGGCGCTGCTCGCGCGCCACGAGGAGCCGTGGGCGGTCGTCGGGCCCGTCGTGCGCAACGCGAACCCGCGCACGGCGACGAGCTGGGCCGACTTCCTGCTCGGCTACGCGCCGTTCGCCGAGGGGGCGGACGGCGGGGAGGCCGGCGAGAGCCCGGGCCACAACTCCTCCTACAAGCGCGACCTGCTCGAACGCCACGCCGACGGCCTCGTGGACGGCGATGGCGGCCGAGTGGCTCTTCCACGGCCGGCTGCGAGCGCAGGGCGAGCGCGTCTACCTCGAGCCGCGGGCGATCACGCGCCACGTCAACTTCGCGTGTGCCGCGGGTCTTCCTCGCCGCGAAGTTCAAGGCGGCGCACTCGGAGCGACCCGCGGTGCGGGCGCAGGGGTGGCCGTGGCCGCGGCGGCTGGTCTACGGCGGCGGGCTCGGCGCATCCTGCCCGCGCTGCGGTGGGGGCGGCTGCTGCGCGGGCTCACCCCCGCGCAGCGCGCGCCGGTGCCGCTGCGCGCGTAGGCTGCCGATGGTGCTGGCCGGCCTGCGTCGTCGACGCGGCCGGGCCAGGCGGCCGGCTTCGTCTCGAGGACGCCGAGCCGGCGCGCGACGCCGACCTCGAGCTCGAGCGCGTCCGCTTCATCCGCCGCGGCGGACCGCGCCGAGCTGCCGTGACCTCGGTGTGACCGTCGTGATCGCGACGGCGGACCGGCCCGGGCCGCTGGCGCGCTGCCTGGCCGCGCGTCGCCGAGCTGGATCACCCGCGCGAGCGCGCTGGAGGTGCTCGTCGTCGACGACGGCGGCTCGGCGGACCGGAGCCGCCAGTGGGCGACGCGCCGCCGCTGCCGGTCGCTCGTGCGGCGCGAGCGCGGCGGTCCGGGCGCGGCGCGCAACGCCGGAGCGGCTGCCGCGGAGGGCGACGCTGCTCGCGTTCACCGACGACGACTGCCGGCCCGACCCCGGCTGGCTGCGCGCACTGCTGGCGCCGCGCGCGCGCCCGGGCACGATGATCGGCGGCCGCACGCTCAACGCGCTCCCGGACAACCCGCTACGCCGACGGCGAGCCAGCACATCCAGGACCTCGTCTACGCGCACTACAACCGCGACCCGGAGCGGGCGCGCTTCTTCGCGACCAACAACGTCGCCGTCCCGCGCGACGACTTCCTCGCGCTCGGCGGCTTCGACGTCGACGGCTTCCCGTTCGCGTCCGAGGACCGCGACCTCTGCGACCGCTGGCGCGCGTCGGGCCGCGGCCTGCGCTACGGCACCGGCGCGGTGGTGCGCCACGCCCACGACCTCGACCTGCGCGGCTTCGTGCGCCAGCACGTCGCCTACGGCCGCGGCGCCGCGCGCTACCACCGGCGCGCGCGCCGCCGCGGGACGGGCCGGCTGCGCGACGAGGCCGGCTTCCACCTCGACGCTTCGCTGTGGCTGCAGCACCGCGCGGCTCCGACCGGCGAGACGCGCGGTGGGCATGGTGCCGCTGCTCGCGCTGTGGCAGGCGGCCAACGCGGCCGGCTACCTGCTCGAGCGGCGCACGGCTAGGTGCTGCACCCGGCCGCTACGAACTAGCGGCCGGGTTGAACGTCACGGTCCTGGGAGGAGGGTCAGGTTGCCGCGGGTCCACGCTTGGCCTGTTGGCGTCCGGGGCTGATGCGGACGACGTCCCAGGCCAGGTGGCAGCGCTCAAGCGCCGTGATGAGCCAGGCGCCGGGGTCGAGCTGCCGGCGTCCCAGGCCGTGGCGCGCGGAGGTTGGGAAGGCATGGTGGTTGTTGTGCCAGGCCTCGCCGAACGCGATCGGCGCGAGCCAGGCGAGGTTGCGCGACTGATCGCCGGTCGCGAACGGCCGGCGGCCGAAGAAGTGGCAGAGCGAGTTGATGCTGAAGGTCGACGTGGTGCAGGAGGAACACGCGCACCGCGCCGCCCCAGAGCAGGCCGGTGAGCCCGCCGGCGAGCGTGCCGGTCAGCGCGACGCCGAGCCCGAACGGGAGGGCCAGCCCGACCGCCACCCAGAGCGGGAAGGTGCGGCTGATGAAGCGCAGGTCGCGGTCGGCGAGCAGGTCCTTCGCGTAGCGGGCGGGGTTGGCCATGTCCTTGCCGCGGAAGATCCAGCCGACGTGCGCGTGCGCCGAGCCCGCGCAGCGCGCCGCGCCAGCCCGGGCGCCTGGTCGACGTGGGGGCTGTGCGGGTCGCCCGGGCTGGTCGGAGAAGCGGTGGTGCTTGCGGTGGGTGGCGACCCACTCGATCACCGGGCCCTCGACGGCCATCGAGCCGAGCACGGCCAGCAGCGCGCGGACGCACGCGCGTGGTCTTGAAGCTGCGGTGCGTGAAGAGGCGGTGGATAGCCGACGGTGATGCCCGAGCCCGGTGAGCGTGTAGGTGATCGCGAGCACGACCAGGTCGTGCCAGTGCAGGGTTCCGCCCCACGCCAGCCAGCCCGCGACGACGAGCGCGGCGGGCGGCAGCGCCGAAGACCAGCGTCCGCACGACCCGCTCGGACGTCTCGTGCTCGATCGGGACCGTCTCGGGCGGCCCGCGCCGGGGCGGTGGCGCTCACGGGATCAGCGCGTCGTCGGAGAACTGGAGGTAGAGCTGCCCGGGCGACGTGGAGCAGCGGCTCGATGTCGCCGATCTCGAGCTCGTCGGAGCTGCCGGTGAGCGCGAAGACGCGGTCGACGTTCGGCGTCCCGCGCAGGAGGATCAGCCGGCGGCCTCCTCGCGGGCGCGGTGGCTGGCCTCGACGATCGCGTGGACGCCGGAGCAGTCCATGAACCCGAGCTCGCGCATGTCGAGCACGACGAGCCGCGCCGCCGCCTCGTCGAGCGTCCGCTCGAGCTGCGGCGACGTGGCGAGATCCAGCGCGCCGGCGACGTGAACCCACGCCGCGTCCAGTCCTCCACCCGTCGACGAGCAGAGGAACGGCCGCAGGGCGTCTGCGCGGGCGGCGATGGAATCGGGGGTGGGCACGGCGCCTCCAAGGTCGGTGGAACCCTCGGAAGTCACGTCGAGCTGCCGGCTACGTGGCCGACCCCACGGTAGAGCCCTCCACTACTTAAGCTACTCCGCGCGTCAAGCGGCCGGCGGCATCTCGTCCGCCGGCGGACCGCGGCTCGGCGGGCAGCTCGTGCTCGTCCACGAGGTCCGTCGGCGCGAGGATGAAGACCTCGCACATGATGTCCGGATCCTGCTGGTTGCCGCTCATGAACCCGATGACCTGGCGGCCGGTGGCGTCCTCGATCACGCCCTCGAACCGGGCGCGCATGAGCTCCTGGAACTCCATCCGCTGCGCGATCACGGAGGAGCCGCGCCCGCCGTCGAGGAGCGTCTGCTCGACGCGCGAGAAGCCGCCGCGGAGCAGGCACACCACGAGGTCGTCCTCGAAGTAGGTCTTCGTCCGCGTCGGCCCGCGGCCGTAGAACTCCTTCAGCAGCCCCACCATCCCGTCCGAGATGGCGGTCAGCACGTCGCCGTGCGCGTGAGGGCTGGTCTTCACTGTGCTCATTTGAGGTCCGTGCTCGCTCGCGGTGGGTTGAAGGACGATCGTAAACCAGTCAGAGAGCGCTACGGTGGGAAGCCATCGTACGCCGGGTCACGCCCTTCACCCTGCGCGCGCACCTATCCGGAGGACGAGAGGGAAGGCCGCATGCCGGCCCCGAGTCCGTCCTCACCGGCGACGCCCTGCTCGCGGCGATCACCGACGCCATGGTCGAGCTCCACAAGCGCTACCACCACCGGGTCCCGGTGACCGCAAAGTCCCTGCAGATGGGCGACGACCTGATCGCCTGCGTGCTGGGCGGCATCTACAGCGACGTCGAGAAGACGATGATCGAGATCCAGCGGACGGTGCTCGTCCAGGAGACCCGCAGCGCGTTCCAGCACGCGATGCAGGAGAAGTTCATCGCCGCGGTCGAGCGCCTCTCGGGCGGCGCGTGCTCGCGTTCATCTCCAACCACCACGTCGGCCCCGACATGGAGATCGAGCTCTTCCTGCTCGAGCCCTTGTCGGGCGAGCTGCCGGTCTGGTCGCCGGACACCTGAGAGGATGGTCGCGATGGCGGCCGCGCACTCCCGGATCGCGCGCCGGTCGCAGCGGTTGGTGCTCGCCACCGCGCGAACGCCGCTGCGCCACCTGTGGGCGCTCGGCTATCGAGTGGTCGCCCATGCGGTCGGGCGGGTGCTCAGCCGCGGCGAGCCGGGCGCGGCCGTCTACACGCGCGCCAGCTTGGGCGGGCGGGAGTTCATCGCCCGGCCTCTCCGACGTCGACCTGGCGATCGTGCTCGCGACCGACGAGCAGGCCGACCGGGCGCGCGGGCGCTGGCAAGCGGCTCGACGCGCGGGCTGCCCTCGGCGGGCTGGTCGACCTGCCGCTCATCTACGGGCAGGCGGAGCTGCGCGGCGCTGGCCGGCACGTCGGCGCTGACCTATGACGGGGTCGGCCTTCGGCGGGCCGCGGGCGACGCGCGACGCCGTGCGGACGCTGCAGCGGCCCGAGCTCGACGGCGGGAAGATCGAGCACCTGGCAGCCAGCTGCGCGGCCCGGACCGCCGGCCGCCCCAGCGGCCCGTCCGACGTCCAGGAGCGGCGGATCGCAGCCTGGTTCGAGCTGGTCTACTGGTGGCGCTTCGCGTTCCCGGCCTGCGCCGCCCCGCCCGCCCCGTGGCTGGCCAGCCGCTGCGTGAAGCTCGTGGCCGAGCCGGGGCGGATCTGGCTCGCGCTGGAGCACGGCGAGCGGCCCGCGCACGCGCGAGGACGCTGCTGCGGCTGCTGCTGCGGCGGCTGCCCGAGGAGGAGGCGGCGCTGCGGGCGACGATCGAGCTCGAGCGCGACGCTGCCACCGCTCCCCCGAGCCGGCGCTCGCCACGGTGATGCCCGGTGCTGATCCGGCTGTCCGAGCGGATCGCCGCGGTGCTCGCCGCCCAGCTCGCGGACGCTCCCGTCACCGAGGTGGCGCTCACCGGGGAGCCGAGCGCCGCTCCCGCTGGCGGACTGGCGGGCGCTCGCCGCCCCACCCGCCGCCGACGAGCGCCTGGCTGCCGCTGGCCGGCGACCCGGCCGACCCGGCGGTCCTCGGCGCCGCGGTCCACGACCACCTGACCGGGCCGTACCCGGTCATGCGCAGCGGGCAGCTCCTGCTGCTGCCGGGCGGGGAGTTCGTCCGCACGCGGATGCGCGCGATCCAGTCCCGGCTGAGCGACCCGGTGTCGTTCGCGCTGCTCGACGGCGACGCGCACGGCGTCGCTTCCCCGACGTCGCGGGGTGGTCGATCCACGACATCGCGCGCCGGGCCGTCGCCGAGCATGCGGCGCGCCTGCGCTCCGAGCCCGGCGACCTCGGGCTCCTGCTCACCGCGACGCGGGCGGCGCTGCTGCACGACAGCCTCGCGCCGGGCGAGCCGAGCTCGTGCTCACCGGCGCCGACGCGATCGCGCGGCTGCCCGGCGACGCGGCCGCCGAGGCGCTCCACGGTGCCGCGCGCCCGCGGTCCTGGCCGCCCTGCGCGAGCAGGTGCTCGCGCTGCCGGCCTACGCCAGCGCCAGGCATCTGATCGACGACCGCGGGCCGGCCCGCGATCACCTCGAGCTCGCGCGCGTGGGCGAGCGCGAGCGCCTCGTCGAGCGCCGGGCCCTCGGCCATCAGCCGCTCCAGGGCGGCGTCGACGTCGTCCGCGGTCACCGGCCCGCGCGGCTCGGCGAGCGCCACCGCGACGGCCGAACTCGCAGACGCGGGCGGAGAGCCCCGGCTGGTCGCCGAAGATCGGGTAGCTGACCATCGGCACGCGGTGGAACAGCGCCTCGTGCGTGGAGTTGAGGCCGCTGTGGGTGAGAAGGCGTCGGCCTCGGCCAGCTGCTCGCGCTGGTCGACCCACCTGCGACGCGGACGTTCGGGTGCTCGAGCTCCGCGATCGCGCCGGTCCAGTCCGGCGCCGCCGAGGCTGATCACCGCCTCGAGGTCGCTGCGGCGGCCGACCGCCGCGGCGACCGCCCGCAGCGCGCCCAGCGCCGCGGGCACGTAGTAGCGCCAGGAGATCGTCCCCATCGACGCGTAGATGCGCCGCGGCGGCACGGCGCGCTCGCCGCGCAGCCCTCGGTGCGCCGCCGTCGGGCGGTGGCAGCGAGCCCCAGAACGCGAGCGGCTCGAAGGCCGGCCGCTCCGCCTCGGTCAGGAACGCGGGCGGCTGGCAGCAGAGGTTGAGATGCGGGCTGAGCGCGTTGTAGTAGGAGAAGGGCGAGACGTCGTCCCAGCCGTGGCGGCTCGCGCAGCAGCTCGAGCGCCTCCACGCACGCCTCCGAGATGGCGACGCGCGCATCGTGCGCCATCGCGGGGACGACGCGCCCCGGATCCATGTTGTGCCCGGAGAGGACGCAGACGTAGGGCACGCCGAGCGCCGCGCCGACCACGCGGCCGATCACCGCGAAGCTGTCGTAGAGCACGAGGTCGGGGGCGAACCCCGCCACCTCCGCGACGAGCTCCGCGCCGAACCTCCCCGCCCACGAGACGTTGCGGACGGGCAGCGGCCGGGAACCGGGGTCAGCTCGCTCGAGCGGGTAGGGCGTGAACACGTCGACGAGCGTCGCGCCGCACGCCGCGACCTCCGCCGCGAAGCGCTTGTCGCTGTACACCCGCACCTCGACGCCCGCGGCGGCCAGCGCCCGCGTCACCGTGTGCACGCGCCAGAAGTGGTTGGCGTCCGACATGGCGAAGACGGCCGCCCTCACCGCAGCTCCAGCTCCGCCATCAGCCCGTCCATCCGCGCGCAGATAGCGGCGCGCACCAGGCCGGCGCCGGACCGGGCTCGCGATACAGCCGCCGGTAGCGGGCGTAGCGGCGCAGCAGCGTCGCGCGGGAGATCGCGTGCTTCCGGAACCCGAGCGTGGTCTGGGAGGCGAGCGTGCGGTTCATGGCGCTCACGCGCAGCGGCAGCCGCGGCGGATCGAGCTCCTCGAAGCGGTCGCGCGCACGCACGTGCAAGACCGCGAGCTCGTAGACGCCCGGCCGCCTTGACGAGCGCGTAGTTGTTGGTGGTGCAGCGCCACATCGGCTTGAGCGGGACCCACGGCGCCCGCCGCCGGATCACCTTGCCGGCCGCGTAGCGCCAGTTCATCGGCACCTCGACGAACGTGCTCGTCCACGAGCAGCCGCGGGCCGCGCCCGTCCCACCGCCGCTCGAGCTCGGCGACGCGACGTCGGGCGCGAACCAGTCGTCGTCATCGACGGGGAGCACGACCGCGCCGTCGGGGATCTCGGACCACGCGGCGCAGGTCGCGCCCTCGACCGCCGCGAGGTTGTCGCGCGCGATCCCGCGGACCCGCCCGCGGAAGACGTGGAAGGGCATCGCGAAGGTCGCGTTCCACAGCTCGAGCTTGGGGCGGAAGTACGGCGGGCACTGCGCGAGGAAGGCCGCCTCGTCGTCCCAGTCGACGCTCGTCCGCACCCAGATGTAGATCACCGCAGCAACGGCTCCAGCGCGGCCCAGTTCGCCTCGTGGTCCCGGCCGGTGGTCAGGCGCCAGACGCGGGCGCGCGCGAGGCCGGCGGCGCACCCGCGGGCGCGCACGAGCCCCGGCCCCGCCTGCGAGAAGACGTCGCGCAGGCCGCGCTGGAGGACGAACTCCATCCCCTGGTAGAGCCCGACGCCGACCACCGACTCGCGCAGCAGCGGCCCGAGCGCCGCCTGCCGCGCCGAGCGGCTCGAGGCGCGCGGTCGCGCCCGAGCGTGCGCTGCCCGAGGACGAGGTGGCGCAGCGGCTGCGGGCGCGGCTCGATGCGGTCGCGGAAGGCCGCGAGCTCGAGCGCGAGCTTCGCGTGGTGCTCCATGCGGTCGATGCGGCGGACGTGCCCGGCGGGCAGCGCTCGCCGCGTCGGTGGCGTTGACGCCGATGCGCAGCGGGAAGGGTGCAGCCGGCCGCGGCGGTCGAGCAGCGGCGAGTCGTCGGAGAGCAGCCGCACGGCCGGGTCGCGCAGCGCCTGCAGGCCGAGCGTGCTCTTGCCGCCGCCCGAGGGCAGCATGATCGCGACGCCGCCCGCGGCCCCGGCCAGCCCGAGCGCGTGCAGGCGCACGAGCCCGATGCGGTCGAGGTGCTCGCCGATCCGCGAGACGACGAAGTGGTAGGCGGCCTCGTGCACGAGCGCGGCGTCCTCGCCCTGGATCGTGACGCTGCGCCGGCGGCGCGGTCGTAGACCGAGAGCGCGCGCCCGAAGTAGTCGATCAGCGTCCGCTCGCCGTCGGCGAGGACGAGGTTGCGCGGCGTGACGAAGGCCGGCCGCGCGTCGCGCGTGCGCGTCCCAGTCGGGCGCCCGGCGCTCGACGGGCAGCGTCGTCGCCGCGGCTCCGCCGGCACCGGCCGCTCGAACCACGCGAAGTCGAGCGCCAGCGAGCTCAGCACCTCCGGCCAGTCCCCGCCGGCCCGCACCCGCAGGCCGTGCACGTCGAGCTCGAGCTCACTCATCGGCTCGGCACGTCCACGCTCGGACCCTATCCCGATCGCCCCTTGCGTTGTCGCTGCCGGGTGTGGGAGCGTCGCCAGATGCCCACACGCCGTACAGCCACCCTGGCGACGCTCCTCGCGCTCGCGCTCTCCGCCGCCCTCGCCGGGCCGGCCCTCGCCGTCCCGGTCACGATCCCGGGCGCGCCGCTCACGGTCTGGGTCGACGAGCTCGGCCAGCTCCAGGCCAAGCGCGACACCCAGGCAGCGCAACATCTTCTACCGCTCCACCTCCACGACCGGCGACGCCGGCTTCTTCCTCGCCTTCCCGGACGCGGCCCCGGCCGAGCTGACCGGGAAGGTCTACGGGTTCGAGGGCGCCGCCGGCCCCGGCGGGCTCGAGGGCTACGAGGCGGGGACGCAGTCGGCCGCGACGGGCAGCGGCTCGGCGGCGGACCCGCTGAAGCAGGTCACGACCTACGCCGTCAGCCCCGCGGGCGTGCACTTCGCCGAGATCACGCAGACGACCACCTACGTCAACGGCGCCCAGCAGTTCGGCGTGCGGTGGGACGTCAAGAACACCTCGGCCGAACCCGCTCAAGCTGAAGGCGCTGGCCGCCGCCGACTTCTACTTCGACGGCAGCGACCGCGGCACGGGCATCTACACGGAGGGCCCGCCGCGCTTCATCGGCGGGACGAACGCCGACACCGGCAACTCGGGCGGCTTCGCGGAGGTCACGGGCGGGACCTCGACCTCACCGCCGTGGTCGAAGTACGAAGCCCTCCCGTGGGGCTCCGAGGCCACCGACGTCTGGCCGAAGGTCGAGAACGCCGCGGCCAGCGCGGCGCCGACCTTCAACAACAACGTCGTCGGCGAGCCGGTCGACAACGCCGGCGGCGTCGAGTGGGACGACGTGTCGATCCCCGCCGGCGCGATGCGGAGCTTCGAGCTGACCGTCAGGAACGCCGTGCCGGCCCTGCTCCAGCTCACGCCGAGCAACGCCGGGGCGCCCCGCGGCGTGCCGATCAACGTCACCGCGACCTCGGTCAACACGGACGGCGTCCCCTACGCCGGGCGGACGCTGCGCTACGACATCGTCGGGGCGAACGCAGGCGCCGGCGCGATGACGCTCGACGCCAACGGCCAGGGCACGATCACCGACCCGGGCGCGAACGCGGGCGGCGACACGATCATCGCCTACGTCGACTTCAACGGCGACGGCATCCGTCAGGACTCGGAGCCAAGGCCTCCTCCCTCGCCACCTTCGTCGACCAGGTCGCGCCGAGCTGCACGGTCAAGGTCAGCGGCGACCGCCCGGGCGGCAGCGGCGGCGCGGGCAAGCCGCTGAAGATCACGGTCAGCTGCAACGAGTCGGCGACGGTGAAGGTCGCCACGACCCTGACGGTCGCGCGCAAGAAGGCGGGCAAGTCGACCGCCGGCGTCGCGGCCGAGAAGAAGAAGGCCAAGAAGAAGAAGCCGATCAAGATCCGCCTCAAGACCAAGAGCACGGTCGCCGCGCCCGGGCAGGCGGTCCCGGTCCGGATCACGATCTCGAAGAAGGTGCGGCGCAAGTACGCCGGGCGCAAGGTCAAGGCGACGGTGACCATCACGGCCACGGACGCCTCGGGCAACGTCAAGAAGGTCAGCCGCTCGCGCTCGATCAAGCTTGCGAAGCTCAAGAAGAAGAAGGCGAAGAAGCAGGGCTGATGGCCCGCGCGGCGGTAGCGGCCGCCCTCGTCCTCGCGATCGGCGCCGGCGCTCCCTCGAGCGCCGGCGCCGCCGCGACCGGGCTGGCGAGCCCGGCCAAGAAGGAGATCGCCATGCGGCTCGTCTCGAGCGCCGAGAACTCGTCGCTGAACTGGCGCGAGCAGTACCGCTACATCGAGGACATCAAGGACGGCCGCGGCTACACCGCGGGCATCATCGGCTTCTGCTCCGGCACGGGCGACATGCTCGAGGTCGTCCAGGCCTACACCCGCGCGCGCCGCCACAACCCGCTCGCGCGCTTCATCCCGGCGCTCAAGCGCGTCAACGGCAGCGACTCACACGCGGGGCTGGGGAAGAGGTTCGTCGGCGAGTGGCGGCGCGCCGCCAAGAAGCCCGCCTTCCGGCGCGCGCAGAACCGCGAGCGCGACCGCGTCTACTTCAACCCCGCCGTCGCGCTCGCAAAGCAGGACGGGCTGCAGGCGCTCGGCCAGTTCGCCTACTACGACGCGGCCGTCGTGCACGGCTTCGACGGCATGCGGGGCGTGCGCGAGCGCGCGCTCGCGCGAGCCGCCACCCCGGCCGCGGGCGGCGGCGAGGCCGCCTATCTCGAGGCGTTCCTCGACGAGCGCGTCGTCGAGATGCACAAGGAGGCCGCCCACGAGGACGTCAGCCGGATCGAGACGGCACAGCGCCGCTTCCTCCGCGAGGGCAACCTCGACCTCGCCCTGCCGCTCCGCTGGGCGGTCTACGGCGACGCGTACGCGATCGTCCGCTAGGCGGCGTCGTACGACGCGCCGTCGCGGCTCACCTGGAAGACGATCAGCCCGAGGATGTTCAGGGACTACTGAAGAAAGGCTGCCCAATCCTGGGCCTTGAGCCGGGGTTGAGGGCCGCGGATAGCCTGGTGAGGGTGATCCCCCACCGCGCCATCCCCCCGCTCCTCGCGGCCGTCGCCTGCGCCCTCGCCGCGGTCGTCGTCTGGCTCACGGCCTACCACCTGAGCCCGTTCGAGACGATCGACCAGCGGACGTTCGACGGCTTCCTCGGCCTCTCGCGCCCCGCGACGGCCGAGTGGGCGACGCGGTTCTCGCACCTGGCCGACCCTGGCCCGTTCGCGCTCTTCGCGGCCGCGCTGGTGCTGGTCGCGCTCGCGCGCCGGCGGCTGCGGACGGCGGTCGTGGTGGCGATCGTCCTCGCCGGTTCCAACGTGAGCACCCAGCTGCTCAAGCCGGCCCTCGCCAAGCCCGAGGTCTTCCCGGGCGTCGAGACGGCGACGTGGCCGAGCGGGCACGCGACGGCGGCGATGGCGCTCGTGCTCTGCCTCCTGCTCGTCGTACCGCTGCGGCTCCGGCCCGCGGCGGCGGCATTCGGCGGCCTGTTCGCGCTCGCGGTGGTCTACTCGATCCTCATCCTCGGCCACCACGAGCCGAGCGACGTCCTCGGCGGCTTCCTGATGGCCGGTGCCTGGACCGCCCTCGGCGTGGCCGCGTTGCGCGCCCTCGCGCCCGAGCGCGCCGTGGCGCTGCGACCCGCCGTCACGCTCCTCCCCGCGGGCCTGACGGCGGTCGCGCTGGTGCTCGCGGCGGGCCGTGCTCGCCATCGGCCACTGGCAGGGGACGCTCGACTACGCCGCCGCCCACACGACCTTCCTGGCGGGCGCGGCGGTCATCACGCTGGGCGCGCTGGGGATGTCGGCCGCCGCGGCCCTGGCGCTCACCCGGCGACTAGGGGGCTGGCCGCACCCCCGGGTGCCCGGCAGCACACGGGCGGCACGCGTCAGGCCGCACCGCCTGACACATGGAGACCGCCGTGGAGAGGCACGGACGAACTGGGACATTCCGACCCATCCCCCAGTTCACCCCGTCCTCCCCGGAAGGAACCCTCCCGAATGCAACCCCGTAATCTCGCGGCCCGCGCAGGCAGATGGAGTGCCGCGCACCGCAAGACCGCCATCCTCGGATGGATCCTCTTCGTCGTCCTCGCCACCGTGGTCGGCGGCAACGTCGGCCAGAAGAACCTCGAGCAGGCTGCTTCCGGCAACGGCGACTCCAAGCGCGGCGCGATGATCATCGACGACGCCGGCTTCGCCGACACCGTCGGCGAGCGCGTCCTCGTGCAGGGCAAGGGCTCGGTCAAGGCCGATTCTCCTGAGGTGACCGCCGCCGTCAAGGACGTCGTGAGCCGCCTCGGCAAGCTCAAGGGCGTCACCGACATCCAGAGCCCGCTCGACAAGCAGGACCGCGCGAGCACGGTCTCCAAGGACGGCCGCTCCGTCCTCGTGACCTACTCGCTGCCCGCCAAGGTCGAGACCGCTCAGGACCTGGAGAAGCTCGAGCCGCTGGTCGAGGCCCCGCTCGCCGCGGTCGCCGCGGTCCAGAAGGCGCATCCCGAGCTGCTCGTGCAGGAGCACGGCGACGCGTCGCAGCAGCGCGCCCTCGGCCCCAAGGACCGGGCCAGCGAGGCGAAGCAGCAGAGCTTCTCCATGGGCGGCACGCTGGTGCTCCTCCTGCTCACGTTCGCCGCGGCCGTCGCGGCCGGCGTCCCGCTGCTGCTGGGCGTCAGCTCGTTCGTGGCGACCACGGGCCTGCTCGGCCCGGTCAGCCAGCTCACCCCGCTGCATCCTGCCGTCGCGCAGGTGACGATGCTCATCGGCCTCGCCGTCGGCGTCGACTACGCGATGTTCTACATGCGCCGGATGACCGAGGAGCGCGACAAGGGCCGCTCGTCGGCCGACGCGCTCGACGTGGCCGCCGCGACCTCGGGTCGTGCGGTGCTGATCTCAGGGTTCACCGTCATGGCGGCGATGGCCGGCATGTTCTTCTCCGGCAACCCGATCTTCTCGTCGTTCGGCATCGGCACGATGCTCGTGGTCCTCGTGGCCATGATCGGGTCGCTCACGTTCCTCCCCGCGGTGCTGTCCTACCTCGGCCAGAAGAACTGGCTGGAGAAGGGCCGCGTCCCCTACCTCGCCAAGCGCCGTCGCAACAACCGCGGCGAGTCGCGCGTCTGGAACGCGGTCCTCGACCGCGTCATCAAGCACCCGGTCGTGTCGGTCGTGCTGGCCGGCGGCCTGCTGGTCGCGCTGACCATCCCGGCGCTCGGCATGCAGTTCAAGGAGGCCGGCACCGAGGGCCTCTCCCGCAGCGAGCCGATCATCCAGACGCTCGACCGCATCGACGCGGCGTTCCCGGGCGGCAGCGTGCCGGCCAGCGTCGTGATCAAGGCCAAGGACGTCACCACGCCCGAGGTCAAGGGCGCGATCGAGCAGCTGCACGTGAAGGCGCTCGAGAGCGGCCGCCTGTCCGAGCCGTTCAACGTCGACGTCAACCCGGCGAAGACCGTCGCGGTCGCGTCGATCGCAGTCGACGGCAAGGGCACCGACGCCGCGTCGGATCGCTCGCTGGCGACCCTGCGTGACGACGTGATCCCGGCCACCGTGGGCAAGCTCCCGGGTGCCGAGGTCGCGGTGACCGGCATGACCGCCGGCTCGAAGGACTTCCTCGACACGATGAAGTCGCACCTGCCGGTCGTGTTCCTGTTCGTCCTCTCGACGGCGTTCATCCTGCTGCTCGTCACGTTCCGGTCGATCGTCATCCCGATCAAGGCGATCGTCCTGAACCTGCTGTCGGTCGGCGCCGCCTACGGCGTCCTGACCCTGGTGTTCCAGGACGGGCGCTTCGAGAAGGAGCTCGGGTTCACGTCGGTCGGCGGCATCACGCCATGGCTGCCGCTGTTCCTGTTCGTCGTCCTCTTCGGCCTCTCGATGGACTACCACGTGTTCGTCCTGAGCCGGGTGCGCGAGCTGGTCGACCGCGGCATGTCGACCGACAAGGCCGTCGCCGAGGGCATCAAGAGCACGGCCGGCGTCATCACCAGCGCGGCCGCGGTCATGGTCGTCACCTTCTCGGCGTTCGCCCTCGGCGACAGCCAGGAGATGAAGCAGCTGGGCGTCGGCCTCGCCGTCGCGATCCTGATCGACGCGACGATCGTCCGCGCGGTCCTGCTGCCCGCGACCATGAAGCTCCTGGGCAAGCGCAACTGGTACCTGCCCAAGGGGCTGCAGTGGCTGCCGAAGTTCGAGCACGAGCCGGCTGTCGCGCCCGCCGGGGCCTAGGTCCCGGAGCGACATCCGCTGCTGTGGAGGGGCCGTCCCGTCGGGGCGGCCCCTTCTGCGTGCCGTACGCTGGCGCGGTGGCCGAGCCCGGCACGCTGGTGTCCCTCAATGTCGGACTGCCGAAGGACGTCTCGTGGCGTGGCCGGACGGTGTTCACCGGGGTGTTCAAGGATGCGGTGGACGGCCCCCGCCGGGTCAGGCGGCTCAACGTCGACGGCGACGGTCAGGGCGATCGCGGCGGGCACGGCGGCGAGCAGCGGGCGGTGTTCGTCTACCAGCTCGGGTCCTACCGCTACTGGGAGCGCGAGCTCGGGCGCAGCGACTTCGTCCACGGGCAGTTCGGCGAGAACTTCACGGTCGAGGGGCTCGCCGACGACGAGGTCTGCATCGGCGATCGCTTCGCGATCGGCAGCGCGGTCTTCGAGGTCACCCAGCCGCGGGTGACGTGCTACCGCGTCGGCATCCGGCTGGACGACCCGCGGATCCCCGCGCTGCTCGTCTCGCACCAGCGCCCCGGCTTCTACTTCCGCGTGCTGGAGGAGGGCGAGGTGCAGGCGGGCGACGCGATCGTCAAGGTCGCGTCGGGGCCCGAGCAGATGACGGTGGCCGAGATCGACGGCCTGCTCTACCGCCCCGGGCACCCGCGCCGGCAGCTGGTGCGAGCGCTCCGGATCCCGGCGCTCAGCCCCGGTTGGCAGGCGTCGTTCCGCGCGCTGCTCGAGGGTGACGGGAGCGGCGGGAACGCCGGCCTGAAGGAGGCCGGGCCGCCGCCGGCCTGGCCGGGCTTCCGGCCGCTGACCGTGACGGGGATCGAGCACGAGAGCGACGAGGTCGTCTCGATCCGGCTCGCGGACCCGAGCGGCGGACCGCTGCCGGCCGCCCGGCCCGGCCAGTACCTGACCGTCCGAGTCCAGCTCGACGAGTCGACGTCGGCGCTGCGCAACTACTCGCTCTGCGGGCAGCCGGACGGCTCCTACCGGATCGGCGTCAAGCGCGAGCCCGACGGCCGGGCGAGCGGATATCTGCACGGGCGGGTACGGGCGGGCGATCCGCTCGAGATCGCTGCGCCGCGCGGCACGTTCATCCTGCAGCCGGCCGATCGTGCCCGTGATCCTGATCAGCGCCGGGATCGGGGCCACCCCGGTGCTCGCGATGCTCCACGCGCTCGCGGGCGAGCACGCCGCGCGCGAGGTCTGGTGGCTGCATGGCGCGCGCAGCGCCGCGGAGCACGCCTTCGCAGCCGAAGCGCGCGCGCTGCTCGCGTCACTCCCCCACGCGCACACCCACGTCGCCTACAGCCACCCGGCGCCCGGCGACACCGGCTTCGACAGCACGGGCCGCCTCTCCGCCCATCTACTCGCCGAGCTCGACCTCCCGCGCGACGCCGACGCCTACCTCTGCGGCCCGACCGCGTTCATGGACGAGCTGAGCGGTGGGCTGGTGGCGCTCGGCCTCGAGGCCGCTCGCATCCACACCGAGCGGTTCGGGCCGGCAGCCGGCTCCACCCCGGGGATCGCCCCGGCGCCGGCGCGTGACCCCCACCCGCCTCCGGGCCCGGTGGGAGACGGACCGGCGGTCGAGTTCGCGCGCAGCAATCTCTCCATTCGCTGGAGCGAGGAGTACGCGAACGTGCTCGAGCTCGCCGAGGCGTGCGACGTCCAGGTGCGCTGGTCGTGCCGCACCGGCGTCTGCCACGAGTGCGAGACGGCGGTGATGTCCGGGGGCGTCGACTACGACCCCGACCCGGTCGAGCCGCCCGGCGACGGCAGCGTGCTGATCTGCTGCGCGCGCCCCCGCGCCGACCTCGTGCTCGATCTGTAACTATCGAGCGCCGCGATGGGCTTCGACCAGTACCACGAGCCGCCCGAGGAGCTCAGCCAGGAGATCCGGACGCTCGCGCGCATCTTCGCGTCGGTGACCGAGGAGGCCGAGGCGATCAACTGGTACGAGCAGCGACTCGCCGTCGAGCAGGACGAGGAGGCGCGGGCGATCATCGCCAACGCGCGCCACGAGGAGTACAAGCACTTCGCCATGGACCTCGAGTTCCTCTTCCGCAAGCGCCCGGAGTGGGCCGAGATCGCCAAGGGGATCCTCTTCCAGGACGGCGACATCACCGAGAACGCCGGCAACGCCGAGGAGAACGCCCCGATCGACGACCCGGGCCCGGACAGCGGCCCGCGGCCGACGTTCGGCTCGCTCGGGATCGGCGGCCTGCGATGAGCCACCTGCTGCGGTCGCACGCGCCGATCAGCGAAGGCGGCTGGGCGCTGATCGACGAGGAGGCGCGCGAGCGCCTGACCCCGGGTATGGCCTCGCGCCGCCTGGTCGACTTCTCCGGCCCGCACGGCTGGGAGTTCAGCTCGGTGCCGCTCGGCCGCGTCGACCCCGTCGATGTCGCGCTCACGGGCGTCACCGCCGCCCGTCGCCGCGCCCTGCCGGTCGTCGAGTTCAACGTCCCGTTCACCGTCTCCCGCGCCGAGCTGCTCGACGGCGACCGCGGCGCCGGCGACGTCGACTTCGACGACCTCGACCGCGCCGCCCGCCAGTTCATCGAGGCCGAGAACACCGTCGTGTTCCACGGCTCCGCCGCGGTCGGGATCGACGGCATCGTCCCGGCCTGCCCCCACGACCCGATCGGGCGGCCGGAGGAGGCGAACGGCTACCCCGGCGCCGTCGCCCGGGCGGTCGACCTGCTCAAGCGCAACGGCATCGAGGGCGGCTACGGCCTGGCTTTGAGTCGCGAGGAGTGGACGCGCGTCGTGGAGACCGGAGAGCTCGGCGGCTATCCGCTCTTCGATCACCTCAAGAGCCTCCTCGACGGCCCGATCGTGTGGACGCCCGGTCTCAAGGGCGCGGTCGTGCTGGCGCTGCGCGGCGGCGACTTCGTCTTCCACTGCGGCCAGGACGTCTCCGTCGGCTACACGTCGCATGACGCCGAGCAGGTCACGCTCTACCTCGAGGCCTCCTTCACCTTCCGGAACCTGACGCCGGAAGCGGCCGTCGCGATCGCCTGATCACGCTCGCCGCGCGATGACGACGGTCGAGGCCAACGGCGTCACGCTCGGGGTCGAGCACTTCGGCGACGCGGCCGCCCCGCTCGTCCTGCTCGCCGGCGGCACGACGATGCTCTCGTGGCCCGACGCGCTCTGCGAGGCGCTCGCTCGCGGCGGGCGCCACGTCGTGCGCTACGACCTGCGCGACAGCGGCGCGTCGACCATCGTCGATCCGGAGGCTCCGGCCTACACGCTGCGCGATCTCGCGGCCGACGCCGCGGCGCTCGCCCGCGGGCTCGACGACCGGCCGGGGTTGCTCGCAGGCATCGGCGTCGGCGGGATGGTCGCCCAGGTCGCCGCGCTCGACCACCCGGACGCGTTCTCGGCGCTCACGCTCGCCGGGACGCGGGCGGTCGCGCCCGGGCCCCCCGACGACGACCTGCCCGACCATGACGCGGCGACGATGCAGCGGCTGTTCTCGCACCCGCTGCCCGACTGGTCGGACCGCGCCGCCGTGGCCGGGTTCGCCGCCGCCGGCGCGGAGATCCTCGGCGACGACCCCGCCGCCGCACGGGCGACCGCTTCGCGCATCTGGGACCGCACGCAGGGCACGAGTCCGGCCCTCCACATGGCCGATCAGATCGGCATCGTGTTCTCGAAGCTCGACTGCAAGCCGCGCTGGCGCGAGCGCCTGCCCGAGCTCGCGCTCCCGGCGCTCGTGGTGCACGGTCGCCGCGACCCGTTCTTCCCGGTCGGCAACGGCGAAGCGCTCGCGCGCGAGATCCCCGGCGCGCGGCTGCTCGTGCTCGAAGACGCCGCGACCGCGATCCCCGAGGCGGCCGCAGGCGAGGTCGCCGCGGCGATGCTCGACCTCTAGTCGCTTCTCAGCAGCGCGACCGAGGTGCCCGGTTGCCGAGCGGGATGCAGCGGACCTCGGCGACGGGCGTGCGAGACGCTCGGAGGCGCCAGCGAACGAGCTTGCCGTCGTGGCCGGGCGCCGTGATGCGCAGCTCGATCGTCTGACCCGCGCGCAGACCGGCGACCGCGAACCCTCGACCGCCCCGCCTCACCCTGCGGGAGCCGAAGGGGCAGTGGCGGCCCTTGCAGCGGACACGCGCAACGGCTCGCCGCGGGAGCGCCGCGGCGCGCAGGCGGCGGAGGGCCACGCGGGAGCCGCGCACCGACCAGCCGGCCGACACCTTGGCGGGCATCGGCTTGCCGAGCTCGTGCAGCCCCCACGGCGGGTTCGCGTTGACGATCCGGCCCGGTTCGCACGTCGCGACGAAGCGCGCGAACCGCGTGTCGGGGTGGCGCGCGCGGATCGTGTAGACGCCGGCGGGCACGCTCGTCCAGATCACGCCGCCGTCGACGGACGACACACGCTGCGCAGGATCGGGCAGGACCCGGTCGTTGAAGTACGTGGGAGCGGGCAGCGCCGGGGTCGACAATGCCGTCGCGCCGGCGACGCCGTGCGCCCCGAACGCGGTGAACGCGTCGAAGCTCAGGTCGCGCACGTCCCGCGTGCTGAAGGTCGAGACGATCGCGCAGTCGCGCAGTTCGCCCTCGGCGTCGAGCGGCACGGCGAGCAGCGCGGCCAACGCCTCGGTACACCGCGTCGGTGGGCGTCTGGAAGTTCACGCGGTCGAGGCTCTCGCCGTCGACGCGAAACGTCTGCAGATGGATCGTGTGATAGCCGGCGGCGACGATGTACGGCGTGACGCGCGCGCGGTCCGGGACCTTGAGGTCGTAGGTGCCGTCGCGCCGCGTGACGGCACGCAGGCGCGGGTCCTCGGCGACCCGAACCGCAGCGCCGCCGAGCCGGACGCCGGGGTTGTTGAACTCGTAGGCCGTGCCGCGCAGGTGAACCGCCCCCGAGGCGCCGGCGGGTGACGCGGCGAGGCTCGCCAGCACGAGCACGAGGACGCTCAGGAGTCTCACACGGCGACTCTAGCCACACCGCGCCTCCTGCTCGCGCGCGGCGGCTCCGGTTGACAGTCGATGCGCGCCGAACTAAGGTCGCTCGTCGGACTCCACCGGAACACGATCAAGCTGGGCATCGCGACGTGCGTCGTCGCGCTGCTCGTCGGCCTCGCAGGCGAGGCGCGGGCCGCCGCGCCGATCAAGGTGCGGTCCCCGGCTCCGGGGAGGGTGTTCGTGGCCGCGGACGCAGGGGCCGCCCGCGCGCCCTTTGCACGCAACGACGGACGCGAACGCTCGTTCGTCGCGCAAGCGCGCATCGGCCTTCTGTGGCCTGGCCTTCGCGGCAGTGCGCAAGCGATTGCAGCTCGCGAGCTTGCCTCGTGGCGCGGATCGAGGAGCGCGGCTCGCTCTGTGTCAGCGGTCTTGGCCAGCCCGTCCGGGCGCGGTAGGGGCGGCGCCTCCGGCCAGTTGACTTGGTTCGTGGAGTGCGTAGGCGATCGCTTCGCTCAACTTCAGCGCGGCTCCTTCGCGAAAAGCCATGTCCCAGGCGCCAGCTCCGAAGCGCGTCCGCGCGGGCTCGAGAATGGTCGGATCGAGCCTGGCGCTCACGTCGTTCTCGGTGTGGCCGTGGCGATGCGCGGCGGCGCCAGCCAGCCGCGCGGCGCGCTCCAGTTCGTTGTCGACTGCCGCGACCGCGGCGAGGCCGGTGAGGGCGTGGGACGCGGCGGGTGGGACGACGAGCTCGCGGCTCAGCGCGAGCTCTTCGCGGAACGCGTCGTGGGCGGCTTCGGCGTCGCCCGCCACCAGCGCGGCAACTCCGACGTTGCCGCGCAGCAGCATCCACTGGTACGGATGATCGATCTGGCGCATCAGCGGGACCGCCCGCTGCAGGTACACCGCCGCGTCGCCATCCCAGCCTCTGCGCAACGACGAGCCGGCGGCATTGTGGTACACCGTCGCCAACTGGTAGGCGTTGCCCACCCTTTCCAACAGCAACGCCGCCTCGTCGACGCGGTCGCGAAGCTCATCGGCGCTTGCGAGCAGCCTTCGCTCGCGCCCAGGCCGCCATCGCGATGGTCCACGAATCGCCAGACGCTCTCGCGAAGTCCAGCGCCTCGTCGGCGGACGCCGCAGCGACGTCCGGTTCACCGCCGTAGCTCAGCAGCGCGGCGCGGTGATAGAGAACGAATGCGAGGGTCAGCGGATCCGCGAGCGCCCGGGCGATCCTCTCGGCCTCCGAAAGCAGCGCCGGCCCTTCATCTGCTCGCCCCACTGCCCATAAGGGCCAGCACACCCTGCAGAGTGCGCGGGCGCGCACCGCCGGGTCGCCTGTGGGATCTGACTTCTGCAGCGCTGTCTCGACCCAATGGACGGCCTCCGCATATCGGTCGCGCATCATCCAGTAATCGACGAGCGCCGCGGACATCTCGAGGGCTTGACTGGTGGCGTTTCGCTCGTTGGCCCATTGAAGGGCGGCGCGGAAGTTCTCGATCTCGGCGTCCAATGCTTCGAGGTGCTCGCGACGGTCCGGGCCGTGGAGCGCCGAATCGGGCCCGTGGCGGCCAGCCCAGGACTGGAAGTAACTGGAATGGCGCTCACGTATAGATTCCCAATCTGGAACGGCGGCGAAGCGCTCGGCGGCGTACGCCCTCACCGTTTCCAGCATCCCGAGCCGGGTGGGTCCGTGTCCCTCGCGGCGGCGCACGAGCAGACTCTTGGCGAGGAGGCGGTCAAGCGTGTCGATGCTGGCGCCGGTGATCGTCTCCGCCGCCTGCACGGTGGCGCCGCCGGCGAACACCGCGAAGCGCGCGAAGCACGCTTTCTCGTCGTCGCTGAGCAGCTCGTGGCTCATTCGACGCGCCCGAGGTCGTGAACCGCGAGCAGACTCAGAGACTCCGGACGGACGGATGTCTGTACGGCAACTGCCACTGACGCGGCCACCGAGTGCGCATGTGTACGTGTTCGAGACTGCGGAGCGCCGCCAAACGCCAATTCTCTCGATCGAGACTCCTCGGCGCCAGCTTGACTCGGTAGTCGGCGTCCGATAGCACCAGCTAACCCGACCAATGGAGGCTGATCATGGCAAGGACGACCCAGCTGACGGATGCGGAGCTAATTGGCCACTTTCAGCAGGGGACGCCCGACGTCGAGCAGATCGAGGCACTGCTACGAACTGACTCGGTCCAGGTAATCGCCGACGCGCTCTCAGTGCCCGGCCGCAAGGAGCCGGCGGGGCAGGCGGAGATCGTCGCCGTGATCGCCGCCGGCGCGGTGAGCGGCCTCGGAAAGGTGCGAGCAGACGGGCCAAAGGCGCAGCTCGATGATGACGAGCGGCTCGGGCTCGAGTCGGTGGTCTTGCTCTTCGGGCGCCCGGCGCTGCTTGTCGAGGATGGACATTTCCGGCCGCCCAAGCCGCCCTGGGAGAAGCTCGAGGAGCACCGCGCGGCGATCGAGTCGGCGCTGCGCAGCGTTGGGCGGATCGAACTCATGGGACATGAGGAGCACGACGTCGTCGGCACCGGATTCCTCGTCGGCGACGACATCGTGGTGACCAACCGGCACGTCGCGAAGCACTTTCTGGTTGGGCCTCCTGACTGGCCGTTCGAGCCGGAGATCGAAGCGCGCATCGACTTCAATGAAGAGTTTCTGGCCGGCGAGCCACGGGAGTTCGCCATCCGGGAGGTGGTCGGCGTGAGCCTTGATTTCGACATTGCGCTGTTCCGAGTCGCCGCCGACGGCACCGCCGCCAGTACGCTGCCGCCGCCGCTGCCGCTCGCGGACAAGGTCGGCGTAGCGGAAGGAGACGACGTATACGTCATCGGCTTTCCGCTCAATGATCCCGATCCCGGCACAAGCGCCGAGGCCCTACACCGGACCTTCTCGGACCTCTACGGCTTCAAGCGTGTCCAACCGGGGAAGGTCACCGGCTTCGATCACGAACGCCGTGAGATCGTGCACGACTGCTCCACCCTGCACGGGAATTCGGGGTCGTGCCTGATCGACCTCCGGTCGGGCCGGGTCGTGGGCATACACAGGCGCGGTCGGTATCTCCGCGGGAACTTCGCCGTCTCGCTGCCGGACGCCCGCGACGACCCCGCGGTGCAGAAGGCGCGCCTGCAGTTCTCATAGAGCACCTTCTCATGAACACAGGTTGACGCGCGGGACCGAATCGGTTAGAGGTAGCCAAGCGCGCCATATCAGCTCGGAAGGAGCTACGCGATGGAAGGCTCGATGGGACCGTCACGCGCCCTGTTTCTGGGAGAGATCGTCGATCTCAACGTCGACAAGCTCCCGCTTGACAAGGAGCCCCCACCCGACGGCGACGACACCGCGGCGCACGCGGCAGACAACGGCGCCGTCGACGAGCTCCAGGCGATTGAGGAAGAGCTGGCCGAGCAGGAGTCGCTCGACCCGGAGCTCGAGGGCGACCTCGACGAGGAGGATGAGAGCGACGAGGATGACGGCGAGGAGGGGCCAAGCCCCGGCATCAAGCGCATTCGCCGTCGTGTGAAGCGCGCCGCGCTGCTCGGGCACCGGCACGCGGGGCAAGTCCACTACACGCAAGGTCCGCGGCGTTGGGACGGCATCACGAACCGCCTTCGGTCGCACCGTGGCCGCTATCCGATCTGGGCGGACTGCTCCTCGTATGTGACCTGGTGCCTGTGGGACGCGCTCGGCGGCGCCAACGCCGGCCCCGACGTCGTCAACGGCAATAACTGGAAGGGCGGGTACACCGGGACGCAGAAGAACCACGGACGCGTCGTGTCGCTCGCGAACGCCAAGCCCGGCGACCTCGTCCACTACGGGCCCGGAACGGGCGCGCACGTGGCGATCGTGATCGGGAAGAACAAGGTCGTCTCCCACGGCAGCGAGGGGGGACCGTACGTACTGAGGCCGGACTACCGCTCCGACATCTCGCAGGTGCGGCGCTACTTCGGCTGAGAGCGCGGATCAAAATAGCGGCGGTACGCAGCAGCGGTGGGTCAGACAGTGCCGCGAGCTTTCGGCAGCGGCTCGGAGCCTTGAGCGCGTGGCCAGGGCAGGTCGGACCGCAACCACGGAGTGAGCCGTCCCGGGCTTGACGGAGGCCTTGTTGCGCAACGTCTCTGGGTGCATACCGAGATCGTGCGCGATGTGCGCGATCAGCCGGTCGCCCTCAACCGCCAACCCCACCGCCCGCTGCACGAGCTCGTCGGGATACTTCTTCGGTCATAGCTCAGGAATCCCTTCTGCGCGGACATGATCCTGGCTGCGAGGTTCGCCAGCATGAGGCCGATGGCGGCAAGCGCCCTGATCTGCCGACCAGCTAGGAGCGGGAGGAGATCCGGCGCTCGCGCCAGGAGAAATTCGAGCTCAGGCGCGCGGACGAGATTTCTAGTCAGCGAGCGTGTTCTTCGCCAGTTCGGTCTTGACGGACTTCTCTGTGGGTGGGAGGCTCGGCTTGACAGGGCCGCTGCGCCCGACCGGTGGCTCGTCGGTCCTGCTCGGTGTGCAGGTGTCCCGAGAGTCGGACGGAGGAGGGGTGTTCGTGCCCGTATTCCGCTTGGTCGCCGTGGGTCTGGCGTCGGCGTTGTTGGCTGCCGCGCCGGCGGTGGCCGCCGACTATGAACTCAGCGCACCCTTGAACGTGAGCGCTGGACACAGCTTGGCCGGCTGTACAGCCGGCGCATCATCCGATTTCGCCAGCGCCTATGACGGAGCCGAGGTCGAGCCTCAGGTCGCGGTGAACCCCCTGAATCCGGATGAGATCATTGGTGCCGCGCAGCAGGACCGCTGGCCTGATGGCGGCGCGCGTGGCCTGACGTCATGGATCTCTGAGGATGGTGCCGCGTCGTGGTCGCAGCTGCCGGACGTGCCGTGGAGCGCATGCCAGGGCGGACCGGAGCGGTTCGGGCGGGTGACCGACCCGTGGGTCTCCTACGACGGCGGCGGCAACGCCTACTTCATCGGACAGCCGATCGATTCGGCCGCGTTGGGGCTTTCCGCGGTTTCGATCACCAGCTTCGACCGCGAGGCCGGGGCGTGGCGCCCGCCGCAGATCCTGATCGAGGACGTCGGCGATCGCGGGGCCTTCAACGACAAGATCTCGGTCACCGGCGATCCGACGCGCCCGGGCTACGCGTATGCGACGTGGCTCCGCGGTGATTACCCCAACGGGGGCGCCCAGTCTGAGAACGCAGACCTGCACTCGTTCGCCTACCGCGGGTTGCCGATGTTCTCGCGCACGACCGACGGCGGACTGACCTGGAGCACGCCCGTGGCGATGCGCAGGTCCAACGCGTACTTCCAAGGCAACCAGATCGCCGTCCTGCCCGACGGGACGCTGCTCAACGTGGCCGCGGTGCTGTTCCGCGGTTCCGGTATCCAGCCGAACACGAACGGCGTGTTCATGACCGTGCTGCGCTCCAACGACGCGGGACGTACATGGTCAGGGCCGACCAAGGTGGCGCCGCTCGGCACGATCGGCACCTACAACCCCGACGACGGCTCTCCGCTGCGCGTCGGCGACTATCTGCCCGACATCGCCGTGGACATGGACTCGGGCGCCGCCTACATCGCGTGGTCAGACGCGCAGGGCGGCACGGTCAACCATGTTGTCCTCTCGCGCTCGACCGACGGCGGCCGCCACTGGAGTACGCCGGTGCCGGTCAGCGATCCGGCGGTGGAGTCCTTCAACCATGCGGTTGAGGTGACGCAGTCCGGCAGCGTTGCGGTGCTGTATTACGACATCCGCAACAACACGCCGGCTCCCGGGCTCCCGACAGACGTTTGGTTGACCCACTCCGAAGATGGCGGCCGCACGTTCGCGGGCGACGATCACCTCTTTGGACCGTTCGATTTCACGCTCGCGCCCGAGTCGGCGGGACGAGGACCGTTCGTGGGCGACTACATGGGTCTCGAGAACACGACGGGAGACGACCTCGTGGCCTTCTACGCGGTCTCGCTCGCGGAGAGCGACTCCGACGTTATCTCGCAGCTGGCGACGAAGTAGCGCGTCCGGCACGGGCCGCGGCCTGCGCCCGGCCCGTGCCACCGATGCGGTTTGGAGCGCTGGTCTGACCGGCACCTGGTGAGCATTCCGTTCTGTGGCGGGCCGGCCCGCCACAGAACGAGCCCATACTGACTCGCCGCGCCGACCGTCTGCGCGCAGACGCATGGCTGAGGTCAGGCGGCCGCCGCGGCAGCTGAGAATGCGACGGTGGGTTCGGAAGGAGCTAGCCGCGCGGCCGTGGCCTGGGTTCTCGGTCGAGGCGGTTCAGACACCCGCCCGGGTGAACGTGACATGCGTGACTCCGCTGGGCGAGGAGGTGGCCTCGACGTTGTAGTCCCTCTCGAGGCCCTCCAGTCCGTCCCAAAGCCTCACGCCCCGGCCGAGCAGGATCGGGACCACCACGACGTGCATGTGGTCGACGAGCCCGGCAGCAAAGAACTCGCGGATCACGGAGGGGCCTCCGCCGATGCGTACGTCCTTGCCCTCCGCGGCCTCGCGGGCCGGATGGAGCGCCTCGGCAGGCGAAGCGTCGATGAAGTGGAACGTGGTGCCGCCCTCCATCTCGATCGACGGTCGCGTGTGGTGGGTGAGGACGAAGACCGGCGTGTGGAACGGCGGGTTGGGACCCCACGCGCCCTTCCAGTCCGGGTCCTCGTGCCATCCGGGGTGGCCGAACTTCCCGGCGCCCATGATCTCGGCGCCGATCCCCGGATCGTGCCGCTGGACGAAGGCATCGTCGACGCCGGCGCTACCGCCGGGCTGCCACCACCGGGTGGCGAACATCCATTGGTGCAGCCGATCCCCGGCGTGACCGAAGTGTGCGTCGTGGCTCTGGCCCTCACCGGTGCCGAAGCCGTCGAGTGAGATGGCGAAGTTGTGGACGCGGACACGTGACATGGCTGTTGCTCCTCTGGTCGTCCGGGGAGTTGGTTTCGTTTGCGGTCGCGATCGAGGTCAGTCGTAGTAGCGGCGGGCGCTGGAGCCGACGCGCGTCACGTCGGTGCCGTAGACGTGGATCGAGATCGCGGTCTCGTCGGCGGTGTTGCGCACGCGGTGGATGTCGCCGGGCGGCGCGAAGCCGCTGACGTCGCCGACGTGGTTGTCGCTCTCGCCGATCAGGTTCAGATCGGCGTCGAAGAGCTCCTCGTGCTCGACGCCCTGGATGACGCCGAGCACGCACCAGGTGACGTGGTCGTGGATCCGGGTGATCTGCCCGGGCCGCCAGATCAGGGCGATGATCGAGAACGAGCCGTCGGACTCGGCGTGCAGGTTGTGGGCGACGTAGTCGTCGGGTGAGCCGAGCCGCTGCTCGGCGGTCAGCACGTCCGGGGTGGGTAGGTGCCGGCGCAGCTCCTCGACGACGAGCTGCGCGGTCTCGGCCCAGTCCTCGCGGTGGTCGATGGCGGTGCGGATGCCGTCGACGAGTGGGCTCAGCTGATGGGCGGGGCGGATCTGGGTGGCGGTCATGCCATGCAGCTTGCGCGTCGGCGGCCCATGCGTCCAATGCCGACTTTCGTGCTGATTCATAGATAGGGTTGATGCATGCTGGACGTCAACCGGCTGCGCGTCATCGACGCCGTCGCGCGCCACGGTTCGGTCACCGCGGCGGCGAGGGAGCTGCACTACTCCCAGCCGTCGGTCACACATCACCTCGCGCGGCTCGAGGCCGAGACCGGCGCGCAGCTGTTGCAGCGGGTCGGCCGCGGGATCCGGCTCACGCCGGCGGGGGAGCTGCTGGCCGACCGCGCCGCCGAGATCATCGGACGAGTCGACGCCGCCGACGCGGAGCTCTCCGCCCACGTCGGGCTGAACGCCGGCCGCGTGCGCCTGGCCGGCTTCGCCTCGGCGAACGGGTCGCTCGTGCCGGCGGCGGTGGCCACGCTGGCCAACCGGTACCCGAGCCTGGAGATCAGCGTCACCGACACGCATCCGCTCGACGCGCTAGAGCTGCTGCGCGCCGGCAACGTCGAGGTGGCGATCATCTTCCGCTACGACGAGACGGCGCCCGAGCCCTCCGGGGTGCGCCTGCATCACCTGCTCGACGATCCCGTCTACGTGCTGTCGACGCGCGCCGAGGCGCGGGCTGGACAGCCTGCGCGACGCGACCTGGATCGCGGGCTGCGAGCGCTGCCGCAGCCACCTGCTGTCCCTGTGCGCGGACGCCGGGTTCGAGCCGCGGATCGGCTACAGCTCCGACGACATGGTCGTGATGGCGGCTTGGGTGGCCGCCGGGTTCGGGGTGGCGACCCAGACAGGGCTCGCACTTCGCGCCCACCCCGCCGACGGCGTCGTCGCGACCGAGCTGTCGGGCTCGAAGCGGCACATCTACGCCGCGACCTACGGCGAGCCGCCCGACCCGCCCGCCACCGCCGCCCTCCTGGCCGCCCTCGCCGAGGCCGCCACTACGGCGACCTCGTCGGCGGTCACCTCCTCCAGGGACAGCCTCCCCCGGCCGGCCGCGGCCCGCTCCTCCTAGACCCCGGCCCAACAATGTGTCGCAGTGAGCGCAGCCACGCGGGACGTGGTCCGACACGTTCGAGAACACATGAACCGCAGACGCGACACGGTCAAGCAGGTCGTCATCCCCTTCTCGGACCCAGATGCCGCCGTGTCCCGCGAGCGGACGCCCCCGCTTCCGCATTCGGAACGCGAGCGGGCGGGTCGGCGGTCAAGTCTGGTGCGACCGCCCTGGACGAGACGCGAGCGTCCCGAAGCCGTGTCGGCCCCGATCGCTTGGCACGACGAGCGGGCGTCTCGGCTCAGGTTCCCGACGCCACGCTCGGCACGAGGAGGGGGCATGCCTGGTCAGGCCGTATGCGGAGGTGAAGCTATCGACTCGTCTGGACGAGCACGCGTCGCGCTGCGGGTGAGATGAGTGCAGAGCCATGGCGTTGTGCCGCGGCGAGCCGGGGAGGCATCGCGGCCTGTCACTCCTAAGCCCGCCGAGACAGCGTGGCGAGCCATCGAATTCGCCAGAGGCGCCGGCTGCCGCCCTCCATTCCCCGGAGCGGTACCTCGGCCCGCCGAGACGGTTCGGAGACCTAGCGAATTCGCCGGGCTATCGCCGACCGCCGCGCGCGACGGCGGACCGCGGTTCGAACACCCGGCGGACGGCACCGAACGCGTCCATGCCTGTCGTCCGAGCGTGTTACGCGTCGAGCGACCGTGCGCTTCAGGCTGGGGCGTATACGCACGATGCCACTTGCGAGATTCTTCCTCGACGCGGAGCCTGATGTCCGATGAGCCTCGCCATCCCGCACGCAACCCGGCCTGGGGTCGACGTCTGCATCGTCGGCGCAGGGCCTGCGGGCGCCGTCGCCGCCAGACGGCTGGCCGAGGATGGCTTCTCCGTGGTCGTGCTGGAGCGGGGCGAGTGGCCCGACCGCTCGACGATGCGGGTCGGGGAGCCCGACTTCGAGCTGCGGCCCGGTCGAGAGTGGCTCTGGCGGCCGGACCATAGACAGGGTGTCGGGGACCAGCCGATCGACGAGCGGGACTCCGAGGTCTCGGCGCTGATGTGGAACGGCGTCGGCGGCTCGATGCTGATCTTCGCCGGGCAGTGGCATCGCAACATGCCGTCCGACTTCAAGCTGCGCTCGACCGAGGGGATCGCGGATGACTGGCCGGTGGACTATGACGAACTCGTGCCGTACTACCGGCGGATCGAGCGGGAGTTCGGCATCTCCGGTCTCGACGGCGATCCCGCCTTCCCGGGGACCGGGTATCCGATGCCGCCGGTGCGGCTGCGCGAGTGGGGCGTCCGTCTCGCCCGGGCACACAACGAACTGGGCTGGCATTGGTGGCCCGGATCCAACGCGATCGCCACGCGGCCGTACGGTCCGCTCCGGCCATGCGCGGATCGCGGGTCATGCATGTTCGGTTGTCCGGAGCGGGCGAAGTCCTCACCCGATCTCACGCACTGGCCGGGGGCCGTCGCGCGCGGTGTGCGGCTCGTCACCCGAGCGCACGTGATCCGGATCGCCACCGATTCCCGCGGCCGCGCGACCGGCGTCGTGTACGTCGGTCCGGACGGCGGCACGCGCCGACAGAGCGCGAAGGTCGTGATCCTCGCGGCCAACGCCGTGGGCACGCCGTGGCTGCTGCTCTCCTCGGCCTCGTCGCGGCATCCGGAGGGGTTGGCCAATTCGAGCGGGCTCGTCGGCCGCCGGCTGATGGTGCACCCGTTCGGCGCCGTCGCCGGGGTCTTCGAGGAGCCGCTGCGTACGTGGCCGAGCCCGGTGGGTCAGCAGCTGTACTCCGTGCAGTTCTACGAGACGGATGAGAGCAGGGGATTCCGGCGCGGCGCGAAATGGGCGCTCGCTGCGTCGAGCGGGCCGCTTGCGGCGGTGCAGGACTATCCGTGGGGCGAGCCTGACTTCTGGGGTGATCGCTTTCACGCGACCGTCCGGGAGCGGATGGAGCGCTCAGCGCTCTGGGGGATCTTCTCGGAGGACCTCCCCGATCAGGACAACCGGGTCCTCCTCAGCCACGATGTGCAGGATGCGAACGGCCTCGCGGTGCCGAAGCTCGTCTACCGGTACTCGGAGGAGACCCACCAGCTGCTGCGCTGGCATGAGGCGCGCGCGACAGAGTCTCTCCAGGCCGCAGGGGCCACGCAGATCTACGTGGCTCCGCGGAGTCGCGACACCGGCTGGCATCTCCTCGGCACGGCCAGGATGGGCCACGATCCAGCCACCTCGGTCGTCGACGGTGACGGCCGCTGCCACGACGTGGCCAACCTGTACATCTTCGGCGGCAGCACGTGGCCGACCGCGTCGGGGATGAACCCGACCGCCACGATCGCGGCCCTCGCCCTGCGGAACACCGAGCGACTGATCGCCGCTCGCCGCAACCAGGAGGTCCCCGCGTGAACGCGACCGCATTGACGGGCGACGAGCGCCGACGACTCGCCCGGCTGGCGGACGCGCTCATACCGTGCCGCGACGGCATGCCTGCCGCCTCGCACGTGCAGGTCCACGGCAGCGGCGCCGATCGCGTTGCTGCGCTGCATCCGGAGTTGCTCGCGCCGGCCCGCAGGGCACTCCAGGCAGATCTGCCGCTCGACGACATGCGCCACGACGACCCGGAGGCGTTCCACGCGCTCACGATGATGGTCGCGGCGGCCTACCTGACCGAGCCGCGGGTGCAGCGACTGCTGCGCTACCCCGGGCGTGCGGCCGCGTCCCCCGGCTACCCGGACGCCGACGCGCTCGAGCTGCGCGAGCTCGTCGGTCCCGTGTGCGAGCGCGGTCTGAGCTGGCACGCCGCGCGTCGGACCACGACGCCGGAGTGAGCCCGCTCAGGGGCGCTTCAGCCAGTACACGGCGTCGGTGTCGATCGGCTGCAGATGAGCGTCCGTGCGCGTCGCTTCCAGGAAGTCGTGAACCGCCTCGCGGCACTCGGCCACCGCGTTGTAGTCGTCGATGATCACGTAGCCCCCCACCGAGACTCGCGGGTAGAGCGCCGTGAGCGTGTCGTAGGTGGAGTCGTAGAGGTCCGCGTCGAGTCGCAGCAGCGCGAGGCGCTCGATCGGTGCGGACGGCAGGGTGGTTCGGAACCAGCCGCGGAGGAACCGCACCTGGTCGTCGAGCAGGCCATAGCGGGCAAAGCGCTCGCGCACCTCCTCGTAGCTCGTCCCCGCCCACAGGGCATCGCTGCGTGCCAGGAACGACTCTGACGCGGCCGCCACTCCGGACTGCACCGCCTGGATCTCCGGCCATCCGGACGAGACGAAGGAGCGGTCCGATGCCCCCTCGCGCTCGGTGACGGGGAACCGCTTTGCGAACGCGTCGGCGACCCACACCGTTCGATCGGTCACGCCGTGAGCCTTGAGAACGCCACGCATGAAGATCGTGGCGCCGCCGCGCCACACGCCCGCCTCGATCAGGTCGCCCGGGGTGCCCGTCGTGAGCACGTTCGTCACGAGCGTCTCGATGTTGTCGAGCCGTCGCAGGCCGATCATCGTGTGCGCTTGACTCGGCCAGTCGAGCCCGCCGCATCGCTTGTCGCGGTCGAACGACACGAGGGTGCTCGCATCGGCGTCGTCCCACGTGAAGCGGATGGCCGGGTCCTCGTAGATCAGGTTGAGCAGACAGCGCTTGAGCAGATCGAGGTACAGCCTGCCTGTGGCGTCGGGCATGAGCGATCTCCGGAACTGCTCAGCTCAGCGCCCGTGTCTCGTGCGCGTGCCAGTGGAGGCCCATCGCCTCGAAACGAGTCGCCGACAGTCCGAAGAGTGCAGGGTCGCCGCGGGCGCGGCCGAGCGCTCGCAGCGCGAACGGCTCGCCGTAGCCGCCCGCTCGCAGCAGCGGCGGGGCCTCGGCTTCGATCCGGGCGTGGTCGCCGATGGCGGCGAGCCCGTCGAGCCGGGCGGCGCCGTAGTCGACGTCGGTCCAGACGTAGGCGCCTGGATCGACCTCCAGCACCTGCTCGGCGGAGTCGAGGTCGTCACGGAGGAGCAACAGCCGCAGGTACGCGGGCTCCTGGCCGAGCGACGCGTGCGGCGGGACGATCGCGGCGGCGAGCTCCTCCAGCCGGCGCGCCTCGCTTGCATCGCCGAGCCGGGCCGACGCGAGCGCAGCCATGAGGAGTGAACGCCAGTTCATGTCGCACAGGGTGTCGGCGTTCGCGACCGACGCGGCCTCGACCCCGGCCGCCAGTCGGCTCGCCTCCTCCCAGCGGCCCACGACGGTCCGGGTGAGCAGCGTGGCCCCGACGGCATGGACATGGTGGTGTGGTGACAGGCGGGTTGCCAGCGCGTCGTGCTCCTGGGCGAAGCGAGATGCCTCCGCGATCCGTCCCAGTCGGAGGTAGACCATGGTGGCGTGCAGGTACCACAGCGTCCGTTCGCTGCGATCGGCGACTTCGGGCGGGAGCGCCCGCTCGCGATCCGCCCACCGGCGCGCCGCTTCGAGGTCACCGGCGGCGGTGGCGCAGTGCGCGAGGTGCCGATACGCGGGACCGAGCAGCGAGTCCAATCGATGGCACTTGACGATCTCGAGCGTTTCCCTGGCCGCGTCGGAGGTCACCACGGGATCGAGGCTCGTGCGGGCGATCAGCGTCCGAGCCCGCACGGCCGGGTCGGACCCGCCCAGCTCGAGCGCATGCCGGATCCACGTCTCGACCGTCTCGCGAACCGGCGGATCCGTCCACGTCGCGGGATTCGCTCCGCGGATGGCGAGCTCGGAGTACAGCTGCGCCCTGGATTGACCCTCCGGGGTGAGCTCGATCACGTGCTCGAGCGCTTCGCGGAAGCCGTCCATCCCGAACGCCTGCTCACTGGCGTTCGCCGCAGCGCGCCAGAGGTCGGCTCGCGCCTGCTCGTCGGGCTCGAGCTCGGCCGCCTGCCGGAAGAGCGCGGCGGCATCGTTCATCGCGTGGCGGTCCCGCGCCTGCTCGCCGGCGCGCCGCGACCAGCGGATGGCGCTGGCGCGAAGCTCTGCGCAGACGGTCGGGTCCTGACCCCACGCGATCGCAGCTGACTCAGGGGCGACCGCCTGCGCGTAGTGGTGCGCCAGCAGCGCGGCGTGACGACCGCTGCCGGCGTCCCGGCGCTCGAGCCACCCCGCGAAGCTCGCATGCAACTGCGCGCGCCTGGGCGTGGGCAGCGACCGATAGGCCACCTCGCGCGTGAGCTCGTGTTTGAACAGGTACTCGCGTTCGGACTCGAGCGAGGAGTGACGACGCCGTCGGACGAAGTCGCGTTCCTCGAGCAGGTCGAATCGCGGCGTCGCCGCGGCCAGCAGCGCGCGCACCGCGCCCGCCCAGAAGGTCCGCCCGACCACCGATGCAGCCTGCAGCGCGCTCTTCTCGAGCACGGGCAGCAGATCGACGCGCGCGGCGATGACCGACTGGACGGTCTCTGGCACGCCGACCCGGCGGGGCAGATCGACGGCGGTCGAGCCGTTCCCGCTGCGATGGAGCACGCCCCGATCGATCCAGGCCTGCAGTACTTCCTCGACGAAGAACGGGTTGCCCGCGGCGGGCCGCAGAATCGCATCCTTGATGCGCGGCGGCAGGCCGCCGGCGAGTTCGTCGAGCATCCGCTCGGCTTCGTCTGGCGACAGCGCCTCGAGCCAGATCCGCGAGGCGTTCGCGTTCCCTTGATTCCATGGCTGCGTCCGCCCGATCAGCTCCGGCCGCGCGGTACCGAGCAGCAGCAGCGGTCCGCTCGCCTCTCGTGCCGTGACGGCCAGAAGCTCGAGCAGCGGATCCTCGGCCCAGTGGAGGTCCTCGACAACGACGCTGATCGGGCCGTTCTGCGTGATCTCATCGAGGAACGCGATCCAGGCCTGCGTCAGCCGCGCCTTCGCCTCCCACGGCTCCTGCTCTGCCTCCGGTGCGAGCCCCAGAAGCGGGCGGAGGTCAACCCGTCCCCCCAGACGCTCAGCCATGACCTCGGGCGGAGCGTCCGCGTCGAGGTCCAAGCACGCCCGGACGATCTCGCCGAGCGGCCGAAATGTGTTCAACCGGCCATACGATCGGCACCGACCCAGCAGCCAGCGACCCGGCGCGGGAGCGATCCGATCGTGGAGGGCGCCGACGAGGCTCGTCTTCCCGATGCCGGCATCACCGACGAGCGTGACGAAGTGAGGACACGCCGCCCGCGTGACGCGCTCGTAGGTGGCGTTCAGCAGCTCGAGCTCGCTCTCGCGGCCGACGAACGTGCGGCGGGGTCCGGTGACGACGGTCGGGGCTGGTGCAGCATGGGCGCGCACGAGCGCGCACGCCCCGTTGCCGGCGCGCAGCTCGAACGCACCGTCGAGAGCCTGCGCGAGCCGGGCGCCGATCCGGATCTCGCCGGCGTTCGCCTCGCGCGCCAGCCGTCCCGAGATGTTCACCGCTGCCCCGGTGGCGGTGAACCCGCCGCTTGGATCACCCGTGACCAGTACCTCGCCGGCCTCGGCGCCTGCGCGGAGCGACAGCGCGTCCCCGAACAGGCTCGTCAGCCGGTCGCGGAGCGCGATCGCGGTTTCGCCAGCGCGCTGCGCATGGTCTTCAAGCCCGGCGGGCGCCCCGAACGCCGCCACGAGCGCGTCCGCCACCACCGGCTCCAAGCTGCCACCCCGCGCCTCGACCTCGTCAGCGGCGACGGCCGCGAGGAGATCCATGGCCGCGGCCAGGCGCTCGGGATCACCCTCGACCGTCGCGGCCCAGGTGACATCGAGGAAGAGGATCGACACCTGCTTGCGCTCGTCGACTGAGCAGCTCTGCACATCGCCGCTGAGTGGCGGCTCGGCCGCGAGGACCAGCGCCGGGTCGGAGGTCAGTATCGCCTCCTCCAGACCCTTGAGCGCCGGGCCGGGCTCAAGCCCGAGCTCGCTCGTGAGCCGAACGCGGGCCTGGCGGTAGACCTCGAGAGCCCGTGCTTGTCGTCCCGCGCGGTACAGCGCGAGCATGAGCTGCCCGCACAGCCCTTCCCGCAGAGGATGGTCAGCCACCAGCCGCTCGAGCTCAGGGACGAGCTCGTGATGACGTCCGATCGTCAGATCCGCCTCTACGCGGTCCTCGATCGCGCTGATGCGGAGCTCTCGCAGGCGGGCGATCTCCGCCTGCGCGAACGACTCGAACGCGACGTCTGCGAACGGCTCGCCCCGCCACAGCGCCAGCGCATCTCGCAGCGTCGCCGCCGCCCTCCGCGGCTCAGCGTCCTCGAGCTGGCGCCGGCCGTCGGCCAGCAAGCGCTCGAAGAGCGCACGATCGAGTTCCTCCGGCATCACCCGGAGGGTGTATCCGGCGGTATCGCTCGAGAGCAGGAGACCAGTGGCGCCACCGGCTGCCAGCGCTTTCCGCAGCCGGGTGATCCCGACCTGCAGCCGCTTGACCGCCCGCGCCGGCGTTGGTTCACCCCACAACTCGTCCGCAAGCCGCTCCGCAGACACGACGTCGTTGGCGTAGAGGGCCAACAGCGCCAGCAACGCGCGCTGCCGGCGACCGCCGAGGGCGACGGGACGGCCGCCGACCTCGACCTCGAGCGATCCCAGGACTCGAATGCGCACACCGGACACGTATCCGCCTCCACGCGACCCTACCCGACGTCGAGACCGACCGCTGAAGCTGTCTGGAAGCCGACCGGAAGCCGCGCGGAAGCCCCCACGGCAGAGAGTCGACCGGCGCACCGCGACCCTCTCACGAAAGGCATCCGATGAACGCCCCGCGCACCGATATCAGCGTCCGCTGTATCGACCTTGACGCACACCATCGGCGAGCGCGCACCCCGGTCGTGGGCCTAGGGGTCGCGGTCGTCATCGCCGCCGGCGCGTACGCGACCACGCAGGGCTCCAGCGGCGCCGCTCCCGAAGCCCGGCCCACGCCGGTGCCGAGCGAGTACGCGATGCCGAGCGAGCGCGCGCTGAGTGAGCTGGACCGCACCGTCCGCGCGCTGTACGGCCCGCAGCCGCGGCCGCGACCCGGGACGTAGCGGCTCCCGCCGGCGCGCACGCCGAACGCTGACTCAAGTCCACCGCCGGCCGGGAGTAGCCGCGCGGCCACCGTCCGTCCACATCCACCCAGGAGGTTTCGATGCGACCGCTCAGGCTCACGCCGATCGCCCGCCCACGGCGCGGACTCGCCGCAGTGCTGGCAGGGGCAGCCTTGATCGGCGCCGCCCCGGCACCCGCGTCCGCACACCGCTCGATCCAGTTGCGATTCGAGAAGCAGTGCATGGGAACGATCTGCACCGGCACGCTCACCACGGCCTCCGGCAGGCCGATCGCCGGCACCACCGTCTCCGCCTCGCTCGCCCCGCTGTGGTTCGAGAGCGGCGTGATCGGATTCTCCGCGACCGAGACCATCACATCAAGCCGCGGTTCGTTCACGATGAATCACGTCGGCGTCAACGACCAGAAGGCCGACCCGGACGCGATCCACGTGCTCGGCGCCGTCGTCGCGGGCTCGTGGAACAACAGGCCACTCGCCGGCGCGCTCGTGTTCATCCGGGCGTACGGGGTTCCGCCGTCGTCGGTCCGCGGCATCGTGCGGATCGAGCCGCCTCGCGACGCCGAGTGACCACGGCTCCTCTCTCGTCCGCGCGCGGGGGCCGACGTAGGTCTAGTCGGTCCCCGCCGCGACCACGGCATCCGTACCGCCCGGCCGCAGGTGGACGGGAGTGGTGTCTCGGGAGAGGGCCGAGCCTGGTGGGAACGCAGGGACTCTGTCGGACGAACTCCGGATCCAGCCGAGGACGTTTCGCTCGCTGACGACCGACGGCCCACGGAGCTACATCCTGGCCTGGTTCGAAAGCTCGAACCTCATTTGCAGCGGATGTGCGATGGGCGGTGAGGGGCTCGAACCCCCGACCTCCTGCTTGTAAGTCAGGATGCGCACGGTTCCATTGAGCGTCAGGACGAGCGGTTGACCGCTCCTAGCGTGAATTCGCCGGTCTCTGATGCTCGTTGTGTGCCGTTGAGTTCCACAGTTGCTTGTTCCCTGCTTGTTCCCGCGTTGACGTGCGCATCGCGCCACAGCGCCGGCACGTCGGTGAAGCTACCGCCTCCCCTGGACGAACACGCCTCGCGCTGCGGATGTGAGGAGTGCCGAGCATGGTCCTGTGCAGCCGCGAGTCGGAGAGAGGCATCGACGCGGGCCGTCACTCCTTAGCCCGCCGACGCCGCGTCGTCGGCGAGCAGGGGCGGGTACCCGCCCCTACCGCGAGTAGCCGAAGCGAGGGTAGCGTCACGCCGGACGCCCGCTCGTCGTCCGAAGCGGGCGTGAGCTGAGCAGGAGTCGAAACGCCAGGATCTAGGTCGTCCAACGCAGAAGCGAAGGGGGTACGCGCGACGGTGCCCATGAGGTTGCGCTCGGTCACGCTGCCCGCGAGTTGCCCGTCCTCCACCACGAGGATCGCTCCAGGTGCGCTGGGACCGTCCATTGTGCGACTTCGCTCACCGACAGGCCACCTCGACGGTCAGCAAGACGGTCGCATGTGATCTTGAACCAGGGCCATCGCGGCACTCAACAATGCCGCGGACGCTTGGCGCGATCCGCGGATCGGTCTCAGCACGCCGGCGCGAACGGGCGCTCGGGGAGCACCGCATCCCATTCCGCTCGGGTCAGCCGGCGGCCCGCGACCTTACAGGCGTGGCGAGCCCACGCGGGCGACCGGACGTCCCACCGGTAGCCGCGCCCGTTGGCGAAGACGGCATAGACGTAGGCACCGTCCGGCGAGAAGTACGCGGCGGCGTAGACCTCCTGCGGCCCCGGCAGCGGGGCGCCGATCGGGCGGACGGTGTCGCGGTCCCACAGCCGCACTTGACCATCGCTCGCGGCCGTGACGAACCGTCGCCCGTCGGGGCTGACGTCCACCGTCGAGATGAAGCCCGTGTGCGCCTGGAACGCAGCGCTCAGCGGACGCCAGCCGTCGGTGGAGAACAACCGCAGGCGGCCGTCGTCGCTGCCGGCGATCAGCAGCGAACCGTCGCGGGAGAACGCGGCGGCAAGCACCGGACCGCCGTCGACGGACAGTCGTGCAAGGCGCCGACGGACGCCGATGTCGTAGATGTCGATGGTGCCGCGCTCCAGCGGCATGGCGACCGTGTGACCGTCGGGGGCGACCGCGGGGGTGGCGCCGGGCACACCGTCGAGCCGGA
Source organism: uncultured Solirubrobacterales bacterium (assembly GCA_963787335.1). GTDB lineage: Bacteria > Actinomycetota > Thermoleophilia > Solirubrobacterales > Solirubrobacteraceae > DASQFQ01. Next base: position 245,480 of record CAWBCU010000028.1, read on the forward strand.
TCGGCCGGCCGAGTGCGCGGCCGCTGCGCCCGTCCCACAGCCGCAGCGTCCCGTCGAGGCCGGTGGTCACGATCCGGCGGCCGCCCGGTGTGGTCGCCGGCGTGAAGACGACGTCGTCGTGCCCGCGCAGGCGGGCGTGGATGCGCCCGCTGGGCAGGTCGACGAGAGCCAGGAATCCGTCGAGCCCGGCGACCGCGATCCGGCCGTCGGCGGCGAACACGGGCGCATTCACCTCCGGCGACCCGCCCGCGACCGGCAGCGCGCGCCGCGCGAACGTATGGGTGTCGATCACGCTCACGCCGCCGCGCTGTGTCGTCACGAGCGTGCGGCCGTCGCTGCTGATTGTGGTGGCGGGGAAGAACCCGTCCCTGCTGGGATCCCCGACGCCGCTGCCGGCGGCGAACGGCCGCCCGAGTCGCCGGTCGCCGCCCAGATCCCAGGTGATGATGCGACTGTCGAGGCCGGCCGTGTGTAGCGTGCGCCCGCGCTCGTCCACCGTGGCCGCGAGCACTCGCCCCGCGTGCCCCGCGAGCGTCTCGCTGACCGCGCGCCGCCCGACGTCCCAGACCAGCGCGCGGTCATCGTCTCCGATCGTGACCAGCACGTCGCTGCCGCCCGCGAACAGCGACCCGGTCACCGCGCCGTCGTGGCGCCCGGACGCGGTCGCGGTGTCGCCGCTGCGCAGGTCGACGAACCGCACCGCGCCGTCCTGGCCGCCCGCGGCGAGCGTTGCGCCGTCGGGTGCGAGCGAGATCGAGTCCGGGAACCCCAGGTCGATGTCGCCGCTCTGGCTGCGGTCCGGGAACACGGCGGTCCCGGGAGCGCGGTGCAGCACGCGCAGCGTCTGCGCGTCGCGCAGCACCAGCTCGTCGTCCTCGCGGGTGACGAACCGGCGGCCGTCGGATCCGAAGGCGAGCAGATCCGGCGTGCGCACGCCGGGGGCGAACCGCTCGACGCTGCCCACGGGTCGTCCGTCCCGGGCCGCGAAGCGGAGCATGGTGAGGGGCCCAGGCCGGTCGAACACCCACGCGTAGGGCGCGTACATCACGCGGCTGTCGGGTGAGAAGCCGAGGTTCGTGAACCAGCCCTGCGGCACCTTCGGCGTCGCGATCCGCTGCCAGCTGCGCGTGTCGAGCAGCTCGAGCTTGCCCGTCTGGCTGACCGCGAGCCGCGAGCCGTCCGGGCTGAACTCGAGATCGATCACTTGCGGCGACGGGATGCCGCGCCAGTTGTTGTTCTCCGCGAGCGTGATCCGCCGCACGACGCGCGCCGGTCCGCCGCCCGACACGTCGAGCACCAGCACGCGCCCCCGGTTGTCGCCGACCGCGACCGTGCGGCCGTCGGGGTGCGGCGCCATGCGCAGCAGCCGGTCGCCCTCGCTCCAGGTGACCCCGACTGCGGCGGGGCTGCGCAGCAGCGCGGCAAGCAGGTTCCCGCGCGTCTGCGCCGAGCTTTCGATCGCCTCGCCCTGGCGGGCGAAAAGCAGCGAGCGGTCGAGCTCCTCCGCCACCAGGGCCTGCGCGCCGAGGCGCTGGGCTTGCGCGCCACGCGCCTCGTCGCGGGCCGTACCGCGCTGCTGGAGGAACAGCGCGCCGGTAAGCAGCGCGATCCCGAGCATGGCGCCGACGCCCGCGAGCAGCAGGCGCAGCCGCCGATTCACCGCGCGCACGCGGCGTGCCTCGCGGCCGGCCTCGGTGCGACTCTCGTCCAGGAATGCGCGCTCGGCCGCGTTGAGCTGGCGCCGGTGCGCTGCGCTCCATTCCACCGCCGCGGCCAGGCGGGCGCCCCGGTAGAGCTCGGCGGGGTCGCGCCCGCCGGCCTGCCACTCCCGGGCCGCGACGGCGAGGTGGTGATGCAGGCGCCGGCCCTCGGCGTCCTCGGCGATCCAGTCGCGCAGGCGCGGCCACTCGCGCAGCAGCGCCTCGTGCGCGACCTCGACGCGGTCCTCGGAGAGCGTGACGAGACGGCCGTCGGCAAGCTCGCCGAGCACGCGCCGGACGTCCTCGCGATCGGCGTCGAGCTCGTTGATCGCCACGGGGCGGCGCACGGCGCCGCCGTCGGCTTGCTCGCCGGCCAGCCGGAGCAGGATCGCGCGCGCGATCGCGCGCTCGTCGTCGTGCAATTTGGTGTATGTCCCCTCGGCGAGGCGGGCGACAGCGCCGCGCACGCCGCCCGTGCGCTCGTAGGCCGCCAGCCGCAGATGACGGTCATCGCGGTGCTCCCACAGCTCGAGCAGCGCCGTGGACAGCAGCGGAAGCGCGCCGGGCTCGGCTTCGACATCGGCGAGCAGCCGGTCGACGAGCTCGGGCTCCACGCGCAGCCCGCCGGCACGCGCCGAGCGCTCGATCGCCCGTCGCAGCTCACCGCGCCGCATCGGTCCCACGAGCACATGGTTGGCACCCAGTGTCCGGCCGAGCTCGCGGTGCTCGCCGCAGCGTCCGTAGAAGTCGGCGCGCACGGCGGCGACGACGGTCGTGGACGGCGCGGCCAGGAGCGCATCGACGAACGCCGTCCGCTCGCCCGCGTCGCGACACAGCGTGAAGAGCTCCTCGAACTGGTCGACGACTACCAGGCGGTGCCCCTCTCCGCCGACCCGCTCGAGGGCTCGCAGCGGGTGCTCGCCGGGGCGCAGCAGCGTCTGCGTCCACGACTCGCTGCCGGGCAGGACGCCGCCGGCGAGCTCGGGTAGCAGCCCGGCGCGCACCGCGGATGACTTGCCGCTCCCCGACGGCCCGACGACGCCGAGCAGCGACGCGCCCGCCAGCCGGGCGAGCATCTCACCGACGAGGCTCTCGCGCCCGAAGAAGAACGGGGCGTCGTCGACGTCGAACGGGGCGAGCCCCCGGAACGGGCACACCACACTCGGCGCGGGCTCCGCGTCGAGCCCGGCGCGTTCGCGCAGCGCGTGGAGCTCGACGACGTCGCCCGCGAGCCCAGCTTCGGCGCGCCGCAGCCCGAAACGCTCGGCAGCGACCCGGCCAGCCGCCGCGCGCAGGCGGCGTGCCGTCGCCGCCCGCGCCCACTCCGCGGCCAGCCGGTGCGCGGGTCCGGGCAGCCCGCCGCTGCGCGCGACCAGCTCATCGCTGGGGATCGCGTCCGCGTCGCCCGCGTACTGTGCGGCGATCGCCGCGACGTCGACGGCGGCGAGCGGCCCGAGAAGGACCTGCGTCCCGCTGGCCGGCGCCGACCCGGTTGTCGTGGCGAGGACGAGCGTGGGCGTCTCGGCGACCTGCTCCGCCAGCCCCGTCAGCTGCGCCGGGTCGGCGTCGTCGAGCACGATCAGCGTGCGTCGGCGGCGCTCGGGAAGCAACGCGAGCGCGACCCGCGCGCCCTGACGATGCGCCTCGCCGGCCAGCTCGGCGGCCAGTCGCGTCCGGCCACTGCCCGGCGGACCGACCACGACCGCGACCCCGCCGCGGCCAGCGCAGGCCTCCTCCCACGCTGCTCGCAGCAGTTCGAGCTCGCGATCGCGTCCGAGGAGCGGCGTCGAGGCCGCCAGCTCCGGCGGGAGCTCCGGGGGCGTCGGCCCCGCCAGCGCGTCGTCCTGGCGCAGCATCGCCGCGTGGAGCTCTCGCAGCTCTGCGCCGGGCTCCACGCCGATCTGATCGACGAGCGTCGCCCGCGCGTGCCGGTACGCATCGAGCGAATCCGCCTGGCGCCCGGAGCGATAGAGCGCGAGCATCAGCTGCGCGTGCAGGCGCTCACGCAACGGCTCGCGCGCGATCAGCGCCTCCAGCTCGCCGACGAGCTCGCGATGCCGACCCTCCGCCAGATCCAGGTCGATCACCGCTTCGGTGGCAGCGAACCAGAGCTCCTCCAGGCGCCGGATCGCGGACGCGGCGAACGGCTCGTCCGCGATGTCAGCCAGCGGCGGTCCGCGCCAGAGCGCGAGCGCCTCGCGCGCGGCACCCTCGGCGATCAGACGCTCGAAGCGGCACGCGTCGACCTCGTCGGGCGCGATCCGCAGCTCGTAGCCGCGGCCGCGCGTAACGATCGCCGGCCCGGGGTCGAGCACGCGGCGCAGATGCGATACGTACTGCTGGACCATCTTCGCCGCGGTCGCCGGCGGGTGCTCCCCCCACAGCCCTTCCATGAGCTCGTCGGCGGATATGGGACGGCCGGGTCGTAGTGCGAGCATCGCCAGCACCGCCCGCTGCTTGGCCGCGCCGAGCGGGAGCGCACGGCCTTCGACGCTCGCCTCGACCGGACCAAGCAAGAGCAGCTGCATGACCTCTCGCGGCGACCGTATCCGGCGCCCTTCCACCGATCAAGGCGTCTCTACCGCCGCTCTACCGGCCGGCGCAAGCCTGCGGTCGTCATCGATCGGCTACCCCAGGAGGTTGCCATGTCCGCCTTTTCACCCTGTCGCCGCGCTCTGCCGGCGGTCATTGCGCTCGTGGCGCTGCTCGCGCTCGCGGGGCAGGCCCTCGGATCCGCGAGGCAGGCGCCGTCCAGCAGCGACGCCGCTCTGGCGATCGAACGCTCGTACTCGTCCTACGGCGAGGCGCCGCCCGTCCCCGACGACGAGGCAGGCGCGACGCGTGAAGGGATCAGCACCGCGCCGTTCGTGCTCGCGCTCGCGGGGGCGCTCGTCATCGGCCTCGCGGCCGGTTCGCTCTCGCCGCCGTCGACCGCCCGGCGCCGCGCGCGCATCGGGGAGGTGAACTGATCATGGCGTCCGTTCCGATCAAGCGCCTCGCACGACTCCTGTCGGCAGCCGGCGTGTGCGTGGCGCTGAGCGCCCCCGCAGGCGCCGCGGCGTCCGCAGGCCACTGGCTCCGCGTCGGCGACGCACAGAGCTTCCTACGTCTCGACGCGGGCAACTACCCCGAGGGGATCGCGGTCGGCAAGCGAGGGACCGTCTACCTCGGCAACCGGCGAGACGACGGGGAGCACTTCGTCTCGGAGATCCTCGCGATCGCGCGCGACGGGTCCGTCTCGACGGTCGCCAAGCTCGCCGAGCTCGAGCTCGACGGTGATCCGGGCGACGACGGCGTGCTCGGCCTCGCCATCGATTCGCGGGGAGCCATCCTCGCCGCCGTGGTGTCGTCCGACCCCGCCGTGCACGGAGTCTGGCGGATCACATGCAACGGCTCGCAGCGCGAGCGCCTCGCGGGCTCTGAGGGCATGACGTTCCCGAACGCGCTCACGTTCGACGCGCGCGGCAACCTGTACGTCACGGACAGCTTCGGCGGTGCGGTCTGGCGGTTCCCGCTCGTCGGCGCCCGACGCCACCCGGCGTACAGGACCGGCCGGCCATGGGCCGAGCACGAGCTGCTCGCGCCCGCGGCCGACGATCCGCTCGGGTTCCCGCTCCCGGGTGCGAACGGGATCGGCTTCGACCGGCCGAACCGCCTGTACGTCGCGAACACCGAGAAGGGACTGGTCGCTCAGGTCCCGATCAACCGCGACGGCAGCGCGGGCGAGGCCATGGCCGTCGCGACAGGCCTCGCTACGGCTGACGGGCTGGCAGTGGACGCGCGCGGCGGAGTCCACGTGGTGATCCCCGGCCACGCGATCCTGGGCACGTCGCCGCTGGTCCTTGTCGATCCGCGGACCGGCAACACGACGGCCGGCGTCGCGCCCGACGAATGGGGCGAGTTCGACGTCCCGCTCAGCCTCGCGTTCGGCACGGGGCGTCATCGGACGAACATATTCGCCACCAACGGCGACCTTCCCGGCGTCCCACCGGAGGTGCGTCTGCCAGGCGTGGTTGAGGTAAACGTCGGCGTGCCCGGCGCCTCCAGCGGCTAGTTGGTCGGCCACTGCGCGGGCCGCCCGTCCGGGCGGCCCCGTGCAGGGCCTTGGTATTCGAAGAGATGCACTGGCGGGCCTTCACCCCTTAGCCCGCCGAGGCTCCGCCGCGAGCAATCGAATTCGCGCCGCCGCCCGCCAGTGCTGCTTCCAGCCGGGCGAGCGGTACGTCGCCGCCGTCGCCGAGCGCCCGCGGATATCCGCCCTTGCGCGAATGGCCGATGGCGAGGTGGGTTATGCCAGGCGCCTGGTCGTCGTCCCCAGCGGGCGTCTCTCAGCGGCGGAGTCGACGTGCTCGGTTATGCCATTCGGAGCGGTCGCGCGGCGACTGGTGGATCCGGGTTCGAGTCTCCTGTCTGGTCGAGTAGCGGCGATCCCGTTCGTATCGGTGGGTCCTCGCACCGGAAGCCGATTCATGGCCGAGCTGGGTCGCGGTGGTGGTTGTTTGCATCGGCCGGAAGTGGCGTCGCGCGGGCTCCGGGCGGGTTGGGTCTGGATGGGCTTCTCAGCGGGTCGGGCCGTACTGGCCGGCCACGCTCTGGTGCATGTCGCGCAATGTCTGGGCGCTGGGGTTGACGTCGGTGGCGGCGGCCGGCGTCGGCGGTGCCGTGTCAGGGCCGATGGTGGTGGCGAGGTAGCTGCCGGCGGCGATGAACGCGGCGGTGGCGATGACGGCGCCGGGGGTGCGGATGCGCCGCTGGCGGACGGGGCCGGGGCGGGGCGGCTGGAAGCGATCGGCTGGCTGGTCATGGTGTGCCTCCTGCTAGGCGTTGGGCGGTCTGCTTGTCAGCCACCATCCCGCCGGGTGCTTGCGGGACGCTTGCGGGATGGCAACAGCCGCTTTCAGTCGTGCCGGGGGCGCTGTAACGTGGCGCTGAGGGACTGATGGACTTTCAGACTGTCGATCTCGGTGGTCGTGGATCGCCTCCCTGCTAGCGAGATGCGTCGGCCTAGCCGCGGACGTCGCGCGTGGATGCACGAGACGCAGGCACTCGACCGTCTACGCCGCCACGCGGTACTCCTGCCAGTTTCGCGCGTCGCTCCCGCGGACAAATCGGGCCCCGCTAAACGGAAGCCGCCTGTCGCCAGGCGGCTTTCGTGCGTAACAGGCCGGTGGCGTCTCGAACCGCCAGGCACCGATTGGGCACCAATGTTCTGGGGAGCTCGTGCTTAGCATCGTCGGGTCGTTCTGGGGTGGCCTGACGTAGGACGTCTTTGCGATCCGGCCCCGGTCACCGGCTTGAGGGGGATGACCCGCCTCCTCACCGTCGACGATGTGGCTGAGCGCCTCGGGGTGACAAAGGACTGTGTGTGGGCGCAGGCTCGCGCCGGCCGTCCGCTCCAACACGCCAGCAGCAGCGCCTGGTCTTTGGCGCCCTTCAGGACGTCCTGACGCTCGCGGAGCCGATGCACTAGGTTGACCCGAAGTGGCGCGTGGCGCAAATGGCGCCCGCGCAGGAAAAGGGGGAGGCTCCCGTGTCTCATCATCCGCCGGCGTTCTCGAAGCGCACGCGATTGCGCGTCCTGTCGGTTGGTCTCGCCGCGCTGCTGGCCGCGGCAATCTTGCCCGGCCAAGCAGCAGCAGCCTCGCCGGGCCAGGCGTGCGAGAACCGCGCCAATAACACCTACGACAAGCTGTTGGGCTGCGTGACGCTGGAAGGTGTTCGGGAGCATCAGGCGGCGTTCCAGGCGATCGCCGACGCCAATGATGACGAGTTCTATCCAGGCACCCGCGCCGCCGGCACGGAGGGCTATGCCGAGAGCGTCGAGTACGTCGCCGGGTTGCTGCGGGATGCCGGCTATGAGGTGACGCTCGACCCGGTTGAGATCACGTTCAACTTCCCGGCGGTGCTTCGCCAGTTGACACCGGTCGCGGCGGATTACGAGAGCGGCGTCTTCAGCGGCAGCGGCGCGGGCGCGGTCGAGGGCCGGGTGATCCCGGTCGATATCAACCTGACGGGCGATCGAGCGTCGACCAGCGGGTGCGAGGCGGCTGATTTCGCCGGTCTCGATTGGAGCGGTGACGCGGACATCGCGCTGGTTCAGCGCGGCACGTGCTTCTTCGGCACGAAGGCGTTCTACGCCGAGCAGGCGGGCGCCGAGGCCGTGATCATCTTCAATCAGGGCAACACACCCGATCGCGAGGGGCTGATCGTCGCGGACGCCACGAGTGTGGATGAACCGATTCCGGGGGCGCCCGGACCTGTCACCCATGGCATCCCGGTCGTGGGCGCGAGCTTCGCCGACGGCGTGGCGCTGGCGCAGCCGGGGTCGACCGCTTTCGTCCGGGTGCTCGCGGCCGAGACCCGCACGGACTACAACGTGATCGCGGAGATGGAGGGCAAGAACGACGCCAACGTCGTGATGGCCGGCGCCCATCTGGACAGTGTCATCGAGGGGCCGGGGATCAACGACAACGGCTCCGGCTCAGCGGCGCTGCTGGAGACGGCCCTGATGATGGCCAAGGTCAAGCCGGAGAACACCGTGCGGTTCGCGTGGTGGGCCGCTGAGGAGCAGGGCCTGGTCGGCTCGGCGGACTACGTCGAGGGGCTGTCACAGGCCGAACGTGACCGCATCGCCGTGTACCTGAACTACGACATGGTCGGCTCGCCGAACTACATCTTCATGGTGTACGACGCGGACCAGTCCACGTTCGAGGCGCCGGTGGCTCATCCCGCCGGGCTCGACGGCGATCGAGGACCTGTACGAGTCGTACTACACCCTGATCGGTGAGCCCTACGACGACACCGAGTTCTCGGGCCGCAGCGACTATGAGGCGTTCATCCTGGCGGGCATCCCGTCGGGCGGCCTGTTCACCGGGGCCGAAGTGGTCAAGACCGCGGAGCAGGCGGCCATCTGGGGCGGTACCGCCGGGGAGCAGTTCGACCCCTGTTACCACCTGGCGTGCGACACGTTCGACAACGTGGATCTGCATGCGCTCGAGGTGAACAGCGACCTGATCGCCTTCGCGCAGCTGAGCCTCGCCTACTCGACCGAGTCGGTCAACGATGTCGCGGGCAAGAAGGTCCCCGGCCGGCCCATCACCCTGCCGGCTCCGGCAGGGCCGCAGGGCACTTTCCCTGCGGGCGACGGTGGCCACGGGCCCGGCGTTCCGGCCTCGTAGCGAAGCGCTGCTCATGTGGTGGGGGCGGTCCACGCGACCGCCCCCATTCGCGTCAAGAACCGAACAACGCAGGCCGAACCGCTGCTCGCACGGCGAAGGACGCAGCGCCGCCGCCCCGATATCGCCTCAACCGAGTAGGGCAGCATCATTGTTCAGGGGGACCGTCGTCGACCATCGAGCACTGCTGCTTGGAGGCAGGCAAGACGAGCAGCCGCGCCGCGCCCATCATCTGCAAACGGACGAACACTCCGTCGGAAGGCCGCCACGCCGCGCGCGTGGATGCACAAGACACGCAGACACTGGACCGTCTACGCCACCACGCGGAATCCTGAGCAATCCGGGCGTCGCTCCCAAGGACGAATCGGGCCGCCGACTCGAAACCGCGTCGACTCACCGCTGAGCAGGGAATGTGGGTTGTCGAGGCTCGCCGCGGAGGCGAATCGGGTCGACTCCGACTATCGAACGCTCCTTCAGAGTGGAACGGGCAGTGGCGGCATCGCTGCTGCTCCGTGACCGATTGAAGGAGCGGTGCGAGCTCCTGATCGTGCGCCGGCAGACGGCTGGTTCTCGTCCCGAGCGACCGCCGCGGCGAGCGTTTCGGGACGCCCGCATCCGGTAGGTGAGCGGGAGCGGTGTGCCGTAAAGCGATCCCCGACCGGGAGAAGGTTGCACGGGCGCCGGAGGCGGCTCAGCCCGCTGCTCCTTCTTGTCCCAGCCCGGAGGCCCGACCGCCCGCGACCGCGCTCGGGTCGGTCATCGGCGCACCCGGTAGCGGAGGTGGAGCACCCGGTTGCCTGCGATTGCCACGTCGGGATCTTCGAGCAGGTGCTGTGCGGCGACCGATCCGAAGAAGCGCTTGCCCGTCCCGAGGACGACGGGCGCGACGTCCATGGCGACCTCGTCGACGAGCCCGGCGGCCAGCATCTGACCGCCGACGTCGCCCGCGGCGACCTCGACCGTGCGGTCGCCCGCGAGCTCCTGTGCGGTGGTCATGGCCGCGTCGACGCCGTCGGCGAAGTGAAACGGCGCCTCGGGCGGCCAGCCCTCGGGCGCCGGCCGGTGCGACACGACGACGACGTGGTCGATCCCGGCGGGTGGCGTGCCGTCCCAGCCGTCGGTCAGGTCGAAGACGTGGCGGCCGGCGATCGTCACTCCGATCTGGTCCCAGTACGCACGGGTGTGCTCGTAGGACGCCTGCGACACCTTCAGCTGCCCGGCCTCGTCGAGCGGGACGTCACCGCTGGTCAGCCAGTCGAACAGCGGGCCGGGCTGGTCGTTGTCGTCCGCGATGAACCCGTCGACCGACACCGTGCTGTACAGAACCACCTTGCCCATGGGCTCTCCTTTGATCGGGAGGTGCCCATGCTGGCGTCTGCGACGACGAAAGTCTTGGAGAAAATCACGCGGCCGGCAGCGGTCCGCCATCGAACACGTGACCCGGATGCTCGCGCAGGAACCGCCGCCGGACGTCGAGGTACCGCGTCGGCGTCAGACCCGTGAACGCCCGGAACTCGTTGACGAAGTGCGCCTGGTCGTAGTAGCCGGCGCCAGCGGCGAGCTCCAGCCAGTCGACCGGCCCGGCGGGATCGATCGACAGCACGGTCGCGGCGAAGCGATACGTGCGGGCCAGCCGCTTCGGCGTGATGCCGACGATCTCCTTGAACCGTTGTGCCGGATGGGTGGCGCTGACACCGGCGGCCACGCTCAGGTCGCCGATCGCCACCGCTCCCGTGGCCGCCGCGATGACGCTGCTCGTGTGGCGGACCAGCCCCAGGCCGGCGGTCTCGCAGACCCGTCGCATCAGCTGCTCCTCGAGCAGCGTCAGCATCTCGCACGGCCCGGCGGCCGTCGCCAGCCGATCTCGCAGCTCCTCGGTGGCGGGGCGACCCCAGACCTCCTCCACCGTCACCGGCCGGTCGCGCAACTCGACCACCGGCATCGCCAGGAACGGCGCCAGCCCCTACGGCTTGAAGTGCACGCCGACCGACCGCGTCCCTGCCGGGTAGCCGAACTCCAACGCACGGGTGAGCGTGCTGACGACGACCCCGTCGGCGTACTCGGCCGGCTCGAGATCACTGCGGGCGCGAATGCGAAACGGCGCTCCGAGGTTGACGATCAGCAGAGCCGACGGCGCCGGTGGCAGCGTCAGCCAGGGGTACGGCGGCGCGCCCTCCAGGTAGTAGAGATCCTCGATCAGCTCGTGCAGCGGCGCTCGCGGCACTCTGGACACGTACTCCACGCGTCACAGCATCGCTGACGCAAGGGCGGGCCGCCAGGTCGTCGTGCGCCGTCGTTCGCGGAACTGCGCCGGGCGCTTCTCGACCCGAGAAGCGCCGAGTAGGACAACGCTCTCGCCGCTGCCGCCTTCGCGTGATCGGAGGCGTCTCACCAACCGGCGGGCGCACTGCTGCTACGGACGAGCGTCAGGCGTGTGGTTGGCGAGCCGCGCGCTTCCGGTTGGCTCGGACGCAGCGAGCAGGCGGTCGCCACGCCTGGTGATCCCATCCGTTCGCGTGGTGCGCGAGCGCTGGTAGGCAGCGGGCTGTCCGTTGTGCGATTGGGAGGAGATCCCATGACCGTGCCCGCAGTACTCGATGCCGCCGGTCGGCGGCGCTCGCCCGCGACGATGCCCGGCTACCACGCCGGGCGCCCGCCTCGCAACAAGGGTCGGCTCTATCCCGCCGACGGTGGAGGAGATCGTCGCCGTGATGCGCGAAGCTAGCGACGACCGCCACGGCTACAGGCTGCGCGCCTTGATCGTGGTGCTCTGGCGCGGCGGCCTGCGCGTCGCCGAGGCACTGGCACTCGGCGAGCGCGACCTCGACCCTAGGCGCGGGTCGCTGCTGGTGCGCAACGGCAAGGGCGGCCGGCGCCACGAGATCGGCATGGGCGCCTGGGGCTGGGCGCAACTGCGCCCGTAGCTCCCCGCCCGCCTCGAGCTCCCGGCCGGGCCGCTGTTCTGCGTCATCGACGGCCCGAGCCGCGAACGGCCCTGGTCGAGCGCCAACGCGCGCGTCGAATTCCGCCGGCTCGCCGCCCAAGCCGGAATCCGACGCCGCTTCGCGCCGCACCAGCTCCGCCACGCGCATGCCGTCGAGCTCGCCCGCGAGGGGGTGCCGCTGAACGTGATCCAGCGCCAACTCGGCCACGCCAACCTCCGCACCACCTCGATCTACCTGCAAGGCGTCGACACCGAAGAGATCATCGCCACCGTCCACGCCCGGCGCGCGCCGATGATGTCCGCCACCGCAGGACTGCAACTCTGAACAACAACCCGAACGGCGTCAGCGGGAGCAAGCAACCGCTCCCGCTGCCCGCTCAAGCCGGCCACCCCCTCTGCGCAAGAATGCGATCGTCTCAAGGACCCCGCGCGCTCTCCCTCCGCGCCCGCTGCTCGTCCGCAGCACGCGTCTCTGCTTCCGGTTGGGAGACGGCGGCGACGACGTCTTTTGCACCGGCGCGCGTTCGGTTCAGCTCACCGTGACTGTGACGTTGGGGGAGCGAGTTGTGTTTCCCGCGGCGTCGGTGGCCTCTGCGTAGAGCGTGTGTGACCCTCGGTCCTTCCCTTTACGGATGCTCCAGGTCGTGCTGTATGGAGACGGCGCACTCGTGTCCGTTCCGGTCAGTCGTCCGTCGACGTAGAACCTCACGCTCGCAACACCACTCCCGGCATCGCTCGCCGTGGCGGTGAGGACGTAATTGCCTGGGACGAGCGTCGCGCCGTTGGTCGGCGAAGTGATCGCGACGCCCGTCGGAGCCTGTCTATCGATCTGGACGAGCTGGGAGCGCACGCTCTCGACGTTGTCGGCGCGGTCGTAGGAGCGAAAGCGCACTGTCGAGGTGGTTGAGACACTGAACGGTGCCGTGGAGGAGGCGCCGTTGGTGCAGGCGCCGGCGCTGGCCACGGGGTCAGAGCCATCGGTCGTGTAGCAGGTGACCGCGACGCCTGATCCGCCGCTGTCGCTGGCGGTCAGGGCCACTGAAACGGGAGCGTTGAACCACCGGTTCGAGCATGTCGAGCTGTTGCACGCGATCGAGGTCGTCGGTGCGGCGGTGTCGGGGCCGGGCGCAACGGGGTTCATTACCTCCCCGACAGTCTTGACGACGGTGCCGCTGGCTGCTCGCGGCTGGAGCCAGTCCAGGAAGTCGCTCAGCTGCGCGGGACTCAGCGCCGTCGTGTCGCAGCCGTTGCAGACGCTGTGGATGACCAGCACCACCCAGCCGCCGTTGGGCTCCGCCTGCGTGACGTAGCCTTTCATGGTCTCGAGCGTGGTTGTCGACGCGATGGACAGGGGTGCGCGTATCTCCCACGGACTCAGCGGCGGGATCGTTTCCGCGAATGGACACGCGCTGCAGTCCGACGAGCGGATCCCTGAGACCCGGCGGGCCGATGAGTAGCCACACTGCTGCACCATCGCCGACACCGTCGAGTTGTACTCCCCATAGGGATACGCGAAGTTCGCCACGGGTGAGAAACCCTGGTTGAGCAGGTTGGTTCGGTCCTGGCAGATCTCACGCTGGAGATCGGCGCTGCTCAGCTGGGTCAGATGCGGGTGCGTCAGCGAGTGGCCGGTGATCTCGTTGCCATCGGCCGCCAAATCGCGCAACTGGCCCCACGTCATGTGCCAGTCGCTCGTCGTCGCTCCCACCACCCCGCTGTTCACGTAGAACGTCCCATGCATCCCATGGGCGCTCAGCGGCGCGCGCGCCGCGTACTGCGTCTGGCGGCCGTCGTCGAACGTCAACGACACCGCCGTCTCCGCGCTCGCGCGACCGACGGTCGGACCAAGCAGCGTCAGGGTCCAGAAAACAAACATGCAGGCCGCACGAGCCCGCCGTCGACGGCGCTCTTTCTGGAGGCCGACGTTACCTGCGTCCGACTGAAGAGGCCAGGAAGTGAAGTCCATGGCAGTTCTCCCAGATGGCTATTACGCAAGATTGACCGTAAGGTGAACCGCCGCTGCCAGCTATCCCCCACCCGTCTAGGTATTGGCCGCCGAACGGGAGGTTTCTGACCCAAACGCCCAAACGCGCTCTGCCGTAGCCCGCGAGGTTCCACACCAGGATCACGAAGCAGACGAAGCCGAACGCGACGCGCAGCAGCCGCCCCGCCCCCGGCAACCACCAGCCACACACGGAGCGCACGCCACCGCCTCCTCCGCTTGCCGCACAAGGCCGCTAAAGGAGCCCCATATGCGCGAGAGCAGAGCTTGAGCCCGCCGGACGACGGTTGCGCGCTGTCTTCTGCAGCCTTCTCCACGTCGATGTCGGGGCTTGACACGTCGAGCCGTCATCGGGGAGGGTTGCCCTATCCGACCGACGAGAACAGGAGGTTCTCAGTGAAACGTTTCGGACTGGCCCTCGCGCTCGCGGGGGCGCTTGCTTGCGCTCCAGCGTCCGCTCTGGGGGATGCATCTAGCCCGCCGAACTGCTTCGGACAGGGAGCCGCCGCGCTGGGCATGAGCGCTCCAGGGGCGGTCGGCACCTTCGCCAGTGACGCCGCTTTGGGCTTCAAGGGACCCGACAACGGAAGCATCGGCCAGACCGGCGTACCGTCGTTGAAGGCGACCTGTGTCATCTAGCGGCGACTGACCGCGGCAACCACGCGGTCCTGCAGTCCCGGGACCGCGTGGCCGGCCCGTCGGGTGAGGAGTCTTCACGACCGTGATTGCGGTCGGCATCTTGCTCTCCAGAGTGCTGCCCGGCCGGTCAGGACCCGCTAGTGCGATACGACCCCGTTGCCGTGAGGGCGGCGACGCGGTTGTGCAGCGTGTAGCGAAACCGCCCGGCGGCGAACCGGATGGCTTGGTTGCCCCAGTTCTCGTCGTTGATCTCACCCGCGTCCATGAGCAGGGGCGAGTCGCGCAGCTCCCGCTTCGTCGTCTGGTCAGGCAAGCATTAGCCAGGGCCGCCGCTGTTGTCGCCCCCGCCGTCACGCTTTGCCCAGGGGGCAGCCGCGCCGTCACGTGCTCCGGCGCGTGCCCGTCGACTCCGCCTGCGCCAGGTCGACTTCCTCGACACGGAGATCGCCGCGGTCGACCAGCTCGCCGCCGCCGCCCTCGGTTGGCCCGAGTCAAGCGGCTGAAGACCGTCCCGGAGTCAGCGTGATCGTCGCGGCGACCCAGGACCTTCGGAGGCGCGCTGCGCACGGGGGTGTTGCAGAACATGTGTCCGCGACTGGCGTGACGGGTTGAGCCGGTGCCGATACCTCGTCGGACAGGTTGGTGTAAATGGCGCTCGTCCAGAGACCGCCGCCCGAGCCACGGAAGGCCGGACGAATGTCAGAGCAGGAGTCGTTGCGCATCCTCGTCGCGGATGATGACCCGCTCGCTCGACGCGTGATCAAGGCCGCGCTTCGGGACGCGGGGATGATCGTCGTCGCCGAGGCCCGCGACGGTCGGGAAGCGGTGGAGCTCGGCGTGTATCACCGCCCTGACGTGATCGTCACGGACGTCGTCATGCCGCGGCTCGACGGCATCCTGGCGACGCGCCGGATCCTCAAGGAGGTCCCCGATCAGATCGTCGTCGTGCTCAGCGGGATCGGTGAGGATGAGGTCGGGCTGCTGGCTTTGCAGGCGGGCGCGGCGGGGTTCATCTCAAAGGACGTCGACGTCGACACGCTGCCGCGCACGCTCAGAGCGGTGCATACCGGCGAGGCGGCAATCTCGCGTGCGATGACGCGCCGGGTCATCGACGCTTTTCGTTCGGCGGCCCGAGACGCTTCCGGCGTGCGGCCCATCCACGGTCCACTCACTGCCCGCGAGTGGGAGGTCATCGAGCTCCTCGGGCCAGGGCACTCGACCGATCACGTCGCTGACGTCCTCGTGCTCTCCATCGAAACCGTGCGCTCCCACGTCAAGAACATCATGCGCAAGCTCGGCGTCCACTCACGCGCGGACGCCGTCGCCGCCGCCGAGCGGCTCCGAATTGCTCCTCCCGCGGCCCAGCGTCTCTGACGCGTCCGCGCTGCTGGAGCATGAATCGATGAAGGAGGGTTTCCCGACACCGTGCGCCCACTCGGAGCTGCGCTGCCGCTCCGGAACGCTCCCGCAGCCGGTCGCGGGCGTGGACACCAAGGCAGCCGTTGGGACGACGGGCCTCGGCTCCAATTCCATCGCAGCGGTGGATCGCTGCGTCCCACCAGATCCGGATCGACGGGTAGTGAACGGGGCCATCCATGGCCCCGGGGTGTCGTCCTTCCGTGCACCCGCGACTTGTAACGCTCCGGGGGGGGCGACCGGTTGACCGGTCGCGCCGTTCGTGGCGCGCGGCCACTCTCCTGCCTCTTCGCAGCCAAGCCCAACGTAGGTCACACGCCGAGCATGACTGGATGGGGTGCTGGCCTGGCTCGACCAGATCCCGGAGGTGCCGACCAAGGAGTAGGCGGGCGGCGGCACGTGAGTCTCTAGGGCAGGACAGCTTGGCGGGGGCCGCGCGCGCCGTCAGCCGCAACAACCCACAGCCACTCGCCGAGTTTCCCTGCAGCCCCCGGGAGGCAGGCGCTTCTTTTTCGTCTTTCTTCTTCTCGCGATCTACGCGCTCTGCTGTCGCCTGGATCGGTCGTCTGCGCCGACGCCCACGAAACGCCCGCCGCGGACGAACGGCGGAAGTGCACTCTGACGATCAGCTCACTCTCGCTTCCATCAGATCGCGGAAGCGCGGACGTCGTCGTCGCGCCTATGTGCGATGAAGTGTCCGCGGCGAGCTCGCGTCAGGCGCCGCGGGCGAGACCTTGAGGCGCGTCGCCCAATGCGGCATATGCGTCCGGTGCGCTTGGGCCTGAGGTCTGCTTGCCGATAGATCGAGCGACGCCCACCGATCAAACGAACAGCTGCCAATGCGCACGCGCATCATGATCCCCTCGCTGGTTGCCACGGCAGTGCTCGCAATCCCGGCCGTCGCGCTGGCCGAGGATGGCGTGTCGGTGTGCAACGAGGCAGAGAACTCGCCGCGCGGCGGCTACGTCGTGACGGGCGGTCCCGTCGACCCGGCTCCGCCCGCATTCCTGCGCGGTTCGCAGATGCGAGTCGGCAACGGCCACGGGGTTGGCCTGGAGAACGCTGCCGAACACTCGCCGGCGCTGCGCCTCTGCGGCCCCGAGGACGGCGGCGACGACGAGGGCCCCGTCGACGTCTGATCTGACACGCATCGACGCGCCCCTCGCAGCTGTGCTGAGAGGCAGCGAGCGCCCCTGGCCGGTGCGTAGTCCCAACGTCCCGCACGCCGGACATCGCCGAGCTCCGCAGCGGCACGCCCATCCGAGCAGCGAGCATCGTCGAGGGTTCTGACCGATATAGACAATGTCGTCCGCGGGGTCTCGCGGCCGTAGGCCTGCGAGCCGACCGCTCGTTACGTGACCGCTAGCGCTGCTCGGGGCGTGCTAGGTGGAGCTAGGGCAGCGCCTCGACCGCACGATCAAGCCCGTCGAGCTGGCGTTCGAGCGGCGCGTCCGGCGGCGGCGCGTCGGGCACAGAGCCGCCGTCGCCGCCCGCAGCGACAACGATCAACAGGATCACGGCGGCCAGCACGCCGAGCCCGATGGCGACAGAGCGCGCGCCGAGGTGAAACTGGTATTCGCGCCGGCCGTCGGGCAGCTCGCGCGGCTCGGGCAAAGCCGGGCGGGTCATCCGTGGCATGCGGCGCGTCGCCGCGGTGGGCGGATCGGCGACGGTCGGCTCGTGGCCAGGCGGCGAAGATGTTCCCCGGCGAATCGACCGCCTTCCTCAACGGCCAGGGTCACGGCGCCTTCCAGCTCCCGGCCTCGCTGCTGCTGGCGGCGTCGTTCGGGACCGCCGCGCTGTTCATGGTCGAGGAGATCGAGGGCGGCTACTTCGACAAGCTGCGCGCGGCGCGATCGTGCTCGGCCGCCTGATCGCCGAGTTCCTCAAGGCCGCGCTGATCGCCGTCGCCATCGTCCTGCTCGGCATGGTGTTCGGCATCGAGAACGCGAGCGGCGTGCTCGGCTTCGTGCTGCTGACCGCGCTGTGGGCGGTGTTCGTCGGCTTCATGCAGGTGATCGCGATGAAGACCCGCAGCGCGGCGGCGACCAACTCGGCCGGGCTGATCTTCTTCCCGCTCCTGTTCCTGACGCCCAACTTCGTCCCGGGCGACCTGCTCACGCACCCGATGGAGATCGCGGCCACGCTCAACCCGGTGACCTATGTGATGGAGGGCTGCGCTCGCTCGTGCTCGAGGACCTCGACTGGACCGACATCGGCCAGGGCTTCCTCGTCGTCGCGACTACCGGAGCGCTGATGCTGGGGCTCAACGTGCGCGTGATCAACCGCTACGACTGAGAGCGCGAGACCAAGGGTCTGCCCTCGTGTGAAGCCGGCCCGGACCTGAGACGATCGGCACCGTGCGACGCACGGTGCTCATCGTCGACGACGACGCGCCCTTCCGCCGCGCCGCGCGCGAGCTCCTCACGCTCGAGGGCTACGAGGTCGTCGGCGAGGCGGAGGACGGCGAGAGCGGCGTCGCCGAGGCCGCGCGGCTCGGGCCCGCGATCGTGCTGCTCGACGTCCAGCTCCCGGACATCGACGGCTTCGAGGTCGCACGACGGCTCGAGGCGGCAGGCCACGCGGGCGTGACCGTGCTCGTGTCGGGACGCACCGGCAACTACCGCCGCCGCGCCGCCGACAGCCCGGTCGCGGGCTTCCTCCTCAAGGGCGATCTGA
This sequence comes from uncultured Solirubrobacterales bacterium, assembly GCA_963787335.1. GTDB lineage: Bacteria > Actinomycetota > Thermoleophilia > Solirubrobacterales > Solirubrobacteraceae > DASQFQ01. The sequence goes on from CAWBCU010000028.1 coordinate 264,035, forward strand.
CCGGCGCCGAGCTCGCCGGGATCGTGGGGTGACATGGACGGCGCGACGGCCGCTGACCTCGGCACCGGCGCCGCCGTTCTCGCCGCGGGCGCGCTCGCGCTCACCCGCCGGCCGGCGCGCGCTACCGGCGCGCTGCTCGTCGCCACGGGCGCGGCGTGGCTGGCCGGCAGCGCGGTCGACGCGCTCGTCTTCCTCCACCGCGGGCCGCTTTTCCACCTGCTGCTCTCCTACTCGCGGCTAGGGATCGACAGCCGGCCGCGACAGGCGATCGCCGCCGCCGGCTACGCGACCGCGGTGGTCGAGCCGCTGGGCGCATCCGACGCCGTGACGCTAGTCCTGTACACGCTGGTGGCGGGCGCGGCCGCTGAGCGCTGGCTGCGCGCGGGCGGGATCGAGCGGCGCGCCGCCGGCTCGGCCACCGCCGCGGCGCTGCTCGTGTGCGGCTCGCTCGCCTGGGGCATCGCCGCGCGCGCCTCGGGCATCGACGCCGGCGCCGCGCTCAGCGTCTACGAGGCGGCGGTTGTGATCGCGGCCGCCGGCCTCGCCGCCGACGTGCTGCTCGGTGGCTGGTCGCGCGGCGTGGTCGCTGGGCTGATGCTCGACGTCGGGCGCCTGGAACGCGCCGCGCCACTGGCCGACGAGATCGGCCGCGCCGTCGGCGACCGCTCGCTGGTGATCGCCACCCGCTCGGGCGACGAATGGCTCGACGAGGCGGGTCGGCCGGTCGCGCTGGACGACCGCCGGCGCGCGGTGACCAGCGTCGGCGCGGACGCGGTGATCGTGCACGACGCGGCCGCGCTGGCCGACCCGGAGCTCGCCCGCGGCGCGACCACGGCCGCCCGGCTCGCGCTCGGCAACGCGCGTATGCATGGCGAGGTGGCGGCGCGGGTGGCGGAGGTCGAGGCGTCGGCGCGGCGGCTGGTGACGGCCGGCGATGACGAGCGTCGCCGCGTCGCGGCGGCGGTCGAGGTGGGCGCCGAGCTGCGGCTCGCCGCCGCCGCCGAGCGCTTGGCCGGCGTCGACGAGGATCTGGAGCGCGCGGCCGCCGGCGCGCGGGCGGAGGTGCACGCGTTCGCCAACGGGCTGCGGCCGCAGCGGCTCACCCGCAACGGCCTCGCGGGCGCGCTCGACGAGCTTGCTCAGCGCGCGCAGGTGCCGGTCGACCTCGATGCGCCCGCCCGGCGCTTCGACGACGTCGTCGAGGCAACCCTGTACTTCGTCTGCTCGGAGGCGCTGGCCAACGTGGCGAAGCACGCGGGCGCGTCGCGCGCGCGGGTGCGCATCGCGGTGCGCGGCGACCGCGTCGCCGCCGAGGTCAGCGACGACGGCGCCGGCGGCGCCGACGGGCGCGGCTCGGGGCTCCGCGGGCTCGCCGACCGCGTCGAGGCGCTCGGCGGCGCGCTCAGCGTGGAGAGCCCGCCGGGCGCAGGCACCACGGTGCGCGCGGAGCTCGCAACGTGAAGATCGCGGTCGCCCTCGCCCCCGCCCTCGCGCTCGCGGCCGCGGCGGTGAGCGCGCGCGCCGCCGACCCGACGCTGACGCTCGCCGGGCCGGCCGCCGGCCCGGTCGTGCTGCTGCTCGCCGTCGCCGCCGCGCTCGCCGGAGCCGGTGCGGCGAGCTGGCGCCGCCGGCCGCGCTCGGTGACCGGGCCGCTGCTGCTGTTCGCCTCCGTCACGTGGTCCGCCGCCCAGCTCGCGACCCCGGCGGCGCCCTCGGCCACGCACTTCACCGTCGGCCTCGCCCTCGGGGCCGCGACGCCGGCCGCGGTCGCGCTCGCGCTCGCGCCGAACCGCCGCGCGGGCGCGGCGCTGGCGCTGGCGAGCGCCGGGCTGCTCGGCGTGCTGTCGGCGCTCGTGTTCGACCCGCGGGCGAGCGACTGCGCGAGCTGCCCGCGCAACCTGCTGCTGGTCGGCGGGAGCGAGGGGCTGTTCGACGCGCTCCAGCGCGCGGGCCTGTGGCTGGGGCTCGCGTCGATCGGCTGGCTGCTCGTCTCCTGCGCGCCGCGGCCCCGCCTCGCCGCGGTCACGGCGTACCTGCTCGCCGTCGCGGTCCAGTACACCCACTCGCTCTCGCGCGGCTACCTCGCCGCCGACCCGACCGATCGCGCCCTGTGGACGCTGCAAGGGCTCTTCCTGCTCGCCGTCGCGGCGACCGTGGCGTGGGAGCCCGCGGGCGAGCGGCGCGCTCGGGCTCGCCTCGCGCGCCTCGTGGTCGAGCTGGAGGCGCGGCCCGGGCCGCACGGCCTCCGCGATGTGCTCGGCGAGGTGCTCGGCGACCCCGAACTGCAGATCGCCTACCCGCTCGCCGACGGACGCCGGCTCGACGCCGCCGGCCGGCCGGTCGCGCCCGCCGCCGGCCAGGCGGTGACCGCGTTGCGCGATGCCGAGCTGTTCCATCGCCCGGGCCTGATCGCCGATCCCGAGATCGTCGCGGCGATCACGGAGTGGGCGGGGTTGGCGCTGCGCAGCGAGCGCCCTAGGCCGAGCTGCGAGCCCGGCTGGAGGACCTGCGCGCCATCCGCGGCCGCATCGTCGCCGCCGGGGACAGCGAGCGCCGGGCGCTCGAGCGCGACCTCCACGACGGCGCGCAGCAGCGCCTCGCCACCCTCGCCATCTCGGTCGAGGCGGCGCGCCGCGCGCGGACGGTGCCGCCGCCTTCGCGCTGGCGGAGGCCTATGCCGAGGTGCGCGCCGCGCTCGCCGCACTCCGCGACGTCGCCACGGGCTCGTGCCACCGGTGCTCGCCGACGAGGGACTCGGCGC
>CAWBCU010000029.1:0-285444 GCA_963787335.1 uncultured Solirubrobacterales bacterium
ACAAGCGGGAATGCGGGCGCATCCGCGATCGATGCGTACACGCCCGCCCCGACGACGAGCAGGCGTCTCGCGCGGCGTCGTCCTCGCTGCAGCAAATCGCGTACGCGGAACTCGTGCGGCGGAACGCGCGCTCTCGGTACAGGCATCCGGGGCGTTGCATACGAGAGCGAGCCAAGCGCGCAGACTCCGCTCTAGCTCGCGAGAGTCAGAAACGGAGGGGGAGGGATTCGAACCCTCGGGACCGTCTCCGGTCCGCCCGGCTTTCAAGATGGGCGGCCGGGGCGCCGTTCTTGGCTCATTGTATGGGTTTGCGGCAATGGCGCGGTGCCGCGGGCCAGTTAATGGGCCAGTCTCAGAGTCGCAAGGGGCGCGTCCCGAGCCGTAGGCATGACCTTGGTAGGACCGGTCAATTCGCGTAGTGAAACAGCGGTGAGCCTCACCGATGCGCGCCGCGCGGCCAGTGGCCCACACTGACTGTGGTGCGTGTGACGATCGAGATTCACGACGACGAGGGCGCCGTCGCGGGGTGGCTGGAAGCCGATGGTCATGCGCGCCGGCCGTTCGGGGGGATGCTCGAGTTGATCGCTCTGCTGGATGCTGTGCGAGGGGTACGATCGGCGGCGGGCGAAGAGGATGGCCGCACCGATCTCGGCGAGTAGGGCCCCCCCGCCGCGGGGGCTGCTCGAGCGCGACGACGAGCTCGAGCATCTGCTTCGTGGGGTCGCGGCGGCCGAGCGGGGCGACGGCGCGCTGGCGGTCGTGGAGGGCGAGGCAGGGATCGGCAAGACGTCGCTGTTGGACGCCATCTGCGCGGAGGCTCGTGAGCGCGGCTTCTCGGTGCTGCGCGCGCGAGGTGGCGAGCTCGAGCGCGACTTCGGCTTCGGACTGGTCCGCCAACTGTTCGAGGCGGTGCTCGCGGGAGAGAGCGTCGCCGGGCGCGCCGAGCTGCTCGAAGGCGTCGCCGCGATCATCGAGCCGATTTTCGGCCGGCCTGGGGACGTGGCCGCATCGCCTGGCCAGGACGCGGCCTTCGCGGCGCAACACGGGCTGTACTGGTTGGCGGCGAACCTCGCGGCGCGCGCGCCGCTCCTGCTGTGTGTCGATGACGCGCAGTGGGCGGACGCCGCCTCGTTGCGGTGGTTGGTGTTCCTTGTACGCCGTCTCGAGGGCGTCCCAGTGGCGGTTGTCGTCGCGGTGCGCAGCGGTGAGCCCAACGCTCCGGGCGAACTGCTCGAAGCCGTGCGCCGGGAGGCCGCCGAGACGGTGGTGCCGAAGCCCCTGACCGAAGCAGCGAGCGCGAGCGTCGTCCGCGCCGCGCTCGGCCCATCGGCGGACCCCATGTTCTGCCGCGCCTGCCACGAGACGACCGGGGGCAACCCGTTCCTGTTGTCGGAACTCGTCAGCGCGCTCGCGCGCGGCGACGTCGAGGCGAGCGCCGCGGGCGCGCGTCGTATCCGCGAGCTCGGCCCGAGCGCCGTCGCGCGCAGTGTGCTGCTGCGCCTGTCGCGACTCCACGAGGAGGCGTCGGCGCTGGCGCGCGCAGTCGCGGTGCTGGACACCGACGCCGACGTGCACCTCGCCGCCGCCGTCGCCGGGCTGGACGCCGTGCGCGCGGTGGCGGCGGCCGAGGCGCTCGTGCGCAGCCAGATCCTGGCCGCGGGCGAGCCGCTGCGCTTCGCGCACCCGATCCTGCGCGCGGCCGTGTATGAAGAGCTGCCGTCGTCGCGGCGCGCGCTCGAGCACCGTCGCGCCGCGGAGGTCCTTGCCTCGCGCAACGCCGACCGCGCAGCGGTGCATCTGCTCTCGGCCGTGCCGGCAGGCGATCCCTGGGTCGCCGAGCAGTTGCTGGACGCCGGCGAGCGCGCCGCCGCGCGCGGCGCGATCGACGCCGCGACGGCGCTGCTGGATCGCTGCCTGTCCGAGCCGCCACCGCCCCCGTTGCTGGCTCGGGCCCATCTTGCGCGCGGTCGCGCGGCACATCTCGTCGCAGACCACGCGACGACGCGGCGGGCGCTCGCCGCAGCGGTCGAGCTCTCCGACGATCCGGTCTTGCGAGCCCAGGCGGCGGCGGAGGTCGCCGTCAGCTGGTTTATGGGGGGAGACCTGGCGGAGGCGGCCCGCGCCCTTACCGATGCGGCCGAGGCACTGCCCGAGGACGCGGCTCAGTCGCGAGCGGAGATCACGCTGGCGCGAACCATGCTCGAGCACGCTGCGCCGGTTCCCGCGGCGGTCGTCGGCTCATCGCTGAAAGGGCTCATCGCCACGGCTGACCCCGCGTGGCCGAGCTATCCGATGTTCGCTGCACTCGGGCTCTTCACGCCCTACTTCGCCGCCGATGTCGACTTCGAGGACGTCGCCCGGCTGCTCCCCGAAGCGCGCCGGCTGGACGCGGCGGTCGAGGTCCGCGGCACGGACACGCACCACCTCCAGGCGGCGATCGCGATCTCGGGGCTGCAGGCCGCGGGCGAGATCGAGGCGGTTCAGCAGGCTTGTGACAGCTGGGTCCGCCGTGCTCGCGAACAGGGCGCGATGACCCTGCTGATCACCGCGCTGTGGTTGAGAGCGCGGACGCGCATCGTGGCAGGCCGTCTTTCCGAGGCGGAGGCCGACGCGCGCGACGCGGTGCAACTCTCGGCGTTGCTGGGCACGCCGCTCGCCCGGCGCCTCGCGACGGCGTCTCATCTGTGGGCACTTACGGAGCTCGGTCGGCTCGACGAGGCCGATCGGCTGCTCAAGGAGACCGGACTCGATGAGGCCGTCCCGATTCGGCTGATCCAGGATTGGATCTTCATCTGCCAGCGAGCCCGCCTGCGCCTGGGACAGCACCGCATCGCTGAGGCGATGGCCGACATGGATGCTGCCGACCGCTGGATCAGCGAACGCGGGATCTCGCGCTCGATCCCCTATCCGGCGTACTTGCTACGCCCAGAGTTTCTCCTCGCCGCAGGGCGGACCGCGGAGGCGACCGCGGCCGCACGCGAGGGGCTCGTGAACCTGCCCAAGCTCGCGCCGCTCTCCCGCGGGCTCGTGTTGCGATCGTCGGGGGTCGTGATCGGCGGAGACGAGGGAATCGAGCTACTCCGCGCTGCGTGCGATGGCCTCGAAGCGTCCCCGATGCCCGTCGAGCACGCGCGCGCGCTGCTCGGGCTGGGCGCCGCCCTGCGTCGCGCCAAGCACCGCGCGGACGCGCGCGAGCCGCTGGCACGCGCGATGGAACTCGCGCACATGTCCGGCGCGACGCCGCTCGTCGAGGCCGCCCGCGAGGAGCTCGTCGCCACCGGCGCACGGCCGCGCCGGCTCGTGCGCTACGGCATCGACGCTCTCACTCCGAGTGAGCTGCGCGTCGCCAAGCTCGCCGCCGAGGGGATGAGCAACCTCCAGATCGCCCAGCAGCTCTTCGTCACCCGCAGGACCATCGAGACGCACGTTGCCGCGATCCTTCGCAAGCTCGACCTCAAAGGCCGCGAGGGCATTGCCGACGCGCTCGCTGGTGACGCGCACGCACCGCTCACGGCGGCGCCAGACGCATCGACCGCCGTCGTGACCGTGCTAGTCACGGACTTCGCGTCCTCGACGGCCCGCGCCGCGGCGCCCGAGCACGAGCGGCGGCGAGCGCTGCTCGAACGCCACGACGCGACGGTGCGAGAGCTGCTCGCGGCGCACGGCGGCCGCAAGGTCAAGACGCTTGGCGAGGGCTTCCTCAGCGTCTTCGACCGACCCGCCGGCGCGGTCGCGGGCGCGATCGCGCTGCGCGACGCCATAGAGGAGCTCGGTCTGCCGGTGCGTGCCGGGCTGCACGCCGGCGAGGTCGAGATCGCCGTTGGCGACGTCCGCGGGATCGCGGTCCACGCCGCCGCGCGGATCGCCGCGCTTGCCGGAGCCGGCGAGGTCTTGCTTTCCGCCACCGTGCGCGACCTCGCTCTCGGCACACCGATGCAGCTCGTCCCGCATGGCCGCCACACGCTCGAGGGCGTCCCCGGCGAATGGGACATCCTGCGCGCCACGTAGCGCCATAAGTTCCGTGTGGCTCACTGATGCGAAGCGGTGGGCGCAGGACCGACGATCCCTCCATGGGAACGTACGACTATGTGATCGTGGGCGCTGGCTCCGCGGGTTGCGTGCTCGCCAACCGGCTCAGCGAAGACCCGGATGTCGAGGTCCTGCTGATCGAAGCCGGCGGGCGCGACGACAGCCACGCGATCCGGATACCGGCCGCGTTTCCCGCGTTGATGCGCACGGACAAGGACTGGGATCACCTCAGCGGCTACGAGCCGGGATGCAACAACCGACGCATCTTCTTGCCACGCGGCCGCGTTCTCGGCGGGTCGTCGTCGATCAACGCGATGGTCTACATCCGCGGTCACCGGCTCGACTACGACGAGTGGCGCGACCTCGGCTGTGTGGGTTGGGGCTGGGACGAGATGCTGCCCTGCTTCAAGCGCGCCGAGGACAACGAGCGCGGCGCCGATGCCCTGCACGGCGCCGGGGGTCCGTTGCGTGTCTCGGACGGGCGCTCACGCAACCCGATCGCGAAGGCCTTCATCGATGCCGCGGTCGCTCACGGGCTCGAGGCCAACGATGACTTCAACGGGCCCGAACAGGACGGTGTCGGCTGGCACCAGGTGACGCAGCGCGACGGTCTCCGCTGCAGCGCCGCGGGCGCGTACCTTCGCGCGGCGCTGGAGCGCCCGAACCTGCGGGTCGAGACTCATGTGCAGGTGCTGAAGGTCCTGTTCGACGGCACGCGCGCCATCGGTGTGCTGGGTGTACAGCTCGGCGCGATGCTCGACTTTCGCGCCTCGACCGAGGTGATCGTCTGCTGCGGCGCCTACAACTCCCCTCAGCTCCTGATGCTCTCCGGGATCGGCCGCCCCGACGAGCTCGCGCAGCTCCGGATCGACGCCGTGGCGGCATCGCCCGGCGTCGGGCTCAATCTCAGCGATCACCCGGTATGCGGCGCCGTCTACCTGGCGACGCGCGAGGACAGCTTGTTCGGCGCGATGAACCCCGACAACCTGGCGAGCCTCGAGACGGGCGGCCGGGGCCCGCTGACCTCGAGCATCGTCGAGGCGGGGGGTTTCACCAGGACCCGCGGAGACCTCGACGCACCGGATATCCAGCTCCACTGTGGACCTGCGCTCTTCCTCGACGAGGGGCTCGTTCCGGGCCACGCGCACGGGCTCACGCTCGCGGCGAGCGTCGCCAAGCCGCTCAGTCGCGGCCAGGTGGTGATCGTCTCGCCGGACCCGACCGCCAAGCCGCTGATCGTCCACAACTACTACGCCGAGCCCGACGATCTGAAGGCCCAAATCGAAGGGCTCCGCCTCTGCATGGAGATCGCGCGCACCGAGCCACTCTCTGAGTGGGTCGCACAGCCTCACCTTGCCCCCGCTTCGACCTCCGACGAGGACGTCGCCGCGCATGTACGAGCTCGCGCGCAGACCGCCTATCACCCAGTCGGGACGTGCAAGATGGGCATCGACGAGTTGGCGGTAGTCGATCCGGACTTGCGGGTGCACGGCGTGGAGGGACTGCGGATCGTCGACGCCTCGATCATGCCGACGATTCCGCGCGGCAACACCAACGCACCTACGATCGCCGTCGCCGAGCGCGCGCCAGAACTCATTCGGGGCTCGGTGTCTGGCAGTACTTCGGTTTCCGCGTTTGGGACGGTTCACGGATGACCGTTAACGCGAGCGCACCGCCCGCAGGGACGGCGGCGGAGATCGTGGTTGAGAATCCCGTTTCGGGAGAGGTGGTCGGTCGTGTCCCTGACATGACCGCGGCGGTGCCGGCACTGGTAGGCCGCGCCCACACGGCTCAGGCCGCGTGGGGTGCGCGGCGCGTCGAGGAGCGGGCCGAGGTGCTGGGGGCGATGCGTCGCTGGATCGTCGCCAACCGCGCAGCGATGATCGTCGAGCTGACGATGCGCGAGACCGGCAAGACCTACGAGGACGCGAGCGGCGACCAGGGGTCGGTGTGGGAGGAGACGCTAGCCCGCGAACCGCGCCCGGAGCTTGTGCTCGTGGGGGAGGCGCTCGATCGGGCGCTTACCGCGATGGGCGGGTGTGCCAATTTGATCTCGCCCTATCTCGCCGGTCACTCGGTCGGTGTGGCCGAGCGCGCAGCGGTCGCAGGGAGACGCTGCCGGCTTGCTGCTTCCACATCGAGCACGCCTACCGCAAGATCTGCGTCTCCACGCGCGCGGCGGCCGCCCTATTCGCGATGCAGCATTGGCTCCTCGCGTGGGGTGAATTCCCAATTCCGCGCCCACCGGTTCGCACCTGACGTCCCCCTCGGCCGGCACGCCGCCGGGCACACTCCAACCCGAAGGAGGCAACAATGACGGTTGCGATGATGGTCGACAACCCGGAGGGCTCGCGCGAGATCTACGACAGCGTTCGCGAGCGGCTCGGCCTGGAGAAGCCCGCCGGGGGCATCCTCCACGTCGCCGGGCCGAGCCCGAACGGCGGCTGGCGAGTGATCGAGGTTTTCGAGTCGGACGAGCACGCGCAGCGGTTCGTCGAGCGTCTCAAGCCGGCCTTCGAGGCCGTCGGGGCCCCGGCTCCGCCGCAGCCACCGCAGTTCTGGCCCGTGCACAGCTACATGACGTAGACGAGTAGCGATGAACGTGAGGTCCGCGACGCGCTGGCGCGTCCTGGCGACCGAGCCGCTCTTGGTCGATTGGCATGCCGATCGTGCGGTGCGGTGCGGTGCGGTGCGGTGAGATCATCGAACGATTGATAGGAGCGATTCGGAGATGGTGTCCATGGGTGCGAACGCGGTCGGAGCGCGGCCGTCGGGGAACGGCCCGCAGCCTGGTGCGGACTTTGAGGTGAGGTCGCCCGCGGATGGCTCCGTGGTCGCTTCCTTGCCCGATCAGGGTGCCGAGGAGGTGCGCGCCGCCGTCGGGCGGCTGCGGGGCAACCAGCCGGCGTGGGAGGCGCTCGGACCGACGGGCCGGGGCCAGTGGCTCGGGCGCCTGCGTGACTGGTTGTTCGATAACGATGAGCGCGTCGCGGAGCTGCTCCAGCGCGAGACGGGAAAGCCGTGGCAGGAGGCCACCCTGGAGGTTCCGTTCGCGATCGACTTGCTCGAGTACTACCGAAAGCGCGCCGGGAAGTTCCTGGCCGACTCGCATCCGCGACCACAAGACCTGTTGATCGCGAGCAAGAGGCTCACGATCGCCTACCGGCCGTACCCGGTCGTCGGGGTCATCTGCCCCTGGAACAACCCTGTCCTGCTCGCCCTGGCCGATGCGGTGCCCGCGCTGTTGGCCGGCGCGGCGGTCGCCATCAAGCCGTCCGAGCTGACCCCGCTGGCCACGGCCGAGATCGTGCGCGGCTGGCGTGAGGAGGTGGGCGCTCCGGGCGTGCTGGAGTGCCTGACCGGCGCCGGCGGGACCGGTTCCGCGCTGGTGGAGGAGGCCGACTTCATCCAGTTCACCGGGTCCACGCGCACCGGCAGGAAGATCGCGCAGCGCGCCGCCGAGCGGCTGATCCCGTACAGCCTCGAACTCGGGGGCAAGGACGCGATGATCGTGCTCGCCGACGCCGATCTCGAGCGGGCCGCGAACGCCGCCGTCTGGGGCGCCATGTTCAACAGCGGCCAGACATGCACCTCGGTCGAGCGCGTCTTCGTCGAGCAGCCCGTCTACGACGAGTTCGTCGAGCTCGTGGCCGGACGCGTACGCGGCCTGCGCCAGCGCGCCGACGGCAAGCGCTTCGACACCGACGTCGGGTCGCTTTCCAGCCAGGCGCAGCTCGCCATCGTCGAGCGGCACGTGTCCGAGGCGCTGGCCAACGGCGCACGCGCGCTGGTCGGCGGCAAACGCGCCGACATACCGGGGGCGTTCTTCGAGCCCACCGTGCTCGTGGACGTCGAGCCGTCGATGCGCTGCATGCGCGAGGAGACCTTCGGCCCGACGCTGCCGCTGATGAAGGTCAACGACCTGGAGGAGGCGATCCGGCTCGCGAACGACTCCAGCTACGGCTTGTCGGCCAGCGTCTGGACGCGCGACCGCGCCCGCGGCGAGCAGATCGCCCGGCGCCTGGAGGCCGGCGCGGTCAACGTCAACGACATGTTCGTCAACGTCTTCGCGCTCCCGATTCCTCAGGGCGGCTGGAAGCAGTCCGGCGTCGGCGCGCGGCTCGGCGGCGCACACGGGATCCGCAAGTACTGCCGCCCACAGTCGGTCACCGCGACGCGGCTGGCCCCCAGGTCCGAGCTGCTCTGGTACCCCTACACCGCCCTCAAGGGCAAGCTCTTCCTGCGCGTCACCCGCTTCCTCTTCGCACATGACTGGCGCCGCCGCCTCGCGCGACGCCCGCGATAGACGGCTCAAGCCGCCGGCCACGAGCGCCAGAGCATGCACTGTGCGCGACGCGACCGTCAGCGCTGGACTCCAGCGCACGCCCGCTCCGGGCGACGAGCAGGAGCGCAGGGTGGGACTCCTGCTTCTCGGCAAAGGAGCTGTCTTGTCGCACCAGTTCGAGTCGGCTCACTGCTGGGTTGGACGAATCTGAGCAGCGGCCGAGCCGAGGGGGCCGCGAACCTGCTCGCTGCTCCTTCCCACGATGTGGGCGCCTACTCCCGTACGCCACTCACGCCCGCCTGGGACGATCTGCGGGCGTCTCATCCGGAGCGGCACCTGGCGCTCGCTTCCATGCGTGATGCGGGTCCGCGCGTCTGCGCGGATTCCGAGACAAGCTCACGCCGTTGAGGACCGCGGGCCCAAAAAGGCGATGGGAGGCCGACCATCTCCTGAACTGCGGCGAAAAGGGTGCAGGTTGCGGGGGTATGACCTCGGCGCTTCATCCGCACAAACTCCTTGTCTTCCAAGTATTTCGCCGCCTTAGCTCGGCTCGACCGCACGACTGAAAATCGTGGTGTCCCCGGTTCGAGTCCGGGTCTCGCCATCCGGAACGGCCCTGCAAAGCCGGGCCTTTTCGTGCGCGACACGCTTTCGAATGCCAAGAGCCGGAGGCCATTTCCGCGCGAGACCAGCCGAGCGACGACTGCTTCTCGCTCACCGGAGCGGGCACGCGGCGTTTGCAACTGACGCGTTGAAGCGCGGCGCGCCGCGGGACTCAGCCGCGCGTGCAATGCTCGAGCCGTCGTTTTTAGAAGTCGACGGTCCGGGCGCGGCCTCGAGGCTCTGCCGGATCCCGGGAGGTTGACATGTGTCGCTGGATCGCCTATTTCGGCAACCCGATTCGCCCGCGCACGCTGCTGTACGACACGGAGCACGGGCTTGTCGAGCAGAGCCGCCACGACCGCCTCGCCGGCGGCTTTCCGAATGCCGACGGCTTCGGCTTGGGTTGGTATGACGAGGACGGGAACGCGAGCGAGCCGGGCCTGTACCGCAACACGTTGCCGGCGTGGGGCGACCGCAACCTGCATGACCTCGCCAGTCACATCCGCTCGCCGCTGTTTCTGGGGCACGTTCGGGCGGCGACGGGGACGCCGGTCGAGCAGTCGAACTGCCACCCCTTCCGCTTTGGCAACTGGCTGTTTCAGCACAACGGCTTCATCGACCAGCACCTCGCGCAGCGCCACGAGCTGCTCCTCGCGGTCGACGCGTCGTTGTTTCCATCGCTCGACGGGACCACCGATTCGCAGCTCCTGTTCTTCCTCGCCTTGACGTTCGGGCTCGAGGACGACCCGATCGGAGCCCTCGAGCGGATGGCCGGGTTCGTGGAGGAGACGGGCAGGCGCCACGGCATCGCCGAACCCCTGCAGATGACGGTCGCCGTCAGCGACGGCGCCCGCCTCTACGCGGCCCGGTATGCCAGCGGCCCTCTCGTGAACTCATTGTTCGTCAGCCAGGACGCGAGGTCCGTCCGCGCGCTCTACCCGGACGACGAGCGGTTCTCGATCTTCTCGGACGAATCGCGCGTGATCGTTTCCGAGCCGCTCGGCGACCTGCCCGGAATCTGGCGCGAGGTACCGGTCGGCACCGCGCTGATCGTTCAACCCGGCGAGGACCAGGAGGTCCCGTTCAGGCCCGCGGCACGCAGTTGACGGCCACGACGCCGGCGTTGTGCGTGGACTCGTCTCTGGGCGCATCTCCCTGGCGGCGTTGCTGGCGCTGGCGACGCTGCTGAGGGCCCTCCGCGCGACCGAGAGCAGCCGCCAGAATGGTGTCGGGCGTTGGCGCGACGTCCGGTGTCCTAGTTCAGACGTTGGCGAGCCACACTCGCGACTTGCCGACCCCCGCTCATGCGCGGCTCTGCGGGCGCACATCCTGGGGCGTGACGTGTTACCACGAGCCGCTGCCGCGCGAACTGTGCGCTTGACCAATCGGCCGTTCCTTCGGAGACTGCCGGCCATGATCCGACTCCGCAGCGACATGCCGACGGGTGTCCTTGGGCTCGAGGCGGTCGATGACGTGGAGAAGGAGGACTACGAGAACGTCATCGTCCCGGCCATCAACGCGGCGATCGCCGAGCACGGAAAGGTCCGTCTCGTCTATGTGCTGGGTCCCGAGTTCGACGACTACGAGGGAGAGGCCGCCTGGGAGGACCTGAAGCTCGGGGTGCAGCATCCATCGTCGTTTGAGCGGATCGCGATCGTGACCGACGCGCGGTGGGCCAGCCCGGCGATCAAGGTCTTCAGCGTCCTCTGGCCCGGACAGGCCCGCGCGTTCCCGCTCTCGGAGCTCGAGTCCGCGAAGCGCTGGGCAGCTGCGGACACCAGCTGACCCGCCGGACGTCTTGCAGGCGCGATCAGGACCGCGGCTGGCTCTGCGAATCGCGTCATATCAGGTGTCGGTTTCGCGATCTTCGGCCCGTGACATGAAGATGTCGAGCCCGAGCGCGCGCGAGAGGAACCGTGCGGCAAGTTGTCCGCGCACGCTGTTTCCCGCCTCGTCGAGCGGAGGCGCGAAGGTCGCAAGCCCACCTTTGCCGGGGGCCACGGTGATGATTCCTCCGCCGATCCCGCTCTTCCCCGGGAGTCCGACGTCGTAGAGCCAGTCACCTGATGTCTCGTAGAGCCCGGCCGTCGTCATGACGGCCAGCACGTGCCGGCATGTCTCCTCGTCGACGACGCGCTCGCCCGTGAGTGGGTTCACGCCACCGAGCGCGAGCGTCGCACCCATCGTCGCGAGATCGCGAGCGCTCACGGCAAGGGAGCTCTGGCGCGTATAGAGGTCGACCGCATCCGCAGGGTCACCCGAGAGCGCGCCGCGGCTTTCCAGCAGGTTGGCGATGCTGCGGTTCACGAAGTTCGTCTCCGAGGCGGAGCGATAGACCTCCGCGTCGAGCGCGAGTTGCCGGCCGGCGAAACGCGACAGGCCATCCGCGATGAAGAGCCATCGCTCGTCGATCGTGGCGCCGGGCGCGAGGCTCGTCGTCGCGATCGCTCCGGAGTTCACCATCGGGTTCGTCCGACCCTCGTCGCCTTGCTCGATGGCCGCTAATGAGTTGAACGGCAAACCCGTGGCATTCAGCCCGATTCGGCGCCTCACATCCTCCGGGCCGAGCGCCACGCAGATGAGCGCGAAGACGAACGGCTTCGCCACGCTCATGATCGTGAACTCGACCTCGTCGTCGCCGACGCCGTAGACGCCCCCGCGCGCTCCGACGACGCAGATCCCGAACAGCTCGGGAGATGCTTGCGCGAGCGCAGGGTAGACCTGCGACGGCCGACCGTCGTCGATCGACGCGAAGCGCTCATACGCATCGTCCACGAGCATGCGGACGCGCTCGGGGGGCGGAAGTTCTCCGGTCGAGACGAAGGCTGTCGGGCGTTCGAACGTCATCCGCGGGTCATTGGGATCGCACAGCGGCCGCGGGAAACCATACGACCAGGCCCGCACGCGGCCGCGTTCGCGTTTGGACGCGCGGCGCGCTCGTGGGTGCGCGTAGCGAGCGCAGCAATCTGTTGGAGATCAGCGCGCGGGCCGTGGTCCTCCACCGAGCGGTTGCTCGGTGCGGCGGCCTCCCGCGGCCGCCGTCACGTCAGGGCTGTTGCTGCTGGGTCTGGTCCTCCAGATCGCGCACGCGTCCGTCGAGGTCCTTCATGTCCTGGCTGAGCGTCTGCACGCTCTGCTCGAGCTTGTCGATCGACGAGCGAGCCTGCTCGTCCGTCCCGCCGTCGTCGCTGGAGGCCGCGGACTGCGACTGCTTGGCGACCTTGTCCACACGGCCGCTCAGGGCCTTGACGTCGTCGGAGAGCTGGCTGACCTGGTTCTTCGTCGCCCGAGTCTTGACATCGGCCTCCAGCGCGTCCACGCGGTCGGCCAGGTCGGCGACCTGCTGGCGGCTCGCCGCTGCGCCGTCATCGCTCTCGTCGTCTTTGGTGAGCAGCGCGTAGCCCGCCACGGCGAGCGCGGCGACGGCGATCACCCCGACGATCGTCAGCGCGGTACGCAGCGATCGGAGCTGGTCGAGCAGGAGCTCAGTGCGAAACGGGTCCTCCACCGGCGCGGCGACCTCGCGATCCACGCCCACCCCAGCCGGTGCCGGGGTGGTGGGCGGCAGCGGCCGGGTCGGCTCTTCGGGGGGAGGTGGCGTGGACACGAATCTGGGCGGCCCAAGCGCATGAACGCAAGCCGGACCCGGTCCGGCGTTGGCAGGCAAGAGTGGCACATCGAACCGACGACCGGATCGCCCGACCCGCGGAGCTACTGAACGGTTCGGTGGCCCGAGACCGGTACGTGCCGAGCCCGAGTTCGGCGAAGAACGCCGTGGCAGCCTCGAGACGCCTCTTGAGGACGCCGCTGACGCGACGTGGACCGCGCCTGGTGGCAGGAGCCCATGACTCTCGCACCGCGCTCGGCTCCCGGGCGCGATGCTGCATGGTGGCGATCTGCGTCAGACGACGACGTTGTCGCGGCTCGCCGTCGTGAACTGGTCGGCCAGCCGTGAAGGGAGGGTGGCGAGCCCATGTCGGCTGGCGAACCGGCGCTGCCGCGCGTAGCCGGGGTCCTCGGCGAGAGCCGCCGCGGCGGCGAGTTCGGCGGTGCAGTCGAGCCCGTCGGCGAACGGCTCGCATGCCGCCAGCATTTCGTCGAGGATGTCACGGACGGGCCGTCGGACGCAGCTGCGGTGGTCGATCAGCCTCGCGTCGATGCCGTCGCGGGCAGCGAGGAAGCGGTTCTCCTCGAGCAGCTCCGACGCAACGGCCGGGTGCGCGGACGCCTGAGCGTGGCGTCGAACCAGACACTGGATGAGCGCGGCGAGCGCCGCGGCGTCCTGAACTCGCGACTGGGCGTCGAGGACGCGGACCTCGACGGTACCGAGACTCGGCCGTAGGCGCGCGTCCCACCACAGGAAGCTCGGCTCGGGTATCGCGCCGGAGCGTAGTAGCGGCGCGACTGTCTGGACATACGCGTCGTAGCTGCCGAAATAGCGGGGGATCCCGACCCGGGGGAACATGGAGAAGATCGGCGTTCGCACGGAGGCGAAGCCAGAGTCGGCGGCGCGCCAGTAGGGCGAGTTTGCCGAGAGCGCGAGCAGGACGGGCAGGTCGGCGCGCAGGCCGTCGAGCGCACGCACGGCCGCGTCCGCGTCGGGCACCGCGACGTGAACGTGCTGCGCCATCGTCGGTTCCCGGCGGGCGAGGGCCCGCATCGATCCCTCGATGTGCTGGTAACGGGCACCCGAGGTGATGGAGACCTTCGAGCGCGTGGCCAGCGGATGGGTGCCGGCCGAGGCGGCGCGCAGCGCGAGCTTCGTACGCAAGGTGTCGTCCACCGACCGACGCAGCATCTCGAGCTCCGCGGTCGCGTCGGCGACGACGTGGTGCGCGGTGGTCTGCAGCTCGAGCACGCAGGCGTGCGTCTCGGCGGAGACGTTTGCGGCGACATCGGGCGAGACGCGTAGGAGCACGTCGTCGATGCGATTGGCCGCGGACCAGCCGCAGGGGTCGAGGAGCATGACCTCCTCCTCGATGCCGACGGTCCAGGCGTTCGCGGTGTCCCATCGGGTCCAGCGCGCCCAGTCCCGAGGGTCCTCGTCTGCGATTGCCGTGGAGCGACGGTTGCCGGACATCTCGCGCAAGACGACGTCGCCGGAAGTGCGGTCCACGAGGACCGAAACCCGGCGCCGATCGCGCGGAGCCTCGGTGTCGCAGATCTGAATCTCCAGCAGGTCGCGGCGGACATTCAGGCTCGCCTGCAGCGTGTCGTCCACGCGAAGTATGCGATCGCCGCTGTCGGACCGCGCGGATGTCCATCCGTCGGACGCCATCACGCCACCGCCGGCTCGGGACGCCGCACGAGCCACGTCGATGCGATCAGGAAGACCCCGACGATCACCGTCAGATACAGACCCAAGCCGGGGGCGATCAGCGCGGGCCACTCGCCGAGGAGCGTAACCCGCGGGCCGAGGGCGCCGATGAGCAGGGCGAGGGTTCCAGCCCCTAGGGCGATACGGGTGCTCATGTGTTCCTTGTCGGGACGTTGATCAGGATGCGGTCGTGGCGAGCGCCACGCCCGGCTTGCCCCGTCTCCGTGGTGCGCTGGCGATGGTGACGCCGAAGCCTTTGCAACCACCAGAAGGTCCGGGGACCGCTGTTGGCGGCATGCTAACAGTCTGTTGACCGGCCGCCAACAACTATTAGACTTCCGTTATGAGCACGCCGAAGTACAGCCGCCTCGATCCCCTCCAGCGGCGCGCGCAGATCCTCGACGCTGCCAACGCGCTGTTCGCCGAGCGCGCCTACGACGATGTCTCGATCGAGGACATCGCCAGCGCGGCCGGTGTCACCCGCGGGCTCGTCCACCACTACTTCGGCGGTCGCAAGGACGTCTACATCGGGCTGCTCGAGCGGCTCGGCGCCCAGCGCGAGCAGGAACTCCGGGCGCCCGTCGGTCGCAGCGCCCGTGCGCGCGTGGCCGATTCAGTGTCGCGCTGGCTTGACTGGACCGAGGCCAACCGAACGATCTGGCTCGCCACGATCGCGCCCGGTGAGGACATCGCCGACCCCGATGTCAGGCAAGTGGTCGCCGACCTCGTACGCCGAGCCGTCGCTCGGCTCGCGGAGTTTCACGCCGACATCGCCGAGGACTCACCACGGCTGCGCCACGCGCTCGAGTGCTGGACCGGACTGAACCGCGCCGCGACACGACGCTGGCTGCAGGGCAAGGCCACCCGCGAAGCGACGCACGAGCTGCTCACCTCCACGCTCGAGCACGTCTTGCGCACGTTCGGCGCACCACCCGCGCCAGGCCGACGTGCATCCCCTCCTTGAGAGGCCCCCGCCGGCTCGATCCCGGACTTGCGTCGCCAGCCTCCGGCTGCCGGGCGGTCCGATCTTCGTCGCTGTGATTTGGGCGGTCCCTCCGGGCGAGGATCCACGCGCGGCGGCCTGCGCGGCGATCGACCCAGGGACGCGGCCCGCGGCGCGGGCTGTAGTTCCTCGGCCTACCGCCGGGCGAGTGTCTTGGTGGCGTGGATGGTGCGACCGTTGGGCAGGCGCAGGCTGGTGCGCAGGACGAGCCGGGCGCGGGGGTAGCGCTTGATCGCCGCGCGGGCGCGGGCGCCCAGGCGGATGGTCTTGCGGATCGTGTCGGGTGCGGCGGCGGCGGGCCCGCCGGTCGCGAGCCTGATCGGCTTGCGCCGCGCGGCGCGCCGGTCGGCCTGCTTCCTCGGGAGGTAGAAGCTGAGGTCCAGCCGCCAGCTGATCTTGCCCTTGGTCACGACGCGCTGGGTGAACGACAGCGACCGGCTCGTGCGCGTGGTGCGGCTGACGGCCTCCAGGCCGGCCCTGATCACCGGGTCAGACGGGAACGGCGTCAGCGCCGTCGGCGGCGTCAGCACCGCCGGTGGCGTCGGGCCGGGCGGCGGATTTGGTCCTACCACGGACTGGGCCAGCGGCGCGGACTGCGAGCCGGCCGAGAACTCGTCGCCGCCGTAGACGGCCACGACCGAGTGCGTGCCGACCGCAAGGCTCGTGACCTCGCACGTCGCCTGCCCGCCATCAGAGTGCACTGCGGTGCAGCCCGCCACCGGTGTGCCGTCGACCGCGAAGGCGACGTCGCCGCCCTCCGGGGCCGGAGCCACCGTCGCGGTGAAGGTGACGCTCTCACCGGGCGCCGACGGGCTGCCGCTGCCGGCGAGGCCGGTGGTCGTCACGACGTCCTCGGCGGTCACGGCGCTGGACGGCGCCGAGGCCAGCCCGGTGCCGACGCTGCTGGTCGCCTTGACCGCGAAGGTGTAGACGTGCCCGGCGATCAGCCCGGCCACCGTGATGGGGCCGGCCGGCCCGCTCGCCCGTTGGCCGCCTCCGGCCGAGTCGGTGGTGTCGGTCGCGGTCACCTCGTAACTCTGGATCGTGCCGGTGCCGCTCGCGGGCGCGGTGAAGCTGATCCTCGCGGACGCGTGCCCGGCCTTGGCCGAGACCGCCGTGGGCGCTCCTGGGCCATATGCGACGGTCCCGTCCGCGCAGACGGGCACCCCGCGCCCGCCGGCACGCCTGGCGCCCTCACGGCCCGGCGAGCGTCCGCCGTGACCGATCAGGTCACTGGAGCCCCCGGCGCCCGTAGCGCCCGTGGCGCCGGTCGCGCCGGTGTCGCCGCCGGCACCGCAGCCGATGTCGGCGCCCGTGGGGCCGCACCTCGGCGCCAGCTTGGAGGCGCCCATCGACGCCACCGTGGCGCGAGCGCACACGGCGGCCCTGAGGGAGGAATCTCCGCCGGTCGCGGTGACCGTGGCGCCCGAGATCGTGATCGTGCCGCCGTCGCCGCCGATGCTCCCGCTGCCGCCGAGACCGCCGCTGCCCCCACTGCCGCCGGCACCGCCGACGCCGTTGCCGGCGCCTCCGATGCCGGCACCGCCGGAACCGCCGGAACCGCCGGCGGAGCCGGCACTGCCGCTGCCCCCTGCGCCGCCTCCGATGCCCGCTCCGCGGGCGCCGCCCGTCGCGCTGGCGCCCACGTCGAGGGCATCACCGGTGTGTGTGATGTCGTTGGCGAGCACGACGGTGCCGCCGGCGGCGAACGCGGTAGCGAGCGCGGAGAAGCTCATTCCTACAGGCACGGCCGTGGCCGTGCCGGGCCCGCACAGGCCGACGAGCCCACCGAGGAGCGCGACTGTGGCGATGGCGGCGACCCGGCGGACCGAGTGAGCCTTGGTGACCGTCAAGCGAATCGCGCTCTCAGCATGCGGCCGACCAAAGCTGTTGTTCGCAATTCTTGAGTAATCAGCCTCCGCGGAGTCATTGGCACCTGCAGGGGCGTCGGAGCAGCGGTCGATCGAAATCCGCTTCGGCGACGCCTGTGCCGCCGATAGGGGTTCCGGTCCGCGACTGAAATCTTGGTGTGCCCGGTTCGAGTCCGGGTCTCGCCGTCGCTACCCCCGCGTCGCGAGCGGCGGCGCGTCGCCCGCCGGGATCTCTCGGTAGTCGGGCAGGCCCTTGAGCGCCTGTTCGGCGCCCGCGGGCGCGTAGATCGCCAGCAGCGACAGCGGCTCCCAGCCGGTGTTGACCGTCGAGTGGAAGGCGGCCGTGGGGATGAAGACGGCGTGGCCCGGGCGCACCGGGAAGGGCTCGCCGTCGTCGACCATCTGCTCGCCGGTGCCGGCGAGGATGTAGAGGATCTCGTCTGCGTCGGGGTGGTTGTGGCGCTCGTGTCCCTGGCCGGGCAGGAGCACGACGTGCATCAGGCTGACCGCCGGGTCGTCGGTGTTGTCGGCGGCGACGAGCGGCTTGATGACGCCCCAGTCGAAGCTCATGGTCGGCAGCGCGTCGGGGTCGATCAGCTTGGATGGCATGTCGTGGTCCTCGTCTAGGCGTGGGAGAGCGCCTTGAAGCGGCGCATGTTCTCGGTCATCGCAACTTCGGTCGGCAGGCGCTCCATGCTCGATGCGCCGAAGAAGCCGAGGACCCCCTCGGTGCGGTCGAGCACGTACTGCGCGTCGTCGGGCTCGGCGAGCGGCCCGCCGTGGCAAAGCACGATGACCTCGGGGTTGACGGCGACGGCGGCGTCGCGCATCGCCTGGATCAGGGCGACGCAGTCGTCGAGGGTGAGCGCGGTCTGCGCGCCGATCGTCCCCTTCGTGGTCAGCCCCATGTGCGGGACGAGCACGTCGGCCCCGGCTTCGGCCATCGCGACCGCCGACTCGGGGTCGAACACGTACGGGGCCGTCAGCAGGCCGAGCGAGGCCGCCTCGCGGATCATCTCGACTTCGAGCCCGTAGCCCATCCCGGTCTCCTCGAGGTTGGCGCGGAAGGTGCCGTCGATCAGGCCGACGGTGGGGAAGTTCTGCACGCCCGCGAAGCCGGCGTCGCTGACCTGGCGCAGGAACTGCGGCATCAGGCGGAACGGGTCGGTTCCGCACACGCCCGCGAGCACCGGCGTGTGGGCGACGATCGGCAGCACCTCGTTGCCCATCTCCATCACGATCGCGTTGGCGTCGCCGTAGGGCATCAGGCCGGCCAGCGAGCCGCGGCCGGCCATCCGGTAGCGGCCCGAGTTGTAGATGATGATCAGGTCCGTGCCACCGGCCTCGGCGCACTTCGCCGACAGACCCGTGCCCGCGCCGGCGCCGATGATCACGCCGCCCGCGTCGAGCGTCGCGCGCAGCTTCGCGCGTGCCTCGTCGCCGGTCATCGCGCCGCCGTCAGGTAGCCGTCGAGCTTCTCGGCCATCGCCGTCGCGAACGCCTCGTCGTTGATGTTGCAGTCCATCTCCACCAGCTCCACGTTGTCGGCGAGGTCGGCGCGCAGCGCGTCGAACAGCGCGGCATCGGCCGTGGAATCGTGGAACGGCTGCCCCTCGGCGTCGATCATCGAGACGCCGCCGAGCGGGATGAAGAGCGCCACGGGGCCCGTCGCCGCCGACAGCTTGCGCGCGATCCGGCGGCCGAGCTCGGCGCACTCCTCCGGTGTCGTGCGCATGAGGGTGATCTCCGGGTTGTGCACGTACAGGTTGCGGTCCTCGAACTGCTGCGGCACCGTGTCACGCGCGCCGAAGTTCACCATGTCGAGCGCCCCCAGCGAGACGACCTGCGGGACGCCCTTGGCGCCCGCCGCCTCGAGCCGGTCGGGCCCGGCCGAGAGCACCCCGCCCACGAGCTCGTCACACAGCTCGGTGGTGGTCGCGTCGAGCACGCCGCCGACGAACCCGCTCTCGACGAGCGCCTCCATCGCACGGCCGCCGATGCCCGTGCAGTGGAAGGTGAGCACCTCGTAGCCGCGCGCCTCGAGCGCTTCTCGCGCGTGTGTGACGCACGGGGTCGTGACGCCGAACATCGTGGCGGCCACGAGCGGGCGCTCGTCCTGCACCTCCACGGTCGGGGCCTGCACCATGCCGGCCATCGCCGCGGCGGCGTTGGCGAGGATCTGCGCCGAGATCGAATTGATCCCCGCGACGTCGGTGACCGAGGCCATCATGCAGATGTCGGACACACCGACATACGCGCGCGTGTCGCCCGCGGCAACGGTCGAGACCATCAGCTTCGGCACGCCGACGGGCAGCGCCTGCATCGCCCGTGTCGCGATCGCCGTATTGCCGGAGCCGCCCGCGGCGAGGATCCCGTGGATGGCGCCCTCGTCGTACAGCCGCCGCGCCAGGACGGTCACGGCCTCGGCCATCGCGGTGACGGCGGCGCCGCGGTCGCGGGCCTCCGTCAGCGCCGTCAGGTCGACACCGGCCGCGGCGGCGACCTCCTCCCGCGGAATGTCAGGCTCGCAGCCGTGCGGCGCCTCGAGCGTCCCAACGTCGGCGACGAGCACCTCGACGCCGGCGAGCTCGAGCCGGTCTCGCAGGTAGGCGTACTCGTCGCCCTTCGTGTCAAGTGTCCCGACGAGCAGGACCGTCTTGCGCCCGTCCACGAACTCTCCTCCTCGTTGCCCCGACTCGGAGGAACCTACCCGGCGGATGGGTCGTCAGTCGTCGACGGGCGCGCCGCCGTAGACGCTGAAGCTGACGATCCAGTAGGCGACGTAGAGCGCCAGCAGCACGTAGCCGTGCCAGCGCTTGAGTTGCCCGGTCGACAGGAAGTAGGCGGCGAGCGCGGTCATGCCCACGAGCACGGGCAGGTGCCACTTCAGGGTGTTGGAGCCGATCGTGATGGCCCCGCCGGCGAGCACGACGATGCCGAGCTTGCCGGTGACCGAGAACACGAGGCTGCCGATGACGTTGCCGATGCCGATCTCGGGCACGCCCCTGCGGATCGGCTGGACGGTGAGGAAGAGATCCTCGATGCACAGCACGGCGGTGATGATCGTGGCGCCGAACACGGTGCCCTCGATGCCGTAGCGGTCGATGATCTCCTCGGTCCCGGTGCTGACGGTGGCGGCGCCGATGATGATCCCGCCGAGCGCCAGCACGGCGATCCCGAGGTTGAGCCAGCCCGAGACGCGGCGCTCCTCGTGGAACGGGCTCATCGTCGAGACGGCCTCCGCTCGCGCCGGGTCGACGTCGTCCTCGTCGTCCTCCTCCGCCTCCTCGATGATCTCGAGGTTGCGGAACGTCGCCGTCTCCCGCCGCATCTCCCGGTAGGCGACGTACGCGATCCACGCGACGAACAGGAGCACCAGCACGACCGCGTCCGCGGTGGTGACCTCCTCCTTCAGCGCGAACACGACCATGACGAGCGGAGCGATCGCGAAGATCACGATGTACTCGCGCGGGATGTCGAACCGGGTCGGTGTGAGGATCGCGCCGAGGGCGAGCACGATGCCGGTGAACGAGACCGCGGTCCCCAGGACGAGGCCGAGCGCGACCTCCTGCTCGTCCTCGAGGTTGAGCGCGACGCCGAGGACGATGTCGTCGAACTCGATCCCGGTGAAGATGATCGCGAGCAGGAAGACCGAGATCCGCAGCCCTCGCGACACCCCGACGAGCGCGCTGATCAGCCGCTCGGCGCTGTAGACCAGCAGCGTGGCGCCCGAGATGAAGATGAAGATCGACGTCATCCCGCGCTCCTCCGGACCGGCTCGGCGACTGAAGACGCGGCATCCTAGGGATTCGGCGCACCCTTTTCCGGGTTCTACGGGAGACGTATCAGCCGTTGCAGGACGGCCGCAACGGCCGTCTCAGAGACGGCGTGAAAGCGAGAGCGCGACGCGCCCGGCGACGGCGATCGCGAGCCCGATCGCGGCGACGGCGATCGTGATGCGGGTCGCCCCGGCGGTGAGCGGGTCGACGCCGAGCGTGGCCCCGGCCGGGGTGAGCGAGAGCACCATCGCGCTCGCGAACGCGACCACGGCCCACGCCGGGAAGGCGACGTTGCGCCGCAACGGCAGACCCGGCCGGGCGCGCAGGGTCCAGGCGATGGCCACGTTCGCGAGCAGCCACCCGGCCACCGCGGCGGCGATGCCCATCTCGACGCCCCAGCGCTCCTCGACGATCAGGAACGTGGGGAGCACGGCCGCCGTGAGCGAGACGGCCGTGAGCCCGATGGCCCACAGCTGCGTGCCGTCGAGGAAGCGGCGCGCGGGATCGCGCGGGGGGTTGTCCATCGCGCCCGGCGCCGGCGGCTCGGAGACGAAGGCCACCGATGCCCCGACGTCCATGAACAGCTCCAGGATCACGATGTGGACCGGGTGGAACGGGGCGGGCAGCCCCAGCGCCAGCGGCACGGCGATGACCGCGACGAGCGCGATCTTGGCCCCGAGGTAGAAGGCGACCGCGCGGCGCAGCTGGGAGGCCAGCCCGCGACCGCCCGCCACGGCGCCGACGATCGTCGGGTAGGCGTCGTCGACGAGCACGAGATCGGACGCCTCGCGGGCGAGATCGGTCCCGCGCGCGCCCATCGCGATGCCGACGTTCGCCGCGGCGAGGGCCGGCGCGTCGTTGACGCCGTCGCCGGTGACGGCGACCACCTCGCCGCGCTCCTGGAGGATCCGCACGAGCCGCAGCTTGTCCTCGGGCGTGGCACGGGCGATCACGGCCTGGCCGCGCAGCCGCTCGGCGAGCGCGTCGTCGTCGAGCGCTTGGAGCACCGCGCCGCCGTGCAGCACCTCGGGCCCGACGACCCCGGCCTCGCGGGCCGCCGCGGCGACCGTGGCGGGGTGGTCGCCGCTGACCACGATCGTCCGCACGCCCGCGTGGGCGAGCTCGGCCACGGCCTCGCGCACGCCGGCGCGCAGCGGATCGCGGAACGCGGCCAGGCCCACGAGCGCGAGCTCGCTCTCGGCGTGCTCGGAATCCCGCGGCACCTCGGCGACGAAGCGCTCGGCGACGGCGATGACCCGCAGCCCGTCCTCCGCGAGCTGGGCGACGTGGGCGAGCACGGACGCGCGCTCCGCCTCGGACATGGCGCAGGCGTCGAGCACCGCCTCCGGCGCGCCCTTGGTCGCCACCCATACGCCGCGGGGATCGGGCCACACCGCGCTCTCGCGCCTGCGCACCGGGTCGAACGGATACCGGCTCAGGCGCTCGCCCGGCGCGCGCTCGCCGGCGGCCTCCGCCAGCGCGCGATCGACCGGGTCCTGCGCGGCCGCCGCCCCGTGGGCCGCGGCCGCCACCGTCAGCACGCGCTCGCGCTCGCCCTCGATGTGCTCGATCTCGAGCCGGTTCTCGGTCAGCGTGCCGGTCTTGTCGGCGAGCAGCACGGTCATCGCGCCGACGGCCTCGGCCGCCCGCAGCCGGCGCAGGAGCACGCCGTGCTGCGCCAGGCGCAGCCCGCCGATCGCCACCAGCACGGTCACGAGGATCGGCAGCTCCTCGGGGATCGTGGCGAAGGCGAGCGTCAGCCCGTCGAGCAGCATCTCGCGCGCGGGCTGGCCGCGCAGCACGCCGATCAGCGGCACGACGACGCACGCGGTCACCGCCACGATCAGGGCCGCTCGCGCCAGCTCGGCCATGGCGAGCTGGAGCGGCGTCGGCGGCTCGCGCGCCTCCTCGACGAGGCGGCCGAGGCGGCCGATCTCGGTCTCGGCGCCGATCGCGACGACGACGCCCTCGCCGCTGCCGTTCACCACCGCGCTGCCGGCGTGGACCAGCGAGGACCGCTCGGCGAGCGGCGCGTCGGCGTCGACCGGCTCGGTCCCCTTGGCGGCTCCTACCGGCTCGCCCGTCAGCCTGGACTCGTCCGTGGCCAGGCCGTCGGCCTCGACGACGCGGGCGTCCGCGGCGATCATCGTGCCGGCCTCGACGAGCAGCACGTCGCCGATGACGAGCGCATCGACCGGGACGGCCACCGCCGCGCCGTCCCGCCGGACGAGCGCGTTCGGGGCGCTCAGGGTCCGCAGCGCCTTGAGCGCGCGCTTGGCCCGGACCTCGGAGATCGCCTCGACGGCGCTGACCAGCGCGATGACCAGGAAGATCGCGATCGCGTCGCGCAGCTCGCCGAAGATCGCCGAGAGCACGCCGACCGCGACCAGCAGCAACTGCAGCGGCTCGACGACCGACTCGACCAGCTCCTCGAGCACCGCCTTGGTCTGGCTGTCCTCGACGCGCTTGACGACCGTGGGGCGCGCTGCGCGACCTCTTCGGCGGTCAGGCCGCCCGGGCGGCTGCCGGTCCGCTCCCACAGCTCCTCGAGGCGCTCTGCGTGGGCCGGCGCCCGGTCGGCGTCACGCGACGCGGGCGTTGCGCTCGCCATGCAACGCATGATACGTCCCGGTTCGTCTGGGATCATGCCTCGCCGTGGCGCATGACTGGCTGCTGATCACCGTCTCCACCCCGGGCGGCGCGCCCTCGACGCTGCGCGTCTACGCCTGGCGCAACCTGCGCAGCCTCGGCGCCCACTACCTCCAGCAGTCCGTCTGCCTGCTGCCCGCGACGCCGAAGACGACGCGCACGGTGACCCGGGTCGTCGCGCGGCTGCGCGCCGAGGGCGGCCAGGGCGAGATGCTGCGCATCACCCTGATGGACTCCAGGCAGGAGGCCGCGGTGATCGAGGCCATGCAGCGCGAGCGGACCGACGAGTACCGCGAGGTGGTCGGGAGCACGCAGCAGTTCCGCGAGGAGCTCCAGTTCGAGCGCCGCCGCGGCCGCACCACCTACACCGAGCTCGAGGAGTCCGACGCCGACCTCGCGCGCCATCAGAAATGGCTCGCCGCGATCCGCGCCCGCGACTACTTCGACGCGCCCGGGGGCGAGGAGGCGGCCGCGGCCGTCGCGTCGTGCGAGGAGGCGCTCGCCCGCTTCGAGAGCGAGGCGCTGGCCGCGGAGCTCGACGAATCCCCGGCGGACACCGGACCCGGCCTGCGCGCGGTCGACTGACAGCGAACCTATCCCTGGGCTGGCGCGTACCCGCTAGCACCGATGCCGTACGAACCCGAGGCAGACACCGTGCACGACGCGCAGGCGTACTGGCTGCGCGCGCCCGGGCGCGGTGAGATCCGGCCGGTGTCGCTGGCCGAGCCGGGCAGCGGCGATGTGGTGGTCCGCACGCTGCGCTCCGGCGTCAGCCGCGGCACCGAGACGCTGGTGTTCCGCGGTGGGTCGCCGCCGCGCGCGCCGTTCCAGGAAGGCGAGTTCCCGGGCCCGGTCAAGTACGGCTACCTGAACGTCGGCGCGGTCGAGCAGGGGCCGCCGGAGCTGCGCGGGCGCACGGTCTTCTGCCTCTATCCGCACCAGACCGCGTACGTGGTGCCGGCGAGCGCGGTGACCGTCGTGCCCGACGACGTGCCGCCCGCGCGGGCGGTGCTCGCCGGCACCGTCGAGACCGCCGTGAACGCGTTGTGGGACGCGCCGCCGCTCGTCGGTGACCGCGTCGCCGTCGTGGGCGCCGGGATGGTCGGCTGCTGCGTCGCCCGCCTGCTCGCCCGCTTCCCGGCGGTGGAGGTCACGCTCGTCGACGTCGACCCGTCGCGCTCCGCAGTCGCGGCCGCGCTGGGCGCGCGGGTTCGCGCTGCCGGACGACGCCGCCGGCGGGTGCGACCTGGTCGTGCACACGAGCGCGACGTCGGCCGGGCTCCAGCGCTCGCTCGAGCTGCTCGCGCCCGCGGGCACGGTGCTCGACCTCAGTTGGTACGGCGACGCCGAGGTGCGGCTCTCGCTGGGCGGCGCGTTCCACTCGGGTCGCCTGCGGCTGCGCGCCAGCCAGGTCGGCACGGTGGCGCATGCGCGCCGCACGACGGCCGACCGCCTGGCGCTCGCGCTCGACCTGCTGCGCGACCCCGCCTTCGACGTGCTCGTCACCGGCGAGTCGCGCTTCAGCGAGCTGCCCGGGGTCATGGCGCGCCTGGCCGATGGGAGCCTGCCGGCGCTCTGCCACACCATCACCTACGACGAGGTGTAGCCCGTGTTCAGCGTCACCGTCCGCGACCACATGATGATCGCCCACAGCCTGCGCGGCGAGGTGTTCGGGCCGGCGCAGCGCCTGCACGGCGCGACCTACGTCGTCGACGCGACCTTCCGCCGGGCGGAGCTCGACGCCGACGGGATCGTGATCGACATCGGCCTCGCGGCCGGGGCGCTGCGCGAGGTGCTGGCCGAGCTCGGCTACCGCAACCTCGACGAGGAGCTGGACTTCAACACCACGACCGAGGCGCTGGCCAAGCTCGTCGCGGACCGGCTCGCGGAGCGCGTGCAGGGGATGGGCCTCGAGGGAATAACCGTGACGCTGCGGGAGTCTCATGTGGCATGGGCCAGCTACGAGCGGCCGCTGTGAGGGAGGTCCACGTCATCGTCCCGGAGGGCGTCGACGACCCGGCCCGGCCGAGCGGCGGCAACACCTACGACCGCCGGCTCTGCCGCGGGCTCGCGGCGCTCGGCTGGACGGTCCACGAGCGCGCCGTGATCGGCGCGGCCGACCTCGCGCGCGTCGTCGAGCGGATCCCGGACGGCGCCGTGGTGTTGCTCGACGGCCTGATCGCCTCCCCCGCCCCCGAGGCGCTCGTGCCGCACGCCCGGCGGCTGCGGCAGGTCGTGCTCATGCACATGCCGCTCGGCGACCGGCGCGAGCGCGAGGTCGTCGCGGCGGCCGCCGCGGTCGTGACGACCAGCGCGTGGGCGCGGCGCCGGCTGATCGAGCTGCACGGGCTGCCGGCCGACCGCGTGCACGTGGCCGAGCCCGGCGTCGACGCGGCGGAGATCGCGCAGGGAACCGCAACCGGCGGCGCGCTGCTCTGCGTCGCGGCGGTGACGCGCGCCAAGGGCCACGACGTGCTGCTCGACGGGCTCGCGACCGTGGCGGACCTGTCGTGGCGCTGCGAATGCCTGGGCAGCCTCGACCGGCACGCGGCGTTCGCCGACCGTGTGCGGCGCCGCGCGCTGGCCGACGGGCTGCGCGACCGGGTGCACTTCGCCGGCCCGCGCACCGGCGCGGAGCTCGAGCGCGCGTACGCCGCCGCGGACCTGCTCGTGCTCGCCTCCCGCGGCGAGACCTACGGCATGGTCGTCACCGAGGCGCTGGCCCGCGGCGTGCCGGTGCTCGCCACGGACGTCGGCGGGATCAGCGAGGCGCTCGGGCACGCGGACAACGGAAGCCGGCCGGGACTGCTGGTCCCGCCCGACGACCCGCCGGCCCTCGGCGCCGCGCTGCGGGCCTGGCTCAGCGACGCCGAGCTGCGCGGGCGCCTGCGGCGGTCCGCGCGCGAGCGGCGCGCTGCGCTGCGCCCGTGGGCGGACACATCGTCCGACATCGCCCGCGTCCTCGCGGGAGCCGCGAGCGGCGCGGCGGAGGTCGAGCGTTCACGCTTGAGCGGCGCGGTGAGCGAGAGCGGCCTCGCGGTCAGCGCGGGAGCGGCGCGATGAGCGCGCCGGTCATCCGCGCCGGCCGCGAGTGGCTCGATCTGCGCGAGCCCGCCGACGCGGAGGCGCGCTCGGTCGAGCTTGCGGAGCGCCTCGCGCGCCACCTCCCCGCGGGCCCGCTCGTGATCCACGACCTCGGCGGCGGCCACGGCGCGATGGGGCGCTGGCTCGCGCCGCGGCTGCCCGGGCCGCAGCACTGGGTGGTGCACGACCGGGACGCGGAGCTGCTGAAGCTCAATGCGGCCGGCGTCGAGACGCGCCGCTCCGACATCACCCGCCTGGCGCCGGGCGAGCTCGACGGCGCGAGCGCCATCGTCGCCTCGGCGCTGCTGGACATGCTGACCGCGGACGAGCTCACCCGGATGCTCGGCGCGTGCGCCGGCCATCCGCTGCTGATCGCGATGACCGTGGCCGGACGCGTCGTCCTGAGCCCGGCGGATCCCCTGGACGAGCAGATCGTCGCCGTCTTCAACGACCACCAGCGCCGCGACGGCCGGCTCGGCCCGGACGCCGTCGACGCCGCGGTCGGGCAGCTGCGCGGCGAGGTGCTCGTCCGGCCGAGCCCCTGGCGGCTCGACGCGGCGACCCACGCCGGCCTGATGGCCGCGTGGCTCGGCGGGTGGGTCAAGGCCGCCTGCGAGCAGGAGCCCGGGCTGGCCGCCGAGGCCGGCCCCTACCGGGACCGTCGCCTGGCGCAGGCGGCCGCCGGCGAGCTGACCGTCACCGTCGACCACACCGACCTGCTGGTGCTGCCGTGACGGCCGCCGTCCACGAGGCCGCGACCGCCCATCGCCCGGGCGCGACGACCGCCGAGCAGCCGCGGGCGCACGCCACGACGATCAGCCGCCGCTCTGTTCGGCAGTGGGCGCGCCTCGCCGCCGCCGCGGGGACGCTCGCCGTCCTGGTCTGGAGCCTGGGCGCGAGCCCGTTCCTCGACGGCCTGCGCGCGGTCGACGGCGGGGCGCTGGCGGCCGCCTTCGGCCTCGGCGTGCTCACGACCGCGTGCTGCGCCTGGCGCTGGCGGATCGTGGCGCGCGGGCTCGGCGTCGAGCTGCCGCTGGGCACCGCGGTGGCCGCGTACTACCGCTCGCTGTTCCTCAACGTCACGCTGCCGGGCGGCGTGCTGGGCGACATCCACCGCGGGATCAGCCACGGTGGGCTGCGCGCCGTGGCGTGGGAGCGCTCGGCCGGCCAGGTCGTGCAGGTCGTCCTCACCGTCGCCGTGCTCCTCGTCGTGCCGTCGCCGCTGCGGGCGGCCATGCCGATCGTCGCGCTCGCGCTCCTCGCCGCGGTCGCCGGCGTCGCGCTGGCCGCACACCTGCGGCCGGCGATCGGCCGGTCCCGCTGGGCGCGGCTGCGGCGCGGCGCGGCGCGCGATCTGCGCGACGGGCTGCTCGCCGCGCGGGCGTGGCCCGCCGTCGCGCTCGCGTCGGCGCTCGTCGTCGCCGGCCACGCGGTCACGTTCGTGATCGCCGCGCGGACCGCGGGGGCGACCGCGTCGCCGTCCCATCTGCTGCCGCTGGCGCTGATCGTGCTGCTGGCCGGGGTGCTCCCCAACGTCGGCGGCTGGGGACCGCGCGAGGGCGTGACGGCGTGGGCGTTCGCCGCCGCCGGCCTGGGCGCGTCGCTCGGGGTCGCGACCGCGGTCGTCTACGGCGTGATGGTGCTCGCCGCCACGCTGCCGGGCGCCGCCGTCCTGCTGGTGCGCCGTGGCTGAGCGCCCGTACACGATGCTCTCCTGCAGCGTGTCGCTCGACGGCTATCTGGGCGACCAGACGCCGCGCCTCGCGCTGTCCAACGAGGCCGACTTCGACCGCGTCGACGAGGTGCGCGCCTCCTGCGACGCGATCATGGTCGGCGCGGTCACCGTGCGCACCGACAACCCGCGGCTGCTCGTGCGCTCGCAGGCCCGCCGCGACGAGCGCACCGCCAACGGGCTCGCCGCGTCGCCGATGAAGATCACCGTCACGAACCGCGTCGACCTCGACGCGCGCTCGAACTTCTTCACCACCGGCGAGACGGAGAAGCTCGTCTACACCTCGAGCCCGCGCGTGGCCGACGCCCGCGCGCGCCTCGGGCCGGTGGCGACGATCGTGGACGGCGGCCGGCGCGTGCGCATGCGCGGGCTGAGCGAGGACCTCGCCGACCGCGGCGTCGAGCGGCTGATGGTCGAGGGCGGCGGGGTCGTGCACACGCAGTTCCTGGCCGACGACCTCGTCGACGAGCTGCAGCTCGTCGTCGCGCCCTTCTTCGTCGGCGACTCGCGCGCCCCGCGCTTCGTGAGCGACGGGCACTTCCCCTGGAACGCGGGGCGGCGCGCGAAGCTGGCCGAGACACGCCAGATCGGCGACGTGGTGCTGCTCCGCTACGCGCTCTCACCTCGATTCCGCGACGTATGAGCGAGCGACGCTGGGGGCCGGCGTCGTGGGTGACGCTCGCCCGGGCCACGCTCGCCGCCGGCGTCGCCGCGCTCGCCATGGGCTCGTTCACGCGCGAGCCGCCGGTCGCGCTGCTCGTGACGCTCGCCGCCGTCGCGCTCGCGCTCGACGCGGCCGACGGATGGGTCGCGCGGCGCACCGGCACGGCGACGGCGCTGGGCGCGCGCTTCGACGGCGAGGTCGACGCGTTCCTGATCCTCGCGCTGAGCGTCTACGTCGCCCAGAGCGCCGGCGCGTGGGTGCTGGCGATCGGCGCGGCGCGCTACGTGTTCCTGGCCGGCGAGTGGCTGCTGCCGTGGATGCGCGCGCCGCTCCCGCGGCGGCGCTGGCGCCGGGTCGTCGCCGCGGCGCAGGGGATCGTGCTGACGGTCGCGGCCGCCGGCGTCCTGCCGCACGCGCTCACGCAGGCCCTCCTGCTCGCCGCGCTGGTGGCGCTGAGCGCGTCGATGGGCGAGTGCACGTGGTGGCTGTGGCGCCGCCGGGAAGCCGCGCCGCCCCAACCCACCGCCCTCGCCGTGGCCCTCACCGTCCTCGCCCTGCTGCTCGTCTGGGCCGCGCTCGTCACCCCGAACCGGACGAGCGACCTCGACCTCGGCGCCTACGCCCGGCTCCCCCTCGAGCTGCTCATCGTGGTCGCGCTGGCCGTGCTGCTGCCCGCGACCCCGCGCCGCGTGCTGGCCGTCGTGGTGGGCGCGGTGCTGGGCGTGCTGGTGCTCGTGAAGGTCCTCGACATGGGGTTCTTCACCGCCTTCAACCGGCCCTTCGACCCGGTCTCCGACTCGAGCTACGCGGGCATCGGCATCGAGACCCTGCGCGACGCGATCGGCAGCTCGAGCGCAGACCTCGCCGTCGCGGTCGCGATCGTGCTGATCACCGCGCTGCTCGCCTTCCCGGTGCTCGCGCTGCTGCGCGTCACACGGGTCGCAGCCGGCCACCGCGGCTGGGCGCTGCGGGCGGCGGCGGTGCTGGGCGTCGCCTGGGTGGCGCTCCGGATCCTCGGCGCGCCGGTCGCCTCCTCGAGCGCGGCCGCCCTGGCCGTCGACCAGGTGCAGGCGGTGCGCACGGGCCTGGAGGATCGTGCGCGGCTCACGCGCCAGCTCGCCCACGACCGCTTCCGCACGACCCCGGGGGACCGGCTGCTGACCGGCCTCCGCGGCAAGGACGTGCTGCTCGTGTTCGTCGAGAGCTACGGGCGGGTCGCGGTCCAGGGCTCGTCGTTCGCGCCCCGCGTCGGCGCCGTGCTCGACCGGGGCACTGCCCAGCTGCAGGCCGCGGGCTTCTCCTCGCGCAGCGCCTTCCTCACCTCGCCGACCTTCGGCGGCCTCAGCTGGCTGGCGCACTCCACCCTGCAATCGGGGATCCGCGTCGACGGCCAGCGGCGCTACGACCAGCTCGTCCAGAACGACCGGCTCACGCTCACCCGGGCGTTCAAGCGCGCCGGGTGGCGGACGGTCGCCGACGTGCCGGCGAACCGCCGGGCGTGGCCGCAGGGGGCGAGCTTCTACGGCTACGACGCGATCTACGACCGCCGCAACCTCGGCTACCGCGGCCCGGGCTTCGGGCTGCCCCCGATGCCCGACCAGTTCGCGCTGCTCGCCCTGCAGCGCCTCGAGCTCGCCCAGCGCCGGCGACCGCCGCTGTTCGCCGAGGTCGACCTGATCTCGAGCCACGCGCCGTGGACCAAGATCCCCCGGCTGATCCCGTGGAACCAGGTCGGGGACGGCTCGATCTTCGACCGCATCCCCGCCGAGGAGTCCACGTTCGGTGACGCCGAGCGCACCCGCGCCGCCTACGGGCGCTCGATCGAGTACTCGCTGCGCACGCTCTTCTCCTTCGTGCGGCGCTACGGCGACGAGGACACGGTGCTCGTCGTCCTCGGCGACCACCAGCCCGCGACGCTCGTCAGCGGCGAGGGCGCCGGCCACGACGTGCCGATCTCGGTCATCGCCCACGACCCGAAGGTGATGCGCCGGATCGCCGGCTGGGGCTGGCAGGACGGGCTGCTGCCGAGCCCGCAGGCGCCGGTCTGGCCGATGGCCGCGTTCCGTGACCGCTTCCTCAGCGCGTTCAGCTCGCCATGAGGCAGGACGGCCGCGCGCCCTTCGACCGGGCCCTGCGGCGCGCGCGGGTGGCGGCCTACGCCCCCGGCGAGTTCGTCGGGCAGGAGAGCTTCATGACCGCGGGCGAGATCCGGGCGCTGGCGGCGCAGGCCGGCGTCGGCCCCGGGGTCGCGGTGCTCGACCTCTGCTGCGGCGTCGCCGGGCCCGGGCGCCTGCTCACGCGCGAGCTCGGCTGCGACTACCTCGGCGTCGATGCCAGCGCGAGCGCCCTGGCCATCGCGCGCCAGGGGGAGGAGCGGTGCCGCTTCGCGCTCGCGCAGGTCCCGTCCCTGCCCGCCGGGTCCTTCGACGTCGTGCTGCTGCTCGAGGCGATGCTCGCCTTCGAGGACAAGGACGCGCTCGTGCGCGCGGTCGCCACGGCGCTCCGGCTCGGCGGGCGCTTCGCCTTCACGCTCGAGGAAGGGTCGCCGCTCACCAGACAAGAGCGGGCGGCGATGCCCGACGCCGACACGGTCTGGCTCACCCCGCTCGCCGACCTCGCCGCGGCCCTGGAGCGCGCCGGGCTCGTCGTCACCAGGCAGGAGGACCACAGCGACGCGCACCGCGCGACCGCGCAGGCGCTCACGGCCGCCTTCGCCGCAGACGCCCCGGCCATCGCCGCGCAGATCGGCCGCCGGGCACTGGACGAGCTGCTCGCCGCCCACCGGCTGTGGATCGAATGGCTCGACCGGGGGCGGGTGCGCAAGCTCGCGCTGGTGGCGGAGCACGCGGTCTAGCATCGACGCGATGGCCTGGGTCCTCCGCTGCCTGCTGCTCGCGCTCGCGTGCGCGACCGCAGGCTTCATCCTCGTCGCGCTCGCGGGCGCGGCGGGCCTGCGGGTCGACGGCCAGGACCCGATCGAGCTCGGCGAGTACGTGTTCACGCTGATGCTGTCGGCGATCTGGGTGTGGCCGCTGTACATGCTCGCGCTCTTCGCGCTCGGCCGCCGCGGGCGCTTCCGGCTGTGGGCACTGGTTCTCTGCCCCTTCCTCGTGGCGGGCATGTCGATCGCGAACCTCGCGATCAACGTGCCCGAGGTGCAGGCCACCGACCTCGCCTGCGTGCTGTTCGCGCTCACCGTGCCGGCGCCGGGTCCCGCCCGCAGACAGGACCAGGTCCCGGCCGCAGGTTGAGGCCCCGGCCTCTGGGAGGCCACGCGCTCGCACGACAGCCTGTGCGATGAATGCGCGACCAGCGAGGACAGACGTCGGCGGAGTACATGGGCGGGCTGCTGCTCGTGGCCGTGATCATCGGCGCGCTGGTGGCCAGCGGCATCGGCGGGAAGATCGCCGACCACGCCGCGCAGGCGATCTGCGCGATCGCCGGCGAGGGCTGCACCGCCACGGCGAGTGCGTCGACCACCGAGGAGGGGCTGCGCGACCGGCTGGCCGCGCTGACGCCGCTCGTCAACGGCTCGGGCGGCGCGATCTCGGCGCTT
This sequence comes from uncultured Solirubrobacterales bacterium, assembly GCA_963787335.1. Taxonomy (GTDB): domain Bacteria; phylum Actinomycetota; class Thermoleophilia; order Solirubrobacterales; family Solirubrobacteraceae; genus DASQFQ01. The sequence continues at coordinate 32,573 of CAWBCU010000029.1, forward strand.
GCGGCGCAGGCCCAGGCCGCCATCGACCGCGGCGAGCTCGACGAGGCGCGCCGGCTGATCGAGCGGCTCGAGCTCCTCCGCGGGCTGATCGAGGCCGGCCCGCGCGGGGAGACCCTCGAGGGCCTCGTCGCGCCGACCGACGCGGAGTACGCGGACCTGGTGGCGCAGGGCACGATCCAGGCGGACGACGACGCCACCAACCGCCGCTACTTCCAGATCGAGCCCGCGCCGGGCCAGGGCATCCTCGCCATCGACCTCTTCATCCCCGGCGACACCGCCGGCCCGCTCAAGGGCGACGGCCGCGACTTCGCCAACCCGCTGCGCGACCCGGACCTGGCCGAGGCCGACTCGCGCGTGATGGTGATCATCGATCGCGAGACCGGCCGCGGCGTGATCGTCCAGACCGAGAGCTGCACCGCGTCGATCGGCGGCCGCAACTTCTGCAACGAGGCGCGCCCGATCTCGCTCAACGGCGACCTCGGGCTGATCGAGAACGACACCGAGAACGACGCCACCGGCGAGGGCGTCAACCTCGACGTGACCAACAGCTACAACGTGCACGCGGACGGCGACGGCGTGCAGATCGACTACGAGTCGCGCAACAGCGTGTCGCCGTTCCCGGCCATCAGCGGCGACATCACCCTCCAGCCCGACGGCGACGGCGCGCTCTCGATCACCGAGGACGACCGCGACCAGTTCCCGGCCTATGCGACCTACCAGTACCGCCCGGGCGAGCCCGACCGCCGGATCGAGCACCGCGACGCGGGCAGCCCGATCCAGCTCATCACCCCGCCCGACCTCCCCGACCTGCCGAACCTCCCGGACCTGCCCGGGCCGCTGCCGGACCTCCCGAACCTCCCGAACCTCCCGCAGCTGCCGCACCCGCCCAACCCGCCGAACCTGCCCGACCTCCCGGATCTGCCCGACCTCCCGGACCTGCCGGGCCGGCTGCCGGACCTCCCGAACCTGCCCAATCTGCCGGACCTGCCTGGATGAGGGGTATGAACAACACGATGCTCGCTCGAATCGCCACCGCCGCGGCGCTCGCGGCCGCCCTCGGCGGCTGCGGGGAGACCGACGAGCCGGCGCAGAAGCGCGAGGCCCCGCGCGCTCCGACCGTCACACCGGCCCCGGCCGCGGGCAGCTTCCCCGCGAAACCGCAGGTCATCGACAAGTTCGACGACGACGGGTCGGGCTGGCCCCGCGACGGCTACCGCGACGGTGCCTTCGTGCTTCCCGCGAAGGGCTCCGCCGCGGTCCTCGCGCCCGAGCGGATCGAGCCGGCGACCCGCGGCACGCTGACCGAGGTCATCGCCGAGCCGGCCCGCGGCGGCGCGGCCGGGCTGCTGTGTCGCGCCTCGGCCGACGGTGGCACGGGCTACGCGCTGCTGCTCGACTCGAATTCGACCGTGCAGCTCCTGCGCCTCGAGGACGGCAAGGTCGGGGTGCTCAAGAAGCACAAGCTGACCCCCAACGAGCGCAGCGATCCCGGGAAGCCCTCGCTGCTGCGGCTCGGCTGCGGCACGGCCAAGCCCGGGCAGCCGGTGACGCTGATCTACGCGATCAACGCGACGCCGTTCGGATACGTGACCGACCGCGTGAGCCTCGATCCCGGCGCCCAGGCCCGCGTGGGGCTGCTGGCGCGCGACGGCACCGCCCGCTTCGACGACTTCGCGCTCTACCTGGCGGGCTGACTCAGAGCTCGAGCTCGAGCCCGTCGTAAGCCGACCTCGACGCCGGCCCGCAGCACCGCGTCGCGCTCGGGCGAGTCCTCGAGCAGGACCGGGTTCGTGTTGTTGATGTGGACGAGGATCACCCGCGGGCGCTCGAGCCCGGCGAAGACCTCCAGCGTCCCGTCCGGGCCGGAGAGCGGCACGTGGCCCATCTGCGCCGCGGTGCGGTCGGAGATGCCGAGCCGCGCCAGCTCGTCGTCGCGCCAGAACGTCCCGTCGACGAGCACGACGTCGCTCGCCGCGAGCCGGCCGAGCACGTCGTCGTCGAGGCGCGCGAGGCCGGGCACGTAGGTCAGCACCCCGCCGGTCGAGCGATCGCGGAAGACGAGCCCGGTCGCCTCGACGTCGGCGCCGGTCCCTTCGAGGTAGCGCGGCGCGTCGCCGCCCGCCGCGAACGACTCGACCTCGAGCGAGGAGCCGTCGAGGCCGACCCCGTTCGCGGGCTCGAGCGTCCGCCACTCGACGCCGCTGTAGTCGCCGAGCATCCGCAGCACGGGATAGCCGTCGGTCAGCGCCTGGCGGACCTGCTCGCTGCCGTACACCCGGATCGGCGTCGACGACTCGCGCAGCAGCAGGAGGCCGGCGGCGTGGTCGATCTCCGCGTCCGTCAACAGGACCGCGGCCACCGGCGCGGCGCGGACGTCGTTGACGCCCTCCGCGCCGAGCCCCTCGAGTTGCTCGCGCAGATCCGGCGAGGCGTTGGCGAGGAACCACGGGCCGTCCGCCCCGCGGATCGCGATCGACGACTGCGTCCGCGAGCGCGCGCCGTTGCCGCTGCGAGCGGCCTCGCAGGTCGGGCAGTGGCAGTTCCACTGCGGGAAGCCGCCGCCGGCGGCAGAGCCGAGAATTCGTGCGCGCATGTTTCCTTCGGAGCGCGCGATGATAAAAGGAAGGGATGCAGGTGGAGCTGACCGCAACGAAACCGGCCGAGGTGGAGGCCGACGTGCTTGCGATGGCCGCGGGCGGCCTGGGCGTGCGCAGGCTCGACGCGCTCTTCGAGGGGCGGCTGGTCCGCGCGGCGGCCAGCGCCGATCCGGTGGCGGTGGTGCCGGTCACGCGCGAGGTGCGTGCGCGCAGCATCGCGCTGGTCAAGCTCGACGCTGCCGAGCCCGCCGACCTGCAGCTCGCGGCGGCCCGGGCGGTGCGCGCGCACGTCGGCGGCGGGACGCTCGCGTGGGCGCTCGACGACACGCTGCCGATCGCGATGCGCCTGCAGGTCCCGCCGATCGTCGAAGGCGCCGTCCTGGGCTCCTACGAGCCCGGCCGCTGGAAGAGCGGCGAGCCCAAGCCCGGGGTCGACCGCTTCGTCGTGTGCGGGGCGGACGAGGACGAGGAGCGGCTGCGCGACTCCGCGACGCACGCCGAGGTCACCGCGCGCTGGACGAACGTCGCGCGCGAGCTCGTCGACGGGCCGCCCAACTTCGTCACCCCCACGAGCCTGGCCGAGCGCGCCGCCGCGCTTCCCGGCGTCAGCGTCGAGGTCATCGATCCTGCCGCCGCCGGGCTGACGGCGCTGACCGCGGTGGGCGGGTCGAGCGCGCAGGCGCCGAAGCTCATCGTCCTGCGCAACGAGCCCGCCGGCGCGCCCGAGCGGCCGCTGCTGGCGCTCGTGGGCAAGGCCGTCACGTTCGACGCCGGCGGCTACTTCCTCAAGCCGCAGTCCGACATCGTGCGCCAGAAGGGCGACATGGCCGCGGGGGCGGCGGTGCTCGCCGCGCTCGGCGCCATCGCCGAGCTGGAGCTGCCGGTCAATGTGATCGGCGTCATCCCCGCCTGCGAGAACATGATCGGCCCCGACGCGATCCGCCCGTCCGACGTGATCCAGACGGCCTCCGGCCTGACCGTCGAGGTGACGAACCCCGACGCCGAGGGCCGGCTGATCCTCGCCGACGCGCTCTGGTTCGCGCGCCGCCAGGGCGCGACCCACCTGATCGACCTCGCAACGCTGACGGGCGCGATGCGGGCCGGGATGGGCGACCTCTACGGCGGCGTCTTCTCCAACGACAAGACCTGGCTCGACGCGGTCGTGGACGCCGGCAACGCGTCCGGCGATCTCGCCTGGCCGTGGCCGCTGCACCCGCGCTACAAGCGTCTTCTGGAGTCGCGCGTCGCCGACCTGCGCAACACCTCGGGGCGGCCGTACGGCTATCCGATCACCGCCGCCAGCTTCCTGGAGCACTTCGCGGGCGACGGCCCGTGGGCGCACGTCGACATGCTCGGGCCGGCGCTGCTCGACGACGATCGCGGCGACGCGATCGGCGAGGGCGCGAGCGGCTACGGCGTGCGCATGCTCGTCGAGCTCAGCTCGCGCATGGCGGCCGCGCTGCGGCGCGGCGCGCAGGAGGCGGCGCAGCAGGCGGGCGCCCGGGCGATGCGGTCGTTCAGGCGCAAGCAGGAGGACGACGACGACTGAGCCGGCCCTCGACGCCGGGCTCCGATCACCGTAAACTCCGGTTTGCTGATGAGTGAGGCTGGCAAGCGTCATCGCCCCAATGACGCGGAGCGGTACCAGGCGGTGAGGGCGGCACGCGAACGCTTCCTCGCCGGCGATGACCGTGTGCGGGGGGTCCGGCCCGAGGTGGCGACATCGTGGTACCGCTGCCGCGAGCAGTACCACGTCGACCCGCGGCTGGAGCGCGCGCCGCCCGCCCACGCCGAGCCGTCGGCCGAGCACACGCTCGAGCAGGCGGTCGTGTTCGCCCACCTCGGCGGCGCCGCGATGTCGATCGCGCCCGAGGTCGAGAGCCTCGGGGGCGTCGTCACGGTCACCGACGGCGCCGCCCAGATCCTGAGCGTCCACGGCGACCCGAGCACGCTGCGTCGCGCGCGCGAGAGCAACATGGCGCCGTGGTCGTGCTGGTCGGAGTGGGCGACCGGGACGAACGGGATGGGCACCGCGCTGGAGGCTCCCGGACCGGTGCTGATCAGCGGGCCCGAGCACTGGTGCGAGGGCCTCGACGAGTGGGTCTGTGGCGGCGTGGCCGTCCGCGACCCGGTGACGGCCGACCCCCTCGCGGTCCTCGACGTCTCGACGTGGCGCCACAACCTGCCCGCGCAGGCAGCCGGCTGGCTGTCCAACGCGGTGAGCGGCGCGCGCGCGGTCCTGCGCCAGCGCGCCCGCGACAGCGGCGGCGAGCTGGCCACCGCGTTCGCCCAGGCGAGCGCGCGGTCCGGCCAGGCGCTCGCGGCGCTGGACGCGAGCGGCAAGGTCGTCATCGCCGACGAAGAGGCCAGCCTCCTGCTCGGCGTCCCCGCGCGCGTGCCGGCGCTCGACCCGACCGTGCGCTGGCGTCCGGCGCTCGACCTCGGGAGGCTGACCCGTCACGCGACCAAGCAGGCCCGTCTCGACCGCAACTGGGTGGGCTCGACGCAGATCGCGACCGGGCTGACCACGGAGCCCCTTCGGCTCACCCTGCGCCCGGTGTTCCTCGGCGACCAGCCGATCGGGGCGCTCGCCGTGTTCGGATCCGAGAGCGGGGACCCCGTCGAGAGCGACGCACCCGAGCGCGTGATGAGCCCGCCGTCCCGGATCGTGGGCGTCAGCGGCGAGCGCATGGTCCTGCTGCACCGGGAGGAGGTGCACTTCGCCGAGGCCGACGGCAGCGACGTCTGGCTCGACACCGACGAAGGTCGCCTGCAAGCCTCGGTCCATGGCATCGACAAGCTCGAGGACGAGCTGGCGGGCAGCGAGTTCGTGCGCGTCCACCGGCGCTTCCTCGTCAACCTGAACTGCGTCAGGGCGATCGACCGGGGGAAGCGCGGCGAGTTGATGCTGGTCATCGACAGCCCGGCGCGCGACGCCGTGCCCGTGTCCCGCCGCAACGTGCCCGCCGTCCGGCGCGCGCTCGGGATCTAGGCGCGCTCGGCGAGCGGCGCGCGCTTCATCGTGCGATAGACGAACTCGTCGGTCTGCGCCTGCTCGCGGGCCGCGACGACCTTCTCGTGGTGCGGTGAGTAGCGGCACACGGGATCGGTGGCCGCGGCGTCGCCGGTGAGGCGGAGCGCCTGGCAGCGGCAGCCGCCCCAGTCCTCCTCCTGCCGGTCGAGCGGGCACGAGCGGCACGGCTCCGGCATCCAGTCCGTGCCGCGGAAGTGCGTGAACGCGTCCGACTCGTTCCAGATCCACCCGAGCGAGTGGTCCTTCACGTTGGGGAACTCGAGGCCGGGGATCGTCGCCGCGGCCTGGCACGGGAGCGCCTCGCCGTTGGGCGCGATCACCATCGTCGTCCGCCCCCAGCCGCCCATGCACGGCTTCGGCAGGTCCTCGTAGATGTCCGGCAGCACCCACAGGACGGTGATGCGCGGGCCGACGCGCTCGCGGAAGCGGCGCACCGCCTCCTCCCCGCGCTCGAGCTGCTCGCGCGTCGGGATCAGCGCCTGCTCGTTCACGACGGCCCAGCCGTAGTACTGGGTGTTCGCGAGCTCCAGCCGCTGCGCGCCGAGCTCCTCCGTGAGCGCGAGGATCTCCTCGATCCGGTCGAGGTTCTGGCGGTGCAGGACGCAGTTGACCGTGAGCGGGAAGCCGAGCTCGCGCGCCGCGCGGGCGGCCGCGATCTTCTTCTCGAACGAGCGGATGCCGCCGATGCGGTCGTTCTCCTCGGGGTCGGGGCTCTGGATCGAGACCTGGACGTGGTCCAGCCCGGCCTCCTTCAGCTCCGCGGCGCGCTCGGGCGTGAAGCGCGTGCCCGCGGTCACGAGCGTCGAGTACAGGCCGGCCGCGCGCCCGGCGGCCACGAGCTCGTCGAGGTCCTTGCGCAGCATCGGCTCGCCGCCGGTCAGCGCGAGCTGCAGGACGCCGAGCTGCCGCGCCTCGCCGAGGACGCGGGTCCAGTCCTCGGTTTCGAGCTGCGTGCGCCAGCGGGGGCCGCCGATGTCCACCGGGTTCGAGCAGTACGGGCAGTGCAGCGGGCACTGGTACGTGAGCTCCGCGACGAGCGTGTAGGGCTTAGGCGGCAGCATCGACCACCAGCCCCCGCGCGCCCATGCCGCCGATCAGCTCGCGCACGTCGTCGGTCACATCCGCGCCCGCGTAGCGCTCCGAGAGCGTCGCCGCGATGTCGTCCAGCGAGCGCCGGCCGTCGCACAGCTCGAGCACGTGGACCGCGGTCTGGTTCAGGCGCACGGCGCCCTCCGGGACGAGCAGCAGATGCTCGCCCGCGCACGTCGTCGTACTGGAGGCGGACGCCGTCGACGAGCCGGGGGCGGTTCATGGCGCGACCGGCGGTTGCGTGTCGCCGCGCTCGATCGCCTCGAGCTGCGCCCACAGCACCTCCGTCTTGAACTTGAGCGCCGCGACCGCACGGTCCTGCTGCTCGCGCGTCAGGCAGCGCTCCACCACGAGCCCGAGCGCGTAGTCGGCGTCGCGCGGCGCCTGCTCGAGGCGGTCGCGGAAGTACTGGAGGCCGGCCGGGTCGATCCACGGATAGTGGCGCTCGAGCGCCGCGAGGCGCACGCGGATCGCGCTCGGGCCGAACAGCTCCGTGAGCGACGACGCGACGGCCTCGATCCAGGGCCGCTGGCGCGCGAAGTTGATGTACGCGTCGACCGCGTAGCGCACCGCCGGGAGCACGTGCCGCTCCGACGTCAGCTCGTCGCGCGGGACCCCGAGCGCCTCGCCGAGGCGCAGCCAGGACTCGATCCCACCGGTGCCCTCGGCCGTGCCGTCGTGGTCGATGATCCGCGAGATCCACTCGCGGCGCACCGCGACCTCGGGGCAGTTGGACATGATCGCCGCATCCTTGAGCGGGATGGCCTGCTGGTAGCAGAAGCGGTTGGCGACCCATCGCTGCAGCTCCTCGCGCGTCAGCTCCCCCGCGTCCATCCGGACGTGGAAGGGGTGCAGGTTGTGGTAGCGCGTGCCCTGCGCGCGAAGGCGTTCTACGAAGCCGGCGTGGTCCCGGTCTGCTCCGGGAGCCACGCCTGCTTCCGACGTCTGTCCCTCTACCGGGTGTAGAGGTACGACGTGACCTCGGAACAGAGGTCGATTACCTCAAACTCTGGCTTGACCCATGTCATATGGCGCCTCTCTCTTTCGTGTCGGGGGGTCCACACCCTCGGGCACCTGTGCGGTGCCCGAGGGAAGGGTAATACGTGATGGCTCAGTCCGGCAGTGCGAACGCGAACAGCGCGCTGCCGTGCGAGGAGCCGAGCATCTTGGGCAGGAAGCCCTTCGGCCCAGCCGCCCCAGCCGCTCGGGGCGACGATGTACTGCTTGCCGTCGACGCTGTACGTCGAGGGGCTCGAGTGGTGGCCGCTGCCGCACTGGAACGCCCACAGGTGGTCGCCGGTCTCCGCGTCGAGCGCGTTGAACTCGCCGCTCGGCTCGCCGGCGAACACGAGGCCGCCGCCCGTGGCGAGGACCGACGAGCACATCGGGAGGTCCCGACGCCAGCGCCACTTCTCCGCGCCGGTGCGCGGGTCGAAGGCGCTGATGGAGCCCGCGATGTCGTCGGCGTCCACCGCGACGCCCGCGCCCCAGTACGGGATGCTCTCGACGAACTCCCTGCGGCGCCGCGTGGCCGTCGCCCCGACGTCCTGCACCGGGCAGTAGAGGAGCTCCGTCTGCGGGCTGTACGCCGCGTGCGTCCACTCCTTCGCGCCGGCCGGCCCGGGCCAGAAGTGCACCGGGTCGCCTTCCTTGTCGGGGTAGCGCAACGGCGTCACGTTGCCCTTGTCGTCGACCTCGCCCCAGTCGATGCGGTCCACGAACGGCACGACCCGGACCGGGTCCATGTTCGTGCGGTCGAGGATGTAGAGGAACCCGTTCTTGTCGAAGTGGGCGGCCAGCTTCTGCCCATCGAGGTCGAACAGGATGTGCTCCATCGTGGAGTCGTAGTCCCACAGGTCGTGCGGCGTGTACTGGAAATGGTTCTTGATCTCGCCGGTGTCGGCGTCAACCGCGACGCCGGAGTCGGTGTAGAGGTTGTCGCCCTCGCGGACCGCTCCGTCGAAGTCCGGGCAGGGGTTGCCCGTCCCGTAGTACAGGAGGTTGAGCTCCGGGTCGTACGTCGGGCGTGACCCAGCAGTTCGCGCCACCGCGCTGCCAGGCATCGCTGTCGGCCGGCCAGGTCTCCGAGCCGGGCTCGCCCGGCTTGGGGATCATGTAGCAGCGCCACACGCGCTCGCCGGTCGCGAGCTTGAACGCATCGGTGTGGCCACGCGAGCCGAACTCGCCGCCGGAGCTGCCGACGATGACCATGTCCTTGACGACCAGGGGCGCGACCGTCGCGCTCTCGCCCGCCCGCACGTCGCCGTACGTCTGGTCCCAGACCTTCTTGCCGGTCTCGGCGTCCAGCGCGATGATGTGCGCGTTCAGCGTGGTCATGAAGACCAGGTTGTCGGCCACGGCGACGCCGCGGTTGACGTTGCCGCAACACAGCGACACGTCGAACGGGGAGGCGTGCTTGTAGCGCCACAGCTCCTTGCCGTTCGCAGCGTCGATGGCCCACAGCTGGCCGTCCCAGCCGGAGACGTACATGACGCCGTCGACGATGATCGGGGAGGCTTCCCACGCGTACGTCGACGCGCCGGAGTGCAGGCCCATCGAGCCGGCCTGGAACACCCACTGCGGCGTGAGCTTGCCGACGTTCTCCTTGTTGATCTGGTCCAGCGAGCTGTAGCGCTGGCCGTCGTACGTGCCGTAGTAGGTCAGCCAGTTGTTCGGTTCGTCACGGGCGTTGATGATCCGCTCGTGCGTGAGGCCCTTGGTTACGGGCGGCGCCTTGCCGACCTGGACGCTCAGGGTCGCGTAGGGGACGGCCGCGCCTGCGTCGACGTATTCCTCGGTTGCCATTCAGTTGCTCCTTTTCAGTCCGGGCGATCGACTAGACGGTCGGGCGAGGTTGCGGCGGGCGATCCAGACGCGCCTCGGCGGGCACGTCCCCGCCCACGACGATCGCTCCGGTCAGGCCGCGGCCCTCGTCGTTGCCGGTCGTGGAGCCGTACCAGTAGTAGCCCGGCCCGTCGAGCTCGAGCGTGGCCGTCCCCTTCGAGTGGTTGACAAGCCACAGGAACTGCGTGTCGCCGTTGCTCGGCATGACGGCGCAGTGCGTGTTCTTGTCGTCGTTGATGATCGTGAGCTCGATCGTGCCCCCGTGGGGCATCACGAGAACACCCGGCTCGTAGACCAGCTCATCCTCCGGGATCCGGATCGTGCCGGTCATCTTCCCGTCGGCACCCTCCTGCGCCTCTTCGACCTTCCCGCTACCCAGAACCCGACCCAGCGCGATCCCGTTCTGACGATTCAACTTCTCTACGTCAAAAACATCCGTCTCGCCCACGAAAGCTCCTCTCTCGTGTCGTTTGCTTGCACGCAACGACAGCGGCCCTCACCGCGACCATCCATCCCCCTCCGGGACGGCGATCGTATTACCGCGACGGTGCGTCCGCACCCACCCCGAGGGGTGGTGCCGTTCGCTTGCCGAGGGACACCGTTCGTTCGCGATCAGGTGCCGCTGACGCTGCCGGATAGGATCGCGTCCGCATGCGCGTCGCCGTCATCGGCTCGACCGGAGGCTGGCACGCCGAGCGACTCGTGCGTGCGCTGAGCGCCCGCGGGCACGAGTGCGATTTCGCTCCCGTGACGCGGATGGTGGGCCGGGTCGAGGGCGGCCTCTCGGTGCGCTCGCGCGACGTGGCGCTCGACGCGTGCGACGTCGTGATCGTGCGCGCGATCCCGCGCGGCTCGCTCGAGCAGATCGTCTTCCGCGTCGACACCCTGCACGCGCTGGCCGCGGTCGGCGTGCGCACCGTCAACGGCGCGCTCGCGATCGAGCACACGATCGACAAGTACCTCGCCTCCGCGCTGCTGGCGGCCGCGGGTGTGCCGACGCCGCGGACCGTCGCCTGCGAGCGCGCCGAAGACGCGCTCGCGGCGTTCGACGCCCTCGGGTCCGACGTCATCGTCAAGCCGCTGTTCGGCTCGATGGGCTTCGGGATGGCGCGCATCGAGGACCGCGACGTCGCGCAGCGCGTGTTCCGCTCGCTCGAGATCAGCCGGTCGGTCTACTACCTCCAGGAGACGCTGCCGCACGACGGCGTCGACGTCCGCGCGTTCGTCATCGGCGACCGCGTGGTCGGCGCGATCGAGCGCGTCGGGAACGGCTGGCGGGCGAACCTCGCGCTCGGCGCGGAGCCGCGCCCGATCGCGTTGGACGAAGAGCGGGCGCGGATGTGCGTGCAGGCCGCGGCGACGCTCGGCACCGATTACGCCGGCGTCGACCTGCTGCGCGCCGCCGACGGGCGCGACTACGTGATCGAGGTCAACGGCATCCCCGGCTGGCGCGGGGTCGAGAGCGCGACGGGCGTCGACATCGCCGCGGCGCTCGTCGAGCACCTCGAGCGCACGTAGCGCGTCGGCTTGATCGCGGCGCCGTCGGAGCACCTAGAGCGCACGTAGCTCGCCGGCCGCGATGGCGCCGCCGTGGAGCGCGGTGGCGACGAGGGCGCCGGACGCACCGGCGGCGGCCAGCGCGCGCAGGTCGGCGGCGTCGCGCACCCCGCCGCCCGCGAGCAGCTCGACGCCGGGGAAGCGGGCGTGCAGCTCGGCCAGCAGCGTCGCGTCGGGTCCCTCGCCGGAGCCGACGCGCTTGAGATCGAGCACGATCGCCTCGCGCGCGCCGGCCTCCGCGAAGTGCGCGAGCCCGTCGACCGCGGCGGCGCCGCTCAGCGCGGGGTCGAGCGAGACCAGCCGCCCGCCGCGCAGGTCGAGGCTGAGCACGAGCGGGGCGTCGGGCAGCTCGGCCTGGAGCCGCCGGAACGCCTCCGCGCCGGGCAGCGACTCGGTGCCGATCACGACCCGCGCGACACCCAGCTCGAGGAGCCGTCGGACCGCCGGCGCCGTCGCGGTCCCGGCGTCCACCATCACCCGCGCCTCGCGCGCCAGCGCGGCGACGACGTCCGCGTGCGGCGGGCCACCGCCGATCGCGTCAAGGTCGGCGACGTAGAGCTCGTCGAGGCCGAAGCGCTCGCGCACCGCGCGCGTCACCTCCACCGGGTCCGACCCCTCGGCGATCCCGCTGCGCAGCGGGCGGTAGCGTTCGCGATCCCCGCGGACCGCGTGCACCGCGACGCCGCCCTTGAGATCGATGACCGGGATCACTCGCATGATCGGGAAGCTTCACTCATGCCCGGCGTGATCGGCCTCGACATCGGGGGCGTCAACACGAAGGCGGTGTGGCGGGACGGCGACGCGGTGCGCACGATCCTGCGCCCGTACGACGTCGTGCGCGACCCGGGGTCGTTGACCGCCGTCGTGCGCGACGTCGTGGCCGAGCTGGCGGGGGAGGGGCCCGAGCTCGTGGCGCTGACGATGACGGCGGAGCTCTCCGACGAGTTCCGGACCAAGCGCGAGGGCGTGGGCTTCGTGCTCGACGCGGTCGAGGCCGCCGTCGGCGGCGGGCGGGTCCTGGTCTTCACGACCGCGGGCGAGCTCGTCGAGCCTCGAGGCGGCGCGGGCGCGGCCGCTCGACGTCGCCGCGGCCAACTGGGTGGCGAGCGCCCTCGCGGTCGGTGCCGTGCACCCGGACGCGCTGATGCTCGACGTCGGCAGCACGACCACCGACGTGATCCCGATCGCGGCCGGCCGCGTCGCCGCCGCGGGTCGCACGGACCTCGACCGGCTCCTGGCGGGCGAGCTCGTCTACACCGGCGCGCTGCGCACGAACCTGGCGGCGATCGCTCCGCGGGTGCCGGTCCGCGGACGCTGGTGCCCGGTCGCGTCGGAGCTGTTCGCGATCAGCGGCGACGTGCACCTGATCCTCGGACACCTGGCGCCCGAGGCCTACACGTGCCCGACGCCGGACGGGCGGGCCGCGAGCGTCGAGTGCGCGCGCGAGCGCGTGGCGCGGCTCGTCTGCGCCGATGTCGAGCAGCTCGATGTCGCCGAGATCGACGCCATCGCCGCGTTCCTGCACGCCGAGCAGGTCCGCCAGATCGAGGTGGCGGTGCGACAGGTCGGCACGGACTCCGCGGAGCACGTCGGCCCCCTCGGGGCGGCCGCTGGGCGGGTCGGCACGGATACCGCGGTCGTCCCGCTCGGCGTGGGAGCGTTCCTCGCTCGCGCGGTGGCGGAGCGCCTCGGCCGCCCGGTGCTCGAGCTGCCGTGGAGCGCGGAGCAGCGCGACGCGGCACCCGCGGCGGCGCTCGCCGACCTTGCGGCCGCGGCGTGCTGACCGTCGTCAAGGTCGGCGGCGGGCTCGCACGGGAGGCCGGCGACGACGCGCTGCGCGCGCTCTGCACCGCGCTCGCGGAGGCGGGCACGCGCCACCCGCTGCTCGTCGTGCCGGGCGGCGCGGAGTTCGCGGACGCGGTCCGCGCCCACGACGACCGGTTCGGCCTGCGGGCGCAGAGCGCGCACCGGATGGCGATCCTCGCGATGGATCAGTTCGGGTGGGCGCTCGCCGACCTCATCCCGGGCGCGGCGCGCTGCGTTGACCTCGGGCCGCTGCCCGACGGTGTCGTCTCGGTCCTGCTGCCGGCCGCGCTGCTCGCGGAGCGCGACCCGCTGCCCGAGTCCTGGGACGTCACCTCGGACTCGATCGCCGCGTGGGTGGCCGGCGCCGCCGGCGCCTCGCGCCTCGTGCTGCTGAAGCCGGTCCCGGGCCTCTACCGCACCTGGCCGCCGTCGGGCGAGCCGATCGCCCGGCTCACCGTCGACGAGCTCGCCGCGCTGGCGCCCGCGGGGGTCGACGGCTACCTGCCCACCGCGCTGCGGACGGCGCCAGTCGAGACCTGGGTGATCGACGGCGGCGATCCGGCGCGGTTGGTCGAACTGCTCGACACGGGGCGTGACGGCCGGGACGGTCGTGACCGGGGGTGTGCGGAGTTAATGCGCAGTTCGTCACGAAGCAAGGCGCGGCGTCTCGACCGCGCACACCCCGCGCAGCTGCGCGATCCGCGCCGGGTCGAGCGCGGCGGTGCGCCGACCGTCAACGCACGCGGCCGAGCGGACACCGGCGATGTCGGCGCCCGTTTCGCGAACAGTCGGCAGGTCCTCCGCGCGCAGCTCCCCCGCCAGCGCGATCTCGAGCCCGGCGCCATGCGCCTCGGCGACCAACTCAGCCAGCGCGTCGACTCCGAGCCACGACAGCAACCCGCGCCCGTCCTTCACGGCGGTGTCGATCAGGCAACCACGAAGGCCCGCCGCCCGCGCCACCGCGACCAGCTCCGAAGGTGCCAGCGGCCGGCGCGAAACGCGCGCCGCGTCCGCGTAGGCGACCGCGACGACCTCCGCCTCGCCCTCGACCGCGACCCGAGCAGCGCGCAGGACCGCGACGGCGTCGTCCGCGCGAACGACGCCCCACAGCCCGAGCTTCACGAACGCCGCACCCGAGCGCGCCGCGCCGACCGCGGCGAGCGCGGCCGTGCCCGGGAGGCAGGGCAGGTCGCCGAGCGCCGCGCTGAGCGGCAGCGGCCCCGGGACCACGTCGCGGACCTGCGCGATCACGCCCGGAGCCGGCGCGCCCAGCGACCCCTCGGACGGGTTCTTCACGTCGACGATGTCGACCCCGCCGGCCACCGCCAGCTCCGCCTCGACCGCGTCGACCACGCTCACCAGCAGCCTCACAGTGACCTCCACCCGCGCGCCTCCGTTGTCGAAGCGCACGACCTCCGCCCGCCCGCCGGCGCCGAGGTCGAGCCCGCGCACGATCTCCTGCCCCTGCTCCTCGCTGCCGACGATCCCGTAGACGGCAGGGCCCCACGAGCTCTGGCCGGCGCCGGCCGCCCCGAGCCGCAGCAGCGTGTCGACGAGCGGGCCGGCCTGCGGGTGGAACGTGCCGCCCTGCACCGGCGCGAACGAGTCGCCCACCAGCTGCTGGATCTGGGTGAGCGCCGAGCCGAACTCGGCGAGGTCGTGCTCGACGAGCCCCGGGAGCAGCGCGGTCAGGACGAGCTGGGCGATCTCGGCCGAGCGAGCGGGATCGGGGCGCAGCTCCCCGAACGCCGATGCTTCGGCGCCGCCCGAGAGGCCCGGCTCGGCCGCGGGGATCACGAGCACGCAGCGCCAGTCGTCGGGCATCGCATGCCGAGTCAGCAGCGGTGAGGGGTCGGCCGACCCGGGGCGCCGACCGCCCTCGACGACGAAGCCGCCGAGCGCGAACGTCCACAGGCCGACGGCCGAGCGCGCGCCGCGGCCCGCCATCCGCGCCATCGTCGCGGGATCCGGCGACTGCCCCGCCAGCGCGGACAGCGCCGCCGCCACGGCGAGCGCCAGCTTCGTCCCGGAGCCGAGGCCGGCATGCGCGGGGATGGCCTCGAGCACTCGCACGTGCGCCCCGGTCGTCAGGCCGAGCGCGTCGCGGCAACGCTGCGCCACGGCGAGCGCGCGCTCGGCGTCCGGTCCCTCCGCGGTGAGCTCGCCGCTCGCTCTCGGCGCGCGGCGCGCGTCGGCGCCCAGGTCCTTCGACGTTGATGTCGTCGCTCACCTCGACGACCACGGCCGGCCGGCTGACCGCGACGCCCAGGCCGCCGAAGCGGCGGGTGCCGTCGCCGGAGACGTCGAGCATGCCCATGTGCAGCCGCGCGGGCGCCTCGACGCGGACGGTGGTCATTCGTCGCCGATCGCGGTGCGCACCCGCGCGAGCACGCGGTCCATCGCCGCCCGCTCGCGGGGGCCGGCGGTCTTGTCGACCACGACCTCCAGGCGCGCCAGCTCGGCGCGGATCTCGGCGGCCGGGAGCAGCCCGGTCCGCGAGGCGAGGATCGAGGCCTCGAGGACCGCGTGCGACGCCCGGTTGAAGCCGATGAACTCGCGGCCGGTCCCGCGGGCCACGACGGTCGTCGTCACGCGTGCCCGCGGTCCCGTCGCGTCGATCGCGTCGACCCGGACCTCGCGCCACGAGCACGCGTCGGCGAGCACGGCGCCGTCGACCACCGAAGCGGGCCGGGTCGGCGGGTGCGGGTCCTCCAATGCGGCCTGCGTGAACAGCAGGATGTCGTCGGTGAGGTTGACGACCGCGGCGCCGCGCGCCTCCAGATTCCGCAGCGTGCGCGTCGCGCGAAACGGCTTGATGACGATCTGCTCGTCGCCCCACTCCACGCCCATCGCGGCGCAGTTGACGGTGCCGTCCGGGTTGATGGTCGTCGTGACCGTCTCGACGATCATCCCCGGAAGGACTGCTCGAGCACGTCGAGCCGCACTCCCCCGGAGTGGAAGGAGCGTCCGCTCTCGACGCTCACGAGCCGCACCTCGGCCGGGCTGAACAGCATCGGATCGATCGCGTAGAAGTCCCAGTCCGCGGCCTCGAGCAGCTTGCCGAACGGCTCGCCGAAGTCGTCCGAGGCGGAGGAGGGCAGGCGCTCGACCAGCCCTTCCAGCTCGTCGTCGGGCGCGTTGACGGTGAGCTCGACCTGGCCGCCGTAGAGGACCGCGTCGTTGGTGCGCCCGATCGCCTCCGGATCGGTCTTCGCGACCGGCGGCAGCGGGCAGGTCCCGAAGCCGCTCACCACGCGGCCGATGTCGAACTCGAGCTCGTGCAGCTTGTGCAGGGCGGTCTCGACGACGCGGGCGGCGACCTGGACGCCGCCGGCGAGGCTCGCCGTCGGCGCGTAGAGCAGCGTGAGGTCCCCCGGCGCCACGCCGGCGCGGTCGGCCACGTACGCGGCCAGCTCCTCGGGCGGCTCGTCGCCGGTCTCGAGGGTGAGGACCGCGGTGCTCGAGCGCTCGTCGACGTCGAGGTCGTCGTAGAGGTCCTCGGCGCGGATCAGCGCGCGGCCCGGCCCGCTGGCCATCGCGAAGTAGCCGTCGCGGTCGATCTTCCAGCCCGCGTACTGGGACGCGAGGCAGGCGAGCGCGGGATGGTCGGTGACGACGGTGAGCGCCGGCAGCCACGTGCCTTCCAACACGAGCGGCGCGAAGCTGACCGAGCCCAGGCAGCCCATCGTGATCTCGGCGAACCGGCGGCCCGCCTCGAGCCCGCCCGGGACGTCGCTGCCGCAGTCGATCACCCGCGTCCCGCCGTCGAGCGTGCGCGCCGCGACGCGCAACGCGTCGGCGTCGGCGGCGATCAGGTCCGCGAAGTCGTGGGCGCGCTGGTTCAGGGAGAGGGTCATCAAGGCTCCAGGATCAGGATCTCAGCACGCCTGAGCTCGGCGCTGTCGCCCGACCAGCGCGTGTAGAGCCCCTCGAGCTGCTCGTCGGTGACGGGCAGGCCGAGCGCGCGCAGCCGGCGCAGGCACAGGCGCAGGAACGGCGGGCGGTACGCGCAGGCCGGCGCGTAGGTCGGGAGGAGCGTGGGCGCGGTCATGGCGACGATGCTGGCGCGACGCATACCCGCGCCCGGGTGGGCGCCAACCGTCCCGAAGGCGACGATCGTGCCGGCCAGCGCGTTCAGGCCCGCCGCCGCCCCGACGCGCCCGGCGACCGCGATCAGGCCCCGTCGCAGCCCGGCGCCCGCCTGCTCGCCGGCGTCGCCGTGGACGAGGATCTCGCCGCCGTCCATCCCGGCGCGCGTCCCCGCGTAGGCGCCGCCGAGGCTGCGGCCGGCGGAGCCGCGCACGACCAGCCGCCCGCCGTGCATCTCGGCGCCGGCCCAGTCGCCCGCGTCGCCCTCGACCACGAGCTCGCCGCCCGACATCCCCGCCCCGACGTGCGGCCCCGCGCTGCCCGCGACCGTCAGGCGCCCGCCCGGTCATGCCCGCTCCCAGCGTCCGCGACGCGCGCCAGGTCACCGACGACACGGACGTCCTCCTCACCAGCGCCGGAGACGTCGAACAGCTCGCCCACCGTCGCGCGCTGGTTGCCGTACAACACCTCGAGCCCCTCGATCTCGGCCTGGCTCAACCCCGCGAGCCGGTCGGGGCGAAGCGGAGCGCTCAGCGGCGCCGACGGCGCCTCGCGCAAGGTCAACTCCAGCGTCACGGCACGAGCTCCTTCAGCGGGAAGTGATGCTCGCCGAGGCTGCCGCCGTAGTTGCCGGCCGTGATCTTCACCGCGCCCGCGCGCGCCGCCGCGTCGAGCCCGACCCGCATCGCCTCGCGCACCGGCTCGGGCGCGAGCCCGTCGATCACGATCTCGAACACCGACCCCACGCCCTCCGGGACCTTGCTCTCGTCGACCTGGGCGCGCAGCGTCGGGCACAGCTCGTGGTTCGTCGACGCCATCTGGCCCGAGTAGCGCGACCCGACCTTGCTGCCGCTGCGCGCGATGCCGCCCGGGAACGGCAGGATCGCGCCCTCCACCGACCGCATCGCCTCGGCCGCCGCCTCCGCCGCGCCGAGGGCCGTCGCCACGTCCTCGGCCAGGATGATGATGTTGCCGCCGCCGACGCCCTCGACGATCCCGAAGCGCTCCTCGACCAGGAACTCGCCCTCCATCACCGGGATCCGCCAGTACCGCTTGCCGTCGAGCACCTTGCTCGCCTGCCAGCCGTCGCCGAAGTAGCGCAGCTTGCCGCCGACGTCGGTGTCGTCCTCGGCCTCGAGGCCGTTGAAGCACGACGTCGTCGGGCAGGTGAGCACGGTCATGCCGATGCGCTCGACGAGCCGCTTGCCCAGCCCCTCCTCGTCGGGCGCGAACAGCAGCACGGCGACGCCGGGGCGCCCGTCGGGCGTCTCCCCCGCGTCGAGCACGCGCTCGATCCCCGCCTCGCACTTGCACCCGATCACCGACGTGGCGAAGCCGGTGAGCGAGCGCGCCGCGTGCTCCGCCCAGCCCGGCGTGCCGGCGGTGACGACGATCCGCGCGCCCCACATCCCGAACGCCTCGGCGAACGTGTCCTCGACCTCGACGCCGTGGAGTTGCATCACGACGACCCCGCCGCGACCCGCCGCGCCGGCTCGAGCAGCCACGGCTCGGTCACGGGATAGCTGTCGAACTGCACGGTGTAGCGCTCCTCGAAGCGGTCGCGCAGGACGTCCTCGATCGCGGGATCGTGCTCCGTCCCGACGCGGTGCAGCTCGCCCGCCAGCGCGTCGACGATCTCCCCGTCGCGCACCACCACGCGGCCGCCCTTGATCACGTAGCGCGGCGCGGCGAACATCTCCTCGCGGTCGGCGCGGTCGTCGTAGAGCGTCACGTCCGCGTCGGCGCCGACCCCGAGCTGGCCCTTGTCGCGCAGCCCCAGCAGCCGCGCCGGCCCGGCGCGCGTGATGATCGCGATCTCCTCGAGCGAGTACTCGCGGTCGAGGTCGTCGAGCAGCACCGTGCTCTGGATCGCCTTCTTGTTCGCCTTGCGCAGCTGCTCGTTGCGGAACTCGCGGTCCATCAGCAGGCGGATCAGCCGCGGGTAGCTGAGGAACGAGCCGCCGTTCGGGTGATCGGTCGAGAGCACCAGCCGCCACGGGTCGCGGCTGAGCAGGAACAGCTCCAGCCCGATCCCCCACTGCAGCGCGTGGACGTAGTTCTTCTCGCGGTAGGTGAACGGGACGATGCCGCAGCCGGTCTCGACCTCGGTGTCGGCGTTCACCCACTTGCCGCCGGTGATGTCCCGCAGCCGCTCGGACACGGGCGCGTCGGCGGTCATCGTCATGGCGTCGCCGAACATCACCTGCCCGACGTCGGCGCTGAACTCGGGATGCTCGCCCAGGTACTCGGCCAGCTGCGGCGCGCGCGAGCGCAGCTTCCCGCCGGGCTTGCCGCCGTACGCGTGGAACTGGAGGTGCGCGAGGTGCGCGCGCCGGCCCTCCATGGTGTCCAGCGTGTCCATCGTGGTCTTCCAGTTGCCGCCGACGCCGAGGTTGTTGCAGTGCACGTGCACCGGGTGCGGGAGCTCGAGGTCGTGCACCGCGCCGGCGATCGTCGCGAGCACCTCCCTCGGCGTGACGCCGGCGACCACGTCGTCGAGCGAGCTGACGTTGCCGTCGCCGCGCTTCCAGCGCTCGACCCCGCCCGGGTTGACGAGCTTGACCCCGTAGCCGCCCGTCGCCTCCAGCCACCACGCGACCGCGTCGCGCACCCGCGCCGGGTCGCTGCGGATCAGGTCGAACAGCGCCTGGTTGTTGCCGAGGAGCACGAGGAAGAGCGAGTCGATCATGGGCGTGTCGCGCAGCTCGGAGAGGACGTGGCGCGCGGCCAGCGGCGGCGTCGCCGCCTCGACCACCGTGGTGTAGCCGAGCAGCGCGTAGCGGTAGCCGGTCACGAACGTCGACGGCACGATGCCGCCGCTGCCCGAGCGCAGGATCTCGGACCGCTCGACCGGATCCCCGCGGTGCTCCTCGGGGGTCAGGCGGCGGGCGGCGTTGACCTTCGGGCCGGCGATGTGCGCGTGGATGTCGACCCCGCCCGGCATCACGACCATGCCGCGCGCGTCGATCCGCGGCGCGTCCTCCGGCAGGTCCTCGACCACCTTGCCGTCCTTCAGGCAGACGTCGCGCACGTCGCCGGCGACCCCGTTGGCCGGGTCGTAGACGCGCCCGCCGGCGACGCGGAGCTGGGTCACGCGAGCCGCCCCGCGATCGCCTGGAGCACGTCCTCGTCGCTCGGGCGCGAGGACTCGAGCAGCGCGCGCAGCGGGACCGGCACGCCGTCGAGCCGGTGCACGACACCGGGGTGGTGCACGCCGGCGGCGGCGGTCGTGAACGCGACGCGCGCCGCGTCGGCGGTCGCCGTGCCGTGGACGTCGACCGACACGAAGGGGATCGCGCGCAGGTGGTCGGCGGCCCGCTGCGGCAGATGCCCGAGCGGGTCGGAGCCGACGACGAGCGCCGCGTCGGCGTCGCCGCGCCCGAGCACGGCCGCCGCGCTCAGCTCGCCCGGGTTCGAGCGCGGGGACCCGCTCGCGAAGCTCACGGCCGACGGGTACCCGGTCTGCCAGGCGAGCACGTCCTCGGCGCCGGCGGCGTTGGCTTCATGGCGGAGCGTCACGGAGACGGCGTGCGTGACCTGGCAGAGGTCGCGGACGAGCGCGTTGAGCCCCAGCGCCTCGACCTGCCCGCCGACGTGGTGCAGGATCGCGGCGGAGCGGGAGCCGCGCAGCCGGGCGGCGAGGTCGTCGAGCGGCGCGTCGGACGCGACGGGCGCCTCGCGGATGAGCGCGCGCAGCGTCCACAGCGCGTCGACGTCGCGGTCGGCCGGCAGCTCGATGAACGTGCCGGCCTGCGCCGCGGTCGCCGTCCGCCGCTCGTCGACCACGATGAAGTCGCGGAGCCGCAGGCGCTCCAGCAGCCGCGGGTGCGTCGTGACCGGGTCGGCGCGCCAGATCACGACGACGTCGGCGCGGTCGCGCACGTCGCCGAGCGTGGCCGTGCTCGCTCCCCGGGCCTGGAAGGCGAGCCCGGACGCGCCGTCGAGCAGCGGGCCGGCGGAGTCGATCACCGCGCCGAGCCTCTCGGCGAGCGCCACCGCGACGCGCTGCGCCTCGCAGGTCGTCTGGCCCAGCCCGTAGACGAGCGGCACGCGCGCGCCGCCCAGGATCGCCGCCGCCTCGTCGAGCGCGCGGTCCAGCTCGGCCTCCTCGCCGTCGACGCGGGCGAGCGGCGGCACGTCACCGACGCGCTCGCCGAACCACGCGTCGCCGAGCGGGCACGTGCGCTCCAGGCGCTCGATCCCGCCGTCGCCGACGACCGCGGTGATGTCGTCGCACACCAGGCCACAGCCTGCGCAGGTCGCGGATCGCTCAGGCACCGACGCCCACTTCGTGCAGCTCGGCACGCAGCGCAGCGGCGCGCGCCTCCAGCTCGGCCAGCACGGCCTCCGGGGAAGGGCCCGTCGCGACGAGCGTGCAGATCGGGCGCCCGGATGCGATCGCCTCGCCGGGGTGGGGCACGTCGCGGATCCCGCGCGCGGTCCACTCGCTCGTATCCGGCACCCGCAGGTCCTCGGTCGCGAACAGCACCGCCTTGCCGGCCGCCCCGGACGGGCCGCCCGCGGCCGCCGGCAGGCGTCCCGCGCAGCCCTCCAGATGGGCCGCGAACGAGCGGACGCCGTGCGCGGCGTCGATCGTCTCGAGCGACGCGACCGGGCGCGGGTTGACCTCCACCACCCACGGCCGCTCCCCGTCCCAGACCAGGTCGACCCCGAACACGCCGCGCAGGCCGAACGCGCCGGCCAGGTGGGCGCAGATCGCCGCCGCAGCCTCCGCCAGCGCGTCCTGCTCGCGCTCCGGCAGCCGCGGCGGCACGACGTTCCCGCACCACCGCCAGCCGCGGGCGCCGAGCGCGCGGCGGCCGATCAGCTGCTCGCTCACGCCGAGCAGGACCGCGGTGCGGCCGTCGGCGACCGCCGCCGCCGAGCAGGGGAGCCCGGCGATGCGCTCCTGCACGATCACGTCGCCGCGCGGCCGCCCGCCGCGCCACTCGCGCACCCCGCGGCCGCCGCCGCCGCGGACCGGCTTGCGCAGCCAGCGGCGCGCACGATCCGCCCGCTCCGGCGCCTCCTCCGCAGACAGCGTGCGCGGATAGGCGAAGCCCGCCGCGCGCAGGGACGCGCCGAGCACCGCCGGATCGCGCACGCGCCGCAGCGTCTCCGGGCTGCAGCCGAGCAGCGTGCGCCCCGCGGCCAGCCGGCCGACGAGGTCGGGGCGGTTCTCGAGCCCCGCGCCGTAGATGACGCTGTCGGCCCGGATCGGTTCCGCTACCTCGACCATCTCCTCCATCCCCCCGTGCCCGCCGAGGTCGCGCATGAGCGACACGCTCGGGCACAGCCGCTGCAGGTCGAGGTCCCCGAAGCGGTCCACCGCGCAAACGTCATATCCCTCGCGCGTCGCGAGCTCGGCCAGCATGCGCGCGCTGACCGAGACGAGCAGGATCACAGGCGCCCGTCCAGCAGCGCGACGAACAGGACCGCCGTCACGAGGTCCGCGGTCGTGCCGGGGTTGAGCGCGTTGCCGTCAACCCGCAGCGAGGCGTCGAACGCCTCGACTGACGTCTCCCCCGCGAGGACCGCGGCCGCGCCGGCGGAGACCTGCTCGGCCGCAGCGCGCCCCCGCTTGCGCGCGATCAGCGTGTCCGGGACCGCGGCGAGCAGGCCCAGGAAGAGCTCGACCGTCGCGGGGCGCGGGCGGAGCCCGGCGTCGAGCGCACGCGTCAGCGCCGGGAGCCCGACGTCGAAGGTCAGGGCGAAGCCCGTCGCGTACTCCGAGGCGACCGAATCGCGTTCGGCTGCCGCCGCCATCGCGTCGCGCAGGGCGATCGCCGGCTCGTCGCGAACATCGTGCTCGACGGGCTCGTCGAGGCCGCCCGCCCCCGCCGTGCGGATCGCCTCGTACGCGGCGCGCGCGTCGTCCAGCGTCAGCGCGCCCAGCACCTCGTCGGCGCGCTCGCGCAGCGGCCCGCCGAGCAGCGCGGCGCGCGCGAGCGGCGCCAGCAGCAGCGCGATGCCGAGGTTGGTGTTGGCGCCGGCGACGCGCTGCGTCGCGCGCACCGCGGCGAGCACGGTCTCGCCGACGCCGCGCTCGGCCGCGCGTCCCATCTCCGGCCCCAGCGCGATCGCGCTGCGCAGCATGTCCTCGTAGGAGGTGTCCGCGAAATCGTGGCTCGGCGTGATGTTGCCCGGCTTCTCGGCGCTCACCTCGAGCACGCACGCGAGCTGTGCGGCACCGGCGACCACCCCCAGGCCCCGAGCCTCCTTGACCTCCATTCGCGGCATCGTATAGCTTGCCGCCGGGCAAGAGACCGGCACGAGGGCTGCCGAGAGTTGGTGCGGCGCCCGGTCGAATCGACGGAGGAGAGGCGCGTATGGCAGGTCCTTTTTCAGTGGGCGAGTCCCTGGTCGGCGATGGCAATGAGGTCGCTCACATCGACCTTCTGATCGGGTCGAAGGGCGGGCCGGTCGGTGAGGCGTTCGCGTCCTCCCTGACCAATCAGCGGGCGGGGCACACGAACCTCCTCGCGGTCGTCGCGCCGAACCTTCCGGCGAAGCCCGACACGATCATGTCCAACAAGGTCACGCTCAAGGGCGAGGCGCAGGTCGGCCAGATGTTCGGGCCGGCGCAGGCGGCCGTCGCGCGCGCCGTCGTCGACTCCGTCCGCGAGGGCGTCATCCCGGAGGCCGACGTCGAGGACCTCTGCATCGTCGTCGGCGTGTTCATCCACTGGGAGGCCGCCGACGACAAGGCGATCTTCGACAACAACTACACGGCCACCAAGGAGTCGATCGCCCGCGCGCTCGGCAACCAGCCCAGCCTGCAGGACATCCTCGACGGCGAGGCCGAGGCCCGGCACCCGTTCGCCGGGGGAACCGACGAGGGCTAGTCACGCCTGACCCGACGCCGCAGCCGTGCGAGCCCCGTCTCCCCGGGGCCCGCACGGTCGTGACGGGCGCGAGCAGCGGCATCGGGGCGGGGATCGCCGAGGCGTTCGCCGCCGCCGGCGCGACCGTGCTCCTGACGTACCGCCGCAGTGAGGCGGCGGCGGTCGCGGTCGCCGACGGCATCACCGCACGCGGCGGCAGCGCGCTCGTCGCGCGTGCCGACCTCGGGACCCGCGCGGGCTGCGAGGCGCTCGTCGCGGAGGCGAACGAGCGGCTGGGCGGCCTCGACGTGTGGGTCAACAACGCCGGTGCCGACGTGCTCACCGGCGACGAGGCCGACTGGGACTGGGAGCGCAAGCTGGACCTGCTGCTCGCCGTCGACCTCAAGGGCACCATCGCCTGCTCCTACGCAGCCGGCGCCGTCATGCGTGAGCAATCCGCCGGCGGCGCGATCGTGAACATGAGCTGGGACCACGTCACCAGCGGCATGGCGGGCGACAACCCCGAGATCTTCAGCGCGGTCAAGGGCGGCGTGCTCGCGTTCAGCAAGAGCCTGGCGCGGGCGCTCGCGCCGTCCGTGCGGGTCAACGTGGTCAGCCCGGGCTGGATCGAGACCGCCTTCGCGCAGGACGCCGACACGGAGTTCCGCGACGCCGTCGCCGACTCGACCCCGCTGGGCCGCTGGGGCACGCCGGCCGACGTCGCCGCCGCGGCGCTCTATCTCGCCTCGCCGGGGGCCGCGTTCATCACCGGCCAGGCGATCAACATCAACGGCGGCCTTGTGATGTAGTCAAGCGTCAAGGAGGCGATCGCCCATGGCCACAGAGGAAAAGCCCAAGCCCTACTCCGACGAGGAGGTCGAGGCGAAGATCGTCGAGGACGGCCTCGACGGCTGGTATCTCGACGGGGGCTGGCTGCGACGGAAGTACAGCACCGACGGATGGCCGACCACGCTGATGCTGGTCAACACCGTCGGCTACATCTGCGAGGCGGCGTACCACCACGCCGATCTGGCGGTCACGTGGGGCAAGATCTGGGTGAAGCTGTCCACGCACTCGAGTGGCGGCATCACCGACAAGGACTTCGCCGTCGCCCGTCAGATCGAGGACACGGTGCTGTGGCGCCCCGGTGACGACAGCGCGCTGGAAGGCACGCCGAACAAGTTCGTCTTCGCCAAGGACACGCGCTAACCCAAGGCGTGTCAGAGCGCCTGCTGTTCGTCACCGGCAAGCTCGCCGCGCCCGCGCTGCGGGACACGCTGGGCAGCGCCGATCTCCCGTTCGACTACGACATCGCCGTGATGAAGATCACGGTGGCCGCGCTGATGACCACGGACTGGATCGCGAAGCGCCTCGACGTGCCGGAGGCGGTCACGCGGATCATGGTCCCGGGGATGTGCGAGGGCGAGGTCGACGTCATCAGCGAGCGCTTCGGCGTCCCCGCCGACAAGGGCCCCTCGGACCTCAAGGCGATCCCGAGCTGGTTCGGGCAGGCCGACGCGCGCGCGGGCTACGGGGAGCGCGACATCCGCGTGTTCGCCGAGATCAACCACGTCCCGCGGCTGAGTCGCGACCAGATCTTCGCGGTGGCCGAGCACTACCGCGAGTCGGGCGCGGACGTGATCGACCTCGGGCTCTCGCTCGGCCGCAACTGGCTCGGCGAGGGGCCGGCCGTGATCGCCGAGCTGCGGGAGGCCGGCTTCGTCCTGAGCATCGACACGCTCGACCCCGACGAGATCCTGATGGCCGACGAGGCCGGCGTGGAGTTCGTGCTCAGCCTCAACAGCACCAACCGGCATCTCGCCGAGCGCCTGTCCGCGACGCCGGTGCTGATCCCCGACACGCCCGACGACCTCGACAGCCTCGACGCGACCATCGCCCACCTCGACGGGCTCGGCAAGCCCTACCTCGTCGACCCGATCATCGAGCCGATCGGCATGGGGTTCGCGGCCAGCCTCGGCCGCTACCTCGAGGTCCGCCGGCGCCACCCGGACGCGGAGATGTTCATGGGGATCGGCAACCTCACCGAGCTGACCGAGGCCGACACCACCGGCGTGAACGCGGTGCTGATCGGGTTCTGCCAGGAGCTCGGGATCCGCAACGTCCTCACCACCGAGGTCATCGAGTGGGCGCGCGGCGCCGTGCACGAGACCGTCCTCGCGGCGCAGCTCATGCACTTCGCACACGCGCGCGGCGCGCCGCCGAAGCACGTCGACAACCGGCTGGTGACCGTCAAGGACGACGAGTTCCGCCCGTACGACGAGGCCGAGCTGCGGGAGCAGTACGAGCAGGTCACGGACCCGAACTACCGGATCTTCGCGGACGCCGACTGGATCTACGTCTTCAACGCCGACCGCTTCGTCAAGGGCACCGACTTCAACGAGATCTTCGACCAGCTCGGGGTGGACGAGGCGACGCACGCCTTCTATCTGGGTAAGGAGCTGATGAAGGCCACGATCGCGCGGTCCCTGCACAAGAACTACCGCCAGGAGTCCCCGCTCGATTGGGGTTACATGACGTTCGCCGAGCCGCGCCGCGAGCGCGTGCGGCTCACCGGGCAGCGCACCCGACGGGAGGAAACGTGAAGAAGATCCTGATCCAGCTCGACACCGACGAGCATCCGAGCACGTTCGACGCGATCGTCGCCCACGACGCCGACGTCGACGTGCTGCTCCAGTACGGGGGCGTCGAGCCGGACGTGGTCAAGGGCCTCGTGCAGTCCGCGTTCTTCACCCGCGGCCCCAAGGACCTGGCCAACATGGCGGTCTGGGTCGGCGGCTCGAGCGTCGGCGCCGGCGAGGAGGTGCTGGCCGCGGTCCAGGAGGCGTTCTTCGGCCCGTTCAAGGTGTCCGCGATGCTCGACTCCAACGGCTGCAACACGACCGCGGCGACGACGGTCGCGCGGCTCGCCGCCGAGATCGACCTGAAGGGCCGCACCGTCGTGATCGTGGGCGCGGGCGCCGTCGGCCTGCGCGCGGCCAAGCTGCTCGCCGACGAGGGCTGCGAGGTCACGGTGTCGGGGATCCCGGCCTCGCGCTTCGGCGACAAGCCGTACCGGCGCGCGCGCGGCCTCGACGTCGCGGAGAAGCGCGACATGAAGACGATCGAGCCCAAGGACGACGACGAGCTCGCCAAGAGCCTCGACGGCGCCTCGCTCGTCCTCGCCGCCGGTCCCGCGGGCGTCGAGCTGCTGCCCGAGTCGATCTGGAAGAAGCTCGACTCGATCGAGGTGCTCGCCGACTTCAACGCCGCCGAGCCGCTCGGGATCGAGGGCACCGACGCGCAGGACGAGCTGGAGGACTACGACGGCAAGCGCGTGCTCGGAGCGCTGGCCATCGGCGGGCCGAAGATGAAGGTCCACAAGACGTGCGTGAAGCGGCTGTTCGAGACCAACGAGGCGATCCTCGACGTCGACGGCGTCTACGAGATCGCGAAGGAGCTGCTCGTCTGACCGCGGGCCCGCGCGTCGCCGGCATCGATCCGGGCACCGTCTCCTTCGGGGTCTGCGCGCTCGACGGCGGGGTGCCGCTGCTCGAGCAGAGCTTCCCGTCGGCGGCGCTCGGTGCCGACCCGGCGCCGCTGGTCGACGCGCTGCGCGCCCACGCGCCCTTCGATCTCGTGCTCGGCCCCGCCGGCTACGGGCTGCCGCTCGTCCCCGCCGCGGAGGTCGGCGAGCGCGAGCTCGCGCTGATGGTGCTCAAGCGCGCCGACGAGCCCGAGGCGGGCGCCGGCATCACCGGGATGCGCTCGATCGTCCGGGCGCTGCTCGCGGCCGACATCCCGCTCGTCTTCGGGCCGGGCGCGATCCACCTCCCGACCATCCCGGACCATCGCAAGTGGAACCGCATCGACCTCGGGACCGCCGACAAGGTCGCGAGCGCGGCGCTCGGGATCGTCGACCAGGCCGAGCGCCTCGGGATCCCGTACGAGGAGACGCGGTTCGTGCTGCTCGAGCTCGGCGGCGGCTTCAGCGCCGCGCTGGCGATCGACGGCGGGCAGATCGTCGACGGCTTCGGCGGCTCGGCCGGCCCGGTCGGCGCGCGCGCGTGCGGAGCGCTCGACGCGGAGGTGGCCTACCTGATCGGCGGCGCGCTCTCGAAGCGAACCGTCTTCAGCGGGGGCGCGCTCAACCCGGACGGGGACCGCGACCTCGGCGCGCCCGGCGCGCTGGAGGAGCTGCGCGCCGATCCGCGCGCCCGCGACGGCTGGCTGGCGCTCGAGGAGGGCGCGGCCAAGGCCGTCCTCGGGCTGACCGCGTCGGTGCCGGCGCCGCGGGAGGTCCTCGTCGCCGGCCGCCTCGCCGCCGCGCCCGGGCTGCTCGACGCGCTCGCCGAGCGGCTGCGGAGCGTCGCGCCCGTGCGCGCCGCGCACGCGGTCAAGAGCGCCGCGCGCGGCGCGGCGTTCCTGGCCGACGGCCTCGCGGGCGGGAGCTACGCGCCGCTCGTCGACCGCCTGCGCCTGCGCGAGGCGCGCGGCGGCGTGCTCGACCACCTGCGCATGTTCGGCGCGGAGCGGATCGAGCTGGGTTAGGCCGCAGCTTCGCGCGCGTCCAGGAGCTTCGCGATCGCGAACCGGCGGTGGCACATGGGCACGATGGCCTCGCGGATCTCCTTGGGGACGACGTCACCCCAGGCCTCGGATGCCTCCTCGGCCGTGACCAGCACCTCGTCGATGAGCTCCGCGGAGGGCTTGGCGTCGATCAGGCAGCGCAGGCCGAACCCGATGTGCCAGCGCTCGTCCTTCTCGACGCGGTCCACGCCCTCGAGCACGCCCGGCAGCGCGTCGTCCTCGAGGTCCGCGAGCAGCGCGCGCTGCCCGGACAGGAGCACGATCCCCTCGAGGATCATGTGGTAGAGGCCGATGCCCGCGTCGACGCGCGCGCGGCCCGCCGCGAGCTCGTCCGCCATCGCGGGCAGCCGCTCCTCGAACAGCTCGAGCACGCCGGGCGGGGTGTGCTCACGGGCCGCGGCGAGACGCTCGTCCGGGGTGTCGCCGGGGAGCTTGAGCACCTCTTCCGCGATGCGGTCGAACATGACCGAGTGGCGCTGCTCGTCGCGGCGCTGCAGGTACAGCACCCACGCCACCAGCGAGTTGTTGGCCGCCTCGCCGAACGGCCTGATGTGCTCGGCCACGGCGTCCTCCGCGACGCGGAAGCCGGCGAGCAGCGTGGTGAGGCGAGCGCGGCGCTCGTCGGCGAGCTCGGGCCACGCGGCGGCGTCGGCGGAGAGGTCGATCGACCGCGCGTCCCATTGCAGGCGGGCCACGAGCCGCGAGAAGAAGTTGGGCCACTGGGCCGACGGGAGCAGGTTGCTGGGCCCGAGCTGCTCCTCCGTGAGACGGAACCCCGTCGCGGGATCGAACGCGAGATCCCACGCCTGCCGATCAGCCATGGCGAAAACGATACCCAGCGTCGTCGTCGAACATCCCCCTTGTGCGCATCGCCATCGACATCGATTCGACCCTGCACGATCACTGGCCGCTGGTGGCCGCCGCGGCCAAGCGCCGCTTCGGCGTCGATCTGCCCTACGAGCAGCAGTTCGAAGGGGGCGCCGTCCGGCTCAGCGACGAGCAGCTGCGCGTCTGCGTCGAGGACACGCACACCGACGCCGCGATCGCCGCCGCGCGGCCGTACCCGCACGCGGTCGAAACCGTCAACGGCTGGCACGACGCGGGGCACTCGATCCATATCCTCAGCCATCGCGCCGAGCGCTCGCTGGCCGCCACGCGGCGCTGGCTGGACGGCATCGGCCTGCGCTACGACGGCCTCGGGGCGGCGAGGACAAGGTGGCGCGCTGCCGCGAGCTCGGCGTCGAGCTGCTCATCGACGACAGCCCGGACACCCTGCTGCGCGCGCTCGACGCCGGCCTCCGCGCGGCCACGCTCCGCCATCCCTGGAACGCGCACCTGTGCGACACGTCGGAGGTCACCTGCGCCGCCGACTGGCGGGAGCTCGCCCGCCTGGTCTAGGTCCCGGCGAGCACCGCGGGCACCACGCCCGCGACCGATGAGCTGATCAGGATCTCGTCGGCGCGCCGCAGGTCCTCGAGCGTCAGGTCGGCCTCTGCGGCGGGCGGCAGCGTCGTGCCGGGCAGGATGCGGCCGTCCTCCCGCGGTCGCAGGAGCGTGGCGCCGCGGCGGATCAGCACGTTCGCCCAGCCGGCCTCCAGCACCGTGCCGTCCTCGTCGAGCAGCAGGGGCGTCTGCGTGAGCGCGTCGACCAAGGTGCGGTCGCGCCACTTGTGCGCGCCGAGGCCGCCCGGGAGCGTGTAGGGGTGCAGGACGACCGGCAGCGCGTGCTCGCGGGGCGGCGTCATCACCAGCTCGGCGTCGGCGTCCGGTGCAACGTCTATTCGCAGGCGCGCGCGGCCGCGCCCCGTGCGGGCGAGCGCGCGCACGCGTGTCTCTAAGTCTGCGGGCAGCGCGCGGCCGTAGAGCTCGCTCAGGCTGCCCGCGAGCCGCGCGAGGTGCGCGTCGAGCCGCTGCGGCTCACCGTCGACCACGAGCAGGGTGCTGAAGACGCCGAGCGCGGGGTCCGGGCGGCGACCGTGGGCGAGCGCCGGGGGCGCGAGCGTCATCCCCGCCAGGCCACGGCGGACAGCGTGCGCTGCGCCGGCTCGCCCGGCAGCGGCAGGTAGCCCGAGGCGAGGATGGCCTCGATCGACGGCGGCGGCGCGACCGCGCTCGCCACCGCCTCGAGCAGCGCGCGCGCCTTCAGCAGCGTCTCGTCGTGCTCCTCCTCGGGGACCGACTGCGCGACGATCGCGCCGCCCGTCCCGATCGAACAGCCCGCGTCGTCGGCCACCAGCGTGCGGATGACGACGCTGAGGTCGATCGTGTCGTTGAGCCCCAGGAACCCGATCGCGCCCGAGTAGACGCCGCGCGGGCGGCCCTCGAGCCGGTCGATGATGTCCATCGTGCGCAGCTTCGGCGCGCCGGTCATCGATCCCGCCGGGAAGGCGGCGCGGATGCATTCGACGGGCGAGACGTCGGCGCGGCGGCGGCCGCGGATCGTGGAGACCAGCTGGTGGAGCGTCCGGTACGACTCGACGTGCATCAGCTTCGGCACCGAGACGCTGCCCAGCTCGCTCACGCTGCCGAGGTCGTTGCGCAGCAGATCCACGATCATCAGGTTCTCGGCGCGCGTCTTCTCGTCGGTCGCGAGCGCCTCGCGGATGCGGCGGTCCTCCGCCGCCGTGGCGCCCCGTGGGGCGGTGCCCTTGATCGGCTTCGCCTCGATCCAGCCGTCGCGGTCGATGCGCAGGAAGCGCTCGGGCGACGAGCTGAGGATGCTCATGTCGCCGAAGCGCAGGTAGGCGGCGCACGGCGCCGGGTTGCGCCTGCGCAGCTCGCGGTACAGCGGCAGCGGGTCGACCCGGGTGCCGCTGCGGAGCTCGTTGGTGAGGCAGATCTCGTAGCTCTCCCCGGCCGCGATCTCGCGCTGGCAGGTGGCGATGTCGTCGAGGTAGCGCTCGCGCTCGCGCGAGGGTGTGAACGCGGCGTCCGCGGCGACCCCGCCGCCCGGGGCGGGCAGCGGCGCGAGCCCGTTCAGCTCGCGCACCGTCTGCTCCAGCCACGGCCGCGCGTCGGCCTCGTCGTGCGCGAGGCAGACGGCATAGGTGTGGCCCTCGAGGTGGTCGAAGACGATCAGCCGGTCGGACAGGATGAACTGCGCGTCCGGCCACGGGGAGGGGTGGCGCAGCGGCGACCCGCAGTCCGCCTTGACCTCGTAGCCGAAGTAGCCGACGAAGCCGCCCGCGAGGTCGAACGGGACGTCGTCGGCGGCGCAGGCGAGGCCCGCCAGCTCGCGCTCGAGGTAGCTGAAGATGCTCTCGTCGTGCGTCTGCACGGACGAGGCGTCGCGGGCACGCACGCGCCGGCGGGCGGCGTCGTAGGACACGACCCGGCTGAGCGGGCCGCCGCTCGCGCCGATGTAGGAGAAGCGCGAGAGCCCGTCCGAGACGAGGCTGCTGTCGAGCCAGTACGCGAACCGCCGGCCGCCGTAGAGCCGCACGAACGCGGTCTCCGGATCGACGAGCCGGTCGATCCGCCGCCAGTGGGCCTGGAGGTCGCCGGCCGCCCGGCGCGGCCGCTCCCGCCGGGCCGGCGGGCGAGCGGAGCGCGGGCGCGACGAGCGGCTGAGGTCGCGGAAGTTCTCCAGCAGCCGCCGGCCGTGCTCGGTGCAGATCGACTCGGGATGGAACTGCACGCCCCAGTGCGGCCGCTCCCGATGGGAGAGCCCCATCACCGTCCCGTCGGCCGTCCACGCGGAGCGCCGCAGGACCGCGGGGACCGCGTCGACCCGCAGCGAGTGGTAGCGGACCGCCCCGAAGCCCTGCGGGATCCCGGCGAACAGCGGCGATTCGTCGTGGAACACGGCGCTGATCCGCCCGTGGACCGCGTCGGGCGCGCGGCCGACCGACACCGCCGTTGACCTGCGCGAGCCCCTGGTGCCCGAGGCAGACGCCCAGGATCGGGAGGTCGGGGGTCGCCAGCACGTCGGCGCAGATCCCGAAGTCCCCGGGTCGCTCGGCGCTGCCGGGGCCGGGCGAGATCACGACGTTGTCGAAGCCCTGCCGGCTCAGCTCCTCCCACGTCGCCGCGTCGTTGCGCACGACGACGGCCTCCTCGCCGTTGACCTCGGAGATCAACTGGAAGAGGTTGTACGTGTACGAGTCGTAGTTGTCGACGATCAGCGTCTTCACGCGGCATTGCTCCCCACGCCCGGAGCGTAGCCCGTTGGGCTCGACCGGTGATCGGGCTTCGGCGCGCGCTGGTCATCGGCTGGGGCTTCATCGCGTCCAGGCCGCCGACACCGAGCGTCGGCGGCTCGAGCGCAACCTGCACGACGGAGCGCAGCAGCGACTGGTCGGAGTGGCGCTGCAGCTGCGCCTGCTGCGGAGCTACATCCGCGACAAGCCGACGTCGGCCGAGGAGCTGGCCGTGGCGGCGAGCGACGAGCTCGCCGAGTCGCTCGCCGAGCTGCGCGAGCTCGCGCGCGGCCTCCATCCAGCCGTGCTCGAGCACGGGCTCAGCCCGGCCTTGAACGCGCTCGCTACGCGCGCGGCGATCCCGACCACGGTGTCCTATGACGCGCCCGGCCGGCTGCCGGAGCCGGTCGAGCTCGCCGGCTACTTCGTGGCCTGC
The DNA here is from genome assembly GCA_963787335.1 of uncultured Solirubrobacterales bacterium. Taxonomy (GTDB): domain Bacteria; phylum Actinomycetota; class Thermoleophilia; order Solirubrobacterales; family Solirubrobacteraceae; genus DASQFQ01. The sequence continues at coordinate 65,575 of CAWBCU010000029.1, forward strand.
GAGGCACTGACCAACGTCGCCAAGTACGCGGGGGCGACGCAGGCCGGCATCCGCGTGTGGCGCGACGGCGGGGTGGCGCTGGTCGAGATCGCCGACGACGGCGTCGGCGGCGCCGACGACACGCTCGGCTCCGGCCTGCGCGGCCTGGCCGACCGCGTCGAGGCGCTGGACGGAAAACTGCGCGTGGTCAGCCCGGAGGGAGCGGGGACGGTCGTCACCGCGGAGCTGCCATGCGAGCCGTGACCGCGGCGGCAAACCGAACCTGACGCCTCCCCGCGCGCCACCAGGACGAAGGCCAGCGAGCCCTATCGCGACGGTGGTCGGCGAGCGGGAGCCTGCGGGCAATGTCAATCCGCTCCGAAAGCACGCCATGACCGCAACCCTCACGAGGGCCGCGACCCGCACTGCCGCGCCACGCGCGCGCCGTAGTCGCGAGACCCTCCTCTTCCTGATCGCGATCGCGCTGATCGCCCTCCACGTGCTCGACGACAACTACCTGCAGCCGCAGCCGGGCGTGTCGCCCGCCGACCACGTCGTCAGCGGCATCGTCCCGCTCGCGCTGCTCGGCCTCGCCGCCTGGGCGTATCCCCGCCTCCGCGGCGGCCGGCGCGGGGCGCTCGCCCTGGCCGCCGGGGCGCTCGGCATCGCCGTCGGCAGCGAGGCCTTCTACTACGCGCGGGAGGTCGGTCCCTCGGGCGACGACTTCACCGGGCTGCTCTGCCTGCCGGCCGGCGTGCTCCTGCTCGGCCTGGGCGCCGCCGCGCTCTGGCGCACACGCCGGACCGAGGGCAGCCTCTGGTGGCGCTACCCGAGGCGCGCGCTGATCGCCGTCGCCGCCGTCGTCTCCGCCTTCCTGGTCGGATCGCTGGGGATGGGCTACGGCAGCACGCACATCGGCCGTGCCGTCGTCCCGCCGGACCGCCTTGGCGTCGCGCACGAGAACGTGGAGTTCACGACCGCCGACGGGCTGGAGCTCGAGGGCTGGTACATCCCCTCCAGGAACGGTGCCGCCGTGATCGCGTTTCCCGGCCGCAAGGGACCGCAGCGCAAGGCGCGGATGCTCGCCCGCCACGGCTACGGCGTGCTGCTGTTCGACCGCCGCGGCGAGGGCAGGAGCGAAGGCGAGCCCAACTCGTGGGGCTGGGGCGGCGACGCCGACATCAAGGCCGCGATCGCATACCTGCAGCGCCGGCCGGACGTCGACCCCGACCGGATCGGCGGCCTCGGGCTCTCCGTCGGCGGCGAGCTGATGATCGAGGCGGCGGCCGAGACCGACGAGCTCGCCGCCGTCGTGTCGGAGGGCGCCGGAGCGCGATCGACCGCCGAGGACATGCAGCACGACGACCCCGCCCTGGCCAAGTGGACGCTCGGCTTCGCGCTGTCCGCGGCCAAGACGGTCGCGGTCGCCGTGTCCTCCAACCAGGCGCCGCCCGCCAATCTCACGGACCTCGCCGCCAAGGTCGAGCAGCCGCTGCTGCTGATCGCCGCGCCGAACAGCCCCAACGGCGAGACGCTCAACCGCCGCTACGTGAAGGCCGCGGGTGGCTCGGCGTCGCTGTGGGAGATCCCCGAGGCGCGCCACATGGGTGGCCAGTCGGCGCGCCCGCAGGAGTACGAGCGGCGGGTGGTCGGCTTCTTCGACACGGCGCTATCGCGCGGCTGAGGAGAGCGGAGCGCGGCGCTCGCGCAGGCGGGCGCCGAGCCGGTTGAGCCCGATCCCGACGCACAGGATGAGCGCGTTGATGACGAAGTACGCCGGCACGATGTCGTCGGCGTTCTCCGCGTGCACGACGGCGGTCTGGATCGGGAAGATCACGGCCCAGAGGACGAGATAGACGGTGAGGCTGCGCTTGCGGCTGCGGACGAAGTAGCCGAGCGGACCGGCGATGAGGACGGCTGCGATGAGTTCCATGCCGGGCAGTCAACCGTCGCGCCGTCTCCGCGTCGTCGCCCTGCGAGGGCAACTTCGCGTCATCCCCGGGAGGTAGGGGCGGCCGGGCGCTACCCCAGCGGGAGCCGCGCCTGCAGGCGCCAGCCGCCGTCCGCCCGCGGTCCCGCGTCGAGCGCCCCGCCGAGCGCCTCGACGCGCTCGCGCATGCCCGCGAGGCCGAGTCCCAGGCCCGACGCCGCCAGCGGCGAGGGCGCGACGGCGCCGCCGTCGCGCACGTCGATCTCGAGCGCGCCGGCGCGGATGGCGAGGCGCACCCGCACGACCGAGCCCGCGGCGTGCTTCATCGCGTTGGTGAGCGCCTCCTGGATCACGCGGTAGGCGCCGTCCTCGATCGCGGGCGCGACGCGCACGCCCGCGGGGAGCGGCTCGTAGTCGAGCTCGAGCCCGGCCGCCCGCGCCTGGCCGAGCAGGGTGTCGAGTGCGCGTGGCGGCGCGTCCGCCGCGTCGGTCTGCAAGACCGCGACGAGGCGGTCGAGCTCGGCCAGGGCCTCGTTCCCCGCGTCGCGGATGCCGGCGAAGCGCGCCCCGTCGTCGGGCGCCGCGAGCCGGCCCGCGCCCGCCTGGATCACCATCACCGCGAGATGGTGGGCGACGATGTCGTGCAGCTCCCGGGCGATCCGCGCGCGCTCGCGGCGCACGGCCAGCGCGGCGACCGCCTCCCGCTCGGCCTCGAGCTGGCGGTTGCGTTCGGCCAGCGCGTCGTTCAGCTCTCGGCGCGACCGCACGAACCGCCCGGCCGCCCACGGCGCGACCGTGAGGAGCAGCAGCGGCACGACCTCGATGCCCGCGATCGCGAACGCCGCGGCGATCGCCGCGACCGCGAGGACGCCCGCGCGCAGTGGAAGCTGCACGCCGCAGGCGAGGGCGGCGGCACACGCGAGGATCGGGATGACGACCTCAACCACCGGCCGTCACCGCCGGCAGGCGGCTGCGGAGAACGCACGTCCGTCCGGCTCCGCGCTCGCGGCTGAAGCTCCCTCCGTGCGCCGTGACGCGCTCGCGCGCCGCGGCCAGCGCGGCCCCGTCGGCCAGCGGTCCGCGGATCTCGAGCTCGAGTGCGCCGGTCAGATAGCGCAGGCTGATGTCAACGGTCCCGCGCTCGGGAAGCGCCTCGAGCGCGTGCTGGACCACGCGGTAGGCGGCCAGCTCGATGCCCGCCGGGAGCGAGCTGCGCTCGCCGCGGGCGGTCAGCTCGACGTCGAGGCCGGACTCCCTCGCCCGCGCCAGCAGCGCCTCGAGGTCGGCGAGCGTCGGCTGGGGCGCGGTGTCGCGCTCGTCGCTGCTGAGGGCCCCGAGCATCCGGCGCATCTCGTTGAGTGACTCGCGCCCCTGGCGCTCGATGCTCGCGAAGCTCTCGCGGGCCGGCTCGGAGCTCCCGCCGACCTGCGCGGCGGCCAGCGCGACCATGGCGCGCAGCGGTCGCTGCGCCGCAAGCTCGAGATCCGCCGCGATGATCGCGCGGTCGCCCTCGACGGCCAGCCGGGCGTGCTCCTCGCGCGTCTGCGCGAGCAGCTGGGAGCGCTCGGCCAGCTCCGCCGCGACCAGGCTGCGCGAGCGCACGAGGCGGCCCATCCACCAGACGCCGGCGCAGAGCGGGAGGATGAAGGCGGCGCCGGCGTCGAGCTGCGGATCGGTGAACAGCAGCACGACCATCCCCGCGAGGATCAGCCCGAGCGCGCCCAGCGCCGGGTCCCGCGGCCGCCGCGCGGCGGCGCTGAACAGGATCAGCAGCGCGGCCGGGATCGCGACGCCGCAGCGCACCTGGTCGAAGGTCGGGATGCCGCTCACGACGGTGCCGGCGGCCAGCGTGGCCGCCGCGAGGAGCGGCGCGCGGCGACGCCAGATCACCGGCAGCGTGACCGCGACGATCACGAAGCTGTCGACGATCGTCCCGTCGCCGGGCTCGAGCGTCATCGCGATCCCGATCGCGGTCAGGACGGCGGCGATCGCCCAGTCGAGCCACGGACGGGGCACGGGCTCCATGACGGCGATCGTAACCGCGTCGAGCGCGCCCGGCATCATCCTCGCGAGCGACCCCGGCGTGCCTCCGCGGGATGACGTCGCCCCCGGCGGCAGCCGCTAGCGTCAGCGCCGATGCCGGTCTCCGTGCTGATCGCCGACGACCAGGCGCTCGTGCGCGCCGGCTTCCGCGCGATCCTCGAGACGCGGGCGGATATCAAGGTGGTCGGCGAGGCGATCGACGGTCTCGACGCGGTGGACCTCGCACGCCGGCGGCGCCCCGACGTCGTGCTGATGGACGTCAAGATGCCCGGCCTCGACGGCCTCCAGGCAACCCGCCGGATCCTCGACGACGCGACGGGCGCGTCGATCGCGGTGCTCATCCTCACGACGTTCGACCTCGACGAGTACGTCTACGAGGCGCTGCGCGCGGGCGCCAGCGGCTTCCTGCTCAAGGACGCGCCCCCCGAGCAGCTGATCGGCGCGATCCACACGCTCGCGGCGGGCGAGGCGCTGATCGCGCCGGCGATCACCAAGCGGTTGATCGGGCGCTTCGCGCGCACCGCTCCGCCACCTCCGCATTCCGCGGCCGCGCTGGAGGCGCTCACGCCGCGCGAGCGCGAGGTGCTCGTCCTGATCGCGCGCGGGCACTCCAACCGCGAGATCGCCGCCGAGCTGGTGCTCAGCGAGGCCACCGTCAAGACGCACGTCAAGCGCGTGCTCGCCAAGCTCGGCGTGCGCGACCGCGTGCACGCTGTGGTGCTCGCGTACGAGTCGGCGCTCGTGACGCCCGGCGCCTGAGCGCTCAGGCGACGCGCTGGAGCTGCGCGATCGCGGTCAGGTCAGCGGGCGCCTCCGCGACGGAGGGCAGCCTGCCGGCCTGCGCAGCGATGCGGCGCGCCGCCGCGCGGTAGCAGGGCTCCTCCAGCACGCGGGTGACGGCCGCGGCGAGCCACGGGACGCCGTCGAGCGTCAGGCCGGCCCCGAGCTCCGCCACGCGCCGGGCGTTGATCGGCTGGTCGGCCGACTGCGGCAGCAGGACGAGCGGGACGCCGGCGGTGAGCGCGGCCAGCGTCGTCCCGGCGCCGCCGTGGGCGACCATCGCCGCGGCGTGCGGCATCACGCTCGCCTGCGCCACCCAGCGCTCGACGTGGACGTTGGCCGGCAGCGGGCCGAGCTCGGCCGGATCGGCGGCGCGACCGATCGTCACGAGCACGCGCGCGCGCACCTCGGCGAGGGCGTCGATCACCGCGCGATAGAGGCCCGGGTAGTGCCCGTCGGTCGGGACGACGGTGCCGAAGGACACCGGCACGAGCGGCGCCGAAGCGTCCTCCCACCAGCCCGCGGGCGGTCCTGCGGTCGGCGGCACCGGCACGCGGTAGCGGCGCACGAAGGCCGGCAGCTCGCCCTGGTGCTCGTCGAGCGCGACCGGCACCTGGGTCAGCACCGGCGCGCGGCGCGCGCGGTCCGCGCCGGGGTCGCCCGGCACGCCGGCCTGCTCGCGCAGCGCGTCCAGCGCGCCGGAGGCCATCGCGAGCCACCAGTCCTCGTACGGCGTCGCGAGCGCGATCCCGACGCGGACGTCGGGGATGCCATGGGCCTCGGCCGCGACCAGCGAGGCGACCTCGGCGGTCTCGCGCACGATCACGTCGGGCCGCCAGCGCTCGACCAGCCCCAGCATGTCGGGCAGCGCGGCCTTCGCGTGCGAGCCGACGAACAGCTCGGTCGTCGCGATCGCGATGCGCTCGAAGCCGGCGCGGCCGGCCATCATCCGGCGCACCTCGTCCAGCCGCTCGGGTGCGGCGGCCCCCACGGGCTCGTGCGCGAGCGCGGCGCGGTAGGCGAGCTCCGCGACCGGCGGCGGGCCGGCGACGAGCACCGCGTGCCCGGCGTCGCGGCAGGCCTGGGCGAACGGGATCAGCGGGGCGAAGTGGCCGGTGCTCTGGGTGGAGGCGAAGAGGACGCGCATGTGCATGGCATTCCTACGGCCTCCGCGCGCGCCGCGAATCGGCAACCGCTGCCCATCTTGTCGCCCGGGCTACCTAGGGTGGGACCATTGGCGTGATGGACCAGGCCCTGCTCGAGCGCGACGACACGCTCGCCGCATTGATCGGCGCAGTCGAGGACGCCGCCGCGGGCCACGGGTCCGTCGTGCTCATCAGCGGCGGCGCCGGGCTCGGCAAGACCAGCGTGGTGCGGGCCTTCGCGGCAGCCGCGGCCGGCCGTGCACGGGTGCTGCTGTGCTCGTGCGACGACCTGATCGCGCCGCGCACGCTCGGGCCGCTGCGCGATGCCGCGCTGGAGTCGGGCGGATCGCTGGCGGCGGCGTTCGCGGACGACCGGCCCGTCGACGACGTCTTCACCGCGGTCATGGCCGAGCTCGCGGCCGCGCCGCCGACCGCGCTCGTCGTCGAGGACGTCCACTGGGCCGACGACGCGACGATCGACGTGCTCGGCTACGTCGCGCGGCGCATCGAGCCGGTGCCCGCCGTGCTCGTCCTCAGCTTCCGCGACGACGAGCTCGGCCCGTCGCATCCGCTCCAGCGCATGCTCGGCGGCCTCGCCGGGCGCCCCGTCCGGCGGCTGGCGCTGCCGCCGCTCTCGCGCACGGCGGTGCGACGGCTGGCGGCGAGCACGGGCGCCGACGGCGACGCCGTGCACCGGGTCACCGGCGGCAACCCGTTCTTCGTCACCGAGGCGCTGGCCTCGCCCGCGGACGCCGTCCCGGCCACCGTCGTCGAGGCGGTCCTCGCCCGCGTCGCCCGCCTGGACCCCGCCTGCCGCGAAGCGCTCGAGCAGCTCTCGGTCGTGCCCTCGCGGGTCCGCTTCGAGCTCGCCGCCGACGTGCTCGGCGAGCGCATCGACACGCTCGCGGAGGCGGAGCTCGCCGGGGTGCTGGAGGTGTCCCCGAGCCATCTCGGCTTCCGCCACGAGCTGGCACGGCGCGCGATCGAGCGCAGCCTGCCGGCGCTCGCGCGACGGCGCCTGAACGCACAGGTCCTGCACGCGCTCCAGCAGCAGGAGCGGCCCGACCGCGCGAGCCTCATGCACTTCGCCGTCGAGGCGGGCGACGTCGAGACGGTGCTGGCCGTCGGGCCGGAAGCGGCGCGCGAGGCGGCGCGGGCCGGGTCGCACCGGCAGGCGCTCGCGCACCTCGAGTCGGTCCGCCCGCACCTGTCGCGGCTCGGCGAGCGCGAGCGCGCGGCGGTGCTCGACGACTACGGCTGGGAGCTCTACAACGCGCACCGCTTCCGCGAGGCGGTCGACGCCGGACGCGAGGCGGCCGCGCTGTATGAGCAGCTCGACGACCCCGTCGCCGTCGCCCACGCGCTCGTGCGCGCGTCGCGTCACCTGTTCATGGCGGGCGAGACCGTCGAGGCCGAGGAGTGCGCCGACCGGGCCGTGGCGATCCTCGAGCCGGCGGGCGACGCCGCCGCGCTCGCGGCCGCGTCGCTGCACCGCGGCGCGATCCTCGCGCTCACCGACGAGTTCGAGCGCGCGGCGGGGATCCTCGAGGTCGCCCGCGACCGCGCCCAGCGCGCCGGCCGCGGCGACCTCGCGGCGCTGGCCCTGAACTACCTCGGGGTCGCGGCCGTCGAGCGCGGCGACCCCGGCGGTCTGCGCCTGGTGCGCGACAGCCTGGAGGTCGCGCTCGGCGGGGCCGACCTCGAGGTCGCCGCCCGCGGCTACTGCAACGTCGCGGAGCTGCTGTACCGCGAGGGACAGCTCGGCGAGCTGGAGGCGTGCATCGCCGAAGGTCTCCCGTTCGCGCGCGACCGCGGGTTCTGGTCGCACGCCTACAACCTCGAGCTGCACCGCTGCGTGCTGCAGCTCCGCCGCGGCGACCTCGACGGCGCGCTCGAGGGGCTGCGCGAGCTCGTCCACGGGGTCGAGGACCCGGGGATGCTGTTCGCCTACAGCGTGCCCTGGCTCGGCCGCGCGCTCGCGCGCCGCGGCGACCCGGCGGCGGGCGGGCTGCTGGCCGGGACCTGGGACGGCGCGCAGCGCCAGCGGCTCCTGCTCGGCGTGGCGTACGCCGGCCTGGCCTCGGTGGAATGGGCGTGGCTGGCCGGGCGGCCGGAGATCGCCGAGCGCGTGGCGGCCTCGCTCGCGCCGCGGCTCGCGCACCCCGGCGCCGCGCCCTTCCGGGCCGAGCTGACGCGCTACCTCGCGCGCGCCGGGCTCCCCGCCGCGCCGTTCGACGGCTGCCCGGAGCCGTGGGCGGCCGGGCTGCGCGGCGACTGGCGGGCGGCCGCCGACGGCTGGGAGCAGGCGGGCGACCCCTACGAGCAGGCGCTCGAGCTGACCGAGTCCGGCGACGCGCGCACCGTCGCCGAGGGCCTGCGGATCCTCGACGCCATGGACGCCGCCGGCGCGGCCGCCCGCGTGCGCGCCACGCTGCGCGCCGCCGGGGTGCCGGCGGGCCGCGGCCCGCGCGCGAGCACGCGGGCCAACCCGTTCGGCCTCACCGAGCGCCAGCTCGACGTGCTCGAGCTGCTCAGCGAGGGGCTCACCAACGCGCAGATCGCGGAGCGGCTCGTGCTCTCGGTGCGCACGGTCGACCACCACGTCGCCGCCGTGCTGGAGAAGCTCGATGTGCCGTCGCGCCACGAGGCGGCGGGCGCGGCGCGACGACACGGCGTCGCGGCTACTCGACGCTGAGCCCGATCACACCGGGCGCGAGGCCGGTGCTGTCGACGGTGTCCGCGCCGCCGCGGGTGTCGACGGCGAGCGTGTCGAGCGCCCCCTCGGCATGGCTGACGTTGACCGTCGCCGACAGGCCGGTGAGGCGGGCGGTGGTGCCGCTGCCGGCCACGGTGATCGCATCGCGCCGGTCGGTGCCGGCCACCTCCACGCGATCGGCCAGGCCGTCGCCGCCCGGGCTGCCGAACGAGGGCGCGAGGCTCACGTCGACGAGGGCCACCGGCGTGCCGGTGAGGTCGCCGACGCTGAACGTGTCCGGCCCGCCGAGCGCAAGCGTGTCGATCTCGTCGATGCCGTCGAGGTCCATGTCGATCGCCCCGACGTCCCGGCGCAGGCGCACGCCGCGGCCGTCGCGGGTGAGCTCGAAGCGCTCCGCGTCGGCGCTGCCGAGGAAGAACAGCGAGTCGCGCCCGCCGTGGCCGACGACGTGGTCGTTGCCGTCACCGGGCGTCCAGCTCGAGCGGTTGTTGTCGCCGCCGAGGTCGACGAAGTCGTCGCCCTGGTTCGGCGTCACGTCGTCGAAGTCGGCGCCGCCGAGCAGCACGTCGTCGCCGCTGCCGCCGAAGATGACGTCGCTGCCGTCACCGCCGTCGAGCGTCAGCCGGGGCCCGGCCGCCGGCAGCGAAGAGCCGCTGAGCTGGTCGTCGCCGGCCCGGCCGTCGACGCGCAGCGTGTCGCCCGGGCCGGCGTCGTCGATCTGGACGAAGACCGGCAGGCCGAGCGCGAACACCGGGCCGCCGGCGAACGTGGAGAGGTCGACGAAGTCGCGGTCCGGCGTGCCCGCCAGGCGCGTCCGGGCGAAGGCGCCGTGCAGCTCCTGGAGCGTCGTGAACGAGAGGTCCCCGACGTCCACGCGGCCGGGCCCGCCGGGCGCGGCGAGGTCGAGCCGCTCGACCCGGTCGAGCTCGACCGGGACGTCGCCGTCGGCGACGGCGCGGCCGCGCCGGGCGGAGACGTCGAAGTCCTGGCCGGCCCGCGAGGACGTGGAGGTCAGCGTGTCCTGGCCCCCGCCGCCGTCGACGATCACGCGGTCGACGGCGCGGCGCCGGGCCGCGTAGTCGGCCTGCCCGTCGCCGTCGAGGTCGACGGTCAGCGTGCTCGCGGTCGTCCTGACGGCGATCTGGTCGTCCTCCGCGCCGCCGGTGACGAACAGCCGGTGACCGCGCAGCTCGAACGGCGGCGGCGCCGGCGCGTCGACGAACTCGCGGTCGCCGCGGCGGGTCACCGCGCGGCTGAGGTCGCCGCCGATCTCCGCGGCGAACGCGCGGGCGAACTCCTCGTCGGCGAGGTCGGCGATCAGGATCAGCTGCCCGTCGAGCGTCACGGAGCCGCCGAAGAGCCGCTCAGCGGCCTCTTGGTTCTCGAGCAGGCCGCGGCGCAGCGCGTCGGCCGTGACCTCCGGCACCCGCAGCTCGATCGCGTCGACGGCTGGATCGCCCGCGTCGAGGTTGTCGAACGTGAGCACGGACTCCTGGTGGAAGCGGGTGCCGATCGTCTCGGCGATGTCCTGCAGCTCTTCGGGGTCGACGCGGTCGACGTCGAAGCGGCGCGAGCGCTCGAACGTCGTGGTGCCGGAGTCCGAGGAGAAGAACACGCCGTCGAGCAGCTGCGAGCCGCGCGGCGCGCCGCCGCCCCGGCGGATGATCCGGGTGGCGGTGCGCGCGAAGCGCCCGAGCCGGTCGTCCAGCCGCGGGTCGTCGGGATCGGTGATCACCGCGGTGTTGTTGGTGGCGAAGATCTCGGCGTCGGGCACGCGCTGCGTGGCGTGCGCGCCGGCCGGCGCGGCGAGGGCGAGGGCGGCGGCGACCGCGGCCGCCGCGAGCGCCGGGATCACCTGGGGAGGAGAGAGGTGGGTCGTCATGCCCGCGACCTTCCTCGCCCCGCGCCGGGCGCGCATCGGCAGCCGCTGCCCAAGTTGCGGGCGCGGCTACCGATGTGTCCCGCGGGTTGTCGCGGCTGTTGAGCACGTGGACTGCGCGCCCAGCTCGGTGAAATCGCGCTTGACGTTCTCCGTGACCGTGTCGACGATGCGGTCGCTGCAGCGCGTTGTACTGCGACGCGGGCAGGCCCCAGCGATCGAGGAACGCCGACAGCGTGGAGAGCTTCCGCACGCCCGGCCCGCCGAAGGTGCCCGTGTTCACGCGCTGGCCGTCGAAGTCGAGGAACAGCGTCGGGACGGCGCCCGCCCGCTGCGGCCCCGGCCGGTAGACCTCGAGCGTGACGTCGTAGCGCCCGAGGCCGCCGACGACGGTGACGTAGTGCAGCCCGCTGCGCGCGGCGACGTGGTCGACCACCGCGTTGCCGCCGCCGGGCAGCGGCGAGCTGGGACGGGTAGATGTAGGACGCGTCCTGCGCAGAGCCGTGGACCAGGCGGCCGGCGGTGTCGTTCACGTCGAGCTCGGTGCCGCTGCCCGCGACCGAGCCGCCCAGCACGTCGCCGTCCCGCAGGTTCACCGCGTAGGTGTCGACGTCGATGCTGTCGAGCCCGAAGGTCACGGAGTAGTCGCCCTCGGAAGCGGCCCCGTCGCCGCTGCCCGAGTCCTGCGGGTCGTCCTGGAGGTTCAGGAAGCCCGCCACCGACACGTAGTAGTCGCCGTCCTCCGGAAGCACGAAGTTGAGGAGGCTGTCGAGCGTCTCGCCGTCGTCGTTGGCCGCGATCGCGTTCCCCGCCGCGTCGTGGAGGAACACCAGCGAGTCGAGCTTGCTGTCGGCCGGCGTGTCGATGTCGACCACGAGCCGCTGGCCGGCCGACGCACCACGCACCGCGTAGAAGTCGAAGTCACCCGACTCGTCGCCGGCCGAGCCATGCGGCCCGTCGCCGATCGTCGCGTCGGTGGTGGTCGAGCTGCCGCTCCCGTCCAGGCCGGTCTCGTCCGTCAGCGGGATCGACCCGTTGTCCTCCGGCTTGGCGTCGAACGGCTCGGCGTCGGCCGGCGGGGCGAGCGTGCCCAGGATCCGCGCGGCCGGCCGGCTGCCGGCGGCCGACCCGAACGCCGGGATCCGCTGCGCGGTGGCGAGGGTGTCGTTGCTGCCGCGGAAGTCCTCCGGCTCCTCCTCGTCCACCAGCAGTGGCTCGGGCGCGAGCGCCTTGGGGGCAGCCGCCCGCTTCGCGGCCCGCTTCGCCGACTGTTGTCTCATTACGGACCGCCAGTAGGCGTAATCGACCTTGGAGAGGTCCCGCACCAGGGCGACGGAGGGGTTCACGCCCACCTTCGCATTCGAGAACGCGTTCGCCGTCTTGCCGGCCCGGTGCTTGGGCACGAGCTGGACCCCCAGCCGTTGCGCGGCGCGCGCGCCGTCGCCGGGCGCCGCCAGCGCGGTGCCGGCCGGCACCGCCAGCGCCACCGCGATCGAAGTGGTCGCAACCATCCCACCGAAACGCCTCATCCCGCCCTCCCCGCCAGAAGGTTCCTCGACTAATCCAGAAACGTAATGAAGCGGTCCGGATCGTGCGTCGCGACAAAACACGCTCAAGGCCGCGTCCGAAAGACCCGATGTAGCGGTCATGAGCCTTGGTGCGCCAGCTTCCCGTTCGCTCGCCCCTGCTCCGGCTCCGGCGCGCAGCCGCCGCCCCTGGGTCGAGCACTGGCTCGACACGTGCCGCGACCTCCAGGCCCTCAAGGCCTCCCACCCGATGATGGACGCGGTCATCGACGAGATCGACGGCCGCATGATCCGCATCGGCGACCACTGGCTCGCCGACTTCGCGTCGTGCAACTACCTCGGGTTCGACCTCGACCGCGAGATCATCGAGGCGATCCCCGCGTACCTCGACACATGGGGGACCCACCCCAGCTGGTCGCGCCTGCTCGGCAGCCCGGTCATCTACGAGGAGATCGAAACCCGCCTCACCGAGATGCTCGGCAGCGAGGACTCGCTCGTCCTGCCGACCATCACGCACATCCACATGTCCGTGATCCCGCTGCTGGCCGCCTCGGGCACGATCTTCCTCGACGCCCGCGCCCACAAGACGATCTACGACGGCTGCCAGGTCGCCCGCGCCCGCGGCGCCGCCGTCAAGCGCTTCCGCTTCGAGGACCCCGACCACCTCGACCAGCTGCTGCGCGCCGAGCGCGACCCGACCCGCCTCGTCTGCATGGACGGCGTCAACAGCATGACCGGCAACGCGCCGGACATCCGCGCCTTCGCCGCCGTCGCGCGCAAGCACGGCGCGCTGCTCTACGTCGACGACGCCCACGGCTTCGGCGTCATCGGCGAGCGCCGCCCGGACGAGACGTCCAACTACGGCATGCGCGGCAACAGCGTCATCCGCTACTGCGACGAGACCTACGACGACATCGTGCTCGTCGGCGGCTTCTCCAAGGCCTATTCGTCGCTGCTCGCCTTCATCGCCTGCCCGACCGAGGTCAAGGACCTGCTCAAGGTCGCCGCCCCGCCCTACCTCTACTCGGGCCCCTCGCCGGTCGCCTCGCTCGCCAGCGTGCTGGTCGGCTTCGACGTCAACGAGCACCGTGGCGACGCGTTGCGCGGCACGCTCCACGCCCTCACCGCGCGGGTGCTCGATTGCCTGGCGCGCCTCGGCATCCACACCCCGAACCACTCCGGCTTCCCGATCATCGAGATCCCGCTGAAGGACCACCTCCGCATCGACGCGGTCGGCCGGCTGCTGTTCGAGCGCGGCGTCTACGTCACGCTCGCGGCGTACCCGCTCGTCCCCCGCGACGAGGTCGGGTTCCGCGTCCAGCTGACGGCCGCGAACAGCGATTCCGAGGTCGACATGCTGATCGGCGCGCTCGAGGAGCTGGCCGCGGCCGGAGAGCTGCGCACGATCGAGGACGTCGGCTTCGTCGCCACCGTCGCCGGGGCCTGACATGGCAGCCACCCGGGCACGGATTCGCGCGCTGCCGCTGTGGCAGGTCTACCTGGCCGTCGGGGCGCTGCTGTCCGCGCTCTACGCGTGGGTGCCCCCGTTCGCCGGCAGCGGCCCCCTGTTCAACCTGCTCGGGCTCTCGCCGGTCATCGCGATCGTCTACGGCGTCCGGCGCTACCGCCGCTCCGGGGCCGGGCCCTGGCGCTGGTTCGCGATCGGCTTCCTGCTGTTCTGGCTGGGCGACCTCTACACCTACAGCTATCCGCGCCTGACCGGCGCGGAGGTGCCGTTCCCGTCGCTCGGGGACGCGGCGTACATCCTCGTCTACCCGGCCCTGATGATGGGGCTGCTGATCCTCGTCCGCCGCCGCAACCCGGAGCGCGACCGCGCCGGGGCGATCGACTCGCTGATCATGACGCTCGGCCTCGCGCTGATCTCGTGGATCGCGCTGATCCAGCCGTCGCTGCACGACGAGGAGCTCTCGACCGTCGCCAAGCTGGTCTCGATCGCCTACCCGATCGGCGACATCCTGCTGCTCGCCGCCGCGATCCGGCTCGCCGTCGACACCGGTGCGCGCCGCCCCGCCTTCTACCTGCTCGTGTCGAGCATCCTCGCCCTGCTCGCCACCGACTTCGCCTACGGCCTGGTCACGCTCGCCGGCGCCTACGACGGCCAGGTCTGGCTCGACCTCGGCTGGCTCAGCTTCTACCTCCTGTGGGGCGCGGCCGCGCTGCACCCGTCGATGCGCGAGCTCGAGACGCCGGCCCCGGACCGCAACCCGCGCCTGACGCCGCTGCGGCTCGTCCTGCTCACCTTCGCCTCCCTGATCGCGCCGGTCATGGCCCTCCTCCAGGTCATCGACGATGGCGACGACCAGTTCGTGGTCAACGTCGCCGCGATCATCCTGTTCGGCCTCGTGGTCACCCGCATGGCCGGCCTCGTGCGCCAGCAGGAGCGCTCGGTGGCCCGCGAGAAGATCCTCAGCGCCGCGGGCGCCGACCTCGTCGCCGCCACGAGCCGCGACGACATCTGCCGCGCGGCGCTCGTCGCCGCCCGCGCGCTCGCGGGTGACGAGGTGGTCGCGCGCCTCTGCCTCGCCGAGGGCGACCGCGTCGTCGTCGCCGACGCCGAGCTCGGCGCCGCGTGGCCCGTCACGCCCGCCACCGCCTCCGCGCTGCTCGCGCCGCGCACCGAGGACGGCTCGCCGCGCCGCCTGTCGGCGAGCGTGCTCGAGGAGCTCCGCATCCCGTCGTCCGAGGCCACCCTGCTGCTGCCGCTGTCGGTCCGCGGCGAGCGCCACGGCGTGCTCGCGATCGCCGGCCACCAGCACATCGCCGGGCCGCAGCGGAGCAGCCTCGCCGCGCTGGCGACCGAGGTCTCGCTCGCGCTCGAGAGCGCCGCGCTGACCGAGGAGGTCCACCGCCGCACGAGCGAGGCGCGCTTCGGCTCGCTCGTCCAGCACTCCAGCGACCTCATCACCGTCCTCGACGAGACCGGCCTCGTCGTCTACCAGAGCCCCTCGATCGAGCGGGTGCTCGGCTACCTGCCCGAGGACCTCGTCGGCACGCGCTTCGAGCGCCTGCTCCAGCCCGGCGAGGAGGGTCGCCTCCCGCACGTCCTCGCCGACCCGGCGACGCACGCGACCGGCACCGAGACGCTCGAGTGCGGCCTGCGCCACGCCGACGGCGGCGTGCGCCAGTTCGAGGTGCTCTACACCGACCTGCTCGACGACGAGAACGTCCACGGCGTGGTGCTCAACAGCCGCGACGTGAGCGAGCGCAAGGCGTTCGAGGAGCAGCTCGCCCACCAGGCCTTCCACGACCCCGTCACGAACCTCGCCAACCGCGCGCTGTTCGTCGAGCGCGTGCGCCACGCGGTCCCGCGCGCCCGCCGCGAGGGCTCGCGCCTGGCCGTCATCTTCATGGACCTCGACGACTTCAAGACGATCAACGACAGCCTCGGGCACGCCGCCGGCGACTCGGTGCTGCTGGAGATCGCCAAGCGCCTCGACGCGAGCATCCGCCCCAGCGACACCGCCGCCCGCTTCGGCGGCGACGAGTTCGCGGTCCTGCTCGAGGACGTCGGCAGCGCGCAGGACGCCGCCGACACCGCCGAGCGGATCCTCGAGTCCCTCGCGGTGCCGCTGCTGCTCGAGGGCAAGGAGCTGTTCGTGCGCTGCAGCCTCGGCATCTCGATCGCCGAGGGCGCCGCCGCGGCGGGCGCCGACGAGCTGATCCGCAACGCGGACGCCGCGATGTACATCGCCAAGCGCGACGGCAAGGGCGGCTACCGCCTGTTCGAGCCGGCCATGCACGAGGGCGTGCTCGAGCGCCTCGAGCTGCGCGCCGACCTCCAGCGCGCGATGACCGGCGGCCAGCTCGAGCTCTACTACCAGCCGCTCGTGAACCTCTCCGACGGCGGCGTCAACGGCGTCGAGGCGCTGCTGCGCTGGCACCACCCCGAGCGCGGGATGCTCGGCCCCGACACCTTCATCCCGCTCGCCGAGGAGATGGGCCTGATCGTGCCGATCGGGCGCTGGGTGCTGCGCGAGGCCTGCCGCCAGGGCCGCCAGATCCAGCGGCTGCTGCCGACCGACCCGTCGCTCTCGATGAGCGTGAACCTGTCGGTCAAGCAGCTCCAGCACTCCGACATCGCCGCCGACGTCCGCGACGCGCTCGCCGAGTCCGGGCTGCCGGCCGCGTCGCTCACGCTCGAGATCACCGAGTCCGTCCTCATGACCGACACCGACATCGCGGTGCAGCGGCTGTCCGAGCTCAAGGAGCTCGGGGTGCGGCTCGCGATGGACGACTTCGGCACCGGCTACTCGTCGCTGAGCTACCTCAGCCGCTTCCCCGTCGACATCCTCAAGATGGATCGCTCGTTCCTGCGCGACGGGGCGACGCCGCAGACCTCGCTCCTCGCCTCGGCCGTGATCGCGCTCGGCGAGACGCTGCAGCTGGAGATCGTCGCCGAGGGCATCGAGTTCGACGAGCAGTGGCGCGGCCTGCGCGACCTCGGCTGCGGCTCGGGCCAGGGCTTCCTGTTCGCGCACCCGATGGACGCCGACGCGACCCTCGAGTACCTCCGCACCGCGGGAGCGCCGCAGGCGGAGCCCAGCGGCGCCGATGCTCCATAACTACGAGGGCCTCGATCCCAAGGGCGGCTTCAGCCGGGTCCGCCTGCTCGCCCCGCTGGCGCTGAGGGACTTCCGGCTCCTGTGGGCCGGGATGTGCATCTCGCTCCTCGGCGACGGCGTCTTCATCGTCGCGCTCGCGTGGCAGGTCTACGCGCTCTCCAACGTCCCGACGGCGCTGGCGCTGGTCGGCGTCGCGATGACGGTGCCGACGATCGCCTTCCTGCTGCTGGGCGGCGTGCTCAGCGACCGCTTCGACCGCCGCCGGCTGATGCTCGGCGCGGACGTGGCGCGCGGGCTCGCGATCGCCGCGATCGCCGTGCTGTCGCTGACCGGGACGCTGGAGCTGTGGCACATGTGCGTGCTGGTCGCCGTCTTCGGCGCCGCGACGGCGTTCTTCGGCCCGGCCTTCGACGCGATCGTCCCCGACGTCCTCCCCGCCTCGCTGCTCCCGCAGGCGAACTCGCTCGATCAGTTCGTGCGGCCGGTCGCGCTGCGGCTCGCCGGGCCGGCGCTCGGCGGCTTCCTGATCTCGGGCGTCGGCGTCGGCTGGGCGTTCGCGCTCAACGCGGCGACCTTCGCCGTCTCGGCCGCGGCGCTGCTGGCGATGGCCCGGCCCGCGCGCCGGCAGGAGTCCGAGTCGACGGGCTCCGTCGGCGGCGACATCCGGGCCGGCTTCTCCTACATCCGCAAGCACGTGTGGCTGTGGGGCACGTTCGCGAGCGCCGCCGTCGCCTACCTCTGCTTCATGGGGCCGGCCGAGGTGCTGCTGCCCTTCCTGGTCAAGAACGACCTCAACGGCAGCGCCGCGCAGCTCGGCCTCGTCTTCGCCGCCGGCGGCATCGGCTCGGTCGGCTGCGCCGCGATCATCGGCCAGCGCGGCATCCCGAAGCGCGACATCACCTTCATGTACCTGGCGTGGACACTCGCCACGGTCGCGATCGCGGGCTACGGGCTCGCGACCTCCGTCTGGCAGCTGATGCTCGCCAGCATCGCCTTCAACGGGCTGGAGACGGCCGGCACGATCGTGTGGGCCACGGCGAAGCAGCGCCACGTGCCGCCCGCGCTGCTCGGCCGCGTCTCCAGCCTCGACTGGCTGATCTCGATCGGGCTGCTGCCGCTGTCGTTCGCGCTGACCGGGCCGGTCAGCGCGGTGCTCGGGGTCCAGGGGACGCTGATCGCCGGCGGGGTCGTCGGCGGGCTCGTGACCTTCGGCGCGCTGCTGCTGCCCGGGATGCGGGCGATCGAGGGGAAGTCCGAGGAGTACCCGCCGGCCCGCCCGGCTGCCAGCCCCGCCTAGTTGCTCCTGCGCCCGGGCGCGGAGATACTCGTCCGGTGGAGCACACGCGCGAGGGCGCGCCCGTCAAGGAAGACACGAAGGCCGAGCCGGAGTCGGCCCCTGCGCTCGCGGGCGGCGCCGGCGCCGTCCTCGCCCTCCAGCGCAGCATCGGCAACCGCGGCGTCGTGGCGCTGCTGCGCGAGACCGACCCGCGGCTGACCTACACCCCGGCGGCGAAGGCGGAGGCCAAGGGCCTCGACGCGCAGGGGCTGCCGTGGACCTCGGCCGGCAAGCCGGAGGCGGGCTGGAACTCCGAGGAGATCCTGAGCAAGCTCACGCAGGTCGACGAGAGCGGCACGACGTTCACCGACGAGGTCCGCTGCGGGGCCAACTCGGTCCTGGCCGTGGCGATCACCAAGGGCCCGCTGACGACCGAGAGCTTCGCGCGCGGGGTCATGCTCAACGCGCTGCACCAGTCCGAGGACACGAAGCTGACGGCCGAGCGGCGCAAGACGACGCTGGAGGTCTACGAGAAGATCTGGCCCGCGATCCGGGGCGTCGGCAACGGCACCGCGACCTACGGCGACCTGTCGCTGATCGCGCACTACGCGAAGGTCGCGATGTCCGAGAAGGCAGACTCCTCGACGACGGGCCACGAGGTCGCCGCGATGGCGGCGCTCGTGGGCGGGATGCGCTCGTCGGGCGAGCCGATCCAGGACAAGGAGCACTTCGCGATGTTCGCCCGCAGCCTCAAGAAGGGCGAGAGCTACATCGTGCTGGCGGGGACCAACGTGCTCGCGGAAGGCGTGAAGACGCGCAGCCTCTCGCAGGTCAACCACTACGTCGTCGTCGGCCGGGACGCAGGTGGCAAGATCTTCCTCTACGACCCGTACCCACGCGTGGGCACCCAGCTGCTGCGATCCGGCGACCCGAACTTCTGGACGCTGTTCGAGACCGCGGACGGCCGCTGGAAGGCCAGCTACATCTTCGTGCGACCGAACTTCTGAGTGCGAGCCGACCGGGGCGCGACCAAGGATCCGTTCACGCTGGGCTGAGGACGGCGGGCGGCGCGACGGAGCGCAGCAGCGCCGTGATGAGGGCGAGCGTGCCCGCGGCTCCGGCCAGCGCGAACGCGGCCGACGGTCCGGCGTGGTCGGCGAGCGCCCCGGCGGCCGCCGCACCGAGCGCGGCGCCGAGGCCGATCGCGGTCGCCAGCCACGCAAACGCCTCGGTCACGGTGCCGGCCGGCGCGGCGTCGTCGACCATCGCGTAGACCGCGGCGTAGCGTGGGGGCGATCGCGGCGCCGGCCACGAACAGGACGGCGCCGAGCGCGGCCAGGCTCCCCGCGGCGGCCACGAGCGCGAGGTGGCCCGCGGCGAGGGCGCCGAGCAGCGGCACGAGGGCCGGGGCGCCGACGCGCGCGGCCAACACGCCGCCCGCCAGCGAGCCGGCGCCCCACAGCGCGAGCAGCGGCGCGGCGGCGGCGGTCGAGCCGCCGTGCAGCTTGGCCACGGCGGTGACCGCGACCTCGACGGCCCCGAACAGCACGCCGACGGCGATCAGCACGAGCACGAGCGTCCGCATCGCCGGCGAGCCCAGCGAGCCGCCGCGCGGCCGCGGGGCGTCGCCGGCCGGGCGCCAGGTGCGCGAGGCGGGCTGGAAGGCGAACGCGGCGGTCGCGACGAGCAGGGCCACGCCGGCGAGCGCCAGCGCGGCGCCGGTCGACCACAGCGCGCCGAGCCCGAGCGCGAGCGGCGGGCCGGCGATCCAGGTCAGCTCGCTCGCGGAGGCGTCGAGCGCGTAGGCGGCGCGCACCGCGCCGGCGTCGGGCAGGAGCCCCGGCAGCAGCGTGCGCACGCAGGCGCCGACGGGCGGCGTGGCGAGCCCGATGCCGGCCGCGAGCGCGAGCAGGGCGGCGAGCGGGGCGCCGGCCGGCAGCGCCGCGACCGCCAGCAGCTGCACGGCCGCGGCGGCGGCGCTGGCGAGCAGCACGGGGCGCTGGCCGCGGCGATCGACGAGCCGGCCCAGCAGCGGCCCGCCGACGGCGAGCGCGATCGCATAGACGCCCGTGACCGCGCCCGCGGCGGCGAACGAGCCGGTCAGGTGCTCGGTGTGCACGAGCAGCCCGATGCCGAGCATCACGAGCGGGAGGCGGGCGAGGATCGAGAGGACGAGGAGGCGCCGGGCGCCGGGGGCTGACGTGAGCGAGGACATAGGGCGATGGTACGTTTCACTGGTGCAGATGGAAGATCCAGTTCCGAGGCCTTGGACGAGACCAGTCAGCCGCTAGAGCTGCTGCTCTCGGTGTCCCGCGACGGCACCGCCACGCTCGGCGCGCAGGTCGAGGACCAGCTCCGCCGCGCGATCCGCGACGGCGCGCTGCAGCCCGGCGCACGCGTGCCCTCGACGCGCGATCTGGCGCGCCAGCTCGGCGTCTCCCGCCGCGTCGTCGTGGACGCCTACGGCCAGCTCGCCGCCGAGGGGTACCTCAGCCTGCGCCAGGGCGCGCGCCCGCGGGTGTCCGGCACGGCGGCGGCCGGCGCGGGCGCGGCCGAAGCGACCGCGGCCGGCGGCTCCGGCGCGCGCCCGCGCGGGTCCGAAGCGGCGGCGGGCGGCGCCGCGCTCGCGGCGCCTCAGACGGGCCACCCGCCGCGCTTCGACTTCCGCCCGAGCGTGCCCGACGTCTCGACGTTCCCCCGCGCGGCGTGGCTGCGCGCGCTGCGCGAGGCGCTCGCGACGATGCCCGACGCGGACCTCCAGTACGGCGACCCGGCCGGCGTCGACGCGCTGCGCTTCGCGCTGGCCGACTACCTCGGTCGCGTCCGCGGCGTGGTCGCCGACCCCGCGCGCGTCGTGGTGACCACGGGCTACACGCAGAGCCTCGCGCTCGCCTGCCACGCGCTCGCGGCGGGCGGCGCGAAGCGGATCGCGCTCGAGGACCCGACCAACCCCGAGCAGCACGCGATCGCCCGCCGCGCCGGGCTCGAGCCCGTCCCGATCCCGGTCGATGGCGACGGGCTGTCGGTCGACGCGCTCGCGCGCGCCCGCGCCGACGCGGTGGTCGTGACCCCCGCCCACCAGCATCCGACCGGCGCGGTGCTCAGCGGCGCGCGCCGGACCGCGCTGCTCGGCTGGCTGCGCGAGCACGACGCCGTCGCGATCGAGGACGACTACGACGCCGAGTACCGCTACGACCGCGCCGCGGTCGGCGCGCTGCAGGGCCTCGAGCCCGACCGCGTCGCCTACGCCGGCTCGACCAGCAAGACGCTCGCGCCGGCGTTGCGGCTCGGGTGGCTCGTCGTCCCGCCGCGGCTGCTCGCGCGCATCCGCGAGGAGAAGCTGATCGCCGACCTGGGCACGGCCCGGATCGAGCAGCAGGCGTTCGCCCACTTCCTCGAGCGCGGCGAGCTCGACCGCCACCTCCGCCGCATGCGCGGCCACTACCGCGCGCGCCGCGACGTGCTCGTCGCGGCGCTCGCCGAATCGCTCCCCGAGGCCACGGTCCGCGGCGTCGCCGCGGGCCTGCACGTGACGCTCGAGCTGCCCGGCGACGAGCGGGCGATCGCGGAGGAGGCCGCGCGCCGGCGGATCGCGCTCAGCACCATGCGCGACTACCGCGGCGGCGCGCAGGACGGCCCGGCCGTGCTGATGCTCGGCTACGGACAGCCGGCCGAGGCCGCGATCGGCTCCGGCGTCCGCGAGCTCGCCGCGGCGGTGCGCGCCGCCGCGAATTAGGCTCGCGCCATGGACGTCCTCGCGCTGTACGACATCCACGGCAACGTCGACGCGCTCGACGCCGTGCTCGCCGACCCGCGCGCCGCGCGCCCGGACGCGGTGCTGGTCGGCGGCGACGCCGTGCCGGGCCCGTTCGCGCGCGCCACGCTCGCCCGCCTCGACGCGCTGCGCGTCCCCGTGCACTGGGTCCGCGGCAACGGCGAGCGCGAGGTGGCCGAGGCCGTCGGCGCGCCCGTCCCGGCTCCCGACGACCTCGCCGCGGTGACGGCCGCGCTCAGCGCGACCGAGCTCGGTGACGAGCGGGCGCGCGCGCTCGGCGAGCTGCCGCTGACGGTCGAGCTCGACGGCGTCCTCTACTGCCACGCCAGCCCGCGCCGCGACGACGAGATGCTCACCCGGCTCTCGACGGCGGAGCGCTGGGAGGCGGCGCTCGCCGGCGTACCGGCCGGGCTCGTCGTGGCCGGTCACACCCACCAGCAGGACGACCGCGCCGTCGGCGATGTGCGCTTCGTCAACGCCGGCAGCGTCGGGCTGCCGTACGAGGGCGACGGCGCCGCGCGCTGGCTCTGGATCGCCGGCGGCGAGCCGGAGCTGCGCCACACCGAGTACGACGCGGCGGCCGCAGGCGCGCGCATCCTCGCCGCCGGCTGGCCCGACGAGCGCTCGGTGGGCGGCGCGCTCACCGACCCCGTCGAGCCGCTCGTCGTGACGCGGATCTTCGAGGATCTGGCCCGCTCGGGCTGACCTCCGCGCGCAGTACGGTCCCCTGCGTGCAGCCGCGTGCGCGTGAGAGGACGGCCACGGGGCTCGTCGTGCTCGCCTCGCTGCTCCTCGTCGCCACGACGATCGCCGGCTACGCCCGGCTGGCCGTGTTCGACTCCGACGGCTTCGCGGACCGCGCCGCCGCGGCGCTGCGGGAGCCGAGCGTCAGGACCGAGGTCGGCGAGCGCGTCACCGACGAGCTCGTGCTGTCCACCGAGCCGGACCTGATCGCGGGCCGCCCGCTGATCGTCTCGGCGGTCTCGACCGTCGTCAGCGGCGGCGCCTTCGCGGGCCTGTTCCGCCGCGCCGTGCGCGACGCCCACCGGGCCGTGTTCGCGCGCGACGAGGACACGGTCACGCTGACGCTGGTCGACGTCGGCACCGTCGCGGGGGCGGCGCTCGAGAAGCTCCGGCCCGACCTCGCCGCGAAGCTCGAGGCGACCAACCGCGTCGACCTCCTCAGCCGCCGGATCGGCGGCGTGACCGGCGACCTCGCGCGGACCGCGGAGCGGGTCCGGCTCCTCGCCGTGGTGCTGGCGCTGCTGACCCTCGCCGCCGCGGGCGCGGCGCTGCTCCTCACCGCCGACCGCCGCCGCGTCGCCTCGCGGCTCGGTGCCGGCATGGCGGCCGCGGGCGTGCTCGTCCTGATCGGCTACGCCGTGGCGCGTACGCTCACGCTGGCGACCGTGAGCGACCCCGACGCCCGCGCCGCGGCGGCGGGCGTCTGGAACGCGTTCCTCGGCGACCTGCGAACCGCGGGCTGGGTGCTCGCCGGCGCCGGCGCGATCGTGGCCGCCGCCGCCGAGTCGCTCATCCGCCCGGTGGCGATCGAGTCGCGGCTGCGCGCGCTGGGGCGGATCGCGACGACCGAGCCGGTGGGGGTGCCGCTGCGGCTGGCCCGCGCCTCCGCGCTCGTCGTGCTCGGCCTGCTGCTGATCGCGCACCCGCAGCTCGCGCTCCAGGTCGTCGCGACGGTGGTCGGGGTCTACGTCCTCTACAAGGGCCTCGAGGCGCTGCTCCGGCTCGTCTATCAGCCGCCCGCGGAGGAGCCCGCCGCCGCCACCGAGGAGGAGCCCAAGCCGCGACGCCGGCGGTCCCGGCTCGCCGCGGTCGTCGCCATCGCCGCGCTGCTCGTCGTCGCCACCGTCACCGCCTTCGTCGCCGGCGGCGGCGTCGAGGCGCCGGCGCAGCCGATCACGCGCTGCAACGGCCACGCCGCGCTGTGCGACCGCCCGCTCGACGAGGTCGTGCTCGCCGCGACGCACAACTCGATGTCGGTGCCGCTGCCGGGGTGGATCTCAGCCGAGCAGGACCGCCCGATCGGCGGCCAGCTCGAGGACGGGATCCACGGACTCCTGCTCGACACCCACTACGGGGACCGGCTCGCCAACGGCCGCGTCCGCACGTACTTCGGGAGCGCCGCGGACCTGCGGCGCGCGACCGAGCAGGACAGCGTTTCGCCGGCCAGCGTCGAGGCAGCCCTGCGCCTGCGCGGCCGCCTCGGGTTCCGCGGCGAGGGCACCCGCGGCATGTACCTGTGCCACACCTTCTGCGAGCTCGGCGCCACGCCGCTGGAGGACGGGCTGAAGGACATTCACGACTTCCTCGCGACCCACCCCGCCGAGGTCGTCGTGATGGTGAACCAGGACTACGTCACGCCCGCGGACTTCGTCGAGGCGATCGACGACGCCGACCTCACGCCCTACGCCTTCACGCCGCCCAAGGGCTCGCAGTGGCCGACGCTGCGGGAGATGATCGAGGACGGCCGGCGGCTCGTGATGCTGGCCGAGAACCGCGCCGGCGCCGCGCCCTGGTACCAGCTCGCCTACGAGCGCCTGACCGAGGAGACGCCGTTCGACTTCGGCTCCGCGGAGGCGCTGATCGGCGCGGCGGGCCTGGAGGCCGGCTGCCGCCCGAATCGCGGCCCCGCGCGCGCGCCGCTGTTCCTCATCAACCACTGGGTGACGACCGCGCCGATCCAGCGCCCCAGCGACGCCGCGAAGGTCAACGCCTACGCGCCGCTGCTGCGGCGCGCCCGCACCTGCGAGCGCATCCGCGACCACCTGCCGACCCTGCTCGCCATCAACTTCTACAAGGAGGGCGACGTCTTCCGGGTCGTCGACACCCTCAACGAGGTCGGCTAGGCGCGGGCGTAGCGCTCGGCCGCGCGCTCGCGGCGCTTGGCGGCCTCGACCTCGCGGTCCTTCGGCGGCGCGTTCGTGGTCAGGCCGTCGAGCAACTCTGCGGTCGCGGCCGCGATGACGTCGACGGCGCGGTTGAACGCCTCGGTGTTGGCCTGCGAAGGCTTGCTGGAGCCACTGATCTTGCGGACGTACTGGAGCGCGGCGTCACGGACCTCTTCGTCGGTCGCGGGCGGCTCGAAGTTGTGGAGCGGGCGGATGTTGCGGCACATGCCAGGAGGGTAGCCAGGCATGCTGCCCGGATGCCACCGATCGTGATCGCGCACCGCGGCGCCTCCGGCCACCGGCCCGAGCACACGCTCGCGGCCTACGAGCTGGGCGCGCGCCAGGGCGCGGACTACATCGAGCCCGACCTCGTGTCGACGCGCGACGGGCACCTCGTCGCGCGCCACGAGAACGAGATCTCGGGGACGACGGACGTGGCGGACCGGCCGGAGTTCGCGGACCGCCGGGCGACGAAGACGATCGACGGCCTCGACCTGAACGGCTGGTTCGCCGAGGACTTCACGCTCGCCGAGATCAAGACGCTGCGCGTGCGCGAGCGGATCCCGCAGCTGCGGCCGGGCAACGCCGAGCACGACGGGCGCTACGAGATCCCGACCTTCCAGGAGATCATCGACCTCGCGGCGCGGCTGGACGTCGGGATCTATCCCGAGACCAAGCACCCGACCTACCACCGCTCGATCGGCCTCGCGCTCGAACCCGCGCTCGTCGGCGCCCTGCGCCGCAACGGCCTCGATCACCCCGGGGCGCGGGTGTTCGTGCAGTCCTTCGAGGTGGAGAACCTCCAGATGCTGCGCGCCGAGCTCAGCGTCCCGCTCGTGCAGCTGCTCGGCCCGCGCGGCGACGGCGGGCCCGCGGGGCTGCGGGCGATCGCCGAGTACGCCGACGCGGTCGGCCCCAACAAGGTCCACATCGTCCCGCGCGACGCGGCCGGACGCGTCGCTCCCGGCCACGTCCTTCGTCGCGGACGCGCACGCCGCGGGCCTGCTCGTGCACCCCTACACGTTCCGGCGCGAGAACCGCTTCCTGCCGGCGGAGCTGCGCCGTGGCGCGGATCCGGCCGCGCCCGGGGACCTCGCCGCGGAGCTGCGGCAGTTCTTCGCGCTGGGGGTCGACGGCGTCTTCTCGGACTTCCCGGACGTCGCGGTTGAGGCACGTTAGGAGGTGTTGGGAATGAGGGGATTTGTGTCTGAAAGTCACAACTGCGGGTCACAATCACCTGCGCATGGCCACTGCTGTCCAAGAGCCCAACGCCGTCTCCGTCTGGAACGACGGCCGCGCTGACGCCGACCCGCTGGCGTGGCGCTGGCACGGTCCCGCCCTCGGGATCGCCCTCGCCATGGCGCTCGCCACCGCGATCGTCTCGATGTCCGACGGGCTCGCGGTGCGCGACACCGACAAGATGCTCAGCGGCCGCATCCTGCTGCTGTTCGGCACGCTCGCGTTCTTCATCGTCATCGACCTGATCCCGCGCGCGATCAAGCGCGGCGGCCCGTTCCACACGACGCTGCTCGCCGTCGCCCGTGAGCGCTGGAACCGCCGCCGCGTCGGCGCGGTCGCCCTCGGGCTGGTCTCGTTCTACGTCACCTACCTGTCCTACCGGAACCTCAAGGGCTTCCTGCCCTTCCTGACCGACCAGGACTTCGACCCGAAGCTGCTGTCGCTCGACCGCAGCATCTTCCTCGGGCACGACCCCGGCCCGCTGCTGCACAGCCTGCTGGGCACCGGCATCGCCGCCCACCTGCTGTCGTCGGTCTACCTCTTCTTCCTCGCGTTCGTGCCGATCTCGCTCGGCGCCGCGCTGATCGCGTCTTCGAACCCGATCCCCGGGCTCTGGTACGTGACCGCCCTCGGCCTCAACTGGACGCTGGGCGTCGTCTCCTACCTGGTGCTGCCGGCGCTGGGCCCCGTCTTCGTCGAGCCCGGCTTCTACGCCAACCTGCCCGAGACCGGCACCGCGGCGCTGCAGCAGGCGCTGATCTACGAGCGACACGAGGCGCTGGCCGGACAGGCGGCCCAGAGCATCGCGGCCTTTGCGTCGCTGCACGTCTCCGTCGTCTTCACCGCGGCGCTGATCGCGCAGCTCCTGCACCTCAACCGCTATCTGCGCATCGCGCTGTGGACGTTCCTCGGCCTGACCTTCGTCGCGACGCTCTACTTCGGCTGGCACTACCTGGTCGACGACATCGCCGGCTTCGGCATCGGCGTGATCGCGGTCGTGCTCGCGGGCGTGGCCACCGGCCACCTGCGGCTCCAGGTCCCCGTCCGCTGGCGCCCGGCCATCCCCAACGCGCTCACGCTCGGGCGGATCGCGATCATCCCCGCGGTCGTCCTGCTGCTGCTCGACAACAGCGGCCTGTCGATGACCGCCGCCGCGCTGTTCGCGATCGCGTCGCTCACCGACTTCTTCGACGGCCGCCTCGCCCGCCGCTGGCACGTGCAGAGCGTGTTCGGCACGCTCGCCGACCCGTTCGCCGACAAGCTGCTCGTGCTCGGCTCGCTGGTCGCGCTCGCCGCCGTCGACCGCATCCCGGTGTGGGTCGTCGTGATCATCGCCGCGCGCGAGGTCTGGGTCACGCTGCTGCGCACCTACGCGAAGCGCCAGGGCGTCGTGATCGCCGCCGGCCCGCTCGGCAAGGCGAAGATGGCCTTCCAGGTCTTCACGGTGTTCGCCGTGATCACCTTCGACCTCACGGGCGCGGCGCTCGCCGTCCCGCTCTACGCGATGGTCGCGATCACGATCGCGTCCGGCATCGAGATCGGGCTGCGGGCGCGACGCGAGCTCAACGCGGCGCCGGTCCCCGCGCGCACCTCCCGCGTCATCGCCGGCGCGAGGTAGCGTCTCCAGCGGGGTGGAGCACCGCTCTCTCCTCGCTTGGACACTGCGGCCTAAGCCGCGCCCCAGCGTGCATTTACCGGCGCTGAAAACCGGGCCAGTGCGTATGCTTTCGTGCGGTACGCGCCGACTCGAGAGCCTTCCCGTGACGCAGGACGCCGCAACTCCCCACTCCCCGTTCGGACCGGCGCGCGCTCGCGTGGGTGCTGCCGGGTGCTGATCGTGCCCGCCGACGGATGCGGCGAGTCCACCGGCCCCCGCGCGCTGTCGTGCGCGTGGCCCGCGGTCGCGGCGTCGGTCGCCGAGGCCCGCAGCGCCGTCAGCGCGTTCGCGGAGTCCGCCGGCGCGACGGGCGACGCGCTCGCCGCGGTCTCGCTCGCCGTCTCCGAGGCGGTCACCAACGCCGTGCTGCACGCCTACCTCGACCGCGACGAGCCCGGCCGGGTCGAGGTGCGCGCCCGCTGCGAGGCGGAGACGGTCGTGGTCGAGGTCGCGGACGAGGGCCGCGGCATGCTGCCGCGCACCGACAGCCCGGGCCTCGGGCTGGGGCTGCCGCTGATCGCGCAGATGACGGAGAGCCTCGAGGTCCACGACCGCAACGGCGGCGGGACCGAGATCCGGATGGCCTTCGCGCTGTCCGCGACCGCCTGACTCGACCGATCGTCCAGGCGCTCGTCCGATCGTCCATCGGCTCTGGACCGCGCCCGCGGCCGAGTCCATAGTCCTCCTGGCAGCGCGCGGTGGAAGGGAAGCCACCGGCGTCGCCAGAGCACATATGGGGGAAGTCGAGCGGGGCGGCCGGGGGGCCGCCCCGCTCTGCGTTGCCCTTTCGGGCATAACGGAACGGAACGGTTGCGTTTCGCAATAGGACCGTGTACCTTCTCGCCATGTTGCGAAACGGAACAGTCTCGTTTCATTCCTCCCTCCCCGCCCCCCTCTCCCCTCCAGGAGGCCTCCGTGTCTGACCGGACCGAAGAAGTCCCCGACCCCCGGCGCTGGTGGACGCTCGTCGTCCTCTCCGCGTCGCTGCTGGTGATCGGGCTCGACAACACCATCCTCAACGTCGCGCTGCCGACGCTGGAGAACGACCTGGGCGCAACCTCGTCCCAGCTGCAGTGGATCGTCGACTCGTACATGCTCGTCTTCGCCGGCCTGCTCCTCACCGCCGGCGCCCTCGGCGACCGCTTCGGCCGCAAACGCGGACTCACCATCGGCCTGGCCATCTTCGGCCTCGGCTCGGGTCTTTCTGCCCTCGCGACCTCGCCGGAGATGCTGATCGCCACCCGCGCCCTCATGGGCATCGGCGGCGCGTTCATCATGCCCTCGACGCTGTCGATCATCACCGCCGTCTTTCCTGCTGGTGAACGCGCCAAGGCGATCGGCGTGTGGGCCGGTGTGTCCGGCCTCGGCATCGCCATCGGCCCGGTCGCGGGCGGCTTCCTGATCGAGCACGCGAGCTGGAACGCGGTCTTCCTCGTCAACCTCCCGTTCGTCGTCGCCGCGCTCACCGCGGGCCACTGGCTCGTCCCGGAGTCGAAGGACCCCGCCGCCCCGCGGCTCGACGTCCCGGGCTTCGCGCTCTCGATCGCCGGCCTGACCACGCTCGTGTGGGCGATCATCGAGGCCCCGGCCAAGGGCTGGACCAGCCCGACGATCCTCGCCGCCTTCGGCGTCGCCGCCGTCGTCCTCAGCGCCTTCATGGCCTGGGAGCTGCGCACCCGCGAGCCGATGCTCGACATCCGGCTGTTCCGCAACCCGCGCTTCTCCGGCGCGAGCGCGGCGATCACGCTGGTGTTCTTCTCGATGTTCGGGTCGATCTTCTTCCTGACCCAGTACCTGCAGGGCGTGCTCGAGTACTCGGCGCTCGAGGCCGGGATCCGCGTGACCCCGGTCGCGGCCGGCCTGATCCTCGGCGGCCCGATCTCGGCGAAGCTGGCCGAGCGCATCGGCACGAAGCTCGTGGTCACCGGCGGGCTCGTGCTCGTCGCGGCCGGCCTCAGCATCGTCACCCAGTTCCACGTCGACTCGAGCTACGGCATCGTCGCCGCGCACCTGCTCGTCCTCGGCTTCGGCATGGGCATGGCGATGGCGCCCGCCACCGAGTCCGTGATGGGCTCGCTGCCGCTGGAGAAGGCGAGCGTCGGCTCCGCCGTCAACGACACCACCCGCACGACGGGCGGCGCCCTCGGCGTCGCGATCCTCGGGTCGCTCCTCGCCAGCCAGTACCGTGGCGACATGGACGAGGCCGTCAGCGGCATGCCGCACGGCGCGGCCGAGAGCGCGAGCGACACGCTCAGCGGCGGCCTGGCCGTCGCCCACCGGCTCGGTGACAGCTCGCTCGCCGACGCCGCCCAGACGGCGTTCGTGAACGGCATGCACGTGGCCGCGATCGCCGCCGCCGGGGTCGCCCTGGCCGGCGCCGTGATCGCCTACCTGGTGATCCCGGCGCGCGAGCGCGAGGACGCCCCCGGCCCACGCGCCGCTGCACGCGGAGCCCGTCCCCGCATGAGCGAGACCGCAGAGTCGCCCCGGCGCACGCCGGGGCGGCCTCGGTCGGAGGCCTCGCACCAGGCGATCATCGAGGCGACGCTCGACGCTGCTCATCGAGGTCGGCTACGGCGCGCTGACGATGGAGGCGGTGCGGACGCGGGCCGGCGTCGGCAAGGCGACGATCTACCGCCGCTGGGCCTCCAAGGAGGAGCTCGTGAGCGACGCGATCGTCTTCCTCCACGAGGAGTTCAAGACGCCCGACACCGGCAGCCTGCGCGGCGACTACGCCGCGCTCGCCGGCGCCGTGCGGGCGAGCGCGTCGCGCGGCGGCGCGGCCATGCTGATGCCGCGCCTGCTCGGGGAGTCCGTCAACGACCCCGAGCTGTTCGCGATCTTCCGCGCCAACCTCGTCGAGCCCCGCCGCGCGGCGCTGCGGGCGGTGCTCCAGCGCGCGATCGACCGCGGCGAGATCCGCCAGGGGCTCGACCTCGAGCTCGCTGCTCGACCTGTTCGCCGGCCCGGCCGTCTACCGGCTGCTGATCACCGGCGGCGACATGTCGCAGATGTTCTCGGTCGACGCGCAGATGGACGCGCTGATGAACGGCCTGGCGCCTCTAGAGGCGCTGCGCCACGTCGCCCATGCGGGCGAACTCGGCGCCCAGCCCGCGCGCGTGCTCGACGAAGCGCTCGAGCATCGCCACCCGGTGGCCGCGCCCGATCACCTGCGGGTGCATCGCCACCGTGAGCACGCCGCCGTCGACGTGCTCGTCCATCCAGTCGAGCTCGCCGGCCCAGATCTCCAGCACCTTGCTGGGCGCCGACAGGCCGACGCGCGACGGGTTGAAGTTGAACTGGAAGTGCGGCCAGTCGTCGAGCTCGAACGACATCGGCAGCTCCCACAGCGCCGCCTCGCGGCCGCGCACGAGCGGCTCCTGCTGCGAGACACGGTCGCCGATCCGCGGCCGGTATGGGCGGAAGTCGTCGGCCATCAGGCTCGAGTCGTAGAGGAAGCGGTACTCCTCGAGCAGCCCCAGCGTCGCCTCGGAGAGGTCGGCCGAGGGCGAGCGGTAGCCGAGCGGGTGGACGCCGAGGCGCTCGAGCGCGGCCAGCGCGCGCTCCATGTCGGCGCGCTCCTCCTCGGGCGGCTGCCCGCTGGGATCGACGTGGGCGTAGGAGTGGTGGGCGACCTCGTGGCCGGCCTCGACGATCGCCAGCGACGGCTCCGGGAAGGAGTCGAGCGTGTGGCCGGGGACGAAGAAGGTGGCCGGCAGCGCCTCGCGCTCGAGCATCTGCAACAGTCGCGGCACGCCGACGCGGGCGCCGTACTCGCCGCGCTGCAGCATGGCGGGGGTCACATGCTCATAGCCGAACCACACGGACATCGCGTCGAAGTCGAAGGTCAGGCAGACCGTGGAGCGGGGCATGCCTGCTGACCGTACCGTCGTGCTCGTCAACGCGCGTGTCTGGCCGAACGGGGACCGGGTCGCGATCGCCGGCGACAAGATCGCCCCGCCCGACGCCGAGGGCGAGCGGATCGACCTCGGCGGCGCGACCGTCGTGCCCGGGCTCGTCGATGCCCACGTCCACTTCCCGAGCTGGGCGCTCGCGCTGCGCGAGCTGCGGCTGTTCGGCACGCGCTCGGTCTCCGAGGCGCTCGAGCGCATCGAGGCGGCCGACAAGGGGCGCGGATGGTTGCGCGGCCGCGGCTGGCGCGAGGAGGAGTGGCCCGAGGGCGAGCGCCCGACGCGCGCGGCGCTGGATGCGGTCACCGGCGACGTCCCGACCGCGCTGCGCGCGCACGACGGCCACACGCTGTGGGTCAACACAGCGGCGCTGCGCGCGGCCGTCGGCCACGCGGTCGAGGCGATCGTCCTCCGGCGCCGCGGGCGCGCGCGAGTTCGTCGACGACGACGGCATCCTCCGCGAGCACGACGCGTGGGACTTCTTCGACGCCTTCGCCGCCGCCACCCCCGCCGAGACGCTCGACGCGGTCCGCGCCGGCATCTCCGTCGCGCACGCCGCGGGCGTCACCGGCGTGCACGACAAGGACGGCGCGCGCGGCGCGCCCGAGGCCTTCGCCGCGCTGCGCGAGGCCGGCGAGCTGACGCTGCGGGTGTGGCAGTCGGTCCCCGACCCCGACCCCGCGCGCGGCAGCTACGTCAAGGCGTTCATGGACGGCGCGCTCGGCTCGCGCACCGCGCTGATGATCGGCGGCGGTGGGATGCGGCTGCTGGGGCCGGAGGGCCTCGCCGCGGTCATCCGCGAGGCCGCGGCGGCCGGGATGCCCGTGGCCGTGCACGCGATCGGCGACCTCGCCAACCGCGAGGCGCTCGACGCCTTCGAGGCGACCGAGGACCTGTGGCGGCCGCTCGGGCTGCGCCACCGCGTCGAGCACGCGCAGTGCGTGCACGCCGACGACATCGCGCGCTTCGCCCGCCTCGGCATCACCGCCTCGGTCCAGTACACGCACGCCACCAGCGACCGCGAGATGGCCGCGCGGCTGTGGGCCGACCGCCTCGACCGCGCCTACCCCTACCGGCAGCTGCTCGACGCCGGCGTCCGCCTGGCGGGCGGCTCCGACGCGCCGGTCGAGGAGCTCGACCCGCTCGCCGGCCTGCGCGCGGCCGCCGAGTGCGGCGTCAGCCACGACGAGGCGCTCACCTCCTTCACCGCCGACCCCGCCTGGCTGGAAGGCGCCGAGGACCGCCGCGGGGCGCTCTCACCCGGCTACGACGCCGACCTCGTCGTGCTCGACGGCGACCGCGTGCGCGCGACGATGGTCGCCGGGCGCTGGGTCCACGGCGCGCCCTAGGTCCCGGCCTCGAAGGCCGCCGCCATCCCCTCCGCGGTCGCGCCCACGCGCTCCCGCAGCGCCCGCACGTCGGCCGCCAGCTCGGTCTGCGCGCCCGACTCGCTCGAGGCCGAGACGGAGACGAGCTGCGAGCGCACGGTGTCGAGCTCGACCAGGATCCGCTCCATCTCCGAGAAGAAGCGCTCGAGCTGCTTCTCCATCCGCTGCTGGGTCGCGAGCTGCGCGGCGAGCGCGTCGACCAGCTCCGCCTTCGACGGGTCGTTCTCCGCCTTGACCTGCTCGAGCCGCGCCTGCACCCGCTCCGGCGGCGTGTCCGACAGCGCCTCCCACAGCAGCTGCGCGCGCGTCGCGGTCGACTCCATCGCGGCCACGAAGCGGTCGATCTCGTCCGCGACCTCGTCGTAGGGCAGGTCGGCGCGGCCGATCGCGTCGCGGATCCGCGCCTCGCGCGCCCGCGCCTGCTCGATCAGCTGACCCGATCGGGGGCGCGAAGTCCTGCGGCTTGAGCTTCACGCGCCCGGACTCGAGCTGCTTGCGGTGCTCCGCGCGCTCGCGCTCGAGCACCTTGTTCGCCACGTCCTCGTCGAAGTAGGTGCGCGCCGCGCCCGCGCCGTAGAGGATCGCGGCGACCGGCAGCGTGAGGGCGAAGACGCCGAGCAGGATGCCCGCGATCAGCACGACCGCGAGCAGGACGACGTTGAAGGGGTCGAGCAGCGCGTTGGTGATCAGCGCGCGGTTGAAGCGCCCACGGTCGTAGGGAGCTGGGACCGGCGGCATGGCTAGAAGAACGAGGAGATCGACCGGTAGACGGACTCGATGTTCTCCGTCTTGCCCTCGTAGTCGAGGCCGCCCGACGCCGCGGCGATCCGCTTCAGGTTGCTCGCGCGCGCCGGTCGCGCCCGACGAGTAGGCGATCGTGAACACGCGCACGCGGTTGGCGGAGTCGCCCTGGCCCTCGATGTGCGCGCACGACCTCGTCGGCGCTCATCTGCGAGTCGGTGTCCTCGCCGTCGGTCAGCAGCACCACGGCGTTGATGCGATCGGTCTCCTTCTGCGCGCGGACGGCGTCGAACGCCTCGACGGTCGCGTCGTAGAAGGCGGTGCCGCCGTCGGCGATCAGGTTGCGCACGCGCGTCTGCAGCTCGTTGCGGTTCTTGTTCAGCGGCGCCGGCGCGATCAGCGGCTGGATCTTGTCGGAGAAGATCGTCAACCCGACCGAGTCCTGCGGCTCGACGCCCTTGAAGAACACCTCGAGCCCCTCTTTGGCCCGCTTCAAGCGACCCTCCGTGTTCATCGAGCCCGACGTGTCGAGCACGAGCAGGATGTTCGCGGGCTTGCGGTCGCGCCGCCAGGCCGCCTTGATCGCCGCCAGCACGCGCGGCTCGGGGAGCTCGAGCACGCGCTCGGGCTGCTTGGGGTCGGCGCCGTTGGCGACCGTGATCGGCGCCACCGGCGGGGTGTCGCGGTCGGCGGGGCGGAAGCTCGACTTGGCCGCGAGCTGCGGTGTGATCTCGTCGGCCAGGTACTCCTGGAACGCCTTCGCGCCCTCCGCCTGCTCGGGGGACACCCACGGCGCCTTGAGCGTGAAGAACGGCGAGTCGGAGTCGAACGTGCCCTCCTCGGGATAGATCGCGACGAGCTTGGGACTGCCGGCCTTGCGGTCGCGATTGAAGTCGAGCAGCGTGACCTCCTCCATCGCGACCGCGCTCGCGTAGCCCATGCCCTCCTTGTGGAGCTGCTGGGCGATGAACAGCGTCGTGTCCCCGTAGTGGACGATCGCGCGCTCGATGTCGCGCACGCGCTTGCGCGCGGCGCCGCCGGCGATGTCCTGCTCGGTCAGGCCCTCCTTCTTGCCGGTCGCGGCGTAGTACTCCGCCACCACGGCCGAGAGCCCGGAGGTCGAGAAGTCGGGGCTCGTGTGGACGAGCTTGAACTTGCCGAACTCGGGGCGGCCGAAGTCGGCCCAGCCCTTGCCGGAGGTCGCGAGCTTGAGCACGTCGGCGAAGCCGAGCTTCTTCTTCGGGTAGCCGAGCGCGCGCGCCATCGGCTCCCACATCGCGATCACGAGCGGCGAGCGCACGATCGAGGGAGCCTCGTCGGCCGTAGCGGCTGATCCGCCTCGAAGTTCAGCAGCCGTCCCCACATCGAGGAGGCGGGCGACCACGCGACCGGCTTGTAGGTGCCCTTGGCGATCCGGGCCTCGGCGTCGCCGGAGGAGACGTTGGCGCCGTCCACGACGACCTGGCGCCCGTCGACCTCCTCGCCCTTGGCGTTGAACGCCTTGATCAGCGGGAGGAGCAGCTTCTCCTTCTCGGGCGAGTAGGCGAAGGTGACCTTGACCGCGTTCTTCGGCGCCGGGCCGCCGCTGTCGACCTTCGTCGTGCTGCCGGCTTCGTCCTTGTCGCCACCGCCGCTCCCGGCGAACCACGCGACGCCCGCGACGGCGAGTGCGGCGAACAGCGCGAGCAGGAGCTGGCCGCGTTTCATGCCTGCAACCTAACCGCTTCGGGATAAAGCGCTAAAGAATCTCCACGCGTCCGCCCTCGCCGACGCCGAGGCGGCGGCGCCCCCGCAGCAGCTCCAGCAGCTCGTTCCCGACGAGCTCGCGCCGCCAGCCCTGGAGCGTGCGCACGGCCGGGTCGGGGTCGCCGCGGCGGGCGGCGACGACGATCGGCGTGAGATCGGCGCGCGCCGCGATCAGCTCGTAGGCCAGCCCGGCCTCCTGCGCGCGCGCACGCACCAACGCCTCCGACAACGCGATCGCTGGTCCGTCCACGGACTCCGTGTGGAGGCGCTCGGCCTCCTCCAGGCGGATCGGCGGCGCGGCCTTGCCGCGCTCGATCGCCTTCAGCAGGTCGTCGCTGCGGCGGCGCACCACCTCGGGGTTGAGCCCGCGGATCTGGCCCAGCTCACGGCGGCCGGTGGGCTGGCGCTTGGCGAGCTCGACCAGGGTCGGGTCGCGGATGATGGAGCCCACCGGCCGGTCCTCCTTCATCGCCGTGCGCTCGCGCCAGGCGCCCAGCTCGCGCGCGACCGCGCGCTCGCGCGGGTCCAGGCCGCCGGCGCGCGGCAGCCGCCGCCAGACCTCCTCGGGGTCGCGCTCGTCGGTCGAGGCGGCGATCGCGCGGCACTCCTCGCGCGCCCACTCGAGCCGGCCCTTGGAGAGCAGGCGCTTCTGGATCTCGTCGGCCAGCGGCAGCAGGTGCTCGACGTCCTCCTTGGCGTAGCTGACCTGCTCCTGGGTCAGCGGCCGCACGTCCCAGCGGGTGAAGCTCGCGGTCTTGGCGACGCGGATCTTCAGCACGTCGTGCAGCAGCCCCGTGTAGCCCGCCTGCGCGGCGAAGCCCGCGAACCCGGCGGCGACCTGGGTGTCGAACACGTTGGTGACCTCGGTGCGCCACTCGCGGCGCATGATCGCGACGTCCTGGCGGCCGGCGTGCAGCACGACCTGGACGCCGGGGTCGGCGAGCACCTCGGCGAACGGCGCGGGGTCGAAGCCCTCGAAGGGGTCGAGCACCGCGATCTCGCCGCCGACGCAGACCTGCACCAGGCACAGCAGCGGCTTGTAGCGCCCCTCCGGCATGAACTCCGTGTCGATCCCGAAGCGCCCGTCGCGGGCGGCGCGCTCGGCGAGGCGGGCGACGTCGCTCATTTGCCGGGCTGCGGGAACTGGGAGCGCATGACGGCGTCCCACCCGCGGTCGGGGAGCAATGCGCGCTGGCCCATCAGCAGCTTCGCCGAGGGCGTGACCGTGTAGCGGGCGCGCGGCCGGCGCGCGCTCAGCGCCTTCTCGATCACCTTCGCGACCGCCTGCGGCGGCCCGCCGAGGCGCCCCACCGGGCTGCCCTTCTCGTAGACGCTCTCGGTCGCGCGCGCGACGTGCGCGTTGAACTGGGCGTAATCGCCCTCGCCAGGGCTGGCCTCGGCCACCCCACCCGACGCGGTCTCGCCGAACGCCGTCCGGATCAGCCCCGGCTCGATCAGGATCACGTCGACGCCGAAGCCCTTGACCTCGAAGCGCAGCGCGTCGGAGATCGCCTCGACCGCGTACTTGGTCGCGTGGTAGAAGCCGCCGCCCGGGAAGACGAGTTTCCCGCCCATCGAGGACAGGTTGACGATCTTGCCCCAGCGCTGCCGGCGCATCCCGGGCAGCACGAGCTGGCACAGGCGGACGAGGCCGAACACGTTGGTCTCGAACTGGTCGCGGACCTTGTCCATCGGGACCGTCTCGATCGCACCGGACTGGCTGTATCCGGCGTTGTTGACGAGCACGCCGACCGCCCCGTGCTCGCGCTCGACCGCCTCGACCGCGGCGCGCATCGACGTCTCATCGGTGACGTCGAGGGCGAGCGTGCGGCAGCCGCGCGCCTCGAGCTCGCTCAGCGTCTCGGGCCTGCGGGCGGTCGCGTAGACGGTCCAGCCGGAGGCGGCCAGGCGCTCGGCGGTCGCGCGGCCGATGCCGGACGAGCAGCCCGTGACGAGCGCCGCGCGGGAGTTGGTCGGATCGGTCATGGAACTGAAACTATTGGAACCGTGGCCGGTCAACAGCATCTCGATCGGCTCTCGGCCATCGATGCGGGCTTTCTTGCCCAGGAGAAGCCGAACACGCACATGCACATCGGTGCCCTCGCGCGGTTCGAGGGCGAGCCGCCGGAGCTCGACGCGTTCCTCGCGCACATCGAGTCGCGGCTGCACCTCGTCCCGCGCTACCGGCAGAAGCTCGCCGTGCCGCCGCTCGAGACCGGCCGGCCGCTGTGGATCGACGACCCGACCTTCAACGCTCGCCTACCACGTGCGGCACACCGCGCTGCCCTCGCCGGAGCGGGGTGGGGGCAGGGCCTCTGGCCGAGGCAGCGAGGAGGACGCGCTGCTCAACCTGTGCGCGCGGATCTTCTCGCAGCCGCTGGACCGCTCGAAGCCGCTGTGGGAGATGTGGCTCGTGGAGGGGCTCGAAGGTGGCGGCTTTGCGCTGATCTCGAAGACCCACCACGCGGTCGTCGACGGCGTGTCGGGCGTCGACCTCTCGACCGTGCTGTTCGACCTCACGGCCGAGGGCCGGCCCGAGGAGCCGGTCGAGCCGTGGGTGCCGCAGCCGGGGCCGACGAGCGCCGAGCTCGCCGCGCGCGGGCTGACCGGCGCGGTGCGGGCGGCCGCGGAGGTCGCCGGCGGCGCGCTCGGCGCCGTGTCGCGCCCGGGCGAGGCGCTCGGCCGCGCGCGCGAGGTCGCCACGGGGCTCGGCGAGGTCGCGTGGACCGCGCTCAACCACCCGCCCGACACCCCGTTCAACGTGCCGCCCGGCCCGCACCGGCGGATCCAGGTCGTGCGCGCGGGGCTCGACGAGTTCAAGCTCGTCAAGTCCGCGTTCGGCACCACCGTCAACGACGTCGTGCTCGCGGTGGTGACCGGCGCGCTCGCCTTCTTCCTGCAGTCGCGCGGGCGCCGCACGGAGGGCGTCGAGCTGAAGGCCGCCGTCCCGGTCTCGGTGCGCCCGCAGGGCCAGGAGGCCGCGCTCGGCAACCAGCTCTCCCAGCTGATGGCGCCGCTGCCGGTCTTCCTCGACGACCCGCTCGCGCGTCTGCGCTACGTCAAGGACGCGATGGACGGCCTGAAGGAGTCGCGCCAGCTGCTGGCCGCCTCGGCGATCGCGTCGCTGCAGGACTTCGCGCCGCCGACGCTGCACGCCCAGGCCTCGCGGCTGAACTTCTCCGGGCGCTTCTTCAACCTGCTCGTCACCAACGTGCCGGGCCCGCAGTTCCCGCTCTACGTGCTCGGCCGCAGGCTGGCGGAGATCTTCCCGATCCCGTTCCTGGCCGGCGAGCGCGCGCTCGCGATCGCGATCATCTCCTACGACGGGAAGGTCGGCTTCGGGCTGCTCGGCGACTACGACGCCCTGCCCGACCTCGACGTCGTCGCCGAGGGCATCGAGGCGTCGCTGGCGCAGCTCGTGGCGCTCGCACAGGCCGCCTAGACTGATCCCGTGAGCTTCCAGCGCAGCGACGGCGCGGAGCCCGTCCGGCCCGACCCGGTCGGCGGCACCGCCGAGACGCACCACTTCCGCCGCCGCGTCAGCACCGGTCGCCTCGCCTCCGGGACGCTCGCCTGCCCCCACTGCGACGCGCCGGTGGCGCTCCCCCCGGGGCCGGTCGGCGTGAGCGCCGCGCTCGCCTGCCCCTACTGCCACCACACCGGGGCCGTGCGCGACTTCCTCTCGCTCGCCGCGCCGACGCGGCCGGCGCGCGTCGAGGTGCGGGTCGTGCAGCGCTCCCGCCGGTAGAGCTACCCGTACCCCCGTCGGGGTGGAGTCGGCGGTGCACTCGCCGGGTGGCTCCATGGGAGCGGCGTCCGTTCGCTGCGAAATTACGCAGCGTCCCCGCCATACCGACTGGACAGGAGCTCACCATGAACAGCACCCTCCGCCGCCTCCGCCGTACGGTTGGCAACCTCGTCGCCGAGGACCGCCCCGGCTTCAAGCGCGTCGACGTCTCGCCCGCCCGTTACGACGACGGGTCCTGGCTCAAGTAGGGAGCTAGCCGATCAGTACCGGGGTGCCGACCGGCACCCGCGAGTACAGGTCGATCACGTCCGCGACGCGCATGCGGATGCAGCCGTGCGACGCGCGGCTGCCGATCGAATACTCCTGCGAGGTCCCGTGGATGCCGACTCCCCCGGCAATCCCCATCCACCGGGCCCGCAGGGGGTTCGAGGCGGCGCCGCCCGGCGTCGTCGTCCCGGCCAGCTCGCCCGCCCAGGGTGAGTTCGGCGCGGTCCAGGCCGGGTTGACCTGCTTGTTGGAGATCTGGAAGCGCCCGGTGGGCGTCGGGTAGGCCGGCTGGCCGACGGCGACGCCGTAGCTCCGGGAGAACTTCAGCCGCTTGAACAGGCGCAGCTTGAAGTTGGCGCGATCGATCGTGATGACCGTGGGGTAGGCGCGCGCGAGGTCGCTCGTCTGCACGCGTGCCTGGAGGATCTTGCGGCTCGGGCGGATGCGGTGCGGAGCCAGCGGGTTGGCGTAGGTCGCCATCAGCGTGGCGCGCAGCGCCTTGACGTCCAGCGAGCGGCCGGTCACCGCCTTGCGGCGAAGGATGTGGCGCAGGGTGATCTTGATCGTGGCGTCGCGCGGCGCGAGGTAGACCTCCCTGCCGATCTTGCGGGCGAAGGTCCGGATGCGCGCCTTGCTCACGCTGGTGGCGAGCGGGACGTCGACGGCGGGGTTCGTGCGTCCCGCGTAGAGCGCGCGCTTGGCGGTCAGGTTCGTGTCGAACTTGAGCTTGGCCTGCTGCGGCGTGAGCCGGAACTGGCGCCCGGCGAGATGGACGGAGATGCGGTTGTAGAGCTTCGGGCCGTAGGTCTGCTGCAGCTTGACCGCGGCCTCCCCGACCGTGAGGTTGCCGACGTCGAGCCCGCCGGCCTTGACCCCGGGCGCGATGCGCTGCTCCGGAGGGGGCGGCGTCTGCGCCGCGGCGGGGACGGCGAGGACCAGCAGGAGGAGGAGCGTGGTGAGGGGGGCGAGCGCGCGCATGGGGCGGTGAGGGTAGCCGCTCAGGCCGCTGCCTCCCGCGGTTTTGCCCGCCTTGCACGGCGCTTTGCAGGACCTGGCGCGTCGAGGAAGTCGTCGAGGATCTGCCACGTCGAGCCGGCCGCGGCGCGGCCGGTCAGCACGCCGAGGTGGCCGCCGGGCGCGGTGGCGAGCTGCACCTTCGCGTTGCGCAGCAGCGACTCGACGTGGTGGCAGGCCGCCACCGGCGCGATGCCGTCGCCGCGGCCGGCGACCGAGAGCACCGGGACGCGGATGTCGGCGAGGTCGAGCGTCCCGCCCGTCACCGCGAAGCGCCCGTCGGCGAGGTCGTTGGTCCGGAAGAAGCGGTGGTAGAGCTGGCCGAAGGTGCGCCCCGGGTAGGCGTGCATCGCGTCCATGAACGCGTCGACCGACTCGATCTGGGCGAGCAGCTCGCGGTCGTGCAGGTTGGAGAGCACCGTCCACGGCTTCATCACGTACTTGTCGATGCCCGCCAGCTGGTAGCCGCGCTTGACCAGCGGCGCGGGCGCGCCGCCCAGCAGGCGGTAGAGCGTGGTGATCCCGGCGCCGCCGGTGACGGCCGCGATCGGCCGCAGGGGCGCGACCAGCGGGACCTTCGAGAAGTCGAACGGGCTCGCCACCAGCGTCGCCGAGGCGACCGGGAGCTGCGCGTCGGCGGCCAGCGCCAGCAGCGAGAGGATCCCGCCCAGGCACCAGCCCACGACCTGCACCGGCCGGCCGCCGGCGTCCTCCGAGGCGGCGCGGATCGCGCGCGGCACGACCTCGTCGATCCAGTGCTCGAGGCCGAGCGCGCGGTCCGCGAACTCGATCTCGCCGTAGTCGACGAGGTAGGTCGGGCGGCCGGCGAGCACGAGGTGCTCGGCGACCGAGCAGCCGCGCCGCAGGTCGAAGCAGATCGCGGGGGCGGCCAGCGGCGGCACCAGCAGCACGGGCAGGGCGCGGGCGCTGGGGGGCTTCGAGGCGGCCTCGTGGTAGCGCCGGAGCGTGCGCTGCGGCCCTTCGTCGATCACCGTCGAGGGCATCCGCCGCAGGTCGGCGAGCCCTTCGCCGAGCATGCTGTCGTAGAGGTTGGCGGCCGCGTCCGCGAACGCCTGGGGTGTCAGGGGGATCACGCCGGTTCGGCGACGCGCGCGCTCTCGGGGGCGGGGGCCCCGTGCGCGATGAAGTCCTGCGGCCGCGTCAGCACGGTCGCCAGGATCGCGCCCACGAAGGCGAGGATCGCGGCGTAGACGAGGATGTGGTTGAGGCCGTGGAGGAAGGCATGCTCGGCGGCCCTGGACAGCGCGCCGTTGCCGACCCGCTGGGCGCCGCCGAAGGAGATGAAGTCCGCGATCGCGCCGGTGTCCACGCCCTTCGGCAGCCGTGAGGCGGGCACGCGCGAGAGGAAGTCCGAGGCCACGAGGTGCTGGAAGACCGCGCCGAGCCCCGCGATGCCGGTGGCGATGCCGACCTGCCGGAAGGTCGAGTTGATCCCGGACGCCATCCCCGCCCGCTGCGGCTCGACGACGCCGACCGCGGCGGTGGCGAGCGGCGGGTTGACGAGCCCGATGCCGCCGCCCGCGACCATGAAGCCGGCGAGCAGCGCGGTCCAGTCGTCGCCGGGCTCGAGCCCGCTCATCAGGAACAGCCCGAGGCCGACGAAGAACAGGCCGGCGCCCAGGAACCAGCGGATCCCGAGCCGCTCGGCGAACTTGCCGGAGATCGGCGCGATCAGGAACGAGAGCAGCGTCACGGGCAGGAAGCGCAGGCCCGACTCGAGCGGCGTGTAGCCGAGGATGTTCTGGATGTAGAGCGTGAGGTAGAGGAACATCGAGAACATCGACGCCGACAGCGCGAAGGCGGCGATCGAGGCGCCCGCGAACGCGGGCTTGGAGAACAGCGAGAGGTCGAGCATCGGCGCGGCGCTGCGGCGCTCGACGAGCACGAAGGTGACCCCGAGCACCACCGCCGCCGCGAGACATCCGACGATCAGCGGGGCGCCCCAGCCCTCGGCGTTGCCGCGGATCAGCGCGAAGATGAGCGCGAACAGCCCGCCCGAGAACGAGAGCAGGCCGGGCCAGTCGAGCCGCCCGCCGCTCGGGGCGTGCGACTCCTCGACCTTCGCGAGCGTCATCGCGATCGCCCCGATGCCGATCGGGATGTTGACGAGGAAGATGGCCTCCCAGCCGATGCCGTCGGTCAGCACGCCGCCGACCAGGGGGCCGACCGCGACCGAGGCGCCGGTCACCGCGCCCCAGACACCGAACGCCGTGCCGCGGTCGCGGCCCTGGAAGGCGGAGGCCAGCAGCGCCAGCGAGGTCGCGAACATGAACGCCCCGCCGATGCCCTGCAGCGCCCGCGCGAGGTTGAGGACCAGCGGCGTCCCGGCGAGCGCGCACAGCGCCGAGGCGACGGTGAAGATCACGATCCCGATCACGAAGATCCGGCGGCGGCCGTAGAGGTCGGCGAGCGAGCCGCCCGTGAGCAGCAGCGCCGCGAGCGTCAGCGCGTAGGCGTCGATCACCCACTGGAGGTCGGCGAAGCTCGAGTTCAGGTCCCGCTCGATCTCCGGCAGCGCCACGTTCACGATCGTGATGTCGAGCAGCAACATGAAGGTCGCGATGCTCACCGCGACGAGGGTCCACCACTTTCGGTCCATGA
The DNA here is from genome assembly GCA_963787335.1 of uncultured Solirubrobacterales bacterium. Classification (GTDB taxonomy): domain Bacteria; phylum Actinomycetota; class Thermoleophilia; order Solirubrobacterales; family Solirubrobacteraceae; genus DASQFQ01. The sequence continues at coordinate 108,449 of CAWBCU010000029.1, forward strand.
CCCTCACGGTACGACGCATGCCCCTGGGTAGATTCATTGGCATGAGCGCACTCCCCGACCGGATCGCCGAGCAGCCCGAGCACGAGCTGCCGTTCTCGCTCTGGGAGCGCCTGCGCAACGATCCCGCCCGCGCCCCGGAGCACGTCGCGCTTGCCGCGTCCGAGCGCCACGCGCCGGCCGCGGCGGCGTGGGTCGCGGAGCGCAAGCGGATGTACTCCCACTCGCCCGCCGAACTGGCGCAGATGGCCAAGCGCCGCCACGCCACGCTCTCCCGCTTCGGCGGCGCCGCGACCGGCGTCGGCGGCATCGTCACGCTGCTCCCGGACCTCGCCGCCGCGGCCTGGATCCAGTCGCGCATGGTGTTCTTCATCGCCGCCGCCTACGGCTACGACCCGTTCGACCCGATGCGCCCGGCCGAGCTGCTGGTGATCCGCGGGCTCTACCCGACGCCGGAGGAGGCGCGCGCGGCGCTCGACGGCGCCGGCACGATGGTCGCCGAGGCCTACGTCGGCTCGAAGCTCCAGCGCGAGGAGGCGCTCGCCGCCCGCCTGGCGCGCTTCGCCGGCCGCCGCCTCGGCCGCCGCTTCGCCGGCCGCCTGATCCCGTTCGCCGCGATCGCCTTCAACGCGATCGGCAACGAGCGCGAGACACGCCAACTCGCGGACAAGACGATCAAGTACTACGGGGGTTGATGCTTGCGTTCGCGGTGAGCGCGGCGAACGTCAACGGCGGCTGGTGTAGGAGGCGGGTTCGAGGGGCCGCTGGCGCAGTTACACCGGCAGCTCGACTCCGTTCAAGGCCGCCGACTCCGGCGAGCACAGCCACAGGATCGCTCGGCGATGCGCGCCGGCGGCACGAGCTTGCCCCACGAGGACTCGGGCATCGACTCGCGGTTGGCGGGCGTGTCGATCAGCGAGGGCGAGACGACGTTGCAGCGCACGCCCTCCTTGGCGATCGCGCGGGCGAGCGCGGTCACCGCGGCCTTCGACGCGGCGTAGCCCGCCGAGCCCGCGAACGGGTCGCGGGCGGTCGCCGAGGAGGTGCAGACGATCGCGCCGTCGCTCGCCAGGTGGGGGATCGCGGCGTGGCAGACGTTGTAGGTGGGGCGCAGGTTGAGCGCGAAGTTGGCCTCGAAGTCGTCGACCGGCGTCTCGCCCACGGGCTGCCCGGCGGCGAACCCGCCGGCGAGGTTGACGACCGCGTGCAGGGGCGCCGCCGCGGCGACGGCCCGCTGCACCGCTTCCGGGTCGGTCAGGTCGACGTCGGCGCGGCGTGGCGCGGTGACGTCGAAGCCCGCTGTCAGGAATCGCTCGACCACCGCGACTCCAAGGCCACCCCCGCCGCCCGTGATGAATGCGTTCCGCGTCATCCGCCGGGAGCGGGTCTAGCGTTTCTGACCGTGCTCGTCAACCAACTCACCGACGGACAGGACATCGACATCGTCCTGCTCGTGCGCGACCGCCAGCTGCGGACCAAGCGCGACGGCGGCGAGTACCTGAAGCTCGGGCTGGCCGATCGCACCGGCTCAGTATCGGCGATCATCCGCGACGACATCGCCACGGTCGGGGAGGTGTGCACGGCCGGGTGCGCCGTACGCGTCGCAGGCCGCTACACCGTCCACCCGCGCTACGGCGCGGAGGTCGACGTGCACACGCTGCGCGCCGCCGAGCCGCACGAGGTCGACCTCGACGCGCTGACGGCCGGGCCGCCGCGCTCGGCCGATCAGATGGAGGCGGACCTGCGCGACCTCGTCGCGACGATCCAGAACCCGCACCTGCACGCGCTGCTGGAGGCGATCTTCGGCGAGGGCACGCCGACGTGGGAGGCCTTCCGTGACGCCCCGGCGGCCAAGTACTACCACCAGGCCTACCGCCACGGGCTGCTCGAGCACTGCCTCTCCGTCGCGCAGTCGGTGTCGGCCATCTCCGCCACGTTCCCGGGCATCGACCGCGAGGTCGCGGTCTGCGGTGCGCTGCTGCACGACATCGGCAAGCTCGACGCCTACGCCTCCACCGGCGCCGCGATCGACATGACCGACCTCGGCAAGCTCCAGGGCGAGATCCCGCTCGGCTACTTCCGCATCCGCCGCCTGATCGAGGACCTGCCGGGCTTCCCCGACGACCTCGCCGGCGCCGTGCTGCACATCATCCTGTCCCACCACGGCGCGCTCGAGCACGGCTCCCCCGTGGTCCCGTGCACGCGCGAGGCGACGCTCGTCCACATGATCGACAACCTCGGCGGCCGGCTCGGCTCGTTCGACCGGCTCGAGAAGGAGCTGCCGCAGGGCGCCCAGTGGTCGGCGTTCGACCGCGCGATCGGTGGCGGCGCGTTCTTCGCGGACCGCCAAGCGGCGTAGGAAAACCCGCAAAGTCGTTGTAAGCGGGGCGAGTTATGTCGCCGTCGCCACTACAGTCGTGGCCGTGGCGAAGGACACCGAGAAGCTGATCCGACAGCTCTCGCTGATCTCGTATCTGATGGCGGAGCGTCGACCCGTCACGGCAACCGAGATCCGGCGGGACGTCGAGGGCTACTCGGACATGACCGAGGACGCGTTCGCGCGCCGCTTCTACGCCGACCGCGCCGAGCTCGACGCGCTCGGCATCCAGCTGCGCGTCGACAAGCCCGCCGAGGGCTTCTCCGAGCAGGAGAACTACTCGCTCGCGCCCGAGGCCTTCCACCTGCCGGCGATCGCGTTCACCGACGAGGAGCACGCGTCGCTCCAGACCGCGCTGAAGCTGCTCGACGGCGAGTTCGCCTACGCCGAGCCGCTGCGGCTCGCGCTCCAGCAGATCACGTGGGGGCGCCCGAGCCCGCTCGACTCGCCCGAGCAGCGCTCGGTCGGGCTCGGCATCACCGCGTCGGCCGGCGGCGCCGAGGTCTCGGCCCGCCTGGCCAAGATCGACACCGCGATCTACCGCCGCAAGCGGATCGAGTTCGAGTACTTCACGATGCAGTCCGGGGAGGTCGCGCAGCGCCGCGTCGACCCGTACCAGCTCGTCTACCAGGGCGGCCAGTTCTACCTCGTGGGCTACTCGCACGAGCGCGACGCCGTGCGCGTGTTCCGGCTCTCGCGCATCCGCGGCAAGGTCGCCTACGCCACCAAGGCCGAGCACGACTTCCAGCGCCCCGCGGACTTCGACCCGCGCGTCTACGCCAACCGCATCCCCTGGCAGCTCGGCGACACCCAGGGCACGGCCGAGATCCGGGTCTCGGACCGCATCGCCTGGCACGTCGAGCGCAACTTCGGCCCGTACGGCGAGATGGCCGACGCCGAGGACGGGCGTGTCTTCCGCACGCCGTACTCGATCGCGCGCCTCGTCATCGCGTGGGTGCTCGGCTACGGCGAGCATGCCCGCATCGCCGGGCCGCCGGAGCTCGAAGCCGAGGCCCGCCGCCGGCTCGACCTGATCGTCGAGCACCACCGGGGCGAGCCGTTCACGAGCGTTGCCGAGGGCCGTCTGCCCGGCGCCGACGAGCCCGAGGACGCCGAGCCGCCCAGCCGCTCGCGCCAGGAGGCCGCGATCCGGCCCGAGCGCTTCGCCCGCCTCGTCACGCTCGCCTCCGTGCTGATCGCGGCCGGCCGCGCGGGCCGCCGCCTCCCGGTCACGGAGGCCTGCGAGACGCTGCAGATCTCCGAGCAGGAGCTGCGCGAGGACATCAGCGTGCTCAACGTCGTCAACTTCGGCGGTGGCGCCTACGTGCTCTACGCCGAGGTCCAGGGCAAGGAGATCGAGGTCGACACCGAGCCCTACTCCGACACCTTCGACCGCCCGGCGCGGCTGCTGCCGATCGAGGCCAACGCGCTGATCGCCGCCATCGAGTTCCTGGGCGAGCACCTGTCCGAGCACCTCGTGACCGCGCGCGAGAAGATCGAGAGCGCGCTCGGCGAGATCGGCGGCGAGGGCCTGCTGGTCGCCCGCGCCGACGCCGACAACTCCGCCGTCGCGCGCGAGGTCAGCCGCGCGATCGACGACCGGCGGCTGATCGAGCTCGAGTACTACGCGCCCAACGAGGACCGCTTCTCGCGCCGCACGGTCGAGCCCTACGCGCTCATCAACGGCCGCGAGGGCTGGTACGTCGCGACCTACGACCCGGCCAAGGAGGACACGCGCCACTTCCGCCTCGACCGCGTGAAGTCCGTCGACGTGCTGGAGGAGTCCTATGAGCCGCGCGCGGGCCTGGACCCGATCGCCGACGTCGAGGGCTGGCCGCGCACCGGCGAGGTCTCCGACTCGCGCGTCGCGCAGGTCTGGATCTCCCCCGAGCAGGCCCGCTGGGCCCGCGAGGAGCGCACCGTCCTCGCCGAGCTGCCCGACGGCGCGGTGATCATCGAGTGGGGCTTCAAGGGCGAGGACTACCTCGTCAAGGAGGTGCTCAAGGAGGCCGGCGACGCCGCCGTCCTCGAGCCCGCCGACGCCCGCGAGGCCGTGCTGCACGCCGCCGAGCGCCTGCTCGCCCCGGCCTCGTGAGCCGCCGCGACGCGATCAAGATGACCCCCGAGGAGGCGGACGCCTTCCTCGCGGAGGAGCGGACCGTCACCTGCGCCACCAACGGCCGCAACGGCTTCCCGCACCTGATGCCGCTCTGGTACGTCGTGCGCGACGGCCGCATCTGGGCCTGGACCTACGCCAAGTCGCAGAAGGTCAAGAACCTCGAGCGCGATCCCAGGGCGACCCTGCAGGTGGAGACGGGCGTCGAGTACGCGGAGCTGCGCGGGGTGATGCTGCGCTGCGACGTCGAGATCCACCGCGACGTGGAGATCGTGATGGACTTCGCGATGGAGCTCGTCGCCCGCTACGCCGGCGGCGGGCCGAGGAGAGCGCGCGCGACGCGTTCGCCAAGCAGGCGCCCAAGCGGGTCGCGCTGGAGTTCGTCGAGCGCGAGCGCGTCACCTGGGATCACCGCAAGCTGGGCGGGGCCTACTAGGCTCCGCCCCACATGGCGAACCTCAAAGGTCTGATCCTTTCGGGCGGCAAGGGCACCCGCCTGCGCCCGATCACGTACACGTCGGCGAAGCAACTCGTCCCGGTGGCGAACAAGCCGGTGCTCTTCTACGGCATCGAGGCGATGGCCGCGGCGGGCATCGAGCAGGTCGGGATCATCATCGCGCCGGAGACCGGCGACGAGATCCGCGGCGCGGCGGGCGACGGCTCGCGCTTCGGCGTCGAGATCACCTACATCGTGCAGGACGAGCCGGGCGGCCTCGCCCACGCGGTGCTGACCGCGGAGCCGTTCCTCGGCTCCGACTCGTTCGTCATGTACCTCGGCGACAACCTGCTCCAGGGCGGGATCGCGGAGCTCGTGAACAAGTTCCGCGGCGACCAGCCCGAGGCGCTGATCCTGCTCACGGCCGTCCCCGACCCGGAGAACTACGGCGTCGCGGAGCTCGGGCCCGAGGGTGGCGTGGTGCGGCTGGTCGAGAAGCCGTCGGAGCCCGCGACCGACCTCGCGCTCGTCGGCGTCTACATGTTCACGCCGACGATCCACGACGCGGCGCGGGCGATCGAGCCGAGCGCCCGCGGCGAGCTCGAGATCACCGACGCGATCCAGTGGCTCGTCGACGGCGGCCGGCGGGTCGAGTCGCACGTCGTGCGCGGATGGTGGAAGGACACCGGCCGCCTCGACGACATGCTCGAGGCCAACCGGCTGATCCTCGAGACGATCGAGCGCCGGGTCGAGGGCGAGCTGATCGACTCCCAGGTCGACGGGCGCGTGATCGTCGAGCCGGGCGCGCGGCTCGAGCGCGCGACCGTGCGCGGGCCGGCCGTGATCGGCTCCGGCGCGGTCCTGCGCGACGCCTACATCGGCCCCTACACCGCGGTCGGCGCGGGCTGCCTGATCGAGAACGCCGAGGTCGAGCACTCGATCCTGCTCGAGTCCTCCTCCGTGCGCGGGCTCGAGGGCCGGATGGAGTCCTCGCTGCTGGGCAAGAACGTCGCGATCTCGCGCGACGATCGCCAGCCGCGCGCGTATCGCTTCATGGTGGGCGACAACTCGGAGATCGGAATCCTGTGAGCGAAGGGCGCGAGCCGCCGGCCGAAGGCCTCTCCGAGGAGGAGCTCGAGGGCCATGACGTCGAGGAGCTGCCCGACCGCGAGGCGATGTCGGTGATCCGCGGCGACGTGACGATCCCGCTCGACCCCGATATCGCGGCCGACGTCCTGCTCGATCAGGACGACGGCGAGGACTCCGAAGAAGCGGGCTGACCCCGGAGCGCGCGGGCGAGCCGGCGCTCGACCGCCCGCGGGGAGCGGCCGCTCGCGACGACGGCCCGCTGGCCGCGCCCGCCCGGCTCGTGCAGGATCGCGAGCATCAGGTGCTCGACGTCGAGCCGCGCGTCGCCGCGCTCGACCGCCTCGCGCATCGACTGCTCGAGCACCTCGCGCGTGCTCGGGGAGACGGTCGGGCTGCTCGGCCGGCCGGTGCCGCCCACGCCTTCCGCCGCGATCGCGCCGCGGCGCACCGCGTCGCAGGTGATGCCGCACTCGTCGAGCGCCTCGCGCACCGGGCCGCGATCGTCGAGCAGCAACCCCAGCAGCAGGTGGTCGGTCTCCACGCGCAGCGCGCCCAGCCGCGCGGCCTCCGCCTTCGCGCGCGCCACCGCCTGGCGCGCGCGGCCCGCGACCACGAGGCCCTGGTGCGCGCGCTGGGTGCGGCGCGCGTGGCGGGCGTGGGCGGCCTGCTTGGTCACCCCGAGCGACTCGGCCACCTGCCGCCACGACCAGCCGGCCTCGATCGCCTGGTCGACGTGGGCGGCCTCGAGCGTGTCGAGCCGCCGGCGCAGCTCGCGGACCGCGGTCAGGCCCGCGGCCGGATCGCCGAGCCGGGAGGCGGCGCGGGCCAGCTGTTGCTCGCTCGGACGCAGGCTCATGCGGGCCGCAAGTTAGCGGGACCGAGGGACCCGTCAGGTTAGGTTGACGTTGTTCGTGTCGATCGCCGCGCCGAGGGTAGGTCGGTGCCATGACGCCGATCGACAAGAAATCAGAGGCGGAGGACGGGGACGTCGCCGTCCCCACGAACGCGGCCGTGGCGGCCAACGTACTCTCCGGCACGCCACCCGAGCCGGAGGCCGACACGGATCAGGGGCAACCGGCCGAGCCTGGCTCGCCCCGAGCAGTCGTAGCCGGCCCTTCTCGCGGCCTGCCCCGATGACGGCCATCCACGAGCCCCCGACCAGCGCGCTGCCCGCGCGCGCCCCGCGCCTGGCGGAGGGCATCGAGATGATCGGCGAGTACGAGGGCTCGGGCTTCAAGGAGACGCCGTTCCTCGCCCGGCGCGCCGACGGGCAGACGCTCCAGCTCACCGCCCTGCTCTACAGCGTCGCCGCCCACGCCGACGGGCGGCGCGACGAAGCGGCGATCGCGACGGCGGTGTCCGAGGAGGTCGGGCGCAAGGTCAGCCCCGACAACGTCCGCTTCCTGGTCGAGAAGAAGCTGCGCCCGCTCGGCGTGCTGGCCGCCGCCGACGGCTCGAGCCCGGAGCTCACGCGGCCCGACCCGCTGCTCGCGTTGAAGTTCCGCACCGCCGTCGTCCCAGCGCGCCTCACGCGCGGGCTGACCACGCTGTTCCGGCCGCTGTTCTGGCCGCCCGTGCTCGCGCTCGTGATCGCCGGGTTCCTCGCGCTCGGCGCCTGGCTGCTCCTGGAGCACGGCATCGCCCAGGGACTGCGCCACGCGATCTACCAGCCGCTGCTGCTGCTCGGGATGTTCGCCGCCGTCGTGGTCGCCACCGCGTTCCACGAGACCGGCCACGCGACCGCCTGCCGCTACGGCGGGGCGAAGCCGGGCGTGATGGGCGTCGGCCTCTACATCGTCTGGCCGGCCTTCTACACCGATGTCACCGACGCCTACCGGCTCGGCCGCGGCGGCCGCCTGCGCACCGACCTCGGCGGCATCTACTTCAACGCGATCTTCGCGCTCGCGGCCGGGGGCCTGTACGCGCTACCAGCTTCGAGCCGCTGCTGCTGCTCGATCTCCGAGCTGCCGCCCGCAGCCTGCCGTCCGCGCTCGACGGCTAGCATCCGCGGCGCGCCGAGCTGCCCGCGACGGGCGACGGCGACGCGCGGCTCCAGCGCTCGAAGGTCGTCGGCAGGGCGCGCGACCGGGTCGAGCAGCGCAAGCCCCGCGCCGCGCGCACACGCGAGCGCAGCCGCACCACGCCGACACCCACCGCCGGCCCGCGCGCGACGACCACGCCCGGCGCGACGGGGACCGCGACGCCCGCCGCCACCGCGCCGCGACCGCCACCGCCGCGCCGCACCACGCGCGACCACGCCGACCGCCACGGCGACGCCGATCGCGGACGTCCCGGATGTCGACGTGGGCGTCGACGTCGAGGTCGACCCGTGAGCCTCAGGCGGGGCTGAGCGCCGGCTTCCGCACGCGCGACGCGAGCGCGGCCATCACGAGGCTGAGCAGGACGAGCAGCCCGAGCGCGAGCGGCAGCGACGTCACCTCCGCGACGCCCCCGATGATCGGCGGGGCGACGAGGAACCCGAAGTAGCCCGTCGTGGCCGCCGCCGCGATGCCGACGCCGGGCGCCACGCCGTCGACCTCGGAGGCCGCGCGGAAGACCACGGGCACGATCGCGGCGATCCCGAAGCCGACGAGCGCGAACCCGAGCGTCGCGGCGATCGGATCGGCGATCAGCAGCGCGCCCGCGACGCCCGCCGCGGACAGCAGCCCGCCGCGCCGGATCAGCGCCTCGGCGCCCCAGGCGGTGGTGAGCTTGTCGCCGACCAGCCGGCCGAGCGTCATCGTCGCCGAGAACGCCGCGAAGGCGAGCGCCGCGACGCCGGCCGAGGCGTCGAGCGACTCGCGGACGTAGACCGCGCTCCAGTCCGCGGTCGCGCCCTCGACCACGAGCGCGCAGAACCCGATCGCCCCGACCGCCCACAGCGCCCGCGGCGGCCACGCCAGCAGCGGCCCGGCCTCCTCGCCCGCGTGGTCCGCGGCGGCGGGCAGGAACGAGCGGGAGGCGATGAGCCCCACGACCAGCGCCACCGCCGCCACGCCGAGGAAGTGCCAGCGGACGTCGACGTCGGCGCCGGCGGCGACCGCACCGATGCCGGCGCCGATCAGCGCGCCGCACGAGAAGGCGGCGTGGAAGGAGGAGAGGATCGGGCTCTCGTGCCGGCGCTCGACGGCGACGCCGTGCGCGTTCATGGCGACGTCCAGCGAGCCGTTGCCGGCGCCGATCAGCAGTGCGGCGGGGAGCAGCAGCGCGTAGCTGGGCGCGAGCGCCGGCAGCGGCAGCGCGAGGCAGCAGGCGACGAACGCGAGCCGCGTGGTGCGCCGGCTGCCCCCGCGCGCCGACAGCCAGCCCGAGACCGGCATCGCCACCAGCGCTCCCACCGCGACGAGCCCCAGCGCGAGCCCGAGCGCGGCCTCACCGAGATCGAGGCGCTCCTTGATCGCGGGGATGCGCGCCGCCCACGACCCGAGGATGAGCCCGTTGAGCAGGAAGATCGTGGTGACCGCGACGCGCGCGGCCCGGGTGCCCGGGGCCATGCCTCCAGGCTAGAAGCCGCCACGCGGCGTCGCGCTTGCATGCTGCCCGTAAAGACGTGGACAAACACGCCTTGTCCATGGTGAGATCGCGCTGGATCTTGTAGCCTCGTGATAGTGCCCCCGGCAGCGCGACCCTTCGCAGCGATCCCCGCCGACGCCGCGGCGGTCCTGCGTCCCGTCCTCCCCGGGCTGGCCGACGAGATGATCAGCGCGATCGCCGTCGAGGTGCCCGACTACGCAAGGGCGATGGAGGGCGAGTTCGGGCGCGTCGTCCGCCTCGGCGTCGAGAGCGCGCTCGGGCGCTTCGTCGACCTGATCGAGGACCCGACCGGCGACGACGGCCGCGGGCGCCTGACCTACGTGAACCTCGGCCGCGGCGAGATGCGCGCCGGGCGCAGCCTCGACGCGCTGCTCTCCGCCTACCGGCTCGGCTCACGGCTGGCCTGGCGCCGGTTCGTGGAGGCGGGCCGCGACGGCGGGCTCGAGCCCGACGCCATCTACGCGCTCGGCGAGGCGATCTTCGCCTACATCGACGAGCTCTCGGCCGAGTCGGCGGAGGGCTACGCGGAGGAGCAGTCGGCCTCGGCGGGCGAGCGCCAGCGGCTGCGGCGGCGGCTCGTGCGGCTGCTCGCCCAGGACCCGCCCGCCGACGAGGAGACGGTGCTGGCCGCCGCCGCAGCGGCGGGCTGGCCGCTGCCGCGCGCCGTGGCGGCGCTCGTGACCGCGCCCGCGGCGAGTGGGCCCGCGGGGCCGGATCGCGCCGCGGTGGCGCCCTCCGTGGCGCCGGTGGCGGGCACCACCCCGGTCGGGTTGCCGCCGGCGTCGACGGAGGCCGCCGCGGAGGCCGACGCGCTGGCCGCGCGGCTCGCCCGCCGCGTCGGCGAGGAGGCGATCGGCGCAGGGATCGAGCGGCTCGCGCTCGTGCTCGTGCCCGACGCGGGCGCCCCCGCGCGGGCCGGGCGGCTGCGCGCGGCGACCGAGGGGCGCCCGGCCGCGCTCGGCCCCGCCGTGCCGCTCGCACGCGCCGGCCTCTCGGTGCGACGCGCGATCGCGACGCACGCCCTGCTCGTCGCGGGCCGGCTCGGCGACGTGCCGTTCGCGCTCGCGGAGGAGCACCTGCCCGCGCTCGTCATCGCCGCCGACCCCGCGCTCGCGGCCGAGCTCTCCGAGCAGCGCCTGGCGCCCCTCGCCGAGCTGCCCGAAGGCCCGCGCGAGCGCCTCACCGAGACGCTGCGCGCCTGGCTCGACCGCCCCGGCCAGGTCCAGGCGGTGGCCGCCGAGCTCGACGTCCACCCGCAGACCGTGCGCTACCGCGTGAAGCAGCTGCGCGAGCTGTTCGGCGAGCGCCTCGAGGACCCCGAGGCCCGCTTCGAGCTCAGCCTCGCATTGCGGGCTGGCTAGGCTAGGCCGCGATGCGCCTTCTCGTCACCGGCGCTGCGGGCATGCTGGGCCGGGATGTCGTCGCCGCCGCCGAGAGCGCAGGGCACGACGTCACCGCCCTCGCCCGCCGCGACCTCGACATCGTCGATCCCGCCGCCGTCCGCGCCGCGGTCGACGCCGCGCGGCCCGACGCGGTCGTCAACTGCGCCGCCTGGACCGACGTCGACGGCGCCGAGGAGCACGAGGCCGACGCGACGCGGATCAACGGCGACGGCGCCGGGAACGTGGCCGCCGCGGCGCCGTACGTCGTCCACGTGTCCTCCGACTACGTCTTCGACGGCACCGCGACCGTCCCGTACCGCGAGGACGACCCGACCGGGCCCGGCCGGCGCCTACGGGCGCTCGAAGCTCGCCGGGGAGCACGCCGTCGCCGCCGCCCCGGCGACCACGCCGTCGTGCGCTCCGCCTGGCTGTTCGGCGTCCACGGCAAGAACTTCGTCGCCACCATGCTGCGCCTCGCCGAGGACCGCGACGAGGTCAACGTCGTCGCCGACCAGATCGGCTGCCCCACCTTCACCGGCCACCTCGCCCCCGCGCTCGTCGAGATCGCCGAGCAGCGGCTCGGCGGCGTCATGCACGTGGCCGGCGGCGGCTCGTGCTCGTGGCACGCGCTGGCCCAGGCCACCTTCGACGAGGCCGCCGCCGACTGCCGCGCGCTGCCCGTGACCACCGCCGAGTTCCCGCGGCCCGCGCCGCGGCCCGCGTGGTCCGTCCTCGGCTCCACCCGCCCTGAGGTGCCCGCGCTCCCCGCGTGGCGCGAGGGTCTGTCCGCGTACCTGCGATCGGAGGTCCTCCAGTGAAGCTGCTCGTCTGCGGCGGGGCCGGCTTCATCGGCTCGAACTTCGTCCGCCAGCGCATCACCGAGCACGGCGACGAGGTCGTCGTCCTCGACAAGCTCACCTACGCCGGTCGCGAGGAGAACCTCGCCGACGTGGCCGACAGCGCCGGCTACGCGTTCGTGCACGCCGGGATCGAGGACGCCGACGCCGTCGCGGCGGCGATGGAGGGCCGCGACGCGGTCGTGAACTTCGCCGCCGAGACGCACGTCGACCGCTCGATCGCCGAGCCCGACGCGTTCGTCAAGACCCACGCCCAGGGCACCTACACGCTGCTCGAGGCGGCGCGCGAGGCCGGCCTGCGCTACGTCCAGGTCTCCACCGACGAGGTCTACGGCTCGATCGAGGAGGGCTCGTTCACCGAGCAGTCCCCGCTCGCGCCCTCCTCGCCCTACTCCGCCACCAAGGCGGGCGCCGACCTGCTCGTGGACAGCTACTTCCACACCTTCGGCCTGCCGACGCTGATCTGCCGCGGCTCCAACAACTACGGGCCGTACCAGTACCCCGAGAAGCTGATCCCGCTGATGATCCTCAACGCGCTGCACGGGGACAAGCTGCCGGTCTACGGCGACGGCCAGCAGGTCCGCAACTGGATCTACGTCGAGGACTTCGCCCGCGCCATCGGCCACGTGCTCGAGCACGGCGAGCCCGGCAACGTCTACAACGCCGGCGGCCCCGACGAGTGCGCGAACCTCGAGGTCGTCCAGCGGATCATCCAGCTCACCGGCGGCGACGACTCCCTGATCGAGTACGTCACCGACCGCCCCGGCCACGACCGCCGCTACTCGCTGTCGTCGGACAAGGTGCGCACGCTCGGGTGGGAGCCGCGGATGCGCTTCGGCGACGGGCTCGCGCACACGGTCGCCTGGTACCGCGAGAACACCGGCTGGTGGGAGACGATCCGCTCGGGCGACTACCGCGCGTACTACGAGCGCCAGTACGGCCGCTCGCTCGGCTAGCGGCTAGACGACCCAGGCGCCGTCGCGCATGACGTGGCGGCCGCGCAGCTCATTGACCTCGCGCCACACCTGGACGTGCTGCGGCGTGATGCGCAGGTAGACGTACTCCTCGGCCAGCGTGCGGGGGTCGAACCCGGTGGCCCGCGCGTGCGCCTCCTCCAGCTCCGGCTCGGCGCCGAGCTTGAGGACCTCGACCGTGCCGTCGATCAGCACGACGTCGCGCGTCCCGCCCAGCGCCACGCGGGCGACCCCGGCGCGGATGAGGTTGCGCGCGGTCTTGCTGCCGAGCGGCGTCGACAGCGTCAGCCGCTCGCCGTCCCACACGAACGAGAGCGGCACCAGCATCGCCTCGCCGTCGCCGCTGGCCGAGGCGACCCAGATGTCCACCTCTCGCTCGAGCAGCGCCAGCGCGTCCCGCTTGCGCTGTTTCGCGGACCGGGCGGCCGGCACTAGCCGGTGCCGAGGTTCGTCAGCCGCCACTTCCCGTCCTCGCGCTCGAGCGCGAAGGTGGTGGTGCCGCCGTCCTCGCCGTTCTTCAGCGCCTCGATCTCAGCCGTCGCGGTGTCCCCGGTGATGGTGACGGCCTTGACGTCGAGCTCGAAGTCGTCGGCGTCGCCGGTGATCTTCTCCATCTCGTCGACGCAGTCGTTGCCGGAGGCCTTGAGCTTGTCGACGTAGCTGCGGGCGAGCAGGTCGGCGCAGATGTCGGCCGACTTGCGGCTCGACGCCGAGGTCTGGAGCTCCTCGATCGTGTCGGCGACGTCCTTCTTGGCCCCCTTGAAATCGCTCGCGGAGGAGGCCGGCTGCCCGCAGCCGGCGACCGCGACGGCGAGCAGGAGCGGCAGCGAGCGGAGGAGGGGACGCATCGGGGCCAGAGGGTAGCCCCTCCAACTACCATCGAGGACCATGGGGGAGCAGGAGACAGCACCGCGCGGCCGGCACGCGCCGCCGCTCGAGGTCCGGCAGGATCGCCAGCGCGCGCGGCTGTTCGCGGCCGCCTCGGCCGTCTTCGCCCGCAACGGCTTCGCCGACGCCACCGCGGAGGCGATCGCGCGCGAGGCCGGCATGTCGAAGGCGACGTTCTACGAGCACTTCGGCAACAAGGAGGAGTGCATCCTCGCGCTCTTCGACGCCGCCATCGACGTGCTCATCGACGGGATCGCCCAGGCCGCCATCCAGCACGGCGGGGACACGCATCAGGGGCGCGTCGGCGCGTCGGTGCGCGCGTTCCTCGAGGTCATCGACGCCTTCCCCGACCAGGCGCAGACGCTGCTGGTGGAGATCATCGGCGCCGGCCCGCGCGCCGCGGAGCGCCGCGACGCCGCGCTCTCCCGCGTGGCCGACTTCATCGACGAGGCCAACCGGATGGACGCCGAGGCCGGGCTGGTGGCCCGGCTCGCCTCGCCGCACGACGCGTTCGCGATCGTCGGCGCGATCGTCGAGCTCGCCTCGCGCCAGATCCGCACGAAGGACCCCGCCGACATCGGCGAGCTCGAGCCCGTGCTCGAGCGGCTGATCCTCGGGCTCGTGGGTTCGGCGCCGCCGCGCGCCAGCACGGCTTGAGCAGCGCCGCGGCGCTCGCCTCCTTCGAGGCGGAGGTGACCGCCTGCCGCGCCTGCCCGCGGCTGGTCGAGTGGCGCGAGACGGTCGCGCGGGAGAAGCGCGCGGCGTTCCGCGACCAGACGTACTGGGGCCGCCCGATCCCCGGCTTCGGCGACCCCGCCGCGCGCGTGCTGATCCTCGGGCTCGCGCCCGCCGCGCACGGCGCCAACCGCACGGGGCGCGTGTTCACGGGCGATCGCTCGGGCGACTTCCTCTTCGCCGCCCTGCACCGCACCGGCTTCGCCAACCAGCCCACCTCGGTACACCGCGACGACGGCCTCGAGCTGCGCGACTGCTTCATCACCGCCAGCGTGCGCTGCGCGCCGCCGGCCAACCTGCCGCTGCCCGCGGAGCGCGTGCGCTGCTCGCGCTGGCTCGAGCGCGAGCTCGACCTGATCGCGACGCCGCGCGTGATCGTCTGCCTCGGCGCGTACGCCTGGGAGGCCGCGCTGCGCACCCCGGTGCTGGCCGACGGGCCGCTGCCCCGGCCGCGCCCCCGCTTCGGGCACGGCGCCGAGTACCGCCGCCTGCTCGGCTGCTTCCACCCGAGCCAGCAGAACACGTTCACGGGCAAGCTGACGGCCGCGATGATCGACGACGTGCTGGTGCGGGCGCGCGGCGCTGGCCGAGGAGCCGTTCGCGTGAAGCGCTACGCCGAGGTCCTGCGCGTCCCCCACGTGGCGACCCTGGTCGCGGCGACGTGGGTCGCGCGCTTCCCGATCGGCATCAACGCGCTGGCGCTGATCCTCTACCTGCGCGAGCAGACCGGCTCCTACGCGGTGGCGGGCGTCGTCGCGGGCGGGCTCGCCGCCGGATCCGGGGTCGGCGCGCCCGTTCAGGGCCGTCTGGTCGACCGCTTCGGCGCCCGCAACGTGCTGGTCCCGCTCGCCTTCGTCCACGCCGCCGCGCTCGGCAGCATCGTCGCCCTGACCGAGCTGGGCGCGCACACCGCCGTGCTGCTGACCTGCTCGGTCGCGGCGGGCTTCGCGATCCCGCCGACCTCGGCGGTGCTGCGCTCGATGTGGCCGGGGCTGCTGCGCGAGCGACCCGAGCTGCTCCCCGCCGCCTACGCGCTCGACTCCGTCACGACCGAGCTGATCTTCATCGCCGGCCCGCTGCTGACGGCGCTGATCGCGACGCTGATGTCCCCGGCCGCCGCGCTGATCATCTCCGCCGTGAGCGTGATGATCGGGACGATCGCCTTCACCGCCCAAGGCGCCGTCGCGCGCGATCCGCCCCGACCACGAGGCGCGCGCCACCGCGGGCCGCCTCGGCGCGCTCGCCTCACCCGGCGTGCGCTCGCTCGTGCTGACCTCGCTGCCCGCCGGCATCGGGATCGGGATCTGCGAGGTCACGCTGCCCGCCTTCACCGACGCCGAGGGCTCGCGCGAGCTGGCCGGCGTGCTGCTCGCGGTGTGGTCGATCGGCAGCGCCGCCGGCGGGCTCGCGTTCGGCGCCTGGCATCGCCGGCCGGAGCTGCGGCGCGTGCACCTCTGGGTCACCGCGCTGCTGCCGCTCGCCCTGCTGCCGCTCGCCGCCGCGACGTCGGTCCCGGTGATGGCGCTGCTCGTGATCCCCGCCGGCATGTTCATCGCGCCGCTGCTGGCCACCCGCAACGAGCTGATCGGCTGGGTCGCGCCGCCCGGCTCGCTGACCGAGGCCTACACCTGGCCGGTGACCGCGTTCGTCGGCGGCATCGCGATCGGCTCCGCGATGGCGGGCGGGATCGTCGAGGCCGCGAGCTGGCAGCTCGCGTTCGTGGTGGCCGCGGGCGCGGCGGCGGTCGGGACGGTGGTGGCGGTCGTGCGGCGCGACACGCTGGTCCCGCCGGTCCCGGAGCCGGTCTAAGCCGCCGGGAGGGTGAACCAGAAGGCGTTGTGCCGGCCGTCGGTGGACTTGACGCCCATGTGGCCACCGTGCCAGACGACGATCTCGCGGCAGATGGCCAGGCCGAGGCCGGTTCCGCGCGTGCGGCGCTCGTCGCGACCACGCCGATAGGGCTCGAAGATCCGCTCGCGGTCCTCGGGCGCGATCGCCTTGCCCTGGCTCTCGACCAGGAAGCGCCAGCCTTCGGGGTCCGAGCGCGCGACGACGCGGACCTTCGCCCTCTCGCGCGGCCCGAACTTGAGCGCGTTCGTGAGCAGGTTCGTGAAGACCGCGGCGAGCAGCGTCGCGTCGGCCTCGACCCGGGGCAGCTCGCCCACCTCGACCTCGGCGCCACGCGCGCGGATCTCGGGCGCGAGCAGGGTCAGGGTCTCGCGCACCACGACGCCGACCTCGACGGGGCGCCGCTGCAACGGACGACGGCGGGAGCGGGCATGCTCCAAGAGCGTCTGCACGAGCCGCCGCGAGCGGGCGGCCGCCAGTCTCAGCGCGTCGAGATCGCTGAGCGAATCGGCGTCGAGCTCGTCGGCGAGGCGCTCCAGGGCCGTCGCCGCGTACGCGTCGATCATGACCAGCGGCGTGAGGAGCTCGTGCGCAGCCTCGGCCGTGAACCGCTCGAGGGCGGCCTTCTCACGTTCGAGCTCCGCGATCCGCCCCAGCAGGCGCGTCCGCTCCGCCTGAGGATCCTCTGTCACCGGTTGAAGGTTGTTGTGCGGCATGCAGGTATAGACCTGTATGCGCACCACCGGGTGGGAAAGTTGCGTCTGGTTCGGTCAGACGGTCACCTGTCGGACCGGTAACCGACCACGGTCGCGCGGACCCAGCCGGTCTCGAAATGCCGATGACAACCGCTTGCGGAGGAAGGTTCGTACCTTCGGCGGGCTGGTCCGTACCCTAGAAAGATGCCGTTGTCTGCTTTCACGCCCCAGGTTCGCGAGTGGTTCACGCGGGCGTTCGCAGAGCCGACGGCGGCGCAGTCGCAGGCCTGGCCCGCGATCGCCACGGGCCAGCACGCGCTGATCTCCGCGCCGACCGGTTCGGGCAAGACGCTCGCCGCGTTCCTGTGGGCGCTCGACCGCCTCGTGGCCGAGCCGACCGGCGAGGACAAGCGCACGCGGCTCGTCTACGTCTCGCCGCTGAAGGCGCTCTCGTACGACATCGAGAAGAACCTGCGCGCGCCGCTGCGCGGCATCGGCGGGGACATCACCGTCGGCATCCGCACCGGCGACACGCCGCAGAAGGAGCGGCGGGACATGGTCCGCCACCCGCCCGACATCCTCATCACGACGCCCGAGTCGCTGTACCTGATGCTCACGAGCCAGGCGCGCGAGATCTTCCGCGGGACGGAGTGGGTGATCGTCGACGAGATCCACGCCGTCGCCCAGACCAAGCGCGGCGCGCACCTCGCGCTGACGCTGGAGCGGCTCGCCGAGCAGGCCGAGCGCGACGTCCAGCGCATCGGGCTGTCCGCGACCCAGAACCCGCTCGAGGAGGTCGGCCGGTTCCTCGTCGGGCCGCAGCGCACCTGCACGGTCATCGACACCGGCGTGCGCAAGCCGCTGGACCTCAAGATCCACGTCCCGGTCGAGTCCATGGTCGAGCCCGACCAGGGCAGCGACGGCGCCGAGCTCGACCCGTTCGCGGGCGGCGAGGCGACCCGCAAGTCGATCTGGCCGGCGATCTACCCCGAGATCCTGCAGCTGGTCCGCGACCACCGCTCGACGATCGTGTTCGTCAACAACCGCCGCGGGGCGGAGCGGCTCGCGCTGCGCTTGAACGAGCTCGCCGAGGAGGAGATCGCGCGCGCCCACCACGGGTCGCTGGCGCGCGAGGAGCGGCTGATCGTCGAGGACCAGCTCAAGGCCGGCGAGCTGCCGTGCCTGGTCGCGACCTCGTCGCTCGAGCTCGGCATCGACATGGGCGCCGTCGACCTCGTGCTCCAGGTCGAGTCGCCGAAGTCCGTCACGGCCGGCCTCCAGCGCATCGGCCGCGCCGGCCACAACGTCGGCGAGACCTCGAAGGGCCGCATCTTCCCGAAGTTCCGCGCCGACCTGCTCGAGTGCGCGGTCGTCGCGCGGCGCATGCGCGAGGGCCTGATCGAGACCACCGTCGTCCCGCGCAACCCGCTCGACGTGCTCGCGCAGCAGATCGTCGCGATCGCGGCGTCGGCGGAGACGGTCGAGGTCGACGCGCTGCACGCGCTGATCCTGCGCACCTACACGTACGCGGAGCTGTCGCGCGCGCAGCTCGAGAACGTGCTCGACATGCTCGACGGCCGCTACCCGTCGGAGGAGTTCGGCGAGCTGCGCCCGCGCATCGTGTGGGACCGCGTCGCCGGCACGATCCGCGCCCGCAAGGGCTCGCGCGCGCTGGCGATCACCAACGCGGGCACGATCCCCGACCGCGGCCTGTTCTCGGTCAACCTGCCCGACGGCCGCCGCGTCGGCGAGCTCGACGAGGAGATGGTCTACGAGGCGCGGCCCGGCCAGGTCTTCCTGCTCGGCGCCACGTCGTGGCGGATCGAGGAGATCACGCGCGACCGCGTCGTCGTCACGCCCGCGCCCGGCGTCCCCGGCGCCGTGCCGTTCTGGAAGGGCGACTCGGTCGGGCGCCCGCGCGAGCTCGGCGAGGCGATCGGCGCGTTCTCCCGCTGGGCCGTCGGCCAGGACTCCGAGACGCTCGAGCGCGAGTACGACCTCGACGACAAGGCGGCGGGCAACCTGCTCGCGTTCCTGCACGAGCAGGAGGAGGCGACGCGCGTCATCCCGAGCGAGCGCACGATCGTGGTCGAGCGCTTCCGCGACGAGATCGGCGACTGGCGCCTCTGCATCCTCTCCCCCTACGGCGGCCGCGTGCACGCGGCCTGGGGGCTGGCCCTGAGCGCGCGCATCCGCGAGCAGTACGGGCTCGAGTCCGACGCCATCTGGTCCGACGACGGCATCATCGTCCACCTCCCCGACGCCGACGAGCCGCCCGGCGCCGAGCTCGTCCTGATCGACCCCGACGAGCTCGAGGACGCCGTGGTCGGGGAGCTGGGCGGCTCCGCGCTGTTCGGCGCGCGCTTCCGCGAGAACGCCGGGCGAGCGCTGCTGATCCCGCGCGCCTACCCGGGCCGCCGCACGCCGCTGTGGCAGCAGCGGCTGAAGTCGCAGACCCTGCTGGAGGTCGCCAAGCGCTACGCGCAGTTCCCGATCGTGCTCGAGACCTACCGCGAGTGCCTGCGCGACGTGCTCGACCTGCCGGGGCTCCAGGACCTGCTGCGCAAGCTGCACTCGCGCGAGCTGAGCGTCGTCGAGGTCGAGACGGAGACCGCCTCGCCGTTCGCCTCCTCGCTGCTGTTCGACTACGTCGCGACCTACATGTACGAGGGCGACCAGCCCAACGCGGAGCGCCGCGCCGCCGCGCTGGCGCTGGATCGCGAGCTGCTGCGCGAGCTGCTCGGGCAGGAGGAGCTGCGCCAGCTCATCGACGAGGGAGCACTCGAGCAGGTCGAGGCCGACCTGCAGCGGCTGTCCGAGCGGACGCGGGCGGAGTCCGTGGACGCCTTGCACGACGTGCTGCGGCGCGTGGGCGAGCTGACGACGGAGGAGGCCGCGATGCGCGTGTCGCCGGGCAGCGACCACGTCGCGTGGCTCGCGCAGCTGGTCGACGAGCGGCGCGCGATGGCGATCCGCATCGGCGGCGAGCGGCGGTGGGCCGCGGCAGAGGACGCGGGGCTGTTCCGCGACGCGCTCGGCGCCGTGCCGCCGTCGGGGCTGCCCGAGGCGTTCACCGGCGACGTGCCCGACGCGATGGAGCGGCTCGTGCGCCGCTTCGCGCGCACGCGCGGCCCGTTCGAGACCGACGCGCTGCGCGCCCGCTACGGCGTCGACTTCACGCCGGTGCTGGAGGCGCTCGAGACCTCGGGCGAGCTGGTGCGCGGGGAGCTGCGCCCCGGCGGCACCCAGCGCGAGTGGTGCGACCCCGAGGTGCTGCGGCGGCTGCGGCGCGCCTCGCTGGCGGCGCTGCGCAAGGAGATCGAGCCCGCCGACCAGCGCGCGCTCGCCCGCTTCCTGCCCAACTGGCAGGGCGTCGACCGCCACCCGGCCGCGGGCGCCGGGCCGGACCGCCTGCGCGAGGTGCTGATCGGCCTGCAGGGGCTCGCGCTGCCCGCCGACGTGTGGGAGCGCGACATCCTCCCGCGCCGCGTCGGCGCCTACTCGCCCGCGTGGATGGACGCGCTGTGCGCGGCCGGCGAGCTGGTCTGGGTCGGCGCGGGCGCGCTCGGCCGCCGCTCGGGCAAGGTCGCGCTCTACTTCCGCGAGGACGTGCGCCTGCTCGGGCCGCCGCCTGCCGCCCAAGGAGGTTCCCGCCGGCCCGGTCCACGAGATGATGCGCGAGCGGCTCGCGGCGGGCGCGTGCTTCTTCACCGATCTGCTCGCCGACCTCGCCGGCGTGCCGAGCGAGGAGCTCCAGGAGGCGCTGTGGGATCTCGTGTGGGCGGGCGAGGTCACCAACGACGCCTACGCGCCGCTGCGCTCGCCGCGGCTGAGCGCGCCGTGGTCGCAGTCCGCCCGCGCCGAGCGCGCGCGCCGCCGCCGTTTCTCCTCGCGCCGTTCCGGCTCGCAGCCGCAGGTCCAGGGCCGCTGGTCGCTCGTCTCGTCGCTCTTCGCCTCGCCGGAGGACCCGACCGCCCGCCGCCGCGCCCAGGCCGAGCTGCTGCTCGAGCGCTACGGCATCGTCACCCGCGAGCAGGTGCTGGCCGAGGGGATCCCGGGCGGCTTCTCCTCGCTCTACGACCAGTTCACCGCGCTCGAGACGATCGGCGTCGCCCGCCGCGGCTACTTCATCGACGGCCTCGGCGGCGCCCAGTTCGCGCTCCCCGGCGCGGTCGAGCGCCTGCGCGCGCAGCGCGACGACGACACCGCCCCGCCGATCGTGCTCGCCGCCACCGACCCGGCCCAGCCCTACGGCGCCGTCCTGCGCTGGCCGCAGCGCGATGGGCGCTCCCCCGCGAGGCACCCGGGCGCCTACGTCGTGCTGGCCGGCGCCGAGCCCGTGATCTACGTCGAGCGCGGCGGCAAGGGCCTCCAGATCCTCGTCGAGGCGAACGACCCGCGGCTCGGCGACGCGACCGCCGCACTCGTCGACGCCGTCCACCGCGGCCGCATCAAGCGGCTCGCGCTCGAGCGCGTCGACGGCGAGCCGATCGTCGGCTCGGAGTGGGAGGACGCGCTGATCGAGCTCGGCTTCCGCCCCGGCCCGCGCAAGCTCACGCTCAGCGCGTGATCGCCGCGCTCGTCGCGCTGGCGCTCGCGGCCGGAGCGGCCGACGACCCCGGCTACCGCTTCGCGCTTGCCCTGGCGAAGGCCGGCCCGCGCCCGGCGGGCAGCGCGGCCGAGCGGCGCGCGCACGCGCGGGTCGAGAGGCGCTTCCGCGCGGCGGGGCTCCGGATCGGTCACGACCGCTTCCGCGTGCCGGGCCATGGCAACTCGCGCAACGTCGTCGGGATCTACGACACGCCGGCGGAGTGCCTCGTCGTCCTGATCGCCCACACGGACTCGGCTCCGCCCGCGCCCGGCGCCGACGACAACGCGTCCGGGGTCGGCACGCTCGTCGGGCTCGCCCCGCGCCTGCCCGCCATCCAGCCGAGCTGCGACGTCTGGCTGATCGCCAGCGGCGCCGAGGAGCGGCCCTACACCGGGGCCGCCGACCACCTCGGCGCGCGCGCCGCCGTCCCGCGGGTCAAGCGCCGCGCGCGCGACCTCCGCTTCGTGCTCTCGCTCGACGAGGTCGGCCGCGGGCGCACGTTCCACCTCCGCTCGCCCGCCCCCAGACCGCGCGCCAAGGTCGAGCAGGCCGTCATCCGCGCCGGCCGCGGCACGACCCGCTGGGTCAGGGACTCCGGCAGTGGCAACTCCGACCACCGCGAGTTCGCGCTCGCGGGCCTGCCGGCGGCGAAGCTCGGCGTGCCCGACGACCCGTGCCGGCACACCACGTGCGACCGGCCGAGCCGGCTTCAGGCGGGGACGTTCCCGCTCGTGCGCGGCATCGTGGAGCGACTGCTGAGCCAGAGGTCGAGCTCGGCGGAGGGCAGCGGGCGGCTGATGAAGTAGCCCTGCGCGCTGGTGCAGCGCAGGTCGATCAGCGCCTCGAGCACGCTCTCGGACTCGACACCCTCGGCGACCACCTCCAACCCCAGATTGCGGGCGAGGTCGATCGTCGAGCGGACGATCACGGCGTCGCCGTCGTCGTCGGTCATGCTCGTGACGAAGGCACGGTCGATCTTGACCTCGTCGAGCGGCAGCCGCTTGAGGTAGGCGAGCGACGCGTTGCCGGTCCCGAAGTCGTCGAGCGAGAGCCGGACGCCGAGCGCGCGCAGCGCCGCCAGCACCTCGCTCACCCGCTGCGGATCGCTCATGACGGTGTGCTCGGAGACCTCGCACTCGAGCGCGTTGCCGGGGAGGCCGTGCTCGTCGAGCAGCGCGGTCACCATCACCGGCAGGCCGACGTCGAGCACGTTCGCGGCCGCGAGGTTGACGGCGACGGTCAGGTCGGGGTGCTGGAGCCGCCACTCGGCGCACTGGCGCAGCGCGGCGTCGAGCACCCAGCGCGTGAGGTGCGCGATCGTGCCCGTGCGCTCGGCGAGCGGGACGAACTGGTCGGGTTGCAGGAGCCCGTGCTCGGGGTGCTGCCAGCGCACGAGCGCCTCGACGCCCGTCACCACGTCGTCGCAGAGCGAGACCTTCGGCTGGTAGTGGAGGACGAGCTCGTCGCCCTCGATCGCGCGCCGCAGCTCGCCCAGCAGGCTGAGCCGGGCGGGCGAGTAGGGATCGCGCTCGGTCGAGTAGGTCTCGACGCGGCCCTGGGTGCGCTTGGCGTCGTACATCGCGACGTCGGCGCGCTGGATCAGCGTCGTGACATCGGTGCCGTGCTCGGGCGAGAGCGCGACGCCGACGCTCGCATCGAGCTCGACGGCGATCCCGCGCAGGCCGAACGGGAGGCGTAGCGCGTCCTGGAGGCGGCCCGCGGTCTCGGCCGCCGCGCCGCGGTGCGGCAGGTCGGTGAGCACGACCGCGAACTCGTCGCCGCCGAGCCGGGCCAGCGTGTCGCCCTCGCGCAGCGCGCCACCCAACCGCTCGGCGACGACCTTCAGCAGCTCGTCGCCGTGGTCGTGCCCGAGCGTGTCGTTGACCTCCTTGAAGCGATCGAGATCGACGAGCAGCACCGCGACCGAGTGCTCGGGGCGCGCGGCCTCGATCGCGCGCTCGACGCGCTCGTGGAAGAGGGTGCGGTTCGGCAGCCCGGTCAATGCGTCGTGGAGGGCGAGGTGGCGCAGCCGCCGCGAGGCGCGAGCGACGATCCGGAACAGCACCGCGTAGAGCAGCGCCAGGCCGATGCCGAGGAAGAGGTAGAGCGTGCGCTTCTCGCCGCGCGTCGCGGCGGCGACGCGGTTGTAGGAGAGATAGATCTCCAGCGCGCCGTCGACCCCGGTGCCGGTGCCGAGCCGCAGCGGGGTGTAGACCTCGAGCACCTCGCGACCCGCCCCGGTGTCGTCGGTGCCGTGCTCGACCTCCGAGCGCAGCCGGCCTCCGAGCGCGGCGCGCAGCTTGTCCGAGCTCAACTCGTTCTCGCCGATCAGCGTGCGGTCGTCGGAGTAGACGAGGTCCCCGCGCGCGTTGAAGATCTTCACGCGCTCGAGCCCGACGTCGCTGAGGCCGGCCTGGCGCAGCTCGGTGTCGATCTGCGTCAGCCGCAGCGGCGAAAGCGGGCGCGTAAGGTCGCGCGCCACGAGCCGCGGGGCGACACCCACCTGCGCGGTCACGCGCGCGATCTGCTCGGCGTTGGCGAGCGCCCGGTGCTCGATCTGGCTCTCCAGGACCTTCGCCAGCACGCCGCCGAGGCCGACGATCAGCAGCAGCGAGAGCAGGCTGAACTTGCCGAGCAACGACAGGCGGGGGCGGCGATTGCGCATTGCGATGTTGATCGACGGTTAATCACCGGACCTGAAGTCCGCCGTACGCTGGAAGCCATGCCCGAGGGCGACACGATCCACTACGCCGCGCGCCGCATCCGGCCGGTGCTGGAGGGCCACGTGCCCGACGAGCTCGCGACCCCGCACCCGCGCTTCGGGCGCGACCGCTGGGCGGAGCGCCTGGCGGGCCGCGCGGTCAACGAGGTGGGCGCCCACGGCAAGCACCTGTTCCTGCGCTTCGAGGGCGGGCTGACCATCCACTCCCACCTGCGGATGACGGGCTCGTGGCGCGTCTTCGCGCCCGGGCAGCGCTGGACCCGCTCGCCCCGCTCCGCCTGGCTCGTCCTGCGCCGCGCGGGCACCGAGGTCGTGCAGTTCAACGGGCCCGTGCTCGAGCTGATGACGGAGTCGCGGACGCGCTTCGACCAGCGCATCGCCGGCCTCGGGCCCGACATCCTCGCCCCCGAGTTCGACTACGAGCGCTACCTGCGGCGGCTGCGCGAGGACGACCCCACGCGGCCGATCGGCGACGCCGTGCTCCAGCAGCGCACGGTCGCGGGGATCGGGAACCTGTGGAAGGCCGAGGCCTGCTTCGAGGCCGGGATCGACCCCTGGCGACCGGCCGGCAAGGTCAGCGACGACGAGGCGGTCGCGATCGTCGACGCCGCCCGCCCGCGCATGCAGCAGTCGGCGACCGACGGCAACCAGACCCGCCACCGTCGCGTCTACGGCCGCGCCGGGCTGCCCTGCCCGCGCTGCGGCGGCGCCTCGCTGATCCGCTCGAAGGGCCAGGGGGACGACAACCGCACGACCTACTGGTGCCCGCGATGTCAGAGCTGACCCGCGCCGCGCCGCTGCGGCGCGTCGGCCACAAGGGGGCCGACCTGATCGCGCCCGGCAACACGCGCGCGTCCTTCGACGCCGCGCTCGCAGCCGGCGTGGACATGATCGAGTTCGACGTCCTGCCCGTCCGCTGGCCGGCCGACAACACCACGCCGCTCGTGCTCGCCCACGACCACGAGCACCTGACCGCGGACGCGACGACGCTCGAAGACGGGCCTCACCCACCTCGCCTCGACGCCGTTCGGCGAGGTCGAGCTGGACCTCGACCTCAAGCTCCCCGGCTACGAGGCCCAGGTGGTGGACGCGCTGCGCGCCCACGGCCTGGTCGAGCGCACGCTGATCTCGTCGCAGTACATGCGCAGCCTCGTCGCGATCCGCGCGCTGGAGCCGGGCCTGCGGCTCGGCTGGTCGGTGCCGCGGGTGCGCCGCGACTACACGAAGTCGTGGGTGTACGTGCTGCCCGCGCTGTCGGCGCTCGCCTACATGCGCCGCCGCCTGCCCGCGCTCGCGGCCGGCCACGTCGGCGAAGGCCGGGTCGACGCGGTGATGGCCCACCAGCGCCTCGCGACCCCGGCGCTGCTGCGCGCCGTCCACGACGCCGGCGGCGAGCTCTACGTGTGGACGATCGACGACGCGGCCGAGATCCGCCGGCTCGAGGCGATGGGCGTCGACGCCGTCATCACCAACGACCCGCGGTTGTTCCTCACCTGATCCGGCAGGTCGCGGCGCTGAAGTTCGCCGGGTCGGCGCCGACCGTGGAGCGGTGGCCGAGCTCGGTCACGCGGCGTGCCCGCCGCACGACGACCCCCTTGCGCTTCCAGCGGTAGTTCACGACGCCGCGCAGGATCCGCGTCCCCTCGCCCGCGACCTCGAAGCTCCAGCCCGACTCACGCGCGCGGCGCGCCTTGTGCCAGCCGGAGTCGGCGGCCTGCACCCAGCGCCAGCGTCCGCTGGCGGCCTCGCGGTACTGGACGCGGAAGCGCACGCCCGCGCGCGGATTGCGCGCCGCGGGCAGCGACGCGCGGATGCCGATCTCGTCCGGGTGCGCCGCGGTGTCGCAGACGTTCACGGTCGCCCACAGCTTGCGCGCGGCGCCGTCCGCCGGGACGGCGCCGAGGGCCAGCAGGAGCAGGGAGATGATGAGCGAGCGCCGCATACGTGAAGAAACAACACGCATCATCTGTGATGGATGCCCCGCTGCGTCGTAGTACTGACGTGACCAGCACCTTGACCCTCCCTCTCCCGACCACGCGGACACGCTCCGGCCTCGACTTCGAGGCGCTGTACCGGGGAGCGCGCGACGACGTCTTCGCCTACGTCGCGACGCTCCTGGGCGACCGCTCGGCGGCCGAGGACGTGACCGCGAGCGCGTTCGAGCGCGCGTACCGGCGGCAGCGCACCTACAAGGCCGCGCGCGGCTCAGAGCGCGCCTGGCTGTTCGGCATCGCCCGCAACGCCGCCCTCGACGAGCTGCGGCACCGCAAGCGCAGCGCGGCGATGACCGCCGAGCCCGCCGACGTCGACGCGGCCCCCGCCGAGGACGCCGCCGACGCGGCGTTCCAGCGCGTCGCGCTGCGCGCCGCCGTCGCGACCCTGCCCCCGCGCGAGCGCGAGCTGATCGCCCTCAAGTTCCACGCCGGCCTCGACAACGCCGAGCTGGCCGCCGTCCTCGGCGTCTCCGTCTCCAACGCCGGCACCCTCCTGCACCGCGCCGTCCAGAAGCTGCGAAAGGCCATCGATGAGCACGCCTGACACCCTCACCCGCGAGCTGGCCGCGCTCGACGACGCACTCGCCGGCCGCGCGGTCGACCCCGACCTCGCCGACCTGGCCGAGCTCGCCGTCGCCCTGCGCGACGACCGCCCCGTCCCCGGACCCCGCCTTCGCCCGCAAGCTCGACTCGCGGGTGGAGCGGGGCTTCCCGCGCCCCGCGTCCGCCAAGAAGCGCGGCATCAAGTGGCCGCGCGTGACGCTGCCGGCCCTCGGCTTCGCCGCGAGCGCGCTGCTCGTGGTCGTGATCGCCACCTCGATCCCGAACGGCGGGAGCGACTCCGGCAGCGACAGCGCCGGCGCGGGCGCGGGCGGCAGCATCGCGACGACGACCGAGGAGGCCCCCGCGAACGATCCGTCAGCCGCCGCCAAGCAGGCCGCGGGCGACGAGTCCGCGTCCAGGGACTCGGCCGCGCCGTCCACGGGCTCGTCGTCGCCCGCCGCGATCGCCCCGCTCCCCCCGACCACACCCGGGCGCCGACGGCCGCAACCGCCGCTCCGTCGAGCGCTCGGCCGAGCTCGTGCTCGCGACCCCCCCGCGCGAGATCGACCGCGCGGCGGCCGAGATCATCCGCGTCACCGACGAGCTCGGCGGCTACGTCGTCTCCTCCCAGGTGTCGTCGAACTCGAGCGGCCAGTTCGAGCTGCGCGTGCCCGAGCGCAAGCTCCAGGCCGCGCTGAGCCGGCTCTCCAAGGTCGCCAAGGTGCGCGAGCGCACCCAGAGCGCGCAGGACATCACCGGCGCGGTCGTCTCCGTCAGCGAGCGCCTCAAGGACGCCCGCACCGAGCGCCGCAGCCTGCTGCGCCAGCTCGCGGCCGCCACCACGACGAACCAGACCTCGAGCATCCGCGCCCGCCTCCGCCTCGTCTCCGGCCAGATCGCGGCCGCCAAGCGCGACCTCAGCCAGGTCAAGTCGCGGGCGAACCGCTCGACGATCGCGGTCACGCTGCTCGCGGAGCGCAAGAGCGACAGCGACGACGACGACGGCGCCGCCGGCTGGACCCCCGGCGACGCCTTCGACGACGCCGTCCGGATCCTCGAGGTCACGGCCGGCGTGCTCCTGGTCGGCGTCGCGCTGCTGCTCCCGCTCGGTCTCGTCGCGCTGCTGGTGTGGCTCGCCGCGCGCCAGGCGGCGCAGCGGCGGCGCGAGCGCGCGCTCGACGCTGTGTAGCCTGGCGCGGCGATGCCGCCGCCATCCGAGGACACGAGCGCGGGGCTTCTCGGGCGCGTCCCGGTCTTCGCCGAGCTCGCCGAGGAGGATCTCGCGCGCGTGGCCGAGGTGGCGGTCCCGCGCGCGTTCGACCCCCAGCAGGTGATCTTCCGCGAGGGCGACGACTCGGACACCTGTTACATCGTCCGCTCCGGCCACGCGCGCGCCATCCGCCAGCACGCCGACGGCCGCATGATCACGCTCGCCACCTTCGGCCCCGGCGACATCTTCGGCGAGCTGGCGATGTTCGACGACGAGCGCCGCTCGGCCACGCTCGAGGCGCTCGACGCGCTGGCCACGCTCGCGATCCCCGGCTCGGCCATGCGCACGCTGCTGCGCCGCCACCCCGAGATCGCGGTCAAGCTCGTGATCGCGCTCGGCCGGCGCCTGCGGGCGGCCAACGAGCGCCTCTCGAGCCAGTCCTTCCAGACCGTGCAGAGCCGCGTCGCCTCCGTGCTCGACCAGCTCGTCGAGCAGGCGCGCGCCGAGGGCGAGGCCGGCGAGGCGGACGTGCTGGTGACGGCCACCCAGGCCGAGCTGGCCCAGCTCGCGGGCTCCTCGCGCGAGTCGGCCTCGCGCTTCCTGGCGGTGCTCGAGCGCGCGGGGGTCATCACCCAGGGCCGCGGGCGCCTGACCGTCCACGATCCCGCGGCGCTGCGCGGCTATGTCTATTGAGCGCGAGATCTCCTACGGCGGGGTGGT
Source organism: uncultured Solirubrobacterales bacterium (assembly GCA_963787335.1). Taxonomy (GTDB): domain Bacteria; phylum Actinomycetota; class Thermoleophilia; order Solirubrobacterales; family Solirubrobacteraceae; genus DASQFQ01. The sequence continues at coordinate 137,157 of CAWBCU010000029.1, forward strand.
GGTCCGCGACGGCGAGGTGCTCGTGATCGCGCCCGCCGGCCGGCCCGCGGTGACCACGCTGCCGAAGGGCCGGGGCGCAGCCGGGGGAGACCGAGGAGCAGACGGCCGCGCGCGAGGTGCGCGAGGAGACCGGCGTCGAGGCGCGGATCCTGGAGCGCCTCGGCGACGTCGAGTACTGGTACCGCCGCAGCGGCCTGCGGGTCTTCAAGACCGTCGGCTACTACCTCTGCGACTACGTCTCCGGCGACACGGCCGACCACGACGAGGAGGTCGAGGAGGCCCGCTGGATGCCGCTGGAGCGCGCCCGCACCGAGCTGAGCTACCCGGGCGAGCGCCGGATCATCGAGCGCGCGCTGTCGAAACACCACGGCGACCGGTAGGGTGCGCGGCGCCATGCAGGTCTTGAACTTCTACTCCACGGTCTTCGCCGACCAGATGAAGCGCGGTCGCAAGACCGCGACCATCCGCCTCGGCGACAAGACCTACAAGTACAAGAAGAACCAGCTGGTGCTGGTCACCGTCGGCTATCAGTACTCGCCGCGCGAGAAGCTCTTCCACGCCGTCATCGACAACGTGGAGGTCAAGCGGGTCAAGGACCTCTCGCCGCGCGACATCGAGCACGACAACCCCGAGTTCCGCCGCACGGAGGAGCTCATCCACTTCCTCGAGCAGATCTACGGCAAGACCGTCTCGCTCGAGGACACGGTCACGGTCGTCCGCTTCTCGCAGATCATCGAGAACCCGCCCGACTTCCAGGACCGGCTGCGCGGCGTGGGCGGGGCCCAGAACTAGAAGCGGTCGACCGGGGGCACGTAGGGCCCCGAGTCGAACACGGTGGAGCGAGGCGGCGCCACCTGGTGCTGCTGGTACTCGGCGAGGCTCGGGCCGCGCTTGCGGCGGGTCACCGGCGCGGCGTAGAGCGCCGACGCGCACGAGGCCATGATGCCGGTGACGCCGAGGGCGATCCAGGCGCCCTGGCGGCGCTCGACGAGCCCGATCGTGTCGGGGGTGTTGACGAGCTTGACCACGACGATGCCGAGCATCGCGAGCGTGACGAGGCGCAGGATCTCGCGGCAGGGCTGCTCGATCGCGGGCGCGAGCGAGCCGAGCGCGCTCACGACCGCGATCAGCGCGAGCGCGACCAGGATCGTGTCCGTGCTGGTGAACGCCTCCCAGCCCTTCGTGCCGCCGGTGGCCGACACCTCGCGCGAGATGCGGACGGCGAAGCCCTCGACCGGGCTCGGGGCGGTCCCGATGCCGGAGTCGCCGATCAGCGCCGGCGCCGCTCCTGCGTACCAGGGGCGGCCGAGCGCGGCCAGCAGCCCGAACGCCGCGGCGAGGATGAACAGGACGTTGGAGCGGGATCCGATCGTGCGCATGCGGGAGGTCCATATCGGCACGCAACGCGAAGTCCTGTAGCCTCCGCGTGAACATTCGCTGCTGGCACTCTTGCCAGGCGAGTGCCAATCGCTAGTATGTCGGCCATATTGGCACTCTGGTCCTGAGAGTGCCAATGCGGATTTCGTTTCAACGATCCACCCGAGTGGAGGTCACTCAATGAAGCTCAAGCCCCTGGGCGATCGACTGATCGTCAAGGCGGTCGAGGAGGAGGAGACGACGGCATCCGGTCTCGTGCTCCCCGACACCGCGAAGGAGAAGCCCACCAAGGGCAAGGTCCTGGCCGTCGGCGACGGCAAGCTCGACGACAACGGCAAGCGCGTCCCGCTGGACGTGGCCGAGGGCGACGAGGTCCTGTACTCCAAGTACGGCGGCACCGAGATCGTGATCGAGGGTGAGGACCTGCTGGTCCTCCGCGAGAGCGACGTCTTGGCCAAGGTCCAGTAGCACCCACTAGAGACTGCGAGAGAACTCAAGACATGGCACACAAGGAACTGAAGTACGACGTCGAAGCGCGTAAGGCCCTCGAGGCCGGCGTCGACGCCGTCGCAAACGCGGTCAAGGTCACCCTTGGCCCCCGGGGGCGCTACGTCGTCCTCGACAAGAAGTTCGGCGCTCCCACGATCACGAACGACGGCGTGACCATCGCTCGTGAGATCGAGGTCGAGGACGTCTTCCAGAACCAGGGCGCCCAGCTCGTGCGTGAGGTCGCCACGGCGACCAACGACGTCGCGGGCGACGGCACCACGACGGCGACCGTGCTCGCCCAGGCGATCGTTCGCCAGGGCCTCAAGAACGTCGCCGCCGGCGCCAACCCGCTCGCGCTCAAGCGCGGGATCGAGAAGGCCGTCGACCAGGTCGTCGCTCACATCGGCGACATCTCGAAGGAGATCTCCGGCAAGGACCAGATCGCCCGCGTGGCGACCATCTCCGCCGGTGACGACGACATCGGCGACGTGATCGCCGACGCCATCGAGAAGGTCGGCAAGGACGGCGTGGTCAACGTCGAGGAGGGCCAGACGTTCGGCATGGACCTCGAGTTCACCGAGGGCATGCAGTTCGACAAGGGCTACATCTCGCCCTACATGGTCACCGACCAGGAGCGCATGGAGGCGGTCCTCGAGGATCCCTTCGTCCTGATCGCCAACCAGAAGATCGGCTCCGTCCGCGATCTGCTGCCGATCCTGGAGCAGGTCATCCAGTCCGGCCGCCCGCTGCTGATCATCGCCGAGGACGTCGAGGGCGAGGCCCTCGCGACGCTCGTCGTGAACAAGCTGCGCGGCACGTTCACCGGTGTGGCCGTCAAGGCTCCCGGCTTCGGCGACCGCCGCAAGCGGATGCTGGAGGACATCGCGGTCCTCACGGGCGGCGAGGTCATCACCGAGGAGATGGGCCTCAAGCTCGAGAACACGCAGGTCTCGCAGCTGGGTCGCGCCCGTCGCGTCGTCGTGGCGAAGGACAACACCACGATCGTCGACGGTGCCGGTGACGCGGAGGCCATCAAGGGCCGCATCAACCAGATCAAGTCCGAGATCGAGAACACCGACTCCGACTTCGATCGCGAGAAGCTCCAGGAGCGCCTCGCCAAGCTCTCCGGCGGCGTTGCCGTCGTGAAGGTCGGCGCGGCCACCGAGACGGAGATGAAGGAGAAGAAGCACCGCGTCGAGGACGCGCTGCAGGCCACCCGCGCTGCCCTCGAGGAGGGCATCGTCCCGGGCGGCGGCGTCGCGCTGCTCGAGTCGATCGGTGCGGTCGACCTCGACACGTTCGAGATCGAGGACGAGAAGACGGGCGCGAAGATCGTCGTCCGCGCGCTCGAGGAGCCGCTCCGCCAGATCGCGGAGAACGCCGGCTACGAGGGCTCGGTCGTCGTCAACGACGTCCGCAAGTCCCCCGCCGGCGAGGGCCTGAACGCCGCCACCGGCGAGATGGTCGACCTGGTCGCGGCCGGCGTCATCGACCCGGCCATGGTCACGCGCTCGGCGCTGCAGAACGCAGCCTCGATCGCGAAGAACATCCTCACCACCGAGGCGATCGTCGCCGAGGCGCCCGACAAGGGTGACAACGGTGGCGGTGGCATGCCCGACATGGGCGGCATGGGCGGCATGATGTAAGCAGCGCCTTCGCGCTGTCTGCGGTACAAGCGGGGCCCGGCACACGCCGGGCCCCGCTTTCGTTAACGAGCGTCCCACCATCCTGGACGTTCGAGCATGAGATCGACGCCTTCTGGTCATAGACACCCCAGCCTGCCGCCCGCAGACTGGACGCAGTGCAATCGACCCGAAGGGATCAGACCATGACGAACAACGGAACCGTGCTCGTGCTCGGCGGCACCGGGAAGACCGGCCGCCGGATCGTCGAGCGCCTGCAGGCGCGCGGGATCGCGGTGCGCGTCGGCTCGCGCTCCGCCTCGCCGCCGTTCGACTGGGAGGACCGCGCGACGTGGGGCCCCGCGCTCGACGGCGCGACCGCGGTCTACGTGTCCTACTACCCCGACATCGCCGTGCCCGGCGCCCCGGAGGCGGTCGCCGCCCTTGCCCGGCAGGCGCTCGAGCAGGGCGTGCAGCGGCTCGTGCTGCTCTCCGGCCGCGGCGAGGAGGAGGCGCAGCGCGCCGAGCAGAAGGTCCAGGACACCGGGATCGAATCGACGGTCGTGCGCTGCGCCTGGTTCAACCAGAACTTCAGCGAGGACTACCTGCTCGAGCCGATCCTCGCCGGCGAGGTGGCGCTCCCGGCCGGGAGCATGCCGGAGCCGTTCGTCGACACCGAGGACATCGCCGACGTCGCCGTCGCCGCGCTGACCGAGCCGGGGCACGCCGGCCGCCTCTACGAGCTGACCGGCCCGCGGCTGCTGACGTTCGCCGAGGCGGTGGCGGAGATCGGCCGCGGGACCGGCAGGGAGCTGCGCTACGTCCCGGTGACGGTCGAGGAGTACACGGCGGCCGCTGCCGGGCACGGCGTGCCCGAGGACGTGATCGGTCTGCTGGGCTACCTGTTCAGCGAGGTGCTCGACGGGCGCAACGCCATGCTCGCCGACGGCGTCCAGCAGGCGCTCGGCCGCCCGCCCCGCGACTTCGCGGACTACGTGCGGGACACCGCCGCCACCGGCGTCTGGAATCCCTAGCGCGGGCGATATCGTCGCGGCATGCCTGCCTACGTGATCGCCGACGTCCGGAAAGCCCTCGACCAGGAGGCGCTGGTGGAGTACCGGCGCGGGAACACGGAGTCGGTCGCCAGACACGGCGGGCACTTCGTCGTCCGCGGCGGCGAGATGGAGCTGCTCGAGGGCGAGTGGGACACGCGCCGCATCGTCGTCATCGCGTTCCCCGACATGGCCGCGGCGCACGAGTGGTACGAGTCGGAGGACTACGCGCCGCTGAAGGCCCTGCGCCAGTCGGCCTCGGACACGAACATCATCCTCGTCGACGGCACCTAGGCCGGTGCTGTGCGAGCCGGTGGAGACGTCGGTCGGCGCCGAGGCCGCCTTCGTCTTCCCGGCGCGGCGCGGCCGGATGCGGCTCGCGCTCACGCCGACGCGGGTGATCGCGACGAGCGTCGCCGGCACGGTCGAGCTGCCGTGGCAGGCGGTGCGCGCCGCCGAGATCGACGGCGCGGTGCTCGGCATCGCCGCCGGCGACCCCGGGGCCGCGCTGTGGACGCGCGGGCGCTGGCTCGGGCGGCTCAACCAGCGCGCAACCCCCTACGCGGTCTCCTTCAAGGCCGCCGCCTTCGGCGGCGCGGCCGAGGACATCGTGCGGGCGATCGCTCGCTACAAGCGCGACGCCCGCCGGCGGCGCTCGATCGGGACGGAGCAGGAACAGGCGCGGCTGCTCGCAGAGCGCGCATAGACTCAGCGCCTGTTGCTGTTCGGACGGGATGAGGAGCGCGCTCGGCTCGGGCGCATGATCGAGGCGGCGCGCGAAGGGCGCAGCGCTGCGCTGCTCGTCCATGGCGAGGCCGGGATGGGCAAGACCTCGCTGCTGCGCGACGCCGCCGAGCATGCGACCGCCCTGCGGGTGCTGCGGGCGCGCGGGATCGAGTCGGAGTCGCACCTGCCGTTCGCGGCGCTGTCGGAGCTGCTCGCGCCGCTGCTGGAGCTGCGCAGCGAGATCCCGGCGGTGCAGTCGACGGCGCTGGGCGGCGCGCTCGCGCTCGAGGCCACGCCCGTCACCGACCGCTTCGCCGTCGCCGCCGGCGTCCTCAGCCTGCTCGCCGCCGCCGCCGAGCGCCAGCCCGTGCTCGCGCTCGCCGACGACCTGCAGTGGCTCGACGACGCGTCGCGCGAGGCGCTGCTGTTCGCGGCGCGGCGGCTCGACGCCGAGGGCGTCGTGCTGCTGTTCGGCCTGCGCGACGGCGAGGGCGTCGACGCGGGGGCGCTCGGGCTCGAGACGCTGCACCTCGGCGGCCTCGACGACGCGAGCGCCCGCGCCATGCTGGCCGCCGACGCTGACGGCCTCGCGCCGCAGGTGACCGAGCGGCTCGTGGCCGCCGCGGGCGGCAACCCGCTGGCGCTGCGGGAGATCCCGCGCGGGCTCAGCGCCGAGCAGCGCGCGGGGCGCGACCTCGCCAACGCCCCGCTGCGTCCCGGCGACACGCTGGAGCGCGCGTTCGGCCGCCGCGTCGACGCGCTCCCGGAGCCGGCCCGCCGCGCCCTGCTCGTCGCCGCCTGCGCCGAGACGGTGCGCGCGGACGTGATCGCGGGCGCGCTCGCCAACGCCGACCTGCCTCCCGGGGCCCTCGACCCCGCCGAGGCGGCGGGGCTGCTGACCCTGCGTGGGCGCGAGATCGAGTTCGACCACCCGCTCGTGCGCGCGGCCGTCTACCACAGCGGCAGCCCGGCCGAGCGCCGCGACGCCCATCGCGCGCTCGCCGACGCCTTCCCCGCCCGCAGCGCCGAGCGGGCCTGGCACCGCGCGGCCGCCGCGCCGATGCCCGACGCCGGCGTCGCGCAGGCGCTGATGGACGCGGCGGGGGACGCGCGCGGCCGTGCTGCCTTCGCCGCCGCCGCCCGCGGCTTCGCGCGCGCCGGCGAGCTCTACACCGACGACGACGAGCGCGGGCGGGCGATGCTCGAGGCGGCGGGGGCGGCGACGATCGCCGGCGACCTGCGGCGGGCGTACGAGCTGGCCGAGGAGGGCGCGCGGCTCGCCGCCGACCCGCTGCTCCAGTCCGATCTCCGTGCCATGGCGGCCCGCACGCTGATGCGGCTCGGCGACCCGCTGCGCGCCGGCCAGGCGCTGGTCCGCGAGGCCGAGCGCATCGAGGCGCTCGACCCCGTGCGCGCCGGCACGTTCCTGCTCGAGTCGGCGGTCACCCACATGATCGACGGCACGCTGCGCGCGATGGCCGAGACCGCCCTGCGCGTGCGCGAGGTGACGGCGGGCGAGGCGCCGGGCCTCGAGTTCCTCGCGACGCTGCTGACCGCCGAGGCCTACCTCGCGCTCGGCGAGACCGCCGCGGGCGACGAGCTGCTGCAGGCCTGCGAGCCGGTGCTGCTCGGCGACGAGCCGGTGCTCGGGCCGCCGGAGGTGCTCGGGATGGCCGCCCACGCGTCCGTCTGGACCGAGCGCTTCGACCGCGCCGAGGCGCTCTTCGACCGCCTCATCGGCTCCCTGCGCGACGTCGGCGCCGCCGGCTCGCTCGTGTATCCGCTCGCCGCGCGCTCGCATCTCGACTTCCGCACCGGCCGCTGGCCCGCCGCGCTGGCGGGCGCCGACGAGTCGGTGCGGCTCGGGCGCGAGACCGGGCAGGAGTCACTGCTCGCCCACGGGCTCGGCGCGCTCGCGGAGGTCGAGGCGGGGCTCGGCCGCGCGGACGCCGCGCGCGCGCACGCGAACGAGAGCGTCGCGCTCTGCCAGGCCCAGGGCGCGCCCGCCACCGCGATCTACGGCGCCGGCGCGCTGTGCCTGCTCGAGCTCGGCCTCGGCAACCTCGACGCCGCTCGCGACCACGGGCTCGCCGCCGAGCGAGCGTTCGGCGAGACCGAGGGCGACGAGCCCGGCGTCGTCCGCTACGCCCCGGACCTGATCGAGGTCCTGTGGCGCCTCGGCCTGGCGGACGAGGTGCCGGCGCGCATCGACGAGCTCGCGCGCCAGGGCGACCGGCCGCTGCACACCTGGACCCAGGCGGTCGTCGAGCGCCTGCGCGGGCTGGTGGCGAGCGACGACCAGGTCGACGCGCACTTCGCGCGCGCGCTCGAGCTGCACGCGCGCACGCGCCAGCCGTTCGAGACCGCGCGCACCCAGCTGCTGCACGGCGAGCGCCTGCGGCGGGCCAAGCGCCGCGCCGACGCCCGTGCCCCGCTGAGCGCCGCGCTCGGCGTCTTCGAGCGCCTCGGCGCCGACCCCTGGACCGAGCGCGCGCGCTCGGAGCTGCGCGCCACCGGCGGCCCGACCGGCTCGGCCGCGCCCGCCATCGCCACCGACGAGCTGACCGCCCAGGAGCTCCAGATCGCGCTCCAGGTCGCCCAGGGCCGCACCAACCGCGAGGTCGCCGCCGCGCTGTTCCTCAGCGCGAAGACGATCGAGTACCACCTCGGCTCGATCTACCGCAAGCTCGGGATCCGCCGCCGCGGCGAGCTCGCGGGCGTGCTGGCGACCTAGCCGGCGGCCTCGGCCTTGCGCAGCCCGCGCACGGCCCAGACGCAGAACAGCGCTGCGAGCACGGCCGCGATGCCGTAGGCCAGGAAGACGTCGAACGACTGGCCCGAGATCAGGTCGCGGCCGCCCTCGACCAGCGCGGTGAAGGGGTTGACCTTGGCCGCGGTCTCGACCCAGCCCGCGAGCAGCGCGAGCGGGACGTAGACGGGGGCGAGGAAGAGGATCAGGAAGACCGGCATCTGCATCGCCGGGCCGGCCTGGATCGTCCGCACGCGGAACGCGACGCCGAACGCGAACAGCGCCGCGATCAGGTTGACGAGCAGCGCCAGCACGATCAGCCCGAACAGGTCCACCGGGCCGCCGTCGATCTGCATCCCGACGATCAGCGCCACGGCGAACAGCAGCACGCCGACGATCAGCGCGCGGGCCAGCCCGGCCAGCAGGTAGCCGCCCAGGATCCCGAGCCGGTTCGGCGCCGCCAGCATCAGCCGGCGCGCGAACCCGCGCTCGAAGTCGGCCGCCACGGCGAAGCCGGTGAAGACGCCGCCGAAGGCCGCGGACTGGAGCAGCACGAACACGAACTGGAACGCGGTGTAGCCGGAGGGGAAGTCGAAGCCCGGGGCGTTGGCGACGTTCGACAGGCCGCCCGCGAACGCGGTGAAGAAGAACAGCGGGAAGATGATCGACGGCAGCAGGAAGGCCGGGTTGTGGGTGAAGTTGTGGATCTGCCGCCAGGCGACGGCGCGGGCGACGGACGTGAAGCGCCTCATGTCCGCACCAGCCGCGTCCGCAGGGCGCGCGAGGCGCCGAAGATGCCGAGCAGGGAGAGCACGATCGCGATCGCGAAGCCGCGTTCGAGCGCCTCGGCGTCCCAGCCCGTGATGACGACCGAGCGGATCCCCTCCAGCAGGTAGGAGACCGGGTTCCAGGTCGCGATCGTGCGGAACCATTCCTGCTCGATCAGCGGCCGCGGGAGCGCCTGCGAGGACAGGAAGAGGAAGATGAAGAAGACCGGGAAGAGGCCCTGCACCGCCTCGCCCGACCCGGCGCGCAGCCCGACGAGGGCGCCCAGCGCGGCGAAGGCGAGCGCGATCAGGAGCCCCAGGACGATGATGACGACCGCCCCGCCGACGCCGGCCCTGATCTCCAGCCCCGCGGCCAGGCCGACGGCGAGGTAGATCAGCGACGACACCAGCGCGACCACCATCACGCCGCTGAGGTTGCCGAGCAGCAGCGCGGCGCGCTGCATCGGCGTCAGCGCCAGCCGCTTGAGGAAGCCGGTCTCGACGTCGCGCGCCAGGCTCGAGCCCGCGTTGATGGCGGCGAACAGCGCGCCCTGCATGAACGGGATCGCGATCGCGAAGTTGAGGTAGGAGTCGGTCGGGAAGCCCGGGAGCTTCGTCGCCGCGTCGAGCCCGCCGACGTTGACCGCCAGCAGGCACAGCGGGAACAGGACCGGCGGCACGAAGAGGGCGGGCTGACGCAGCGTCTGGGTGATCGACCGCCGCGCCATCTCGCCGATCTGGGCGAGCAGGGTCCTCAAGCAGGCACCGCTTCGCGCTCGCCGGTCTCGTCCTCGGCCTCGATCATCTTGTGGCCCGTCTTGGCCAGGAAGACGTCGTCGAGCGACGGCGAGTGCAGCTGGAAGTGCTCGATCCCGACGTTCTCGGCGTCGAGCGCGCGCACGACGGCGACGAGCTCGTCGGCGCCGCGCTCGAGCCGCACCGCGACCGCGCCGTCGGGCGCGTCGACCGAGTCGCCGAAGCGCGAGAGGACCGTCGCGAGGCGGTCGCAGCCGCCCTTGTCGGCGGGGATGACCTCGAGGCTCGGGCGCCCGACCTCGGCCTTCAGCGCCTCGGGGGTGCCCTCGGCGACGATCTTGCCCTGGTCGATGATGCCGACGCGGTCGGCGAGCACGTCGGCCTCCTCGAGGTACTGCGTGGTCAGCATCACCGTGACGCCGTCCTCGCGCGCCAGGCGGCCGACCTCGTCCCAGAGATCGGCGCGGCTCTGCGGATCCAGGCCGGTCGTGGGCTCGTCGAGGAAGAGGATGCGGGGCGAGTGCACGAGCGCGAGCGCGAGGTCCAGGCGGCGCTTCATGCCGCCGGAGTAGCCGCCCACCTTGCGGTCGCCGGCGTCGGCGAGGCCGACGCGCTCGAGCAGCTCGTCGCCGCGCTTGACGCGCTCGCGCTTGGGCAGCCCGTGCAGCGTGGTCTGGAGGCGCAGGTGCTCGCGGCCGGTCAGCAGCGGGTCGAGCGCGGCCTCCTGGAGGGCGGCGCCGATCGACTCGCGCACGTGGGAGCCCTGGCTGACGATGTCGTAGCCGGCCACGCGCGCGGTGCCCGAGGTGGGCGGCAGCAGCGTGGTGAGCATGAGCACGGTGGTCGACTTGCCGGCGCCGTTCGGCCCCAGGAAGCCGTAGATCTCGCCGGGCTGGACCTGGAAGTTGATGCCGTCGACGGCGCGGATGCCGCCCTTGAACTCGCGGACGAGGCCGTCGACCTCGATGCCGTTGTCGGAAGTCATGGCGGGTGACCCTATCGGAAACTAGTTGAGCCTGCCAACTATCGACCCATGCTATATTCGCGCCATGTCAGCATCTCCGACGGTGTCCGGCACCGCCGCGAGCGAGGCGTGGGAGCTGTTCTGGCGCATCTTCAGCGCCGACAAGCCACGCCGCATGCTGACGCTGAACGAGATGGGCCTCGCGCCGATGCAGGCGATGGCGCTGACGACGCTGGAGCCGGGCGACGCGGTCCCGATGAGCGCGCTGGCCGGCCTGCTCATGTGCGACAACTCGAACGTCACGGGCATCGTCGACCGCCTCGAGGCCCTCGGCCTCGTCGAGCGCAAGCCCGCCGAGCGCGACCGCCGCGTCAAGGCCGTCGCCCTGACCGAGCAGGGGATCGCCCTGCGCGGCGTGGTGCAGCAGCGGATGAGCGATCCGCCCCCGCCGCTGAAGCGCCTCTCCGACGAGGACGCCGCGGCGCTGCGCGACATCCTCCAGCGCGCGCTCGACGTCTAGACGTCTGAGAGCGACCGCGAGGGCGGGCCGACGTACTTCGCGGAGGGGCGGATCAGCCGCCCCTCGCGCTTCTGCTCGAGGATGTGGGCCGACCAGCCCGCCGTCCGCGCGCAGGTGAAGAGGCTCGTGAAGAGGTTGCTCGGGACCTGGGCGTGGTCGAGCACGACCGCCGACCAGAACTCGACGTTGGTGGCCAGCACGCGGTCGGGCCGGCGCGCCTTCAGCTCGGCCAGCGCGGCCTTCTCCAGCGCCTCGGCGACCTCGAAGCGGCTCGACCCGATCTGCTGCGAGGTGCGCCGCAGCACGCGCGCACGCGGGTCCTCGGCGCGGTAGACGCGGTGGCCGAAGCCCATCAGGCGCTCCCCGCGGTCGAGCGCGTCCTTGACGTAGGAGTCGGCGTCGCCGACCTGCTCGACCTCGTCGAGCATCTTCAGCACGCGCGCGGGCGCGCCGCCGTGCAGCGGGCCTGAGAGGGCGCCGACGGCGCCGCTCAGCGCCGCGGCGACGTCGGCCCCGGTGGAGGCGATCACGCGCGCCGTGAAGGTCGAGGCGTTCATGCCGTGCTCGGCCGCCGAGATCCAGTAGGCGTCGATCGCCTTGACGTGGTCCGGGTCGGCCTCGCCGCGCCAGCGGATCAGGAAGCGCTCGGGGATCGAGGTCGCCTTGTCGACCTCGATCTGCGGCACCGGCGGCCGGCCGATGCCGCGCGCGGACTGCGCCACGAAGGAGAGCGCCATCACCGAGGCCCGGGCGAGGTCGTTGCGCGCCTGCTCGTCGGAGATGTCGATCAGCGGCTGGAAGCCCCACTCGGAGCCGAGCATCGCCAGCGCCGCCTGGGTGTCGACGCGCGGGTCGCCGGAGCGGACCGCCAGCGGATGCGGCTGTGCCGGCGGTAGGCCCGGCTCGAGCGTGCCGTCGACGAGCAGCCCCCAGACCTGCTCGAAGGGCACGTTGCCGACGATCTCCTCGATGTCGACGCCGCGGTAGCGCAGCGCCCCGCCGTCCCGGTCGGGCTCGGCGATCTCGGTCGCGAAGGCGACGACGCCCTCGAGGCCTGACTGGACTTCCCCGCTCATGCGGCCCGGAAGGTTGGCAGGTCTCGTATCCAGGCGGTTTGCAATCGTTGAACGCACCGGAAAGCGGCTTTGACGCCGCGTCGAGAACCCGTCTAGGGTGGCCCGGGGAGATGCAGGACCTCATGTTCATGTCGGTGGGCGATCTCGCCGCGCACGTGCGTGGGGGCGAGCTGAGCGCGCGCGAGGTGACGACGGCGGCGCTGGAGCGCATCGAGGCGCTCGATCCGACGGTGAACGCGTTCGCCGAGGTCGACGCCGACGGCGCGCTCGCGGCCGCCGACAAGATCGAGCCGGGCGACGAGCGGCCCTTCGCCGGCGTCCCGATCGCGATCAAGGCGAACGTCCCCGTCGCGGGGCTGACGATGAGCTTCGGCTCGAAGTTCCTCGCCGACCACCGCCCCGGCCACAGCGCCTATCTCGTGCGGCGTCTGCAGGAGGCGGGGTTCGTGATCGTCGGCATCACGAACATGCCGGAGTTCGGGATCCTCCCGACGACCGAGCCGCGCCACGGCGGCCCGACCCGCAACCCGTGGGACACCGAGCGCACGCCGGGCGGCTCCTCGGGCGGCGCGGCGGCGGCGGTGGCGAGCGGGATGCTCCCCGTCGCCCACGGCAACGACGGCGGCGGCTCGCTGCGCATCCCGGCCTCCTGCTGCGGCCTCGTCGGCCTCAAGCCCAGCCGCGGGCGCGTCTCGCGCGGGCCCGACCTCGGCGACTCCTACCTCGCCAGCGACGGCGTCCTCACCCACTCCGTGGCCGAGACGGCGATGCTGCTCGACGTCCTCTCGGGCTACGAGGTCGGCGACGCGACCTGGGCGCCGCGGCCCGCCGAGCCCTACACGACCGTGATGCGCCGCGACCCAGGCCGCCTGCGGATCGCCATGAGCAGCGCCAACGCGCTCGACACGGCCGTCGACCCGGAGTGCCTGCGCGGGATGCAGGAGACCGGCGAGGTCCTCGCCGCGCTCGGCCACCACGTCGTCGAGGCCACGCCGTCCCTGCCCGGCAAGGACATGCTGCGCATCTTCAGCCGCGTGTTCGGGCCCGCTGTCGCCCTCGGGGTCGCCTACGGCGAGCAGCTCGCCGGCCGCCCGCCCGAGGAGGACGAGATCGAGCCGCTCTCGCGCACGCTGTGGGAGCTGAGCCGCAAGATGAGCTCGATCGAGTACCAGGCGGCGCTCGCGCAGATGCAGGCGATGGCCCGCGGCGTGGTCGCGTTCTTCGCCGAGTACGACGTCCTCCTCACCCCCGCGCTGGCCGAGCGCCCGCTGCAGATCGGCGAGTGCAACGGGCTCGGGGAGGAGCCGATGCGGGATTTCGCCCGCTCCGGCGACTTCACGCCCTACACGGCGCTCTTCAACGTCACCGGCCAGCCCGCGATCTCGGTGCCGGCGGGGTTCGGCGAGGACGGCCTGCCGACCAACGCCCAGCTGGTCGCCAAGCCGCTCGGCGAGGACACGCTGCTCCAGCTCGCCGCCCAGCTCGAGACCGCGCGGCCGTCCGAGGGCCGCCGCCCCGGGCTCGTCACCGCAGAGGGCTAGCCACCGAGCACCGCGGCCAGCGCCAGCGGGTGGACGCCGAGCGCCTCCGCGTCCGCCGTCCCGCGCGGCGTGCGCATCGTCACCGCCAGCAGCTCGGCCTCGTCCCACGTCGCCAGCGCCGCGGGGCCGGTGAGCGTCTCGTAGCCGCGCAGCAGCGGGCGCAGCAGCGGCGGGGGGACGGGGAGCAGCCGGCGGCGGCGGTGCGCGGCGCGCAGCGCCAGCTCGACGACCTCGCGGTGCGTCAGCACGTCGGGCCCGGCGAGCTCGAAGCGGGCGTGCGGCTCGTCGCCGGGGCGCTCCAGCGCCGCCAGCACGCAGTCGGCGACGTCGTCGGCCCAGATCGGCTGCGTCTGCGCCCGGCCCCGCCCGGCCAGCGGCACCGCGGGCAGCCAGGCCAGTCGCTCCAGGCGGGCGAGGCGGCGGTCGCCCGGGGCATAGACGAGCGAGGGCGCGAACGTCGTCGTGCGCAGGGCCGCCTCGTCGACCGCCCGCTCGGCCAGCGCCTTGGCCCGGTGCAGGCGGCCCGGGTGGTGCGGCGTGGCCCCGAGCGCGGAGAAGAAGACGAAGTGCTCGACCCCGGCGTGCTCGGCCGCCCGCAGCAGCCGCCAGGTCGCCATCCCCGCCAGCTCCTCGATCGTCGCGTGCGGCTGGTCCCGGTGCGACGCCGCGAGGTGGACGACGGTGCGCACCCCGCGCATGGCCCGGCGCAGCGCCCGCGGGTCGGTCAGGTCGCCGATCGTGATCTGGACGCGCACCCGCTCCGGGCCGAGGCGGCGGGGATCGCGGACGAGACAGCGCACGGGCTCGCCGCGCGCGGTCAGGCGGCGCAGGAGCGAGGAGCCGATCAGCCCCGTGGCGCCGGTGAGGAGCAGCACGGTTCCCTATGATGCCGCGCAATGGCCTACGTCATCGCCGAGCCCTGCATCGGGACCAAGGACAACTCCTGCGTGGAGGTCTGCCCGGTCGACTGCATCCACCCGACGCCCGACGAGCCCGACTACGACAAGGTCGAGATGCTCTACATCGACCCGGAGGAGTGCATCGACTGCGACGCGTGCGTCGAGGCATGCCCCGTCGACGCGTGTTTCGCGGAGGACCAGCTGCCCGAGGAATGGTCCAACTTCGCGGGCATCAACGCGCAGTACTACGCCGGCAAGTAGCCGCGCGGACGTCAGTCACCTGACGGCTCGATTCCCGGCCCGCCCGGGTCGGTAGCCTGCGGCTGTGGCCCCGGCACTGGCCTCGATCGACCTCCTCCTGCTGTGCGGCATCACGCTCAGCCTCGCCCTGCTGGACACACCCGTGCCGCGCGCCTGGGCGTTCGCCGCGGTCGCGCTGCTGACGGTCCAGACCCTCGCGATGCACGCCATGGACCAGCATCCGGTCAGGCCGGGCAGCCATCCCTCGCAGGCGCTCGTCCACAGCTTCGCCGAGGGCGTCGCGGTGCTCGCGGTGCCCCTGTTCACGGCCGCGCTGCTGACCGTGATCTTCTTCCACTGCGCCCGCGCCTACGCGCGGGCCAAGCACCGCCTCGAGGCGGCGCTGCGGGCTCAGGCCATCGGCAAGGACATGCCGACCGGCTGAGGCGCGGCCGCCGGGGCCGGCTCCTGCAGCACGGGCAGGTCGATCGGCGACAGCGCGACGAGGCCGCGGGCGGCCTGGCGGATCGCCTGTGAGGCCGGGTCGTCCGGGTCGGTGGAGACCAGCGGGACGCCGGCGTCGGCCTGCTCGCGCAGCGCCATCGTGAGCGGCACGCTGCCGAGCAGCGGGACCTCGAGCTCGTCGGCCAGGCGGCCGCCGCCGCCCTCGCCGAAGATCGCGAAGCGCTCGCCCGACGGCGTGGTGAAGCCGGACATGTTCTCGATCACGCCCGCGATCTCGAGCTTGACCTTGTCGGCCATCTCGGCCGAGCGGCGCGCGACCTTCTGGGCCGCGTCCTGCGGGGTCGTGACGATCACGAACTTGGCCTGCGGCAGCAGCTGGGCGAGCGTCATCGAGACGTCGCCGGTGCCGGGCGGGAGGTCGATCAGGAGGTAGTCGAGCTCGCCCCAGGCGACGTCCTCGAGGAACTGGGTGAGCGCCTTGTGGAGCATCGGGCCGCGCCACACGACGGCCTCGTCCTCCTTGACGAAGAAGCCGATCGACATGACCTTCAGGCCGTGGGCGTCGAGCGGGAGGATCTTGCGCTCGCCGTTGACCTTCGGGCGGTCGGAGCCGAGGCCGAGCATGCGCGGGATCGAGTAGCCCCAGACGTCGGCGTCGAGGACCCCGACGCGCTTGCCCTCGGCGGCCAGCGCGGCCCCGAGGTTGACGGTCAGCGAGGACTTGCCCACGCCGCCCTTGCCGGAGCCGACGCAGATCACGTTCTCGACCTGGGCGAGCGAGCCCTCGGGGAGCCCGCCGGGCCGGCCGAGCTTCTTCTGCAGGACGCCCTTCTCCTGGTCGGAGAGGACGTCGAAGCCGACGTTGCAGTGGTTGACGCCCTCGAGACCCGTGACGGCCTTGGTCACGGCGGTCTGGAAATGGCCCTTGATCGGGCAGCCGGGCGTGGTCAGCGAGACGGTGACATCCACGATCCCGCCGTCCTTGACGGCGATGGATCGGACCATCTCGAGCTCGACGATGTCACGCCGCAGCTCGGGGTCGATGACGGCCTTGAGCGCTTCGCGGATTTCGGCATCAGTCGGCATGGGGGAAAGGATAGAACCGGATCCTTAAAGACCGACGGGGCACCCTGACTGCTGGCGCCCCGACGGTTGAGGGAGGAGAGGTGCTACACCGCCAGGCGAGATATGAGGCCTGGCAGCCTCACCCGGTCACCGGACCTCTCCTCAAGGCCGGGCCGGGGGAAGTCCGTTTCCCTACGCGAGGGTCTTCACGACCCGCTCGGCACCGGCGACGCCGGCCTGAACGGTGTCCTCGATGCGGCCGGCGACGGTCGCGACCTGCTTGGTCACGACGTTCTCGCGACGGCTGGTCTCACGCGCGACGGCGTTGGCCTCGCGGTCCCAGCGGCGCTCGCCGCGGCGGATGACGCGCTGGGCCCGGGTCCGCACCTTGCGGGTCTCGGTCTGGCCGCGGCGCTCGAGGCGGCGCAGGGTGACCCCGCGGCGCGTCGTCAGCGTCTCGACGACGTCGGTGGCGACGGTGGTGACGCGGTCGCGCGCCTCCAGGACGGCGCCGACGTACACGAGGCCGGCACGCTCAGCGACGTTGCGGCCCTGCTTGGCCGTCGTCTTGGCGGCGGTCGCGTTGGCCTTGGCGGCGTCGCGGGTCTTGTTCTGCGCGGTGCTGCGCGTACGGCGACCGGTGGTCTGTCGTCGGCGACTTACGAGCCGTCGAGCGCGAAGCGGTGCTGCGCGTGGCGCTGCGGGTGGTGTTGCGCTTGCGCGTCGCAGCAGCCTTCTTGGCCGTGGCGCTGCGCTTGGCGGCGGTGGTGCCGGTGTTCTTGGCGGTGGTGTTGTTCGTGGTGGTGGCCATGTGGATGGACATCCCCTCTCGGTGTGCTTCTCAGAGTAACGATATTAGTTCTAAGTGCGCTGGAGAAGATAGTACCCAGCGAACACACGTTTGTAAACCCCTGCCGCGAGCTTGTTACAGGCGACGGCCAGAATGCCCGCATACGGCGGAAATCGAGCCCGGACTTTGTAACACGCCGAACGTGCGTTCGGGCGAGTTCAGGCGTGCGGGAGAGCGGGCGCGATCCCGCTCGTGGTACGGGCCAGCCAGGCATCCGGGTCATCGAGCTCGCCGATCGTCGGCATCTGCTCAGGGCCCCACCAGACGCGGTTGAGCGCCTCGATGCCGCCGGCCGCGACGACCGCGTCGCAGAACTTCTTGCCCTGCTCGTACTGCTTCAGCTTGAGGTCCATCCCGATCAGCTTCTCGAAGATCCGGAACAGGCCCGAGCGGTCGCGGCGACGCCGGTCCAGCGCGCCGCGGAGCTTCGGCAGGTCCGGCAGCACCTGGGCGCCGACGGCGTCCATGACGTGCTCCGCGTAGCCCTCCAGCACCGCCATGAAGGCCTGCATGCGATCGAGCGTGGCGCGGCGCTCGGGCCCGACGATCAGCGTCGCGACGTCACCCTCGCGCACCTTGTCCACGAGGCCCTTCAGGTCGCTCAGGTCGGGCATGCTGAACACGCGCTTCGGGTCGACCTCGAGCGCGCCGAGCAGCTCGCCGACCGTCGCGGCGAGGTGCGGCCGCAGCCACGGCACGCCCCCGAACTGCAGGGCGTGCGTGATCTCGTGCAGCGCGACCCAGCGCAGCAGCTCGTCGGGCTCGGCCTCGAGGTTGATCGCGGCCTGCGCGAGGTTCGGGGAGACGAACAGCAGCCGCGCGGGCGCCTCGGGCTCGAGGATCGGGAACTCGTACTGGCCCAGCACGCGCTGGCCGAGGATCCCCGAGATGGCGCCGACCTCGACGGCCAGCACCGTCCCGCCGACCGCGCCGATGACGCCGGAGAGCGGCCCCGTGCCGCCGCCGAGCTTGCTCGCGACCGGGTCGAGCACGGTCTTGAGCGAGGTGAGGTTGCTCTGGATCCAGAGCGGGCGGTCGACCGGCTCGGGGTGCGGCAGCGTCTCCGCGCGCAGCCCGGTGTACTCGGCGACGAGCCGGGCGCTCTCCTCAGTGGGCCCGGCGACGTGCTCGAACTTCGCGCTCTCGGGGGCGGTCTTGAGGCCGGCAATCCCCTCGGCGACGGTGGTGGCGAGCTTCCAGTCGATCACCCTGACCATGGTGGCAGGGTGACCCTCTCGGCCTCCTAAAGGACGGGGACGCCGGAGAGCTCTTCGAGGCCCTGCGCGGTGCGTGCCGCCACCAGCGGCGAGTGCGGGATCAGGTCCAGCGGCGCGCCCAGCGGCGTCGGGCAGCGCGGGAACGCGACGTGGCCGCCCGCCTCGCGCACGATCAGCTGACCCGCGGCGGCGTCGACCGAGCGGCAGCCCCGGAGCGTGACCATGCCGTCGAGCCGCGCGGCGGCGACCTGGCAGAGCGTGGAGGCGATCGTCCCGAGCGCGCGCAGGCGGTAGGCGCGCTCGGCCAGCGCGTCCGCCGCGTCGCGGACCCAGCGCGGGTCGGCGGATTCGATCCCGAGCAACTCGAGCTTGCCGTCGGGGCCGCGGCGCTCGCCCGGCTCCTTCGACAGCCGGCGGCCGTCGAGCCAGGCGCCCTGCCCGCGCCGCGCGACCCACTCCTCACCCGGCCCGAAGTCGTGGACGTAGCCGAAGAAGACGTCCTCCATGGTCGTGCCGTCGGCGACCGCGATCGAGATCGAGTGGTGCGGCAGGCCGCGCTTGGCGTTGACCGAGCCGTCGAGCGGGTCGATCACGACCAGCGTGTCGGTCCCGCCGAAGTCGACCGTCCCCCGCTCCTCGCTGACGGCGGTGAAGCGCAGGCCCTGGTCGTACAGCCCGGCGAGCTGGTTGAACACCGCGTCCTCGGCCGCGGCGTCGATCACCAGCGTGCGGTCGCCGCCCTCCCCGCGGGTCCCGACCTCGGGCACGCGCTCGGCCGTGGTGGGCCGGTCGCGGAGGATGCCGCGCAGCTCGCTCGTCGCACGGCGGCAGATGCGCAACCAGTCGGTGTCCCTGGCGGGATCGGGGGCAGCCACCGGGCCTATCCTACGGTGGTGTCGCCGACGCCCCGCCAACTCGAGGCCATCGCCCACCCGGGCGGCCCCCTGCTCGTGCTCGGCGGCGCGGGCACCGGCAAGACCACCGTGCTGTGCGAGCGCTTCGCCTGGCTGGTGCGCGAAGGCGGGCTGGCGCCGGAGTCGATCCTCGTCCTCACGGTCTCCGAAGCTGGGCGCCGCGGCGCTGCGCGAGCGGCTCGAGACCAGCCTCGACGGCGGCTTCGACGAGCTGACCGTCACCACCGTGCACGACTTCTGCGCCCGGCTGCTCCACGACGAGGCGCTGGAGGCGGGGCTGGACCCGTTCGCCGCCCCGGTCACGCCGGCCGACCGCATCGCGATGCTGCTCGAGCGCATCGACGAGCTGCCGCTGGCCTCGCACGACCTGCGCGGCAACCCGAGCGCGCTGCTGGGCTCGATCGTGGGCCGCATCGACCGCTTGAAGGACGAGCTCGTCTCCCACGACGACTACGCGGCGTGGGCGGGGACGCTCGGGCCGGAGGCCGACCGCGAGCGCGAGTTCGCCGCCCTCTACGCCACCCACGACCGGATGCTCGAGGAGGGCGGGACGCTCGACTTCGGCGACCTGCTGCTCAACGCGTTCCGGCTCCTGCGCTCGCAGCCGCGCGTGCGGGCGCGGGTGACCGAGCGCTACCGCCACCTGCTCGTCGACGAGCTGCAGGACGCGAACTTCGCCCAGGGCCTGCTGATGCGGCTGCTGGCGGGCGAGCACGGCCAGGTCAGCGCCGCCGGCGACGACGACCAGGCGATCCACCGCCTGCGCGGCGCGGCGGCCAAGAACCTGCGCGACTTCGAGGCCGAGTGGCCGGCCGCGACGATCGTGCGGCTGGAGGAGTCCCACCGCTGCCCTGAGCGCGTGCTGACGGCCGCGCGGGCGGTCGCCGAGCCCGCGCCGGATCGGATCTTGAAGGAGCTGCGGGGTCGCGAGGGCGGGGAGGTCGCGTTCTGGCGCTGCGAGAGCGAGCGCGCGCAGGCGCAGGCGGTCGCCGCCGAGATCGAGCGGCTGGTCGCGCGTGAGGAGGTGGAACCCGAGGACATCTGCGTGCTGGTGCGCTCGATCCGCAACGAGGGCCAGGCCGTCGCGGTCGCGCTGGAGGAGCGCGCGGTGCCGCACCGGCTGGCGGGCGCGGCCGCGTTCTTCCAGCGCGCCGAGGTGCGCGACCTGCTGGCCTGGCTGCGGCTGCTGGTCGACCCCGGCGACGCCGGCGCGGTCGTGCGCGCGCTCGCGCGCCCGCCCGTCGAGCTGCGGGCCATCGACATCGCCCGCTGCACCCAGATCGCCCGCCGCCGCAAGCTCGACATGGTCGGCGCGCTCGGCGCCGCGCTCGAGTCCCCGCAGATCCCGCCCGAGGCGCGCGAGCGCATCCGCACGTTCTTCAAGCTCTACCGCGCGGCCTCGGCGGCGCTGGACTCCGCGCGCCCCGACCTCTACGTGCACCGGCTGATCGAGCGGCTCGGCCTGCGGCGGCAGCTGCTGTTCGCCGCCTCGGTGGAGGTCGTCGAACGGCTGGTCAACCTCGCCAAGTTCGCCGAGCTCGCCGCCGCCTACGTGCGCCGCTCGCCGCAGGCCACCGCGCGCGAGTTCGCCCGCTCGATCGCCGCCGTCGCCGACGCCGGGCTGCGCGAGGAGGAGGCGGTGGCCGGCGACCGGCCCGTCGGCGTGCAGGTGATGGCCATGCACGCGGCCAAGGGCCTCGAGTTCAGCCACGTCTTCGTGCTCGGCGTGATGGCCGCGCGCATCCCCGGGCCGCGCCGGCGCACGCTCGAGCCGATCCCGGACGCGCTGCTCAAGGAGGCGCTGCCGGCCGACACCAAGGCGGCCCACGTGGCCGAGATGCGGCGGCTGCTGCACATGGCGATGACGCGCGCGCGCGACCGGCTCGTGATCGCGTTCCCGGAGAGCACCGAGCGCGGCGCGGGGCAGACGGCCTCGCCGTTCGCCGAGGAGGCGCGCGCGGCGGTCGGCGGCGAGTGGGAGGAGAAGCGCGAGGAGCTGTTCGGCCCGGCCGAGACGCTGCAGTCGACCTTCCGGCTGCTGCGCGACGAGCTGCTCACCACGGTCTCCCAGGTCGGCGGCCGGCTCGGCGAGCTGCGCTTCGACACCGACCTCGACGTCTCCCACGCCGTCGTGCGCTACCTCGAGCTGATCAAGCTCGCGGCGCTGCTCGAGCGCGCCGGGCCCGGCGGGCGCGCAGTCCGTCGCCGAGGCGCTGCCCGAGGTCAACACGCGGCTGCTGCAGGCCGCGACCTCCGAGCAGCGCGAGATCTTCGAGACCTCGGCGCTCGACGAGTACCTCCAGGACGCCGAGCGCGACGAGAAGCTGCGCGCGCGGGCCGTCGCGGCGCGCACCGAGCCGTCGCTGGAGTCCTTCCTGCCGCGGCGCGGCGACGGGCTGATGCTCTCGGCGGGGGACATCGAGACCTACCGGACCTGCCCGCTGAAGTACAAGTTCGCGCGCGTCTTCCGGATCCCGAGCGAGCCGACGATCAACCAGCGCTTCGGGATCCTCGTCCACCAGGTGCTCGAGCGCTTCCACGCCGGCGGCACGATCTCGCGGTCGCTGCCCGAGCTGCTCGGGCTGCTGGAGGCGGGCTGGCGCCGCGGCGGCTTCGGCGACTCCGAGGAGGAGCGACAGCTGCGCACGAAGGCCACCAACTCGCTGATCCGCTACCACGAGCGCTTCCAGGGCGAGGACGCCGAGCCGGTCTGGTTCGAGCGCGCCTTCCAGTTCAAGATGGGCCCGCACCTGCTGCGCGGCCGCGTCGATCGCGTCGACCGCCTGCCGGACGGCGGCTACGAGCTGATCGACTACAAGACCGGCCGCCCGAAGACCGCCGCGCAGCTGCGCGAGGACGTGCAGCTCTCGTTGTACGCGGTCGGGGCGCGCGAGTCGTGGCAGCTCGAGGCCGCCCAGCAGGCCTACTACTACGTGCTCGACGACGAGAAGGTGCCGGTCGAGCGCTCCGAGGAGGACCGCGACTGGATCACGGACACCGTGCTCGAGGTCGCCGACGGGATCCAGGGCCAGGGCTTCGAGCCGACCCCGTCCTACGCGGCCTGCTCGATGTGCGACTACCGGATCGCCTGCCCGGCGGCCGAGCGCTAGGGCTGATCCGCTCCGCGCTGCCTGAGAAACCGCTGGAACTCGCGCGCCAACAGGTCCCCCGACGGAAGATCAGAGGGATCAGGCGACGGCTCCTCCTCGTCGGCGGCGCGCTCGAGCCGCTCGACGAAGGCCTGCACGTCCGGGTCCATCTCGACCGCGCGCGAGACCTGGCGCTCGTAGTCGACCGCGGCCGTCTCGAGCTCACCCGCGTCGATGTTCACGCCGACCAGCGTCTCGAGCTTCCGCAGCAGCGCGAGCGCGCCCTTCGGGTTCGGCACGACCGCGACGTAGTGCGGGACCGCGGCCCACAGCGAGGCGGCGGGGATCCCGGCGTCGGTCGCGGCGGCCTGGAGGCAGCCGACGATGCCGGTCGGGCCCTCGTAGGTCGACGTGCTGAGGCCGATGCGGTCGACGAGCGACTCGTCGGAGGCGATGCCGGTCACGGAGACCGGGCGCGAGTGCGGGACGTCGGCGAGCAGCGCGCCGAGCGAGGTGACCATCTGCACGCCGAGCGCCTCGGAGAGGTCGACCACCGTCTGGCAGAAGGTGCGCCAGCGGATCGCGGGCTCGGGGCCGGAGAGCAGGATCAGGTCGCGCGGCGCGCGCGGGATGCGGGCCTCGTAGACCTCGAACTCGGGCCAGTCGATGTGGCGCGTCAGACCTTCATGGAGACGCACCGTCGGGCGGGTCGCCTGGAAGTCGACGAACTCCTCGGGATCGATGGTCGCGAAGCGCTGGGCGTCGAGCGCCGTGCCGAGAAACGACAGGGCGGCTGTGGCGGACTCGCCCGCATCGTTCCAGCCCTTGAATGCGCAAACCAGAGCCGGGGCCCTGAGGCCATCCGGGCGACGCTCCCAACGTAGGGGCTGCATCGGCAATCACGGTAGCGGGTCCCGTCCGGCTCGCTGACCATCATCGACCGCGTGGCCGGCATCACCTCACTGCGGCCGGGCGACGAGGTCGCCGGTGTTTACGCATGCACGCGTAAGGACCGCCTGCTCGCGCGCACCGGCACCCCCTACCTCGCGCTCGAGTTCCGCGATCGCAGCGGCACGCTGTCCGGTCGCGCCTTCAAGGACGCGGACATCCTCGCGGGCCGCTTCGAGCGCGGCGAGCTCGTGCGCGTGCGCGGGCGCGTGGAGAAGTTCCGCGACGAGCTGCAGGTCGACGTCCAGCAGATCGAGCGCGCCGAGTCCGCCGATCCCGCCGAGTTCCTGCCCGTCGCCTACCGCGACATGGAGGAGCTCGACGGCTTCCTCGAGCACCTCGCGCGCGAGGTCCACGACCCCGCGTACCGCGGGCTGCTCGAGCGGCTGATCTCCGACGAGGAGCTGCGCGCCGCGTGGCGGCGCGCGCCGTGCACCCGCAACGGCCACCACGCCTACCTCGGCGGGCTGCTCGAGCACACCGTCGCGGTCGGGCAGCTGGCGGTGGAGACGGCCGCGCTGCACGTGCGGCTGAACTCCGACCTGCTGCTGTGCGCGGCGCTCGTCCACGACCTCGGCAAGACGCGCGAGTTCACCTACGGCGCCGAGATCGGCCTCAGCGAGGAGGGCCGCCTGCTCGGGCACGTCGTGCTCGGCCAGCGCCTGCTCGACGAGCGGACGGCCGGGATGGACGAGGGCAAGCGGCTCGCGCTCGCCCATTGCGTGCTCTGCCACCACGGGCCGGAGGCGGCGCCGGGGCGGCGGTTCGGCTCCCCCGAGGCGCTCGCGCTCTACCGGATCAACGCGCTCGACGCTTCGATCAAGGGCGCATTGGAACACGGGCTGAACCTCAGGGACTAAGGTCCGCGGAGGTGTCCACCACTCAGTACTCGCCCCAGCTGCGCCCGCTCAGCGTCGGCGAGGTGCTCGACGCATCGTTCAAGATCGTGCGCCAGAGCTTCGGCACGCTCGCGGCCTGCGTGCTCGTGGTGGCGGTGCCGCTGAACATCATCACCACGCTGATCACGGCCTCGGCGAGCGAGGACGCGTTCAACCTGGACAACAACACGACCACCGGCACGGGCTTCTCCACCGGCAGCGAGGTCGCCGGGACCCTGGTGACCGGCGTGCTCTCGATCGTGCTGATGTCGCTCGCGTCAGCCGCCTGCTTCCGCGCGGTGTCCGGGGTCTATCTCGGCGAGCGCGCGACGGTCGGTGAATCGCTGCGGTTCGCGATGAGCCGGCTCGTGCCCGTGATCGTCGTGTCGTTCCTCTATGTCCTGGGCCTGATCCCGGCGTTCATCGCGCTGATCATCCCGGGCATCTGGCTGGCCGTCGCGTGGTCGGTGAGCTTCCCGGCGCTGCTGTCCGAGAACCTCGGGCCGGTCGCGGCGCTGGGCCGGTCGTTCAAGCTCGTCCAGGGCCGCTGGTGGCCGGTCTTCGGCGCGCTGCTGGTGATGTACCTGCTCGTGACCGTCATCAGCGGCATCCTCGGCGTGCTGTTCGGGGCGACGCTGATCGCCGCGACGGACAGCGAAGCGGTCGCGGGGGTCTTCTACACCATCGTCAACACGCTCTCGTCGCTGATCACGCTGCCGCTGACGGCGGCCGTGCTGACCGTCATCTACTTCGACCTGCGCGTCCGCAAGGAGGGCTTCGACCTCCAGCTGCTCGCGCGCGGCGTCGGGCAGGACGAGAGCGCGTACGCCACCAGCGCCCAGGCCGTGAGCGAGTCGAGCGGGCTCGGCGGCTATGCCCCGCCGGCAGCGAGCGGCGGGTTCGCTCCGCCCGCGGCCCCGGCGCCCGGGCAGAGCGGCGGCTTCGCGCCGCCACAGGCCCCGCCGCCACCCTCGGAGAGCGGGCTGCAGAGCGGCGACCCGCTGGCCGACCCCGATCCGCCCGAGCGCCGCGACGGAGGATCCGGGAGCTGAGACCCCGCGCGGTCGTGGCGGCCCTGGTTGCCGCGGCCCTGCTGGGTTCGCTGCCGTCCGCGGCGCCGGCCCAGGGCGGGCCGGACGCCGCCGAGGCCCGGGCCCACGCCCGCGAGATCCTGCAGGAGCGCCGCTTCCGCGGCAGCGGCCTGCCGCGGCCGTTCGCCGGCCTGCTGCGCCGGCTCGGGGATCGTCTGCAGCCGGTGAGCGACTTCATCGACGACCTTGCGGTGCGGACGCCGGGCGGCCGGCCGGTGGTCCTCATCCTCCTCAGCGCGCTCGTGCTGCTGGCCGCCGCCGCGCTCGCGCGCCGCTCGATCCGGCGCGGCGCGGCCGCCTCCGTCCGCGCGGCCCGCGCTCGCGCCCCGGCGCGCGACGATCCCGAGGCGCTCGAGCGCGAGGCCGACCTCGCGGCCGCGAACGGCGAGTGGGACACGGCGGTGCGCCTGCGCTTCCGCGCCGGCCTGCTGCGGCTCGACGCCCGCCGGCTGATCGAGTACCGCCCCTCGCTGACGACCGGCGAGGTCGCCGCCGCCGTCGGCTCGCCGGCCTTCGAGCGCGTCGGGGCGGACTTCGACGCGATCGCCTACGGCGGGCGGGCGGCGGACGAGGACGACGAGGCCGCCAGCCGCGAGGGCTGGCAGCGCGTGCTCGGCGAGGCGCGATGAGGCTGCCGCGCAACCGTGCCGCCCGCGCCGGGCTCGCGGTCCTCGCGCTGCTGGCCGCGATCAACGTCGCCGCCGCGCTGATCGACGCGGTCGCCCCGAGCCCGAGCGGCCCCGCGTCGTCCTCGTTCGGGACGAAATCGAAGGGCCTCGCGGCGTGGGCGGCGCTCGCCGAGCGCGAGGGCGTGCGGGTGCGCGCGCTGCGCGACCCGCCGTCGCGCGAGTCGCTCGGCGAGGGCGGCACGGTCGCGGTCATGGACGCCGGGGAGCTGACGCCCGGCGAGGCGCGGGCGCTGCGCGCGTTCGCCGAGCGCGGCGGCCGCGTGGTGATCGGCGGGCCGCCCGGGATCTGGACGCGCACGCTGCTGGACCGCGACCGGCGGCCGGCGTGGTACGACGACGGGCCGGAGACCGCCCGGCCGCTCGCCGCGGCGCCGGAGAGCGCGGGCGTGCGGCGGGTGCGCACGGCCGGCGACGGGCGCTGGGCGCCGCCCGGCCCCGACCAGCGGGTGCTGGCGGGGGACGAGGGGACGCTCCTGCTCGTCACGCGCGCCGGCCGCGGGCGGATCGCGCTGCTCGCCGACAGCTCGCCGCTGCAGAACCGCCTGCTCGGCGAGGCCGACAACGCCGCGCTGGCGCTCGCGCTCAGCGGCCCGGGGCCGCTGACCTTCGTCGAGAGCGTGCACGGCTACGGCCCCGCGCGCGGGCTCGCCGCGCTGCCGGCCCGCTTCGGCTGGGCGCTGATCGGGCTCGCGCTCGCCGCGCTCGTGTTCATGGTCGCCCGCGGCCGCCGCCTCGGCCCGCCCGAGCCCGAGCGCCGCGACCTGCCGCCGCCGCGGCGCGCCTACGTCGACGCGCTCGCCGCGACGATGGCGCGCGGCCGGGATCGCGAGGAGGCTGTGGCGCCCGTGCGGGCGGAGGCGCGCCGGCGGCTCGCCCGCCGTGCGGGGCTGGGCCCGCAGGCCGGCCCGGACGCGTGGCGCGAGGCCGCGCTGGCGGCGGGCCTGGACGCAGACGAGGCGCGGGCATTGAGCGGACACGCGGCGGACGACGACACGGTGCTCGCCACCGGGCGCGCGCTCGCGGCGCTGGCCGGAGGGTCCCGTGACACCATGCGCGACGGATGAGGGAGCTCCATGACGCGGTGGCCGGCGAGGTCGCCAAGGTGGTGGTGGGCCAGCGCGAGACGGTCGCGACGCTGCTCGCCGCCGCGGCACTCGGCGGCCACGTGCTGCTCGAAGGGCCGCCCGGCGTCGCGAAGACCCTGATCGCCAACGCCTTCGCCCGCGCGCTCGCGGTCGAGTTCCGGCGCGTGCAGTTCACGCCCGACATGCTCCCCTCCGACCTGACCGGCAACGTGACGCTGCGTGGCGGGGAGCT
The DNA here is from genome assembly GCA_963787335.1 of uncultured Solirubrobacterales bacterium. GTDB lineage: Bacteria > Actinomycetota > Thermoleophilia > Solirubrobacterales > Solirubrobacteraceae > DASQFQ01. The sequence goes on from CAWBCU010000029.1 coordinate 164,458, forward strand.
GAGCTTCCGCCGCGGGCCGGTGTTCACGAACGTGCTGCTCGCCGACGAGGTCAACCGCACGCCGCCGAAGACGCAGGCCGCGCTGCTCGAGGCGATGCAGGAGGGCCAGGTGTCGGTCGAGGGGCACCCGGAGCCGCTGCCGGACCCGTTCCTCGTCGTCGCGACCCAGAACCCGCTCGAGTACGAGGGGACCTACGCGCTGCCCGAGGCGCAGCTCGACCGCTTCCTCGTGAAGCTCAACGTCGGCTACCCGTCGCGCGACGAGGAGCTGGGGATGCTCGGGCTGGCGCGCCGCGGCGTCGGCGCGGGGGACCTCGACCAGGTCCGGCCGGTGGCGAGCGCCGAGGCGCTGCGCGAGGCGCGCGCGCAGGTCGACGCGACGCGCGTGGAGGAGGACGTCGCCCGCTACGTGGTCGACGTCGTGCGCCGCACGCGCGAGCTGCCGAGCGTCACGCTCGGGGGGTCGCCGCGCGCTGCGGTCCACCTGCTCGGCGCGGCCCGCGCCGCGGCGCGGCTCGCCGGCCGCGACTACGTCACGCCCGACGACGTCTCGCGGATGGCGGCGCCCGTGCTCCGTCACCGGCTCGTGCTCACGCCCGAGGCCGAGCTCGAGCGCTACGGGCCGGACGACGCCGTGCGGACCGCGCTCGGCGACGTGCCTGTGCCCAGGTGAGCCCCACCCCGCGCGCCGCCGCGCTGCTCGCGGTGATCGCGCTCGCCACGGTCGTGGTCGGCCCGGCGGCGGGGCTGATCGCCGCCGTCGCGCTGGCCGGCGCGACGCTCGCCGACGCGCTCGCGGTGCGCGCGCGGCCGCGGATCGACCGTCGGGTGGCGCCGATCCTGGCGCGCGGCGTCGCCGCGCCGCTGACGGTCGCGGCGACGCCCGCGGGCCCGGGGCGCGTGCGGCTGCGGCAGCCGATCCCGCCCGACCTGGCGCTCGACCCGCGCGAGGCGGACGGCCGGCTCGACGCCACGCTCACGCCGCTGCGCCGCGGCCGCCACACGCTCGGCGCCGTCGCGACCCGCACCGAGGGCCCGCTGAGGCTCGGCCGCTGGCACCACCAGGACGGCGAGGAGCACGAGCTCCTCGTCTACCCCGACCTCCCCGCCGCGCGCCGGCTCGCGCTCTCCGTGCGCCAGGGCCGCTTCCGCGAACAGGGCCGGCTGACGCGCGGGCCGCTCGGGCTCGGCACCGACTTCGAGTCGATCCGCGACTACTCGCCCGACGACGACGTGCGGCAGATCAACTGGCGCGCGACCGACCGGCTCGGGCGGCCGATGAGCAACCAGTTCCGCGTCGAGCAGGACCGCGAGGTGATGCTGCTGATCGACGCCGGACGCCTCATGAGCGCGCCGCTGGAGGACCGCACCCGGCTCGACGCGGCCGTCGACGCCGCCGTCACGGTCGCGCTCGTGGCCGACGTGGTCGGCGATCGCTGCGGCGTCGTCGCCTTCGACGACGGCATCCGCCGCCGACTGCCGCCGCGGCGTGCGGGCGGCGACGGCGTGGTGCGCGCGCTGTTCGACCTCGAGCCGCGGCCCGTCGACGCCGACTACGAGCTCGCCTTCCAGACCGTCGAGGGCGCCAAGCGCTCGCTGATCGTGATCTTCTGCGACCTGCTGGAGGAGGCGGCGGCGCGCCCGCTCGTCGACGCCGTGCCGGTGCTCGCGCGCCGCCACGTCGTGCTCGTCGCCTCCGTGCGCGACCCCGACCTCGACGCCCAGCTCGCGACGCCGCCCGTCCTGCCCCGCGACGTCTACGGCCAGGCGGTCGCGCTCGACGTCCTGGCGGGGCGCGCCCGCGTGGCGCATCAGCTCGAGCGCGCCGGGGCGAGCGTGCTCGAGGCGCCCGCCGGCGCGCTCCCCGCCGCCTGCGTCCGCGCCTACCTCCAGGCCAAGGCGCGCGCGCGGCTCTGAGGCTCCGGGCGCCCGCGCCACGCCACCAGACCCCAGAACACCACGCCGAGGCCGCCGCCGATGACGATCGCTCCGCCGAGACCTCCGGTCGAGCCGCGCACGAACCCCTCGACGAGCCCCGCGAGCACGACCCACGGCATCGTGCCGAGCACCAGCTCCATCGCCGGGCGGAACTCGCGCCGCAGCGACTGGCCGCGCGTCAGCGTCCCGGGCTCGACCAGCGCCCAGCCGATCCGCAGGCCGGCCGCGGCGGCGATGGCGATGCACGACAGCTCGAGCACGCCGTGCGGGAGGATGAACTCCAGCAACCCGGCGCTCGAGCCGTTCTCGATCGAGAGGCCGAGGACCGCGCCGACGAAGCCGCCGTTGAAGATCAGCACCGCGGCCGTGCCCAGCCCCGCGAAGATGCCACCGGCGACCGACGCGAACGTCACGCGGATGTTGTTCGTGAAGATCACGCCCGCCAGCCCCGCCTGGTCGGCCGCGCTCGTCGCGTTGCTCCTGCCGCCCGGCTCGACCACGCCCTGGAACTCGGGCGGCACCACGCCGATCGCCGCGGCCGGATCGTCGATCGCCCACACAGCCGCGAGCGCGAGCGGCCCGAACAGCAGCACCAGCGCGGCGACCAGCGCCCACGGCCGCTCCAGCACGCGCCGCCAGTAGCCGGTCGAGAGGAACCACCACAGCGAGCGGCGCGAGCCCTGATCGGCGTAGACGGCCTGGCGACCGTCGGCGACGAGCCGCTCGAGCCGCCGCGTGACCGGCTCGTGCGGGAAGGCCCGGCGCGCGAAGGCGAGATCGGCCGCGGCCGCCCGATAGAGGCCGCCGAGACGGCGCAGGCGCTCCGGCCCGAGGCGCTCGGGTTTCTTGCCCGCGCTGCGAAGCAGCGCCTCGAGCCCGGCCCAGCCAGGGCGGCGCTCCTCCACGAAACGGTCTAGTTTCACCGGACGATGGAGTATGAGGACCGGGTCCGCATCTCCACGCCGGAAGGCGTCGACATCGACCTCACGCTGGCCGGGATCGGCTCGCGCTTCGTCGCCGCGCTGTTCGACTTCCTGATCCAGGGCACGCTCCTGGTCGCCGCCGGCTTCATCACCGGCGTGTTCGGCGGGCAGGAGAGCCTGCTCGGCACAGGCCTCTTCGCGATCTCCTTCTTCGTGATCTGGTTCGGCTACAACGTGCTGTTCGAGGTCCGCTCGCACGGGCAGACGCTCGGCAAGGGCTGGACCGGGCTGCGGGTCGTGCGCACCGGGGGGCTGCCGGTCACCTTCCTCCCCAGCTGCGTGCGCAACGTCATGCGCCTGATCGACATCCTGCCGCTGTTCTACGGGATCGGGATGACCAGCATCTTCTTCACCACGCGCAACCAGCGGCTCGGCGATCTCGCGGGCGGCACGCTCGTCGTGCGCGACCGGCCGGGCGGCAAGGACGAGGAACCGACGGCCGCGCCGGCGCACCGCGGCGACGGCTGGGACGTGAGCGCGGTGTCGGCGCAGGACATCGGCACCGTGCGCCAGTTCCTCGCCCGCCGCAGCGGCCTGGAGACAGCCGCGCGCGCCGAGCTCGCCGCCGAGCTCGAGCGGCGCCTGCGCCCGCGCGTGGCCGGCGCACCCGAGCGGATCGCGGCCGAGGAGTTCCTCGAACGGCTCGCCGCCGCCAAGGCGGACCGCGCCTAGATGGAAAGTTGACTTGACATTTCGTCGATGTCAAGCTAACTTTCCATCTGCCCCGTATGAACAACCGTGTCAAGGAACTGCGGAACGAGCGCGGGCTCTCCCAGCAGCAGCTCGGCGAGGCGATGGACGTCTCGCGCCAGACGATCAACTCGATCGAGAAGGAGCGTTACACGCCCTCTCTGCCGCTGGCGATCGCGCTCGCCCGGTACTTCGGCACCCAAGTAGAGGAGATCTTCCATGTCGACGACGACGAACTCACGAGGTAGCACGTTGAACCGCCTGTACAAGACCCGCTGGTTCATGCCGGCCTTCGCCCTCCTCATCGGGCTCGTGATGCTCGGCGCGTTCTGGATCGGCGACAACCTCGACCAGGGCCTGGCCTCCTTCGGGGTCCTCGCCTTCGTGGCCGCGCTGCTCTACTTCGGCGGCCGCCACTCGGAGACGATCGCCGGCATCGGCGGGCCTGCACGCGACGAGCGCTGGGAGCGGATCGACTTCCAGGCCACGGCACTCGCCGGGATCGTGCTCATCTTCGTCATCATCGGCGCCTTCCTCGTCGAGGTCGCCCAGGGCAAGGACGGCAGCCCCTACTCCGCGCTCGGCGCGATCGGCGGGGTCGCCTACATCCTCTCCATCGCCTTCCTGCGCTGGCGGTCCTGAGTCGCCTACCCTCCCGCGCGGAGCGGCACGGGCCTGGTGGCCCATCCGGTCTTCAAAACCGGCAGGCCGTCGTAGCCCGGCGGTTGGAAGGTTCGATTCCTTCGCCGCTCCGTGTCAGGCGTCCCTGCCGCCGCGCCGAGGTTCCGTGCGCAGTGCGACAATCGGCCCATGGCCTCCACCGGCGCCGTTCAGGCAGACCTGCTCATCACGACCGCGCAGGAGCTGCCCGGAGTGCAGGTCGCCGAGAGCCTGGGCCTCTGCTTCGGCCTGATCGTGCGGTCGATGGGCTTCGCCAAGGGCTTCACGGCGAGCTTCTCCGCGCTGCGATCGGGTGAGGTGAGTCAGTACACCGAGGTGCTCGAGGACTCGCGCCGCCACGCGGTGGACCGGATGGTCGCCAACGCGCACGTGCTCGGCGCCGACGCGATCATCGCCGTCCGCTTCGACTCGTCGGAGATGGGCAAGGGCCTCACCGAGATCCTCGCCTACGGCACCGCGGTGAAGCTCGCGCGGTGACCCAGACCGACGCCGTCGCCGCTGAGCTCGGACGCCACTACGTCGCGGGGCACCTGGAGGGCGACGAGCTCGACGAGCGGTTGGGCCGTCTGTACGCCGCGCCCGAATCCGCCGTGGCGTTGCTGGAGGATCTGCCGGGGCTCGAGCCCGCCGTCCCTGCTCCCGTCGCCAGCCGCAAGGGCTGGTGGCGCCGCCGCCACGGCGAGAGCGACGGCGCGCGCCCGGATTGGATCCCGACCTCCGAGCGTTTCCTCGACCCGACCACCGACCGCCTGATGCGCGTCTGGCTGGACCGGCAGACGCGCACGCGGCATTACGTGCCCGAGCCGCGCTGAAGTCAAGCTCGAGCCGCCTCCTGATTCGACCGGTGAGGGCCGGCGAGCCAATCCGCCTCCAGGCGCGCATCCACCGGCTCCTCTGCTCGCCGCAGCGCGTCGATGTAGGCGTGATCGGCGGCGAGGCGGGCCGCCACCTCGGGGCCCTTGGCGACGGCGCCGTGGCCGGGGACCACGACATCGACGTGCCCGGTCGCCTCATCCAGCCGGTCGAGTGCCGCCCCGTAGGCGCCCAGCTGGTCGGTCTGGCGAGGGTCGAAGAGCGGGATCAGGACGTCGGAGAGCATGTCGCCGGCGAGCAGGACGCCACGGTCCGCCAGGAGGATCGCGGCGTGGCCGACGGCGTGCGCCTGATGCTCGATCAGCTCGCCCGGCACGGGCCCGCCGTCCGCGGGCAGCGGGGTGATGAGCGCCACCAGCTCGAGCGGGATGCCCGACGCGCTCTCCGCCGCCATCGCCTGTGCCCGCTCTCGGGCTTGAGTGGCGAGGTCGGCGTTGGCGGCGGTGCCGTAGCGCGGCACGTCGCCGAACCGGGAATGCCAGAGCAGGTGATCCCAGTGCGGATGGGTGGAGAACCCGGCGACCACCGGAAGGCCGAGCCCGTCCAGGTCATCGGCGAGCTCGTCCAGCTCGGAGCCCTCGATGCCGGGATCGACCACGATCAGCCCGTCCTCGCCGCGCACCACGATGGAGTTGGTCCAGACCCACGCGCTCTGCCGAACCCAGACGCCGTCGGCCACCTCGGTCAGCACCGGTTCACCCCGTTGCGATTCGCCGCCATGCGGCGAGCCTTCCATGAAGCGGACCGCGAGGGAAGGGTCCAATCCCGTGCCACGTTTGCGAACCAATCAGCCGACCGGTCGCCCGGTCGAGCGCACGCGCGGGTCGAGCATGAGGAGCGCGACATCCGCCAGCGCGCTGACGAGCACGATCAGCAGCGCCGTCCACAGCGCGAGCGCCTGCACCATGGGGATGTCGATGGCGCCGATCGGCTCAGTGGGCACCAGCGTGGACGGCGCCTGACCGAACGCGCGCCTCGACAGGCCGAGGAAGCCGGGGATGAAGAACACGAACTCGACCAGCACCATGTTGGTCACGAACGTCGGCACCCACGCGCCGGTCAGCGAGGCCACCGAGGCGTGGCTCGGGCGTGCCGCCTGCCGCATCACCTTGCGCTTCGACAGCCCCTTCGCGGCGGCGGTGCGCACGTAGTCGCTCTCGATCCCCTCGCGGATCGCCACCCGCGCAAGCCGCATCACGACCGCGCCGAACGGCGCGGCGACCAGGATCCACGGCACGAGCATCGCCTCGAAGAAGTGCCACGGGTTCGTGAGCGGCGCCTCGTAGTCCTCCGGGGAGAAGAAGACCGGTGACGGCAGCAGGCCGAAGTTCGGTTCGAACACCAGCAGCAGGCCGAAGGCGAACAGGTACACCGGCATCGAGTAGAGGATCAGCGCGGTCGCCTCGATCGCGCGCGTCACGAGCGTGCGCGGGCGGGTCGCGCAGAACACCGCGGCGGCGAAGCCCGCCGTGACGCCGAGCGCGAGGCCGCCGACCAGCAGGTAGATGTCGGTCTGCCACGAGCGCCCCCACAGCGTCGTGACCGGCGGGCAGCCCGGGTACGAGCAGGTCACGCCGAAGTCGACGTGGAAGAAGACCCGCTCGAGCCGGTGCGGGACGTCGAACATGACGTAGACGATCGCCGCCAGCGCGACGAGCGCGACGGCCGCGTAGAACAACCGCCGGGCGAGGAACGCGAGCAAGGGCGCATTGTCCCCGATGCCGCGGCCGCGTCAGGCGGAAGCGCGCGCGTCCCCTAGCCGCCGACGCCCTTGAGCTCGCGCCAGCGCTCGCGGGCGCGGATCACGAGCAGCGCGACCTCGCCGAGCTCGTCGCCCTGCTCCATGAAGGCCGGCATCGTGAAGCGGACCTCCTCGCCGTCGGACTCCCGCAGGAGGGTGATCTCGTGCTCGCCGGTCCGCTCGTCGCGCTTGAACGGGAGGTAGAGCCAGCCGTCGGCGCCGGCGACGGCGATGCGCCCCTCGTCGTCGACCGGGCTGGCGCCGCGGTTGGTCGGGGTGTCGTCAGCCGGCTGCATGGCCGTCCTTCCGGTCCTTGCGGCGGCCGCGCCTGCCGCCGCGCTCGAGGATCTCGAGGAACTCTGGCGGCTCCTCGTCCTCGTGGTTCTGGATGAACTGGAAGCCGAAGCGGCCCTTGATGCAGAGGTTGCCGCGCGTGACCGGGTGGTCGAGGGGCGAGGTGACCTTGACGATCTCGTTGTCCTGCTCGTGCAGCTCGAGGTTGCAGCCGACGCCGCAGTAGGTGCAGATCGTGGTCGTCACGGTCTGCTCGTCCTCGTCCCAGCGGCCGTCCTCGCGGCGGTCGTGCTCGCTCTTGAACATCAGCGCGCCGGTGGGGCAGACGGCGATGCAGTTGCCGCAGTAGACGCACGCGGAGTCGGGGAGCGGGTTGGCGAACTCGGTGGCGATGCGGGCGTCGAACCCGCGGCCCGCGACGGCGATGGCGAACGTGTTCTGCCAGTCGGTGCCGCAGCCCTCGACGCACTTGTAACAGAGGATGCACTTCGAGTAGTCGCGCACGTAGAGCTCGTTGTCGACCTTCACCGGCTGGTGGACGGTGGCGGCGTGCTGCCCGTCGGGGGTCTCGTGGTGACCGGCGCGCAGGCGGTCGCGCTCGCCGGCCTCGAACGGCGGCGCGGGCGGGCCGTAGCGGTCGGGATCGGCCCCGTACTCCTCGATCCAGCGCGCGACGTTCGGCATCACCGACAGGTCGACCGAGGAGGCGAGGAACTCGAGCACCATCTTGCGGCTGTGGTTCACGCGCTCGGAGTGCGTCTGGATCTCCATGCCCTCCTCGACCTTGCGCGCGCACGACGGCGCGAGGACGCGGGCGCCCTTGAGCTCGACGACGCAGACACGGCAGGCGTTGACCGGCGTGAGCGTCCGCTCCCAGCACATGGTCGGGATCTCGATGCCCTGCTCCTGGGCGACCTCGAGGATCGTCTGATCCTCCTTGGCCTCGACGGTCTCGCCGTTCATCTCGAGCTCGACCGTGCGGGGCGGCGCCCCGGTCCGGGTCCTGCTCATCGTTGACCTCCCGTCTCGAAGACATCGAGCTTGCGCAGCGCGGACTCGATCGCGTCGGCCGCAGTCTGGCCGAGGCCGCAGATCGACGAGTCGCGCATCGAGGCGGTGATCTCGTCGAGCAGCGCGTACTCCTGCTCCGGGGTGCCGCGCGGGTGCCCGTTGGTCAGGCGCGCGAGCGCCTCCTCCTGGCGCACGGTCCCGACGCGGCACGGGACGCACTGGCCGCACGACTCGTCGCGGAAGAACGCGGCGATGCGCATGAGGATCGCCGGCATGTCGACGGTGTCGTCGACGAGCATGATCACGCCCGAGCCCATGCTCGCGCCGGCCTCGCGGGTCGCCTCGAAGGACATCTCGACGTCGAGCTCGTCCGGCGTCAGGAAGCGGCCGGCGGCGCCGCCGAGGAGGACGGCCCGCAGCGGCCGGCCGTCGAGTACGCCACCGCCCAGGTCGAGCAGCTCGCGCAGGGTGACGCCGAACGGCACCTCGTAGAGCCCGGGGCGCGCGACCCGGCCGGAAAGGCAGAACAGGCGCGTGCCCTTCGAGTCCTCGGTGCCGATCCGCGCGTAGGCCTGGCCGCCGTCGAGCACGATGCCGGGGACGTTGACCAGCGTCTCGACGTTGTTCATCACGGTCGGCTTGTCGAACAGCCCGTGCTCCACGGGGAACGGCGGCTTGTTGCGGGGCTCGCCGCGATAGCCCTCGATCGAGTTCAGAAGCGCCGTCTCCTCGCCGCAGATGTACGCGCCCGCGCCCTTGCGCAGCTCGATGTCGAAGTTGATGCCGCGGCCAAGGATGTCCTGGCCGAGGAAGCCGCGGGCCCGCGCCTCGGTGACGGCTCCGACCAGGCGCTCCCACGCCAGCGGGTACTCGCCGCGCAGGTACAGGTAGCCGTGCTCGCAGCCGGTGGCGAAGCCGGTGATGGTCATCGCCTCGATGACGCTGAACGGGTCCTGTTCGAGCAGCACGCGGTCCTTGAACGTCCCGGGCTCGGACTCGTCGGCGTTGCAGACGAGGTAGTGCGGGCGGGTCGGGTGGGCGGCCACGGCCGCCCACTTGCGGCCGGTCGGGAACGCGGCGCCGCCGCGCCCGAGCAGCTTGGAATCGTCGACCTCGCGCAACACGCCCTGCTCGCCCATGTCGAACGCGGCGCGCAGGGCTTCGTAGCCGCCGTGCGCGCGATAGCTGTCCACGCTCGTCGGGTCGACCAGGCCGACGCGGCGCAGCAGCCGCAGCCCCGGCTCGCCGGCCTGCGGGACTTTCGGGACGGCCGGCGTGGGGACGTCGCCGCCGGCGAGCAACGCTGCGATGTCGTCTGCCTCGGCGTGGTCGACGGAGACCTCGAGCGGCTGCTCGCCGGCGATGCTGACCATCGCTGCCGGCGCCGTCTCGCACATCCCCAGGCACGGGCTCTCGAGCCAGATCGGGTCCTCGCCGGGCCCGGCGCCGTTGCTGCCGTGGTGCCCGCCCTTCGGCCCGATCCGAGCCTCGAGATCGGCGCACAGCTTCTTCGACCCGCCCGCCATGCAGGCGATGTCGGTGCAGACGTGCGCGACGGCCGGCGGCTGCGGCTCGAGCGAGAACAGCGCGTAGAAAGTCGCCACGCCGTAGGCCTCGGCGGGCGGGATGGTCAGCCGCTGGCAGATGTAGTTGAGCGCGCCGGGGCTGATCCAGCCGGCGCGGGCCTGCACGGCGTGGAGCGTCGGCAGCAGCAGGTGCCGCTGGGCGCGCGCGGCGTGGCCGCCGCGGGCGACGCGGCGGTCCCGGTCCGAGGTGGTGAGCGCGCCCACCCAGCGGCTGTCGGGTGGGCCGAGCACCGCGTCGACGGCGTCCCGCTCGGCCGCCGACGGCTCGTCCTTGTGGAGGACGATGTCCATCAGTGCGGCTGTGCGACGTGCGACGCCGGATCGGCGGCGTCGGACGTGTCCTCGGGCTCGGCGGGGACGAGCGGCTCGACGCGGATGGCCGTCGCCTTGAACTCGGCGGTCCCGGACTTCGGGTCGGTGTTGTTGATGGTGAGGAGGTTCGTCTCGACCTCGTCGGGGAAGTGCAGCGTCATGAAGGCGAGCCCCGGCCGCAGCGCGCGGTCGACGCGCACCGGGGCCTCAACCTCGCCGTTGCGCGAGGTGATGCGCACGCGGTCGCCGTCTGTCACCCCGAGCTCCGAGGCGTCGGCGCTGGACAGCTCGAGCTCCTCGGGGCGGCGCAGCGGCGAGCTGTAGCCGCCGGTCTGCACGCCGGTGTTGAACGAGTCCAGCCGCCGGCCGGTCGTGAGGCGGAGCGGGAACTCGCCCGAGAGCTTGTCGGTCGGCGGATCGTCCTCGACGACGTGGAACACCGCGGCCGGCCCGCTCCTGGGCTCCTCCCACAGGCGGCCGTGCAGGAACGTCGGCTCCAGCTTGTCCTCGGAGTAGCACGGCCATTGGATGCCGCCCAGCTCCTCCAGCCGCCGATAGCTCATGCCGGCGTGGTTCGGCGCCAGCGAGCGCAGCTCGTTCCAGATCTCCTCGGAGGACTCGTACTGCCACTCGTGGCCCAGTCGCGCCGCGAGGTCGACCAGGATCCGGGTGTCGTCGCGCGCCTGGCCGGGCGGGTCGAGCGCCTTGCGGCAGCGCTGCACGCGCCGCTCGCTGTTCGTGACCGTGCCCTCCGACTCGGCCCAGCTGGCCGACGCGGGCAGGACGACGTCCGCCATCTGCGCGGTCGCGGTGAGGAAGATGTCCTGGACGACGAAGTGCTCGAGTCCGCCGATCAGCTTCTTGACGTGATGCGCGTCGGCGTCGGACTGCACGGGGTTCTCGCCGAGCACGAACAGCGTCGTCAGCTCGCCGCGCTCCATCGCCTCGAACATCTCGGTCATGTGCCACCCGTAGTGCGGCTGGAGCTTCGTGTCCCACGCGCGCTCGAACTTGGCCACCGCCTCGGGGTCGGTCTCGAGGTCCTGGAAGCCGGGCAGCCGGTTGGGGATCGCGCCCATGTCGCCGCCGCCCTGCACGTTGTTCTGGCCGCGCAGCGGGTTCAGGCCCGAGCCGTAGCGCCCGACGTGGCCGGTCAGCAGCGCGAGGTTGATGAGCGCGAGGACGTTGTCGACGGCGTTGTGGTGCTCGGTGATGCCCAGCGTCCAGCAGATCTGCGCGCGCTCGGCCCGCGCGTACATGTGCGCGACGTCCTTGATCACGTCGGCCGGTATCCCGCTGAGCTCCTCGCCGTACTCGAGCGTGTAGGGCTCGAGCGACGCGACGTAGGGCTCGAAGCCCTCGGTCGCACGCGCGACGAACTCGCGGTTGTGGAGGCCGGCGTGCACGATCTCGCGGGCCATGGCGTTGGCAAGGGCGATGTCGCTGCCGACGTTGAGCCCGAGCCAGGTGTCGGCCCACTGCGCCGACGTCGTGCGCCGCGGATCGATGGCGTACATGTGCGCCCCGGCGTGGATCGCCTTGAGCATGTGGTGGAAGAAGATGGGGTGCGCCTCGCGGGCGTTCGATCCCCACAGCAGGATCACGTCCGTGTCCTGCACTTCCTGATATGAGCTGGTGCCTCCACCAGCGCCGAACACCGTCGCCAGACCGACGACGCTAGGTGCGTGTCAAGTTCGGTTACAAGAGTCGATGTTGTTGGTGCCGATCGCGACGCGCGTGAACTTCTGAGCGAGGAAGTTGACCTCGTTGGTCGCCTTGGAGCAGCTGAACATGCCGAAGCTGTCCGGCCCGTGGCGATCGATCGAGGCCTTGAAGCCCGATGCGGCGCGGTCCAGCGCCTCGTCCCAGGTCGCGGGGCGCAGAACGCCGTCTTCGCGCACCAGCGGCTCGGTGAGGCGGGCGTACTTCATGGGCATGGGATCCCTCCGAATTCGGTCCGGGCTGGTAAGGCGGAGCGTACCAATGGCGTGCCCTCAGCCGCCGAACAGCGCAGGGATCTTGGTGGCGGTCTGGACGACCCCGTAGAGCAGCCCGCAGGCCACGAGGACCCACAGGAGGATCGCCGGGATGACCGCGCTGCGGCCGGTGTCGTCGTGATGTCCGTTCGTGGTCATCGCCGTGCCTCCTCAGGCTGCTGCTGGTGGGTGAATCGCGACTTCCTGTCGGCCTCCTGCGCCCGCTCCTCCGTGCGCTCGTGGTAGCGCTCGGCCACGGGCCGGATCAGGAGGTTCGCGATGAAGCCGACGATGAGGACGCCGACCATGATGTAGAGCGAGAGCGTGTAGAGGTCCGGGCCCTCCTTGCCGGCCGCCTCCTGGGAGTCGGCGACCCGGTTGACGATCGTCGGCCCCGCGATCCCGGCGGCCGCCCAGGCGGTCAGCAGCCGGCCGTGGATCGCGCCGACCTCCAGCCCGCCGAAGAGGTCCTTCAGGTAGGCCGGCACGGTCGCGAAGCCGCCGCCGTAGAAGGAGATGATCACGGCCGTGGTGCCGACGAAGATCGCGATGCCCGCCGTGCCCGACGAGGCCAGGACGAAGTAGAGGACCGCCCCGATGCCGAGGTAGCCCATGTAGATCGGCTTGCGCCCGATCAGGTCGGACGTGGAGGACCAGATGAAGCGCCCGCCCATGTTGGCCAGCGAGAGCAGGCCGACAAAGCCCGCCGCCTCCTTGGCGTCGATGTCCGGGAAGAAGTCCTGGATCATCGGCGAGGCCTGCTCGAGGATCCCGATGCCCGCGGTGACGTTGCAGAACAGCACCGTCCACAGCAGCCAGAACTGCGGCGTCTTGATCCCGTTCGCCGCGGTCACGTTGGCCGTCGTCTGCATCGACTTGGCGGTGTCCGCCGTCGGCGCGGTGTAGCCCTCGGGCTTCCAGTCGTCGGCGGGGACGCGGACCACGAAGGCGCCCAGCATCATCGCGGCCAGGTAAAGCGCGCCCAGCGTCAGGAAGGCCGGGACGATCGCGTCCTCCGGCTTGTCTGCGTACGCGCCCAGCAGGCTCTCCGACAGCGGCGAGGCGATCAGCGCGCCGCCGCCGAACCCCATGATCGCGAGGCCGGTCGCGAGCCCCGGGCGGTCCGGGAACCACTTGATCAGGGTCGAGACCGGGGAGATGTAGCCGATGCCGAGCCCGATGCCGCCGATGACGCCGTAGCCGAGGTACACGAGCCAGAGCTGGTCGCTCGCGACGCCGAGCGCCCCGATCGCGAAGCCGCTCGACCAGCAGACGGCCGACGTGAACATCGCCTTGCGCGGGCCGACGCGCTCGACCCAGGTGCCCAGCACGGCGGCGGACAGGCCGAGCATCACGATCGCGATGCTGAAGATGGCGCCGATCGCCGTCAGGCTCGAGCCGAAGTGGTCGACGAGCGGGTTCTTGAACACGCTGAACGCGTACACCTCGCCGATCGACAGATGGACCGCGAGGGCTGCCGGCGGGATCAACCACCGGTTGTAGCTTTTCGACGCGACCGTGCGCTCGCGATCCAAGAACGACAGGCTCATGCCTCAGCTCCCCTCCAGAAAAGACGCAGCAAAACGGCCTCCCCAGGCCGCTGCCGGTCCAATACCCGAACGACGCACCGGCAACACGTGTGACGGGCGCGCGGGCACCCGTCACACCGTCGGACGATCTACGGCCGGGGGAGACGCTTGAGCTTCGGCGTCAGCGGGAGCACGGGCGTCCGCTTGTGAGCGGGAGCCGGTGGCAGCGAGGTGACCACCTCGGGCTCGTGGGCGGACTTCTCCGCGTGGTCGATCGCCGCGCCGATCGCCCGCGGCGTCGACGTGAGCATCGGCGGGGAGAACACGCGCCTCGCCGCGCTCGTGCACGCCGGGCACGGGACCGACGCCGGGGCCGTCCCGAGCGCCCGGGTCACCTCGAACGCCCCGTCCTCGTCACAGCGGTACTCGTACGTCGCCATCCTTCAGTTCGCCGCCTTCGGCACTTGCAGGCCCTGCGTCACCTGGTGCGGCTTCCCGGCCGCCGTCGGCGCGACGTCGAAGTCGAAGATCCGCCGGGGGATGTAGACGGTGGCGCAGGAGTTCGGGATGTCGACGACGCCGGAGAGGCGTCCCTCGATCGGCGCGGAGCCCAGGATCATGTACGCCTGGATGTCCGTGTAGCCGAACTTCATGAGGTAGTCGATGGCGTGGTGGCAGGCGCGCTCGTACGACAGCTGCGAGTCGAGGTAGTGCTGCTTGCCGTCGAGGTCCACCGACACGCCTGAGAACGCGATCCACTCGGAGTACTGCGGGTCGCGCAGGCCCGGCATGAAGATCGCGTTCTCGGAGACGCCGTAGGTCTCCATCCCGCCCTTGATCAGATCGACGTGCAGGTCCATGAACCCGCCCATCTCGATCGCGCCGCAGAAGGTGATCTCGCCGTCGCCCTGGGAGAAGTGCAGGTCACCGAACGAGAGGTTCGCGCCCGGGACGAAGACCGGGTAGAAGACCCGGGTCCCCGCGGTGAAGTTCTTGATGTCCTGGTTGCCGCCGTTCTCGCGCGGCGGTGCGGTGCGGGCCGCCTCGGACGCGACGCGGTCGAACTCGGCGCCCTCGAGCGTGCCCAGGATCGCGCTGTCCGGGAGCGGCGGGAGCGCCAGCGGCGGCACGCGGTCCGGGTCGGTCGCGATCAGGTCGGTCTCGCGCTTGGTCCACTTCGCCAGCAGCTCGGCGGACGGCGCGGTGCCCATGAGGCCCGGGTGGTGGATGCCGACGTAGGAGCATTCCGGGATGTGGCGCGACGTGGCGACGTCGCCGGTGAAGTCCCAGATCACCTTGTAGGCGTCGGGGAAGCGCTCGGTCAGGAAGCCGCCGCCGTTCGACTTGGCGAACACGCCGGTGTAGCCCCAGCCCTGGCCCGACAGCGGGCCCTCGTCCTCTTGATCGCACGCGTCGATCTCGAGGATGTCGACGATCAGGAGATCGCCGGGCTCGGCGCCCTCGACGTGGAACGGCCCGCTGAGCACGTGCACGCCGGGGAGCGGGGCGTTGCGCACGTCGTCCGCGGAGTCGTCGTTCTTGATCGCGCCGTCGAACCACTCACGGCAGTCCGCGCGGAACACGTCACCGGGCTTGACGGTGACGGGCGCGGGGATGTCCGGATGCCACCGGTTGTGCCCGACGTGCTTCTGGTCGGTGAACTTCTTGGTGTTATCCAGCGGGAAGAGGTTCTTGGGCACGTGCCAGCTCCTTCAGTCGAGGGCGACCCCAGCGTTCCTTTCAATTGGAAGTATCTCACGAATCGGTCACGGATGAGCGGTGTGATGCGATTCATATGGTCGAGATGGAAACGGTGCACCACACCGACGAGGCGCTGTTGCTCTCCAGCGACCTGGAGGACTTCGGCCGCTTCTACGACCGCTACGTCAGGGCGATGCTGGCGTTCTTCCAGCGCCGGACCTCCGACCCGGAGGCGTCGGCCGACCTGACCGCCGAGACGTTCGCGGCGGCGATGGTCGCGCGCAGGCGCTACGAGGCGCGGACGGCGACCGCCGCAGCGTGGCTGTTCGCGATCGCCCATCACAAGCTGACCGACTACCAGCGCCGCGGTTCGACCGAGGACCGGATGCGCTCGCGGCTCGGGATGGAGCCGCTCGCGGTCAGCTCGGAGGACGCGGAGATGATCCGCTGGCTCGGGGACGAGGTCGCGTCGCAGATGGTCGAGGACCTGCCGCCGGATCAGCGCGAGGCGATCCGTGCGCACGTGCTCGAGGACCGGGACTACGCCGAGATCGCGCGGAGCGAGCGGCTGAGCGAGGCGACGGTGCGCAAGCGCGTCAGCCGCGGGCTCAGGGTGCTGCGTGACCGCGCGGGAGGAACGAGATGAGCAGCGATTACATCCCGAGGCTCCGCCAGGAGCTCCTGCGCGCCGGGGCGACCCAGCCGTCCCGCTTCCGCCGGCCGCGTCCGGCGCGGGCGCTGCGCCCGCTCGCGGGCGTCGCCGCCGTCGCGCTCGTCGTCGTGGCCGTGGTGCTCGTGCTCCCGTTCGGCGGCGAGCAGCCGGGCGAGCCGGCCGCCGACACGGTCGAGCTCAGCTACCGCGTCGCCCCGTCCGACGCGGCGTCGGCGGCGAAGATGATGCGCGAGCGGCTTGCGACGGCGGACGTCCGCGATGCCCGCGTGTCCGCCGCGGGCGGCACCCTGACGATCACCGCTCCCGCCTCCGCGCGGGCGGACGTGGCGGCGCTCACCGCGCCCGGGCGGTTCGCGCTCTACGACTGGGAGGCCAGCGTGCTCGGCCCGCGCGGTGTGCCGGCGCCCGGCGATGCGAAGGTGACCGGTGGCCAGGACGCCGGGTACGCGCCCGCGATCTCGAAGGGCGAAGCGGCCGCGCGCGGTGGCCAGGTCGTCCGCGCCCTCGGCGGCGCGAGCGACGGCTGGTTCGCGCTCGGCGGCACGCCGGCGCTGACCAACGCTGACCTCGAGCGGGTCCGCGCCGACGTCTTCGACGTGAGGACGGGCGATCCGATCGTCGCGATCGACATGACCCCAAGCGGGCAGCGGGCGTTCGCCGAGCTCACGCGCCGGGTCGCCGAGCGCGGCGCCGCGAACGCGACCCCCGGGAGCGGGCTCGAGTCCGTCCAGCACTTCGTCATCGTCGTCGACGACCGGATCGCCTCCGTGCCCTTTATCGACTTCCGGCAGAACCCCGAGGGCATCGACGGCGCCTCGGGCATGCAGATCTCGGGCGACCTGACGCGGGAGTCGGCGCGGCAGCTCGCGGCGCTCCTGAGCGCCGGGCCGCTCCCGGCCTCGTTCGAGCCCGCCGGTCAGGCGCCGTGATCGGCGAGCACGCGGTCGATCGTGCGCCGGTTGTACGCGGCCGCAGCAGCATCGTCCTCCTCGCGGTTCCCGACCAGCGAGATCAGGGCCTTCCACAGCGCCCACCCGCGGCCGCGCGACCAGGTCGCGGGATCGGCGCCGAGCGTCGCGCGGAACGCGTCGCGGCTCGCGCCTGACAACAGCGTCCAGGCGATCACGACGTCGCAGGCCGGGTCGCCGACGCCGGAGGTGCCGAAGTCGATCACCGCGGCCAGCCGGCCGTCGCGGAGCAGCAGGTTGCCGGTCGCGACGTCGCCGTGGAACCAGACCGGGTCGCCCGCCCAGCCCGCCGCCATCGCGTCCTCCCACACCCGCAGCGCGGCGCCGCCGGGGATCTCGGCGCCGAGCGCGGCGATCGAGCGGACGGTCTCGTCCGCGTAGGTCGCGAGCGGCCCGCCGCGGAAGAAGTTGTGGCGGCCGGGCGCCGGCCCGCCCGCGGCGTCGACGCCCCGTAGCGCGACGAGGAAGCCCGCCAGGTCCACCGCGAACTCCTCCAGATCGCGGATCGCCGGCTCGCTCGCGAGCTCGCCGTCGAGCCAGCGGTAGACCGACCACGCGTACGGATAGCCCTCGCCGGGCTCGCCCTTGGCCACCGGCGCCGGGATCGGGAGCGGGAGATGCGGAGCCAGCACCGGCAGCCAGCGCTGCTCCTTCTCGACCTGGAGCGCGTACCAGTCGCCGCTGGGCAGCCGCACGGTCAGGTCGTCGCCGAGCCGGAACGTCCGGTTGTCCCAGCCGTCGACCTCGACGCGCGCGATCGGCAGCTGCGCCCACTGCGGGAACTGCGTGTCGACGAGCCGCCGGGCGAGCTGCTCGTCGATCCTCACGGGCCGAGCAGCGGCGGACACGCGGGGAGCGTGGGGCATGCCTGCCGAGTGTCGTCCGGGGACGGGACCGCGGTCAACCGACCAGCGGCGCGAGCTCGCCGATCAGCGCCACGTGGTCGAGGTCCTCGTGCAGGAGGTGCTGGCACAGCACCCGCGCCACCCCGGCGTCGCGGAACGTGCCGAGCCGCTCGGCCACCTGGTCGAGCGTGCCGGTGATGAACGCCGGGCCCGCCGCGGGGTTGTCGGCGCGGAACTCCTTCAGCAGCCGCGTGCGCTCGCGCACCTCGGCCTCGTCACGGCCCACCAGCACGCCGGTCATGAGCGAGAACGGGATCGGCTCGCGCCCCACCGCCTCGCACGCGGCCGTGACGCGGTCCTTCATCGGCAGCAGCTCGTCGAGCGTCGCGAACGGCGTGTTGTACTCGTCCGCCCAGCGCGCGGCGAGCGCCGCGCCGCGGGGCCCGGCCCGGCCGCCCATCAGCAGCGGCGGGTGCGGGCGCTGCACCGGCTTCGGCTGCGCGTCGAGGTCCTCGAGCCGGTAGTGCTCGCCGGCGAACGAGAACGCCTCCTCGGCCCACTGGCGGTGCACGATCTCGAGCTGCTCGGCGAGCATGTCCATGCGCGCCTTCAGCGGCGGGAACGGGTAGCCGTAGGCGGCGTGCTCGCGGTCGTTCCAGCCCGCGCCGAGGCCGAGCTCGACGCGCCCGCCGGAGACGTGGTCGGCGACCACGACGACCTTGGCCACGTCGGACGGGTGGCGGAACGTGACGGGGGAGACCATCGTGCCGAGCCGCAGCGTGCTCGTGTGCGCGGCCAGGGCGGTGAGCGTCGCCCACGCGTCGAGCGAGCCGCGCTCGCTCCGGCCCTCCAGGTTGAGCTGGTGGTCGGAGCGGAACAGGGCCGGGATCCCGTTCGCCTCGCACGCCTGCGCCAGCGCCAGCCACTGCGGCCAGGTCACGCCGTCCTGGCCCTCGATCATCAGGCAGAGATCCATCGGCCGCGCATCCTGCCACGCGCGCTAGCCGGTCACCCCCGAGGGGTCGACCGCGGCGCCGCGCAGGCGCAGCTCGAAGTGCAGGTGCGGGCCGGTCGACGCCCCGGTCGAGCCGACCCTGCCGACCAGCGCACCCGCGGCGACGCACGTGCCGCGCCGGACCCCGATCCGGGACAGGTGCGCGTACCAGCTCGTCATCCCCGACCCGTGCCGGAGGACGACGAGCTTCCCGTAGCCACCGCCGTCGCGGCCGGCGAAGGTCACGCAGCCGGACGCACCCGCGCGCACGGGAGCGCCCGTCGCGGCCTCGATGTCCAGGCCCGGGTGGAAGAACGTCCCGCGCGGCCCGAACCAGGAGCCGATCACGCCGCCGACGGGGCGCAGGAAGCGCAGCGGCGAGCGCGGCGGCGAGCGGCGCAGGGCCGCGAGCGTGCCGGGCCCGGCCACGCCGTCGGCGCCGAGCCCCGCCCACGCCTGGAAGCGCCGGAGCGCGGCGTCGGTGCGGGGGCCGAGGCCGCCGTCGACCGCGCCGGACGGGAAGCCGTGGCGCGCGAGCAGGAACTGCAGCGCCGCGACATCCCAGCCGCGCGCCCGCGCGGCCAGCGGCCGGCTCCCGAGCCGCGGGCGCCCGCGGCGGCCGAGCGCGCGGCGGGTGCGCGGGCCGGCGACGCCGTCGACCGTGAGGCCCTTGCGGCGTTGCACGCGGCGGACGGCCGCGCGGGTCGCCGGGCCGGCGACACCGTCCACGCCGCCCGCGTAGGCGCGCTCCGCGCGCAGGGCGACCTGGAGCGCCGCGACGTTGGCGGACGGGCGTGCGAGCGCGGGCGCGGCGGCCGTCGCAAGGAGCGCGACGGCGAGCACAACCGCGGCAACGAGGTTCCGGGCCACACGGCAGCCTAGAAACCGGTGGCCCGCCGATTCCAGGTCTGGGTGCGATCTTGCGCGCGACGGGGTAGTCGCAGTGTCGTGAGGGGAGGCCTGGCGGGACTCGTGGTACTGCTCGCGCTGCTGCTCGCGGCGCCGGCCTCGGCCGTGTCCAAGCCGCAGGGCCCGCTCGAGCGCTACGCCGAGGGGACGTGGGCCTCGTTCGTCGCCATGACCGACGAACGCACCGGGCTACCCGCCGACTTCGTCCACTACGACGGAACGCGCAGCCCGCCGACGTCGCCGACCAACATCGGCGCGTACCTGTGGAGCACGGTGGTGGCCGAGCGGCTGCGGATCATCGGCCACGCGGAGGCGGTCGCGCGGCTCGACCGCACGGTGACCACGCTCGAGCGGATGGAGCGCGGCGACGCCGGCCAGTACTTCAACTGGTACGACATCCGCACCGGCGCGCTCTCGCCGACCTCACCGGGCGGCGACACCGTGACGCCGTGGCTGTCCTCGGTCGACAACGGCTGGCTCGCCGTCGGGCTGCGCATCGTGGCCAACCGGGTGCCCGAGCTGCGGACGCGCGCGCAGGCGCTGTTCGACTCGATGGACTTCGGCTTCTACTACCGGCCCGAGCGCAACCAGATCCTCTTCCACTACACGCCCGCGAGCGGCGACGCGCCCTGCTGCTACGACACGATCGTCTCCGAGAGCCGGATCGCGAGCTACATCGGGATCGAGAAGGGCGAGCTGCCGGCGCGCCACTACTACGGCGCCTTCCGCGCCTTCCCCGACAACTGCGGCATCGAGACGAAGCCCGTCGGCTTCACGCGCTCCTACCTCGGCCAGCCGGTCTTCGAGGGCGCGCTCCCGTACGCGGGCATGCGCGTGACGCCGTCGTGGGGCGGGAGCATGTTCGAGGCGCTGATGCCGTCGCTGTTCGTGCCCGAGGAACGCTGGGGGCCGGGGAGCTGGGGCGCCAACCACCCGGTGACCGCGCGCGCCCAGATCCACCACGGGCTGCGCGAGGCACGCTACGGCTACTGGGGCTTCTCGCCCGCCAACATCCCCGAGGGCGGCTACGGGATCTACGGCGTCGACGGGATCGGCATGGACCCGAACGGCAACGCGTCCAACGAGCAGAAGACGCTCATCGACCACGGCTATCCGGGCTGCCCCGACCGGCCGGCGAAGCCCGACCCGCCGCCGTCCGAGTACACCAACGGCGTCGTGACGCCGCACGCCGCGTTCCTGGCCCTCCGCTACGCCCCGCGCGCGGCGCTCGACAACCTGCGTCGGCTGGAGCGCGACTTCCCCGGCATGTACGGGAAGTGGGGCTTCCGCGACACGGTCAACGTCCAGACGCGCCGCGTCTCGGACTACTACCTCTCACTCGACCAGGGCATGGTCATGGCCGCCCTCGGCAACGCGCTCGGCGGCGACGTCCTGCGCCGCGCGTTCGTGACGAAGGCGACCGAGCGCAGCGTGCGGCCGCTGATCGGCGTGGAGGAGTTCAACACCGACCCGCGCGGCTGCACGATCACCGGCACCCGCGGCGCCGACCGGCTGCGCGGGACCTCCCGCGCCGACGTGATCTGCGGCCTCGGCGGCGACGACCGGATCGACGGGCGCGGGGGCGACGACGCCGTCTTCGGCGACGCCGGCCGCGACCGGATCGAGGGCGGCGACGGGGCCGACACGCTCTACGGCGGCGAGGGCGACGACGCCCTCTCAGGCGCCGCCGGCGACGACGTGCTGTCGGGCGGCCCGGGCCACGACCGCCTCGGCGGCGGCCCCGGCGCGGACTTCACCGAGCAGGGCTAGGCGGGCACGCACAGGGCGTACGCGAGCCCGCCCGTGTGGCCGGTGCCGCGGAGCGGGTTGGCGTAGACGATGCGCCAGCCGTTGAACGTCTGCCCGATGGCGGGTGGATCGCCCACCGTGCGGAACGGTCGCGAGGCCGTAAGAACGACGTCGGTGCGGTCTTGCACGTCGAGCGAGGAGCCCCCGCCGATGACCCGCTTGCCGAGTGGGCACTTGACGTTCACGCCGGTCACTTCGCCGTCCGGGATCGCGAAGTCGAGGCGGTAGACCGTGACCTCCCCCACCACCCCGGGCGCACCTTGACTCCCGCTCGCGCCCTGCGGCCCCGCGGGCCCGGTCAGACCCATCGCGCCGGGCGGGCCGGAGGGGAGCTGGCCGCGGGCGAAGTCGCTCGCGCGCAGGGAGCGATTCTTGACCTCCGCGCTCGTCACCGCGTCCGCGCGGAGCTGCTTGGCGCCGACGCTATTCCTCGGGAGCGTGAGCGCGTAGCCCGTGCCGCCCATCGCGAACACGAGCGCGAGCAGCGACGTGACGTTGGCAAACGACAGGTGCCGTCGGATCCGCTGCGCCATCTCAGACCTCCTACCGGGTGCGTTTCAGCGAGTCTCGACGACCCCCGGAGGCGCTGTCAACGCGGCAGCGGCAGGTCCGCGGTCACGACCGTCCCCTCGCCGGGCGGGCTGGTGACGAGCAGGTGGCCGCCGAGCGCCTCGACGCGGTCCGCGAGGCCGCGCAGCCCGGACCCGGCCGCCGCGTCGGCGCCGCCCACGCCGTCGTCGGCGATCTCGACGACGAGCGAGCGATCGCTGCGCGAGAGGTGCACCGAGGCGGTGCTCGCGTGCGCGTACTTGGCGAGGTTGGCGAGCGACTCGCAGGCCACGAAGTAGGCCGCGAGCTCGATCTTCTGCGGCAGCCGGTCGGTGACGTCCCATGACACCGCGGTCGGCACCGGCGAGCGGCCCGCGAGCGACTCGAGCGCAGTGTGGAGCCCGTACTCGAGCACCGCCGGATGGAGCCCGCGCGCGAGCTCCCGCAGCTCCCCGAGCGACTCGGCCAGCTCGTCGCTCGCGGTCGACACGCGCGCCTCCGCCGCCGCCGGGTCGCTGCGGATGTCGGCCTGGATCAGCCGCAGCTGCATGGCGAGCGCGACCAGCCGCTGCTGCGCGCCGTCGTGCAGGTTGCGCTCGAGCCGCCGCCGCTCCGCGTCGCCGGCGGCGACGATCCGCTCCCGCGAGGCGACCAGCTCGGCGAGCCGCTCCTGCGACTCGGCGTGCAGGTGCTCGTTCTCCAGCGCGATCGCCGCGGCGGCGCTGACCGCGTCGACCAGCTCGGGATCGTCGTCGAGCGACGGGTCGTAGACGAGCGCGGCGAACTGGCGGCCGTCGCGCTCGAGCGGCGCGACCGAGCGCTCGTCGTCGGCCGCCGGCAGCGTCCCGTCGGGGCCGGCGTAGGCGAGGCGGAGGCCGGGGTCGCCGAGCGCCCTGGCCAGCGTCGCCTGCAGCGCGTCGTGGTCGAGGTTGCGCAGGTCGCGGAACAGGTCGGCGAGCCCGCTGCGGGCCAGCCGCGACCGCAGCAGGCCCGCGAGGAACGCGAGCGGGACGGTCACCAGCGAGCAGGAGGCGCACCACAGCAGCAGCTCCGAGCGCTCGCCCGACGCGAGGTCGTTGATGAGCAGCGCGCTGTAGATCAGCAGGACGAACGAGCCGGCGATCGTCGGCAGCAGCGCGCGCCGCCGCGGCCGCGTCGCCGCCCGCCAGCGGAGGCCGAGCACCAGCACCGTGGCGAGGCAGGCGGCGAGCAGGAGCGACCGCTGGGTCGTGTCGATCACGTCGGCGGTCTGCTTGTCGGGGAAGGCGAGGAACAGGTTGGGCTCCACCTCCTCCGTGAACAGCAGCCACACGAAGTTGAGGATGATCAGCGGCAGCACGAACGCGAACACGAGCAGCTTGTCGACCGTCGTCTCGAGCCGCCCGGCGGTGAGGAACGACACCAGCAGCGCGACGAAGAGGACGCTCCAGAGGTCCACGAACCACGTCGCGAGGGTGCCCGCGAGCGGCGCGTCGATCTGACCCCACAGCGCCGGGAGGAAGAACGCGAAGCCGGTCGCCGTCATCAGCGCGCCGCTGCGGCTGTCGGGCCGCCGGTGCCAGGCGATCAGGCCGCAGGCCGCGAACGAGCCGCCGACACAGGCGAACACGACCTCGAGGCCCTGGATCGGCGTGTCGCGGCCGAACAGCGCCGGCCGGAGGACCTCGAACTCCGCCGCCACGGCCGCCGTCCACAGCACGACCCAGAACGCGATATGCCGCTTGCGCGCGCTGAAGCGGCGCAGCACCTGGACCTTCTCGTCAGCGGACGGCTTCGTCACCTCGCCCGCGCGGTGGTCCCACGGTGTCCAACGGATCAGCACTCGTGCTCCTCGGCTCTGGAGGCCGAGTCTAAATCGCCGAGCGGCTACGCGTCAGCGGCGCGCAGCGACACGACGTGCGCCGGGTTGACGCCGAGGGGGCGGCCGCTCTCGGCCTCCTCGAGCCACGCGAGCTGCATGATCGAGCCGCGCGCGGCGGCGATGATCGCCTTCTCCACGTCGATGCGGCTCCCCGCCGACGGAGAAGCGCTCGCCGTTCACCATCGTCAGCTCGGTCGCAGGCACGAGCCGCAGTCTGGCAGGATCGCGGTCCTATGGCGCTCGACGACCTGATGACCCGCGAGCTCGAGCGCTTCCGCGCCGAGCACCCGCGCTCCCACACCTTCAGCGAGCAGGCGAAGCATTCGCTGCTCGGCGGCGTGCCGATGCACTGGATGGTGCGCTGGCCCGGCGGCTTCCCCGTGTTCGCGGCCGAGGCCGAGGGCGCGCGCTTCACCGACGTCGACGGCCACGAGTACGTCGACTTCTGCCTCGGCGACACCGGCGCGATGACCGGCCACGCGCCCCCGGCCGCCCTGCGCGCGATCGCCGCGCAGGCGCCGCGCGGCATCACGCTGATGCTGCCGAGCGAGGACTCGCTGTGGGTGGGCGAGGAGATGGCGCGGCGCTTCGGGCTGCCCTACTGGCAGTTCGCGCTGACCGCGACGGACGCCAACCGCTTCGCCCTCCGCATCGCCCGCGCGATCACCGGGCGCTCGAAGATCCTCGTCTTCAACTGGTGCTACCACGGCACCGTCGACGAGACGTTCGCCACGCTCGCGCCCGACGGCTCCGTCGTCGCGCGCGAGGGCACGGTCGGCCCGTCCGTGCCGGCCGCCGACACCACCCGCGTCGTCGAGTTCAACGACATCGAGGCGCTCGAGCGCGAGCTCGCCCACGGCGACGTCGCGTGCGTGCTGGCCGAGCCGGCGCTGACGAACATCGGGATCGTGCTGCCGGAGCCCGGCTACCACGACGCGCTGCGCGAGGTCACCCGCCGCACCGGGACGCTGCTGATCATCGACGAGACGCACACGATCTGCGCGGGGCCGGGCGGCTACACCGCCGCGCACGGCCTCGAGCCCGACATCCTCACGATCGGCAAGCCGCTGGCCGCGGGCGTCCCGGCCGGCGCCTACGGGTTCTCCGAGGCGGTGGCGGCGCGCGCCAACGACGCGATCGAGGAGCAGCTCGCCGACATCGGCGGGATCGGCGGCACGCTCGCCGCCAACGTCCTCTCGCTCGCGGTCATGCGCGCGACGCTGGCCGAGGTCCTGACCGAGGACGCGTTCACGCGCATGATCGCGCTCGGCGAGCGCTTCGAGGCGGGCGTCCGGCAGGTCATCGACACGCACTCGCTCGACTGGCACGTGACGCGGCTCGGCTGCCGCGTCGAGTACCTCTTCCACGCCGAGCCGGCGCGCACCGGCGCGCAGGCCGCGGCCGCCGGCGACGAGGCGCTCGACCGCTTCATCCATCTCTACGCGCTCAACCGCGGCATCCTGCTGACGCCGTTCCACAACATGGCGCTGATGTCGCCCGCCACGACCGAGGCCGACGTCGACCGCCACACCGAGATGCTCGACGCCGCGGCCGCCGAGCTGAGCGCGGCTGCCTAAGCGGGGACGACGCCGCGCGCGTACCAGGCGCGCGCGTCGAGGTCGAACGGCCCGGCGGGGTCGCCGAGCTGCCGCCGGCACTCCTCGCGGATCGCGTCCTGCTGCTCGGCCGAGTGCGCGGCCAGGTGCGCCCCGGCCGGCCCGACGGCGTACGTGAACGGCGTCCAGAAGTCGTCGAAGTCCTCGTAGTGCGCGGAGGTCTCGAGCGTGCCCGCCTGCACGTCCTCGAGCCCGGCGCGCTCGAGCACCCGCGCGATCTCGCCCTCCCGGACCCCGACCCGCGCCTGCTCGCCGTCCCCGCCCGGCGCGACCGCCTCGACGGCCCGCCAGTACGTGCTCAGCATCGTCATGCCGCCGCCCGGGATGTCCCACATGCACTCCGCCACGACCCCGCCCGGGCGCG
This sequence comes from uncultured Solirubrobacterales bacterium, assembly GCA_963787335.1. Classification (GTDB taxonomy): domain Bacteria; phylum Actinomycetota; class Thermoleophilia; order Solirubrobacterales; family Solirubrobacteraceae; genus DASQFQ01. The sequence goes on from CAWBCU010000029.1 coordinate 190,361, forward strand.
TGACCCGCGCCATCTCGCGCGCGCCCGCGTCCGCGTCGCGCATGAACGCGATCACGAGCGACGACAGCGCCGCGTCGAAGCCGTCGTCGTCGAAGGGCAGCTCCTCCGCGGCGCCGTCGCGGACGTCGGCGCCCGGGTGGCGCGCGCGGTTGGCGGCGGCGAACTGGGGGCTCGGATCGATCGCGGCGACGTGGTCCTCGCCCACGCGCGCTGCGAGCTCGTGCGTGAGGCCGCCGGGCCCGCAGCCGACGTCGAGCACGCGCATCCCGGCGCGCACCCCCGCGGCGTCTGCGAGCGCGGCCGCGAGCCGCGGGACGTAGCGCCCCATGAAGCGGTCGTAGTGCTCGGCCGGCGAGGTGAACTCCACGGCCCTGATTGAAGTTCACCCAACGACCCCGCGTCAAGGTGTACGGTCGGAACGCCATGGGCGTCCAGCGCAAGCGCAGGCGGCGGGAGGAGCGGCTCGAGGAAGAGGAGGCGCAGGGGCGCGAGCCGGCCGAGGAGAACGTGCTGGAGAAGGAGCGGCCGAAGGAGAAGGAGGGGACGGTGGCCGACCGCGTCCTCGACCTCCAGAAGACCGCGGGCAACCGCGCCACCACCGAGGCCATCGCCCGCTGGGGCCTGCCCACGCTCCCGCTCTCGGCGGCCCCGCAATGGCCGAAGGAGCCTCAGGCGATCATCGACGGCGTCGTGATCCCGCTCCAGGCGTGGTCGATGACGGAGGGGCACGGGGGTGCCACGGGACCGGACCGGTCGCATCTCAACGACGTCAACATCGTCACGGCGCTCGGGGACCGCAGCGCCGATCTGATGCGGAAGGCCACCCAGGGCGCGGGCATCAAGACGGTGGTCATCGTCGTGCCCACCAAGGACGGCAAGGGCTACACCGTCACGCTCGAGGAGGTGGTGATCAGCAGCTACTCGGTCTCGGACAAGACGGTGAGCCTGGCGCTGTCCTACCGCAAGCGGACGTTCGCCGAGACGCCTCCGAAGGCGCAGCCGCGGCCCTAGTCGTCGGACAGCACGCCCGCGTTCGCCGACCAGCCGCCCTCGTAGGAGCGCACCGCGCCGTCGGCGACGTGCACGATCCGGTCGGCGATGCGGTCGAGGAAGTAGCGGTCGTGCGAGACCGCGACGACGGTGCCGTCGAAGCGCTCGAGCGCGTCCTCGAGCACCTCGATCGAGTCGATGTCGAGGTGGTTCGTGGGCTCGTCGAGCACGAGGCAGTTGGGCCCGTCCTGCATCAGCCCGAGGAACGCGAGCCGCGTCCGCTCGCCGCCGCTCAACGTCGAGACCGGCCGCCGGATCTGCTCGTAGTCGAACAGGAAGCGCATCAGCAGCCGCACCGCCGCCTCCTCGGTCATCGAGCGGCCCGCGCGCAGCGCGTCGATCACCGACTGCTCCCCGGCGACGTCGCCCGCCGCCTGCGACAGGTAGCCGAGCTGGATGCTCGGCCCGACCCAGCGACCGCCTGAGCGCAGCTCGAGCTCGCCCGCGATCACCCGCGCGAGGACGGTCTTGCCGGCGCCGTTCGGCCCGACCACGCCGACGCGCTCGCCGCGCGTGATCACGAGCTCGACGTCGAGCAGCACGGGGTCCTCGCCGAAGGCGAAGTCGGCGCCCTCGAGCGCGACCACGCGCTGGCCGCCGCGCGCGGCGCTGCGCAGCTCGAGCGCCATCTTGCGCCGCTCGAACACCGGCCGCTCGATCTTCTCCATCGAGTCGATCTGGCGCTGCTTGACGCGCGCCTGCTTGGCCGCGCGCTCGTTGACGGTGATGTGCGCCCAGTGGCGGAAGCGCCGCACCGCCTCCTCGAGCCGCGCGATCTCCTTGCGCTGGGTGACGAACTGCTGCTGCTGGCGCTCGAGCTCGAGCTGGCGCGAGACGGTGTAGGCCGAGTACGCGCCCGGCCAGATGCGGACCTTGCCGCGGTCGAGCTCGGCGATCGAGTCGACGCACTCGTCGAGCAGGTGGCGGTCGTGCGAGACCATCAGCACGGCGCCGTCGAAGCCGTCGATCAGCGACTCGAGCGCGTCGCGCCGGTTCATGTCGAGGTGCGCCTCGGGCTCGTCGAGCAGCAGCAGCCCCGGGCGCCGCGCGAGGCAGGCCGCGAGCGCGACGAGCTTGCGCTGGCCGCCGCTCAGCTCGCGCGTGGGGCGCGAGAGCGCGTCGTCGTCGAGCCCGAGCGCGTACAGGTGGGTCCGCGCCTCGTCGGCGGCGCGCTCGCCCCCGAGCTCGCCCCAGCGCACCAGCAGGCGCTCCTGGTTGGCGAGCGCGCGCTCGATCTTCTTCATGTCGCCGGCCACCGCCGGGTCCGCGAGCCGCTGCTCGGCCTGGGCGAGCTCGCGCTCGAGCGCGGCCAGCTCGGGCCGCGCGTCGAGCACCGTCGCGAGCCCGCCGCGGTCGTCGCCCTCGACGATCTGCGGCAGCGAGGCGAGCACGAGCCCGCGCCGGCTCGTGACCGTGCCCGCGTCGGGGTGCTCGACCCCCGCGAGGATGCGCAGCAGCGTCGACTTGCCGCCGCCGTTCGGGCCGAGCACGCCGATCCGCGCCCCGTCGGCGAGCTCGAGGTCGAGCTCGGACAGCACGGCGCGGCCGCCGAACGACTTGACGATCCCGCGCGCGGACAGCAGCGGGACCGAGGCTACGAGCGCTTCTCCTGGTACTGCTCGCGCGCCTGCTCGATGGCCGCGGCAGCGGCGGCGGCGTCGTCCCAGCCCTGGATGTCGACGTCCTTGCCCTCGGGCTGCTTGTACATCGAGTAGAAGTGCTGGATCTCGCTGCGCAGCTGCGTGGGCAGCGCATCGAGGTCGTCGACCTCCTCCCACGCGGGGTCGTCGGTCGGGACGCACACGAGCTTGTCGCTCTGCCCCTCCTCGTCGCTCATCCGCAGGACGGCCACCGGGCGCACCGCGATCAGGCAGCCGGGGAACGTCGGCGCGGACACGCACACCAGCGCGTCGAGCGCGTCGCCGTGCGGGCCGATCGTGTCGGTGATGAAGCCGTAGTCGGTCGGATAGACGACCGAGGAGAACAGGAAGCGGTTGAGCTTGATCGCCTGAAGGTCCTCGTCCCACTCGTACTTGTTGCGGGAGCCCTTCGGGATCTCGATGAGGCAGTGCAGTTTCGCGGCGTCCATGGGCGGTGGGAGCATATTGCCCATGCTCAAGGAATTCCGCGACTTCGTGCTGCGCGGCAACGTCGTCGAGCTCGCCATCGCCGTCGTGATCGGCGCCGCGTTCGGCGCGCTCGTGACCGCGTTCGTGGCCTCCTTCGTCACGCCGCTGCTCGCGGCGGTCGGCGGCAAGCCCGACTTCTCGGAGCTCGCCTTCACCATCAACGGGTCGCGGTTCACCTACGGCGCGTTCTTCAACGCGCTGCTGTCGTTCCTGATCATCGCCGCGGTCGTGTTCTTCCTGATCGTGCGCCCGCTCAACGCGCTGATGGAGCGCCGGCGCACCGAGGAGCCGGTGGCCGAGGTGACCCGGGCCTGCCCCGAGTGCCTGTCGCAGATCCCGAACGAGGCGCGCCGCTGCGCGTTCTGCACGACGGAGGTCGCAGCTGCCTGACCTCGGCGAGCGGGCGCGCGCCGCGCAGGCGGACTCGCTCGCGGTGCAGGGCGAGCTGCGGGTCCCGTTCGGCGGTGCCGTCGCGGCGCCGCGCGACCTCCAGCTGATGGCGGCGGGCTTCGAGGCGCAGGGCGTCAACAGCGGCGACGTCATCGGTCCCGATCCCGACCTCGACGCCGCGCGCGAGTTCTACGCCGCCCGCGGCGTGACGTGGGGGCTGCGGGTGCCGAGCGAGATGCCGTGGCCGCACGGGCGGCGGCTGTTCACGCGGCGCGTGATGGCGGTGATGCGAGCGGACTTCCGGCCGGCGGGTGCGGTCCCCGGCCTCTCCCTGCGCCGCGCCGGCCCGGGCGACCTCGCGAGCGTGCTGCACGTCGACTCGACCGTGTTCGGGCTCGACCCCACCGACAACACGCGCTGGCTCGAGCCGCTGCTGGCCGCCGAGGTCGCCGACGTCGTGCTCGCCTCGCTCGAAGGCGACCCCGTCGGCACCGCCTACACGCTGCGCTCCGACGGTGCCGGCGGACCTGCCGTCTATCTCGCCGGCGTCGCCGTGCTGGCCGCCGCGCGCCGCCGCGGCGTCGGCGCGGCGCTGTCCTCGTGGCTGCTCGAGCGCGGCTTCGCCGCCGGCGCCGAGCTCGCGCACCTCAACCCGGACACGGACGAGGCGGCGCGCCTCTACGGACGCCTCGGCTTCACCGAGACGCCCGGGCTCGACATCTACGTGGACATCTAGCGGGGAGCTTCGTCGCCGACGGTGCGGCCGTCGCGGCCGACGTAGCCGTCGGCCCCGCCGACGCACAGGTAGACGGCGTCCTCGGTGTCCGAGGTGTTGCGGAAGCGCCGGATCGTGGCGGCGTCGACGCGCGCGAGGCCGCCGGGGCCGAGCTCGTGGTACTCCTCCTCGTCGCCCTCGCCGAAGGTGAACTCGATGCTGCCGCGGTGGACGAGGTAGAGCTCCTCCTGGCGGTCGTGGTAGTGCGGCCCGCTGGCGTAGCCCGGGGGCATGACGACCGCGTTGACGCCGAACGCCTTGACGTCGAGCTCGCGCCGCACCTTGCGGAAGCCCGGCCCGTCGCCCATCCCGTCGATGCTGCCGACCGCCCAGCCCTCACCCGTCGTCGTGTCCGTCATCCGTCTCCTCCTCGTGGTCGCGGGGCATACTAGGGGCCGTGCCCGCCTCCAATGCCACCCTCGACGAGCTCCTGCGTCCCCTCAAGGAGGACCCCGAGCACGCCGCCGTCCTGCTCGACGTCGACGGCGTGCTGGCGCCGATCGTGTCTCATCCCGACGACGCCCATATGCCCGAGTCGACGCGCCGGCCGCTGATCGACATCGCCAAGCGCTACGGCGTCGTGGCCTGCGTCTCGGGCCGCCGCGCCTCCGACGCCCGCCGCGTGGTCTCGCTCGGCTCGATCGCCTACCTCGGCTCGCACGGATCGGAGATCCTGCGCCCCGGCTCGATCTCGACGGAGATGGACGGCGAGCTCCAGGCCTGGACCCGGCGGGTGCAGAACTTCGCCCGCGAGCACTACTCCGAGGAGCTGCGGCGCCTGCGCGTGCGGCTCGAGGACAAGGAGGCGATCGCGGCCCTGCACTGGCGCGAGGTGCCCGACGAGGAGGAGGCCGAGGCCGCCATCCGCGAGGTCGCCGAGGCCGCCGAGAAGGCGGGCTTCAACGCGCACTGGGGCCGCAAGGTGCTGGAGATCCGCCCGCCCGTGCGGATCGACAAGGGCGCCGGGATCGTCTCGCTCCTGCGCGACACGGAGCTCGCGGCCGCGGTCTACGTCGGCGACGACACCACGGACCTCGACGCCTTCCGCGGCCTCGGGGAGCTCGTCGAGCTGGGCTCGCTCAAGCAGGCGCTGCGGGTCGGCGTCACGTCGGACGAGACGCCGCCCGCGCTCGAGGAGGCCGCCGACGTGATGGTGGACGGCACCGACGGCGTGCGCGACCTCCTCCGCGCGCTCATCTCGTAACGCACCCCGCGCTTGCGCTTCGTCGACTTCCTCAAGGCGACGGTCATGCTCAGCGCGGGCGCCGCGACGCTGCTCGCGGTCATCACGCTGATCTCGCTCACCCAGGACGTCCAGCCGGCCGCCGTCTACCTGAGCGCCGGCTGGTGGCTGGCCGCGGCCATCATCGGCGTCTGGCTCGGCCGCCGCGCGGAGGCCAACCCGCCGATCACGCGGCTGCTCGCCGGCGCCCGCGCCGAGCGCTCGCTGCCCGAGCAGCGCGCCGGCCTGACCATCGTCAACCGCCTCTGGCCGCTGCTGCTCTCGACCTTCGCCGCCGGCGTGGTGGGCTTCCTCTTCCCGCAGGTCTCCGCGGTCGCGGCGGGCTTCGCGATCATCTGGGCGATGGGGTGGCGGCGCCAGGCCGCCGCGGTGATGGCGATCGAGGAGCGCGACGGCGTGCGCTTCTACGTCGAGAAGACCTCGCCGCTGCAGCCGATGCAGCTCGTGCGCACGCCGGGCTTCAGCGGCTCGTTCCTGCCGCAGCGCCAGGTCTAGAACAGCGAGACCAGCCCGACGAGGCAGGGCGCGACGACGAGCGCCGGCAGGAAGTTGCCGACCCGGACGTCCTTGAGGTCGAGCAGCTTCAGCGCGATCCCGATGATGGTCACGCCGCCGGCGCTCGTCAGCACCGCGAGCGCCTCGCCCTGGAGCACGTCGTCGAACACACCCGCGCCGAGCGTGATCCCGCCCTGCACGATCAGGATCGTGAAGATCGACAGGCCGACGCCCCAGCCCAGCGTCGCGGCCAGGGCGATCGCGGCGAAGCCGTCGAGCACCGCCTTGGTGGCGAGCGTCTGGTAGTCGCCCGTGAGCCCGTCCTGGATCGACCCGACGACCGTCAGCGAGCCCACGCAGAACAGCAGCGACGCGCTCACGAAGCCCTCGGAGACCGTCGAGCCCTCGGCGCTGGAGAGCCGCGCCTGGACCTGGTCGCCGAGCGCCTCGAGCCGGCGCTCGATCCCCAGCGCCTCGCCGACGATGCCGCCGATCAGCACGCCGCCGAGCACGTAGAGCGGCGTCGACTGGGTCGTGTCCTCGCGGCCCCAGGCGAGCGCGAGGTCGACGCCGATCACGAGCGTGACCATCCCGAGCCCGGCGAGGACGCGCTGGCGCATGCCCTCGGGCAGCCGCGAGCCGACGGTGACGCCGATCAGCGTGCCGACGAGGACGGTGGCGATGTTGATGAGGGTGCCGGTCATGCGACGAGCGGGGACAATGCCAGCCGATGCCGCCCGCCGACGTCCTGCTGGTCTCCCTCGGCGGCACCGCCGGCCTGCGCGAGGCCGACGCCGAGCTCGCCGCCTCGCTGCGGCGGGCGGGCGCCGAGGTCGCCGAGGTGCACGCCGCGCGCGTGCGCGAGTGGCGGACCTATGCCCTGATCGAGCTCGCCTGGGCGCGCTCGGCCCGCGCGGCGGCGAAGGCCGGGATCGCCGAGCACCGCCCGCGCGCGATCGTCTACTCCTCGACCACCGCCGCGCTGCTCGCGCCCGCGCCGGGTGCGATCCGCTTCGACGCGCCCGCCGCCGGCAACCGCCCGGGCCGCCACGGGATCTGGCAGCGGCCGGTCGAGCGCCGCCGGCTGGCGAACGCGCCGCTGCTGGTGCCGTGGAGCGAGGGCGGGCTGGCCGAGGCGCCGCAGCCGCGCGCCGAGGCGCTCGTCGTGCCGGTGCCGGTCGCGCCGAGCGGGCCGCCCGCCGAGCGAGCGCGACATCGCCGCGATCACCTACGGCGCGAACCCCGAGAAGAAGGGGCTCGACCGCGTCCTCGCCGCGTGGGCGCTCGCCCGCGCGCCGGACGAGGAGCTGGTCGTGGCCGGCGTCGAGGGCGACGCGGCGGAGGGCGTGCGCTTCACCGGGATGCTGCCGCGCGCCGAGTACCGCGCGCTGCTGCGGCGGGCGCGCGTGTTCGTCTGCGCGCCCCGGCGCGAGGACTACGGGATCGCCCAGCTCGAGGCGCTGGCCGACGGCTGCGTGCTCGTCACCACGCCCTCGCCGGGCCCGTACGCGGCGCTGCCCGTGGCGCGCGAACTCGACGACCGGCTCGTCTCCGAGCACCTCTTCGGCGCCATCCGCCTCGCGCTCGACGACCCCGCGCCGGGCTACGCGCGAGCGCGCGCTCGAGGCGCTCGCGCCGTGGCGGCCCGAGGCGGTCGACCGCGTTGTCGCCGAGCAGCTGCTCCCGCGGCTACAGTCGCTCGCATGACCCCGCTTCCCGGCCAGTCCATCCTCATCACCGGCGCCGCCCACGGCATCGGCGCGGAGGTCGCGCGCCGGCTGGCCGCGCGCGGCGCGCGCGTCTCGCTCGTCGGGCTCGGCGCGGACGAGCTGCGGCGGGTCGCCGCCGACTGCCCGGGCTCGGTCGTGTTCGACGCCGACGTCACCGACCAGGAGGCGCTCGACGCCGCCGTGGCCGGGACGGTCGAGGCGTTCGGCGGCATCGACACCGTGTTCGCCAACGCCGGCATCGGCGTCCCCGGCTTCGTGCGCACGATGGACCCGGCGTCGTTCGAGCGCGTCATCGAGGTCAACCTGATCGGCGTCTGGCGCACGATCCGCGCCTGCCTCCCGCACATCATCGAGCGCCGCGGCTACGTGCTGCCGGTCGCCTCGATGGCGGCGATCCTGCCGCCGGTCGGGCTGGGCGCCTACGGCGCGGCGAAGTCCGGCGTCGAGGCGCTCGGCCACGCGCTGCGGGTGGAGATGCAGGGCTACGGCGTGGACGTCGGGGTCGCCTACTTCTCCTGGATCGACACCGAGATGGTCCGCGGCGCCGACCGGACCGAGATCGGCGCGGCCATGCGCGCGGAGCTCAAGGGCCCGCTCGCCAGGACCTACCCGGTCAGCGCCGCGGCCGAGGCCGTCGTCCGGGGCATCGAGCGCCGCAGCCGCATCGTCGCCTGCCCGCGCCGGCTGCTGATCGCGCTGATGGCGATCAAGCCGCTGCTCCCCTGGCTGACGGAGCGCGAGATGCGGGGCAAGATCGCCGACTTCGACCGGCTCGCCGAGCGCGAGGTCGCCGCCAAGGGCTCGGACCCGGTGGGCGCGGGCGGAGCGGCCGAGCTGGCCGCTCGCTCAGCGGACCCGCTTGCGTAGCGGCGCGAACTCCGCCCACGGGCGCGTGTTCGCCACCTGCTCCGGCGTCAGCCAGGCGCGCCGCGCGGTGGCGATCCCGAACGGCAGGAGGCCGAAGTTGCGCGCGGAGTGCGCGTCGGTGTTGACGAGCACTCGGACGCCGGCCGCCGCCGCCGCGCGGGCGTGCAGCTCGTTCATGTCCCGGCGGTCGGGCGCCGCGTTGATCTCGATCATCGTCCCGGTCTTCGCCGCCGCCGCGATCACCTTCTCCATGTCGATCTCGTAGGCCGGGCGCGTCTCGATCTTGCGGCCGGTCGGGTGCCCGATCGCGTCGACGAGCGGATGCTCGACCGCCGCGATCATGCGCTCGGTCATCTCCTTCTCGCCCATCGCGAACGACGTGTGCACCGAGGCGATGACCCAGTCGAGCCGGGCCAGCAGCTCGTCCTCGTAGTCGAGCGAGCCGTCGGTGAGGATGTTGACCTCGCTGCCCGCCAGCAGCTCGAGGCCGTCGAGCTTGGCGTTGAGCGCGTGGACCTCGTCGATCCGCGCCTCCAGCGCCTCGGGCGTGACGTGGTCGCCGAACCCGTGCGAGGCGGAGTGGTCGGTGACGGCGAGGTACTCGAGCCCGCGGGCGATCGCGGCCTCGGCCATCTGCTCGAGCGTCTGGCGGCCGTCCGACAGCGTCGTGTGGCAGTGCAGGTCGCCGCGGATGTCCTCCTCCGTCAGCAGCTGCGGAAGCTCACCCGCCGCAGCCGCCTCCAGCTCCCCGCGGCCCTCGCGCAGCTCCGGCGGGATCCACGGCAGGCCGAGCCGCTCGTAGACCTCCTCCTCGGTCGCGCAGCGCAGCGTCTCGCCGGTCTCGTCGTCGAGGATCCCGTACTCGGAGACGTGCAGCCCGCGCCGCACGGCGGACTCGCGCAGCGCCACGTTGTGCGCCTTGGCGCCGGTGAAGTGCTGGAGCACGTTGCCGAACTGGTCCGGCGCGACGACCTTGAGGTCGACCTTCATGCCGGAGTGCGTGAGCACGCGCGCGCCCGCCTCACCGGCCGACAGCACGGACTCGACCAGCGGCAGCTCGGCGAGCGCGGCCGACAGCGCGACGGGATCCTGCGCCGTGGCGATGACGTCGAGGTCCTTGACCGAGTCGGCCTGGCGGCGCAGCGAGCCGGCCACCTCGACGCGCTCGGCGGCGGGATGGGAGCGCAGCGCGCCGACGATCTGCTCGGCGATGTTCTGCGCGCGCGAGAGCAGGATGCGCGGCGCCGGGCCGCCCTCGGGCGACTCCGCGAGCGTCTTCAGCAGCTGCTCCTCGACCTTCGCGCCGAACCCGCGCAGCTTGCGGATCTTCTGCTCCTCGGCGGCGGCGCGCAGCGCGTCGAGCGAGTCGATGCCGAGCTCGTCGTAGAGCCGCCGCGCGCGCTTGGGCCCGAAGCCCGGCAGGTGCATGACCGAGATCAGCCCGTTCGGGAACTTGTCGCGCAGCTTCTTCGAGGCCGGGATGTCGCCCGTCTCGTCGAGCGCCTTGATCTTCTCCTCCAGCGTCTTGCCGACGCCGCTGAGCTCGGTCACCCGGCCCTCGCGCGACAGCCCGACGACCGACACCGAGGCCTCGCGCACCGCCTTGGCCGCCGTGCGGTAGGCGATCACGCGGTAGGAGACGGCGCCGTCGAGCTCGTAGAGGTCCCCGAGCTCGTCGAAGGCGGCGGCGATCTGTGCGTTCGTGAGGTCGGCCATTGACGGCCTCTAGCGTACGGCGAACGTGCCCGGTCCCGTCTGGCTCATCCTCCCGACCTACGACGAGGCCGCGGCGCTCGGGGGCGTGGTCGCCGCGGCGCGGGCCGCGCTCGCCGCCGAGGACCTCCACCTGCTGGTGGTCGACGACGCCTCGCCCGACGGCACCGGCGCGCTCGCCGAGCGGCTGGGCGCCGAGGTGCTGCAGCGCCCGGCCAAGCTCGGCCTCGGGAGCGCCTACGTCGCCGGCTTCGCCCGCGCGCTGGCGGAGGGCGCGGACCTCGTCTGCCAGCTCGACGCCGACGGCTCCCACGACCCCGCCGCGCTCCCCGGCATGCTCGCGCTCGCCCGCGGCGGCGCCGACCTCGTGCTCGGCTCGCGCTACGTCCCGGGCGGCGGGATCGTCGGCTGGTCTGCGCTCCGCCGCGCGGTCTCGCGCGGCGGCTGCGCCTACGCCCGCGCCGTCCTGCGCGTCCCGGTGCGCGATCTCACCGGCGGGATGAAGGTCTGGCGCGCGGACGCGCTGCGCGCGATCGCGCCCGCGACGGTCCGCTCGCAGGGCTACGCCTTCCAGGTCGAGCTGACCTACCGCGCGCTGCGGCGCGGGCTGCACGTCACCGAGACCCCGATCGTCTTCCGCGAGCGCAGCGGGGGCGCCTCCAAGATGACCCCGCTGATCGCGCTGGAGGCGGCGTGGGTCGTTCCCGCGTTGCGCTCATCTTTCGGGCCGGACCTGCCGATCTGAAAGGTCATGCGCACCGAGAACATGGCCCTCGTCCAGGGATGGGCCGACACCCGCTCGACACTGCACCGCTGGAGCGTGCGCCCCGGCCGCGCGCTCGTGCCGTGGTCGATCGGCTCGCTCGCGATCGCCCTCCTGCTGCTCTTCGTCACCTGGGTGATCGCCGTCAGCTCGACGCCCGACCCGAACATGGTCTATTTCCCCGGCCTCGCCTACACCACGACGCTCGGGGAATTCGGCTTCATCCTCTACCGCAACGGCCTCGTGCTGGCGCTCCACGGCTTCGCCTGCATCGCGGGCTTCATGGCCGGCTCCTCGCTCCCCCAGGTCGCCGAGGGCTACTCCGGCACCTGGCGCTGGATCCACGACAAGGCCGGCCCGCTGGCGATCGGCTTCGTGATCGCCGCCACCCTCTTCTCCCTCACCACCCAGGCGTGGGCGCTCGGCAGCGCCGCCTCCTCGCTGTCGGCGAAGCTGGGCATCTCGCCCCTGGTGCTGATCGTCGGCCTCGCGCCCCACGCGGTGCCGGAGCTGTTCGCGCTCTTCCTCCCGCTCGCCGCCTGGACGATCGCCGCGCGCCACAAGGCCTGGAACGAGCTGCTCGCGGCCACCTTCGTGACCGTCGCGATCGCCATCCCGATCATCGTCGCGGCCGCCGCCGTCGAGGCCTGGGTCTCCCCGCGCGTGCTGCTCTGGCTCGCGGGGTAGGCGCCCTCGTAACGCTGGACCCCCTCGCTATACTTTTTGAAGCGAGAACCGACGCGCGACCCCGAAAGGACCCCTGACGCACATGGCCGACATCAAGCACGTGACCGACGCCGACTTCCAGGCCGAGGTGCTCGAATCCGAGCAGCCCGTGCTGGTCGACTTCTGGGCCCCCTGGTGCGGCCCCTGCCGCGTCGTCGCCCCCGTCCTCGAGGAGATCGCCAACGAGCGTCCCGACGAGCTGAGGGTCGTCAAGGTCAACATCGACGAGAACCAGCAGACCGCCATGAACTTCCAGATCCTCGCGATCCCGACCATGGTGCTGTTCCGCAACGGCGCCGAGGCCAAGCGCATCCAGGGCGCGATGCCCAAGAAGCGCCTCGAGGCCGAGCTCGAGCCCGCGCTCGCCTAGGCCCTCCTGAGGCCGGCGGTGGCCTCCAAGCTGTTCCCGATGTTGTCCTGCGGCGACGTCGAGCGGTCGCTGGCGTTCTACGGCGATCTGCTCGGCGGCGTCGAGACGTACCGCTTCCCCGAGCAGGGCGAGCCGGCGTTCATCGCCCTGACGATCGGCGAGTCGTCGGAGGTCGGCCTCGGCGGGATCGCGGCGGAGCCGTTGCACGGCCGCCCGCAGCGGCCCGCCTCGGGCCACCGGGTCGAGCTGTGCGTCTACGTCGACGACGTCGACGGGGTCTTCGCGCGAGCGCGCGAAGACGGGTACGAGGTGGTCAGCGACCCGGCTGACATGCCGTGGGGCGAGCGTGTCGCCTGGATCGCCGATCCCGACGGCAACCTCGTCATGCTCACGCGCTAGTCAGGCGCGGGCGACCGCGATGAACAGCTCCAGCCCGTCGATGGTGACGGCGGTCCCGCCGTCACCGTCGAACGTGAGCTGCAGGGCGAGCGTCTCGCCCTTGACGTACTCCTCGTAGGCGCGCGCGGCGGCGATCACCTGCTCGTCGCCGCCGAGGCGCAGGTCGATGCGGTCCTCGACCTCGAGGCCCGCGTCCTTGCGCGCGTTCTGCACGGCGTGGACGATCTCGCGCGCCATCCCCTCGCGCCGCAGCTCGTCGTCGAGCTGGAGCTCGAGCGCCACCGCGTGCGAGCCCTCGCGCTCGAGCTGGTAGCCGTCGAGCGGCCTCATCGCCAGCTGGAGGTCGTCGGGGCCGAGGTCGTGGTCGTGGCCGTCGATGCTGACGCCGACATGGGTGCCCGCGCGCACCGCGGCGGCGACGTGCGCGGGGTCGAGTGACTCGACCGCGGCCGCGACCTGCGGCATCAGCTTGCCGAAGCGGGGGCCGAGTGCGCGGTAGTTCGGCTTGATCTCGTAGCTGCCCAGCTCGTCGGCCTGCTCGACGTAGCGGATCTCCTTGACGTTGAGCTCCTCGCGGACGACGTCCCCGAGCCGCTCGAGCGCCGCGCGCTCGCGGTCGGCGGCGACCACCACGGCGGCGCGCAGCGGCTGGCGCACCTTCAGCTTGGACTGGCTGCGGGCGCTCAGCCCGAGCCCGACCGTCTCGCGCGCGACGCCCATGTCGAACTCGAGCGCCTCGTCGCGGGGGTGGGCGGGATCTGAATCAGGGAAGTCGCACAGGTGCACGCTCGGCTCGGCGCCGTCGAGGTTGTCGTAGATCTCGTCGGCGATGAACGGGGTGAACGGGGCGAGCAGCTTCGCGACCGTGACGAGGCAGGTGTGGAGCGTCCCGAAGGCGGCCGGATCGCCGTCCCAGAAGCGCCGGCGCGAGCGCCGCACGTACCAGTTGGAGAGGTCGTCGATGAAGGCCGCGATCGCGTGGCCGGCGCGCGTGGCGTCGTAGTCGTCGAGCCGCTCGCGCACCTCCGCGACCGTCGCCTCCAGGCGCGAGAGCGCCCAGCGGTCGAGCTCCGTCGCCGGCCCGCTGCGCTCCGTGACCTCGTTGACGTTGGCGTAGAGGACGTAGAAGCCGTACGTGTTCCAGAGCTGGAGCAGCAGCTGGCGCACCGACTCGCCGACCGTCTCGGTCGAGAACAGGTAGCCGTCCCACGGCTGCTTGGAGGTCAGGAAGTACCAGCGGAAGGCGTCGGCGCCGTGGCGGTCGATGACCTCCCACGGCGGCGACGATGTTGCCGAGCGACTTCGACATCTTCTTGCCCTCGGGATCGGCGATGTGCCCGAGGCACAGCACCGTCTCGTAGGGCGAGCGGTCGAACAGCAGCGTCGAGACCGCGATCAGCGAGTAGAACCAGCCGCGCGTCTGGTCGATCGCCTCGCAGATGTAGTTCGCGGGGTAGCGCTGCTCGAACACGTCCTCGTTCTCGAACGGCGCGTGGTGCTGGGCGAACGGCATGCAGCCCGAGTCGAACCAGACGTCGATCACCTCGGGCACGCGGCGCATCGGCTCGCCGCAGTCCCGGCACGGCCACGACGGCGTGTCGACGTAGGGGCGGTGCGGGTCCTCGAGCGTCTCGCCCGAGCGCTCGGCCAGCTCGGCGAACGAGCCCATGCACTCCGCGTGGCCGTTCTCGCAGCGCCAGACCGGCAGCGGCGTGCCCCAGTAGCGCTCGCGCGAGATCGCCCAGTCGACGTTGTTCTCCAGCCAGCGGCCGAAGCGCCCGTGCTTGATGTGCTCCGGGTGCCAGTCGACGGTCTCGTTGGCCGCCAGCAGGCGGTCGCGCAGCTTCGAGGTGCCGATGTACCAGGAGGGCTTGGCGTAGTAGAGGAGCGGCGTCCCGCAGCGCCAGCAGTGCGGGTAGGCGTGCAGGTAGGTCTCCGCGCGCAGCAGCCGCCCGCGCGCCCGCAGGTCCTCGACGATGTCCGCGTCCGCCTCCTTCACCCAGCGGCCGGCGTACGGCCCCATGCGGTCCTCGTAGGTCCCGTCGAGCCGGACCGGGTTGATGACCGCGATCCCCTGCTCCTGGCCGAGCCGGTAGTCGTCCTCGCCGAACGAGATCGACGTGTGCACGAGGCCGGTGCCGTCGTCGGCGCTGACGAAGTCGCCGGGGAGCACGGTGTGGCCCTTGGGCCCGAACTCCTCCGTCTTGATGAAGTCGAACGGCGGCTCGTAGCGCGTGCCGAGGATGTCGCGCCCGTGAGAAGCGCTCGGCGACCCGCGCGTCCTCGCCCAGCACGGCGGTCATGCGCGCCTCGGCGAGCACGTAGCCGTCCTCGGTGCGCACGTAGGTGAGGTCGGGCGCGACCGCGAGCGCGGCGTGGGAGAGCACCGTCCACGGCGTCGTCGTCCACGCCAGCAGGCGGTCGCCGGCGCGCAGCGGGCCCACCGGCTCGGTGACCGGGAACTCGACGTAGATCGACGGGTCCTCGACGTCCTGGTAGCCCTGCGCCACCTCGTGCGAGGACAGCGCGGTGCCGCAGCGCACGCAGTAGGGCACGACCTTGTGGCCCTCGAACAGCAGGTCCTTGTCCCACATCGACTTCAGCGCCCACCACACCGACTCGATGTAGGTCGGGGTCGAGCGTGCGGTAGGGGTGCTCGAGGTCGACCCAGTAGCCGATGCGCTCGGTCAGCGCCGTCCAGTCCTCGAGGAACTCGAACACCGACTCGCGGCACTGGGCGTTGAACTCGGCGATGCCGTAGCGCTCGATGTCGTCCTTGGAGGTGAAGCCGAGCTTCTGCTCGACCGCGATCTCGACCGGCAGGCCGTGGCAGTCCCAGCCGCCCTTGCGCTCGACGTACTTGCCGAGCATCGTCTGGTAGCGGGGGAAGATGTCCTTGAACACGCGCGCCAGCACGTGATGCGAGCCCGGGCGCCCGTTCGCGGTCGGCGGGCCCTCGTAGAAGACGAACTCCTCGGCGCCCTGGCGGCGGCGCACCGACTCGCGGAAGATGTCGCGCTCGCGCCAGCGCTCGAGCACCTCCTGCTCCATGGCGGGGAAGTGCGGGGTCTTCGGGAGTGGGCGATGGGGCGGCACGGGGACGCAGGATTGTAGGTCTAGGCTCTGAACGCATGGCTCGCGCGCTCATTGCCGTCGGCGCCGCGCTCGTGCTCGCGCTGCTCGTGCTCGGCACGGTGATCTACGTGAACCGCGACGAGGACGGCATCGCGGTCGACAACCTGCTGGCCGAGGACATCTCGCGCGCCATCGGCACCGCCGAGGACCGCGGCGTCGGACGTCGACCTCGGGAAGGTCGCCAACTTCGAGTGGGACGAGCTCGTGATCGCCCCCCGCGACGCCACGACCGCGCAGCTCACGCGCGAGCTCGGGCGCCCGTGGCACGGCGAGCTGCAGTTCCGCACCGGCGACCTCCTGATCTTCCTGCGCGACGGCAAGCTCGCGCGCTTCGCCGACTACCGCGGCGAGGGCCGCTTCGAGGGCATCGACCGCCCGTTCGCGCGCTTCGACCGCGACGACGCGGTGTTCAGGGTGCGCTCGCTCGTGATCCGTCCGCGGCCGTAGCCCCGGCCCAGTTCTCCATCGAGTCGCCGATGATCGCGGCGAGATCGTCCTCGGAGGCCTCGCGCGGCGCGATCACGAGCAGCCGCTGCTGCTTGACGGCGCCCTCGACGAGGTCGGCGATGTCGTCCTCGTCGTAGCCCAGCTCGCGCACGCCGCTGGGCGCGCCGACGTCGCGCATCAGCTCGGTGAGGATCTCCGGCAGCGTGTTCTCGTCGGCGTCCGGCAGCTCGCGGCCCGCGATCAGCTCGGCGGCCTGCCGGTGCTTCTCGGGCGCGGCCTCGTAGGTGAAGCGGAAGGCGGCCGGCGCGGTGACGATGACCGACCAGCCGTGCGGCACGAAGGGGTGGTCGTCGGGATAGCCGGGCGGCTGATACTCGTGCTTCAGCGACGCGATCGGATAGGCGCAGGCGTGCGGGATGTGCACGCCCGCGGAGCCGAAGCCGATGCCGGCCAGGCTGGCGGCGAGCATCATCGCGCCGCGCGCCTCGAGGTCGTCCGCGTCGTCGACCGCGCGGCGCAGGTAGCGGCCCCCGTACTCCAGCGCCTTCGCCGACCACACGTCGGAGACCGGGTTGGCGCCCTGGTAGGGCGGGCGGTCGTCGGGCGAGTCGGGCGCCTCGCGCTGGTCGTAGGGCTTGGAGACGAACGACTCGACCGCGTGGCAGACGACGTCGAGCCCGCACGACGAGGTCACCTCGGCGGGCACGCCGCGCAGCAGCTCGGGGTCGACGATGCCCTGGTGCGGGCGCAGGTAGCGGTGCGAGATGCCGCTCTTGGTCCGCTGGTCGGGGATGTCGAGGATCGCGACCGTGGTCGCCTCGGACCCCGTGCCGGCCGTCGTCGGGATCGCCAGCAGCGGCTGCAGCGGCGACGGGGGCTTGCGGCCCTCGCCGACCGGCGGGTTGACGTAGTCCATGATCGCCGCCGGGTGCGTGGCGACGAGGTCGGCGACCTTGGCGGTGTCGAGGCTCGACCCGCCGCCGACGCCCACGAACCCGTCGAAGTCGCCGTCGACGGCGAAGTCGGCCGCCTCCTGCAGCGACTCGGCCGTCGGCTCGACGCGCACGCGGTCGAAGACGACGGCCTCGATGCCCGCCGCCTCGATCGCCTCCACCACGCGCTCCGTGATCCCGGCCCGGATGACGCCGGGATCGCTGACCACCATCACCCGCGAGGCGCCGAGGCGCTTGAGCTCCCAGCCCGCGTCCGCCGACGACCCCGGCCCGAACTTGATCGGGGTCGCCTCGAGGGTGAAGACCGTCTCGTGCGCCATGAGGTCTTCTCGACCTACCCGGCGTCCGCGTGATACGAACTCGGGGGTGGGACGCCTCAACGACCTCGATCTGTCGGTCAAGCTCTCCAAGGAGGAGGCCGAAGAGCGGCTCGAGGCGGCGCAGACGCGGCTGCTGGCGCTGCGGCTCGTGCTCGGCGGGCTGGTGGGCGAGCGCGGGATCGGGCCGCCCGTCTGCGTGCTCTTCGAAGGCTGGGACGCGAGCGGCAAGGGCGGCGCGATCAAGCGGCTCGTGGCGCAGCTCGACCCGCGCCACGTGCGCGTCGTCCAGTTCGCCGCGCCGACCTACGACGAGAAGCGCCACCACTGGCTGTGGCGCTTCTGGCCGGCGCTGCCGGGCTGGGGCGGCATGGCCGTGCTCGACCGCTCCTGGTACGGGCGCGTGCTGGTCGAGCGGGTCGAGAAGTTCGCCACGCCGCGAGCAATGGGGCCGCGCGTACGACGAGATCAACGAGTTCGAGCGGACGCTGACCGCCGAGGGGACGATCCTCGTCAAGTTCTTCATGCACCTCTCGTCGAAGGAGCAGCTCGCCCGCTTCGAGGGCCGGGAGCGCGACCCGCTGAAGTCATGGAAGCTGACCGACGAGGACTGGCGCAACCGTAAGCGGCGCAAGCAGTTACAAGGCCGCGATCGAGGAGATGCTCGACCGCACCGACTCGCCGTGGGCGCCCTGGTATCTGATCGAGGGCGACCAGAAGCGGTGGGCGCGGGTGAAGGTCGTCGAGACGGTCAACGCCGCGCTCGAGGTCGGCATGCGGGCGCACGGGATCGACCCGCCGCCGTGCTAGCGTTTCCGGTGCGCCTTGCGCGCGGCCTTCTGCGCCTTCGTCTTCTGGCGGGCGCGCGCGCGGTGCTTCTCGCGCTTGCGGCGCTCAGAGGGCGTCAGCTTCTCCGGGGCGGCCGCGTCGCGGCGGTCGGCGGGCAGGGTGTTGCGGGCGTCACGCGAGATGAACCAGATGATCCCGATGAAGACGACCAGCAGGCCGCCGGCGATCGCGTAGAGCGTCGAGCGGCCGACGTCCTGGCCGAGCACGTTCGAGCTGTTGTCGTCGGGCGTCGGCGTGGGGCTCGGCGCGGCCTCGGGCAGCGGGCCGAACGGGCTGGTCTGGGCGAGCACGGTGCCGGCCGGCGCGAGCAGGAAGGTCGCGCACAGGAGCAGGAGGGCGATGCGGCGCATGGTCGGTCGCGACGGTACTACGCGGGCAGCGCCGGTGAGCGCCCATCGCTGTCCGAGGAAACGGGTTCCGGTGGTCACCAGCCGCACGAAGATCAGCCCGGCGAGCCCGGCCCACACGCCGAGGATGCCCCAGCCCTGGTGCAGCGCGAGCAGCGCGACCGGCACGTAGAGCGCGGCCGCGATCAGCATCCCCCACATCAGGAAGCGCGTGTCGCCCGCGCCGATGAGGATGCCGTCGAGCGCGAACACCGCGCCGCTGAGCGGCATCATCGCCGCGAACAGCGGCCAGATCTCGTGCGCGCGCTCGATCACCGCGGGGTCGCTGGTGAACGCCCGGGGGATGACGTCGCCGAACGCCAGCAGGAGGACGCGCGAACACCGTGCCCACGGCGACCGACCAGCCGATCATCCGCGTCGAGGCGGCCCGCGCGCCGCTCGCGTCACCGGCGCCGAGCATCCCGCCCACCATCACCTGGCCGGCGATCGCGATCGCGTCGAGCAGGAGCGCGAGGAAGCCGAAGAGCTGGAACGCGATCTGGTGCGCGCCGAGCGAAGCCGGGCCGATCCGCGCGATCACGGCCGACGCCACGAGGAAGGACCCGAGCAGCGCGGTCGTGCGCACCGCGATCTCGCCGCCGATCTTCATCAGCGAGCGGATCCGCTCGAGGTCCGGCGGCTCCCATCCCGACGCGCGCGCCTGCACCCACACGAACGCCGCGCCCATCCCGACCTGGGCGATCACGGTGCCCCAGGCCGAGCCCCGCAGCCCCCAGCCGAAGCCGTAGACGAACAGCACCTCGAGCACGATGTTGACCGCGTGGGCCACGACGAGGATGTAGAGCGGGGTGCGCAGGTCGGAGATCCCGCGCAGGAAGCCCTGGCCCGCGCTCGCGAGCATGAAGAACGGCGCGCCGAAGGCGGCGATCCGCAGATAGGTCGTGGCCTGGTCGAGGATCTCGTCCTTCCCGCCCATCAGCACCGCGACCGGGCGGGCGAAGGCGACGGCGAGCGCCGTCAGGACGATCCCGATGCCGAGGCCGAGCCACAGCGCCTGCGCCCCGAGCCGCGCCGCCTGCTCGACCTCACCCGCGCCGTACAGCCGCGACACGCGCGCGGTCGTGCCGTAGGTGAGGAAGTTGAAGATCGCGAAGGCGGTGGTCAGCGCGGTGGCCGCGATCGCCAGCGCGGCCAGCTGGGGGGTGCCGAGGTGGCCCGACGATCGCCGTGTCCACGAGCAGGTACAGCGGCTCGGCGGCCAGCGCGCCGAGCGCGGGCACGGCGAGGTTGAGGATCCGGCGGTCGTAGGGTGAGCGGCGCAGCACGGATCACAGGATGAAGCTCCGCCTCTACCACCACCACGACGGCGCCCGGGTCGCCTATCGCGAGGCGGGCACCGGCCCGGCGCTCGCGCTGCTGCATTCGGCGCTGTTGACGCACCGCGAGTGGGAGCCGCTGGTCGAGGAGCTCTCCGACCGCTTCCGGCTCGTGCTGCCCGACCTGCCGCTGCACGGCGACTCCGAGGACCGCCCGCGCCATCCCTACTCGCCCGACTGGATCGCCGAGGTGATGGCGGGCTTCTGCCGCGAGGTGTGCGGGCCGCGGCCGCTGGTCGGCGGGCACGACGTCGGCGCCCTGATCCTGCTGCGCGCGGTCCAGACCCGCCAGCTCACCCCGGGGCGGCTCGTGATCATGCCGAGCGCGCTGCACCGCCGGCCGACCCGCCACCGGCTCGAGCGGATCGTGCTCGGCGCCGCCCGCGCCGGCGCGGTGCCAGGGCTCGACCGCGTGCTCTCGCACGCCGCGCGGGTGGCCTTCCGGCCCGAGGCGGGCGAGGCGCTGAGCGCGCGCGGCAACCCGGCCGCGCGCGACCTCGTGCGCCACGCCTTCGCCGACGTCGGCGGGGACGCCACGCGGGCCCGCGCCTGGGCGCGGGCGGCCCGCCGCTGGCCGACCGGCGCGCAGTCCGACCTGCTCGACGCCTACCGCCTGATCGACGTCCCGACGCTCCTGTTGTGGGCCGACGAGGACCGCATGCACCCGGTCTCGATCGCCGAGGAGGCGCTCGGCCTGCTGCCCGACGCGCACCTGCGCGTGCTCCCGGGCACCGGCTTCCTGCTCGCCTACGACGACCCGGTCGGGCTGGCGCGCGAGCTCGCGGCCTTCTGCATGTAGTCCAGTGCCGCCCTGACGGAGGGACGCGACTCGCTGCCCGCGCGCACGGCGGCGAAGATGTGCCGTGTCAGCGCCGGGGCGACCAGCGGCAGCGTGCGCACGCCGGGGCGGTCGGGCTCGACCGCGATGCCGGGGATGAGCGAGACGCCGAGGCCGGCGGCGACCAGCTCGTAGACGAGCGTGAAGTCGTTGGTGCGGCCGGCGATCGCGGGCTCGAAGCCCGCGGCGCGGCCGGCGCGGATGACGATGTCGTGGCAGGCGGTGCCCTCGTGGCCCGCGATCCACGTCGCGGTCGCCAGGTCGGCGAGGCGGATCGCGGTGCGCTCGGCGAGCGGGTCGGTCGCCGGGACGGCGACGTGCAGCGGGTCCTCCGTGAGGCTGGTGAAGACGAGGCCGGGGTGGCGCGTGCGCGGGGCGAAGGGGTACTCGTGCACGACCGCGAGGTCGAGCTCGGCGAGCCGGAGCGCGGCGAGGCTGTCGGCGGGCTCGAGGTCGTCGACGGCGAGCTGGAGGGCCGGGTGGTCTTGTCGCAGCGCTGCGACCGTCGCGGCCACGAACGTCTTGGCCGCGGTCTGGAACGCGGCCACGCGCAGGCGGCCGGCGACGATGCCCGCGAGCCCGGCCAGGTCCGCCTCGGCGACCTCGAGCTGCGCCAGCACCGTCTCGGTGTGGGCGACGAGCGTGCGCGCGGCGTCGGTCAGCCGGACGCTGCGGCCGTCGCGCTCGAGCAGCGCGACCCCGACCTCGCGCTCGAGCGTGGCGAGCTGCTGCGAGATCGCCGGCGGCGTGAACGAGAGCGCCTCGGCGGTCGCCGCGATCGTCCCGCGGGCGGCGAGCTCCTTAAGACACGCAGGCGTCTGACGTCGAGCAAGGCAAAGCTCAGCTTACGCTGGCGTCAAGCGATCCGACCTGGACCTGGGGCTGTCGGCGCTACAAAGTGCAGGGCATGGCCCCTCGCCACATCGCCCTCGCCGTCCTCGTCGCCGCGCTCTGGGGCTTCAACTTCGTGGCCATCAAGGTCGGCCTCGACGACGTGCCGCCGCTGCTGCTCTCCTCGCTGCGCTACGCGCTGGCGGCGCTCGTCCTGCTCGTGCTCGCGCGGCCCCGCTCGGTGCCCTGGCGCTGGATCGTGGCGGTCGGGGTGATCATCGGCGTGGTCAAGTTCTCGCTGCTGTTCATCGGCATGGACGTCGGCGTCCCGGCCGGCCTCGCCTCGCTCGTGCTCCAGGCCCAGGCGTTCTTCACGCTGCTCTTCGCCGCCGTGCTGCTGGGCGAGCGGCCGCGCCGCATGCAGGTCGTCGGCATGGCGTTGGCCTTCGTCGGCATCGGCCTGGTGGCGATCCAGGCGGACGGCGGCGCCATCAGCCTCGGCGGCCTGGCGCTCGTCGTGCTCGCCGCGGCGGCGTGGGGCGCCGGCAACCTCGTCATCAAGCGCGCCGGCGCGAAGGACATGGTGGGCTTCATGACCTGGACCTTCATCGTCCCGCCGATCCCGCTGCTGATCCTGTCGCTGAGCTTCGAGGGGCCGTCCGAGGTCGGGCACGCGCTCGCCCACCCGACCTGGGCCGGCGTGGCTTCGGTCATCTACCTGGCCGTCTTCGCCACCGTGGTCGGCTGGGCCGCCTGGGGCTTCCTGCTCGGGCGTTACTCGCCGGGCGTGGTCGCGCCGTTCTCGCTGCTGGTGCCGATATTCGGGCTCGTCTCGGGCGCGCTCGTGCTCGGCGAGGCGCTGACGCTGCTCGACCTCGTCGCGACCGTGCTGATCCTGGCCGGGCTCGCCTGCATCGTGCTGCGCAGCACGCGCACGAAGTTGCCGCTGGCGACGAGCCGGATGTCGTCGTCGCTCCAGCCGAGCGCGGCGAGGTCGCCGAGCACGTCCTGAAGGCCCTCGGCGCCGGCGAGCCCCTCGGGCAGCTCGCAGCCGTCGAAGTCCGAGCCGAGCGCGACGTGGGCGGCGCCGATGCGGCGCGCGATGTAGTCGACCTGGCGCGCGATGTCGGTGCGGTGCGGGCCGACGTCCTCGTGGTGGAAGCAGACGCCGACGACGCCGCCCGAGTCCCCGATCGCGTCGAGCTGCGCGTCGGTGAGGTTGCGGGCCGAGGGCACGAGCGCGTGGGCGCACGCGTGCGTGGCGACGAGCGGCCGGTCGGTGATCTGCGCGACGTCCCAGAACCCGCGCTCGTTGAGGTGGGCGAGGTCGATCAGGATCCCGAGCTCGTTGCACGCCCTGACGAGCGCGCGGCCGGCGTCTGTGAGCCCAGGGCCGATGTCGGGGGAGGGGACGGGCGCGGCGAACGGGACGCCGTGCCCGAAGGCGTTCGGCCGGCTCCACGTGATGCCGAGCGAGCGCAGCCCGCGCGCGTGGAGGTCCGGCAGGTTGCCCAGCCCGGCCTCGATCGCCTCGGCGCCCTCGATGTGCATGACGGCTTTGATCGGGCCGGTCAGCTCGAGGTCGCCGGGCTCGCGCACGACCTGCAGCGCGCCCTGCGCTTCGAGCGCGAGCAGCTTGTCGATCGTCGCCGTCGTGGTCGCCTTGGCGAGCGCGTGCGAGACCGAGGGCTCGGGCGGCGTGTCCGGGCCGCGCTCGGCGTCGAGCGGAAACCCGTCGGGGTGCTCGGTGAAGATCGCGAAGAAGCCGCCGGCGAACCCGCCCGCGCGTGCCCGCGCCAGATCGAGGTGGCCCTCGTCGGAGCGGTCCGCGAACGAACGCTCCTCGAGCAGCACATCGTTGTGTCCGTCGAAGACCGGGAACGCCATCGCGATACGGTGACATGGTGCAGCACGAGCCCTGTTCGATCGGCCGCGCGATGGAGGTGCTCGGCGAGCGCTGGACGTTCCTGATCGTCCGCGAGGCGTTCTTCGGCGTCCGCCGCTTCTCCGAGCTGCAGCGCAACCTCGGCATCGCGCGCAACATCCTCTCCGCGCGCCTCCAGACGCTGGTGCGCGCCGGGATCCTCGAGCGCATCCAGTACTCGGAGGAGCCCGAGCGCTACGAGTACAAGCTGACCGCCCGCGGCCGCGACCTCTACCCCGCGATCATCTCGATCATGAAGTGGGGCGACGAGTACCTCGCCGGCGAGGCCGGCCCGCCGCTGCTCCTGTACCACCAGGAGTGCGGCCACCACGCCGAGCCGACGATGGTCTGCAGCCACTGCCGCGAGCCGCTCGACCCGCGCAAGGTCACCCCCGAGCCCGGCCCCGGCGCCGCGGCCGCTAGCGTCCACGCCTCCCGAACCTGACACCAAGGAGACCCATGACCGTCGAGGACACCGCGAAGGAGCTCTGGGGCGGGGAGACCCGCAAGGCCGTCGACAACTTCCCCGTGTCCGGCGAGCGCGTGCCGGTGGCCGTCGTCCGCTGGCTCGGCCGCATCAAGGGCGCCGCCGCCCGCGCCAACGCCGACCTCGGCCTGCTCGACGCCGACCTCGCGAACCGCATCGCCGCCGCCGGCGACGAGATCGCCGAGGGCGCCCACGACGACCAGTTCCCGATCGACGTCTTCCAGACCGGCTCGGGCACCTCCTCGAACATGAACGCCAACGAGGTCATGAGCAACCTCGCCGGCGAGGGCGCCCACCCGAACGACCACGTGAACATGGGCCAGTCCTCCAACGACGTCTTCCCGAGCGCCGTCCACCTCGCCGCTCTGGATGTCGCGACCAACCGCCTGCTCCCGGCCCTCGACCAGCTCGAGGCCTCGCTGACGGCGAAGGCCGACGAGTTCAAGGACATCGTCAAGTCCGGCCGCACGCACCTGATGGACGCCGTCCCGGTCACGCTCGGCCAGGAGTTCGGCGGCTACGCCGCCCAGATCCGCCTCGGCGGCCGGCGCGTCCGCAACGCTCTGCCGCAGGTCGCCCAGATCCCGCTCGGCGGCACCGCCACCGGGACCGGCCTGAACACCCACCCGGACTTCGCCGCCAAGGTGCGCGAGCGGCTCACCGCCGACACCGGGCTCGAGATCAACGCACCCGAGGACCCGTTCGAGGCCCAGGCCAACCGCGACGCGCTCGTCGAGCTCTCCGGCGCGCTGAAGGTCGTCGCCGTCTCCCTGATCAAGATCGCCAACGACCTCGCGCTGATGGGCTCCGGCCCGCGCGTCGGCATCGGCGAGATCTTCCTGCCGGAGCTCCAGAAGGGCTCCTCGATCATGCCCGGCAAGGTCAACCCGGTCATGCCCGAGGTCGTCCTCCAGGTCGCCGCCCAGGTCATCGGCAACGACACCGCGATCACCATCGGCGGCATGCAGGGCCAGTTCGAGCTCAACGTCCGCATCCCGCTGATCGCCCGCAACCTGCTCCAGTCGCTCGAGCTGCTGACCAACGCCTCGACGCTGCTCGCCGAGAAGTGCGTCGACGGCATCGAGGCCAACCTCGCCGGCTGCGAGGCCTCCGCCGAGGGCACCCTCGCCGTCGCCACCGCGCTCAACCCGTTCATCGGCTACGACAAGGCCGCCGAGATCGTCAAGGCCGCCTCGGCCGGCGGCGGCACCCTCCGCGACACCGCGCGCGAGCACGGCGTCGACGAGGAGACGCTCGACAAGGCCCTCGACCTCCGCAAGATCGCCGCCGGCTCGAAGGCCGGCTCATGAGCGACCTCGAGCGCCGCCCAGGCTCCCGCCCCACCCGCAAGCAGCGAGAGCAGCGCGCCTACCGGCTCGTGATCGCGGGCGGAGCGGCCGGCCTCGTCGCCCTCGTCGGCCTCGTTCTCGCGGCCGTCGGCGTCATCGGGTTCGGGATCCCGGTCCTCGCCGCGATCGTCGCGGTGCTCTGTTACGTGCTCCTGCGGCGCGCTACGAGCTGAGCACTCGGAGGGGCGACGACCTGACGCGGGAGCAGCCCCGAACTGGCGCGCCGCTGCCGAGGCGACGGTGCGTACGCTTGGCGGCATGACCGGCGGGATGGCGTACGGGCACCTGGGTCGGTCCGGTCTGTTGGTCAGCCGGATCGGTCTCGGAATGAACTTCGGCTTCACCGCGGTCGAGTCGGCCAGACTCGCTCCGCCGGGCGCTCGCCGCGGCCCCGCCCGGTCGCACGCAGCGGCTGGAGCTGGAGCGCCTGAGCGTCGAGGCGGTCGCGCTGCTCGCGGGCGCGGGCGTCGACGCGACGGCCCTGCGCGCGATCACGGGCGGCAACCCGTTCTTCGTCCGCGAGGCGCTGGCCAGTGGCCCCGGGCGCACGCCCGCAAGCGTGCGCGACGCCGTTCTCGCGCGTGCCGCGCACCTCTCGGACGCGGCGCGGGCGGTGGCCGAGCTCGTGAGCGTGTTCCCCACCCGTCCTGCGCTGTCGTTGCTGGAGGAGTGCGCGGGCAGCGTGGAGTCGCTCCATTCCGGGCTCTCCGAGTGTGAGCGCGGCGGCCTGCTCGCGGTCGAGCACGACCTGGTCGGCTTCCGTCACGAGCTGGCGCGGTGGGTTGTCGAGGAGTCGCTTGCAGGGCCTCGGCGCCGGGACCTCAACCGAGTCGTGCTGCGCGCGCTCACGCGCCACGACGCGGGGCCGGCTCGGCTGGCGCACCACGCCTGGGCAGCCGGCGACGCCGACGCGATCGTGCGACACGGCATCGACGCGGCGCACGACGCGGTTGCGGCGCGCTCGCATCGCGAAGCGGAGGCGCTGCTGATGCGCGTGCTCGAGTACGAGGACCTGCTCGCGGTGCGGGAGCGCGCCGCGGCGCTCGAGTTGCTGTCCGAGGAGGCCTATTACGCCAACCAGCCCGAGCATGCCGTGTCGGCGCGGCAACGCGCGCTGGTCCTGCGGCGTGAGCTCGGCGAGCCCCTGGCCACGGGCGCGACGCTGCGGTGGCTGTCGCGGATCCAGTGGCTGGCGGGCGACGGCGCCGGCGCGGATCGCGCCGCCGCGGAGGCGGTCGAGGTGCTCGAGCCGTTTCCCGACAGCCGTGAGCTGGCGATGGCCCTCAGCAACCGCTCCCAGCTCGCGATGCTCGCCCAGCGCGACGAGGATGCGCTGCGCTGGGGCAAGCGGGCGATCACGCTGGCGCGGCGGCTGGGTGACACCGAGACGCACGTGCATGCGCAGACCAACGTCGGCACTGCCCTCGCACGCACCGACTTCGAGGGAGGCCTCAAGCTGTTCGACAGCCCGCTCGATGCCTCGACGGCGGCTTCTCGAGACGCCGGACATGGAGCTCAACGCGGGGTACGGGATCTCAAGGACGCCAGGAGAGAACGAGCGCGCCCGGGACGTGCTCGAGCGCGCGCTGGCCTTCGTCCGCGCGCGCGAGCTCAGCCTCTACGTCGAGTATCTCCTCGCGACGCGCGCGCTGATCGACCTGGCGGTGGGCGACTGGGACGCGCCGGGGCAGCGGCGGAGGGGCTGGTAGCGCAACCGCGGCTGGCGAACGAGGTCGCGCGCATCCTGGCGCTCGAAGGTGCACCGGCCTCGTCGGGCTGCGCCGCGAGCAGCCCGGGGCGCGCGGACGTCTCGACGAGGCCTGGGAGCTGGGCGTGCGACCGGCGAGATCCGGCGGCTGCAGACCGATCACATGCGACCGGTGGAGGCCGCGTAGATGCAGGGGGACGCGGCCACGTCGACGCCGCCACGCGCGACACGCTCGCGCTGGCGCGGACGTCGGCCAGGCGTGGGACGTCGGTGAGCTCGTGCTGTGGCGCTTCCGCGGCGGGCTGCCGGCCGTCGCGCCGGCAGTGGTGCCCGCTCCCGATCGCGTGCGAGCTGGCCGGCGATGCGCGGGGCGCCGCGCGAACTGGGCCGCGCTGGGGGAGCCGTACGCTCAGGCGGTCGCCCTGCTGGGTGCAGCGAGCCCGACCGCGGCTCGAGGGGATCGCAATGCTCGACCGGCTCGGCGCGACCGCCGTGGCCGCCCGCGGGCGCGCTCGGCTGCGCCGAGCCGGCGTCGCCCACGTCCCGCGAGGGCCGCGGCCCGCGACGCGCGCCAATCCGGCCGGCCTGACCGC
Source organism: uncultured Solirubrobacterales bacterium (assembly GCA_963787335.1). Classification (GTDB taxonomy): domain Bacteria; phylum Actinomycetota; class Thermoleophilia; order Solirubrobacterales; family Solirubrobacteraceae; genus DASQFQ01. The sequence continues at coordinate 218,165 of CAWBCU010000029.1, forward strand.
CCGCCAGCTCGAGGTGCTCGAGCTCGTGGCAGCAGGGACTGTCAAACCCGGAGATCGCGCACCGGCACTTCCTGTCGCCCAAGACCGCCGAGCACACGTCGCGGCGATGCTGGACAAGCTCGCCGTGCGCTCACGGTGCGACGCTGCGAGCTGCCCCGCGCCGGCTCGGGATCGCCTCCCAATCTAGGGGAGCGACACGCCCAAGCTGGGGGCGAGTCCCCGATGCGGGACGCGCCGGGCGGCCGTAACGTCGGATCGTCCGACCGATTCAACCAGGAGGTTCCTGATGACCGTGACCGCTGCGGACTCGGAGCTCAAGGTGCGCCATCGCACCATGTGGGCTTCGGGCGACTACCCGTCCATGGTGGAGACGTTCCTGCTGCCGCTCGGCCCCCGGCTCGTCTCCGCGGCCGGGATCGGCCCGGGCATGAGCGTGCTCGACGTCGCCGCCGGCACGGGCAACGCGTCGCTGCCCGCGGCGAGAGCCGGCGCGCGCGGAGCGAGCGATCGACGCCGGAGCAGCTGGACGCGGGCCGTTGCCGCGCGGAGGTCGCCGGGCTGGAGCTCGAGTGGCGCCAGGCCGACGCCGAGCGCCTGCCTCTTTGAAGAGAATCCGCGTCGTCTTCCGTCGGCGGATGGTCGGGCCACACGAGGACCAGCGACGAGCTCGCAGTGCAGCCCCGGCGCACTGTCGGTGACTAGCTGGACGCCGAGGGCATGCTCGGCGCGCTGTTCAAGACGATGGCCGAGTTCGCGCCGCCGCCGCCGCCCGGCGCGCAGCCGCCGCCGTTCTGGGGCAGTGAGGAGCATGTCCGCGGGCTGCTCGGCGACCGCGTCGAGTTGCACACGCTCGAGCGCGACGCGCTGGAGATCACCGCCTTCCAGCACGCGCGCGACTACGGCGAGCACTTCCGTTGCGGATCGACTCGACCAGATCTGGCCCGGACCGGGGAAGCCCCGCAGGCGTACGCCTGGTAGGCCGCCCCCTCCTAGCGCTTACCTGCCTAGGGCCTGGCGGCGGCGGGCTCGACCTCCAGCTCCGGAAGGATCTTCTCGAGCCAGCTCGGGATCCACCAGTTGCGGTCGCCGAGGATCTGCATCACGGCCGGCACGAGCACCATCCGGACGAGGGTGGCGTCGAGGAAGATCGCCGTGGCGAGGCCGATCCCGAACAGCTTGAGGAAGACGTCGGGGGCGGCCAGGAAGGCGAGGAAGACGACGACCATGATCGCGGCGGCCGCGGTGATGACGCGGGCGGTCTTGGCGAGGCCGTCGGCGACCGCTCGGCGGGTGTCGCGGTCCTTGAGGTACTCCTCGCGGATGCGGGAGATGAGGAAGACCTCGTAGTCCATCGAGAGGCCGAAGAGGATCGCGAACATCATCACCGGCATGAACGGGGCGATCGGGACCTCGTGGTCGATGCCGATCAGGCCGCCGACCGCGCCGCCCTTGGCCACGATCGTCATGACGCCGTAGGCGGCGCCGACGGACAGCAGGTTCATGATGCCCGCCTTGAGCGCGATCAGCGGTGAGTGGAACGCGACGAGCAGGAGCAGGAACGAGAGGCCGACGACGCCGGCGATGAACACGGGCATGCGGCCGAGGATGTAGTCGCTCTGGTCCTCGAGCGCCGCGGTGACGCCGCCGACCTCGGCCTCGATGCCGGAGCCGCCGAAGGTCTGCGGAATGAGGTCCTCGCGCAGCCGGTGGACGAGGTCCTCGACCGAGGCGTCCTGCGGGGAGCCCTTGGGGATGACGGTCAGGAGCGCGGCGTTGCCCTCCTCGTTCACGCGCACCGGCGCGACGAAGGCGACCCCCGGCTCCTTGCCGAGCTTGGCTGCGAGCTCCTCGACCTGGGCCTTCCCGGACGCGTCCGGGAGGTCGGCGGCGATCACGAGCGGGCCGTTGCTGCCGGGCCCGAAGCCTTCGGTGTTCAAGTCGTAGGCCTGCCGGGTCATGGTGCTCGGCGGGTCGTTGCCGGCGTCCGGGAAGCCGAGGCGCATGTCGAGTGCGGGGATCGCGAGCGCGAGCAGGATCAGGGTCGCCACGATCGCGGCGGGCCAGGGCCGGCGCTGGACGGCGTGGCTCCAGCGCCACGCCAGCGACCCCTCGCCGCCGGCCTGCTTCTGCAGGCCCCGGCCGAGGAACGGAATCCGCAGGCGGTCGACCCGCGGCCCGAGGTAGGAGAGGAGCGCGGGCAGCAGCGTGACCGACGCGAGCATCACGACGAGGACCGCGAGCGAGGCGGAGATGGCGACGCCGTACATGTAGGGCAGCCCGGTCAGCGCGAGGCCGAGGACGGAGATCACGACGACCGTGCCGGCGAGGATCACGCTGCGGCCGGCGGTGGTGACGGCCTCGAGCACCGCGTCGTGCACGGACTTCCCGTCGGTCAGCGCCGCGCGGAAGCGCGTGAGGACGAGCAGCGCGTAGTCGATGCCGACGCCGATCCCGATCAGGCCCGAGACCGCCGTCGTCCAGTCGGGGACGTCCACCACGTTCGCGAGCAGCACGATCAGGCCGCCGGAGGAGATGCCGAGGCCGAAGAGGGCGATCAGGAGCGGCAGGCCGGCGGCGACCACCGAGCCGAAGGCGATCAGCAGCACGATCGCGGCGCCGAGGAAGCCGAGGCCCTCAGGGCTGGCGGCCTCCTGCGCGGCGTAGATCGGATCGCCGCCGAGCTTGATCTGGAGGCCGTCGCCGCTGTTCTCCTCGGCGGCGGCGATCAGCTTCTCGCCGCTCTCCTTGGGGATGTCCCAGCCCGCGACCGTCGAGCGGGAGCGTCGTCGCGCCGATCTTGCCGTCCTGCGAGACCCGGACGTCGGTCGGGGCGGCGATGTGATCGATCTTCTGGGCCTTGGCGAGGAAGGCGTCGACGCGCTCCTTCGCGGCAGCGCTCTGAGCGCCGGCCGGGTCCTTCCAGACGACGTAGATCTCCTGTCCGGAGTACCCGCCGAAGCGATCCTCGGTCAGCTCGCTCGCAGCCTTCGACTCCGACCCCGGCGTGTTGTAGTCGGCGTTGTACTCGCCGGCCAGCGAGGAGCCGACGCCGATGATCACGACGAGCGCGGCGATCCAGGCCAGCACCATGCGGCCGCGGCGGCGATAGGAGATGTCTGCGAGACGGGCGAGATGACGAGTCATCAGGGGGGAGCACCCTTCTTGGCTTTAGCGGAACTTGAGGTCCGCGGCATTGTGCACCGGCCCGCTCCCCTCTCACAGGGGGCGTCCCGCTCTATCGCGGTGCGGGTAGCCGTACCACGGTCACTTCCGCGCGAACGTCCGCTCGAGGTTCGGCAGCGTCTCGCCCAGGGCGCGCCGCCAGTACGGCCATACGTGCGTCCCGGGGCCGTAGTCGTCCCAGACGTGGCGGATGCCGAGCTCCTGCAGCCGGCGATGGAGCCGCGCGTTGCTCTCGTACAGGTACCGCTCGAGCGAGCACCGGTCGCAGCCGGGGGACGTGTCGTGGGGATCGAGCGGCCCGGGCCTTCCGTCGCCCGTGCGCAACTCGATCAGCTCGAGCGATCGCAGCCGCGCGGCGATGGAGACCGGAAGGTGCGCGCGCCAGCGCTCCGCGTTCTCGCTCTGCGGCCCCCACGCCTCGTCCGACCCGACCTCGAGCGCGCCGGAGTACGACGCCGCCGCGACGAACGTCCCCGGGTGGCGCGCGGCGTAGCTCAGAGCGCCGAAGCCGCCCATCGACAGGCCGGCGACCGCGCGCCCGCGCCGGGCGGCGACCGTCCGGTAGGTCGCGTCGACCCAGGGGATGAGCTGACCGACGTGGTAGGTCTCCCACCGCGGCTGCACGGCCTGCTTGCCCTCGTACCAGTCCGTGTACCAGCCCTCGGCCCCGCCGTCGGGCATGACGACGATCATCGGCGCGCGGGCGGTGATCGCCTCCGCGTCGCCGTCGCCCGTCCACGACCGGTAGGTCGAGCCGGCCCCGTGGAGCAGGTAGAGCACGGGATAGCGGCGGCGCGGGGCGGTGCGATAGCCCGCCGGGAGGAGCACCCGCACGTGCGTCGGGTCGCGCAGCGCCGATGTCCGCAGCGTCCACTCCTCCAGGCGTGCGTCGAGGCGCTCCCGGCGGACGACGGTGAGGCCGCGCACCCCCGTCGGCGCCTGCGAGCTTCGCGGCGGCGACGACGTCGTCGTCGCCCCGTCACCGCCGCAGCCGGCCGCGATCGCAGCGGCCGCGAGGAGCGCGAGCGCGGAGCGACGGGCCACTAGGGAGAGAGACGCTCCGAGCGCCAGCCGTCGGACAGCCGCACGAAGTGCTCGCGGTCGTGGAGGCGGTTCGGGCGCCCCTCCCAGAACTCGACGATCTCCGGCCGCAGCCGGTAGCCGCCCCACCACCCCGGGCGCGGGACCGTGTCGCCGAACGCGGCGTCGTGCTGCGCCGCCCGCGCCTCCAGCCCTTCCCGGCCCTCGATCACCGAGCCCTGCCGCGACGCCCACGCGCCCACCTGCGAGCCCCGCCCCCGCGAGGCGAAGTAGGCGTCGGACTCCTCGTCGGTCACGCGCGCGACCGGCCCCTCCATCCGCAGCTGGCGCTGCAACCCCGGCCACCACAGAGCGAGCGCGGCGAACGGGTTGGCGTCGAGCTCGCGGCCCTTGCGGCTGCCGTAGTTGGTGTAGAAGCGCGCGCCGGCCTCGTCGATCCCGCGCACGAGCACGAAGCGCACCGACGGCCGGCCCTCCACCGAGGCGGTCGCGAGCGCCGCGCCGTCCGGCTCCGGGACGCCCGCCGCGACCGCGTCGGCGAGCCATTCGCGGGCGCGCTGAAGGGGATCGGCCACGCCCGCCAGCGTACGCCAGCCGCAGGAGGGCGGCCCGGGGAGGCGAAAGCGGTCCGGATGGAGCCAGACCTCGAGGCGTACGAGCGGCGCTTCCGCCACGCCGGGCTGCCGAACCTGATCGAGGGCTGGAGCGCGAGCGAGGACGTCTTCACGCGCGCGGTGCCGTTCCTGGCGCTCGTGTTCGTGGTCGAGCTGTTCGGGGCGATCGACCTCGACTGGTCGCTGTGGACCAACCTCGCCGCGGGGCTCGGGGGGCTCGCCTTCCTCGTCGCCGGCTTCGGCCTGGCCAACGTCCTGCGGCGGCGGCCGTTCGCCGCCCTGCCCCACAGCGTCGGGCGCGTGGAGCTGGCGCTGTTCGTGATCCTGCCGGCGCTCGTCCCGCTCGTCTTCGGCGGCCAGGTCGTCTCCGCGCTCGTGACCGCGCTCGCCAACGTCGTGCTGCTCGCGCTCGTCTACCTCGTGATCGGGTTCGGCCTCGTGTTCATCCTGCGCTGGGCCGCGCGGGAGCTGCCCGACGGGCTGACCGCCTCGTTCTCCGTGCTCACGCGCGCCGTGCCGCTGCTGCTCGTCTTCTCGCTCGTGTTGTTCATCAACACGGAGATGTGGCAGGTGTTCTCGCTGATGCCGAGCGCGTACCTCGCCGGCACGGCGCTGCTGCTCGCGCTCGTCACCGCCTCGTTCCTGTTCGGCCGGCTGCCGCGCGAGCTGGTGGACCTCCAGGCCCCCGACGACCCGCCGCTCAACCGCCGCCAGCGCATCAATGTGAGCCTCGTCATGTTCGTCTCGCAGGCGCTGCAGGTGCTGGTCGTGAGCGCCGGCATGGCGACCTTCTTCGTGATCTTCGGCGCGCTCACGATCGGGCCGGAGGTGCTCGACGCGTGGCTCGGCAACGAGGGCACCGCGATCGGCCCGACGATCGACGTGCTCGGCGGCCAGATCACGATCACCGAGGAGCTGCTGCGCGTGTCGGGCGCGATCGCCGCGTTCGGTGGCGTCTACTACGCGATCGCCGTGCTCACCGACTCGACCTACCGCGAGGAGTTCCTCGAGGACATCGTCGGCGAGCTGCGCGAGACGTTCGCCCTGCGCACCGAATACCTCGCGCTCAGAGGTTCATCGCCACGTACTTGATCTCGAGGTACTCGTGGATGCCCTCGGCCCCTCCCTCGCGGCCGAAGCCCGACTGCTTGACGCCTCCGAACGGCGCGGCCGGGTTGGACACGATGCCCTGGTTGAGGCCGACCATGCCGGTCTCGAGCCCCTCGACGACGCGGAACGCCCGCTTGATGTCGTTCGTGTAGACGTAGGCGACGAGCCCGTACTCGGTGTCGTTGGCGGCGGCGACCGCGGCCTCCTCGTCGTCGAAGCTCGCGACCGGCGCGACCGGCCCGAAGATCTCCTCCTTGAGCAGCCGCGCGTCGGCCGATACGCCGGCGATCACCGTCGGGTCGTAGAAGTAGCCCGCTCCGTCGCGCTCGGTGCCGCCCAGCACGACCTCGGCGCCCTTGGACTTCGCGTCCTCGACCAGCTCGGCGACCTTGGAGCGCTGGGTCGCGTCGATCAGCGGGCCGACCTTGACGTCGTCCTCGGTGCCGCGGCCGACCGGCATGTCGGCGAGCTTGGCCGCGAGCTTCTCGGTGAACTCGTCCTGGATCGACTCGGCGACGTGGAAGCGGTTGGCCGCCGTGCAGGCCTCGCCGATGTTGCGCATCTTGGCGATCACCGCGCCGTCGACCGCCGCGTCGACGTCGGCGTCGGCGAAGACGAGGAAGGGCGCGTTGCCGCCCAGCTCCATCGACACGCGCAGGACGTTGGGGGCGGACTGCTCGATCAGCTTCTTCCCGACCTCGGTCGAGCCGGTGAAGGACAGCTTGCGCAGCCGCGGGTCGCCGATGATCGGCTTCGAGACGTCGGAGGACTTGCTCGAGGTGACGACGTTGAGCACGCCCTTCGGCAGGCCCGCCTCGTCGAGGATCTCGGCCAGCGCGAGCATCGACAGCGGCGTCTGCTGGGCCGGCTTGACGACCATCGTGCAGCCGGCGGCGACGGCGGGCCCGATCTTGCGCGTGCCCATCGCCATCGGGAAGTTCCAGGGCGTGATCATGTAACACGGGCCGACCGGCTGACGCATGGTCAGCAGCCGCCCGGCGCCGTTGGGCGCGGTCGCGTAGCGGCCCTCGATGCGCACCGCCTCCTCCGCGAACCAGCGGAAGAACTCCGACGCGTAGGCGATCTCGGCCTTCGACTCCGCCAGCGGCTTGCCCATCTCCAACGTCATGATCAGCGCGAGCTCGTCGGCGCGCTCGGTCAGCGTCTCGTACGCGCGGCGCAGGATCTCGCCGCGCTCGCGCGGCGGGTGCGCGGCCCACTCGGCCTGCATCCCGCAGGCGGCGTCGAGCGCGCTCGCGGCGTCGTCCGGCGTGGCGTCGGCGATCGTGGCGATCGTCTCCCCGGTCGAGGGGTCCTCGACGTCGAGGGTGGCGCCGCCCGTCGCGTCGCGCCATTCGCCGCCCACGAAGAGCTGCGAGGGGGCGTTGGTGATGACGCTCTTCTCCTGGTCAGCGGTGATGCTCATGCGGCAACTGTCTCCGTTCCGAGTTCTTCCGAGATCGTGACGTCGATCGAGTAGTCGATCGGCAGCACGATCAGCGAGGGCAGGTCGAGGGTGAGCGCGTGCCGGAGGTGGTGGCCGAAGTCCTCCGTGCGCTCGCAGCGCCAGGCCGGCATCCCGAAGGCGTCGGCCAGCTTGACGAAGTCGGGGTTGGTGAAGTCGGTGCCGAAGTGGCGGCCGAACTTCTTGTCCTGCTTCCAGACGATCGAGCCGAACTGCGAGTTCTCCCAGATCACGTTGACGATCGGGGTCTTGAGCCGCACGGCGGTCTCGAGCTCCTGGCAGTTCATGAGGAAGCCGCCGTCGCCGTTGACCGTGACCACGTTGCGGTCGGGGTACACGAGCTTGGCGGCGATCGCGGTGGGGAGCGCGATCCCCATGCCGGCGAGGCCGTTGGCGATCAGCACGGTGTTGGGCTCGTGCGCCGGGAACATGCGCGCGATCCACAGCTTGTGCAGCCCGACGTCGGAGATCAGCATGTCCTCGCGGCCGAGCGCCTTGCGGATGTCCCACAGCGCGCGCGGCGGCTGCATCGGGAACGCGTCGTCGTCCTTGGCGGACTCGAAGCGCCGGAGCACGATGTCGTTCAGGCGCGAGTCGGTGGACTCGTGCGGTGCGTCGCGCAGCTCCTCGGCCAGGCGGGTGAGGATGTGGTAGAGGTCGCCGATCAGGTCGCACTCGGTCATGAAGTACTCGTCGACCTCGACCGAGGCGGTGTCGATGCAGACGATCTTCTTGTTCTTCTTGGGGTTCCAGTTCTCCGGGGAGTGCTCGACGAGGTCGTAGCCGACGGTGATCACGACGTCGGCGTCCTCGAAGCCCGCGAGGGCGTAGTCGCGCGACTGCAGCCCGACCGTGCCGAGCCAGTGCGGGTCCTCGTAGTCGAGCAGGCCCTTGCCCATGAACGTCTCCGCGACGCCGATCCCGGTGGCGCGCGCGAACTCGCGCAGCGCCGCGGCCGCGCCGACCCGGGCGACGCCGTTGCCGGCCAGCACGACCGGGTTGACCGCCGAGCGGATCACCGCGACCGCCTTCAGCAGCTCCTGGGCGGAGGGCTCGGGGCTGCGGATGCCCTTGCGCGCGGGCAGCGGCTCGGCGTCGACCGTCGCCGCCATCACGTCCTCGGGCAGCTCGACGTGGGTCGGGCCGGGCTTCTGCGCCTGCGCGACCTTGAACGCCTTGCGCACGACCTCGGGGATGATGTGGGGGGCGTTGACGCGCGCGTTCCACTTCGTCACCGGCTTCATAAGCGAGACGATGTCGATGTACTGGTGGGACTCCTTGTGCATGCGCTCGAGGTCGCCCTGGCCGGTCAGGGCGACGAGCGGCGAGCGGTCCAGGAAGGCATCCGCGATGCCGGTTACGAGGTTGGTCGCCCCGGGGCCGAGCGTGCCGAGGCAGACGCCCGCACGCTGGGTCAGGCGGCCGTACATGTCCGCCATGTAGGCCCCGCCCTGCTCATGGCGAACAGGAACGAAGTCGACAGATGAATTGGCGAGCGACTCGTTGAGGTCGAGCGTCTCCTCGCCAGGGATACCGAACACGTACTCGACGCCCTCCACCTCCAGGCATTCCACGAACAGGTCAGACGCCTTGCGCTCCATACCCCGAAACTTCTCCCCTCCGGTCGTGTCGGGCTAACGTAGCCGTACATCGAGATTTCATGCGCGCTCGGGCCCTCTTCCTCTCCCTCCTCGTCCTCTGCCTGCTCCCGATCGGGAGCGCGCAGGCGGCTTCGTCGAAGTTCACGATCCGCGGCGCGGGCTTCGGGCACGGCGTCGGGATGAGCCAGTACGGCGCCTACGGGTTCGCCAAGAACGGCTCGGGCTACCGCGACATCCTCGCCCACTACTACACGGGCACGGCGATCGGGAACCTCGATCCCGCCAAGCGCGTGCGGGTGCTGCTCCAGTCCACCTCGGCCGCCTCCTTCTCCGGCGCGACGCGCGCGGGCCGGCGCCGGCTGTCCGCGCGCAAGACCTACTACGTGCGCCGTCGCGGAGCGTCGGTCCAGCTGCTGTCCTCGCGGCGCAAGCGGATGGGCACCTACCGGGTCCTGCACGTCACGCGCCGCGGCGGCGCGGTGCGGTTGGGCGGCCGGGCCGCCAACGGCCGCGTCTCGGGGACCTACCGCGGCGCGCTCGACTTCCGCGCCGGCACCTTCTCGGGCGTCGACGTCGTCAACTCCCTCCCGCTCGACAGCTACCTCCAGGGCGTCGTGCCCGACGAGTCCCCGCCGTCGTGGCCGATCGAGGCGCTGAAGGCCCAGGCCGTCGCGGCCCGCACCTACGCGATCGCGACGATGAAGCCCACGTCGACCTTCGACCTCTACCCCGACACGCGCTCGCAGGTCTACGGCGGCGTCGCCGCCGAGGTCGCCTCGACGAACCAGGCGGTGAGCGCCACCCGCGGCGAGGTCGTCACCTACAACGGCCAGCCGGTCGTGACGTTCTTCTTCTCGACCTCCGGCGGGCGCACCGAGGATGTCGAGAACACGCCGCTGGGCAACGAGCCCCAGCCGTGGCTGAAGTCGGTCGACGATCCCTACGACGACACGTCCCCGCGCCACCGCTGGGGCCCGATCCGGATGAGCCTCAAGCAGGCCGGCCGGCGGCTCGGCTCCGCCGTCAAGGGCTCCTTCCGCGGCATCGAGGTCGTGCGCCGCGGCCGCTCGCCGCGGATCGTGGAGGCCGACGTGATCGGCACGCGCGGCCGCACCCGCGTCACCGGCGGGCAGCTGCGCGCGCGCTTCGGCCTGTTCGACTCGTGGGCGTTCTTCACCTCGATCACGACCGGCGACGAGCCGCCGCCGGAGCCCACGCCCGAGGACACCGGCGCGCCGACCGGCGGCACCGATCCGTTCGGGTCGGCGGCCCTGCTCGGCAGCCACCGCCCCATCGGCGCCGTGGCCGGGCGCGTCCTGCCCGTGCTGCCCGGGGCCCGCGTGACGCTGCAGCGGCGCGACAACGGTCGCTGGATCACGGTCGGCTCGACCCGGCTGCGCGGCGGTGGGCGCTACTCGGCGTCGGTCGCCACCGCCGGGGTGTACCGCGTGCGCTACCACGACGAGACCGGCCCGGCCGTCCGCGTCCGCTGACTCCCAGCGCCGTCATCTACGACTGCGACGGGGTGCTGGTCGACTCCGAGGCGATCTCCAACCGCGTGCTGGCCGGGCTGCTGACCGAGGTCGGCCACCCGATGACGACCGAGCAGTCGATCGAGACCTTCATGGGGCAGTCGTGGAAGCGGGTGCTGGCGTGGGCCGACGAGCAGGGTGCGCCGCTGCCCGAGGGCTTCCGCCGCCGCTACCTCGACACGATGTTCGCGGCCTTCGAGACGGAGCTGCGACCGGTGCCGGGCATCGCCGCCGCGCTCGACGCGATCACGCTGCCGAACTGCGTGGCGTCCAGCGCCTCGATCGAGAAGATGCGCGTCACGCTCGGCCAGACCGGGCTGTGGGACCGCTTCGAGGGCCGGATCTTCAGCGCCACCGAGGTCGAGCACGGCAAGCCCGCGCCCGACCTCTTCCTGCACGCGGCGTCCTCGATGGGCTGGGAGCCCGCCGACTGCGCGGTGGTCGAGGACTCGCCGGCGGGCGTCCAGGCGGGGCTGGCCGCCGGGATGACCGTGTTCGGCTACGCCGGGACCACGCCCGCCGCCCTGCTCGACGGCGCGCGCGTGTTCACCGACATGGCCGAGCTGCCGGCGCTGCTTCAGCCGCCTTCGTAAACGCGCGCCAGCGTCTCGGCGACGCAGACGGGCTTGTCGCCGCCCTCGTGCTCGAAGGTCAGCTCCAGCGCGAGCTGCGCGCCGCCCTGGATCGGCTCGACGCTGGCGACCTTGGCCTTCATGCGGACCCTGCCGCCGACCGGCAGCGGAGCGGGGAAGCGAACCTTGTTGAGGCCGTAGTTGACCGCGAAGGCGAAGCCCTCGAGCTGCAGGATCTGCTCGGAGAAGCGGGGGGCGAGCGAGAGCGTGTAGTAGCCGTGGGCGATCGTGCCGCCGAAGGGCGTGTCCTTCGCGCGCTCGGGGTCGACGTGGATCCACTGGTGGTCGCCCGTCACGTCGGCGAACTGGTCGATGTCCTTCTGGGTGACCTCGTGCCAGTCGCTGGTTCCGAGGTCCTTGCCCTCGTACTCATTCAGCTCGGCGAGTCCTGTGATCGTTGTCATGGCGTATAGGTTGCCCCAGATCGTGTCCGGACCACTCCTCGTCACCGACGCCCCCCATCTGCTCTACCGCGCGTTCTTCGCGCTGCCCGACTCGATCACCGGGCCGGACGGGCAGCCCGTCAACGCGCTGCTGGGCTCCACCAACGCGATCCTCCAGGTGATCGAGGAGCACAAGCCGCGCGCGGTCGTGCACTGCTTCGGCGCCGAGGCGGCCGAGTACCGCACCGAGGCCTTCCCCGCCTACCACGCGCATCGCCCGCCGATGCCGGACGGCCTCGCGGTCCAGTGGGCGCAGGCGCCGGCGTTCTGGGAGTCCTTCGGCTGGACGGTGCTCGACCACGACGGGCTCGAGGCCGACGACCTCATGCACTCGCTCGCGCTCGCCGAGGAGCGCCAGGGCGGCAGCGCGCTGATCTTCACCGGCGACCGCGACATGTTCCAGTGCGTCACCGACAAGGTGCACGTGCTGATGCAGCAGGCGCGCAAGGGCTTCACCGAGATGGGCCCGAAGGAGGTGAAGGAGCGCTACGGCATCGGCCCTGAGCTCGTCCCGGACTTCATCGCCCTGCGCGGCGACCCGTCCGACGGCCTGCCCGGGGCGAAGGGCATCGGCGAGAAGACGGCGGCCGACATCCTCCAGCGCAAGGGCGACCTCGAGCACGCGATCCTCGGCGCGATCCGCGAGAAGCCCTCGGTCCGGCGCGCGCTGATCGAGCAGGCGGCGGAGCTGCGCTCCTTCAAGGAGATCGCGACGCTGGTGGAGATCGAGATGGACCCGGTGCCGGACGCCCCGACGGACTTCGCGGGCGGCGCGAAGGCGGCGGAGGGGCTCGGGATGAAGCGCTTGGCCGAGCGCCTCACCGCCGCGGCCGGCTGACGCGCGCGTTCCGGCACGAGTGTCATCTCGATGGCGTATGCGCCATCGAGATGACATTCGTCGCCGCCGCCGACGCTTCGCGAACGCTACGAAGCCGCCGCCGGCCGCACGACATCCCCGCCCGCCTCGCGGGCCTGCCGCAGCGAGCGCTCGACGCGCAGCTTGAACTCGCTCGGGTCCTCTCCGCGCCAGTCCGCCCAGCCCACCGACGCGGTGAGCACGTTCGGGCCGACCCTGAAGGGCGCGGCCGAGATCGACCGGCGCAGGCGCTCGGCGGCGCGGTGGGTGCCCTGGCGGTCGGTGTCGGGGAGCATCATCAGGAACACCGGCACCGTCCCAGCGGACGATCACGTCGCCGCTGCGCAGCGTGCGTGCGAGCCGCGCCCCCGCCTCGCGCAGCACGGCGTCACCGTCCGCGCCGACGAGCTCGTCGAAGCCGTCGATCGCGGCCATCACGACCGCGAGCGCGTGCCCGTGGCGGGTCGAGCGCGCGACGAAGAGGTCGAGCTCGCGCTCGCCGAGCCGGCGGTTGCCGAGGCCGGTGAGCGAGTCCGAGAGGCCCTCGGGCTCTTCCTCGCTCGTGCCGCGGCTGCGCTGGATGGCGAGCGCGCCCGCCACCGCGGCGAGCAGCTCGTCGGGATGCACCGGGTCGGGCAGGCAGGTGTGCGCGCCCGCGCGCAGCAGGCCGGCGCGCTCCTTCGGCGGCGCCGCGCCGCTGAGCACGATCACGGGGGCGATCGGCAGGCGGTTCCGGCGCTCGAGCGCAGCGAGGACCGCTGCGCCGGAGGAGGCGCGCACGGCGACGACGACCTCGGGCGGCTCGCCCAGCGCGGACGCCGGCAGGCGCGTCTCCACGTCATGGCCCTCGGCTGACAGTGCCCGCACGAGCGGCTCGTGGCCGCTCTCGGCGACGACGAGCACGCGCCCGCCGGGCTCGGTTCCGGCCTGCATGTCGCGAGTCTAGGGCGTGAACTTCACGGTGATGACATCACCATCGGCCATCACGTAGTCGCGCCCCTCGAGCCGCAGCACACCGCGGTCGCGCGCCGGGGCGTAGCCGCCCGACTCGACCAGCGCGTCCCAGCCGATGACCTCCGCGCGCACGAACCCCTTCTGGATGTCGGAGTGGATCTCCCCCGCCGCGTGCCAGGCGGTGAGGCCGCGGCGCAGGTGCCAGGACTGGGCGGGCTTGTCCTCGCCGGCGGTGAAGAAGGCGATCAGGTCGAGCAGCGAGAACGCGCCGTGGACCACGCGCTGGAGGCCGGACTCGGAGATCCCGAGCTCCTCGCGCATCGACGCCGCCTCCTCGTCGTCCAGCTCGACCAGCTCGGACTCCAGCCGCGCGGAGATCGCCACCGCCCCGGCCTCGCGCGCCGCGGCGTGCTCGGCCACGACGGCGGGGATCTCGTCGTCGCCCTCGTCGACGTTGGCGACGTAGAGCACCGGCTTGGCGGTCAGCGCCCCCAGGTCGCGCGCCGCGTGCGGCGCCTCCTTCGGCAACGGGACGGAGCGCACGGGCCGCCCCGCCTGCAGCGCCGCGATCGCCTCGCGCAGCCACGCCTCCTCGGCGATCAGGGCGCGGTCGCCGCCGCGCGCGTCGCGGACGATCCGCGCGTGCCGGCGCTCGGCCTGCTCGAGGTCGGCGTAGATCAGCTCGGTCTCGATCGTGTCCATGTCCGAGGACGGGTCGACCTTGCCGTCGGGGTGGATCACGTTCGGGTCCTCGTGGGCCCGCACGACGTGCAGCAGCGCGTCGGTCTCGCGGATGTTGGCCAGGAACTGGTTGCCCAGCCCCTCGCCCTTGTGCGCGCCCGCCACCAGCCCGGCGATGTCGTGGAACTCGATCGTGTCCCACACGATGTTCGACGAGCGCACGATCCGCGACACGTCGTTGAGGCGCTCGTCCTCCACCCCGACGACGGCGATGTTCGGCTCGATCGTCGTGAACGGGTAGTTGGCGGCCTGCGCGCCCGCCTGCGAGAGCGCGTTGAAGAGCGAGGACTTGCCGGCGTTCGGCATCCCGACGATGCCCACCTTCATCATCGGCCGAAGCTCCCCAGCAGCGTGCCCAGCCCGGCCCCGGCGGCCACGTCGGATGGGTAGTGGACCCCGAGGTAGAGGCGGGAGATCGCCATCGCCGTCGCCGCGCAGTAGAGCGGCCCGGTGGGCAGCAGCCCGCCGAAGGCGCGCGCGGCCGCGAACGAGGACGTCGAGTGCGAGGACGGGAACGAGAGCCCGGTCGGCGTCGCCATCAGGTGCGGCAGGTTCTCGATCGTCGGCCGCGGGCGGCCGATCGACCACTTGATCGAGCTCGAGGTCAGGTACGAGCAGGCCACGACGGCGGTGGCGCGCTGCCAGTGCGGCCGGCGCGCGCGGTCGAGCAGCGAGCCGGCCACGCCGAGCGCGAGCCAGATGGCGGCGTGCTCGCCCAGCGTCGAGTAGCGCCGCACCCAGCGGACCGTCTCAGGGGTGCGCGCGAGCGAGCGCAGGCGCGTATAGAGCGCGAGATCCAGCGCCGCGGCGCGGACCCGCAGGGTCTGGCGGGGGGTGCTCAGAAGCCGATGCGGTGCTCGTCGGACTCGACGCGCAGGTAGACGACCTGCGCGGCGTGGACGAGGACGGCGCCGTCGGCCGCCTCGACCTCGTGCCAGCCGTCGCCACCCTCGCGCAGCGTGCTGCGCAGGTCGTTGAGCTGGGACTCGGACAGGCGCAGGGCAAGGACCTGGCCGCCCTGGAAGCCCACTGCCGCTTTGCGAGTTGGATCAGGCATCAGACGTGGACCTCAGCAGGTTGGACGATCTCGGTCAGGACCCCGCCCGAGGCGGACGGGTGGAGGAAGGCGACCTGCGAGCGGCGGATGCCGGTTCGCGGCGCCTCGTCGATCAGCCGCAGCCCGGCGTCGCGCAGGGTCCGCAGCGTGGCCTCGATGTCCTCCACTTGGTAGGCCACGTGGTGCAGGCCGGGGCCGCGGCTGGCGAGGAAGCGCCCGACGGGCGTGTCGTCGTGCAGCGGCGCCAGCAGCTCGATGTGGTTCTCGCCCACGTCGAGCAGCGCCGCCTCGACGCCCTGCTCGGCCACCGTCTCGCGGTGCACGAGCGCCAGGCCGTAGACGTTCACGTGGAGGTCGATCGCCTCCTCGAGATCGCTGACGGCAAGGCCGACGTGGTCGATGCGCCCGAACATGGCCCGCAGTCTAATCGCCCGGCGCCGGTACCCTCCCGAGCGCGTGCGCATCGCGCTGATCGCCAACGGGGCCTCCGGTGGGGGCTTCGACCCGGAGCCGCTCGCGGCCACGATGCGCCGCCACGGCGCTGACGTGAGCCTGTACGCCCCCGATGACCTTGACGCCGTCCCGAGCTCGGAGCCCGAGCGGATCGCGGTGGCGGGCGGCGACGGCACGATCGGCTCCTGCGCCGAGCTCGCAGGGCGCCTCGGCGTGCCGCTGGCGGTGATCCCGATGGGGACCGCCAACGACTTCGCCCGCGTCGCGGAGCTGCCGCTCGACCCCGAGGCCGCGTGCGTGCTGGCCGCCACCGGGGAGCGGCTGCAGGCACTCGAGCTCGGGCGTCTCGCCGGCGGGCACCCGTTCGTCAACGTCGCCAGCGCCGGGCTCGCCTCGGCGGCGGCACATCGCGCCAAGCCGCTGAAGCCGAAGCTCGGCCCGCTCGCCTACGCGGTCGGCGCGCTCCGGGCGGCCGTGTCGGAGCACCCGCTGCAGTACGCGGTGCGCACGGACGGCACCGAGGTCTTCGCGGGCGAGGCCTGGCAGACGATCGTGGCGGTCACCGGCGGCTTCGGCGGCGGCTCCGAGATCGGCGCCTCCGACCCTGCCGACGGGGTGCTCGACGTCACCGTGCTGCCCGCGGGCTCGCGGCTGGGGCTCGCCCGCCGCGCGTGGGGCCTGCGCCGCGGCACGATCGCCGATCAACGCGACGTGTGCCACGCTCGTGGGCACGTGATCGAGGTCGACCTGCCACCGGGGACGGAGTTCAACGTCGACGGCGAGATCCTGGACGACGGGATGCAGCGCATCACCGTCGACCACGAGGCCTTCGAGCTGGTGATCGGCTGATGGCGTTCGGCAACCGCGACCTGGCCGTCGACCTCGGCACCGCCAACACGCTCGTCTACGAGCGCGGCCGCGGCATCGTCGTCTCCGAGCCGTCGGTGATCGCCGTCGACGCCGACCGCGGCGAGGTCTACGCCGTCGGCGACGAGGCCCACCGCATGATCGGCCGCACGCCCGCGACGATCTCCGCCACGCGCCCCCTGCGCCACGGCGTGATCGCCGACTTCGAGGTCACCGAGCAGATGCTGCGCTACTTCCTGCGCAAGGCGCAGGCCAGCCGCTGGTCGCGCCCACGCGTGATCATGTGCGTCCCCTCCGGCGTCACCGAGGTCGAGACGCGGGCGGTCGAGGAGGCGTGCCTGTCGGCCGGCGCGCGCCAGGTCGCGCTGATCGAGGAGCCGATCGCCGCGGCCATCGGCGCCGGGCTCGAGATCGCCGAGCCGACCGGGCACATGGTGGTCGACATCGGCGGCGGCACATCCGAGGTCGCGGTGATCTCGATGGGCGAGATCGTGGTCGAGACGTCGCTGCGGCTGGCGGGCTACGACCTCGACGAGGCGATCATGGCCTACGTCCGCCGCCACGCGAACCTCGCGATCGGCCAGCCGACGGCGGAGGAGATCAAGATCACGGCCGGCTCCGCCTTCCCGATGCCCGAGACGATCGAGGTCGAGGTGCGCGGCCGCGAGCTGCTCTCGGGCCTCCCGCGCACGGTCATGCTCGACTCGAACGACATCCGCGAGGCGCTCGCCGATCACGTCCAGCAGATCGTCGACGCGGTGCGCGAGACGCTCGATCAGACCCCGCCCGAGCTGTCCTCGGACATCCTCATCCACGGCATCCTGCTGGCGGGCGGCGGCGCGCTCCTGCACGGGCTCGCCGAGCGCCTCGAGAGCGAGACCTCGATGCCGACCCGGGTCGCCGACTCGCCCCTCACCTGCGTCGCGGTCGGCGCCGGCGAGGCCCTCGAGGAGTTCGAGGCGATCGCGCGCCGCCAGGTGCTCGCCCGCCGGCACCCGCGCTCGCGGCCGCGCATGCGGCGGTAGATTCGCGCCATGATCGACCACGTCAAGGTGTTCGCGACCGACCCGGCCGCCAGCCGCGCGTTCTACGAGCAGGCGCTGAAGCCGCTCGGCTACCGCGTGATGCTGGAGCCGGCGCCCGGCGTCGTCGGCCTGGGCGCCACGCGGCCGGACTTCTGGATCGCGCCCGCCGAGGGCCCGCCGACGTTCTGCCACCTCGCCGTCCGCGTCGACTCCCAGCAGGAGGTCGCGGCCTTCCATGCCGCCGCCCTCGCCGCCGGCGGGACCGACAACGGCGAGCCCGGCCCGCGCCCGCACTACCACCAGAACTACTACAGCGCCTTCGTGCTCGACCCCGACGGCAACAACGTCGAGGCCGTCTACCACGGGGCGATGCAGCCGGAAACGACCGGCTAGGCGCCCTTCTTCTCCTCCGGGGTGGCCTCGATCGCCACCACGCGCAGGCCGTTGCCGCGCGTGCGCTCGAGCCGCGGGGTGCCCTCCATGATGCGGTCGATGTCGCCGCGCTCGAGGACCTCGTTCTCGAGCAGGGAGCGCGCCAGCTCGTCGAGCTTGTCGCGGTGCTCGATGATCAGCTTCGCCGCCCCGCGCATCGCCTCGTCGGTCAGGTGCTGCTGCTCCTCGTCGCGCAGCTCGCGCGTGCGGTCGGAGACGAGCCCGCCCTCGTGGGAGACGCGGCGCGAGGTGATCGTGGTGCCCATCGCGTAGTCGTGGACCATCGAGCGCGAGATCTCGGCGACGCGCGAGAGGTCGTCGGAGGCGCCGGTGGTGATGGCGCCGAACACGATCTCCTCCGCGGCGCGGCCGCCGAGCAGCACCGTCATGTAGTCGATGAGCTCCTCGCGCGTCTTGAGGTAGCGGTCCTCCTCCGGCAGGTTCAGCGTGTAGCCGAGCGCGCGGCCGCGGGGGACGATCGAGATCTTGTGCACGCGGTCGACGCCCGGGAGCAGCTCGGCGCACAGCGCGTGCCCGGCCTCGTGGAAGGCGACGACCTTGCGCTCGTGGTCGTTGAGCGTGCGCCGCGACTGCATGCCGGCGACCACGCGCTCGAGCGCGGCGTCGAAGTCGCTGTGCACGATCACGTCACGATGCTTGCGGGCGGCGAAGATCGCCGCCTCGTTGCAGAGGTTGGCGAGGTCGGCGCCGGTCAGGCCGGAGGTCTGGCGGGCGATCAGGCTGAGATCGACGTTCGCCATCGGCTTGCCGCGCGTGTGCACGGCCATGATCTGCTCGCGGCCGTTGACGTCGGGCGGGGAGACGAAGATCTGGCGGTCGAAGCGCCCCGGGCGCAGCAGCGCCGGGTCGAGCTTCTCGAGCAGGTTGGACGCGGCGATGACCACGAGGTCGTTGGTCGTCTCGAAGCCGTCCATCTCGACCAGCAGCTGGTTGAGCGTCTGCTCGCGCTCGGAGTTGTTGTCCGAGCCGCGCTCGCCGCCGACGGCGTCGATCTCGTCGATGAAGATGATCGCCGGGCGCTGCTTGCGCGCCATCGCGAACAGGCGCCGGATGCGGGAGGCGCCGAGGCCCGCGAACATCTCGACGAACGCGGCGGCCGACTGCGAGAAGAAGTTCGCGCCCGCCTCGTGCGCCACGGCCTTGGCCAGCAGCGTCTTGCCGGTGCCGGGCGGCCCGTGCAGCAGGATCCCCTTCGGGACCTTGGCCCCGAGCCGCTTGAAGCGCTCGGGGTCGCGCATGAACTCCACGACCTCCTGCAGCTCGGCCTTCGCCTCGTCGCAGCCCGCGACCTCGTCCCAGCCGATCGCGCCCTTCTCGGCGGCCTTGATCTCGACCGGCTTGGTCTTCGGCATCATCTTGAGCGTCCGCCAGATGAAGAAGACCAGCAGGCCCATGAAGATGATGGGGGCCCACGTCTGAAGCCACTCGGAGATGTTGTCCCACGAGTACCACGCGGGACTCTCTGGAACTGGTGTGGCTTGTGCGAGCAATGCGAAGAGCAGCTTGGCCTCCCTGCCGAAGTGTGCAGCAGGTTTACCGCAGCCTACGCGCCTTCACAATGCGGTGTGGACCTTAGTTCTACGGCTTTCCGTCAGAGGTTTCGACCCGCAGGATCTCGGTAAGGGCGGCCCGGCCGACCTCGAGCTGGCGGTCGTCGGGCTCGCGGGTGCCGACGATGCGCTGGATCTCGAACCCCGGCCGCCGGATCGCCTTGGCCAGGCGCGTCTCCGCGTTGCGCTCGCACCACGCGAACACCTCGACGGCGACGGCCGTGGAGGCCAGCGCGACCGCGCCGCCCGCCATCGGGCCCGGCTTCTCGAGCGCCCGCCGCAGCAGCAGCGTGCCGGCCAGGTTCGAGGCGAGCATCGGCGCGACGAGGTGCGAGCCGCAGCGGTCGTGCTCCTTGGCGGCCTCGCTCGCGTCGTCGGAGCCCTGCTCGTAGGCGGCGATCGACTTGTGCTCGACCCCGTGGTAGGCCGCCAGCTCGCCCCCGCGCAGCGCGAACAGCGCCGGCGCGACGGACACGAGCGCCGCGACCGACTCGCCCCCGAGGCCGCGCAGGTGCCGGCGCGCGAGCGCGCCGGTGATCGAGGCGCCGGCCGCGACGGCGACCACGGAGCCGTCCTGGAACGGCAGCTTCGCCGACGGCAGCGCGCGCTTGACCAGCGGGATCACCACCATCGCCTCGCCCAGGCGCACGACGCCGCGCACGCCCGGCATGCCGTCGACGCCGTGCAGGCGCGGCTTGCGCCCCGACGCGACGTCGACCTCGCCCGAGCGCGCGTTGCGGACCGCGGCGGCCCAGTGCGTCGGCCCGTGGACGAGCAGCCCGTTGCGCAGCGCCATCCCGCCCAGGCGGAGCTTCTCGGTCGGTTCGGTCATACCAGCAGCCTCCTCGGCAGCTCGTGGAAGAAGCTCGCCGCGAAGCCGAGGTCGCGGATGTCGATCCGCTCGTCGGCGCCGTGGATCAGCGGCCAGGTCTCGTACAGGCTCTGGTGGCGCTGCGGGAAGAACCCGTAGGCCACGCAATCGGGGAAGGCGTCGCGGTACCAGCGCGAGTCCGTGAAGGCGGGCAGCGCGACCGGCACGACCTCCGCGTCGGCCTCCTGCTCGCCGACCCAGCCGCGGATCGCGTCCATCAGCGGCGACTCGAGTGGGGAGCGGTTGCCGATCACCTCTTCGAGGAACTCGATCTCGACGCCGTCGGCCTCGCCCACCACCTCGCGCACCCGCGCCATCGTCTCCTCGGCGCCCATACCGGCCGGCACGCGGCAGTCGACCTTCAGCTCGGCGTGGGCGGGGATGACGTTGATCTTCTGCGAGGCGCTGATGATCGTCGGGGCGAAGGTCACGCCCATCGTCGGCTCGACCAGCTTCGCGAGCCGCTCGTCGACCTCGCCGATCGCGCGCAGCGCCGCCTGCGGGTCGTCGGGGTCGAAGCCGAGCGCGCTCATGAAGGCGCGCGGCTCGGCGGTCAGGTCGAAGCCCGCGCGCCCCGTGCCCAGGCGCTCGACCAGCGGCAGCAGCTTGAGCAGCGCGTTGTCGGCCATCGCGGGGATGGAGGCGTGGCCGGCGCGGCCCTTCGTGCGCACGGCGAAGCGGAAGGTGCCCTTCTCGGCGCAGCAGACGCCGAACAGGCGGCGGTCGCCGTAGGGGATGACCGGCCCGGCGCCCTCGTTGAGCAGGTAGTCGCAGCGGACGAGGTCGGGGCGCTGCTGCGTGAGGTACTGGGCGCCCTGGAGGCCGCCGACCTCCTCGTCGACGACGCTCATGATCTTCAGCTCGCCGCGCGGCGGCCGCCAGCCCTCCTGCGCCAGCCGCGCGCCCGCCACGACCTCGGCGGCGGTCTGGGACTTCATGTCGAGCGCGCCGCGGCCCCACAGGTAGCCCTCGTGCTGCTCGCCGGACCACGGGTCGCGCGACCAGTCCTCGGGCGAGGCGAGCACGGTGTCGACGTGGGAGAGGTAGCCGAGCACCGGGCCGTCGGACTCGCCGCGCAGCCGCGCGACCAGATTCGGGCGCTCGTCGTCCGCGCCGTCCATCTCGCACTCGAAGCCCGCCTCGGTCAGGTAGTCGCGCAGGTACTCCTGGCACGCGCGCTCGTTTCCGGGTGGGTTGACCGTGTTGAAGCGGATCAGGTTGCCGAGGACGTCGGCGGTCTCCTCGGTCAGGTCCATCGGCGTCAGGTTACGGCCTGCGTGAAAGTGCCCGCCGCGGCCACCAGCAGCACGACCCCGATCGCGCGCACGAGATCGCGGTCCGAGAGGCGGCCGGTGAGGCGCGACCCGAGCAGCGCGCCCGGGATCGACGCGGCGCCGCCGACGACGATCACGTCGAGCTCGGGCGCCGCGTTCGGGAGATGCGCGAGCGCGCCCGCGACGCCCACGAAGACGCCGACGGTCACGTTCGTCCCGACCGCCTTCTGCGGCGTCTCCCCGACCCAGCGCAGCAGCGCCGGCATCCGCAGCGAGCCGAGGATCAGGCCGACCACGCCGCCGAGGACACCGATCCCGAGCCCGGTCAGCGCGGCGGCGCGGACGTCGAGGCCGTCGCCGGCGCCTTCGACCGGTGCGGGCTTCGGCTTCAGCGGCCGCCGCAGCAGGTCGATGCCCGCCTGCACGAGCACGAACGTGATGACGAGCAGCAGCAGCGTGTCGGGGAGCGTGCCCGCCAGGTAGCCGCCCGCCACCGCGCCCACGATCGACGGCGGCCCCATCCACCCCACCAGCCGCCAGTTGATCCGCCCGGCGCGGATGTGGACGAGCGCGGCCGTCAGCGCGGCGATCGCCGAGATCGCGAGGTTCGTGCCGCCGCCCGCGGCCGCCGAGGTGCTGACGAACACCGTCGCGGGCAGCCGCAGGTTGCCCAGCACGAGACCGACGAGCCCGCCCGCGAGCGCGACGAGGAAGCACCAGATGGCGAAGAGGGCCAGCTCCACGCCGGCCCTCCTATCAGGTCTAGGCGGCGGCCCCCTCGAACGCCGGCATCATCTGCTCGGCCACCAGACGCAGCTGGCCGCTGAGGTCGGGGACGTTCTCGACGTCCTCGCCCGAGAAGAGCTTGACGATCGCCGGGTCGGCCATCGCGAGGATCATGTGGTTGACGCCGGCCGGCTGCATGTTGGCCTTGATCTTCTCCACGCACTCCTGGGGCGTCCCCGCGAGCGAGAGCTTCTCGGCGTACTCGGGCGTGAACGCCTCGACCGCCTTCGGGATGTCGCCGGCGCCGAGCGCATCGACCACCGGCTGCAGCTCGGCCGCGTCGATGCCGTGGCGCTGGAGCTGCTCCGGCGGCATCGAGGAGACGTAGAACGCGACCAGGATGCGCGCCGCGCGCTTGGCCGCCGCCGAGTCCTCGGAGACCACCGTCACGACCCACGCGCCGAGGTCGAGGGCCTGCACGTCGCGCCCGGACTTCTCGGCGCCGATGGCGGTGTGCTCGGTCATGTAGTCGTAGGCCTCGCGCGAGTAGGACAGCGCGTGATGCACGCCGTCGGTGAGCTCGCCCGCGGCCTGGAAGGACCGCGGCCCCTTCATCGCGCCCATCTTGATCGGGATCGGCTCCTGCACCGGGCGCGCGAACGTGTAGAGCCCGTTGTACTGGAAGAAGTCCCCCTGGAACGTGATCGCGCCGTCCGCCAGGAAGGTCCGCATCACGTGGATGGCCTCCTTGAGGCGCGACAGCGGCTTCTTGTTCGCCCAGTCGATCCCGTACTGGGAGAGCAGCCCGAAGTTGCCCGTCGACACGATCAGCTCCATGCGGCCGTTCGTGAGCTCGTCGAGGGTGGCGATCTGCTGGCAGATCAGCGTCGGCTCCCGCAGGAACACGTGGGTGACGTTCGGCCCGAACCGGATGCGCTCGGTCTTGTCGGCGGCGGCCGCGAACAGGACCCAGGGATCCTTGTGCCACGTCTCGTCCACCGAGTAGGCCGCGTAGAACCCGAGCTCGTCCGCCGTCTTGATCGTCGCGACGCACTCCTCCAGCGGATAGTCGGGCAGCATGCAGAAGCTCCAGCGCATCCCGTTCTCGCCCATCACCCTCTCCCTTCCATCGTTTCGCTTTCCTCGCCCGCGAGGATCACCTCGTCGGCGAAGTGGTCATGCATCCAGTCCAGGTGGTCCCAGCGCCCGTCGACGATCCGCTGTGTGTCCCAGGCCGGCATCGGCTGCTGGCCCGTCAGCTCCATCAGCGACGGGTCGACCTCGTAGACGTGCTCGAAGCGCATCACGACGTCGTCGTTGATCTGGCGGGGTGCGGGCGGCTGCTGCTCGCCCAGGCGGAAGATGCTCATTCGTAGGCCTCGTCGAGCGACTGCTTGCCGGGGTTCATCACGTTGTTGGGGTCGAGCGCGCGCTTGATCGCCTTGACCACGGGCCAGGCCGTTCCCATCTCGGTCGGGACGAGCTCGGCGTCGCCCGCCCGGGTCGCGCCGTGGCACGCCGTGATCGAGCCGCCGTGGGCCAGGGTCACCTCGGAGATCTCGCGCTTGCAGTTCACCCAGGCGTTCCAGGTCTCCTCGTTCAGGCGCTGCTCCCAGATGCCGACGTCGATCTCGACCAGGTAGTCCGCCCAGGGCTTGTTGGGCCCGCTGGTGTAGGCGAACATCCCCCAGTCGTCGAAGATCTCGTAGCGGTCGCGGTAGCGCGCGACGATCGCGTGCCACGCCTCGCGCACCTTCGGCAGCACCGAGTAGTTGAGCGCCGCGTCCTCGCAGTGCCACGACATCGGCACGGCCTGACCCTCCTTCGAGCGGCCGTGCAGCGGGATCGCGTAGCGGTCGTGGCGCGAGGCCCAGTCGCCGCTCGAGATCTCGTCGCCGAGGTACTTCCCGCCGGCGCTGCGCCCGAGCTGCATGACCACCTTGGAGGCGGGCTCGACCTCGACGCGACGGCCGTACATCGCCGCCGCCACGACCGCCCGCACCGACTCCGGCTGCTCGATGTAGGCCTCGTCGTCGCGGCGCAGGTAGGCGATCTTCCACTCGTCGAAGAGCACGACCCCGGCGAGCGTGGCGAGGCCCGACTTGGAGAGGATGCCGGTCGTCTCCCACGCGCTGGCGTAGTCCTCGAAGGCGAAGAACGCCGCGAACTCCGTCTCGGGCCGCGGCGCGAGCTCGAGCGTCGCCTCGGTGCAGATCCCGAGCGTGCCCTGGTGGCCCGTGAACAGCTGCTTGAGGTTGAGGCCCGTCGAGGACTTGCGCAGCTTGCGCCCGCCGCCGTCGCCGATCTGCGCGATCTCGCCGGTCGGGAGCACGACCTCCATGGAGACGACGTTCTCGCGCGTGTGGCCGTAGCGGGCGCCGAGCAGCGACCAGCCGCCCGCGCCGATCCGCCCGCCGACCAGCGAGCACGGGTAGGAGGCCGGGTCGTCGGGATAGAAGACGTTGTGGCGCCGGAGCTCCTCGTTGAGCTTGAGCATGTTGATGCCCGGCCCGACGGTGACGGTGCGATCGACGAGGTCGATCTCGTGGATCAGGTTCATCAGCTTGACGTCGACGAGGATGCCGCCGCGCAGCGGGACCGCGCCGTCGGCCAGCCCGGTGCCGCCGGCGCGCGGCACGACCGGGATCCGCAGCCGGTTGGCGAGCTTGACGACCTCCGAGACCTCCTGCGCGGTGCGCGGGAGCACGGCGACGTCGGGCATGTGGTCGGCCCAGCGGTGCACCGGGAACGGCGCCGGGACGCGCGTGCGGTTGATGCGCGAGGACAGGTTGGCCAGGACGCGGTCGTCGTCGCCGATGATCGCGCGCAGCTCGTCGACGACCGCGTCATCGACGGCGCTCTTGAACGCGACGCTCATGGCCGGGCCTCGCCGGCCGGCGCGTGCGTGTGGCCGCCGACCTCGATCCCCGCCGACTGCGCGACGAGCTCGAACAGGTCCATCACCTCGAGCGGCTGCTCCGCCGCGGCCCCGGCCTCCGACAGGGGCCGTTCCGACCACGGGCACGCGCTGATCAGCGTGTCGACCTCGAGTTGTTGCGCTTTGCCGACGCGCCGGCGGGAGATCTCCGCGGTGATCTCCGGCTTCTCGACCGGCAGCCCGCCGCCGCCGCCGGAGCAGTACGACCACTGCGTGACGTGGTCGACGTCGCGGAACTCGATCCCGGGCACCGCGTTCAGCAGCTCGCGCGGCGCCGCGTGCACGCCCTTGCGCTTGTTGAGGCGGCACGGGTCGTGGTAGGTCACGGTGCGCTCGACCGGCTGCGTGAGCGCGATCCGGCCCTCCTTGACGAGGTCGTTGACGAGCTCGACGCCGAGGACGATCTCGAACTCGTAGTCGTCGCCGAAGTAGCGCGGGTAGTCCTCGGTGAAGGCGATGAAGTCGTGCGGGTCGGGCGCGATGATCCGCTTCGCGCCGACCGCGCGCCAGTCGGCGACGTTGTGCTCGGCGTGCTTGCGGGCGAGGTCGACGTAGCCCATCTCGGCGGCCGGGCCGCCGCAGCACCACTGCTCGCGCATCAGGCCGAACGCGTAGCCCGCCGCCTGCAGCAGCTGGGCGAAGGCGCGCGTGTAGGAGGTGCGGTAGAACGCCGCCTCGCAGTCGACGAACAGGATCGTCTCCCCGCCGACCGGGATGTCGAGCCCGTCCGCCCAGTCGGCGACGTGCTCCTGGGAGACCCGCACGTCGCCGAGCACCGGCTCGTTGTGGTCCTCGGCGAGGCGCTCGTTCCACAGCTTCCAGCCCTCGCGCTCGTTGCCGGTGGCGACCATCAGCGCGCGCATCGCCTTGACGACGTCGACCGTGCGCGTGCGGTGGCGGTAGAAGTCGCCGAGCATCAGCGTGTTCGGGCAGCGCAGCTCGCACGCGCCGCACTGGGTGCAGTGGACGAAGTCGTCGGCGACGTCCTCGACCCCGACGAGCCCTTGCTCCATCGCGACGATGCTCGCGTGGAACGACGTCGGCGTGTGGTTCTCGTTGCGCGTGACCTGCATCACGGGGCAGACCTCGCGGCAGAACTTGTGGCCGGAGGAGAAGCAGCCGTACGCGTTCCCGCGCCACTGCTCGACGAATTCCTCGGTCAGCCGCGCATCACCGTTGGGCTCGTAGCCATCGACAGCCACTGCTGAGTCCTCCCTCGTCGAGCTGATGAGATCGCGCAGGCTGACGCTAATCGAAAGTGAGCGCTCCGGGCAAGCGGGAATGACACGCGATACTTGGCCGCGATGGAGCGTCTGTTCGATCCACCCGAGGAGGAGCCCACCTCCGAGCCGCTCGACGGCCCGCTCGCCGCGCGCATGCGCCCGCGGCGGCTGGACGAGTTCGTGGGCCAGGAGCACCTGCTCGGCGAGGGCTCGGCGCTGCGCGCGTCCCTGGAGTCCGGGGAGCCGCACTCGATGGTGCTCTACGGCCCGCCAGGCACCGGCAAGACGACGCTGGCGCGGCTCGCGGCCGAGCACGCGAGCGCGGCGTTCGAGGAGCTGTCGGCCGTCAACGCGGGCCGCGCCGAGGTGCGCGAGGTGATCGCCCGTGCCCGCGAGCGCCGCGGCGGGCCGCACGGCCGCGCCACGATCTTCTTCCTGGATGAGATCCACCGCTTCAACAAGGCCCAGCAGGACGCGCTCCTGCCCGCGGTCGAGGAGGGGCTGCTGACGCTGATCGGCGCGACGACCGAGAACCCCTACTTCGAGGTCAACTCCGCCCTGCTCTCGCGCGCCCAGGTCTACGAGCTGCAGGCGCTCGACGCCACGGACGTGGAGGTGCTGCTGCGGCGCGCGCTGGAGCGTGGGGCCGGCGAGGGCCTCGAGGTGCCCGACGAGGTCATCACCTTCCTCGGCGTGCGCTCGGGCGGGGACGCGCGGACGGCCCTGAACGCCCTGGAGCTGGCGATCGCGACCGCGCAGCGGGCGCAGGAGCCGCGCGTGACGCTCGGCGACGCCGAGGACTCGTTGCAGCGCAAGGCCGTCCTGTACGACAAGGCCGGCGACCAGCACTACGACTACATCTCGGCCTGGATCAAGTCGACGCGGGGCTCGGACCCCGACGCCTCCCTGTACTACCTCGCGGCGATGATCGAGGGCGGCGAGGACCCGCGCTTCATCGCGCGCCGGATGATCGTGCTCGCCTCCGAGGACATCGGCAACGCCGACCCGCAGGCGCTCGTGATCGCGGTCGCGGCGGGCCACGCGGTCGAGCACGTGGGCTTCCCCGAGGCGGAGTTCGCGCTCACCCAGGCGGCGATCTACCTGTCGCTGGCGCCGAAGTCCGACGCCGTCAAGCGCGCGATCGGCGAGGTCCGCGGCCACATCCGCGAGCACGGGGCCAAGCCGGCGCCCGCTCCGCTGCGCTCGGCCGCCTACCCGGCCGCGCGCAAGATGGGGCGCGGCGTCGGCTACGACTACCCGCACAACCACCCCGGCCACGTCAACGACCAGGAGCACCTGCCCGAGGGCCTCGAGGACCTGCGCTTCTACTTCCCGGACGAGGGCGAGCCCGAGGCCAAGGCGCGGCTCGAGGCGATCCGCAAGGCGCGCGGCCGCGAAGTAGTCGCGCGGCGTCGGCCGCGAGGCCGCCCCGCTCCGCCGCCCGGAGTAGCGTGCCCGGCCTGATGGCCGCCCGCGCCGCGACGCTACAACCGCTCTGGGCCCTCGTGCCGACCGCCGGTCGCGCGCGCTACCTGCAGCGCACCGCGACGGCGATCCTCGACGAGCTCGAGGACCTGGCCGGCGTGCTCGCCGACACGGTCGGCCAGCCACGCACCGAGGCGGTGCTCGCGGAGCTGCTGCCGTCGGTCGGCGGCCTGCACGACCTCGCCGAGCACGGCCCGCGCGCGCTGCGCGACCAGCGGCTGGGCCGCATCCCGGCTCTGCGCGCCGGGCGCCGCTCGCTGCTGGTGTCGGCCCCGCGGGGGACGGTCGGCGTCCGCGGCGGCCGGTCGTCGCCGTGGGCCGAGCCCGTGCTCGAGACGGCCGCCGCGCTGCTGGCGGGCAACGCCGTGGTGCTCTCGACGCCGATGGGCGACCGCGTCCGCGGGGCCTTCGAGCGCGGCGGGGTGCCGCTCGAGCTGATCACCCTCGTGGCGCCCGACGAGGACCTGGGCGCGCTCGCCGACCACGTCGTCGACACGCGCCCCGCGCGCGAGAAGGGCACGATGCTCGTGCTCGACGGCGCGCCGCTCGACCGCACGGCCACGGGCGCGCTGTGGGCCGCGTTCGCCGGCGGCGGCCGCCACCGCGCCGCGGTCGGCCGCCTCGTCGTGGTCCCGTCCGTGGCGGAGCCGCTGATCGCCGCCGTCGTGGCGGGCGCCGAGCGGCTGCGGCCCGGCAACCCCCGGGAGGCCGAGACCGAGGTCGGCCCGCTGCGCTCCGCGGAGACGCGCGAGCGGGTCGAGCAGCTCGTCGCCGCCGCGGTCGCCGACGGCGCGACGCTGCTGTGCGGCGGCCCGCGCTCCGTCCCGGGCGTGACGGGCGCCTTCTACGCCCCCGCGGTGCTGCGGGGCGTGCCCCCGGACGCGCGGCTCCTGCGCGAGCCGGTGCCCGGCCCGGTGCTGGCCGTCGTCGAGGCGGGGAACGAGGAGGACGCGATCGCGCTGGCCACCGGCAGCCCCGCCGTCTCGGTCTGGGGCAGCGACCGCGCGCGGGGGGAGCGGGTCGCGCGCACCCTCGGGGCCGAGGTCGCGTGGGTCAACGAGCACGGCCACTCGATCCCGAGCGCGGCGGTCCGTCTCGCCGGCCACGTCGACAGCCACCGCCTCGCTTCCCAGCCGACGCGCCTGCGCTCGGCCCGCTGGCTCCCGTACGACCCCGCGCTCGTGCGCGCCTCGACGACGACCGCGCGGCTCTGGCACGGCCGCGAGAACGAGCGCCTGGGCGTGCTGCGGACGGGCGCCGTGCCGCTCGCGCGCACCGCGGTTCGGCTCGCGCGCGAAGCGCTGGGGCGCTGAAGGTCCGGCGAACGTCAACGGCGGCTGGGTGGGAGGAGGGAGCGAGCCGCCGCGGCGCGACGAATGTCATCTCGATCACCCAGGAGGGGGTTCGAGCTGACATTCGTGGCGCGTCCGGCGCGGGTCGCTACGCGGCGCGCCCGGCGCGCCCGCGGCGTCACGCGCAGCCGCTCCGGCAGGAGCGGCACGACCACGCGCTTCATGTACTCCGCGCCGCCGTGCAGCGCGATCGAGCGCGCGGGATCCCACGAGAGGCCGTAGCCGCGGCGGATGTCGGCCGGCAGCAGGCCGACGGTGATCTGGTTGGCGAGCTCGAGCAGCGGGCGGACCTTCAGCGGCACGGGCGGGCGCATGACGATCTCGATCGCCAGCTCGCGGGCCTGCGGCGTGATGTACAGGTCGCCGCTCTCGAGCATGCCGCGCATGTAGGCGTCGAAGTCCTCGATCGTGTCCGGCATCTGGGCGTCGGTCAGGCCGAACTGGCGGCCGATGACCTTGTAGTCCTGCCAGTAGGCGTCGCGCTCCTCGGGGCTCAGCCGCCGCACGTACTTGGCGTAGACGAGCAGCGAGGAGTCGACGATCGCGGCGAGGATCCACAGCAGCAGCTCCGGGTCGTCGGCCGCGTAGGGCGTGCCGGCCGGGAAGTTGCCCGCGGGCTCGGAGAGCTCGCCGCGGACGCGGCGGTGCATGGCGCGAACGCGCCGGGTCAGGCGGTCGGCCGCGGCGCGCGGGCCGAAGGTGATCGCGTCCATGACCTGGGCGGTGCGCGCGAGGCGCTCGTAGGGCTCGTCGAGCGCGCCGGTGTGCGCGAAGAAGCCGGCGAAGGCCACCGGGTGGGTCGCCTGCAGCAGCAGCGTGCGCGGGCCGGCGAGGCCGACCACGAACTCGCGGTGGACCCGGCGGACCATCGAGTCGTCGGTGAAGTAGGCGTCAGAAGGCACGTTCACCCGTTGTACGGTGTAGGCGAGATGCCGGCTCAAGCCTATGCAGGGAAAGAATGCGTCTGTCAGTTCCGGCGCGGGATCTGTGATCAGACCTGCGTGCAGGGGATGCTGGAGACGCCGTTCTACATCGCGTGCCTGCAGCTGACCGGCCGCCGCTGCGTCGTGGTCGGCGGCGGGGAGATCGGGCTCGAGAAGGTCGAGGGCCTGCTCGCCTGCGACGGCCGCGTCGTGCTGATCGCGCCGCACGCGGTGCCGGAGCTCGAGGCGCTCGCCGCCGAGGGCTCGATCGAGTGGCTGCCGCGCGAGTACGAGACCGGCGACCTCGAGCGCACGTTCATCGCGATCGCGGCGACCAACGACACCGACGTCAACATCCGCGTCTACGAGGACGCCGAGCGCCGGGCGATGCTGGTCAACATCGTCGACGTCCCGCCGCTGTGCAACTTCATCCTGCCCGCGATCGTGCGCACCGGCCCGCTCGCGATCGCGATCTCGACCGCCGGCGCGTCGCCCGCGCTCGCCAAGCGCATCAAGGCGCAGGTCGCCGAGGAGTACGGCGAGCCCTACGCGCGGCTCGCGGTCATGCTCAACGAGGTCCGCGGCTGGGCCAAGGGCACGCTGCCGACCTACCAGGACCGCAAGGTCTTCTTCGAGGGCATCGTCAACGGCGAGCCCGACCCGATCGAGCTGCTGCGCGCGGGCGACGAGGCCGCCGTGCGCGACCTGATCGCCGCCGCCCAGCGCACCCACACGCCGGCCGCGACCGCCTGACCCGTGCGGACCGCGGTCCTCACGGTCTCCACGTCGGTCTCGCGGCGCGAGGCCGAGGACGAGTCCGGCCCGGCGCTCGCCGCGCTGGCCGAGGACGCGGGCTGCGAGGTCGTCTCGATGGAGGTCGTGCCCGACGACTTCGCGCTGATCGAGGACCGCCTCAACCACTTCGTCGACGACGGCTGCGACCTGATCTTCACCACCGGCGGCACCGGGCTCACCCCGGACGACGTGACGCCCGAGGCCACGCGAGCCGTGCTGTCGCGCGAGGCGCCGGGCTTCGCCGAGGCGATGCGGGCGGAGGCGGTCCGGATCACGCCGCACGGGATGCTCTCGCGCGGGATCTCGGGCATCGCCGGTCTGACCCTGATCGTGAACTTCCCAGGCTCGCCGCGCGCGATCGGGGAGCTGTTCGGCGTGATCGCGCCGACACTGCCCCACGCCGTGCGCACGTTGCGGGGAGACTCACGGCATGGCGCCCGCGATTGAGCTGACCGACGTCGGCCGGGCCTACGGCGAGCGGACCGCGCTTTCCGGCGTCACGCTGACGCTCGAGCCGGGGCGAACGCTGGCGGTCTTCGGCGCCAACGGCGCCGGCAAGACCACGCTGCTGCGGATCCTCGCGACGCTGCTGCGTCCGCACGCCGGCCGCGCGCGCGTGCTCGGCGGCGACCTGCCGAAGGACGGTTGGGCGGTGCGCGGGAGGATCGGGCTGCTCGCCCACGACCCGCTGCTCTACCGCGAGCTCTCCGCGCGCGAGAACCTGCGCTTCCACGCCCGGCTCCACGGCGTCGACGAGGCGCGCGTGGAGGCGCTGCTCGACCAGGTCGGGCTGCGCCCGCGCGCCGACGAGCCGGTGCGCACGCTCTCGCGCGGCATGGCCCAGCGCGTGGCGATCTGCCGCGCCTCGCTGCACGAGCCCGAGCTGCTCCTGCTCGACGAGCCGCTCGCGAACCTCGACCCTGGCGCCGCCGAGGCGGTCGAGCCGCTGATCGGCCGCACCGCAGGCCCGGCGCGGGTCGTGATCTCCCACGACGTCGAGCACGGCCTCGCCGAGGCCGACCTCGTGCTCGGGCTGCGAGCGGGCCGCGCGGCGATGCTCGAGCCGGCCGCGTCGGTGACCGCGGGCGACGTGCGGGGGCTGTACTGATGGCCGGCACCGCCCGGACCGCCGGCGCGCGCGGCGCAGAGCCGTCTGAGGCGCAGCGGGCAACGGGCGGGGAGCCGCTCCCGGGCCGCGCGGGCGCCGGGTTCGCGGCCACCGTCAGCGCGCTGGTCCGCAAGGACCTGCGCCTCGAGCTGCGCACGCGGGAGTCCGTGCCGGCGATGTTCCTGTTCTCGCTCTCGACCTTCGTGCTGTTCCGCTTCGGGCTCGACCGCGAGACGCTCGAGGGCGACCTGGCGTCGGGGGTGCTGTGGGTCACGCTGCTGTTCGCGGCGGTCCTCGGGATGAACCGGCTGTTCGTCGCCGAGCGCGAGGAGGGCGGCTTCGACGCCTTCCTGCTCGCGCCGGTGGACCGCACCTGCCTGTTCGTCGCGAAGGCGGCGGTGCTGTTCGGCTTCCTCGTCGCGGTCGAGATCGCCGCGATCCCGGCCTTCGCCGTGCTGCTGCTGGGCCCCTCGCCGTTCCAGGCGCTGCCGGAGCTGCTCGTGATCCTGCTGCTGGCCGACATCGGGATCGCGGTCGTCGGGACGCTGGTGGGCGCGATGGCGATCCAGACCCGGGCGCGCGACCTGATCGTGCCGCTGATCGCGCTGCCGCTGATCCTGCCCGTGGTGATCGCCGCGGGCAACGCGACCGCGCCGTTGTTCGCGCAAGCGGGCGCTGAGGCGCTTCCCGCGCGCTGGCTGGGCGTGCTCGGCCTCTATGATCTGGTCTTCGGGCTGCTCGCCCTGGCAGTCTTCGACTTTCTGCTGGAGGACTAGGCACAAGATGTTCGGCCGAGGGCTTCAGACCCTCTCCATCGCGTCGGTGGTGCTCATCACGGGGGCGTTCGCGCTCGTGTTCCTGTACGCGCCGAACGACGCCGACCAGGGCTTCGTGCAGAAGATCTTCTACCTGCACGTGCCGCTCGCGATCGTGGCGCTGGGCGGCTTCGTGGCCGGCGGCATCTACGGCATCCAGTACCTGCGGACCGGCGACCGCGGCCACGACCTGCGCTCCTACGTCGCCATCCACCTGTCGCTGATCCTCGGGCTCGGCGCGCTCGTGACCGGCTCGATCTGGGCCAAGGCCTCGTGGGGCGTGTGGTGGGAGTGGGACGAGCCGACGCTGGTCTCGTTCCTGATCGTCTTCCTGCTCTTCGCCTGCTACCAGCCGCTGCGCTTCTCGATCGAGGACCCGGAGCGCCAGGCGCGCTACGCGGCCGTGTTCGCGATCATCGGCGGCGCCTTCGTGCCGCTGAACTTCCTCGCCGTGCGGCTCGCGACGTCGCTGATTCATCCGCGCGTCCTCTCCACCACCGGCGGCTCGATGCCGGGTGAGATGCGGCTGACGTTCCTCGTCTCCCTGGTCGCCATGGTGGTCCTGTTCATCACGCTGTGGAAGTACGAGCTCGCCTCCAAGCACGCCTCGATGCGCCTGCGGGCGCTCAAGCGCGCGCTCGCCGGCGACGACGCCGCGGGCGCGCTCGCCCGCACGGCCGCCCCGACCCAGCTCTAATGCACTGATGCCTGCGCTCCCACTCGACGACGCCGGGCCCTACGTCGCGGCCGCCTACCTGGTCTTCCTGGCGCTGATCCTCATCTACGTGGCGATCATGGCGTCGAAGCTGGTCCGCATCGAACGCGAGCTGGTCGAGCTCAGCCGACCTCGTCGAGGGCCGCCGCGCGGCGGCCGCCGACGAGGACCTCGAGGGCGAGCGCAGCGAGGCGGTGCCGCGATGAGCGAGCTGATGGTGCTCGGCACATCACACAAGACCGCCGACGTCGCGGTGCGGGAGCGGATCGCCCTCACCGCGGTGGGTGCGGAGCGGCTGATGCGCGAGCTGGTGGGCGAGGAGGAGATCCAGGAGGCGGTCGTCCTCTCGACCTGCAACCGCACCGAGCTCTACCTCGTGGTCGGCGACGCGGTCGAGGCCGAGACCGCCGTGCTCGGCCGCCTCGCGCGCCGCGCCGGCATGCGGCCGACCGAGCTGCTCGAAGGGATCTACTCGCTGCGCAACTGCGACGCGGCGCGACATCTCTACCGCGTGGCGAGCGGCCTGGAGTCGATGGTCGTCGGCGAGGCCGAGGTGCAGGGCCAGCTCAAGCGCGCCTACGAGGCCGCGCTCGCGACCCAGTCCACCGGCCCGCTGACCAACAAGCTGTTCCGCGCCGCCCTGGCGACCGGCAAGCGCGTGCGCACCAACACCGCCATCTCCGTCGGGCACGCCAGCGTCGCCACCGTCGCCGTCCAGGCCGCCCGCGAGGCGCTGGGCGACCTCGGCAGCCGCCACGTCCTCATCATCGGCGCCGGCGAGACCGCCGAGGGCACGGCGCGCGCGCTGCACGAGCAGGGCGTGCGCACGATGTTCGTCGCCAACCGCCGGCGCGAGCGCGCGATCGAGCTGGCCCAGCGCTTCGGCGGCGAGACGGTCGCGTTCGACGCGCTGCCCGACGAGCTCGCGCGGGCCGACATCGTCGTCGCCTCCACCTCCTCGCCGCATCTGATCCTGGGCGCCGAGGAGCTCGCGATGGTGGTGCCCGAGCGCGCCGGCCGCCCGCTGCTGCTGATCGACCTCGCGGTACCGCGCGACATCGACCCGGCCTGCGCCGAGCTGCCCGGCGTCACGCTCTCGGACATCGACGACCTGCAGCGCCAGGTCGACCGCCAGCAGCTCGTCCGCCGGGCCGAGGCCCGCAAGGCCGAGGGCATCATCGAGGAGGAGATCCAGACGTTCGCCGGCTGGCTCGGCTCGCTCGAGGTGATGCCGACGCTGACCGCGCTGCGCACGCGCGGCGACGAGGTCGTCGACCGGCTCCTGACGGAGAACGAGGGCCGCTGGGAGTCGCTCTCGCCCGCCGACCGCGAGCGCGTGGAGCTGCTCGCCCGCACCGCCGTCAAGCGACTGCTCCACGAGCCCACGCTGCGGGTCCGCCAGCTCGACGCAGAGCACCGTCACGCCCGCCTCCAGCTGCTGCGGGAGCTGTTCGGCCTCGACGACACGGTGGCGGCCGAGCGGCCCGCGGGCGGCGAGGTCCGCCCGCTGCGACGGCGCGACGCGAGTTGACGCCGCTGCGGGTCGGCACCCGCGGCAGCGCCCTCGCCCTCGTCCAGGCGCGCTGGGTGGCCGACCGGCTCGAGGACGCGGAGATCGTCGAGATCGTCACCTCCGGTGACCAGGCCCGCGGGGTCGGCGACAAGTCCCGCTGGGTCGACGCGATCGAGGCGGCTTTGGTGGCCGGAGAGATCGACATCGCGGTGCACTCCGCCAAGGACGTCCCGGCCGAGCTGGCCGACGGCTGCGCGATCGTGGCGACGCCGCCGCGAGCGAGCGCGCTCGATGTGATGGTGGGTCGGTGGCCCGAAGGCGCCCGGGTCGGGACCAGCTCGCTGCGCCGCCGGGCGCAGCTCCTGTCTGTCCGGCCCGATCTCGAGGTGATCGAGCTGCGCGGCAACGTCGACACGCGGCTGCGCAAGCTCGACGCCGGAGAGGCCGACGCCATCGTGCTCGCCGCGGCCGGGCTCGAGCGGCTCGGGATCACGCGCGAAGCGACGCCGCTCGACTTCGTGCCGGCCCCCGGCCAGGGCACGCTCGCCGTCGAGGCGCGGGCGGACGACGAGCGGGTGCGGGTGGCGCTGGAGGGGATCCATGACAAGACAACCTTCCACGCGCTCGAGGCCGAGCGAGCGGCTGTGCGTGTATTGGGAGCCACTTGTCACACGCCCGTGGGAATCCACGCGCGAGACGGCACGATTCGTGGCTTCGTCGGGCTGCCGGACGGCTCCGCGTGGGTCGCCGACGAACTGCCCGGAGCCGACGGCGAGGAACTCGCGCGGCGCATGCTCGCCGCCGGCGCCGGCGGCCTGTTGGCACAGGCGGAGGCGATGGCGTGAGCGCGGACGACGCGGGCGACGCGGGCGGCCAGGCGCGCGCGGTCGGAGCGACCGTGCACCTGGTCGGCGCCGGGCCCGGCGACCCGGGGCTGCTGACGGTCCGCGCGGTCGAGTTGATCGCCGCGGCCGACGTCGTCCTCTACGACCGCCTGATCCCGCAGGAGGCGCTCAAGCACGCGCGGGCGGACGCGGAACTGATCTACGTCGGCAAGCAGGGCGGCGGGCCGCAGATGCCGCAGGAGGAGATCGACCGGCTGCTGGTCGAGCACGGGCGCTCCGGGCGGCGGGTGGTGCGGCTGAAGGGCGGCGATCCGCTGGTCTTCGGCCGCGGCGGCGAGGAGGCGCTCGTGCTGCGCGAGGCGGGCGTCGAGTTCGAGATCGTGCCCGGCGTGACCGCCGGCGTGGCGGCGCCGGCGTACGCGGGCATCCCGGTCACGCACCGGGAGCTCGCCAGCGGCGTCGCCTTCGTCACCGGCCATGAGGATCCCGACAAGCCGGAGTCGATGCTCGACTGGGCCGCGCTCGCGCGCTTCCCGGGCACGCTCGTCTTCTACATGGGCGTCCGCGCCCTGCCGCGGATCGCCGAGCGGCTGCAGGCCGAGGGCCGGCCCGCGGACGAGCCCGTCGCGGTGATCGAGCGCGGCACGCTGCCCGGGCCAGCGCACGCTCGTCGCCACGCTGGCCGACGTCGCCGCGCGCGCCGCGGAGGAGCGCATCCGCGCGCCCGCCGTCACGCTGGTCGGGCCGGTGGTGGCCCTGCGCGACGACCTGGCGTGGCTCGAGCGCCGCCCGCTGCACGGCCGCACCGTCGCCGTCACGCGCGCTCGCGCCCAGGCGAGCCCGCTCGCCGCGCGGCTGCGCGAGCTCGGGGCGACGGTGATCGAGGCGCCCGCGATCCGGACCGTCTCGCTCGCCGCCGAGATCCCGGAGCTCGCCCCCTACGACGGGCTGGTGGCGACGAGCCCCAACGGCGTCCACGAGCTGTTCGCGCGGCTGCTCGCCGACGGCCGCGACGCGCGCAACCTCGCCGGCCTCCATGTCGCGGCGATGGGCCCCGGCACCGCGCGGGCCTTCGGCGAGCACGGGGTCGCCCCCGACACCGTTCCGAAGCGCTCGGTGGCGGAGGGGCTCGTCGAGGCGCTGGCCGGCGTCCCGCTCCAGCGCGTCCTGATCGCGCGGGCGCGCGAGGGCCGCGACGTCCTGATCGAGGCGCTGCGCGAGCGCGGCGCGCACGTCGACGTGCTGGCGCTCTACGAGACGGTGCCCGAGCCGCTCGACGCCGACGCGGTGGCGGCGGTCGCGGCGGCCGACTACGTCACGTTCACCTCGGCCTCCACCGTCCGCCACCTCGCTCGCCGCCGCTGGCGCCGAGGCGCTGGCGACGCCGCGGCTCGCCTCGATCGGCCCGGCGACGAGCGAGGAGCTGCGGGCGCACGGCCTCGCGCCCGACCTCGAGGCCGACCCCCACACGCCGGACGGGCTCGTTGCAGCCGTGCTGGCGGACGTGGGAAGCTGAGGCGTGGCCCGGCCGATCACGTTCCTCTCCGACTATGGGCTGCGCGACGAGTTCGTCGGCGTCGTCCACGCGGTGATCGCGCACGAGTGCCGCGGCGCGCGGGTCATCGACCTCTCGCACGGGGTGCCGCGGCAGTCCGTCCTCGCCGGCGCCCTGATGCTGCAAAGGGCCCTCCCCTACACGCCGCCGGGCGTGCACCTCGCCGTCGTGGATCCCGACGTCGGCGCGCGGCGGCGGGCGATCGCGCTGCGGACCGCCGACGAGGATCGGCTGCTCGTCGGGCCCGACAACGGGTTGCTGATGCCCGCCGCCGAGCGCTTCGGGGGCGTCGTCGAGGCGGTCGAGATCTCGCACTCGTCGTGGCGGCTCGAGCCGGTGTCGGCGACGTTCCACGGCCGCGACCTGTTCGCGCCCGTCGCCGCGCGACTCGCCGGTGGCGAGGCGCTGGCCGACGCCGGGACGCCGCTCGACGCGAGCGAGCTCGTCGCGCTCGAGCTGCCGCGGCCGCGGGAGGAGGACGGCGCGCTCGTCGCCCACGTCATGGTCATCGACGGCTTCGGCAACGTGCAGCTCGACGCCGCGCCGGGCGACCTCGGCGGGCGCCTCGGGCGCACGATCGCGGTGGGCGACGGCCACTCGGCCCGCTACCTGCGCACCTTCGCCGACGCCGCGCCGGGCGAGCTGCTGCTCTACGAGGACGCCGCGGGGATGCTCGCGCTGGCCGTCAACGGCGGCGAGGCGAGCGGCGAGCTGGGCGGGCTCGAGCACGGCGACGAGGTCCGCCTGGCCGTCTCGTGAGCGCGCTCGGCCACCCGCGCCTGCACCTGCGCGAGACCGACTCGACCAACGAGCGCGCGCGGGAGCTGGCGGAGGCCGGCGCGCCGCACGGGACGCTCGTCACCGCGTCGGTCCAGAGCGCGGGGCGCGGGCGCCAGGGCCGGCGCTGGGAGGCGCCCGCGGGGACCGCGCTGCTGTGCTCGCTGCTGGTGCGGGAGTTCGACGACCTGCTGTCGCTGCGCGCGGGCCTCGCGGTCGCGGACGTCGCGGGTGACACTGCCCTGGTCAAATGGCCCAACGACGTCCTGCTCGCCGGCCGCAAGGTCGCCGGGATCCTGGTGGAGGGGCGGCCCCAGGGCGGCTGGGCGGTCGTGGGGATCGGGATCAACGTCGCGGTCGACGTGGCCGCGCTGGGCGCCGACCTCAGCGAGCGCGCGGGGACGCTCGGCCGCCCGCGCTCGGCGCTGGAGCCGACGCTGCTGGAGCTGCTCGGGGCGCTGGAGCGGTGGCTGGACGCCCCCGCGGACGAGACGCTGGCCGCGCTGCGGGCTCGCGACGCGCTGCACGGCCGGCCGGTGTCGTGGACCGGGGGGAGCGGCGTCGGCGCCGGGATCGACCCGTCCGGCGCGTTACGGGTTCAGCTGGCGAGCGGCAAGGAGCAACTGCTGTCGGCGGGCGAGGTCCACCTCGGCGCCGCGGGCGGCTAAGCGGCTTCGTCGCCGGCCGGCTTGGCCTCGCGGACCGCGTCGCGGACCCGCTCGGAGGCCCGCTCGAGCGCCGTCAGCCCGCCGTTGTCCGCGCTGGTGGCCGGCTTGGGCTTCGTCGTCCGGCGGCGCGGGCCGGCCGCGGCCACCGCGGCGATCGACTTCTCCGCATCGACGTCCTTCTTGACCACGCGCTTGGGCTTCGCGGGCGCCTTCGTGGCGCGGGCGCGCGTGGGCTTGTCCTCGGCGGCGGCGAGGGCGGGTGCCTTGGTCGCGCGCGTCCGCTTCGGCTTGTCCTCCGCGGGTCGGCGGGCGCCTTGGCGGCGCGCGGCTGCGCGTGGGCGAGTCCTCCGCAGCCGCGTCGGCTGCGGGCGCCTTGGTCGCGCGGGTGCGCTTCGGCTTGTCCTCCGCAGTGTCGGCCGCGGCGGCGGTCTTCGTCGCGCGGGTCCGCTTCGGCTTGTCTTCCGTCGCGTCGGCGCTCGCGGGCGCCTTGGCCGCGCGGGTCCGCTTCGGCTGCTCCTCCGTCGCGTCGGCGCTCGCGGGCGCCTTGGCCGCGCGCGTCCGCTTCGGCTTCTCCTCCGTCGCGTCGGCGCTCGCGGGCGCCTTGGCCGCACGGGTCCGCTTCGGCTTCTCCTCGACCGCGCCGTCCTCGGGAGCGGCCGCGCGGGTGCGCGAGCGGCGAGCGGGCTTCGGCTCGTCCGCGTCGGTCGCCGCGGTCGGCGTGCTCTCCTCGGAAGCGGCCACGCGGGTGCGGGTGCGGCCGCGCCTGGGCTTCTCCTCGGCCGTGTCGGGCTCGCCCTCGTCGCGCCCGGGCGCCTCGCCGTCCGGATCCGCGTGCCGGACCGTGCGCGCGCGACCGCCGCGGCGTGAGCCGCCGCCCGACGAGCGCCGGCGCTTCGGCTTCTCCTCGGTCGTGCCGCCCTCGTCTTCGTCGAACGTCGCCGCGCCGACCTCCTGCAGCTCGACCTGGCTGCCGTTCTCGCCGCCCTTGCCCTTCTTGCGACGCCGCTGCCCGCGGCGGCCCTTGCCGCCCTTCGGGAAGTTGCGCAGCAGCTCGCGCGCCAGCGCGGCGGGCTTGCGGGACATGCGCGTGCGGGCGCCGTTGATGACCTCGCCGGCCTCGGCGGTGTGCGGCAACGCGGCGGCGAGCAGCGCAGCCGCGAGACGCCGGTCCTGCTGCCGCGCCGCATGCACGAGCCGACGCGCATTGCGCGCGTGGGCGCCCCCTGAAGAGTTCACGAGCAAGCCCCAGAAGCCGCTTCGTCTCCGGCCAGCGCTGGACGGCGTACTCCTCGTGGACCTCGCGTGTCATCTCCGCGCAGGCCCAGATCCAGTTGTTGGCCTGGTCGCGGCGGCCGATCTTCTTCTCGGCCAGCGACTGCAACACGACCTTGACGCCCTCGCGCTTCTCCTCGCGCGGCCAGCCGCCGATCATCTCGATCGCGCGGTCGAACGCCTCGGCGTCGCGCGACGCGGCGATCTCCTGCAGCGCGCGCAGGCGCAGCTGCGGGTTCTTGTTGCGCTCGACCGCGGTCAGCAGGAAGGCGCGCTTGAGCTCGCCGCCCTCGTCGAAGTGCAGCATCGCCCGCGCCCGCCGCCAGCCCGCGGGAGCGACGCGCGCGCCCGCCAGGGCGGCCCACTGGACCTGCTCGCCGTAATCCAGATGCTCGACGGCGATCCGCCACAGCTCGCGCTCGAAGACCTCGATCCGGCGGTTCTCGTCCGAGGTGACCGGGACCACGCGGCGCTCGACGCGCAACCGTCGCCCGCGCCCGCGGCGCACCGGGCCGACGACGATCGCGCCGCCGCGGTAGACGTCGCGATCGAGCAGCGAGTGCAGGGTCACGACCGGGTCGTCGTGCTTGGTCGCCGGGTGGACGAAGTCGACGACGATCCCCGCCTCCTTGCCCGGGTGGCGACGCGTGACGCGGCCGACGCGCTGCTGGTAGATGCGCTTCGAGGCGGTCGGGGCGAGGTGCATGCAGACGGTCGCGCGCGGCGAGTTCCAGCCCTCGGCGAGCAGCTGGGCGTTCACCAGCACGTCGATGTCGCCGCGCTCGTAGGCGGCGAGGATCCGCGCCAGCTCGCGCTTCTTCGTCTCGCCGGACACGGCCTGCGCCTTCATCCCGCTGTCGCGGAAGGCCTGGGCGACGTTGTAGGCGTGGCGCACGCCGGCCGAGTAGACGACGCCCGGGACGCCGTTGAAGCGCGTCTTGTAGAGGTCGGCGATCGCCAGGTTGAACGGCAGCTGGTCGAGCAGCTCGGCCAGCATCTCCTGGTCGAACTCGGTGTCGACCTCGCCGCGGCGCAGCGGCACCTTGGCGATCGTGCGCACGCCCGGGCCCGGCGGGATCCGCACGGCGCGCAGCGGGGCGATGACGCCGCGGCGCGCGGCCTGGGCGAGATCGAAGCGCGAGGTCTGGGTCGGGAAGAGGTCGGTGACGTGGCGGGCGATCAGCGCGCCCGTCGCGGTCATGCCGACGAAGACGGGGCCGGACCAGGCGCGGATCGCCGCCGAGGTCTTCTCGCCGAGCGCGGTGTGGGCCTCGTCGCAGATGACGATCGTGTAGGCGTCGGAGATCTTGCCCGCGTTGCGGACGAACCACTGGTAGGTCTCGACGGTGACGGGACCGTGCGGGTTGTCCTTGCCGGCCAGCAGCGCGGGCGAGATGCGCTTGGCGTAGCCGCGGTCGCGCAGCTCGCCGTGGAACTGGTCGACGAGGTTGCGGCGGTGGGTGAGGATCAGGATGCCGCCGGTGCGCGAGGCCTCGACGAAGCCGAGCGCCGCGACCGTCTTGCCGGCGCCGGTGGCGTGCTCGAACCAGAAGCGCTTGGCGGCGTTGGGATCCTCGACCGCCTCCGTCGCCGCGGGCTCCTCGCCCTCGGGCGTGGCATCGCTCCAGTCGAGCGGCTCCTCGTCGGGCTCGTCCTCGACGAGCTCCTCGGGCAGCTCCTCCTCCCCCGGGATCGCCGCGGAGGCGAGCATCAGCGGCTCGTCGCTGAGCGTGGCGGCCCCGTTCCCGTTCCCGTTGCCCTTGCCGTTGGCGCCGCGCTGCGACTCCGCGAGCAGCGCGGTCAGCGTGCCGGAGAGCGCGTCGACCTGGTGGGCGGACAGCACGGTGCCGTCGACGAGCGTCGGCTCGTCCTGCGACAGCAGGCGGTCGAGGCCGAGCAGCAGCGACCAGCGGCGGCGCCACTTGCTCGACGGGGCGGTGTGGCCCTCGGCGAGCTCCTTCAGGACCCACTCGAGCGCGACGCGCCGGGGCATCCCCGGGGCCAGGGACACGGACGCGTCTTCACCCTCGAGCAGGAAGGGCTCGCGTGCGAACGCTTCGGCGCGCTCGAGGTCGTCGGGAGAAGGAAGGGGTGCGACCGCAAGGGTCGCTGTATCAGGCTCAGCCATGAAGGCTCGACAAATCGACGTAGGGGGAAGCCGGCGTTACCCTCCGCACGGCTTCGGAGCTCCCGGACCGCAATGGGGAGACGTCATCAGGACGCCTGCCCGGGAAGCACCCCATATTCAAGCAGACCCCAGCGACGGCTACGCCGCATCTGCCACCGTATGTCCCTGATGCGACGTCTTGCGGTCATTCTCGCCGGGCTCGCGCTGGTCGTCGTGCTCGTCGTGGGGCTCACCCAGGCGGGCGGGAAGGACGGTGACGCCTCGTCCCGGCCGCCCTTCGACCTGGCCAAGGCGCGCCGCGACCTGGCCGGCGCGCCGCCGCCGCTGGCCGCGCTGCACGACCAGTCCGCGGAGCTGCTCGAAGGCGGCCGCACGGCGTTCCGCCGCCGCCTCGCGAAGCTCAAGGGGTACCCCGTCGTGGTCAACAAGTGGGCGTCCTGGTGCTCGCCCTGCCGCACGGAGTTCCCGATCTTCCAGGCGGAGTCCGTCGCGAAGGGCAAGAAGGTCGCCTTCCTCGGGCTCAACGCGGGCGACTCCACCGCGCCCGCCCGCAAGTTCCTGCGCGCGTCGCCGCTGCCCTTCCCGTCCTACGTCGACCCCAAGGAGGCCATCGCCAAGACGATCCAGGCCCCCGCCAACTACCCGATCACGATCTTCTTCGACGAGCGCGGGAAGCTCGTCTACGCGCACCAGGGCGGCTACCGCAAGCAGGCCGACCTCGCCGCCGACCTGAAGCGCTACCTGAAGCAGTGACGCCGACCGTCCGCCGCCCCCGCGACGAGGAGGAGCTCGCCGCCGCGCTCGCGCTGCGCATCGACGTGTTCTGCGGCGAGCAGGGCGTCACGTTCGACGGCGACCGCGACGGGCTCGACGACGAGGCGCTGCACCTGGTCGCGGTGGATGAAGACGGCGCGGTGATCGGGACCTGCCGGATGCTGATCGCGCCGGGCGGGACCGCGCGCTTCGGGCGCCTGTGCGTGCGCGCGAGCGCGCGCGGGACCGGCGTGGGCGCGCTCCTGCTCGCCGAGGCCGAGCGCGAGGCGCGGGCCGCCGGCGCCCGCCGGATCGGCATGCACGCGCAGACCGACGCGCTCGGGCTGTACCGTCGCGCGGGATTCCGGCCCTACGGCGAGCGGTTCGACGAGGAGGGCATCGAGCACCTGGGGATGGAGAAGGACCTGTGAACGAGCTGCGCGTGGACCCCCTGACGGGGCTGAACTCGATCATCGCCGCCGGCCGCGCCTCGCGGCCGGGCGCCGGCTTCACGGCCGACCCGGCCGACCCGGTCGACCCCGAGCGCGACCCGTTCCTCGAAGGCCACGAGGACCGCACGCCGCCCGAGGTGTGGGCGCTGCGCCCCGGCGGCGGGCCGCCCGACACGCCCGGCTGGCTCGTCCGCTCGGTCCCGAACCTCTTCCCCGCGGTCAGCCCGGACGCGGAGGACCCCCCGCCGCACCCGACCCCCGACCTCTTCACCGCGAAGGCCGCCGCCGGCGTGCAGGAGGTGATCGTCAACGCGCCCGACCCGGTCACCTCGCTCGCGGACCTGAGCCCCGAGCAGATGGCCACCACCGTCGGGGCCTGGCGGGAGCGGATCCGCGCCCACGCCGACGCGTCCTGCGTCCATCTGCTCGTCAACGAGCGCCGCGAGGGCGGCGCCTCGCTCCCGCACACCCACGCGCAGCTCTACGCGCTGCCGTTCGTCCCGGCCGCGATCGCCAGGGAGCGCGAGCGCTTCGGCGCCTACGCGACGCGCACGATGGGCGGCAACCTGCTCGGCGACCTCGTGCAGGAGGAGGTGCGGATGCGCGACCGCATCGTCGCGATCGACGACGAGGCGGTGCTGATGGCCCCCTACGCGTCGCGCCTCCCGTTCCAGCTGATGCTCGTGCCGCGGCGCCCGCAGGCGCGCTTCGAGGACGACGGCCCGACCGGCGCCGCGCTCCTGCACGACGCGCTGCTGCGCCTGCGCCGGCGGCTGGGCGCCTCGCCGCCGCTGAACCTCTGGATCCGGACCGCGCCACGCGGCGCGGACACGTTCTGCTGGCGCATCGACATCCTCCCGCGGCTGACGCACCTCGCGGGCCTCGAGCTGGGCACCGGCGTGAACCTCTGCGTCGTCGCACCCGAGCTCGCGGCACAAGAGCTTCGCGGGGTCTAACCGGACAAGCGTC
This sequence comes from uncultured Solirubrobacterales bacterium, assembly GCA_963787335.1. Lineage (GTDB taxonomy): Bacteria > Actinomycetota > Thermoleophilia > Solirubrobacterales > Solirubrobacteraceae > DASQFQ01. Next base: position 262,899 of record CAWBCU010000029.1, read on the forward strand.
GTATCCGCACCCGGCCCGCGCGCGCCGATGGGGGGGTGTGGACGAAAGGACTCGTCTCGACCCGTCGGGGTGGGCGGGACTTGAGAGAATCGCGCTCAGCACGGCTGGGGCGCTGACCGGCGCCTTCGGGCTGGCGGTGCTGATCGGCGGGGCGTCGTCCTTCCCGCTCCTGCGCGACGTGCACGAGGCGTGGCCCAGCGTCACCCCCGCGCTCGCGCTGTGGCTGCTCGTCGCCGGCATCGCGCTCGTGGCGCTGGCCACGACGCCCGACCTCATCACGGCCTGGACGCGCGACCTGGGCTTCAGCGCCCCGCGCCAGACGATCGTGCTGTCCGCCGCGGCGCTCGCCACCGTCCTCACCACCTGCGTCGCGGTCGCCCACGGCGAGCACGAGCGCGAGCAACGGCACGAGCGCCAGCTGGCGCTCGCCGACAACGACCTGCGCCACGCGACGGTCGGCGCGGTCGATCGCATCACCGACGTCGCCTCGACGGTCCAGGGCCCGCTGTCGGTGCGGCGCTCGCAGTTCGACGGGCTCGCCGAGCGGCTGCTGACCGAGCCGGCGCTGACCTCGGTGGCGCTCGCGCGCAGCGCGGGCGGCCGCGCCCCCGCGCGCTCGGGCGCCGACGACGCCCCCGGCCGCCCGGCCCGCTACCAGATCGTTTACGCGGCCTCGCGCGGGAAGAACACGCCGAGCCGCGAGGCCGTCGAGCTGTCCGCCGGCCGCGCCGCCGTCGAGGGCGCGATCCGCTCCGGCGAGACGCGCGTCACCCAGGTCCTGCCCGCCCTCGGCGGCACGTCGCCCGGCATCGCCGTCGCGGTGCCCTTCCGCCCCTCCGCCGCCGGCGCGTCCGGCGCCTTCCTCGCGACCTTCTCCGTCGCGGCGGTCCAGCAGGCGGTGGCGGCGCACCTGCCGAAGGGCACGAGGTTCTCCGTCACCCAGGGCGCCGAGCCCGCGGGCAATCTGCACGAGGCGAAGACCCGCCGCATCAAGCTGGGCGACCGCGTCTGGACGCTCGCGGTCGAGCAGCCGGGGTCGCGCCAAGGGCTCGCCTTCGCCACGCTGCTCGTCGGCGGGCTGCTGACGGTCCTGATCGCGGTCGTCGGCTCGCAGGCGCGGCGCCGCGAGCGCGACGCGCTCGGGCTGATCGCGATCCGCCGCGCCGAGCGCGACCGGGCCGAGATCGCCCGCCGCGAAGCGGAGGAGCGCTCGCAGGTGCTCGCCGAGACCTCCACCGACCTGATCTGCGTGCTCGCGCCGTCGGGGGCGCTGCGCTACGCCTCGCCCGCCTGCCGCGAGCTGCTCGGCGAGGAGCCCGAGGCCCTGCTGGGCCGGGCGTTCACCGATCTCGTGCACCCCGACGACGCGGCCGGCGTCGCCGCCGTGCTGGGCGCCCCGAGCGACGAGCCGATCTCGATCACCCATCGCATGCGCCGCGCCGGCGGGCTGCCGGTGTGGGTCGAGACCCGCGTGCGCGTCGTGCGCGACCCGGCCACGCGCGCCGTGATCGAGAGCCACGCGACCGTGCGCGACGTCGCCGAGCGCGTGCGCTCGCAGGCCGCCCTGGCCGAGGCCGAGGAGCGCTTCCGCTCCGCCTTCGACGAGGCGCCGATCGGCATGGCCCTGACCTCGCCCGACTTCCGCTTCCTGCGCGTCAACCGCGCGCTCTGCCAGATCACCGGCTACACGCCCTCCCAGCTCGAAGGTCTGCCGGTCGCCTCGATCACCCACCCCGAGGACCTGAAGGCCGACTGGCAGGCGCGCGGGGCGATGCTCGAGGGCGAGATGTCGAGCCACCGCGCCGAGAAGCGCTACCTGCACGCCTCCGGGAGCGCGGTCTGGGTGATGATCAACTCGACGCTCGTGCGCGACGCCGACGGCGTGCCGCTCCATTTCCTGTCGCAGATGCAGGACATCACCGAGAGCCGCCGCCACGAGGCCGAGCTGCGCCACATGGCCGACCACGACCCGCTGACCGGGCTGCTCAACCGCCGCTCGTTCGAGCGCGAGCTCGAGCGCCACGTCTCCTACGTCGAGCGCTACGGGCCGAAGGGCGCGGCCATCGTGCTCGACCTCGACCACTTCAAGACGATCAACGACACGCTCGGCCACTCCGCCGGCGACGAGCTGATCGTGCGCGTCGCCCATGCGCTGCGCAGCCGCCTGCGCGAGTCCGACGTGCTCGCCCGCCTCGGCGGCGACGAGTTCGCGATCCTGCTGCCCGAGGCGACGCCCGAGGAGGCCGACGGCGTGGCCACCGCGGTGCTCGAGGCGGTGCGCACGCTGGCGGTGCCGACCGCGACCGGGCGCACGCGCACGGTCACCGCGAGCCTCGGGATGGCGCTGTTCGACTCCACGCACCGGCTGACGGGCGAGGAGGTGCTCGTCAACGCCGACCTCGCGATGTACGACGCCAAGGAGGCCGGCCGCGACCAGCTGGCCGCCTACGCGGCGCCCGAGCCGCAGGAGACGCGCCTCGAGGCCCGCATGTCGTGGGCGGACATGATCCGCGACGCGCTCGCCGAGGACCGCTTCGTCCTCTACGCGCAGCCGATCGTCGACCTCACCTCAGGCGACGTGACGCAGTACGAGCTGCTGCTGCGCATGCACGGGCCCGACGGCGACCTGATCAGCCCTTCCGCCTTCCTCCCGGTCGCCGAGCGCTTCGACCTGATGGCCGCCATCGATCGCTGGGTCGTCTCGCGCGCGATCCACATGGTCGGCGTCGAACGCCGCCGCGGGCGCGAGCTCGTGGTCGAGGTCAACATCTCCGGCCGCTCCGCCGGCGACCCCGAGCTGCTGGCGCTGATCGAGCGCGAGCTGACCGCGGCCGACGTCGACCCGCACCAGATCATCTTCGAGATCACCGAGACGATCGCCGTGTCGAACATCCCGCGCGCCCAGCACTTCGCCGCGCGGCTCGCCGACCTCGGCTGCCGCTTCGCGCTCGACGACTTCGGCGCCGGCTTCGGCTCGTTCTACTACCTCAAGCACCTGCCGTTCGACTACCTCAAGATCGACGGCGAGTTCGTGCGCCACTCGGCCGTCGACACGACCGATCAGCTCGTGATCCAGGCCGTCGTCGACATCGCGCGCGGCCTCGGCAAGCGCACCATCGCCGAGCACGTCGGCGACCATGCGACGACCGAGATGCTGCGTCACATGGGCGTCGATCACGCCCAGGGCTTCCACCTCGGCGAACCCGCTCCGCTCTCGGACTGGCTGCCCGAGGCGGAGGCGGTCGCGCTGGCTCCTTAGCGGCGGGAGCGCAGGGCCCAGTCGAGGTCCGGGCGCTCAGGCAGCCCGGTCTCGCGCAGCTTGGCGCGGGCGGCGTCGATGCGCGCGCGGCGCGCGGCCTTGTCCGCCTGAATCGCCTCGACGTGCGACCCGAGCCGCTCGCGGGCGGCCGCGCGGTCCTCGTCGCTGAAGAGCGACTCGTACGGCTTGCCCTCGGCCACGACGAGCGCCTCGCACGCGAGGTCGAGCGCGCCCTCGGCCTCGAGCTTCTGGTAGCCGCCGCTCGGCGCCTTGTACAGGTAGCTCTTCACGTACTCCGGAACCGCGTTCCCGCCGGCCTCGATCGCGTCTTCCAGACCACGCTTGTAGAACGACGGGTTGTACTGGTGCCCGGCGTTGTTCTTGATCCTTCGCTCACGCATCTGGTCGATCTGCCACTGCAGGTCGCCGACCAGCGCGTTGATTGCCTCTTGGTCGGTCATGACGTCCACCGTAACGCGTTCTGGCGGATCGCCGTTCAGTCCTGGCTGGATCCGTCGTCCCTCCCGAGCACGCGCGGGGCGAGGAAGCGGGCGACGAGCACGAACACGAGGAGCAGCAGGGACACGAACGCGAGGCCGCCGAGGCTGACGAGGATCTCCTGCCACAGGGCGAAGACGGGCATCGCGTCCAGGCTACCCTCCGCGCCGTGCGCGCTCTCGTCCAGCGGGTCGCCCGGGCCGCCGTCCGCGTGGATGGATCCGAGGTCGCCGCGATCGGCCCCGGGCTGCTCGTCCTGCTCGGCGTCACCCACGCCGACGGCGAGGCGCAGGCGGACCGGCTGGCCGACAAGGTGCGGGCGCTGCGGGTCTTCCCGGACGCCCAGCGAAGCGGTGACGAGCGCGCAGCGCGAGGCCGGATGAACGAAGCGCTCGGCGACCGCGCCGTGCTGTGCGTCTCGCAGTTCACGCTCTACGGCGACGCGCGCAAGGGCAACCGCCCCGCCTACGTCGCCGCCGCGCGCCCCGAGCACGCCGAGCCGCTGTACGAGCGCTTCTGCGAGCGGCTCGGCGCGCAGCGGGGCGTGTTCGGCGCTCACATGGAGGTCGAGCTCGTCAACGACGGCCCCGTCACGCTGATGCTTGAAGCCGAATAGATAGGCTGCCCCGCCGATGCCGCCTGAAGAACGCTTCGTCCCCCGCTTCGCCGCCGAGCCGCCCCAGGAAGGGCCGGCGACCGGCCGCTGGGCCGACACGCTGACCGCCGAGTTCCTGGAGGCCTGCCTGCGGATCGACTCCGAGGGCGAGGATCTCGGGGAGGCCGGCGTCCCCACCTGGTTCCCGGACCGCACCTGGAACGGCCGCACCTACGTCCCGGTGACCGCCCGCACGACGACGGATCTCGAGCTGTTCGGGTACGTCTCCTTCGTCCCCGGCGACCCCGACGGCGAGGGCGAGGAGCAGGAGCCCTCCGACTTCGCGGCCAGCGCGGACTACACCGACGAGCTGGCCGAGGCGCACCCCGAGTGGCGCATGGACCTGTGCGACGAGGTCATCGGCAGCTGGCGCGGCGAGGCCGGGAACGCGGCCGAGATGACGCTCGTGTGGGGCTCGCCCCAGATCCGCGGCGGCACGATCGCGACCGCCGAGCTGGCCGACCTGTGCGTCGACCAGTGCGTGCTCGTCGGCGACCGCTTCACGCTGATCGCGCCCGACGACTACCGCCAGGACTTCCTCGAGATCAAGCTCTTCAACGTGCGCGGCGAGGAGCTCGCCCGCGAGTCGCTCTACGCCGACGACGGTGAGGACGACGAAGCGGAAGACGACGCGGACGAGCCCGCACCGCCCGCGGCCTAGCCGCGCCCGTTGCCGTTCCCGTTTCCGTTCTTGCGGATCACGGTGACCTTGTCGATCAGGCCGTAGTCCGCGGCCTCCTCGGGCGTGAAGAAGCGGTCGCGCTCGAGCGCCGCCGAGATCTCCTCCTTGGACTTGCCGGTGTGCTCGGCGTAGATCTCCTCCATCCGCACGCGCAGGGACAGCGCCTCCTTGGCGTGGATGGCGATGTCGGTCGACTGGCCCTGGTAGCCGCCGGTGGGCTGGTGGATGAGGATGCGCGAGTTGGGGAGCGAGAAGCGCTTGCCGTGGGTCCCGCCGGCGAGGATCAGCGACCCCATCGACATCGCGATCCCGCAGCACGTCGTCGCGACGTCGGGCTTGATGAAGCGCATCGTGTCGTAGATCGCCAGCCCGGCGTAGACGCCGCCGCCCGGCGAGTTGACGTAGAGCTGGATGTCCTTCTCCGGGTCGTCGGCCTCGAGGTGCAGGAGCTGCGCGACGACGAGGTTGGCGATCTCGTCGTTGATCTCGCCGGTCACGAACACGACGCGCTCGCGCAGCAGCCGGGAGTAGATGTCGAACGAGCGCTCGCCGCGCGCGTCCTGCTGAACGACCATGGGGACCAGTGGCATGTGCAACCTCCAAGTTGCGGGTTGCCGCCAGCGTAGCGGATGTGCAACCATGGAGTTGCTCATGCCCGCCGTCACCCGCGAAGTCGTCCTCCCCGTCGATCCCGAGCGCGCCTGGGAGCTCATCACCGACCCGGATGAGCTCGAGGGCTGGCTCGCCGATGACGTCGAGCTCGAGCCCGAGGAGGGCGGCGAGGTGCGCGTCGAGTGGGACGACGGCGAGCGCCGCGAGGGCATCGTCGAGGAGGTCGACGAGGGCCGCCGGCTCGTGTTCGTGTGGGGCGAGGAGCCCTCGCGCGTCGTGTGGACGCTCGACCCCGTGCCCGACGGCACCCGCTTCGTCGTCACCGAGCGCAGCCTCGCGCCGGTCGTCGGCCCGCGCATGGCGGCGCTCTCGGCGCACGCCTCCCTGTGCCTGGCCTGAGCGAGCCCGAGCTCGGCGCGGTCTTCGCCGCGCTCGCCGACCCCACCCGCCGGCAGGTCGTGCGCTCGCTCGCACGGCAGCAGGCGGTGACCGCCTCCGGCCTCGCCGGCGAGCTGCCGATGACGCGCCAGGCGGTCGCCAAGCACCTGTCCGCGCTCGAGCGCGCCGGGCTCGTGACGCCGCGACGCGAGGGCCGCGAGACGCGCTACCGGCTCACCCCGGAGCCGCTCGACGAGGCGATCGCGTGGATGGCCGACGTCGGCGCCCGCTGGGACCGCTCGCTCGAGCGCCTCAGCGAGCGGGCGCGGCGAGCCTGACCACGCGGCCGCCGACCAGCCGGGCCAGCTCCGCCGGCTCGATCGGGAAGACCGCGTGCGGCGTGCCCGCGGCGGCCCACACCACCTCGTAGCCGAGCAGGTCCTCGTCGACCAGGGTGCGCAGCGGCGCGGGGTGCCCGAGCGGCGGCACGCCCCCGATCGAGAAGCCGGTCGCCGCGCGGGCGAACGCGGCGTCCGCGCGCCCCACCGGTGCGCCGAACTCCGCCTCGAGCCGCGCCTCGTCGGCGCGGTTGGAGCCGGACACGAGCGCGAGCACCGCCTCGTCGCCGCAGCGGAACACCAGCGACTTCACGATCGCTCCGACCTCGACGCCGACCGCGGCGGCCGCCTCGGGAGCGGTGCGCGCGGAGTCCGGCAGCACGCGCGCGGCGACCTCCACGCCGCGGGCGCGGACAGCGGCCTGGAAGCGGTCGACCGCGCTCAGAAGTCAGACGCTGCGGGAGGTCGGGACCCGCTCCGCCACTTCGGCGTCCGTGAGCGGGAAGTGGCAGGCGGCGAGGTTGCCGCCGTCCTTCGGCTCCAGCGGCGGATCGTCCTGGCGGCAGATGTCCTGCGCCTTCCAGCAGCGGGTGTGGAAGCGGCAGGCGGGCGGCGGGTTGGTCGGCGACGGCACGTCGCCGCCGAGGATCTGGCGCTTCTTGACCGCGGCCAGCTTCGGATCCGCGATCGGGACCGCCGACATCAGCGCGCCGGTGTAGGGCATCCGCGGATGGCCGTAGAGCTGGTCGGAGCTCGCCAGCTCGACGATCCGGCCGAGGTACATGACGGCGACGCGGTCGCACATGTGGCGCACGACGGAGAGGTCGTGGGCGATGAAGATCAGCGTCAGCCCGAGGTCGCGCTGGAGCTCGCGCAGCAGGTTGAGCACCTGCGCCTGGATCGACACGTCGAGCGCGGAGACCGGCTCGTCGGCGACGATCAGCTTCGGCCGCAGCGCGATCGCGCGCGCGACGCCGATGCGCTGGCGCTGGCCGCCGGAGAACTCGTGCGGGTAGCGGTTGAAGTGCTCCGGGTTGAGCCCGACCGTGTCCATCAGGTCCTGGACCGCCTTGCGGCGCTCGCCCTCGCCCGTCTTCAGCTGGTGGATCGCGAACGGCTCGCCGATGATCGAGCCGACCGTCTTGCGCGGGTTCAGCGACGAGTACGGGTCCTGGAAGATCATCTGCGCGTCGCGCCGGAACTCGACGAGCTGCTTGGGCTTGATGTCGGCGATCTCCTGGCCCTCGAACTTGATCGATCCGGAGGTCGGGTCGAGCAGGCGCAGCATCAGCCGCCCCGTCGTCGACTTGCCGCAGCCCGACTCGCCCACGAGGCCGAGCGTCTCGCCGCGCTTGACGTCGAAGGAGACGCCGTCGACGGCGCGCACGGCGCCGACCTGCTTGCGGACCAGCAGGCCCTTGGTCAGCGGGAAGTGCTTCTTCAGGTCGCGGACCTCGAACAGCGTCTCGCCGTCCGTGCGGTGGGCGAGCTCGCGCGACTCGTCGGTCGCGGCGACGTCGCTCATGCGGTCGGTCATGGGGCTCCTTCTCCGGCCATCACGTCGGCGCGCGCCTCCTGGGGCAGCTTGCCCTCGCGCAGGTCATCCCAGATCCGCCGCCGGACGTCGGAGTCGAGCAGGCAGGCGGAGCGGTGGGTCGGGTCGCCGTCGACGGGCTCGAGCGTCGGCTCGACGCGCTTGTGCGCGTCGCGGACGTACGGGCAGCGCGGGTGGAACGAGCAGCCCGTCGGCAGGTTGATGAGCGACGGCGGCCGGCCCGTGACGGGCACGAGCGGCTCGTCGCGCGAGGCGTCGAGCTTCGGGATCGACCCGAGCAGCCCCCACGTGTAGGGGTGCTGCGGGGACTCGAAGATGATCTCCTTGGGCCCGAACTCGACGATCCGCCCCGCGTACATGACGGCGATGTCGTCGGCCATCTCGGCCACGACGCCGAGGTCGTGGGTGATGAAGACGATCGAGGTGTTGAGCTCGGCCTTGAGCCGGATCATCAGCTCGAGGATCTGCGCCTGCACCGTCACGTCGAGCGCGGTCGTGGGCTCGTCGGCGATCAGCAGCTTGGGCTCGTTGATGAGCGCCATCGCGATCATCACGCGCTGGCGCATGCCGCCCGAGAACTCGTGCGGGTAGCCGCCGACGCGGTCCTTGGGCTCGGGGATGCCGACCAGCCGCAGCAGCTCCACGGCCTTGTCGAGCGCCGCCGCCTTGGAGACCTTGTGATGGGCCTGGACGGCCTCCACGAGCTGGTCGCCGATGCGGTAGAAGGGGTGCAGGGAGGACAGCGGGTCCTGGAAGATCATCGCGATCTCCTCGCCCCGGAGCGCGCGCATCTCGCTCTCCGAGAGCGTCAGCAGGTCGCGCCCGCCGAAGTGGATCTCGCCGCTGATGTCGGACATGTTCGAGCGCGTCAGCCCCATCACCGTGAGCGAGGAGACCGACTTGCCCGAGCCGGACTCGCCGACGATCCCGAGCGTGCGCCCGGGGGCGATGTCGTAGGAGACGCCGTCGACCGCCTTGACGCGGCCGTCGTCGGTGTTGAAGTGGACCTTGAGGTCGCGGACGGAAAGCAGCGGCTCGGTCATGACAGCCTCACCCGCGGGTCGAGTACGGAGTACATGACGTCGACGAACAGGTTGCAGATACACACCGCGAGCGTCAGGAACAGCGTCGCCCCCTGCACCGTGATGATGTCGCCGCGCTGGATCGCGTCAAAGGTCAGTCGTCCGATGCCGGGGATGTTGAACACGCTTTCGGTCAGGATCGCGCCGCCGACGAGGATGCCGATGTCGAGGCCGAGCACGGTGACGATCGGCGTCAGCGCCGAGCGCATCCCGTGGTGGAAGATCACGCGCCGCTCGGTCAGCCCCTTGGCGCGGGCCGTGCGGATGTAGTCCTCGCCGAGGACCTCGAGCAGGTTGGCGCGCAGCAGGCGGGCGTAGATCGCCGCGAACGCGGTCGCGAGCACGCACCAGGGCATGATCATCGCCTCGGCCTTCTGGAAGACGTTGCCGTCCTCCTGGAAGGCGCCCGAGCCGGGAAGGATCGGGAAGCGCCCGATGTCGTCGGAGAAGAGGTAGAGCACGACGAGCCCGAGCCAGTAGACCGGCGCGGAGATCGCCACGAGCGCCGTGGTCATGCTGAAGCGGTCGAGGAACGAGCCGCGCTTGACGGCGGAGATCATGCCGACGGTGAGCCCGACGGTCAGCCACACGACGACGGCGCCGCGCGATCAGGATGAGCGTGTTCGGCAGCCGGTCGAGCAGCTGCGAGCGGACGTCGACGTCGTTGCGGTAGGAGCGCCCGAAGTCGAACTCGAGGAAGACGTGCTTGATGTAGTCCAGGTACTGGACGTAGAGCGGCCGGTCGAGCCCGAAGGTCTCGCGGATGCCCTGGAGGATCTCCGGCTCCGCGCGCCGGCCCGCCCGCAGCAGCGCCGGGTCGGCGCTCGGGAGGACGTTGAAGAGGATGAACGTGATCCCGCTGACGACCCACAGCAGCAGGAGAGTCCACAAGAGCCTGCGGATGATGTACGTGCCCATGCGGTTTAAGCCGGGATCTTAGGGCGCGACCGGCCCCACCCGGAAGGGTGGGGCCGGCCGTGCCACCAATCGCGTTCCTCGGACCTACTTGATCGAGGTGTAGGAGAGGTCGAACGCGTTCATGTAGGCGTTGCCCACCGCGTTCACGTTCTTGGAGTGGATCAGGTTCGTGTTGTCCCAGATGAACGGGACGGCCGGGGCGTGCGCGGTGATCATCTTGTCGATCTCACCCCAGGCCTGGTTGCGCTCGTCGCCCTCGAGCAGGGCGGCGTCGTCCATGGCCTTGTCGATCTTGGCATCCTGCAGCTGGCGACGAGGTTGTTGTTGCCGCCCTCCTGGCGAGAAGTTCGAGCCCTTGAACGTCGGCTCGAGCATCGACTGCGGGTCGTTGTAGTCCTTGAACCAGCCGGCGCCGCCGCAGACGGCGACCTTCTTGGCCGGCTGCTGGCACCACTCGGTGTAGACGGCGTCCTGCGGGACCGTACGGAGACGGATCTTGAAGCCGAGCTTCTCGAGCTGCGCCTTCGCGACCTCGGCCTGGGCCTTGCCCGGGTCGACGTTCGCGGTGACCATGAGGAGCTCGTCCGAGCCGTCGTACTTGCCCGAGGCGTAGCCGGCGGCCTTCATGTACTTCTCGGCGACCGCCATGTCGCCCTTCGGGTTGGCCAGGAAGTCGAAGCCCGGGCCCTTCTCGCCGCCGGCCTCTTCGAACCCACCGATGCCCGGCGGGATGAAGTGCGTGCCCGGCTTGCCGACGAACGAGCCGCCGCGCGCCTTGATGGCCGCCTCGCGGTCGAACGCCGCCAGGATCGCCTTGCGGACGTTGAGGTCGTCGAGCGGCTTGATCGCGCGGTTCAGCGGGAACCAGCGGAAGCCGCCGCCCGGGAGCGTGACCAGCTGGTCCTTCTGACGCTGGACGACGCGCTTGAGCACCTGCGCCGGCGGGTTCGCGTCGAGCGTGAGGCCCTCACCCGAGAGCACCTGGCGGCCGGACGACGTTGGCGTCGGTCGCGTTCGTCTGCATCGTGATCTCGTCGAGGTACGCGGGGCGGGTGTCCTTCGCTCGCGTCCCAGTTCGGGTTGCGGACAAGGTCGATCGACTTGCCGGCCTTGTAGCCGACGAGCTTGCCCTGCGCGTCGTTCTCGACCATGTACGGGCCGCTGGAGACGACGTTCTCGTTGTACGTCGACGGCGACTCCTTGTCGAACTTCTCCGCGTACTCCTTCGGGACCGGCGTGGTGACCGGCATCACGAGGAAGTTGGCGAAGCCCGGCGCCCTGCGCCTTGGTGAGCTTGAACGTGATCTTGTACGGATCGTCGACGACGATGCCGGGAATGTCCTTCAGGGCACCCGGCTTGCTCGGGGCGCCCTCGATGAAGTTGAAGTACGTCGTGTACTGGTTCGGGACGTTCTTGGTGAACGCGCGCTCGAAGGCGTACTTGACGTCCTTGGCCTGGATCTCGCGGTTGACCGGAGGAGCGAACTTGACGCCCTTCTTGAGCGTCACCGTGACGGACTTCTTGTCATCGGAGATCTCGGGCTTGCCCTCGGCCAGGCCGGGCTCGGCGTCGCCGATCGGCGGCTTGGGGATGTAGAGCGGGGTCTGGGTCGCGTAGATGACCTGGAAGCCACCGGTGTAGTAGGTCTGGCCGGGGTCGAGGAAATCGACGTCAGAGGCACCGAGCTGCTTGAGCGTGCCTCCCTTCTTCCCCTTGGCGGGCGTGCCGCTTTCGGTCTTGCTGGCCGAGTCGCCCGAGTCCTCGTCGCTTGAACCACAAGCGACGACGAACATCGTGAGTGCGACAAGAGCCAGGGCGGCGAAGAGCCGCAGCGGAATCCTGGTCATTTGCAGGGGTCCTTTCCTGGGTTGGTTCCCATGGGATGTGTGCTTCTGTTTCGGTTGGACTACTTGGTGTTACGGGGATTGAGCGCGTCCTGCAGGCCGTCACCGACAAGGTTGAAGGCAAGGACGACCAGCAGCAGCGCAAGGCCTGGGAAGGTCATGAACCACCAGGCGATGTCGAAGACGCCAACGGCATCGGAGATCATCGATCCCCAACTTGGGGTCCCCGGCTCGATACCGATGCCGAGGAAGGACAGAGCGGCCTCGAAGAGGATGACCTGAGGAATCAGGATCGTGCCGTAGACGATGATCGGCGCGACGAGGTTGGGGAGGATCTCGCGGAAGATGATCCGCGAGTGGGAGGCGCCGAGGGAGCGCGCCGCCTCCACGAACTCCTTCTCACGCAGCGACAGCACCTGGCCACGCACGATGCGCGCCATGTACGGCCACAGGGAGAGGGAGATCACGGTGACCACCACCGTGAGGCCCGGCTTGATCGTGTTGCTGAGGCAACCGTCGGCGCACGCGACGCCGAGGCCGATCGCCAGCAGCAGCACGGGGAAGGCCAGCATCACGTCCATGGCACGCGTCAAGAGCGAGTCGGTGATGCCGCGGTAGTAACCGGCGATCAGGCCGAGCACGACGCCGATGACGACGATGATGAACGTTGAGAGGAAGGCCACAAGAAGGGAGATGCGCGTGCCGTAGACGACGCGCGCGAACACGTCGCGGCCGCGCTGGTCGACGCCGAGCCAGTTCTCGGCGGTCGGGCCGGAGGGCGAGCCGAAGTCGTCGAGCAGGTCGGGGTTCTGCACGTTGGGCTGCGGCGCGCCAGAGACCTTGACGATCAGCGGCGCGAAGATCGCGACGAGGATCGCGAGCAGCACGACGGTGAGCGCGAGCATCGCGACCTTGTCGCGTCGCAGCCGCCGCCAGAACAGCTGCAGGGGCGAGCGTGCCGCGACAGGCTTGCCGTCGACGACGCCGGTCTCAGCTTCGGGCGCTTCCGCTCCGAGGAACTCAGCCGGCCCTATGCTCGTGCCCATGCGCGAGCCCTCATGCTCGTAGGTACCGCTTCAATTTGACCCTCCTTCAGAGCCAGGAAGGTACTAGGTCGCTGCTGATGCAGCCCCGTTACGGCGTACCGAGCGGTTCGTTTCGCCGCCGCGACTACGATGCCTGCACGCCGGCCCCGATAGCTCAGCTGGATAGAGCGACTCCCTCCTAAGGAGTAGGCCGCTGGTTCGAATCCAGCTCGGGGCGCTGCCCGCGAAACCGCCTCCCACCCTCGCGCTCGGCGCGCTCCTCGAGGCGCCGCTCGGCGTCTGCACGAAGGGCCTGCCCGACGCGCTCGCCGACGTCCCGCTCGGCCGCATCGGCGAGCTGGGCCTCTCGTTGTGGGCGGGCGACCTGCTGCTGCCGGCGCTGACCCTGCGCGCCGATCGCCTGCGGCACAACCTCGCGCGGATGATGCGGTTCTGCGACGAGCACGGCGTGGCGCTCGCGCCGCACGGCAAGACGACGATGGCGCCGCAGCTGTTCGCCGACCAGCTCGCGGCCGGGGCGTGGGGCATCACCGCGGCGACCGTCGGCCAGGCCCAGGTGATGGCGAGCTTCGGCGTCCCCCGGATCCTGATCGCGAACGAGGTGGTCGATCCGAGGGCGATCCGCTGGCTGGCCGGGTCACCGCTCGACCCGTACTGCCTCGTCGACTCGGTGGCCGGGGTCGAGGCGCTCGACGCGGCCCGGGCCCCGCGGCCGATCAAGGTGCTCGTCGAGATCGGCATCGCGGAGCGCCGGGGCGGCCTGCGGGGGAGCGGCCCGGCGCTCGAGGTGCTGGAGGCCGCGGCGCGCGCGCGCCACGTGCAGCCGGTCGGGGTGGAGTGCTTCGAGGGCGTGGTCGGCGCGGACCGCGATGAGGTGGGCGCGGTCGAGGAGGCGCTCGAGCGGGTGGCGGACCTCGCGCGCGAGGGGACCCGGCGCGGGCACTTCGACGGGCCGGCCCTGCTGTCGGCGGGCGGCAGCGTCTTCTTCGACGTCGCCGCGCAGCTCGCCGCCGTGCCGGGCTGCGAGGTGGTGCTGCGCAGCGGCTGCTACCTCAGCCACGACGACGGCATGTACGAGGCGGCGTCGCCGCTGGCGCGGTCGCAGGGCGCGAGCGACCCGCTGCTGCCCGCGCTGGAACTGTGGGCCGACGTGCTCTCGTGCCCGGAGCCGGGACGGGCGATCGTCGGCGCCGGGCGGCGGGACGCGCCCTACGACGCCGGCCTGCCGACGATCCTCGGCGCCTATCGCTCCGGCGAGCCGCTGACGCTCGGGAGCGCGACCGTGACGGAGCTCAACGACCAGCACGGGTTCGTGACGGTGGCGCCCGCTGACGCGCTGCGGCCCGGCGACCTGGTGTGCCTCGGGATCTCCCATCCCTGCGGCGCGTTCGACCGCTGGCGGACGCTGCTCGAGGTCGACGCGGACTACACCGTCACGCGCGCGATCCGGACGTTCTTCTAGCTCAGCCGGCGCGTGATCAGCACCAGCAGGGCGATGATCACGGCGAGGGCGCCGAACTGGACCAGCACGGTCACGGTCGTGCTCGAGTCCTCGGTCGCCTTGCGCAGCGCGCCGAACACGAGCGAGCCGCCGATGAAGACGATCAGCGTCCAGAGCAGCGGGGAGTCGCGGCGCATGCGGGCCGACGGTACCGGTCAGCCGCCGCTGAGCTCGGCGAAGGCGGGAGGACGGCGGGGATCTGGGTCGGCATGGCCCGAAGCCTAGGATGGGTGGTCGGACAATCGAGAGGGCACCGTCGTGAGGACGTGGATGGGCGCGGGGAGCGCAGACAGGTCCAGCGACGCGCTGACGATCGCCGTCAGCCTCGTGCTGTTCGCCGTCGTCACCGTCCTGTTCGCGATCGTCCACACGCCGGCCGACGGCATCGGCTTCCTCTACGTGCTCCCCATCGGTCTCGTGGCGGTCGAGCTGGGCTGGCGCTGGGGCGTCCTCACCGCCGCGATCTGCTTCGGGGCGTATCTCGTGTTCGCGGTCGTGCGCGACGTCGAGCTGAGCCTGCTCGGCTACGTCACGCGCGCGGTCGTGCTGTTCTCGATCGGCGGCGCGCTGGGCTGGGTCGCCGCGCGGGCGCGGACGGCGGGCGACGAGTCCGAGCGCTGGTTCTCGATGGCCAACGTGATGCTCGCCACCTCGAGCCTCGACGGGCATTTCACGCGCCTGAACCGGGCGTGGGAGACGACGCTCGGCTGGACGCAGCGAGGAGCTGATGTCGAAGCCCTACGATCGAGTTCACGCATCCCGACGACGTCAAGCCGACGTCCGAGACTCGGCGCGTGTCCTGCTCGACAGGACGGCGAGCGTCGTCGAGTTCGAGAACCGCTACGCGACCAAGGACGGCGGCTGGCGCTGGCTCCTGTGGAGCTCCTACTCCGACGGCCGGCAGGTCTACTCGGTGGCCCAGGACATCACCTCCCGCAAGCAGCTCGAAGCCGAGCGCGAGGAGCTGCTCGCGCGCGTCGAGGCGATGGCGCGCACCGATGCGCTCACCGGCCTCCCCAACCGGCGCGCCTGGGATGAGGAGCTGCGCCGCGAGCTCGCCCGTGCCGGCCGCCAGGGCAACCCGCTCGCGGTGGTCATGCTCGACCTCGACCACTTCAAGGCGTTCAACGACGCCAACGGCCACCAGGCCGGCGACGGCGTCCTGGCCGAGCTCGGGCGCGCGTGGCGGACCCAGCTGCGGGTGAGCGACTTCGTGGCCCGCTACGGCGGCGAGGAGTTCGCGGCGCTGCTGCCCTCCTGCCCGCCCGACGAGGCGGTCGCGGCGATCGAGCGGCTGCGGGTTGCGATCCCCGCCGCGCAGACCTGCTCCGCCGGCGTCGCCTACTGGGACGGCCACGAGACGCCCGAGGCGCTGACCGGGCGCGCGGACCTCGCGCTCTACCAGGCCAAGCGCGCCGGTCGCGACCGCGTCGTCACCGCCGCATAGGCGGCAGCGCCCACCAGGCGCGCACGCGCCCGCGCCAGCCGAGCCCGGCCGCGAGCTCGCGGCGGAACGCGCGCCGCTGCTCGGGCGTCGGTGGGCTCGCGGTGGCCCCGTAGCGGGCGGAGCGCAGCGCGGCCAGGTACCCGGCGCCGCCGAGCCGCCGCTCGAGCTCGGTCAGCGTCACGCCCGGGGGGACGGGCCGGCCGGCGCGGCGCAACGCGGTCACGAGGTCGGCGATCATGCGGTCCGCCGAGACGGGCCCGGTCGGGCGGCGGCGCCCCCGCCACAGCAGCAGGGCGGCCGCGATCACGGCCAGCAGCCCGACCCCGGCGACCGCGTAGAGCCACGCCGCGGGACCGCTGTCGCCGCCCGCGTCGGCCGCGGCGCCGCCCGCGCCGGGCTGGTCGAGCTCTCCGCGCGCGCCCGCCGGGTTGCGGGTGCCCGGCTGGCGCGCCGGGGCGCCCGCCCCGGGGTTGACGGCGGCCGACTGGGTCGGCGCGTTGATCGCGGCGATCAGCGAGCGCGCGGGCGTCGCGCTGGGCGTTGGGTCGAACGTGACCCAGCCGATGCCGTCGAACCAGGCCTCGACCCATGAGTGCGCGTCGCGGTCGCGCACCACCCACTCGCCCTGGCGGCGCCGGAAGCCGCCGGGGGAGAAGCCGGTGGCGACGCGCGCGGGCACGCCGCCCATGCGCAGCAGCAGCGCCATCGCGCCCGAGTAGTGCTGGCAGTAGCCCGCCTTGCTCTCGAACAGGAAGTGCTCGAGCGGCGCCTCGCCGGCCGGCGGCGGCACCGGCCGCTCCTCGTAGCGGAAGCCGGAGTCGAAGTAGAGGTCGATGCGGCGGGCGAACTCGTACGGGTTGCGGGCGCCGCGCTTGAGGCGCTGCGCGAGCCGCCACGTCCGCAGGTAGGCCGAGTTGCGCAGCACCGGGAGGCCGGGCTCGGTCGTCCCGCGGCGCTCGTTGCGGGCCAGCAGCGGAGCGCGGCTCGCGTACGGCGGCGGCTCGAGCTTGAGCGCCCGGACGGGGCGGCTGCGGGTATCGCCGGGGTCGGGCAGCTCGGGCTCGGTGAGCGGCAGCAGCACCTCCAGCGCGTCGCCCTGCTGGCCGCGCGCGCCGCTCGTCGCGGCCGCGAGCTCGAGCGGGTTCGGGCGCGGCGCGAAGAAGCGCACCTGGTAGGAGTCGCCCGCGGAGAGCTCCCGCTCGGCCCGCCAGGTGCCGGGCGAGAACGTCGGGATCGCGCGCTGCTCCCCCGCGTCGACCGACGTGATCGTGCCGGCCCCGGCGAGCGCATCGCCGCGCAGGCCACGGACGGTCACGCGCGCCACGCCGCCCCACTGCGGGTTGTCGCGGTACTTCTCGTCGAGGTCGGCCTCGGGCTCCGGGCCGAACACGTCGGGCACGCCGCGCTCGACCCAGCGCTCGCCGTCGAAGTCCTCGAGGTTCTCGAGCTTCCAGTACTGCGGCCGCGACGCGCGGATGCGCAACATCTCGCGCCCCTCCCGCTTCCAGGTGATCGGGCCATAGGAGTGGTCCCACGAGAAGCGCACCGACGCGGGCGTCCCCAGCCCCTCGGCCCAGCTGCTGTAGTCGAACCAGGGCGAGTCGCGGTCGGCCGCGACGCTCAGCGGGAGCGCGCCCGCGAACGCGATCCCCGCCAGCACGGCGACGCCGACGCCGGGGCGCAGCGGCAGCCGCTCGAGCCACAGGAAGCAGATGGTCAGCGCGGCGATCGCGACCCCGAGCACGAGCGAGCGCGTCGTGCCGATCGCGGTCACCGGCGTCGCCACGAGCACGAGCAGCGCGGCCAGCGCGAAGAACGGGAAGCCGCGGCCCTGCGCGCGCGGCCAGTTGGCGAGCACGGCGGCGAGCGTCACCAGCAGCGCGCCGCCGAGGCGCAGCACGATGTCGGGCCACGGGTCGATGCCGCCATAGGGCAGCGTGACGCCGCTCAGCGTCTGCAGCCCGCGCGCGACCCCGTCGCCCAGCTCGTCCCAGTGCCGCGGGGCGAGCAGCCGCGGCTCGAGCCCGGAGGCGAGCGCCGCGAGCCCGAGCCCGAGCGCGGCCGCGAGCACCGCCGCCGGGGCGCGCAGGCGCGGCGCGAGCGAGCCGGCCGCGCCGACCGCCTCACCGGCGAGCACCGCGACGAGCACCCACGGCAGCGCGACCAGGAGGTCGCCGTCGCCGACCATGCGGACCCACTCGGCGGCGCCGAGCGTGGCGAGCAGGGCGAAGCCGACCGTCCGTGCGAGGGGCGCTGGCAGGAGCGCGGCGGGGCGCCGTGCGGTGGGCACGGTTACAGGATGCCCGACACGCGGACTCGGGGCGACGCCTGCGGGCTCAGGGGAGGGTGCACGCGGCGCTGCCGCGAACGCCTGAACTAAGCGCGGTCGGGCCGGTCCGGGTAGATGTCGTCGATCGTGGCGAGCGCCTCGTACGGCGCCCCGCCGCTCGCCGCGGCGATCGCCTCGGCCCCGCCCGCCAGCCGGTCGAGGATCGCGACCACGCCGCAGACCTCGTAGCCCGCCTCGCGCACCGCCTCGATCGCCTGCACGGTCGAGCCGCCGGTGGTGACGACGTCCTCGACGACGAGGCAGCGCTCGCCCGGCTCGAGGTCGGGCCCCTCGATGCGGCGCTGCAACCCGTGCGCCTTCGTCTCCTTGCGGACGAAGAACGCCTTGACCTCGGCGCCGCCCGCGAGCGCGGCGCAAGCAGGCGCGTCGGCGCCCATCGTGAGCCCTCCGACGGCGGTCACGCGCAGCCGCGCGGCGTGGCCCGCGACCAGCTCGGCGAGCGCGCGGAAGCCCGCGGGGCGAAGGATCGCCCTCTTCGCGTCGACGTAGTACTGGGCGGTGCGGCCGGAGGTCAGCGTGACCTCGCCGACGATCAGCGCGTGCTCGCGGAGCTCGTCGTGGAGGGTCTTGCGCGGGTTCATGGCGCGCCGATCCTATGATCCCGACCCGATGGAGCATCTCTTCGGCCGAGCGGCGCCGTTCGCCCTCGGCGTCGAGGAGGAGCTGCTGCTCGTCGACGCCGGCACGAAGGAGCTCGCGCACGTGTCGAGCCGGCTCGTCCCGGAGCTCGAGGCGCCGGAGGGCTCGCTGATGCACGACGTCTACGAGGCGCTGGTCGAGTCGGCGTCGGAGATCAGCCACGACGCGATCGAGGGCACGCGCACGCTCGAGGCGCTGCGCGCGGAGGTCCGCGCCAAGGGCGGCACGCCGATCGGCGCCGGCATCCACCCGTCCGGCGCGTTCGGCGAGGCGCCGCACGTCGTGTCGGAGCGCTACGCCGTGATCGGCGACCAGATGCGCGGCCTGCTGCGCCGCACGCCGACCTGCGCGCTGCACATCCACGTCGGGATGCCCGACCCCGAGACGACGATCCGCGCCTGCAACCGCATGCGCGCCGAGCTGCCGATCCTGCAGGCGCTCGCGGCCCACTCGCCGTTCTGGCACGGCATCGACTCGGGCTTCGCGACGGCCCGTGCGCAACTCTTCCGCGGCTACCCGCGCGCCGACATCCCGCGCGCCTTCGCCGACTGGGAGGACTACGAGACGACGATGAACGCGATCGTGGAGGCCGCCGGGGTCGAGGACTACACGTTCCTGTGGTGGGACATCCGGCCGCACCCGAAGCTCGGGACGCTGGAGGTGCGGGCGATGGACGCCCAGGCCCGGCTCGGCTCGGTCTGCGGCCTCGCCGCGCTCGTGCACGGGCTCGTGATGGCGGCCGCCGAGCCCGAGAGCGACGTCCCGGAGCTGCCGCGCGAGGTGCTCGTCGAGTCGTCCTTCCGCGCCGGCCGCGACGGGCTCGACGCGACGATCTGGCACGACGGGTCCCTGCAGCCGCTGCGCGAGCTCGCGGCCGCCGCGATCGAGCGCGCCCGGCCCCACGCCCAAGCCGTCGGCGCCGAGGCGGCGCTCGAGGAGGTCGAGCGGATCCTGCGCGACGGCAACGGCGCGCAGCGCATGCGCGCGGCCCACGCCGAGGGCGGGATGGCACGCGTCCTGGAGCGGCTCGTCGCCGAATCCGCCGAGCCCCTGGAGGTCCGATGACGATCCTCGCCCAGCTGAGCGACCTGCACCTGCACGCCGACGGCGACGACCGCGGCGCCGCCACCGCCCTTCGCAACGCCGTCGCGGCGGTGCTCGAGCTGCGCCCCGTCCCGGACGCCGTGCTGGTCAGCGGCGACCTCGGCGACCGCGGCACCGCCGCCGAGTACGCGCTGGCCCGCGAGCTGCTCGCGCCGCTGCCGATGCCGGTGCACGTGCTGGCCGGCAACCACGACGACCACGAGGCGCTGAGCGAGGCGTTCGGGACGCCGGTGCGCTACACGGCGGGCGTCGGGGAGCTGGGCCTGATCGCCTGCCACACGCCGCTGCCCGGGCGGATGGACGGCCGGCTCGACCTCGAGTGGCTCGAGGCCGAGCTCGAGGCCGCGCGCGGGCGCCCGGTGATCGTCGCCATGCACCACCCGCCGCTGCTCACCGGCATCCCCGTGCTCGACGAGATCGGGCTCCCGGCGCAGGAGCGCGCCGGGCTCGGCGACCTGCTCACGCGCTTCCCGAACGTGCGCCGCGTCGTCGCCGGCCACGTCCACCGCCCCGCCTTCGCCGTCCTCGGCGGCTGCGGCGTCGTGACCGCGCCCAGCACGAACCTCCAGGCCAGGCTCGAGATCGGCGCGCGCGCCTTCGACTTCGTCCCCGAGCCACCCGGCTTCCTGCTCCACGTCGAGCTCGACGGCGAGCTCGTCTCGCACCTCCAGGCGCTTACCTAGGGGCGACTGAACAGCGCCGGGCGCCGCGTGACGGCGGCGGCCACCGCCACGGCGGCGCCGGTGCTGGCGACCACGATCGCCACGCCCTCCGCCCAGTGCAGCTCCTTGGTGGCGGCGAAGGAGATCGCGTTGTTGATCGCGTGCAGGGCGATGCACGGCAGCAGCGAGCCGGTCTGGAGGTAGAGCACGCACAGCAGTGAGCCGAGGATGATCAGCACGCCGACGGTCTCGATCGGCGAGCCCGCCACGTGCACGACGCCGAACACGAGCCCGGTCGCGAGCACTCCCCAGATCGTCCCGATCTTCTCGCGCAGGACGCCGAACACGAAGCCGCGGAAGAAGAACTCCTCCGCCAGCGGGGCGACGAACGTGAGCAGCAGGCCGTAGCCGATCAGCGCCGCCAGCGACTCCTCCTCCTTGAGGTCGCGCGTGAGCTCCTGCTGGTCGGGCTGGCCGACGGCCGAGATGTAGATCGCGGTCAGGACCCAGAACGCGATGAAGGCCAGCACGGTCCAGCCCGCGGCCGGCCAGACCGGCACGCGCCGGAGCCCGAACGAGGCCGGGACGAGCCCGCTCACCCACAGCGAGGCGAACCAGACCGCGGCGATGATCAGCGCGGCGTCCTGGACCAGCGTCGCGGAGATCACGAGGCCGGGCGGGCCGCCCCCGGTCACGTTGCCGCCGCCCGCCTCGACCACCGCCGCGATCACCAGGTAGGCGATCGTGGCGACGACGAAGGCACCGATCATCGCGGCCAGCGGCGCCCACGCCGGGACCGGGACGAGGCTGCCGGGCGGCGGCGCGTCGGGGCTCAGCGCGCCGGGCGGAGGCTCCGAGGGCAGGACGCCGTCGGGCAGCTCCGGGTGCGTGTGCAGCGATGCGGTGGGCTCAGAAGGAGGCGGAACGCTCGTCATCGCTGCGCGTTCACTCTACGCACAGAGCGCCGGCAGCTCGGCGAGTGAGGCGATCCGGAGCACCCCGGCCGGCGCGTCGATCCCGCCCTCGCGGTCGATCAGCACGGGCCGCACGCCCGCCGCCCGGGCGGCGCCGACGTCGGCTTCGAGATCGTCGCCGACGTGCCACGCCTCCCCCGGCGCGGCGCCCGCGATCTCCAGCGCGCGCACGAGGATCGCCGGGTCCGGCTTGGCCGCGCCCGCCTCGGCGGAGGACACCGCGCCGTCGAGCAGCGGGCGCAGGCCCGTGCGCTCGAGCTGCTCGTGCAGCGAGACGTCCCAGTTCGACGCCGCCACCAGCCGCACCCCCGCCGCCCGCAACTCCTGCAGCGCCGGCACGGCGTCGGGGAAGGGCTCGAAGCGGATCGCGTCCAGCAGCACCTCGGTCAGGGCATCGAGATCGAGGCCCGGGGCGGCCAGCGTGTCGCGCAGCACCTCCGCGCACCGGCGGCGCAGCGCGGCGAGGCCGGCCTCGTCGCGGCCGACATGCAGGTGCGCGCGGTAGAAGCCGATCTCGGCCCGCATCGCCCGCATCGCCTGGGCGTCGGAGACCGCGAGCCCGAAGCGCTCGCGCAGCCCCGCGCGCAGCCGCGGCGCGGGCGGCAGCAGCTCGAGCAGCGTGCCGAGCGCGTCGATCGTGATCGCTCGAATAGTCGGTCGATTTCCAATCATCCGTGCTCGTGGGCGCGGTCTGGCGCCGCTGGGCGTCGTCGGCGGGTGCAGGGCATGCTGGTTGCATGGGCAAGCCCGACGGCGGCGATCCAGCGGATGCCAGGCCGTGATCCACGGTGCGGGAATTGGGAATCGACCACTGGTTCGGCGCCATGCCGGCGAGCACTGTACGGCTCCCTCTCGCCGCCTCCTTCTGGACCGAGAACTCCGACGTCATCACGGCGGTCCTCTCGATCGTGCTCGCGCTCCTGCTCGCGACGCTGCTCGATCGCTGGTTCTCGCGCCGCGGGCACAAGTTCGCGGAGGCGGTCACGCGCGGGCAGGTCTCG
>CAWBCU010000030.1:0-174258 GCA_963787335.1 uncultured Solirubrobacterales bacterium
CCCGATTCGTTTCTCGCTGCCACGCACGGGGTTGTTGAGGGGGTGCGCTTGGCGGTGTGATCTCGGAGTATCGCTTTGCATGGAAAGCAGCACTTCTGCATTAGGGTCGGAGTGTCTCGATGCAGCCTTCGTCAGAGTGAAGCTGAGGTCGTCGCACCGCGTCCGCTGGCTGGTGTTGGCGCTGGCGCTCGCGACGCTCGGCGTCGCCGCCTGCGGCGGCGATGACGGAGACGAAAACGAGGCGGCAACGACAGCCGCGGCCGATAGCGACATCTCCACCGATGCCGGACAAGCCGGCGAGGAGATCGTGATCAAGACGCAGGTGAAGATCAATGCGGCCGAGGAGAACGTTGGATCCAACGTCAGCCGGGGTGAGATCCTCGACGGATCCTCCATCGGCGACTCGCCGTTCTGCCCGACGGAACGTTCCAAGATGCGCACTCGGAGGACCCCGCCATTGGGTTCGTGGACAGAACGATTCAGTGCCCCGACGGCAACCTGAGGATCGGCTTCAGCCCGGGCCCACCCCCAACACCCCTGACGCAGAGCGGCCCGTGGCACGTCGTCAGCGGCACCGGCGCCTTCAAGGGCATGGAAGGCGACGGTGAGATGGAGATCAGGTACGAGCCCCACACCGAGGCCACCGAAGGTCGCGAGACGTTCACCGGGACGGTTGAGCCTTAGCCAGAGTGCGCTAGGAGTAGGACGAAACGAACCTAACTGGAGCCTGCTCAGGAGTGGCGCTTTGGACGAGAAGCGAACATCCCGTTCGTCTAGGCCTTTGCGGCGCGTCCTACCTATAAGTCGACGCGAGGACTCGGGCGATTACGCGACCTTCGCCGCCGATGTCGAGCGAGTCAGGGCTGAGACCGCCGCAAGGCCGATCCGATGGACGCCCAGGAACTGGCCCGCGTGTCTCGGAGGCTGCCCGCAAGGGTCGGTGGCCGCGATGAAACCCGCCATGAACAGCTCCGCGTCCCCGACCAGCCGGACCAGCTGGCGGCTGATGAGTTTGATGAGCTGAAACCGCGGGGGCGAAACCGCGCCGCCTAGTCCGCTCAGCTCAACTGCGCCGCGCTGGCTTCCCGGACCTCCGCGACGGCCTCGGGGCGCACCCAATGCTTGTGACCCGAGGTGTCCGCGAGGACGACGAAGGGTCCCGGACTAGTGAGGAGACCCACGACGTGTTCGGCATCGCCTGCAGCAACGAAGTACTCGCCCGTGCCAAGAACCACCTCGGTATGCGCCATGAGTCGCCTCTACCCGCCCCACATAATTGAACTCGCCACCTTCGCCGCCTTCTGCGAGCGCCACCTCCAGTGGCGGCGGGTTAGACGTCCCCACCCGGCTCAGGGCGACCTATGAGCCGCCCTTTCCCGGCCTCGCGCTCTAGCAGCGCAACTCCTGGACCCTGGGGGCCTTGTTACTTCTGAGGAACCGAGAGATGTCCGCCGTCCCACGAAAGCTCGCCGCGCTCGGACTCTTCCTTGCCGTCATCGGGGCGACAGCGACGCCGGCCGAAGCCGCGCGAGTCGCAAGCGCGAGGATCGACCTCCACCCCAATCACAACACGCTGGGAAACCTGGCGGATTTCGGCATCCTGTCCGGTATCAGCAGCCCGGCGACCAGAGCCGGGGCCGATGTGCGGTTTCCGCTGCGCCTGGGCCGTCTTGATCCGGATGCGAACTTCGCGGGCGTCTTGGACGGGCTCGGAGGCCTCACCTACACGAGCGACGACGATGGCCGTACGGTGAGCTTCGCATCTCCCACGATCGTGATCCGCAAGAAGACGGTGAACGTGCAGATGACTGTGAACGGCCGGTCACATCGCGTCGCAACTCTGGCGAGCCCTACACGGAAGGGCACCGATAGCGCGTTTCAGCTCAAGGGACTGGCGCGGTTCAACCGGGCCGGGGCATCGCTTCTCGGTGAGACGTTCGGCCTGGCGTACCCCCAACGCGACACCCCACTGGGCGTTCTGACGATCACGGCGAGGCTTCGGAGGTAGCCTCGTCGGTCCCGGCGCTGGGGCCTGTCTACCGCTCCGGAGCGCTACGTCTTCCAAAGATGTTCTCCGCTAGGAACCGCTGCGCGGATCGAGCCGCCGTTCCTCGTCCTCGAGTTCCGGCTCCTTCTCCACTATCGCCCAGCCCTCTTGCTTCTCGATCACGGTTTCGACGTCTGGGTCCTCGTGGCCCTGCACGACGAGGAAGTAGCACGGGTTGGCGCGAACCCTCTCGTAATCGGCGTGCCGGAGATCCACCTTCTCGTGGCAGCTCAGATCATCACACTCGCAGTAGTAGAGCTCAGTCTCCATCTGGGCGTGCCGCTCTTCCCAGTCCTCCATCCGCTCGTTGGCGGCGCGCCACACGGCCTCGTTTAAGCCAAGCCATTTTTCGCGGGCTGTTGGAGCCATGCGTCCGTAGGGAGCCTACGCCGACGCCCACCAGTCTGCGCGAGCCGTCCCATTCTCGGCGCTGATCGGCCGCTGGTGCCGTCGACGAGGCTCGGGTTACGTCCAGGACCCGGGGAGCTCGAACCAGACGTCGCTGGAAGGAGGGTTCACTCCCCAGCGGGAAACGAGCACGTCGACGATCCGTAGTCCAAGGCCGCTATCGCGGACTTCCCGCGGCGCTGCGATCTCCACCGGGCCTTGACCTCCGTCACTGACGGTGCCGCGTGTCATTCCATCGGGCATGACCTCGATCACGATCGCGATCGGGCGACCGCTCCCGTGGAGGACCGAGTTGTCGACCAACTCCGTGACGACCGTCCGCAGGTCATGGAGTGTTGAAACCGGAAGGATGTCGCTGAGTCCATCCAGGTGGCGCCGAGCCGCCCTGCCGGCACTCGGCGCGCTGGCGACGACGACCTCGAGGACTGACGAACCGTCGCTTCGCATCCGCGGCGTCGCCCTGGTACTCACATTGTCTCCTTCCTGGGCGGCCCCACCACCCGCGGTCGGAGCCGTGTAGCTCGGCTCGTCTATGTCCTGGCGGAAAGCCGATCCGCGTGCAGCGGGGCAGTCCTTGGCTAGTCCAGGTCTACCCCGAATGCAGGGCCCGCAACGGACGTGGGTAGCGCCTCCGTCCAAAGCGCTACTTCGCCGCACCGCAGACTGGCCTCCCCGACCCCGCCGCGCCCGTTTGTTCAACGATCGCGCTGGGTACCGGAGAACCGCTCGCCCCCAGGGAAGGAAGGTTGGCTGTGCAGGATGCGGAGGTAGTCCCGGCCGGCGGTGACCGACAACGGCGTCGCGTACCGGCGACAGCCCTGGAACGCCAGCGCGAGCGAGCGATGCTTTGTCGGTACAGGCGCGATCCGTCGCCGGACCGGCGCGAGGAGCTGATCCGCTACTTCATGCCGATGGCCCGTTCGGTGGCCTTCAAGTACCGAGCTCGAACGGAGTCGGCCGACGATCTGATCCAGGTCGCAAATCTCGGGCTGATCAACGCGATCGACCGCTTCGACGTCGATCGCGGCACCCCGTTCTACGCCTACGCCCACCCGACCATCCTCGGAGAGTTGCGCCGACACTTCCGCGATCGCGTCTGGGCCATCCGCCCACCGCGTGGGCTTCAGGAGATGATCATGCGAATTGATGCGGCGACCGAGAAGCTGAGCGAGGAACTCGGTCGCGAGCCGACCGTCTCAGACCTGGCCGCAGAACTCGAGTGCGAGCCCGAGGAGGTCCTGGAAGGGATCGAGGCGGCCCACACTCGATCGGCGTCCTCGCTCGATCAAACGAGCGTCAACGGAGAGGGCGAGACCCAACCCTTGATCGAGAGGCTCGGGCGCGAGGAGGCCGGTTTCGAGCAAGCCGAGGTCCAAATCGCAGTCGATGGGGTTGAGCTGACCCCCAGGGAACGCGAGGTCCTTCGGCTGCGATTCGAAGACGATCTCACGCAGAGCGAGATCGGCAAGCGGATCGGCGTGTCGCAGATGCAGGTCTCCCGGATCATGCGCGAGGCGCTTGGGCGGCTGGTGGAAGCTGTCCGTCCGAATCCTCGCACCGTTGAAACGAAGTCCGGCGCTAGCCGGTCTTAGTTCTTCGCCTGCGCCCTCTACGAACGATTCCTCGGCGACTCCTGAGCCGACCGGTGCGATCCTGGGAATTCGCCCCGGCGTCGCGCCCCGCAGCGTCGGGCCTCGCTCCTTGAACGCTGGTACCCGAGCCCCCGACATCCGGCGTGCGGAGCACGCGGAGGGATCGCGACTCGGTGTCGCTCGTGCTCACCGCCACCGACATGGCGGGGCTCGCTGTGCCCCGTGCTCTCGTTGGCAGCGCGGGAGCGAACGGTTCTCTGCCGCCGATTGCCTTGCGACGGGAGCGCGAGACCTCGAGCTGCAGGCCTTTGACCGTCGCGACCATCAGAGCTGAGACCGCGGCGACCACAAGCAGGTCGTAGCCGCTGAGCTGAGTCGCCACGGCCACTGCCGCGCCCGTCAGGACGAGTCGACGTAGCCAAACTCGGGGCCCGGTGGAAACGTTTGCGGTACGGGTCATCCCCGTCAACTCCAATCGATCTGTCCTTGACCGACCCGGAGGCCTTTCGCCTGACTGCTGACCGCCCTACCGCCTCTGCCGAGCCCGAGTACCCCGGACGACTGCGCGAAGCTTCTACCCGGGTCCCAGCCCGAAAAACAACGCAGCATGCGATCGAGCCGGAGACTTTCGCGCTGAGCAGAGGAGCGGAGCCCCCGGGTTCGGTGGGCGCGCTGAGGGTAGTGGCCGACGAGAGTCGCAGAACGCCAAGGAAGGGAGTTGCGATGGCGAATGAGGAACGCAGCGAGCACGGATCACTCACCATCGAGACGGACCAAAATCGGGTCTCCTGGAGGATCGTCGCTCGGGGCGAGCTCGATCTTCACAACGTCCACACGCTCGATGCCGCGCTCCGCGACGCCGAGTCCTCTGAGGCGCCCGAGATCGTCCTCGATCTGAGCGCGCTCGAGTTCATCGACTCCACGGGCCTCAAGGCTGTGGTCGAAGCGTCCCGGCGCATCGGTCGCGCCCGCCTCGGCGTCTTGCGCGGAAGCGGTCAAGTGGCTCGGCTCATGGAGATCACGGTTCTGGACGAAATCGTCAGATTCGTCGACTAGGCACCGAAGGCCCGGGCAGGCGGGCCTTCGGGCGCTGAGAGGACTTCAACGGCCCCTTCGAGGCGCCGGCGACCCGACGTCCGCAGTGGCTGCCGGAGGGCGGGCTTCTTCTCGACCAGCCCTAGGCCGGGTCCGAGTCGGAGAGCTGCTCGGCGATCTTCCCGGCCCGACCGAGCTTCTCGACCACCCAAAAGCGAGGGAACTCCCTGATCACCGCCTCGAACTCTTCAGCCACGTGACCCGGCGCCACCGCGAATCGGTTCGGCTCGGCGCGAACCATCGTCCACTGCTCGCCCGAGAGCGGTATCCGCTCGGTGCATTCCTCCTGCCAGCACTCGCACCGAAACCCGGCCATCGCGTCGCGACCTCCGGCCAGCTTCGCATGGCGCTCGTTAAGGCCTCGCGACCAAGCCTCGTTGCGCGCAATGCGCTCCTCGCGTATACGGATCGGTTCGCGTGCCTCAGCTGCCACGTGCGAGCGGGGTCTACCCGCGATCTGGCACCCGCAACGAACTGGACGGCCTCGCTTCTCACGGCCTCGTCACCACCGGCCGCCGCGTCGTCCGAGCGGCGAGAGTCCAGGTAACGGTTCCCCATCCGTGAAAGCGGGACTACCGATTCTCGTGCAAAGTGGAACAGACCGTGGCTCAGCGTCACCCCAGAAAACCACCGATAGTCATCCATAACACGAGGCAGATGAGCGCGCTCACGAGCGCGGCGCCGATTAGGACCTCCTCCAGGCGGTGGTAAGTCCAGCCCGTCGGCTGCACCTCACCGCTTCCCCGGACCCAGGGGAGGCGCATCCGCCGCTCCGTCGATTGCGCTCGGTGCTTCGCCGAGACTCGTGAGACGACCATCGTGAGCGCGAGATAGGCGGCGGCAACGCAGACGATGACCACGTTCAGCGCCGGAGTTGCGCCGCTCGGACCTTCGGTGTCGGGTGCCACCAACAGAAGCGTGCCCAGGGGGATACCGGTGCCGATCAGGATGCCCCCGAGGTAGACGATGCCCCGCGCGCCCTGCGCTTCTTCGTCCTCGACGTAGACATCGCTGCTCTCAGGCTCGCCTGCCCAGTCCGAGCGGATCGTCGCCGCGATCGGCGGAGAGCCATACAGCCGCTCGCGGGGTCCGAACGCCTCGGGCTCCACCTCGCCGCCCGGCGGCTGGACGAGAACCGCGTCGAGGCCGCGGTTACGGACCACGCTCAGGTCCAATGCCGCCACGCCGAGCGGCCGCGCCAGGGCCGCCAGGTGGTTGGACGTGATCGGGCTCTGAATCACGCCCACGGACTCGCCACGCCCGTCCTGGTGCAGGCGCATGACCTCGACGCAGTCTCGCTTGATCAGCGCGCGTCCCACCCGGGCAATGGTCGGGAGTGCCCGCTCGATCGCGAAGATCGCCGAGTCGGGCCGGAACAGGTCGCCCTCTGGCGACGAGGTCCATAGCGGCCACGAGGGGCCGAGGTGGGTGGCCAGCCCTGCAAATCCCAGCGTCCGCCCATCAGGGTCGCGGATCGGGAACATCACTCGGGCGTGGAAGAGCACGTGCAGGTGCTCGCGGTCGGAGGGGGTCGCGATCCCGGCACCGACCAACTCCCCATCGGAGAACCCCTCGTCACGGAGGTTTCGCAGGAGCTCCCTGACGTCTCCGGGGGCGTAGCCCACCCCGAACTCCCGCATCGTCGCCTCCTCAACGCCAGCTCGCGCCAGCCGCGACCGGACCCGCGCGCCCGGCTCAGATGCCCACAGGCGGTCTTCGAAGAATGCCGCCGCGTGCGCAACGACCTCCGCCGCCGTGCTCTGAGCTATCGGGTTCATCAGAGCATCTTTCCAGGGTGTATCGCTTTTCATGCAACGGCTACTTAGGCGAGTCCGGGACCAAAGCCGTCACGCAGTTCGATGCGCCCGCTCCGTCTCCAGCCTGAGTAGTGCCTCTCGCCCAAGGCGATGCCCTAAAGCAAACGGCCCGCGCCTCGGGGAGAGGTCGTGCGGGCCGCTTGCGGATGCTCGCGCGCCATTGTCGTGGACGCGAAACCCTAAAACGTTGGGGAGTGCCGAATGTCAGGAGCTTTGGAACCAGCAGTCGGCGCGGCGGCGCCCGACGAATGTCAGCTACCGACCGGGGTAGTGAAAGCTGGCGTCATCGGCTTCCCGGTTAATGACGCGGGCCGGAGACTGGCCGGCCCCGAGACTCCCACTCTCCTCAGTGGGTGCATGGAGGCACCGAAGGCCCGCACTGTCGGGCCTTCGTGCTGAGAGGACTCCATACAGCCCTGCAAAACGCTGGCGACCCGGCGGCCCCTAGGGCTGAAACCGCGGGGCGCACAGCGTTGGGGGCTGACCAAATCCTTTTGGTCCGTGCTTCCGACCTCCGGGAGCTGAAACGGCGGATCGCACCGAAAGTCAGGCCCTGCTCCTAGGCCCTGCGCGTTGACTCTCGACAAACGGTCCGGCGGCACCGGCGGGCCAGTCCGCAAATTCGGTGAAGGGGCGAGCGCCCGTCTGGGCCAACCGAGTCGTCGCTTGGGCTGCGGGGCCCGGTCATTCTCCGCAAGGGCCGCCTCGGGCGGTCTTCGTGTTTGGCGGCCCGAGCAGTGTTCGGTGATCTGGTCTCGGAACTGCTCAGCTGAGCGATTCCAACCGACGTCGCCCTCAGAATCGTGACCACGATGGAGACGACGATCGCCGTCACGATGACCGATGCCGTCGAGGTGATGCGGCTCGCTGAGTTCGCCGCCGACGTACTCGAGCTCGCGGATGAGCGTGTCGACCTCGAGCTGCGCGAGCTGGTCGACCGCTTCCACGCGGACCTGCTCGAGCTAAGGGCCGAGGACTAGCACACCTCACCGACGCCGACCGCCTAACCCTGCTCGCTCGGCTCGCCCACCGAACCGCCCGCGTAGATCGGTACGGCGATCGCTACTGACCATGTCAGCGAACCCAGTGATGCCGAAAGCCCGCATCCGAAGCGGGCTTTCGAGAATCGGGGCGACTGGATTTGAACCAGCGACCGCTCGGCCCCCAGCCGACAGGCGATTGGTGTAGATCGTCCCGAAGCGTCCCCCGCGTCCCGATCGTCCCCAGCGGTAGACGCTCTGGACGGATAGGACGTAGCAGTCGGTACCAAAGTGGTACCACGGCTGGGATCGCCTTGCATGGGAAGCACAAGTTGTTGCGACGGCGTCTGTGGGCGCTCCGTCGGGCGCCGAAGTCCCGCAGACTGAAGAGATCGGGCCCGTAGGCTCTCGGGGTGCGGATCGTGAGCTGGATGTCGCGCGGCTTAGCGTGCGTCTAGCCGAGCAGGCTGCCGCGCTCGCGGGGCGCGACCCGGACGTGGTCGCGCTTCAGGAGGTCACTCGACGCACCCCCCGTTGTGGAGGGCCGCGCTCTCGACGATCGGACTGACTCACATACGCGCTTCACTCGATGACGCCGACCCCGGCCGGCAGCCGACAGGTCGGCGCCGCACAGGGGTCCTCCTGAGCTCACGGGCTCCCCTCACCGGCGCCTCGACGCGCCTGCCCGTGCCTTGGCCGGAGACCACCCTCGCGGCGACGACGTCATCGGTAGCCACCGGTGAAATAGAGGTCCATTGCGTTCACGTTCCGAACGCGGCCAACGGGTGGGTCAAGGTCCGGACCTTGAAGGCCATCCGCAGCGAACTCGCCACCGGACCGCCGGCTGCGAGGGTGCTCTGCGGGGATCTCAATATCCCGCGGCGCGAGCTACCGAGCGGTGAGGTGATTTCGTTCGCACGCGACTCCCGAGGCCGCCTGCGCCCCGATCGCGGGACCGAATGGGACGAGGCTGAGCTGGGCGTCGTACCGGGGCTTCGTGAAGTCGGCTACGAGGATGCCTTTCGAGCCCTGCATGGCTACGCGAGCAAGGAGCCGAGTTGGACATGGCGGCGGATAGCCGGCCATGGCGGCGGTTGGCGCCTCGATCATCTCTTTACGTCGAAGGAGCTGCGCCCCGTTGAGGCCATGTATCACCACGAATGGCGCGACCAGGGGCTCAGCGATCACTCGCCACTCGAGGTCGACCTATCTCTCCGCGCTCCTACGGAGTCGGCCCAAAAGCGCGCGAGGTCAGGCAGCTCGACCCGCGAACGGGGCCATGACCTATCGGCCCTGACAGATGAGTGTCTCCAACAATTGGTGCCGGGAGAGCGTCGCTCTCCTTAGGTCGCAATCCATCCAGCGATCGCGGCGAACTGGCAGCCGGCCGCGCCGATCACAAATGCGTGGAACACCTCGTGAAAGCCGAACGTAATTCGATTCCAGCTGGACGAAGGTTGAGCCGTCCCGGCCCGGGTATCGCACTGGGCGTGGCCGAAAACCGGCAACGCCGCCGGCCCACGCCGGTAGAGCCGCTGATCGAGGCGGTTGAGTCTGCCGATGTACTCGATGCGCCCGGCAAGGCAATCGGCGAGCTTGTGCGGTCTGCACTCGGGCCGGGGGCGCTTAAAGACGCGCTCAGCGGAACCTGGCTCGGTCACGCGCTGCACCCGCTGATGACCGACGTTGTCATCGGCTCGTGGATGAGCGCCACTCTGCTCGACCTGCTCGGGGGCGACGAGGACGGCCGCGCAGCCGAACGGCTGATATCCGGTAGACGTTCGCGCGGCGGATGTCGACGACCCCGTCGGCCCGCTTGAAGCGCTCGTGCAGAAGCAGCGCGACGCGCTCCCCGCTGGCGAGCGTGTCGATCAGCTCGAGCTCCACCTCGCCTTCGTGGGCGAGCGCGATCGCGCTCTCGATGTAGTGCACCGCGGCGTCGCGGCCGCGATGCTCGCCCGCGAACGCCGAGCGGCCGGGGATGTGGAAGCTGACGTCCTCGGCGAAGAACGCATAGCCGGTCTCGCGGTCGCCACGGCGCATGACCTCGAGATAGCGGCCGATCACATCCAGCGGTGTTTCTTCCTGTGGTGTCGTCTCGGACATCGGAACATTCTCCCGCTCGCGGATGGCGTCAGGCCGCCAGGAGCTCGTCGCACCGTCAGCCGGCTCGCCAGCGTCCCACCGGGCACCGCGAGCCGGTCGGCGAGCACTCTCGCTGCCGCCTGCCGCCGCGCACGAGCGAGATCGAGTAGGTGGGCCCGAACTCGACGGACGAGAGCAGCGTGAAGCGGTTCTTGGTCTGGGTCCCCACCATCACATCGCTCGGGCCGGTCTTGCATCCCGGATACGAAACTTTCGCGTCGTAGCAGGCGACGAACCGGGCGGCCGCGTCCTCGACCGTGTCCCGTGCCCCCGCCGCTCGTCGTCCCTCGGTGAGGACGACCGCCGCGACCGCGAGTGCCGCCACCACGGTGACGCCGATGACGATCTTCATTCCGGCGCAAGATAGCGCCGCGCACGTCTCGACGCTGACCGTCCGGGCGACCGGCGAATCCGGCGCGACGCGGAGCGCGAACGGCCCGGGCCGTCCGGAGGTAGGCTCGCGCGGCCTAACTCCCCCGGGAGATCCCGATCACCCAGGTCAACCATCAGATCCGCCTCGCCGCCCGTCCGTCCGGGCTGCCGAAGCCGTCCGACTGGGAGCTGACCACCGAGCCGGTCCCGGTGCCGGGGGCCGGCACGTTCGTGGTCGCGGTCGAGTACCTGTCGATCGATCCGATCATGCGGAACTGGATCCGTCCGGACGGGCTGGTGGCGGTCGGCGACGTGATGGAGGCAAGCGTGGTCGGGCGCGTGGCCGCCTCCGAGCACCCCGGCTACGCGGTCGGGGAGTACCTCTACGGCGGGTTCGGGGTGCAGGAGTTCGCGCACTCCGACGGCACCGGCGTGACCAAGCTCGACCCGCTGCTCGCGCCACCCACCGCCTACCTCGCGGCGCTCGGCATCCCGGGCCTGACCGCCTACTTCGGGCTGCTCGACGTCGGCCGCGCCGGGGAGGGCGACACCGTGGTCGTGTCCGGCGCGGCGGGCGGCGTCGGGAGCATCGCCGGGCAGCTCGCCAGGGTCAGGGGCTGCCGGACGATCGGGATCGCCGGCGGATCGGAGAAATGCCGCTGGATCGTCGACGAGCTCGGCTTCGACGCCGCGATCGACTACAAGGCCGAGGACGTCGGCGCGAGGCTCGGCGAGCTCGCGCCCGGCGGCGTCGACGTCTTCGTCGACAATGTCGGCGGCGACATCCTCGACGCCGTGCTGACCCACCTCGCACGCGGCGCCCGCGTCGTCATCAGCGGCGGCCTCTCGCAGTACAACACCGACCGGCCCCGAGGCCCGTCGAACTACCTGCAGCTCCTGTGGGCGCGGGCGTCGATGACCGGGTTCCTCACGCCCGACTATGCAGACCGCTATCCGGAGGCCCGCGCGGAGCTCGCGGGGCTGCTGCGCGACGGCCGGCTGATCTCGCGCGAGCAGGTCATCGAGGGAGGCGTCCGCGCCTTCCCCGCCGCCCTCCCGACCGTGTTCGCCGGCGCGAACGTCGGCAAGCTGATCCTCGCCATCGGCGAGCAGTGACCTCCTAGGCTGGCTGGGATGTCCACCGGCGGCCGGAGCGATCACGCGGCGCGGGCGCGCGAGCGCGGGACCGCTCTGCTCGAGGAGGCGGTCGAGCGCTCGCGGCCGAGGCTGATCGCGGCGCGCCTGCAGGCCAACGCCGGATGGCTCGCGCAGGCGACGCTCGCGACGGCCGCCGCGTGGGTCCTGGCGCAGCAGATCTTCGGCCACGAGCGCCCGATCTTCGCGCCGGTCGCGGCGCTGATCGGCGTCAGCGCGTCGCTCGGGCAGCGCCGGCGCTCGCTTGTGGAGATGGTGATCGGCGTGGCGCTGGGGATCGGGATCGCGGACGCCCTGGTGGTGGTGATCGGCACCGGCCCGCTGCAGATCGCCGCGGTCGTCTGCCTTGCGATGGTCGTCGCGATCGCGTTCGGCGGCAGCACCGTGCTCGTCGGCGAGGCGGCCGCGTCGGCGCTGCTCGTGGTCACGATCCAGCTACCCGGGACCGGCCTGTCGGGCGCGCGCTTCCTCGACTCGCTGCTGGGCGGCGTCGTCGCGATCGCCGTCACCTCGCTGCTGCCGCGCAACCCCGTCCAGGCCGTGCACGGCGCCGCCGCGCCGCTGCTCGCCGAGATCGCCGGCACGCTCGAGGACGTGGCGCGCGCGCTCGAGCGCCGGGACCGCGAGCTGGCCGAGCGAGCCTGGGCGCGCGCGAACGGCCTGCGCCTGGCCGACCTCGACAGCGCCGTCGCCGCGGGCCGGGAGATGCTGCACCTCGCGCCGTTCCGCCGGGGCACGCGCCTGCAGTTCGCGCGCTACGAGCAGGCCGCGGGCCGGATCCGGACGGCGCTGACGAGCGTCGAGACGCTGAGCCGCGGCGCGGAGCGCGCGCTCGCGGTCGGCGACAACGTCCCGGCGCCGGTCCCGGACGCGCTGCGAGACCTCGCCGCCACCGTGCGCACGCTCGACGAGTACCTCGACGACCCCGCCGGCCGTCCCGTGGTGCGCGAGCCCGCGCTCCGTGCCGCCGCCCAGGCGACCCTCGTGCTCGAGCAGACCGCGAACCTCTCGGTCAGCGTCATCGTGGCCCAGGTCCGCGCGACCGCGGTGGACCTGATCCGCGGCTGGGGGCTGGCCGGCGACGAGGCCGAGCGGCTCGTGCGCGAGGCGACCCAGCGGCTGGCGACCGACGAGCACGCCGTCCCCGTCAACCAACCGCGAGCAGAGTGACCGCCACGGCGGCGAGCCCGAGCCCGGCGAGCTGCGTCGCCGCGATCCGCTCGCCCAGGAACACGCGCGCGAGCAGGACGGTCCCGGCCGGGTAGAGCGCGGTGATGACCGCGACGACGGCGAGGTCGCCGTCGCGGACCGCGAGCAGGAACGCGAAGTTGGCCAGCGAGTCGAGGACGCCGGCGGCCGAGGCGGCCCACACGTTCGGCCGGGCACTACCGAGGTGGCGGCGGAGCGCGAAGGCGGCGAAGAGGACGAGGGCGGAGGACACCGCGCGGCCGATGATCAGCGGTGCCACGCCGCTGTCGTCGGGGGCCTGGTCGAGGCACACGAGTTGCAGCGCGATCGCCGCGCCGGCGCCGAAGGCCAGGGCGAGCGCCTTCCGGCTCGGCCGGACGGCGCGCACGTCGGTGCCGCCGCTGACCACCACGATGGCGACGAAGGCGAGCATCATGCCGCCGACGGCGAGCCCGCTGAGCGTCTCGCCCTCGAGCAGGCCGACGCTGACCGGCAGCGCTGCCGACACGAGCGCGGTCACGGGCGAGAGCACGCTCATCGGCCCGATGGCCAGGGTGCGATAGAGCAGGGCGAACCCGGCCGCCGACGCCACGCCCGACGCGGCGCCCCACGTGACGGCGGCGGTGGGGAAGCTCGCCCCGACCAGCGGCCACAGCAACAACTCGACGAGCAGGCTCGCCGGCGCGGCGATCACGACGACGCGCAGGACGTGGGCGTCGCG
The DNA here is from genome assembly GCA_963787335.1 of uncultured Solirubrobacterales bacterium. Classification (GTDB taxonomy): domain Bacteria; phylum Actinomycetota; class Thermoleophilia; order Solirubrobacterales; family Solirubrobacteraceae; genus DASQFQ01. Next base: position 13,521 of record CAWBCU010000030.1, read on the forward strand.
GGCGGCCGCGCCGCCGAGGAAGTCGGCGGCGCCGTAGGAGATCGAGCACGCCAGGGCGAGCAGGAGGGCGCCGGTCATCGGCACGACCGTAGACGGGGACGCGGACTCATACTCCTGAGCCAACCTCAGACGAAGGAGTTCGCATGGCAACCGGAGCTGTGACCGCGGATGGGCAGGGGCGCGTGCTCGCCGACGGCAACGAGATCCCGCTGCTCGGCCTCGGCGTCTGGCAGGTCCCGGACGGCCCGGAATGCGAGACCGCGGTGCGCACGGCGCTCGAGCTCGGCTACCGCCACATCGACACGGCGCAGGCGTACGGGAACGAGGAGAGCGTCGGCCGCGGCCTGCGCGCCAGCGGCGTGCCCCGCGAGGAGGTCTTCCTCACCACCAAGTTCTTCCCCGGGCACGAGGACCCGGAGGCCGAGGCGCAGCGCAGCCTCGAGCGGCTGGGCGTCGACCAGGTGGACCTCTACATCATCCACTGGCCCGAGGGCGGCGCGACCTGGGCCTGGCCCGGGATGGAGCGCGCCCGCGCAGGCGGCTACGCACGCTCGATCGGGATCTCGAACTTCAGCGCCGCCGAGCTCGACGAGCTGCTGGCCGTCGCCGACAGCCCGCCGGTCGTCAACCAGGTGCAGTTCAGCCCGTTCAAGCACCGGCGCGCGCTGGTCGAGGCCTGCGACGAGCGCGGCGTGGCGCTCGAGGCCTACAGCCCGCTCGGCACCGGCCGGCACCTCTCCAACGAGGACGTCGGGCAGATCGCCGCGCGCGTCGGACGCACCCCCGCCCAGGTCCTGCTGCGCTGGTGCGTGCAACGCGAGCTCATCGTCATCCCGAAGTCGACGCACCGGGAGCGGATCGAGGAGAACGCGCGGATCTTCGACTTCGTGCTCTCCGACGAGGACATGACGGCGCTGGACGCGCTCGACGAGACCGGCCGCACCGACCGGGCGCTCGAGGAGCCCTGGTGGTAGGGCGGAGCGCTCAGGCGCGCCGGCGCGACGCGCCGTAGCACGCCATCACGTCGTTGGCCTGGTCCTGATCGAGAGCGGGAGGCTCGAGCTCGGACTGGGCGCGCTCGGCGCGGAGCCCGTCGATGACGAGCGTCATCATCCGGCGCCAGGCGTCCGGCGCGATGTCCCGGCTCGCCTCCGCGATCGTCCCGATCGCGAGCTGGATCATCGGGATGTCGGTGAGCTCGATGTCGCTGCGGACCGCGCCCGCGTCCTTGGCGCGTTGGAGGATCTGGCCGGCCAGTGGCGCGATCAGCGAGCGGGCGGCGAGTGCTCGCTCGGCGCCGCGCGCGCCGCCGAGGACGAGCTCCTTCAACCCGCGATCCCGGCTTTGGAGCTCTTGCGCCCGCGTGAGGAAGCTGACGAGGCCCTCCCACGGATCGGGGTGGGCGGTCGCGGCGCGCGCGACGTCGGCGATCTCCTCGATGCGCGCCTCGAACAGCGCGTCGATGAGCTGCTCCTTGTCGGGGAAGCGGCGGTAGACGGTGCCCACCCCCACGCCCGCCTCGCGCGCGATGTCGTCGTGCGACCCGCTCAGCCCGCGGTCGGCGAAGACCACCCGCGCCGCCTCCAGGATGCGCCGGCGGTTGCGTTCCGCATCGCGGCGGAGCGGGCGTTCTGACGTGGCGGCGGACTCGGGCATGCCGCACATATTAGCCGAAACGGAGCCGTTTCCTCCAATCGGAGAGATGCGCTCCAGTTATTTGCTACGCTGCCGACAAGAACTTGAGACACACCCTCCACTTCCGCCCCAGGAGCCTTTCGAACATGACCGCCACCCAACATCCAGACAGCCGGCGCCGCTGGTTCATCCTCGCCTTGATCGGCCTGGCGCAGCTGATGGTCGTGCTCGACGCGACGATCGTGAACATCGCGCTCCCGTCCGCACAGGCGGACCTGGGCTTCTCCAACGACTCCCGCCAGTGGATCGTCACCGCCTACGCGCTCTCGTTCGGCAGCCTGCTGCTGCTCGGCGGTCGCATCGGCGACCTCGTCGGGCGCAAGCGCGTCTTCATCATCGGGCTCGCCGGGTTCGCCGTCGCCTCCGCGCTCGGCGGTCTTGCCCAGAGCTTCGGCGTGCTCGTCGTCGCCCGTGCGCTGCAGGGCGGCTTCGCCGCGCTGCTCGCCCCCGCGGCCCTGAGCCTGCTGACCACGACCTTCACGATCCCGGCGGAGCGCAACAAGGCCTTCGGCGTGTTCGGGATCATCGCCGGCTCCGGCGCGGCCGTCGGCCTGATCCTCGGCGGTGCGCTGACCGAGTACCTGAACTGGCGCTGGTGCATGTACGTGAACCTGATCCTCGCGGTCCCGGCCGCGATCGCCGCGCTGCGGCTCCTGGGCGCGGAGACGGCGCCCGCCGTGCGGCCGCGGATCGACATCCCCGGCGCCATCACGGCGTCGGCCGGCCTGTTCGCCCTCGTCTACGGCTTCTCCAACGCCGAGACGCAGGGATGGGGCGCGCCGCTGACGATCGTCGCCCTCGCCGCCTCCGCCGTGCTGCTCGCCGCGTTCATCGCGATCGAGCGCCGCGTCGAGCACCCGCTGCTGCCCCTGCGCGTCGTGGCCGACCGCGGCCGTGGCGGCTCCTACCTCGCCGTCGCGATCGTCGGCGCGGGCATGTTCGGCGTGTTCCTCTTCCTCACGTACTACATGCAGCAGACCCTCGGCTTCGCGCCGCTGAAGACGGGCCTCGCCTTCCTGCCGATGATGGCCGTGCTGATGCCGACCGCCGCGATCGGCCAGACGCGCCTGGTGCCGCGCTTCGGCGTCCGCCGGCTCGTGACGCTCGGCATGGTGTTCGGCGCGACCGCGATGCTGATCTTCACCGGCGTCACCGTCGACTCCAGCTACGCGACGTACGTCCTGCCGGGCCTGATGGTCATGGGCCTCGGCCTCGGCCTGGTCATGGCGCCCGCCATGAGCACGGCGACCCTCGGCGTCGACCGCCGCGACGCGGGCGTCGCGTCCGCCATGGTCAACACCGGCCAGCAGATCGGCGGCTCGATCGGCACCGCGTTGCTGAGCACGCTGGCCGCGAGCGCGGCGAGCAGCTACGGCGCGTCGCACGGCCCGGCCGCCGACCTGGCGGCCCAGGCCGCCGTCCACGGCTACACCACCGCGTTCACCTGGGCGGCCGGCATCTTCGTGATCGGCGCCGTGGTCTCGTGGCTGCTGCTGCCGAGCGGCGCGCCGGCGCTCGAGCCCGACGCACCCGCCGAGCTGGCCTTCGCGCACTAGGACGAGCTACCCAGGACGGCGCACCATCAGCCGCGCGGCGGCGGTCGAGGCTCGATCGCTGACGCGCGGCGAATGTGGCCGTGAACGCACGGGTAGCGCCGCCGCCGAAACCCACTTCCAGGAGGTCCTCTCATGGCGCACAAGAAGGCACGCGACATCATGAGCGACGACTGCACCTGCGTCGGCGAGAACGACTCGGTGCTCGACGCGGCCAAGCGGCTCGCCGAGCTCAACGTGGGCTCGATGCCGATCTGCGGCGAGGACGATCGCCTCAAGGGGATGCTGACCGACCGCGACATCGTGGTGAAGGTGGTCGCCGCGGGCAAGGACCCGGCCGACGTGAAGGCCGGCGAGCTCGGGCAGGGCGACGGCCAGACGGTCACCATCGGCGCCGACGACCCGATCGAGGACGCGCTGCGCACGATGATCGACCACAAGGTCCGGCGCCTGCCCGTGATCGACGACCGTCAGCTCGTCGGCATCGTCAGCCAGGCCGACATCGCCACGCACCTCGACGAGGAGAAGGTCGGGGACCTGGTCGAGGCGATCTCGGCCGCACCGTGAGCACCCGCGCCTAGCCCTTGGTCGGGAGCGCGCGCGCGAGCAGGGTCCTCGTGCGCGCGCGGTGGTGCCAGGCGACGATGGCGAGCAGGACGACCAGGATGGCCGGGGTGGTGGGGTTGCCGTCGGTGAGGACGAACGCCTCCATGGCGACGGCACCGACGAGCACCGACCCTCCGGCGAGGGCCGCGACCCCGGCGATCCGGGGGATCAGCAGGCCGACCCCGCTCGCGATCTCGATCGTGCCGATGAGGTAGCGGAACCACTGGCCGAGCCCGACCTGGTCGAAGGTCTCGACCGGCCCGGCCTCTCCCGCGTACTTGCCGATGCCGGCGTTGAGCAGCACAGCGGCGAGGAGGACCTGCAGGACGAGGAAGAAGATCGCGCCGGGGGTGGCGGTCCGCGCTCGCGAGATACGGGTGGTCATGACGTTCCCTCGGATTGTTGGCGTCTGATGCCATTATGGCATGACCTGTCGTAAATGTCACCTCGCGCCAAGAAAGGTAGGGTGAGCCTGTGGCCCGGCCCCCGCTCACCGACCGACGCAAAGCGCAGACGCGCCTGGAGATCGCCCAGTCGGCCCTCGACCTCTTCGTCCGCGACGGGTACGACGCGGTGCCCGCCGAGGCCATCGCCGCGGAGGCGGGCGTCTCGCTGCGGACGTTCTACCGCTACTTCCAGGCGAAGGACGAAGTGCTCTCCCCCATCGTCACGCGCGGCACCGAGACGCTCGCCACCCGGTTCGCCGCGCGCCCTTCGGACGAGACGGTCGCCGAGGCGTTCGCCGCCGCCTTCCGCGAGATGCGCCCGCCGGAGGACGGCCGGCGCGCGCCGCGGCTGATCCCGCTCCTGATGGAGGTCCCGGTCCTGCGCTCGCGCTGGCTCGCCGACCTTCGGACCATCGAGAGCGCGTTCGCGACGGTCGTCAAGCAGCGGACGCCGACGCCGCTCAGCGACACCGATGCCGAGCTCAGCGGCGCGATCCTCGCGACCGCCCTGCGGATCGCGCTCGAGCGAGCGGCCGCCGCAGACGCGACCGGCGACGAGCCGGCGATCCTGCTCGAGGAGATCCTGGCGCGGCTGGCGACGGGGGCGGGCCTCCAGCCGTGAGCGGCGACGACGGCGTTCGGCTCCAACTCGATCGGGTCCGCGCCGCGGTCGCCGAGATCGATCCCGTGTTCCTCGACACGCCGGCGCTGCCGTGCGCGCCGCTCGGCGACGCGCTCGGCTGCTCGGTCACGCTGAAGGTCGAGACGCTCAACCCCGTCCGGAGCTTCAAGGGACGCGGCACCGAGACGGTGACCGCCATCGCCCGGCGCGAAGGGGCATCGCGAGTGGTGTGCGCGAGCGCCGGCAACCTCGGTCAGGCGCTGGCCTACAGCGGCGCGCGCCGCGGCCTCGAGGTCACCGTCGTGGCGGCGACGACCGCCAACCCGCTGAAGCTGCGCCAGATCGCCGGCTTCGGCGCCGACATCCGGCTCGAGGGCGAGGACATCGAGGACGCGCGTGTGCTGGCCCGGGAGCTCGCGGAGGCCGACGGCGCCTACCTGGTCGAGGACAGCCTGGACCTGGCGACCTGCGAGGGCGCCGCCACGATCGGGCTCGAGCTCGTCCGCGACCACCCGGGCCTCGATGTCGTGCTGGTGGCGCTCGGCGGCGGCGCGATGGCCAGCGGCGTGGGCTACGTCGCGCGCTCGCTCGCCGAGGGCGTACGAGGTGATCGGGATCCAGCCGGTCGGCGCCCCCGCGATGGCGCTCTCCTGGCGTCAGGGGACGGTGGTCGAGAGCGACCGCATCGACACGATCGCCGACGGCGTCGCCGGGCGCTATCCGATCCCCGAGGTGCTCGACGACATCCTCGTCGTGCTCGACGACGTGGTGCTCGTGCGCGAGGACTCGATCAAGGCCGGCATGCGCGCGCTGTACGAGCACGCCGGGCTCGTGGTCGAGCCGTCCGCGGCGCTCGGGATCGCCGCCCTCCTGGAGCAGCCCGAGCGATTCGCCGGGCGCCACGTCACCACGATCGTGTGTGGGAGCAACGTGGGCCCGGCCGACTTCGCGCGCTGGGTGCTGGAACCGGCGGCGGTCAGATCCGCCGGCGGCGGCCGACACCCCGGCCCGGGGTGACGGCCGCGGCCACCACGGCGGTCTTCGCGACCGGTGCGTGGTCCGAGGTCACGGCCTTCGCCACCACCGCCGTCTTCGCCACCGGATGGCCGATGACCCCGACGCGTCCGACACGTGCTCGTCTGAGCGGCATTTCAGTCTCCTTCGCTGGTCGCGCCGACGAGATCGGCCTCGATCGAGGCGATGATGGCCTGGATCGGGATCCGTCCGTTGGCGATGAGCTGGCCGCCCGAGCGTCGCGCGGCTGACGCGAACGGCGCGGCCCACAGGTTCTCGAAGATGAGGACGCCGGCCGTGCTGCCGGGGTCCATCGCGGCGGCGAGATGGTCGACGTCGTCGGCGGCGAGCAGCTCCGCCAGCTCGGCCTCGACGGCCTGCAGGTCCCCGAGCTGCTCGATGTCGGAGAGCTCGGTGGCGTCGACCGAGCCGTCCTCGTTCTTGTCGAGGATCAGGACGTCGATGATCCGGATCGTCCCGGCCTCGACGAGCTTGAGCAGCTCCGCCGCCATCTCACCGGTGAAGTTCTTCGCGCCGGCCGGGAACTCGACCACCACGTAGTCGACCGGGCCGAGCTCGTCGAGAGGTGTGTCACCCACGAGGACTCCCTTCGTTCGCTGTGTCGTTGCGAGCATCGTTCCGGTGACCGGCCGTCGCGGCTAGGAGGCGTGCACGTCGATGCTCGGCGTGCCTGCCCCGTTGCCGCCCGACGGGGCACGGGTGACGATCCGCCGATGGTCACATTGGCCGTGCTCGGCGGCGTCGTGTTCTGCTTCGCGCTGTGCGCCGGCAGGCTCGAGGGCACCATCGTCACCGCGCCGATGGTCTTCGTCGCGGCCGGCCTGGTGGCGGGATGGACAGGGCTCCTCGACTTCGGCAGCGCGGCGCACGGCGAGGCCGCTCAGGAGGTCATCCTCGTCGTCGCCGAGCTCGCGCTCGTCCTGTTGCTCTTCACCGACGCCGCGCGCATCGACCCCAGGGCCCTGCGGGGCAATGCGCTGCCGCTGCGGCTGCTCTGCATCGGGCTGCCGCTCACGATCGGCCTCGGCACGGTGGTGGCGGTCGCGCTGCTCAGCGACCTCGAGTTCTGGGAGTGCGCGATCGTCGCGGCCGTCCTCGCGCCCACCGACGCGGCGCTCGGGCAGGCGGTCGTGTCCAACCCGGCGCTGCCGCTGCGCATCCGCCAGGGCTTGAACGTGGAGAGCGGCCTCAACGACGGCGGCTCGGTGCCGTTCCTCACGTTGTTCATCGCGCTCGCGGCGGCGGAGGAGGGTCTCGGGGGCGGCTGGCTGCTCTTCGCGGCCGAGCAGATCGGCTACGGGACGCTGATCGGAGCGGCCGCCGGCGTGGCGGGCGGCGTCGCGCTCCGCCGCGCCTCCGCGCGCGGCTGGACCGTGCCGCTGTTCGAGAAGCTCGCGTTCGTCTCACTCGCGGTGATCACGTTCGTCGTGGCCGACGAGGTGGGTGGGAACGGGTTCATCGCGGCGTTCGTCGGCGGCGGCGCCGCGGGCATGGCCGCCGGTCCTGTCACGGCCCGCGTGCTCGACTTCGCCGAGGGCGACGGGGAGTTCCTCAACGTCGCCATCTTCTTCATCTTCGGGATGTTCGCCTCCCATGCGCTCGGCGATGCCGACTGGCAGATCGTGGCGTACGCCGTGCTGAGCCTCACGGTCATCCGGATGTTGCCGGTCGCGATCTCGCTCATCGGCCTCGGGCTGCGGCCCGCCACGATCGGCTTCCTCGGCTGGTTCGGCCCGCGCGGCCTGGCGTCGATCATCCTCGCGCTCGTCGTCGTCGACGACGCGCCGGTGCTCCAGGGCATCGACCAGATCTTCGTCGTGATGGCGGTCACCGTCCTGCTCAGCGTGTTCGCCCACGGGATCACCGCGGCGCCGCTCAGCCGGCGCTACGCCCGCACCGCCGCCGGGGGCGATCACCCCGAGCACGAGCCCGTCTCCGACATCCGCACCCGCTGGAGCGGTCCCCGCGCCGTGAGCCCGTGACCGCCCACCGGACGGTCCGCGTCCTCACCGTCGACGATCAGGCGGTGTTCCGCCGGGCCGCCGACGACGTCATCGCGGCGACCGACGGCTTCGAGGCCGTGGGCGAGGCGAACAGTGGACTCGAGGCGATCGAGGCGGTCCAGCGCCTGGGACCGGACCTCGTCCTGCTCGACGTGCGCATGCCCGGTCTCGACGGCGTCGAGGTCGCGCGCCGGATCCTGGCGGGCCGCTCCGACGTGGTGGTGGTGCTCATCTCCATCGACGAGGCGGCCGACCTGCCCTCGGCGGTCGAGCTCGGCGCTGCGGTCACGCTGGTGCGCAAGCAGGACTTCGGCCCGCGCATGCTGCGGCGGCTGTGGACAGAGCGCGGCGCGTGGGGCTAGGCTCGCGCCCATCGGCGGGCCGAGAACGCATCCTGGAGTGAAGCGGCTCGCCGCGGTCGGCGGCTGCTCAGCCCTGGTCGTCAACACCCGCTCGGAGCTTGCGCTCTCGATCAAGCGGACCGATCGAACCTCCGTGCCGGGGCGGCGTCGCCGGCGCGGACGAGGCGCGCGTCGAACTCGATCGCGCGCTCGATCGTGTTGCCGACGGGCGAGGTCCGCACGACGTGCTCGTGCAGCGCCTGCAGCGCCTCGTCGTCGGCGTCGCTCTCGACCCGCGCGGTCGCCTCGAGCCGCTCGTAGCCGGCGTGGCCCTCGGTCAGGCCGAGGAACACCTGCAGGTCGATCGTCCCCGAGAGCTCGATCTCGAGCGAGCGCAGCTCGATGTCGCGTGCGGCGGCCGAGGCCGCGTAGCCGACGGCGAGGCAGCTGCCGAGCGCGGCGAGCAGGTACTCGACCGGGTTGGGCGCGGTGTTCCCGCCCGCCAGCGGCTCCGGCTCGTCGCTGACGATCGGCTCGTGCTCGCGCGCCGAGGTGGAGCTCGTGAACGCGCCGGTCCAGGTGGTCCGGGCGCTCCAGCGCGACTTGTCGGCGCTCGGATCGCTCGCGAGCCGCTGGGCGAAATCGCCGACGACGGCGAGGTCGACGCCGTTCAGCGTTGCGGGTGGGGAACTCATGCCAGGGCCTCCGGTCTGTGGCTTGAAGCGCAAACCTAACAAACCCGGTCGGGTTTGCGATGATTACTTAGAGATCTGCCGCGCGGGTACACCGCCCTCGCACCACCCCGTCCCGAGCTGGAGGTCCCATGCGCCGAGCCCGACCGTCGACGTCCCGAGCCACCGCGGCCCTGCTGGCCGTGCTCCTCGCCGCCACGGTCGCGGCCTGCGGGTCCGACGACGAGAGCGCGAGCGGTGGTGGCGGCAAGGAGAAGTCCGTGATCTACGTCAGCACCAACCCGCTCGGCACCAACCAGTTCCTCAACCTGATCGCCGACGGCGCGAAGGCCGGCGGCAAGGAGTGCGGGGCGACGGTCAAGGTCGTCCAGTCGAGCGACCCCAACTCGCTCGCCGCGAACCTGCGGGCGGCTGCGCAGGCCAAGCCCGACCTCATCGTCGCCAACTCGTTCGACTCGGTCGAGACCATCTCCGGCCTGGTCAAGCAGAACCCGGACCAGAAGTGGGCGCTCGTCGACGCCGCCGTCGAGAAGGCGCCGAACGTCCGCGGCATCCTCTTCAAGGAGAACGAGGGCATGTTCCTGATCGGCGCGGCCTACGGGCTGCTGGCCAAGGGCGACCAGGGCGGCGAGTGGCCCGCGTCGAAGGCCGTCGGCTTCGTCGGCGCGATCGACAATGCGCTCGTCCGGCGCTGGTACAACGGCTACGCGCAGGGCGTGAACGAGACGAGCCCCGGCACGCGCGTGCTCGTCGGCTGGGGTAACTCCTTCAACGACCCGGCGACCTCGAAGGAGCTCGCGCTGTCACAGAACACGAAGGGCGCGAAGTACATCGCGGCCGTCGCCGCGGCCGGCAACTCGGGCGTGTTCGAGGCCGCCGCCGATCGCAACTTCTTCACCAGCGGCGTCGACATCGACGAGCGCCCGAAGGACCCGGCGCACATCATCACGTCGATGGTCAAGCGCTCCGATCAGGCGGTCCAGCAGGCGGTCTGCGACGTCGCGAAGGACCGCTTCAAGGGCGATGCGCAGACGCTCGGGATCAAGGAGAACGCAGTCGGGCCCGAGTTCCTGACGCTTCCGGAGGACCAGCTCAAGGAGCCCTCCAAGCTGCCGGCCGAGGTCCAGGACAAGCTCAAGGAGCTCAAGGAGCAGATCGCAGCGGGGAAGATCACGGTCAAGCAGTGACCGCGGTCGAGCTGCTCGGGACGGTCAAGCGCTACGGGGCGGTCACCGCGCTCGACGGCGTGGACCTGCGGGTCGCGCGCGGCGAGGTCCACGCGGTCGTCGGGGAGAACGGCGCCGGCAAGACGACGCTGATGAACGTGCTGGCGGGCGTCGTCGCCGCCGACGCCGGCGAGATCCGCATCCACGGCGAGCCGGTGCGGATCGACTCGGTCGAGGACGCCTACGGCCACGGCATCGGCATGGTCCACCAGCACTTCCGCCTCTTCCGCGAGCTGACCGTGGCGGAGAACATCGTGATGGGCCGCGAGCCGCGGCGCCGCGGCGGCTACGACCACGCCGCGGCCGAGGAGCTGGTGGCCGAGCTCGGGCGCCGCCATGGGCTCCGCATCGACCCGCGGGCGAAGGTCGGCGAGCTGTCCGTCGGCGACCAGCAGCGCGTCGAGATCCTGCGCGCGCTGCACCGCGCCGCCGACGTGCTGATCCTCGACGAGCCGACCGCCGTGCTGACCCCGCAGGAGACCGAGGGGCTGTTCGCGGTCGCGCGCGAGCTGGCGGCGGAGGGCCGGACCGTGCTGTTCATCTCGCACAAGCTGCGCGAGGTGCTCGAGGTCTCCGACACCGTGACGGTGATGCGCCGCGGCCAGGTGACCGGGACGCGGCCGGCGGCCGACACCGACGCGCGCGAGCTGACGCGGCTGATGGTGGGGCGAGCGGTGCACTTCGATCGTGTCGAGCCCGCCAGCCCGCCGGGCGCGCCCGCGCTCGAGCTGCGCGGCCTGACCGGCCCCGGGCTGCGCGGGATCGACCTCGAGGTGCGCGAGGGCGAGATCGTCGGCGTCGCGGGGGTCGACGGCAACGGCCAGACCGAGCTGGTCGAGACGCTCGCCGGGCTGCGCGACGCGGAGGCGGGCACGCTGCGCATCGGCGGCCAGGAGCTCACGGACGCGAGCGTCGCGCGGCGGCGCGCGGCGGGCCTCGCCTACATCCCCGACGACCGCTACGCCCGCGGCCTGGCGCGGGCGGCGTCGATCACCGACAACCTGCTGATGGGCCGCCACCACGGGTCGCTCGCGCCGCGCGGGCTGCTCAACCGGCGCGCGATCGGCGACCGCGCGCGGCGCCTGGTCGAGCAGTTCGACGTCCGCGTCGGCTCGGTCTCCGACGCGGCGGCGACGCTGTCGGGCGGCAACGCGCAGAAGCTCGTGATCGCCCGCGAGCTCGACAGCGAGCCGCGGGTCGTGCTGGCCGCGCAGCCGACGCGCGGCATCGACGTCGGCGCCGCGGAGTTCGTCCACGCCGAGCTGCGGCGCCGCCGCGACGCGGGCGCCGGCGTGCTGCTGATCAGCGCCGACCTCGACGAGCTGCTGACCGTCGCCGACCGCATCGTGGTGCTCTACGACGGCCGCATCGCCGGGCGAGTCGCCCGCGCTCGGAGCCGATGAGAACGAGCTCGGCCTGCTGATGGCGGGAGCGGGTGATGGGCGCAGCGCAGTGGCCTGAGCGCGGGCTGCGCTCGCGCACGCAGGCCGCCGCCGTCATCGCCGGCGCGCCGCTGCTCGCGGTCGCGGTGGCGCTCGGGGTCGGCGCGCTGTTCGTGCTGATCGCGGCCGAGTCGCCCGCGGCGGCCTACTCGGCGCTCGTGAGCGGGTCGGTCGGCTCGGTCGCATCGCTGGCGCAGTCGCTCACCACCGCGATCCCGGTGATCCTGACCGGCGTCGGCATGGGGCTCGCGTTCCGCGTCGGCCTCTTCAACCTCGGCGGCGAGGGCCAGATGATCCTCGGCGCGCTCGCGGCGGCCGTCACCGGCCACGCGCTCGCCGGGGCGCCCGGCCCGGTCGCGTTCGCCGGCGCGGTGCTCGCGGGCGCGCTGGTGGGCGCGGCGTGGGCGGTGCTGCCGGGCTGGTGGGAGGCGTGGTTCCGCGTCCCGCTCGTGGTCACGACGCTGCTGCTCAACTACATCGCGGCGCTGTTCGCGACCTACCTCGTCGTCTATCCGCTGCGCGACAAGAGCGGCGGGTCGACGGTCGCCCAGACGGTCGAGGTGCCGTCCTCGCTGCAGCTGCCGATCGTGATCGACGCGACGCCGCTGCACGCCGGGATCGTCGCCGCGGTCGTGCTCCCGCTCGCGGTGCTGTGGCTGCTGAGCCGCACGTCGCTCGGCTACACGATGCGGATGACCGGATTCAACCGCGACTTCGCCGAGGCCGGCGGCGTGCCGATGCGCCGCACGATCCTGATCACGATGGGCCTCAGCGGCGCGCTCTGCGGCCTGGCCGGGACGCTGCTGGTGCTCGGCGAGACGCACCGCTACGTCAACGACTCGGTGGTCGGGCCGGGCACCGCGTGGACCGGGCTGACCGCCGGGATGCTCGCCGCCTTCAACCCGGCGCTGACCGCGATCAGCGGCTTCTTCCTCGCGGCGCTCCAGACGGGCGGGACGGGGCTGCAGCTCCAGACCGAGGTGCCGCTCCAGCTCGTCAACGTCATCCAGGCCGTGATCATCCTGATGGTCGCGGTGCGGCTGTGGCTCGCGCGCCAGGCGCGGCTGGGGCGGCGGGCGGAATGAGCGAGATCTTCGACATCGGCCTCGTCGGCTCGGCGATCCGCCTCACCAGCCCGATCCTGCTGGCGGCGCTCGGGGGGCTGTTCACCGACCGCGCCGGCATCTTCAACATCAGCCTCGAGGGCCAGATGCTGGTCGGCGCGTTCTTCGGCGTCGCCGGCCTCTACTGGACGGGGAGCGCGTGGGCCGGGCTCGCGCTCGGCGTGGTCGCGGCGACGACGCTGTCGCTCGTGTTCGGGCTGTGGGTCGTGCGGCTGGACGGCGACGCGATCATCGTCGGGCTCGCGATCAACCTGCTCGCCATCGGCCTGACCGCGTACCTGACGCTGCCGGTGTTCGGCGTCCAGGGCTCCTTCGACGACCCGGCGCTGCAGGGGCTGCCGAAGCTGTGGGGCTTCTCCCCGCTCGTCTACCTCGGCGCGCTGCTCGTCCCCGCGATCTGGTGGCTGTTCTTCCACCACCCGTTCGGGGTGCGGCTGCGCGCGGTCGGCGAGGACCCCGAGGCGGCGGAGGGCGCCGGCATCGATCCCGTGCGGATGAAGTTCGCGGCCTGCACGCTGTGCGGCGTGCTGTGCGGCCTGGCGGGCGGCCAGCTCGCGCTCTCGCTCGTCACCCAGTGGGTGCAGGGGATGACGGCGGGGCGCGGGTTCATCGCGCTCGTGGCGATCATGCTCGCCCGCTCGCACCCGATCGGGGTCGGGCTGTCGAGCCTGCTGTTCGGGTTCGCCTACGCTCTGGCCGTGCGGCTGCAGGGCAGCGGCATCCCGCCCCAGTTCGTGTCGATGCTCCCCTACGTCCTCACCATCCTCGCGCTCGTGCTGCTGGCGCGGCGCTCGAAGGTCCGGGTGCGCCCGGCATGAGGCGCGTCGTGCTCGACATGGACGTGGGGATCGACGACGCGATCGCGATCGCGCTGCTGGCGGCGCGCCCCGACGCCGAGGTCGTCGCGCTCGGCAGCGTGCACGGCAACTGCTCGATGGAGGACGCGACGCGCAACGCGCTGATCGTGCTCGAGGCGTGCGGGCTCGCCGGCGTGCCGGTGGCGGCCGGCGCCGAGACGCCGCTCGAGGTCCCGCTCCACCTCGCCGGCTTCGTCCACGGCGCCGACGGCCTCGGCGACGTCGGCTTCCCCGACCCCGCGGGGCGCCCGACGGGCGAGCACGCCGCGGACCAGCTCATCCGGCTCGGGCGCGAGCAGCCCGGCGAGCTCGACCTGCTTGCCGTCGGCCCGCTCACCAACCTCGGCCTCGCGCTGCGGCAGGACCCCGAGGCGCTCGCGCGCTACCGCTCCGTGGTGATCATGGGCGGGTCGGGGCCGTTCCCGCACGCCGGGCTGCTGCGCGAGTTCGACGCGAACATCGACCACGACCCGCACGCGGCGGCGCTGGTGTTCGCGGCGCCGCGCCAAGAGGTCGTGATGGTCGGGGTCAACGTCACCACCCCGGCGATCCTCGACGAGGAGGGGATCGCGGCGATCGCGGCCTCCGACACGCCGCAGGCCCGCCTCGTCACCGCGATCCTCCCGTTCTACCTCGACTTCTACCGCCACAAGTGGGGCCGCCGGATCTGCTCGATGCACGACCCGCTGGCGGCCGCGGTGCTGCTCGACCCGACCTACATCACCGACTGGCTCGAGGGCCCCGTCAACGTGATCCACGACGGCGCGCTCGCGCGCGCCTGGCTGATGGCGCGCGAGGACGGTGGCGAGCTGGTCCAGCCCGTCGAGCCCGCCCCGCCGACGCGCGTCGCGGCCGCCGCCGACAACGCGCGCTTCCGCGACGACCTGCTCGCCGCGTTGACGTCCTAGGGGAGCGCCGGCGAGCACGCGCCCACCGGCGGACCGTCCGTCGGGAGCGCGCGGGCGCCCCAGGCCTGCCACAGGCCGAGCGTCGGGAACGCGGTGGTCAGGTCGGTCGAGATCAGCCCGGTCCTGAACCGGTCGTCCTCGCGCAGCGTGTACTGGAACGCGGCGTCGACGCGCGGGTCGGCGTACCAGCGGGCGAGCTGGGCGTCCATCTGCTCGCAGGCCTCGCGGCGGCTGGCCGACTGCGCCGCGGCCGACAGGTCGGTGGGCGCAAACCCGGCTCCCGTCTCGGTGATCCAGACCCGGGGCTGCGTCGCGCAGCCGTGCGCCGTGACGGCCGCCTGCACCGCATCCAGCGGGTCGACACCGCCGACGTAGGCGTGCTGGGAGATCACCTTCGCCGAGCACACGAGCGGCGAGGGCAGGCCTGCCATGAACTCCTTCACCGAGGTCGACTTCGCGCCTGAGCGCGCCAGCCCGGCCAGCTCCCCGAGCACCCAGTCCTGCTCCCCCGGGGCGACGTCGAGCGCCGCCTGCAGCTCTGAGACCAGCTGCGCGTAGGCGGCGGGCACCAGCGCGGGAGAGCCCTTCGCGCAGGCGGCGCGCTGGGGCGAGCCGAAGTACGGATGGTTGGGCTCGTTCCAGGCGCTCCACCAGCGCAGCTGCGCGCCTTCCTGATGGGCGGCGGCGAGCACGTCGGCGACCAGCTTGCGATAGGCGGGGAGCGCGTGCGCGGCGGGCATCCGCGACTGTGCGGTCACCCCGTCGCGCTCACAGCCGCCCGCCCCGCGGGCCGCCCAGGCGGGCGTGCCGCTGATGACCACGAGCGCCTCCCACCCGCCTTCGCGCTGCCGCGACGCCAGCGCGGCCAGCTGCTCGCGCACGCCGGCCCAGGCGACGCACGGCGGCGTGGCGCGGAGGCAGCCGCCCTGCGGCAGGTCGAGGTTGGCGCCGTGCGCCGGCGTCGGGCTGCAGCGCCGACCAGTTGACGACCAGGCGGAAGTAGTCGGGATGCAGGCCGCTGAGCGCGTCACGCCACCGGCCGGCCGGCGCGGCGACGTCCGGGCGCGCCGCACGGCTCCATACGAACGCCGGGTTGAACTCGGTGATGCCGAGCGCCAAGCCGGGCTTGGCAGGCGCCGCCGCGGGCGGGCCGGCCGGCTCCGCGGCGGGAGCGCGCAGCGGCCCGGTCAGGTGCAGGGCCACCGCGCCGGCGCACAGCGCGGCGGTCAGGGAGAGCAGGACGGCGAGGCGGCGCGACACGCCGCGAGGATGGGACGCCTCCTGAAAGCGCGGCTAAGTGCGCGCCCGCTTCCCGGTCGCCGCCCGCGCCGCGGCGTGCTCCCAGCGCAGGAACAGCGCATTGACGACGAACGCGATCACCACGAGCACCGCGACGATCCCGTACATGCGGGGCATGTCGTGCAGCGTGATCGCCTCGACCAGCTCGTAGCCGAAGCCCGCCCGCGAGGCGAACATCTCGCCCAGGACGACCCCGAGCAGCGTCAGGCTGAAGCCGAGCCGCAGGCCCGTCAGCAGCGCCGGGAAGATCGCCGGGAAGATGACCTGGCGGAACGTCGCCGTGCGCGAGAGCCGCAGCGACCTCGCCACCTTGAGGTGGACCGGGCGCACCTCGCGCGTGGCGTTCATCGCGATGATGATGATCGGGAAGATCCCGTGGAACATCCCGAACGCGATCTTCGAGTACAGGCCGAAGCCGAACACGGTGAGGAAGATCGGGAACAGCGTCACCTTCGGGATCGAGTAGACCGAGAGCGTGACCGGCTCGAACACCCTGCCCCAGAAGCGCACCAGCCCGAGCGTCACGCCGATCCACAGGCCCGCGAACGCGGCGATGGCGAAGCCGATCACGGTGGCGGCGAGCGTCGCGCCCAGGCTGTCGAAGAACCAGCCCTTGGAGACGCCGCCGGCGAGCGCGTCGACGGCTTGGACGGGGGTCGCCACGTAGAAGTCGCCGGCGAGCATCCCGGTCACCTGCCAGATGACGATCAGGAGCAGCGGGAACGCGATCTGCGCGGCCAGGACCGGGTCCACCCCGCGGCGGCCGGCCGTACGCGAGCGGACTTCCTGGCGGGTTCCGACGGTGCTGGCCATGGCTACGCCTGCCTGCCGTAGAGCCGGCGCTCGAGCCGCAGCAGCAGCGAGTTGACGACGACCGCGAAGGCGAGGATCAGCAGGATCGCGGCGTACATGTTCTGGATCGCGAAGTTGTTGTAGCTGAACCCGACGAACCACCCGACGCCCGCCTCCGCCTGGATGAACTCGCTCGCGATCACGCCGATCACGACGTAGCTGGCGCGCGAGCTTGAGCCCGGTGAAGATGGACGGGATCGCGGCCGGGAAGTAGATCTGGGTGAACATCCGCCGCGGCGACAGGCGCAGGCTGCGCCCGACCTTCACCAGCACGTCGGGCACCGCGTTGAGGCCGAGCACGGTGTTGATGACGATCGCGACGACCGCCCACGCCCAGGCGATGATGATCACCGGGATGGCGCTCAGCCCGAACACCGCGATGAAGAGCGGATAGAAGGCGAAGATCGGGACCGCGTAGTAGGTCGTCAGGTACGGCTGCAGGACCCGATGCGCCCGCGGCGACCGCCACAGCAGCACGCCCAGCGGCAGGCCGGTGACCACGGCGGCGACGCCGGCGACCACGATCGAGGTGAGCGTGCGCACGATGTGCGAGCCGAGGATCCCGTCGGAGATCAGCAGCCACAGCTGCCACACCATCTCGCTCAGCGGCACGAGCGCGATCGGGTTGACGAGCCCGAGCCGCGGAACGACCTCGAGCGCCACCAGCGCGGCGGCGATCAGGCCCCAGCGGACGGCCCGGACGCGTGCGCCCTCGCTCACGCGCGCTCACCCGCCAGCGCGCGCATCGACTCCTCGCGCAGGCTCTCCCACAGCTCGCCGCTGAGGCGCCCGAACTCCGGGTCGCTCACGATCGTCGAGTCGCGCGGGCGCGGCAGCGGGTTCTCGACGATCTTCTTGACCCGGCCCGGGCGGGCCGTCATCACGACGATCCGGTCGCTCAGCAGCAGCGCCTCGTCGAAGGAGTGCGTGATGAAGAGGATCGTCGCCCTGGTGGCGGCCTGGATCCGCAGCAGCTCCTCGCCGAGGATCAGGCGCGTCTGCTCGTCGAGCGCGCCGAACGGCTCGTCCATGAGGATGATCTGCGGGTTCATCACCAGCGTGCGCGCGATCGCGACGCGCTGGCGCATGCCGCCCGAGAGCTCCGACGGGTAGCGGTCCTCGAAGCCGCCCAGCCCGACCAGCTCGAGCATCTCCTGCGCGCGCCGGGCGGCCTCGTCCTTGGCGACCCCGGTCATCTCGAGGCCGAAGCGCGCGTTCTCGGCGACGCTGCGCCAGGGGAAGGCCGACTCCTGCTGGAAGACGATCCCGATCGACGGGTCGGTCCCCCGCACGGGGTTCCCGCCCACCGTGACCTCGCCCGCGGTCGGCTCGATCAGGCCGCCGACGATCTCCATCAGGGTGCTCTTGCCGCAGCCGCTGGGGCCGACGATCGAGACGAACTCGCCCTCGCCGACCTCGAGCGAGACGTCCTGCATCGCCTCGACCGTGTCGCCCGCGGTCTCGTAGGACTTGGACAGCTTCTCGATCGTGAGCAGCATCAGATGCCTATTCCTCCCCTGGCAGCGTGATGCGCTGCTCCGCCGGTATGAACTCCTGGTCGACGACCTTGCCCCAGTCGACCTTCTGCCCGCCGGGCAGCAGGTCGATCAGGCGCATCTCCTCGACCACCGTCTCGAGCGCCTTCGGGCTCGCGAGCCCGACGACCCAGTGCTTCTCGGGATCCACGGCGTGCAGCGCCTTGAGCGCGCTGGCGGGCTTGATCTCCGCCTCGCTCGCCCACGCCTTCGCCACCTTCTCGGGGTTGGCCTTGAGGTACTCGATGCCCTCGGCGCGCGCCGCGATCGTCTTCTGGACCAGCCCGCGGTCCTTCTCGAGCACGCCGGGGCCGGTGATGATCACGGTGGAGAGGAACTCGGGCACGTACTCGGAGGCCCGGAACACGGGTTTCCAGCCCTCCTCCTTGACCTGCTCGGAGAAGACCGGCTCGAGGATCGCGGCCGCGTCGATGTCGCCGGTCTTGAGTGCCGTGAGCCCCTCGGTGAGGCCGCCCATCGAGCGCGTCTTCACGTTGTCGACGCCGACCCCGGAGCGCTCGAGCGACAGCGCCAGCAGCCCTTGCGTCACCGACCCGGGGCTCGTGTAGCCGACCTCCTTGCCCTTCAGGTCCTCGATCGACTTGAGCTTGGAGTCCGGACGAGTGACCCAGAAGACGTCGCTGCTGCTGGCCACGCCGCCGCCGACGATCCGGATGTCCGCCCCGGCCTGGAACGCCGTGACCGCGGCGGTGGTCGCGACCTCGCCGATCGGCAACCCCCCGCTGACGACGTTGCGGACCGTGGTCCCGCCGCCCTCGGAGCCGACGATCTGCTTGACGCGCACGCCGTTCTTCTCGAACAGCCCCTGGTCCACCGCGGCGATCCACGGCGGCGAGAACAGCAGCGCCGGGTGGTTCGTGACGGTCACGTCGCCGCCCTCCCCGCCCTCGGTCAGCCCGGAGTCGCCGCAGCCGGCGAGCGCCAGCACGAGCGCGAGCGCGATGGCCGCGTGCCTCATCTTCGATTCATGTCCCCGCGCCGAGCGCAGGAAACGGACGCCTCAGATCGCGCCGTCAGCGATCGGACCGGCGGGCTCGGGGTCAGCCTGAGACGAGCTGCATGGCCTGCGCGCGGGTCTCGACGAGGTCGAGCACCTGCGTCAGCCCGGTGCTCTGGAAGACGAGCATCACGTAGGAGGACGGGTCGACGACGAGCGCCATCCGGCCGTCCGCGGCGAGCCGTCGCTTCTCGTGCACGATCGCCGCCAGCGCGACCGAGTCGAGGAACGAGACCGCGGTCAGGTCGATCACGAGCCGGTGCGTTCCGGCCTCGATCGCGGCCTCCAGGTGCTCGCGGAAGGCGGGCGCGGTGGCGACATCGAGCTCGCCACTGACCGTGACGACCAGCCCGGCGGGGTCGAAGGTCTCCTCGATCAGCTCGATCCCACGCGGTTCACCGCTCGTCGAGGTCACATGGACTGCTGCCTGTTCGATGGTCATATGGGTTCATCGACATGCAGGCCGGACGCCTTGACCCGGGCATCCGCCAGGGAGTCCACTGGCGCGACCCGCGGCGCCGGCCGCGATCGTGATCCGACACGAACCGACGGAGGGGCATGAGCAACGACTACGACGTGATCGTGCTGGGCGGCGGGTCGCCCGGCGAGCACTGCGCCGGCGCGCTGGCCGAGGGAGGGCTGCGCGTGGCGGTCGTCGAGCGGGAGCTGGTCGGGGGCGAGTGCTCCTACTTCGCCTGCATCCCGTCGAAGACGCTGCTGCGGCCGGGCGAGGCGGTGCAGGCCGCGCGCGACGCGGCGGGGACGGCGCAGGTCGACGTCGAGGCGGCGCTCGAATACCGGGACTTCATGGTCTCCGACTACTCCGACGCCGGCCAGGAGACGTGGCTGGCGGGCGAGGGGATCGCGCTGCTGCGCGGCAGCGGCCGGCTCGCCGGGACCGGCGCGGTCGAGGTCGACGGCGTGCGCCACACCGCCGACCACGTCGTGCTCGCGTGCGGCGCGGACGCGATCATCCCGCCGGTCACCGGGCTGCGCGAGCTGGAGGGGCTCTGGACCAACCGCGAGGCGACCGGCATGAAGGCGGTCCCGCGCCGGATGCTCGTCCTCGGCGCCGGCCCGGTCGGCGTCGAGATGGCGCAGGCGGTCCGGCGGCTGGGCGGCGAGGTCGCGCTCGTCGGGGGCTCGCTGCTCGCGCGCGAGCCCGCGCCGCTGGGCGAGGCGCTCGCCGAGGTTCTGCGCCGCGACGGCGTCGAGCTCGTGCTCGGCGTGCACGCGACGGCCGCGCGGCGCGAGGATGACGAGTACGTCCTCGAGCTCGACGACGGCCAGGAGCTGCGCGGCGACCGGCTGCTCGTCGCCACCGGCCGCAAGCCCCGCGTCGAGGGCATCGGCCTCGAGACCGTGGGCATCGAGCCCAACCCCCGCGGCGTCCCCGTCGACGCTCAGCTGCGCGCCGGCGAGCGGCTGTGGGCGATCGGCGACGTCACCGGCATCTGGCAGCTCACCCACGTCGGCAAGTACCAGGGACGCGTCGTCGCCTCCAACCTCCTCGGCGAACCACGGGAGGCCCACTACGAGGCCGTGCCGCGGGTCACCTACACCGATCCCGAGGCCGCCGCGGTGGGCGCGACCGAGGCGCCCTTCAGCGCGACCGTTCCCGTGTCCGGGGTGGCGAAGACCGCCACCTATACGCACGCGTACGCGGACTCCAACGGCTTCCTGACCGTCCTGAGCGACGGCGAGCGGCTCACCGGCGCCTACGCGCTCGGGCCGGAGGCCGGCGAGTGGCTGCAGCAGGCCACGCTCGCCGTCCGCGCGCGTGTCCCGCTCGACGTCCTCCTCGACACGATCCAGCCGTTCCCGACCTTCTCGGAGATCTACCTCGCCGCGCTGAAGGCCCTCCGCAAGGAGATCGCCGCGGGTTCGCCGTGAGCGCCGTGCACATGCCCGCGCTCGACGGGGCGACCGGATGGATCGGCTCCGAGCCGCTGGGCCCCGCCGAGCTGCGCGGCCACGTCGTGCTCGTGAACTTCTGGACGCTGACCTGCATCAACTGGCTGCGCCAGGAGCCCTACGTCCGCGCCTGGTCGCAGGCCTACCGGGACGACGGGCTGATCGTGGTCGGCGTCCACACGCCGGAGTTCGCCTTCGAGCAGGACCTCGACCTCGTGCGCCAGGCGACCGAGGTGCGGGGGATCGACTACCCGGTCGCCGCCGACAACGACTACGCGGTCTGGAGCGCCTTCGCCAACCACTACTGGCCGGCGCTCTACTTCGTCGACGCGGACGGGATCATCCGCGACGAGCACTTCGGCGAGGGGCGCTACGAGCAGTCCGAGCGCGTCATCCAGCGGCTGCTCGGCGTCGAGCGCGAGCCCGTCCCCGTCGAGGGGACCGGCGTCGAGGCGGAGGCCGACTGGGAGCACCTGCGCACGCCCGAGACGTACCTCGGCTCCGCGCGCCGCGAGCGCTTCAACCCCTGGGGGCTCGCCGGCGAGTGGGCGACCGGGCCGGAGAAGGTCGTGCTCGAGCAGGCCGGCGGGAGCATCGCCTGCCGGTTCCACGCGCGCGACGCGCACCTCGTGCTGTCGGCCGGCGGGCGCGCGCCGATCCCCTTCCGCGTGCGGCTCGACGGTCAGGCGCCCGGCCCGGCGCACGGCGTGGACGTCGACCCGGACGGCCACGGCGTGCTGCGCGAGGGCCGCATGTACCAGCTCGTGCGCTCGCCCGGCACGGTGCGCGAGCGCACGCTGGAGATCACGTTCCTCGAGGCCGGCGCCGAGGCGTACGCCTTCACCTTCGGCTAGCGGTCGGGGATCGCCTCGACGACCCGCCGCCCCAGCGACCGCTCGAGCGAGCTGTCGGTGTTGAGCCCGAGCGCCTCGAGCCGGGCGAACCGCTCCCGCTGGCGCGGCCGGCCGGAGAGCTCGAAGAAGTCGGCCAGGGCGGGTGGGAACTCGCTGTCGGCGGGCAGCGACGCCTGGTCGACATGTGCCTTGGTGCGCGCGATCGCCTCGTGATCGAAGCGCGCGAGCCGCGCTGCCATCTCGTCGACCTCGTCGTCGAGCCGGTCGTCGGCGATCGCCCGGTTCACATACCCGTAGCGCTCCGCGCGCGGCCCGTCGAGATCGTCGGCGACGAGCAGGATCTCGAGCGCCCGGCCGCGGCCGACCAGGCGCGGGAGCCGCGCCGTCGGGCCGCCCCCGGGGACGAGACCCGTCCCGACCTCGAACTGGCCGAGCAGCGCGTTCTCGCGCGACGCGAAGCGCAGGTCGCAGGCCAGCACGAACTCGCTCCCGGCGCCGCGGGCGCGCCCGCGGATCGAGGCGATGCTCACCACCGGGGCACGCGAGAGCCGGACGAGCAGGTCCAGCCACGCGTGCATCCCGGTCGGGCCGACCCCCAGGGCCGCGGTCCGGCCCGGGTCGTGCTCGGTGTCGTAGTGGGCCAGGTAGAAGTCGGGGTTCGCGCTGTCGAAGACGACGACGTTGAGATCCCGGTCCTGCTCGATCAGCCCGACGAGCTCTGCGAGCTCGGCGACGGTCTGCGCGGTGATCGTGTTGATCGGCGGATGGTCGAAGGTCACCCGGCAGTCGCTGGGGCTGCGCCGGTCGACGCTGAAGTGCGACCACGACGCCGACCATGCGTCCGAGCCCCGGTGGTTGCCGTTGACCGGGCTCATTGCGATTCGACGACGACGCCCTTGACCTCCGCCATGTAGCGCCCGGCGGCCGCCGCGGCCTCCTCCGGGCTGCTCCCGCGCTGGCGCGCGTCGAAGTAGGCGGCGTACCAGTCCCACCAGTCGTGCGGTGGGGCGACCGCCTCATACGCGCCGTGATGCTCGGCCGTCTCGAGCAGGAGCTGGGACAGCGCCGCGATGTCCATGCGTCAGCGCCCCGGGAGCCGCTCGGTGATCTCCTGCAGCTGCCAGACGTTGCCGTCGGGGTCCGCGAAGGACGCCCGGCTGGCGTACGACTGGCGCTGCGGGTCGGGTCCCGGCACCCGGCCCTTGTCGGGCTCGACGTGCCAGATCTCGCTGACGTCCGCGCCGCGGCTGATCAGCTCGTCGCGCGCGGCGGCGATGTCGTCGACCACGAGGATCATGCCGTCCAGCGACCCCGGCTCCATCTCCGTCGCCCCGTGCCCGAAGTGGATCGACGCCGGCGAGCCGGGCGGGGTGAACTGCACCAGGCGGACGCCGGCCGTGGGCTCGAAGTCGATATCGAGCCGCCAGCCGAGGCCCTCGTAGAAGGCCTTCGCGCGGTCGACGTCGGCGACCGGCAACATCGCGACCTCAAAGCGCATCGCGAGGCTCGTGGGCGCCGCGCTCCCGGCGTCGCTGCTCAACTCGGTGCTGCTCATGGGCTTCCTCCCTGGAGTGGTTGCGTGCAGCGTCCTCGCCGGCAGCGCGGGTCGCGCCCGTGGGATCACTGGTGTGAGCGAGACCAGGGACCGGGCCCGGGGGTCGCCGGGCGCGAGCGCCTGCATCGGGAGGCAGGCTTGCGAGCATGGCTTCCGCAACCAGCAACCCCTCCGTCGGCCACGAGCCGCAGCTGCTCGGCCAGACCGTCGTCCTGATCGGCGGCAGCGCCGGGATCGGGCTCGAGACCGCCCGCCGCGCGCGCGCCGAGGGCGCCGACGTCGTCCTCACCGGCCGCGATCCAGCGAAGCTCGAGCGCGCCGCGCACGACGTCGACGCGCGCAGCACCGCGGCCTTCGACGTCAACGATCCCGCTGCCGTGCAGCGGTTCTTCGCCGACCTGCCCGGGCCGATCGACCACGTGCTGATCACGGCGGGCGGCCCGCGCTACACGCCGCTGCTCGAGATGACCGCCGATGACGTGCACGAGGAACTCGGCGGGCACGTGGTGATCGCGCTCGAGGTCGCGCGCAACGCGGTCGCCAAGCTGCGGCCCGGCGGCTCGCTGCTGCTGATGGGCGGCACCGGCGGCCGCAAGATCAGCCGCGGCCTCGGGCTCGTCTCCGCGGCCACCGCGGTGCTGCCCCCGTTCACGGCGACGCTCGCGCTCGAGCTCGCCCCGGTGCGCGTCAACCTGATCGCCGCCGGGTTCGTCGACACCCCGCTGTCGGCGTCGCTGCTCGGCGAGGGGCTCGAGGCCAGACGCGAGCAGCTCCGCACGACGCTCCCCATCGGGCGCGTCGTCGGGCCGGAGGACGTCGCCGCGCTCGCCGTCCACCTCATGAGCAACACGGCGTTGACCGGGGCGACCTACGACATCGACGGAGGCCAGCAGCTGGTTTAGCATCGGCGGTCCGATGGACCGCCGTCATCCCGCTCGGAGGGATTCGGTCACGTTGCGGGGGCGACGCGACGAGTGCGCCGTACTCGACGAGCTGCTCGCGGCAGCTCGCGACGGCGAGAGCCGCACGCTGGTCCTGCGCGGTGAGGCCGGGGTCGGGAAGAGCGCGCTGCTCGATCACCTGGTCCAGGCGGCCTCGGGCGCGACGGTGATCCAGGCGGCGGGCGTCGAGGCCGAGATGGAGCTGGCGTTCGCCTCGCTGCACCTGGTGTGCGCGCCGATGCTCGATCGGCTCGACCGGCTCCCGGCCCCGCAGCGCGATGCGCTGCGGGTCGTGTTCGGGCTCACCGCGGGACCCCCGCCGGATCGCTTCCTGGTCGGGCTGGCCGTGCTGAACCTGGTCTCGGAGGCGGCGGAGGAGCGCCCGCTCGTGCTCGTGATCGACGACTCGCAGTGGCTCGACCACGCGTCGTCGCAGACGCTCGGGTTCGTGGCGCGGCGGCTGCGGGCGGAGCCGGTCGTCCTCGTGTTCGCCGCGCGCGAGCCGGGGGCCGAGCTGCGCGGGCTGCCCGAGCTCGAGGTGCAGGGGCTGCGGGACGCAGACGCGCGGGCGCTGCTGGAATCGACCGGTCGCTTCGTGCTCGACGCGCGCGTGCGCGACCGGATCGTGGCCGAGACGCGAGGGAACCCGCTGGCGTTGCTCGAGCTGCCGCGCGGGCTGACGCCGACGCAGCTCGCGGGCGGGTTCGGCCTGCCGGGCGCACCCGCGCTGCCGGGGCGGATCGAGGAGACCTTCCAGCGCCGGCTCGCGGAGCTGCCGCCCGAGACGCAGCGGTGGTTGCTGGTCGCGGCGGCCGAGCCGGTCGGCGACCCGCTGCTGGTCGCGCGCGCGGCCGAGCGGCTCGGGATCGAGGGCTCGGCGGCGGCGGCCGCCGAGACGGACGGGCTGCTGACGACCGGTGAATGGGTGACCTTCCGCCATCCGCTCGTGCGCTCGGCGGTCTATCGATCGGCGTCGCCGGTGGAGCGCCGGGCCGCACACCTCGCGCTGGCCGAGGCGACCGACCCGGAGAGCGACCCGGACCGGCGCGCGTGGCACCTCGCCACGGCGGCGCCGGAGCCCGACGAGGACGTCGCGCTGGAGCTCGAGCGCTCGGCGGGGCGGGCGCAGGCGCGCGGCGGGCTGGCCGCCGCGGCCGCGTTCCTCCAGCGCTCGGTCGCGCTGACCCGCGCGCCGGACCGGCGGGTGGACCGCGCGCTCGCGGCCGCGCAGGCGAACCTGCAGGCCGGCGCGTTCGAGGCGGCGCTGGCGCTGCTGGCCGCGGCCGAGGCCGGGCCGCTCGACGAGCTGCGGCGCGCCCGCATCGAGCTGTTGCGCGGGCAGATCGCGTTCGCCTCCGGCGTCGGCAGCGACGCGCCCCCGCTGCTCCTGGCGGCCGCCAAGCGCCTCGAGCGGCTCGACCCCGACCTCGCGCGCGAGACCTACCTCGACGCCTGGGGCGCGGCGCTGTTCGCCGGGCGGCTGGCCACCGACGGCGATCTGCTCGAGGTCTCGCGCGCAGCCCGGTCCGCCCCCGGCACCACCCACCCCCCGCGCCCGTCCGCCCTGCTGCTCGACGGCCTCGCCGCGCTCGTCACCGAGGGACGGACCGCGGCGGCGCCGCTGCTGAGCCGGGCGACGAGCGCCTTCGCGGCCAAGGACGTCGCCGCGGACGAGAACTTCCGCTGGGGCTGGCTGACGACGGTGCCGGCGAACGTGCTGTGGGACGCCGAGAGCTGGCACGCGATCAACGCCCGCCAGCTCCAGCTCGCGCGCGACGCGGGCGCGCTCGCCCGGCTCCCCATCGACCTGACCGCGTCGGCCATCCTCGTCGCCTGGTCGGGTGAGTTCGCGAAGGCGGCCGCGGTGATCCACGAGCTCGACGCGGTCACCGAGGCGACCGAGACCCGGATCGCCCCCTACGCCGCGATGCTGCTCGCCTCGTTCCGGGGGCGGGAAGCCGAGGCCGTCGCCGCTGATCGAGGCCGCCGTCACCGACTCCACCGCCGGCGGCCAGGGCATCGGCGTCCAGTACGCGCAGTGGGCCGCCGCCATCCTCTTCAACGGCCTCGGCCGCTACGAGCCGGCGCTGGCCGCGGCCCGGGAGGCGACCGAGGACCACCCCGAGCTGTTCCTCTCCGCCTGGTCGCTGCCCGAGCTGATCGAGGCGAGCGTCCGCTGCGGCGACACCGAGCTGGCCGCCGCCGCGCTCGAGCGCCTGGCCGGGCGCCACGACGGCGGCCGGCACGGACTGGGCGCTGGGGATCGAGGCCCGCGCCCGCGCGCTGCTGAGCGAGGGCGAGACCGGCGAGCGCCTGTATCGCGAGGCGGTCGAGCGGCTGGGCCGGACGCGGCTGCGGCCGGAGCTCGCGCGCGCACACCTGCTCTACGGCGAGTGGCTGCGCCGCGAGGGCCGGCGCGTCGAGGCGCGCGAGCAGCTCCGCACGGCGCACCAGCTGCTCGGCGCCATCGGCATGGAGGCGTTCGCCGAGCGGGCCCGCCGCGAGCTCCTGGCCACGGGCGAGCGCGTGCGCAAGCGCACCGTCGAGACGCGCGACGAGCTGACGGCGCAGGAGGAGCAGATCGCCCGGCTCGCCCGTGACGGCCTCTCCAACCCGGAGATCGGCGCCCGGCTGTTCCTCAGCCCCCGCACGGTCGAATGGCACCTGCACAAGGTGTTCAGCAAGCTCCGGATCAACTCGCGCATGGCCCTCCATGACGCGCTGCCGGGCGAGCGCCAGCTTCAGGAAGTCTCCGACGATGTCGATGCTCGGAAAGCTTGACGCACTCCGAGCGCGAGCGGTCCCCTAGGCCGCGTCGCCTGCCCTCCCTCCATCGCCGCCTGCTCGTGTTCGCCGCAGCCGTGCTGGCCCCTGTCCTGATCGGTGCGCTCGCCTGCGGTCTCCTGCTGCTGGTCTCCGCCGGCCGGTCGCAGCAGCTCGCCGAGGAGCTGACGCGGGAATCGGCGGCCAGCGTCAGCCTGTTCCAGAACCTGGAGACGGCCAGGATCGCCGGCAGCAGCTTCATGGAGGAGGGCGAGCCCGCCGATCTCGCCGCGTTTCGCGCCGCGTCGCGCCACGTCGATCGGGCGCTCGAAGGCCCGGCCTTCGACGAACCGGACGAGCAGGCGCGCCTCCGCTCGGTCGAGCGACACTGGCAGGCCGCGACGCGCCAGCTGCGCGACACCCGCACGGGCGTCGGCACGGCGCAGGACGACGCCGCGGACCCCGAGGACGTGTTCGAGGACCATGTGAACGCCGCGATCGGCGGCGTCGGCAAGCTCGTCACGGGCTCACAGCTCGAGATCCGCAGCGACCTGGCGGCGACCCGCCGCCTCAACCGCGCGCAATCCCTCGTGGCCCTCGTCGCGTTGCTCACCTCGCTGGGCATCGCCGCGCAGCTCGCCAGTCGCCTGGCCTCGGCCGCGCTGCGCCCGATCCGCCGGCTGACCGAGGCGGCGCGGGCGTTCGGCAGCGGGAAGCTCGCCCACCGCGTGGCCGTGACCTCCTCGAGCGAGCTGCACGAGCTGGCCGACACCTTGAACCGGATGGCCGAGGCGCTCCAGGGCCAGCATCACCAGCTCGAGCGGCAGGCCTTCACCGATTCGCTCACCGGCATCGCGAACCGCGCGCTGTTCGAGGACCGCGCGCGCCACGCGCTCGACCGCACGCTGCGCACGAGCGAGCGCGTGGCCGTGCTGATGATCGACCTCGACGACTTCAAGCTCGTCAACGACGGGCTCGGCCACGCCAGCGGCGACGAGCTGATCGCCGCCGCCGCACAGCGGATCGACGAGGCGACCCGCCCGGCGGACACCGTCGCGCGACTGGGCGGCGACGAGTTCGCCGTGCTGCTCGAGACCGTCCGCGGCCTCGACGACGCGCTGGCCGCGGCCGAGCGCATCCGCGCGCTGTTCGCCACGCCGTTCCACCTGACCGGCGGCGAGGTCACGTTGAGCCCGAGCATCGGGATCGCGCTGGCGCAGGAATCGCTCGACGCCGAGGAGCTGCTGCGGCGCGCGGACCTCGCCATGTACCGCGTGAAGGAGCGCGGGAAGGACGGCAGCGCGTTCTTCGATCCCGCCATGGAGAACCGGGCGGTCGCCCGGCTCGACGTCCTGAACGGGCTCCGGAAGGCGCTCGAGCGCGACGAGCTGGTGATCCACTACCAGCCGATCGTCAACCTCGAGACCGGCGCGGTCGTCGCCGCCGAGGCGCTGATGCGCTGGCAGCGGCCCGGGCACGGCCTGGTGCCGCCGCTGGACTTCATCCCGCTCGCCGAGGAGACCGGGTTGATCGCGCCGATGGGCGCCTGGATCCTCAAGGAGGCGTGTACGCAGGCGCGCCAATGGCGCGACGACGGCGCCCCCGCGATCATGGTCGGCGTCAACGTCTCCGCCCGGCAGCTCATGGATCCCGACTTCGAGCATCTCGTCGAGCCGGACCCTGGCCGAGACCGGGCTCGAGCCCGTCGCGCTCGTGCTGGAGGTCACCGAGTCATCGGTGATGCAGAACCCCGAGGTGAGCATCGCCAAGCTGGACCGGATCGTCCAGACGGGCGTGCAGCTCTCGCTGGACGACTTCGGCGAGGGCTACTCCTCGCTCAGCCACCTCCAGCGCCTGCCCGTCAACGGGCTCAAGATCGCGCGGCCGTTCGTGAAGGGGCTGGCCGATCCCGAGGCCGACTCCCGGCTCGTCCATGGGATCATCGAGCTCGCCCACAGCCTCGGGCTGAACCTGGTGGCGGAGGGCATCGAGCTGCCCGAGCAGCAGGACGCGCTGCTCGCGCTCGGCTGCCGCCTCGGCCAGGGGTTCCTGTTCGCGCGCCCGCTCGAGCTGCCGGCGCTCCGCGCGCTGCTGCGCGAGCAGGAGCCGGCGGCACTCGCCTGAGGCGGCGCTCCGTGCTGAAGTGGCGCGGGTGGACCGGGTGGTCGTCATCGGGGGTGGCTTCGCGGGTCTCGCGGCGGCGACGGAGCTGGCCGATCGCGGGGTCGACGTGCTGGTGTGCGAGGCGCGCGACCGCGTGGGCGGCCGGGTGTGGACGGAACGGGTGGCCGCGCCTGCCGGCGCGCCGGCGCTGATCGAGCGCGGCGCCGAGTTCATCCTCGACGGCTACGAGGTGATGCGCGGGCTCGCGCGCCGCTTCGGCCTCGGGCTCGCCGACACCGGCATGAGCTACTACGTCCGCGAGCCCCGCGGCGTGGCGACCGACGCCGCCACCCTCCAGGCCGCGGGCCTCGCGATCGCGCGCGCGGCCGTCGGTGGGGCCTCGGCCGCCCAGGCGGTCGCCGCGCTCGATCTGCCGGAACCCGTGGCGGACGCGGTCATCGCCCGGATCGAGATCTCCTCGGCGCTCGAGAGCGACCGGCTCAGCGCCGACGTGCTCGAGCACGCCGCCGCGTTCGAGCCCCACCCCAGCCACCGGCTCGCCGCCGGCAACCAGCGCCTCGCGGGCGCGATGGCCGAGCGGCTCGGGGAACGCGTCCGGCTGCGCACCCCCGTGCTCGCCGTCGACCACGACGAGGGCACGATCCGCGTGCAGACCGCCGCGGGTGCGATCGACGCGCGCGCCGTCGTGCTCGCGCTCCCGCTGCCGGTCGTCCGCGACCTGAGCTTCGAGCCGGCGCTGCCCGCGTGGAAGCTCGCGGCCCTCGACCGCGTCGCGCTCGGCCACGCGGCGAAGCTCCACCTCCCGCTCGCCCGCACTGCCCCCACCAGCGCCGTGATGAGCGTCCCCGACCGCTACTGGTGCTGGACGGCGACCGGCGGCGACGGCACCGTGGCGCCCGTCCTGAACTGCTTCGCCGGCTCCCCCCGCGCGCTGGACCGGCTCGCCGTCGCCGCTGGGCCGGAGGCCTGGCGGGAGCGCGTCCGGCGCCTCCGCCCCGACCTCGAGATCAGCGACGGCGGCGCCGTGCTGACCACCTGGAGCGACGACCCGTGGGCGCAGGGCGCCTACAGCACCCCCGGGCTCGCGACCGAGGCCGGCGACGAGGACCGCCTCACCGCGCCCAGCGGCCCGCTGCACTTCGCGGGCGAGTACACCGCCGGGCCGTGGAGCGGTCTCATGGAGGGCGCGCTCAGGAGCGGGATCCGCGCCGCGCGGGAGGTCGCTCAGCGGTGGACTTAGGGGGCGGTGTCTACAGGGCCGTCGGGCAGCGGCGGGGCGGCGAGGAGGTCCACCCGGACGACCTCGGCGCCGCGGTCCTCGGGCCGCTCGTCCGGGTCGGGCTCGATCAGGAGCGCGTCGCGCTCCTGAGCGGCGTGGGTGGCCGCCACCAGCATCCGCGCGTGACGCAACGGGCCTCGGCGAACGTACATGGGCCGATGCTCCCACTCCCGGGCCCGCCGCGCAATCACCCGGTCGGGGTGAACTCGCTCAGGCGCGCCCGTGGCTCATCTCGTCGAGCGCGACCGTGAGGGCGAGCAGGAGCGGCTCGTCCTCGCCGGCGCGGATCTCGACGCCGTAGGTGTCGCGCACGCGGAACCACTTCTTCGACACGGTCGCGATCACATCCCCGTCGCGCTCGATCTTGTACTCGTGGTCGACGACGTTGCCGTGCGCCTTGAGATCCTCGCCTTCCTCCATCTCGACGTGGAAGCGGTCGCGGATCCCGATCAGCGCCTTGTTGACGGTCGCCAGCGTGTTGCCGTCGCGCTCGATCCGCATCTTGTCGCGAATGCTGAGCTTCTTCTCCTGGATCTTCGCGACCTCGTTGCCGTCGCGGTCCTCGAGGATGAACGTGTCGCGGACGCGCATCGCCTTGCCGTCGACCTTGTAGACGCGCTCGCCCTGATCGTCCTCGATCCAGGAGTCGTCGCCGATCGAGATCAGCTTCTCCTTCATCTGGAAGCGCCGACCGTTCTCGATGTCGTCGTGCCGGAGGAACCCCATGCTCAACCTCTCTCTGTTGTGCGGATCACGGGCTGGGAATCTCGGCGCGGATGCGCGTGCCGTGCGCGGCCGAGCTGTCGACCTCGAGCCGGCCGTCGAGCGCCTCGAGCCGATCTGCCAGCCCGCGCAGCCCCGTGCCGAGGGCGGGGTCCGCGCCGCCGACGCCGTCGTCGGTCACGACGACGGTAGCCGAGCCGTCGGTGCGGCGGATGCTGACCGTCACGTAGGAGGCCTGCGCGTACTTGGCCACGTTGGTGATCGCCTCGGCGACGACGTAGTACGCGGCCGCCTCGGCCGGGCCGGCCAGCCGCTCCTCCGGCAGCTCGGTGATCTCCACCGGCAGCGGCGCGCGCGCGAACAGACCCTGCAGCGCCGGGCCGAGACCGCGCTCGGTGAGGACGGCAGGATGGATCCCGCGCGCCAGCTCGCGCAGCTCCTCGAGCCCCTTGGCGAGCTGCTCCTGCGCCGCGGCCAGCGTCCTGCGGGCGGCGGGCGGGTCCTTCTCGAGTGTCGCGCCGACCATCCGCAGGTCGAGCGCCAGTGACACGAGCCGTTGCTGCGCGCCGTCGTGCAGGTTGCGCTCGAGCCGCCGGCGCTCCGCATCGCCGACCTCGACGATCCGCGCGCGCGACGCCGCGAGCTGCTCGAGCGCGTCGGCGTTCGCCAGCCGCTGGGCGACCAGGTCGGCGAAGTCGCACAGCCGCTGCTCGAGCCCCTCCGGCAGGGGCTCGTCCGACCGCGTCCCGGCGGCGAGCGCTCCCCACAGCTCTCCGGCCACGGTGATGGGCGCCGCCACCGCCGCGTGGTAGCCCGAGCGCCGGAGCACCTCGGCCAGGTCCCCGCGCGCGTCCGCGTAGCGCTCCACGCGCTGCGGCTCGCCCGTGCGCAGGACCTTGCCGACGACGGTGTCGCCGTCGACATCGAAGGTGCTGGAGACGGGCAGGGCGAGCCTGCCGTCGTCGCTCCAGCCGCCGACGACCGTCGCCGTGCGCTCGCCGTCGTAGCGCATGAGGCTCGCGCCCGGCATGCCGAGGAGCCGGGCGACCTCCTCGGTCACCCGCTCGAACACGCGGCTCGGCGGCGCCCCTCCGGCGACCAGGGTGGCCACCCGGCGCAGCGCGGCCTGCTCGTCGGCGAGCGCCCGCTGGGCGCGCTCGCTCTCCGCCAGCGCCGCCGCCACATGCGTGCGCTCGGCCGTGACGGCGGCGAGCACCAGCGAGGTCAGCGCCGCGATCGCGATGAAGAGCTGCGTCGCCAGCAGGCTGTCGGTGGTCGACTCGCGCACGAACGGCCCGGCGTTGTGCGCCGTGTTCCAGACCGTGATCGAGCACACGGCGAGGATCCCCGCCGACGCGCCGCGCGGCCCGAAGCGCAGCGCCGACCACAGCAGCACGGGAAAGACGATGTAGGGGACGTCGCGCTGCGGCGGCAGCTCGGCCAGCGCCACCAGCAGCGCGAGCGCGATCGCGCCCTCGACGACCTCGCGCCGGTGGATGCCACGCAGCCCGCGGCTCGCCCACGTGAGGATCACCGGCGCGACCACGAGCACGCCGCACGCGTCGCTCAGCGTCCACGTCCGGAACACCCGCGCGAGCTCGTCGGCCGGGATCACGCCGCCGAGCCGCAGCGAGAGCGGCCCGAACGCCGCGCTGATGAGCGCGGCGACGAACGCGCACGCGACGAGCGCCAGCACGTCCGCGACCCGCTCCAGATCGCCGCGCCCGCCGGTGAGGCGCCGCAGCAGCAGCGCGGCGGCCACGACGGCGACCGTGTTCCCGACCGTCTGGGCGAGCACGGTGCCGAGCGGCGTCGAGAAGTCGCCGAGCAGCAGGTCGCCGACGACCACCGCCGGCCACAGCCGGATCCCGTAGAGGAAGAGGACGGCGAGGCCGAAGCCCGCCGGCGGCCACAGCGCCGCCACCGCGCCGTCGAGGTAGGCGAGCTCGAGCCCGATCCGGCCGACGAGGTAGTACACGCCGGCCACGACGACGAGCGCCCCGAGGTAACGCCCGGGATCCGCTCCGCTGACGAGACGTGCGCGCATGGCCTCGCCGCCGAGTCTAAGTCTTGCGGGCGAGCCGCCGGGCGGAATTCGACCGACTCGGCCGCCTGGCTACAGCCTGAAGCCGCCGGACACCTCGATGTGCTCGCCGGTGATCCAGCTGCACTCGTCGGACAGCAAGGCGGCGATCACCTTGCCGACGTCGTCGCCGTCGCCGAGGCGCCCGAGCGCGGTGCGGTCCACGAGCGAGGCGATGACCTCGGGGAAGCGCTCGACCACGTCGTCGGTGATGAACCCCGTCCGGGTCGGGCCCGGGGCGACCGCGTTGACCCGGATCCCGCGCGCGCTGAGCTCCTTGGCCAGGTAGCGGGTGAGGACCGCGAGGCCGCCCTTCATGGTGGCGTAGGCGGAATAGCCGGCCTCGACGCCGGTGGGCAGCGCCGAGTTGCTCGTCGTGTTGACGATCGCGCCGCCGTCGGCGAGGAGCGGCAGCAGCGTCTGGGTGAGGAAGAACGGGCCTTTGAGGATGACGCGGTGGAACCGGTCGTAGAGCTCCTCGGTGGTGTCCGCGAACATCGACATCTGGCCGAAGCCCGCGTTGTTGACGAGGTAGTCGAACGAGCTGCGCTGCCAGCGATCGGAGAGCTCGGCGGCCACCGTCTGGGCGAAGCCGGCGAACGCTGTGCTGTCGCCGACGTCGAGCTGCAGGGCGACGGCGCTGCCGCCGCGGGCCTCGATGGCCGCGACGGTCTCCTGGGCTCCGTCCGGGCTGCTGTTGTAGGTGAGGATGACGCCGTCGCCGCGTTCTGCGATCCGGAGGGCGGTGTGTCGGCCGATGCCCGAGCTCCCGCCCGTGACCACGGCGACCTGGGTGAGGTCGGTGTCTTGCATGCACCGAAGCGAACCAGCGCGGTGGCCTGGAGCGTGAGAACAGAAATGCCCCGTCGATGCACGATCCTGCTCGATGCTCGGCTCTATGTCGTCGTCGCGCCGCGTTCTTCGGACCCGATCGATGTATGTTCCTGCTCATGAATGCTCAGGCGCTGCTCGAGGAACTGCGGACGCTGATCGACCGCCATGTGCGGCCGGACGAGACGACGGCGATCGACGGCGTCCTCCTCTCGGCCGCCACCACGCCGAGGCAGCCTCGGGCGGCGAGTACCGGCACGGTCATGGCCATCATCGCCCAGGGGTCCAAGCGCCTCGCCGTCGGTGACCAGGTCTACGACTACGGACCAGGCCAGTACCTGGTCGCGTCGGTGGACCTGCCGGTCACCGGGCACTACACCCGGGCGTCGGCCGCCGAGCCGGCGCTCGGGTTCGGGCTCGTCCTCCGGCCGTCGGCGATCGCCTCGTTGATGCTGGAGACGTCGAGGTCACCACGACGCCTCGCGCCCCCGCCTCCCGGCCTCGGTGTCGCCGACGCCTCGCCCGAGTTGCTCGACGCCGCGGTCCGGATGCTGCGGCTGCTCGACCGCCCCGACGACCGCGACGTCCTCGCCCCGATGATCGAGCGCGAGCTTCTCTGGCGGCTGCTCATCGGTCCGCTCGGCGAGAGCGTGCGCCAGATCGGACTCACCAACAGCACCCTTACGCACGTCAGCCGCGCCGTCCGCTGGATCACCGAGCACTACAGCAAGCCGTTCCGCGTGGAGGAACTCGCTCGCTCTTGCGGCATGAGCACCTCCGCGTTCCACCGCAGCTTCCAGGCGGTCACGGCACTCAGCCCGATCCAGTTCCAGAAGCAGATCCGGCTGCAGAAAGCGCGCCTGCTGCTCCTCACCGGGGTGGACGACGTCGCCACCGTTGGCTACCGGGTCGGCTACGACAGCGCGTCGCAGTTCAGCCGCGAATACCGCCGGCAGTTCGGGCTCCCGCCCGGGCGCGACGGGGCTCGGCTCCGCGCCGCGCAGCGTGAACCATCGCTGCGCTGACGGCGAGGATCGACAGGAGGCCCACCCACGGCGGCAGCGGCAGCGACGTCATGCGCGCCGGTGCCGGCGCCGACCGCGTGGACTGCGGCGCGGGCCGGGCCGACTCGCTGCGCGCCGACCGGCGCGATCGCGTGCGCCGGTTCGAGCGCGTGCGACGCCGCTAGAGCACCCCGTCGTTCACCTCGGGGAGGGAGAACTCGAGTGTTTCGATGGACACCTCGTTCTTGTTGGCGCCGGGACCGCGCGGCGCAGACCTCGTGTATTTCGTGCCGATCGACTCGATCACCGCGGTGGCGAACATGATCGTGTTCGACGTCCCGTCGATGAGGAAGTCATGCTCGGTCTGGTTGTGCTGGTAGACGGACGTGCCGAGGCCGGCGTGGCCGTTGTAGAGGATGTGGTTCGCGGCGCTCGCCGGTCCTGCCGCGGAGAGGACACCGGCGGTCACGGCGAGGATCGCGAGGGAGTGCTTGAGATTGATGCCGAGCATTGGGCTCCGCCTTTCAGGTGGGTGGTCAGACCTCAAGACCCCGGCGCGGCGGCGAAGGTTGGAACTCAGTGCAGCTCGGCGAACGCCAGCGTCGCGGGCGTGCGCAGCTCGGTCACCGCGCCGGTGCGGGTGAGCGCTCCGGTGTCGGCGTCCGCCGCGAAGGCGACGACGGCGTCGGCCCCCTGGTTGACCGCCAGCAGCAGCCTGGCGTCCGGGGTCAGCCAGTGCGTCCGCGGCGTCGCGCCGCCGGCGGGCTCGAACCCGACGAGCTCGAATCGCGGGCCCGTCCGGTAGGTCGCCAGCAGATCGCTGCCGCGGTTGGAGACGTAGACGAAGCGGCCGTTGGGATGCGCCTTGATGTCGACTGCGTTGTTGTGCCCCGCGAAGTCGCCGGGGATCGAGGGCAGCGTCTGCTGGAGCTCCAGCGCCCCGCTGGGTGGGTCGAAGCCGAAGACACTCACGCTCGACTCGGCCTCGTTCGTGACGAACAGCGTTTCGCCCGAGGTCGAGAAGGCCAGGTGGCGCACGCCGGCGGTCGGGGTGTGGCCCGGCACCCACGCGACGGGCTCCTCCTCGACGCGCCCGGCGTCGAAGCGGAGCACCCGGATGCCGCTCTGGATCATGTCGGCCACCAGTACGAACTGGTTCCCGGGTGCCGCCACGACGTGGTGGGGGAACGGCGACTCGCGCGGGAAGCTCGACGGCACCCCGCGCGTGCCGAGCGGGACGACCGCCGGCCCGGCGAAGCGAATCACCTGCGACGGCTCGTCCAGGCGCCCGTCGGCAGCGAGCGGTACGACGGTGAGCGCGCCGCCAAGGCCACTGGCGACCAGCAGGCACCGTTCGTCGCGGTCGAACGTGACGGTGTTCGGGTGCGGGTGGAGCCCCCGGACCTCGCTGTGCCGAGCCAACGCGCCGGTCTCGGGGTCGATCGAGAACCCGACCAGCGCGCCGCCGTCGACCCCTTCGAAGCGCGACGCGTGGACCGCCGCGTAGAGCGAGCGCCGCGACCGCGGGATGCAGATCGAGGCGACGGCGCGGACGTCGGCGCGGCCGACGATCTCGAGCGCGCCGGAGGCGGGATCCAGGTGACAGTGGGCGATCCGATCGCCCCCGTCCTCGCTGCCGAGCGACCAGCTGCCGACGTAGGTGTGGACCATCGCAGAACATATACCGCATGATCGCTAGAAATCTCTGTATCAAGGGCCGCGCGCCGTCCCGCATAACCGCTAGGTTTCACGCACCGATGGCTGCCGTTCCGAATCGACCGGTTCTCCGTGAGCGCTACGAGCGCCGCCAGCAAGAGGTGATCGAGGTGTCCGCGCGGGTGTTCGCGGACCGCGGCTACCAGGCCACGAGCATGGTGGACCTGAGCGAGGCGACGGGCCTCACCAGCGGCGGGCTCTACCACTACATCGGCAGCAAGGAGAAGCTGCTCTTCCGGATCCTGCTGGAGCTGATGGAGCCGTGGTACGAGATCGCGCTCGGGATCGAGCAGCGCGAGGATCTCACGCCCAAGGAGCGGTTCCGGCTGCTGCTGCGCGAGTGGATCTCCTACATCGAGCGCTTCCACCACCACATGATCGTCTTCGGCCAGGAACGGCACGTGATCGAGCGCGACCCCAACTGGGACGAGGTGCGCAAGAGCCGCGACGCCTTCGAGGAGCTGCTGTGGCGCATGCTCGACGAGGTCGCCCCACCGGCGAAAAAGGGCAAGCGCGACGACGCCCGCCGCCTGCAGATGCTCGCGCTCCTCGGCATGGTCAACTACACGCCGCAGTGGTACCGCCCCGAAGGGCGCTTCACCCCCATCCAGATCGCCGACGCCTACTGCGACATGTTCTTCGCAGCCCTCGGCGTCGAGGACGACTGAGCCCCGCCGGTCACCGCTCGCCGCCTTGATCGACGCCGACCTCTGCTGTACTTTTCCTAACGATCGCTCGACATAGTTCGGGCGCTGGGAGACTGACTCGGGAGGAACGCATGACGGGCGGCGAGCAGGATCGTTTCGAGGTGCTCTGGCCGCTCGCGCCGTCGGCTCCCGACGCCTCGGGCGACGAGCGCGCGCCCCGTTCCGAGGACCTGTCCGGCCGCAAGATCGGCCTTCTGTGGGACTACCTCTTCCGCGGCGACGAGATCTTCGACGCCGTCAAGGCGGAGATGCGCACGCGGCACCCCGACGTGACGTTCGTCGACTTCGACGAGTACGGGAACATCCACGGCCACGACGAGGCCGACGTGATCGAGGCGCTGCCGATCGTGCTGCGCCGGACCGGCGTCGACTCCGTGATCGCGGCGGTCGGTGCGTGAGGCAGCTGTACGCCCGCCGTGTTGCGGGCATGCGCAGTGGCGGAGCGGTGCGGGATCCCTTCGGTGGCGATCGCCTCGACCGGGTTCATGTACCAGGCCCGCGTGATCTCGCAGGCGCTGGGGATACCGCACGTGCCGGTCGCTGAGTACCCCGGCACGATCCCGACGGACTCGTCGGAGACGCTGCGGGAGAAGTCCGTGAACACGGTGTTCCCGGTCGTCGTCGACGGCCTCCGCGGCCTGGTGCCGGGTGTCGGCGAGACCGACGAGGTCGCCGAGCGCGAGCCCGAGCCGCGCGAGGTCGTCTACACGGGCGGGCTCGATAACGTCCAGGACTACTTCGAGGACCGGCTCTGGACCGACGGGCTGCCGGTGATCCCGCCGACGCTCGACCGGGTCGAGCGCTTCATGGCCCAGACGCCGCGCGAGCCTGACGAGGTGTTCGGGACGCTGCTGCCCGCCAACCGCGAGGCGACCGTGTGGTCGGTCGCGGTCAACGGCGTGATGGCGGGCTGCCGGCCGGAGTACATGCCGATCCTCGTCGCGATCGCGGAGGCGATCTCCGACCCCGAGTTCCGGATCCAGGACGGCGGCTCGACCCCCGGCTGGGAGCCGCTGGTGACGGTGAGCGGGCCCATGGTGAAGCGCCTCGGGTTCAACACCAAGGCCGGCCTGATGCGGGTCGGCCCGCGGGCCAACACGAGCATCGGCCGCTTCCTGCGCCTCTACATGCGCAACGTCGCCGGCCTGCTCTCGCCGCCGGGCCGGACCGACAAGGGCAGCATCGGCTCGGGGCTCAACGTCGCCATGGGCGAGGACGACGACGCGCTGGAGCGGATCGGCTGGCCGCCCACGCGCGTCGAGTACGGCTTCGCCCAGGAGGACGACGTCGTCACGGTCCGCAGCGTCTACGCGATCAGCCAGCCGATCTACACCAGCGGGCACACCGCGGAGACGCACCTCGCGGCGCTCGCGCACATCCACGCGACGACCGTCGGGCCGTGGATCTTCACCGGCATCTGGTTCCAGCGCTGGGCGCCGTTGCTGCTGCTCAACCCCGCCGTCGCGGGCGTCATCGCCGCCGAGGGACTGACCAAGGACGACGTTCGCCAGTACATCTACGACCACGCCCAGATCGGCGCGCGCTGGCTCGACATCTGGCCCCACCACGTCGGCGGCGACGAGTTCGAGCTGACGAAGATGATCGAGCGCGGCGAGGCCCCGCCGGACTTCTCGCGCTCCACGGACCCGGATCGCCTCGTGCCTACGATGATGAGCCCCGACGAGCTGACGATCATCGTCGCCGGGGACCCCGGCCGCAACCAGTCTCGCTTCTACATCAACAACCACGAGCAGGGCCCGCCGGTGAGCCGGCGCGTCAGGTTCACCTGATCAGGAGGAACTCATGTCCGAGCTCGAGGAGAGCACCGTCAACGAGGCCATGCAGCCGCTGCGCGACATGCTCGCCGCCGACGGCTATGCGCTGCGGCTGGAGACTGTCGCCCGCACGCTGACCGTCAACATCGACGCGACGGCCGACGCGTGCGAGGACTGCCTCGCGCCGGCCGAGATGATCGGGATGATGGTCAAGGACCGCCTCAAGAACGCCGGCGTGCCGGTCGAGGGTGTCACGGTCGACGTCGTGCTGCCGGCGAAGGCGAGCGCCTAGCTCAGCTCGGCGAGCACCGCGTCGGTCGCCTCGCGCGTCCCGATCGACCCGCGCGTGTTCGCGTGCGGGATCCGGCCGCTCGTGAACGCGCGCTCGATCGCGGTCTCGACGCGGTCCGCCGAGGCCGGCTCGCCGAGGTGGCGGAGCATCAGCACGAGCGCGTTGATCGAGGCGATCGGCGACACGACGTTCTTCCCCGTGTGCTTCGGCGCGGAGCCGTGCGCGGACTGGAACATCCCCAGGTGGCGGTCGGGGTTCAGCCGTGAGTCGCCGATCAGGCCGATCCCGCCGACGACGCCGCCCAGCACGTCGGTGAGGATGCCGCCGATCCAGAACGTCGTGACCAGCACGTCGAGCTCGTCGGGCTCGATGACCAGCGCCATCGCGGCGGCGTCGGCGTAGAACTCGCGCAGCTCGACGTCCGGGTACTCCGGGCTGAGCGCCTGCGCGGTGCGGGTCCAGATCGTGTGCGCCTGCACCACGTTCGCCTGCGTCACGAGCCCGAGCTTGCGGCGCCGCGTCTGGGCCAGCTCGTAGGCGTAGCGGAGCACGCGCTCGACGGTCGGCCGCGTGTAGACGAGCAGCCCGATGGCCACCTCCTGCGCCGTGTCCGGCCGCACGAGCCCGCCCGGCGCCACGAACGCGTCCTCGCTGACGTCGCGCACGATGACGACGTCGATGTCCCCCACCCCCCGGCCCTTGAGCGGCGACAACGACTCGTGGTAGAGGCGCCCCGGCCGCACCCCGACGGACAGGTCGAGCCCCTCGAAGAGCGCGAACAGCAGCCCGCGCTCCATCGTCCCCTCGGGCAGCGCCGGGTCGCCCATGGCGCCGAAGAACAGCGCGTCAAGCCCGCGGATCTCGTCGAGCGTGGCGGCGGAGATGAACTCCCCGGTCGCGCGGTAGTGGCTCCCGGAGTGCGGATAGTGCAGCGTCTCGCACTCGAAGCCGTCGAGCGCCTGGACGGCGGTCAGGACGCGCAGGGCGGCAGCGACCGTCTCCGGCCCCACCCCGTCCCCCGGCATTACGCCAATCTGATACATGCTCGTCAGCTTATAGCGAACGGTCGGTAGAGTCGGCCGGAGGGCGGATGAACCTGCTCTTCGCCGCCGTCGCAGCGCACGCTCCAGCCGTCGGCCGTGCGCACGGTGTGCACCGCGGGCATCGCCGCCGAGACCGCCGCGGCGCGCCGAGCCGCGTCGGCGGCCACGCCGCTCATGGCGACGTCGAGCAGGCCACCGCGGCCGGAGCGGAGCTGCGCGAGCGCAGCCCCGGCGGCGTGGAGCCCGGTCAACGGGTCGGCGAGCGCGTCGCCACAGAAGACCGGGTCGCCGTGCTCGTCGCTGCCGACCAGTCCGCCCGCCACGGCGGCGTCGTCGCCGAACGCGACCCGGTTGCCGTCCGCGCGGCCGTAGCCGGTGATCGACACCCACACGGTGCCGGCGTCGGCGGCGGCCTCCGCCGAGATCCCGAGCGCACGCAGCGCCCGCGGCCGGCTTGACTCGATCACGACGTCCGCGGACGCGATCAGCGCGCGCAGCGCCTCGGCGTCGCCGCGGAAGTCGAGCGAGCGGAACTCGTGCCCGGCATGCAGGTGATCGAAGAACGCGGCCGGGCCGCCGCGGGCACCGTCGGGCCGGCGCGGGTCCTCGACCTTCGTCACGCGCGCGCCCGCCCGCGAGAGCAGGTGCGCGCACAGCGGTCCGGCCCACAACGCCGACAGGTCGACCACAACCACCTCGTCGCGGCGCTCACGCGGGCCGCCCTCCCGCACCAGCACCGGTGGCCGTGTCGCGGACCCGAGCGCCGCGGCGGGCACACCGAGCAACTGCGCGCAATCGGCGATCGCGTGGGCCGACCCCGCCGCTGCTGCGACGGCGAGCGCTGTCCAGGCGGCATCCAAGTCGGAGCCGGCGTCCGCCGCCGCCGCTCTGGCGTCCTCCGGGTCGGAGCCGGCGTCGGCCGCGGGCGCTCGCGCGCCGCCGGCGCGGGCGAGGGCCTGGGCGACGATCGCGGGGACGGAGGCCAGGTCGTCGGGGCGGCCGAGGTTGAAGGCGACCCAGCCGTCGCTCGCGCGCACGAGGCGGCAGGTGCCGCCCGCCGAGACCTGCCCCGCACGCCGCAGGCCGCGCAGCGCGGCGCGGCCGAACAGCAGATCGCTGAGCTCCGCGTCGAGCGCCGGGCCGCCGCCGTGCTCCACCCGCGCCGCCGCGTCGCGCGCCGCCAGGAGCAGGCCGGCCGGCGCCCAGTCGGGCGCCTCGCCGGGCGCGCCGGTCAGTGCCATGCCGCCGCTGCGGGCCCAGTCGCGGAGGACCACCGAGGGGCCCGAGAAAGACCGAATGATCCCTATATGATCCACCGCATGATCGTACGGGACCTCGACGTCCTCGAGGTCGGCGGCCGGACGTCCGCGCGTATCGCCGGTGAGCTGCTGGCCCGACTGGGCGCGACGGTCCGCCGGGTCGATCTCGGCCGCTCGGAGGCAGGGCTCGGCGGGCCCGGCGAGCACCCCGTGATCGGGGACCGCGAGGAGGTGATGGCGCTCGCGTGGGATCGAGGCAAGACCGTGCAGGTCGCGCGCCACGACGAGGCGGAGCTCGCGCCGCTGCTGGCCCGCGCCGACGTGCTGCTGACCTCCGGCGAGGCCGGCCGCTCCGTGCTGCCGCCGCACCTGCTCGACGGCTTCGACGGGGTGCATGCGCACCTCTCCCCCTTCGGCCTGACCGGCCCCTACAGCGGCTTCCGGGGCACCGAGCTCAACGCGGCGGCGTTCGGCGGCCTCAGCACCTACTTCGGCGAGGCCGGGCGCGAGCCGCTCGCACCGCCGGTGATGGTCGGCGCCTATCAGGCCGCGCTGGCGGCGACGATCGGCGTGCTGGCGGCGGTCCAGGCCGATCCGCCCACGCGCACGCTCGACATCGCCGAGTACGAGGTGCTCGCGACCAACGTCATCTCGGCGCTGTACAGCCTCGCGTTCTTCCACGGGCCGATCCTGCGGCGCATCGGCCGCCGCCGCCCGAACCCCTACCCGTACTCGATCCTGCCGTGCAAGGACGGCTGGGTCACGCTCGTCTTCCTCCCCGGGCAGCAGTGGCAACGGCTGCTCGCGGTCATGGGCAACCCCGAGTGGTCCACCGACCCACGGCTGAAGAGCCGGCGGGCGATCGCCGAGCACCATTTCGAGGAGGTCGACGCGCACGTCTCGGCCTGGCTGGGCCAGTACACCAAGGCCGAGCTGCGCGACATGGCGACGCAGGAGGACCTGCCGTTCGGCCCGCTCCAGACGGTCGACGAGCTACTCGCCGACCGGCAGCTGCACGCCCGCGGCTTCCTGCGCGCGCACGCGACGGGCGGCCGCCGTATCGAACTGCCCGGCCTCCCCCTCCACTTCTCCTCCGTGCCCGCGGCGAACGGCGCGCCGCCGCCGCCCCGCCGCCCGCCACGCCCGACCGACCTGCCGACCGCGCCGCTGGCGGGCAAGCGCGTCGTGGAC
Source organism: uncultured Solirubrobacterales bacterium (assembly GCA_963787335.1). Classification (GTDB taxonomy): domain Bacteria; phylum Actinomycetota; class Thermoleophilia; order Solirubrobacterales; family Solirubrobacteraceae; genus DASQFQ01. The sequence continues at coordinate 56,829 of CAWBCU010000030.1, forward strand.
CTCGGGTGGGTGCTCAGCGGCCCGATGGTCACGCAGATCCTCGGCGACCTCGGTGCCGACGTGATCCGCGTCGAGTCCCACCGCTACCGCGACACGCTGCGGCGCGGCCTGCCGCTGATCGCTACCGACGTCGAGGCCGGCGACGCGGGCGAGACGCCGAACCTGATGCCGCACTTCAACAACGCCAACCGCGGCAAGCGCAGCCTGATCGTCAACCTCCGCTCGGACGCCGGCAAGCAGGTGCTGCGGCGGCTGATCGCGGGCGCCGACGTCGTGGTCGAGAACCTCGGCGCGCGCTCGCTCGAGCGGCTCGGCGTGACCATGGAGGACCTCCATGTGCTCAGGCCCGGGCCGTGATCGTGCGCATCAGCATGGCCGGCCAGGACGGCCCGGACGCCTCGATCCCCGGCTTCGCGCCCCGGCGACCGCGCTCGCCGGGCTCGACGGCCTGACCGGCTACGCGGCGAGGAGCCGATCGGGATGGTGGCCGGCACGCTCGGCGACATCATCCCCGCGCTGTTCGGCACCGCGAGCGCGCTGGCCGCGCTGCGCCGCGCCACCGGGACGGGCGAGGGCGCGACGATCGACCTCTCGATGCTCAGGCCAACGCGATGCCGCTCGAGCCGCTGCTGGCCGACCGGCAGCTCGGAGGGGGGCTCCCGTCCCGCGCGGCAACGAGCACGCGGTCTACGCGCCCCAGATGTTCCTGCCAGGGCGACGACGAGTGGATCTCGATCGCCGTCCGCGACCAGGCCGAGTGACACTCCGGTGCGCGCTCGTCGGCGCGCCCGCCGAGCGCCGACCTGACCGGCGCGCAGCGGCGCGACCGCGCGCGGACACGACGGCCTGGATAGGAGTCGACCAACCAGCGCAGCGCGGAGGCCGCCTTCCACGCGCTCCAGGGCGCGGGCGTCGCGGCCGCGCCCGCGCTGGGCGCCGAGGATCTCCTCGTCGACCCCCACGCCGCCGAGCGCGAGGACGTCGTCGGGCTCAAGCACCACCTGATGGGCTACCTGCCCGTGTACGGTTCGCCGCTGCACGCGAGCCGCCGATGAGTTCGGTCAACACGCGCGCCCGACCTCGGCGAGCATACGGAGGAGGTCCTCACTGAGCTCGTTTCTCAGCGGAGGAGATCGCCGAGCTTGAGGCCGGCGACGCGTTCGACGGCCGCCGGCGCGAGCCGGCTAGGCCGGAGGCCCGACGTCGACCTGGCGCGTGACCTGGCGCGAGATCCCGACGGAGGTGATGAAGGAGGAGTGGCGCCCGGCACCGCCGCCGACGACGACCTGCACCTCGGTCGGGTCGAGGCTCATCGGGACGCCCAGCGCGTCGTCGGCGTACTGCAGGTATTCGGGTAGCGGTTGGCGAACATCCCGAACGCGCCGCCCTGCTTCCACTCGGAGTACGGGATGCGCGCGCGGTTGAAGAGGTACTCCTGCACGTCTCGGCGGGTGAACCCGTGGTCGGAGAGGACCTTGGCGTGCTGGGGCAGAGCACGAGGAAGTAGTCGGTCCCCGGGATGTAGGAGTTGTTCTTCCCCATCATCGCGATCGACTGGCGGACGGACGAGCAGCCCGGTGGGCTCGATGCTGACGCCCTCGTGCATCCCGTGCGGCGGCTGGCGCCATCACCGTGACGGTGCTGACGCCCTCGTCGAAGCCCTGGGCGACGCGGTAGGCTCCCACGGCGACTCCTCCTCGTTCTCGCAGAACGCGAACGAGTACTTCGCGGGGCTGCCCTGGGTCGAGCGGTCTCGTCCCCGGGTAGGCGCCGCCGACGTTCTGGCAGATCAGGCGCCGGCGCGGCCGAACGCGACATTGCCGCGCAGCTCCGGGCCCGGCCCGTAGAGGCCCGCGCCACCGAACAGGCCTGCCGTCTTCGCCACCGGCCCGCTGACGAGCGTCAGGATCCCGCACGGATGCGTGGTGGCCTGGGAGCCGTAGAGGTTCACCGCCGGACGCACATCGTCTCGACCGTGGTGATCAGTAGCGGCATCACCTCGGGCAGGCAGCGGGCCATCACGGCCTGCACGGCGATCATCTCGACCGTCGCGACGGCGCCGCCCGGCGCGATCGTGTCGATGACCTCGTGGCGGTCGCGCCACGGGATCGCGTCGACGAACCGCTGCACGCGCTCTTCGGTCGGCGGGATCAACGGGAAGCCATCGCTCCAGCGGAGGCGTACCGCCTCCTCGTTGAACTCGACGATGTCGTCGGGCATCGTAACCAGCGGAATCTGGATCCCCGGGTCGCGCGTCGTGCTCATGCCGCGGCCGGAACGGGCAGCCCAAGAACTCCCGCACCTGCTCCATGACTTCGTCGACGTCCGCGTCAAGCTGGGCGCGGTCCTTGGTCACGATCGGGTGGTTGACGACGGCACCACAACGTCAGGGTCCCGAGGCTCTTGGCCTCGAACTGGGCCATGAACTTGAACGCGTCGGTCGCGACGAGCATCGCCGGGATGCCCCGCTTCTCCATCTCGACCGTGTCGTGGAGACTCCACGACGTGCAGGATCCTCAGTCGCCGCTCGCCGCGAGCACGGCGATCGCACCCGAGCTGAGCACCTCGAAATGCGCCTCGCTGGCGGAGTTCGACGGGCCGAGTCCCTCGGTGCCCTTGTTGATCGCGATCGGGCGGCCCGAGCTCAGGGAACTCCGCCTTGACGCGCGCGTGCACCGCTTCGAGCAGCACGTCGGCGTTGGGCTTGCCGTTGGCGAGCAGCCCGATGCGGGCGCCGGGGACGAGCACCGGGCGTGGCGCCAGCTTCTCGCGGTCATCCCGCTCGGGTGCGATCGGATTGAAGACTTGCATGCCGCTCCGCGAATCATAGCGATCAGTCGGAATATTTCCTGTCTGGATACGGTCCGTCCGTGATCGCCTCCCAGATCCTCTCACCCGACGAGGCGAGCGCGCTGCTCGAGGGCAGCCTCGAGGGTGCCGCCGCGCTCGTCGTGGTGGTCGACGACGGCGACGCGAGCCACCGCCTCGCCTCAGCGGGCACGGGCTGCGCCGTGCGTCGTGATCGGCACCGGGGCCCCGGGCGAGCGCACGCCCGATCTCGACCTGCTGCTGACCGCGGCGCCCGATCCTTAGGCGCCCTGGGTAACGGGCGAGACCGCCGCGGTCGTCGAGGCCGCCACGCGCACCCCGGGCGCCGCGCTCACGCTCGTACAGGTGCTGCGGGCGCGTGCCGGCGCTCTCCGTCGAGGCCGCGCTCGCCGTCGAGTCGATGGCCTACGGGCTGCTCCAGGCCGGGCCGGAGTTCCAGCGCTGGCTGGCCGCGCGACGCCCGGTCACGGCGCGGCCGTCGGCGGAGCCGGTGCGGCTCGAGCGCGACCGTGGGATGCTCACGATCACGCTCGACCGGCCGGCTGTGCACAACGCCTACGACGCGGCCACCCGCGACGCCCTCATCGACGCGCTGGAGGTGCTGCGGCTCGACCCGACGCTGACCGCGGCGCACCTGCGCGGCGCCGGCCGGAGCTTCTGCAGCGGCGGCGACCTGAGCGAGTTGGGGCTGCTCGACGACCCGGTCACCGCCCACCAGGTGCGCGCGCAGCGCAGCGCCGCGGCTCGCCGTCGCCCGCGTCGCCGAGCGCCTCACGGTCCATCTCCACGGCGCCTGCGCCGGCGCGGGCATCGAGCTGGCGGCGTTCGCCGGGCGCGTCACCGTGCGCGACGGCACGAGCATCCATCTCCCCGAGGTCGGCATGGGCCTGATCCCCGGCGCGGGCGGCACCGTCGAGCCTGCCGCCCCGCATCGGGCGTCAGCGCACGGCGTGGCTGGCGCTCACCGGCGCGGCGATCGACGCGGAGACGGCGCTGCGCTGGGGCCTCGCCGACGAGCGCGCGCCCGCCTGATCACTTCACCTCGGCACGCAGCAGGCCGGCGAGCACCTCGCGGCGCAGGAGCTTGCCGGTGTCGGTGTGGGGCAGCTCGACCGGAGCACGACGAGTCCGGTCGGGGGTCTTGGAGCCCCGCAGCTGCCGCGCGTCCCCCCGCAGCTCGCCGCGGTGACGACGCCTCCTCGCGCACCACGACCGCGGCGGCGATGCGCTGACCCCACTCGTCGTCGGGGACACCGACCACGGCGGCGTCGGGACCGCCGGGTGGTCGAGCAGCACGTCCTCGATCTCGGCGGGGGCGATGTTCTCGCCGCCACGGATGATGGTGTCGTCGGCCCGGCCCTCGATGAACAGGTAGCCGTCGTCGTCGATCCAGCCCGGTCGCGGGTCGGGAACCAGCCTCGGCGTCGGCCACGGCCCCGGCCGAGGTACTCGCCGAGACCTGCTCGCCGCGCACCCAGACTCGCCGACCTCGCCGGCGCCAGCCCTCGCCCTCGTCGCGGACCTCGACCTCGATGCCGGGGACGAGCGGCCCGCCGAGCCGAGCCGCGCCCCACGCGGGGTCGCCGTCGCCGCGGCGCGATGGTCGTCGGGGCCGAGCACCGCGATGGTGGAGCTGGTCTCGGTGAGCCCGTAGGCGTTCACGAAGTCGGTGTCCGGGAACAGCGTCGAGCGCCCGCTCGAGGACCGTGGTCGGCATCGGGCGCCGCCGTAGGCGAGCGACCGCAGCGTCGGCGCGTCGGCGGGCCTCGCCGTCGAGGTCTCGACCACCCGCGCCAGCATGGTGGGCACCAGGAACGCGTGGGTGACGCCTCCTCGGCCCGCACGACGTCCAGCCAGCCTCGGGTTGAACGCGGCAGGTACACGAGGCGCCGGCCGGCGTAGAGTTGACAGCAGTTGGCCACGCCGGCGATGTGGTACGGCGGCACGGTGATGAGCGCGGCCCGTCCGTCGCGCCGGCGAACTCGACCGAGGTCAACATGTACGAAGTCAGGTGGCGGTGGCGCAGCACCGCCGCCTTGGGCTCGGCCGTCGTGCCACTGGTGTAGAGCAGCACGGCGACTCGTCGTCGTCGGCGGTCGCGGGTCGGCGCCGCCGCGGTCTCGGTCGCGCTCACGATCGCCGCGCGACCGACACGGTAGCCCACCGCCCTCGGCCCGCGCGCGACGTGTCGGCGATCACCAAGACGCGGTCGCGCCCGCCCAGCCCCCGCAGCGAGCCGATCGTCACCGAGCCGGTAGTTGAGCGGCAGGATCGGCATGCCCGCCCACGCCGCCGCGAACACGGCCACAGGGAATGCCTCGCCGTCCGTGCCGAGGTAGGCGACATGGCGGGCGCCCGCAGCCAGGAAGCCCGCGGCGCCGTTGGCCGCCCGCCGGTGCAGGTCCGTGTAGGTCATCCCCTCCCCGCGGCGGCCGACCGCGAGCCGGTCGCCGAGCCCGGAGGCCGCCATCTCGAGGACCAGCGTGATGCTCATCGGCGCGGCGTCAGTCCGAGGCCGGCAGGGGCTTGGCGTCCTTCTCCGGCAGCGGCCGCCCGGCGAGCGAGAGCGCGCCGTCCCCGCCCTTCGTGCACAGCAGCTCGAGCCCTCCCTCCGCGTCGGCGTAGCGCTTGCCGAGCTTGGTCGGCCCGGCGAAGGTGGGATCGAGCGTGCCGCCGACGGGCGGCTCCTCGCCGATCGGGATCACAGGGCTGCCGCCGCACCCGAGCTCGACGTCCCCGGCCGGGGCGCGGACGACGATGATCTCGGTCGTGCAGACGGTGCTGCGCAGGCGGGTGCCGGGCTTCAGCAACATGGCTCCTCAGGCGGTCGTGAGGTCGGTGGGAAGGGGAAGCTGGACCGGCCCGTGCTCGCGCGACGGCAGCACGACGGTGGCCTGGCCGCGCGCGGACTGCTGGCCGAGCTGGTCCTCGGTCCGGATGTCGAGCTCGACGAGGTGGTGGCCGTCCACGACGCGCTTGGCGGTCACGTCGCCCTTCCACCAGGTCGTGTCGCCGACCAGGTTCGGACGGCGGACCGAGACCGAGAGCTTGTGCAGGAAGCCGTCGTCGCCCATCCAGTCGGTGAGCATGTGGCCGCCCCACGAGATCCGCTGCGGCCCGATGTCGTACGCGCCGCCCATGCCGACGTCGCTGCCGGTGTGGACCTCGAGGTGCCCGCGGCCGGGGTTGTCCTTCGCGCCCGTGATCTCGGAGATGTGGAAGTCGTCATGGCGATTGCGGTAGTGGACCACGTCGGCGTGCGCGCCGCCGTACAGGCGCACGCCGAAGGCGCCCGCGTACCAGGCGACGATGTCCGTCGTGGTCAGGGGCCCCTTGACCACCGGGCGCACCGCCTCGCCGACCTCCACGTCCTCCCAGTGCCGCGGCGTGGCACCGCGCGGCTGCTCGGCGAGGACCTGGCGCTCGATGTCGGCGAGCTGCTCGCGGCTGTACTCCTGCGCGGCGCGCACCTCGTACTTGCCGCGGCCCTCGCGCTTGAGCGCCTCGCCGCGCGGCGTGCGCGCCGTGTGCCCTTTGGCCTCGGCGACCAGCGCCCCGTCGCCGCTGCGCACGTAGCGGACATGGCCGGTCTGCATGACCCAGCGGGGCGCGAACTCGCCGCCCTTGAGCTCCTGGCCGAGGAACGTCGTGACGGGCTCGAACGCGTCGCCGAGCCGGATGACGTCGTAGAAGGTCCAGTCGGTGCCGGCGTAGATCCACTGCACGCCCGCCATCCGCGGCGCCACGACGGTGAAGTCGACCGCGTAGAGGAACGTCGGCGGGGCCAGCAGCGTGCCCCAGCGCGTGCCGGCGGCGTACGCGCGCGAGCGGTACAGCGGGTTACGGTCGCCGATGCCCTCGACGAAGTGCTGGATCGAGTCGAACCCCGCCTCGCTCACCCAGCGGAAGCGTTCGCGCCGCAGCTCGGTGCCGGTCAGCTGCGCAGCGTGCGCGATCGTTTCATCCGTGATCTCGCCCCACGGCAGGGTGCTCGCCGCCACGCTCACCTCGTGCGCCTCTCCTCTATACCGAATGACCACTAGAATTCTCCCCGAACGTTATCACCGAGGAGGAGGCCCAGGTTGAGCATCAGTGGACGATTTCCACGGCCGGACCCGGCGGTCGTCGAGGAGCTCGGCGCGATGGGGCCGGCGCTGCTCGCGGATTCGATGGCCGGCCGCAACGTGATGGACCCGCGCCTGCGCCCGGTGCGCCGGGGCAGCGCGTGGCCGGGCCGGCGATCACCGCGTCGCTGGAGCCGGGCGACAACCTCTCGATGCACGTCGCGCTCCACCTCGCGCAGCCCGGCGACGTGATCGTCCTGACCGCGCCGGCCCCGGGCTCGACGGGCCTGTGGGGCGACCTCGCGACCACCAGCGCGATGGCCCGCGGCGTCGCCGGCGTCGTCGCCGACGGCGCGGTGCGCGACGCCGTCACGATCCGCGAGCGCGGCTTCCCCGTCTGGTCCGCCGCGCTGTCCCCGCGCGGGGCGAACAAGAGCGCGTTCGGCACCGCGCTCGTGACGGTCAGCTGCGGCGGCGTGCAGGTCTCCCCCGGCGACGTGATCGTCGCCGACGACGACGGCGTGGTCGTGGTGCCGCTCGCGCGCGTCGACGAGGTGCGCGCCGCGGCGGCCGCAGAGGCGCGCGAGGCGGAGCTGCGCGCGCAGTTCGAGCAGGGCGCGACGCCCTTCGACGCGCTCGGCATGGCCCCCTCGCTCGAGGCGCAGGGAGTGACGCTGGGCTAGCTCAGAGCCGGCGCGCGTCCCAGACCCCGCCGTTGAGCAGCGTCGCGGGCCGGTCGCCGGCGAACGCCTCGACGACGGCGCGCGCGCGTTGAGCGCCATCTCGCGCACGCTCTCGTCGGTGACGCCGGCGACGTGCGGCGAGAGCACGACGGAGTCGAGCGCGAGCAGCGGGCTCGCTCCGGCGGCGGCTCCTGCTCGAAGACGTCGATGCCGGCGCCGGGAGCCGCCCGGCGAGCGCGGCGACGAGCGCCGTCTCGTCGACGGTGCCGCCGCGCGAGGTGTTGACCAGGATGGCGCCCGGCTGACCGCCTGCAGCGCCGCCTCGCCGACCAGGCCGCGCGTGCCCTCGCCGAGCGCGACGTGGACCGAGATGACGTCGGCGCCGGCCATCAGCCCTTGAGCGTGTCCGCGCGCTCGACGCCCGCCAAGCTGAGCTCGGCGTCGTCGACGTACGGGTCGTAGGCGGAGACCTCCATCGCGAGGCCGGCCAGCAGATTGCGCCGTCACGCGCGCGATGCGCCCGAAGCCGACGAGCCCGAGCCGGCGGCCGAACAGCGAGCGGAGCGAGGTCGACCAGCGGTCGGAGAAGCGGCCCTCGCGCACGCACGCGTCCATGACGCGGCTGCGGCGCGCGACCGCGAGCATCAGCGTCACCGCCGCCTCGGCGACGGAGGTGGCGTTCGCGCCGCCCGGCGTGTTGGCGACGAGCACGCCGCGCTCGGTCGCCGCGGGGATGTCGATGTTGTCCACGCCCGCGCCGTGCTTGACGACCAGGCCGAGCCGGGCCGCGTCCAGCAGCGCGGCGTCGACCGGGAAGGTGCGCACGACGAGCGCGCGGGTGGGCCAGCGCGCCGCGCGCTCGGCGGCGGCGCCGGCGTCCGGCAGCAGGTCGACCGCGAAGCCGTCGCGCAGCCGCGCGAGCCCCGCGTCGTGGATCGGATCGGCGACGACGACGCGCGGCGCGTGGAGGGTCATGGGCCCGAGACTACTTCAACCGACCGATCGATCATTATGATCCATGCCTCCACCGGACCCGCCCGCTCGGGCCATCCCGACGAATGGCCCGTCTTCGAGGCCGACCCGCCCCCGGAGGAGTGCACCGCGGAGCGGCTGCTCGCGCTCGGCCTCGGCGACGGGCTGCCCGTGGTCCCGCCCACGCGCGCGCGGATCGAGCGGATGCTCGACGGCGTCGCCGACCCGACGCGAGCCAGGGGCGCTGCCGCCCCTGCGCGGCACGCTCAGCCGGAGGCGATCGCCTACCAGGCGGTGCTGGCCGGCTGCGAGCCGGCGTGGCTCGACGTCGTGTTCGCCGCGGTCCGCGCGTGCGCCGAGCCCGAGTTCAACGCGCTCGGCCTGCTCACCACGACCGGCACGGCGGCGTGGCCGTGATCCTCTCCCCCGGGGCCGCGCACGCGGTCGGCGCGAACGCCGGCGCGAACTGCCTCGGCCCCGGCAACCGCGCCAACGCCTGCATCGGCCGCGCCGTGGCGCTTTCGCTGGTCGGGCTCGGCGGCGCGCTGCCCGGGCTCGTCGACATGGCGACGATGGGCCAGCCGGGCAAGTACACGCTGTGCTTCGCGGAGGCGAGCGGCAGCCCTGGCTGCCGCCGCTGCACGAGCGGCGCGGGCTCGCGCCCGGCGCGCGCGCGGTGACCGTGGTGGGCGTCTCCGGCACCGCCGAGGTCGTCGCCGCCTGGACCAGCTCGCCCGAGGCGGTGGTGGAGACGATCGCCGGCAGCCTGGCCACGCTCGGCACCTTCGCCCCCACCGCGCGCCGGTTCGGCGGCGGCGAGCAGTTCGTGCTCGTCCCGCACGAGGTCGCCGACATCCTCGAGCGCGGGCTGGACGCTCGAGCGCGTCCAGAGCGCGATGTTCGGCCTCGGCGCGGTGCCGGCCTCGCGGCTCCCCGCCGCGTTCCGGCGCGAGACGCTGGAGCGCAACTGGGGCCCGCCGGCGGTGCCGACGCCGACGCGCCGATCGCCATCGCCGACGCACCGGAGGACGTCGTGCTGGTGCTGACCGGCGGGATCGGCGGCAAGGTGACGCACCTCCCGACCTGGATGGGCGGCACCCGCTCGGTGACCGCCGAGGTCGTCCCGCTTCGCTAGCTTCGGCGCGTGGCCGCCGCCGGGCGCGCGGCGCTCCGGGGGTCGGCCGGGGCTGGGCGGCGAGCAGCCGCTTCGTGTACTCGTGCTGGGGGTTGGTGAACAGCGTCTCGCAGTCCGCCGGCTCGACGATCTTGCCCTTGTTCATGACCGCGATGTGGTCGCAGAAGTAGCGCACCAGCGACAGGTCGTGGCCGATGAACAGGTAGGTCAGCCCGAGCCGCGCCTGCAGGTCGCTGAGCAGGTTGATGATCTGCGCCGACACCGAGGCGTCGAGCGAGGAGACGGGCTCGTCGCAGATCACGAGGTCCGGGTTGAGCGTGAGCGCGCGGGCGATCGCCACGCGCTGGAGCTGGCCGCCGGAGAACTCGTGCGGGTACTTCACGAGGTCGCGCTCCTGCAGGCCGACCAGCTCCATCAGCTCGCGCGAGCCGCTTCTCGTCGTGGCCCGGCTTGCCCCACAGCCTGAAGATCTTCAGCGGCTCGGCGAGCAGCTCGCGCGCGCGGAAGCGCAGGTCGAGCGACGAGCGCGGGTCCTGGAAGACCATCTGGATGCGGCGGCGCACGGTGCGCATCTCGCGGCGCCTGAGCTTGAGCAGGTCGCGGCCGTCGAACAGGATCTCGCCGCCGGTCGGCTCGATCAGGCGGGTGACGCAGCGCGCCACGGTCGTCTTGCCGCTGCCGGACTCGCCGACCAGGCCGAAGCTCTCGCCGCGGCGGATCGAGAACGACACGTCGTCGACGGCCTTGACCACCGTCGAGCGGCGGCCGCGGGATCCGTAGACGTGCTCGAGGCCGACCACCTCGAGCAGATAGGGCGACTGCTCCTCGGCCACCGCCGACGCCACCGGCGCCACGTGGCGGACCGCCTCCTGGGCCTCCGGGGCGGTCTGGTCGCCCGGGTGGTGGCAGGCGAACAGGTGCGTGCGCTGGCCCGCCGACTCCAGCGCGGGCATCGTGGACTCGCACAGCCTCCCGTCGTTGAAGCGGCAGCGGGGATGGAACGGGCAGCCCGTCGGGCGCGCGGCGATGCTCGGGGGCGCGCCGCCGATCACCTTCAGCGACGAGCCGCGCCGGTGGTCGCGCGAGGGCAGCGAGTCGAGCAGCGCGCGCGTGTACTGGTGCTGCGGCGAGCCGAACACCTGGGCCGCCGTGCCGGTCTCGACGATCCGGCCGCCGTACATCACGTACAGCCGGTCGGCGAAGTCCGAGACGAGCCGGAGGTCGTGGGAGATCATCAGCAGCGTCAGGTCGAGCGCCTCGGTCAGGTCGTGCAGCAGCGCGACGATCTGGCGCTGGATCAGCGCGTCGAGCGCGGTCGTCGGCTCGTCGGCGATCAGCAGCCGCGGGCCGGGTGCGAGGCCCATCGCGATCAGCACCCGCTGGCGCATGCCGCCGGACAGCTCGTGCGGGTAGGCGTCGAGGCGCTCGCTCGCGCGGTCGATGCCGACGTGCTCGAGCAGCTCGAGCGCGCGTGCACGGGCCGCCGCGCGCGAGTCGACCACGTCGTGGACCCGCAGCGCCTCGCCGATCTGGTCGCCGATCCGCTGCACCGGGTTGAGCGCGCCGGAGTGGTCTTGGAAGACCATCCCGATCTGGCGGCCGCGGATCTTGCGGACCTGCTCGTCGGACAGCTCTGTGATGTCGGCGCCGTCGTAGATGATCTTGCTCTCGGGCGCGAGCGGCCGGCCTGGTAGTTGATGAGCCGGGTGATCGACATCGCGGTCACGCTCTTGCCGGAGCCCGACTCGCCGACGATCGCGACGCGCTCGCCGTCGCCGACGGTGAACGAGACGTCGTCGACCGCAGCGAGCTGGCCGAAGGTGACGCGCAGCCGTTCGACGCTGAGGAGCGGTGACGCGCTCATGCCGGCGCTAGCCTCGGGTCGGCGGCGCCGCCGTGGGCGGCGGGGCCCGCGGCGGCCGGCGCGATCTCGCGCCCGAGCGCCGCGGTCGGGTTGGTCACGCGCTCGAGCCAGCTGCCGAGCAGGTTCATCGTCAGCACGGCGAGCGCGAGCGTGAGCCCGGAGAACGCGGTCACCCACCACTGCGTGACGAGGTAGTCGCGGCCGCCCGCGAGGATCGTGCCGATCGAGATCGTCGGCGGCTGGATGCCGAAGCCGAGGAAGCTGAGGCTCGCCTCGGCCAGCATGATGCGGGCGAACTCGAGCGTCGCGATCGCGATCATCGACGGGAGGATGTTGGGGAACAGGTGGCGGGCGATGATGCGCGGCGAGCCGGCGCCGAGCGAGCGCGAGGCGAGCACGAAGTCGGTCGACCGGTAGCGCAGCACCAGCGTCCGCGAGACCCGCGCGTAGAACGTCCACGAGGTGAGGCCGAGCACGAGGATCAGCACAGTGATCTTGCCGCCCGAGGTGACCATGACCGCGGCGGCGAGGAGCAGCGCCGGCAGCGACAGCTGGATGTCGACGATGCGCATGATCAGCGAGTCGAGCCAGCCGCCGGAGTAGCCGGCGAGCAGGCCGAGCCCGACGCCCACGACGAAGCCGAGCAGGACGGCGGCGATGCCGACGATGAACGAGGTGCGCAGGCCGTAGGTGATGCGCGCGAAGACCGAGCGCCCGAGCTCATCGGTGCCGAGGACGCCGTACTCGCCGGGCGGCTGCAGGCGGTGGACGATGTCCTGCTTGTGCGGATCGGCCACCAGGAAGGGGCCGATGATCGCCAGCAGCACGAGCCCCAGGGCGACGGCGAAGACGACCTGGATGAAGCGGTCGCGCTTGAACTCGTCGATGACGACGCTGTACCGCATCGCTACTTCCCGATCATCGCGCGGGTGCGCGGGTCGAGCTTGAACGTGACGAGGTCACCGAGCAGGTTCAGGAGGGCGACGATGATCGCCGCCAGCACGACCGTCGCCTCCACCAGCGGGATGTCACCGCGCTCGAGCGCGTCGACCGCCAGCCGGCCCATTCCCGGCCAGGTGAAGACGACCTCGATCACGGTCCCGGCGATGAACATGCGGCTGAGGTCGTAGAAGGCGAGCGCGAGCACCGGCAGGGCCGCGTTCGGGGAGCACGTGGCGCGCTCGCCTTGGTGTCCTGCAGGCCCTTCGAGCGGGCCGTCATCACGTACGGCAGCTGCGCCTCCTGGATGACGTTGGTGCGCATCACCTGTACCGTGTGCGCGAAGGGGCGCAGCGCCAGCACGAACAGCGGCAGCGCGAGGTGCTTGAAGTCGAGGCCGTAGCCCGAGGTGGCGACCACGTTGACCTCGACGGCGAACAGGTAGATCAGGATCAGGGCGATCCAGAACTCGGCGAGCGAGATCACCAGGTAGGTCAGCGAGGTGATGACCTTGTCGAGCTTGGAGCCGGGGCGCATGCCCGCGACCATCCCGAAGAACGCGCCGACCGCTACGCCGATCACGCAGGCGGGGAGCACGAGGACGAACGTCTTCGGCACCGTGACGAGCGCGGCGTCGAGCGCGTCCGTGCCGAGCCACAGCGACTCCCCGAAGTCCCCGGTGACGGCGCCCGAGATGAAGTTCCAGTACTGCACGAGGACCGGGTCGTTGAGCCCGAGGTTCTCGCGCACCGCGTCGATCGTCTCCTGGCTGGTGCCGAGCGGCAGCATCGACCGCACGGGGTCGCCCAGCACCTGCATCAAGAGGAAGACGATCAGGGTGCAGGCGAATACGACCACGAACATGTGGCCGATCCGCCGCACCAAGAACCGACCGAGGCCGGAGCCGCCGGTCGTCCCGACCCGGCCGCGAAACGGCGATGCTCGCCGCTCGCGGACCGTATCGGTTGCTGTTGCCATTCGGTCAGATCACCCAGCCGTCTCGGGCTGTGCAGACCTTACGACTTCGGGTTGTCGAGGATGACCCGCGCGTCCGGCCGCGGCTTGAAGTCGACGCCTTCCTTCGTGCCCCAGATGGCGTCGTAGTTGGCGATGAACATGAACCCGTTGCTCGCGCAGATCTTCTCGCCGAGCTCCTTCAGCAGTGCCTCCTGCTTGTCGGGGTCAAGCTCCTCGCGTGCCTTGTCGAGGAGCGGCTGCACCTCGGGGTTGTCGTCGTGCGGGAACGTCTCCAGCTGCGCGCCCTGGTCGACCGCCGTCTGCATCGGCTCGATCGCCGTGAGCGCGAACGCGCTGAGCCCGACGATGATCGCGTCGTGGCCCTTGTGGACGGTCTCGCCACCGCGCTCCTCGCCGAACAGCGGCTTGATCCAGGCGTCCGTCGGCAGGATCTTGAGCTCGACGTTGAGCCCGAGGTCCTTCCACTCGCCCTCGATCGCCTGCACGGCCTCGTCGCCCTTGGGGTAGTGGCCCTGCGCGCCGATGATCGTGACCTTCTCGCCGTTGTAGCCGGCTTCCTTGATCAGCGCCTTGGCCTTGTCCTTGTCGATCGCGGCCGGCTGCAGGTCGGGGTTGAACCCGAACGCCTGCGGTGGTGCGTGCTGGCACTGCGGCGGCCGCGAGTGCTCGTCGGTATAGAGGGCCTTGCGGATCTTCTCCTGTCGGTGCCGATCAGGACCGCCTCGCGCATCTTGGCGTCCTGGAACACGCCGTCCGTCGCGTTGAGGCGGAGCTGGAGGTTCTCATTGGCCGGGACGTGCGGCGCGGCCGGCAGCTGCTCGATCGACTCGAGCGGCACGCTGTTGATGACATCGACCTCGCCGGCCTGCACCGCGGCGACGCGGGTCGCAGCCTCGGGCCGCGGCTCGACGGTGATGGTCTTCGCCCGCGGCGTCGCGCCGGCCTTGTTCCAGTAGTCGGGGTTGATCGTCATCGTGAGACGGTCCGGCGTGGCCTCGGAGACCACGTACGGGCCGGTGCCGATCGGCTTCTTCGTGAACCCTTCCGGATCGTCCTTGACGGCCTTCGGAACTCCATCGCGACGTCGTGGAGGGCGCGCGTGAGGTCAGGAGAAGGACCGTCGGTCTTGATCTCGAGCGTCGTCGGATCGATGACCTTCATCGACTTGACCTTGAGGAACGAAGCGTGCGCCGACTGGGTGGCCGGGTCGAGGTAGCGCTCGATGCTGGACTTCGCGGCCTCGGCGTCGAAGGGCTCACCGTTGGAGAACTTCACGCCGTCCTGCAGCTTGAAGGTCCAGGTCGTGTCGTCGTCCTGCGTGTAGGACTTGGCGAGCATCGGCTTCGTCTTCGGGGTGTTGCCCTCGAAGTCGGGCTCGACCAGCGTCTGGGCGACGTTGTGGAACAGCATCTGCGTCGAGACGTCCTCACCCGCATGCGGGTCGAGGTTCCCGAGGTCATAGGACACGCCGAGCGCGAACTTCTCCGCGGTCTTGCCGTCGGTGCTCTTGCTGTCGCCCGAGTCGTCCGAGTCCCCGGAGCTCCCACAGCCAGCGACGAGACCGGCACTCGCGAGCGCCACTGCAACGAGATAGCGGCAGTGCCGACCACGCGGTCGCAATCCTTCCTTCATTCCGGCCTCTCCTCCTCTGACGCGAGACCCACCCGGCTTCTTCCAAAAGTCCGAGCGAGCGTTCGCTAGATGATTCCCGGCCGGAGACTAGGGCGAAGGGTTCCGGAATGTCAAGGGAGATTCCAACGTTGACCCGACCGGGGGGTTCGGCGAGCTCCCCGGCTCGCGCAGCAGGAAGGCCGGCACGAGGGCGAGCGCGCACGCCGTCGCACAGGCGATCCAGACGACCCGCAGGTCGCCGGCGAGATCGGCCAGCAGGCCGTACAGCGGCGGGCCGACGACGATGCCCAGCGACACCCACCCGAGGGCGAAGCCGGTGGCCCGCCCGGCGTGCTCCGGGCCGGCGATCTCGCTGACGCTGACGATGAAGATGCCCTGCCAGCCGAGCATGGCCATGCCGCCGATGAACGTCACGGCGGCGTAGACGCCGATCGGCGTCGCCCGCGGCAGCGCGGCGAGCACGGCGAACGACAGGCACGCGCTGAAGCTGATGAAGAGGACGAGCGGGCGGCGGCGGCCGTGGAACAGGCGGTCGCTCATCAGGCCCCAGCCGATCCGGCCCCCGATCCCGCCGAACTGGACGGCCGCGACGAGCAGCGTGGCGAGCGCGAGCGTGACGCCGGCCCCGTCGTGGAGGTAGATCGGCAGGAACGCGACGAGCACGTACTGCCCGCCCACCATCAGCAGCGCCCAGGACACGAGCAGCACCAGCTGGCGGTCGCGCAGCAGCTTCGGCGGCGCGGTCGGCGCCGCCTCCTCGCTCGGCTCGAGCGGCCATCTCGGGCTGCCGGGGGACCGCGGCGAGCAGCGCGATCACGACGCTCAGCGCCCCCATCACCGCGAGCCCCGCACGCCAGCCGTGCGACGCGGCGACCCACGGCAGCAGCAATGCCGCGATGAACCCGCCGATGGGGATGCCGGTCTGGCGGATGCCCATGGCGAGGCCGCGCCGGCGGCGCGGGAAGGCGAGCAGGATGAGCTTCCCGCCCGCGGGCGTCGGTGTCGCCGAGAAGGCGCCGATGATCAGCAGCGCGACGCCCAGCCCGGCGGCCGGCGTGACGGAGGCGAGCAGCCCGGCGAGACCGGTCGCGATCGACCCGCCCAGCAAAATCACCCGCTCCCCCATGCGGTCCACGGCGCGCCCGGAGGAGTAGGACGCGAGCCCCCGGCCGGCGGGCAGGGCCGCCACCAGCAGGCCGGCCTGCGCGTTCGTCAGCCCGAGGTCGTCGTGGATGAAGCCGGTGAGCGTGACGACGCCCTGCTCGCTGATCGAGACCGCGATCTGGGCGATCAGCGCGAGGCTCAGGGCGGCCCAGGCGCCGTGCGCCGGGCGCTCCTCGACGGCGGCCGACAACTACGCTCCCGCCCTGGCACGCAACGGGAGGTGGTGAAGCTGGTCCTGGCCCGGGTCGAGGTCAGCGGGCGCGGACGCGTCGACGTCCGCGTCGCGGACACCAGGATCGCCGAGATCGGGGCGGGCCTGGAGCGCCGCGCCGGCGAGCGCGCGATCGACGGGCGGGGCGGCGCGCTGTTGCCCGGCCTGCACGACCACCACCTGCACTTGCGCTCGCTGGCGGCCGCCCGCGCCTCCGTCCAGGCCGGCCCGCCCGCGGTCCAGACCGAGGCGCAGCTCGCGGGCGCGCTGCGCGCCGCCGCGGCCGCCGCTGCGCCGGGCGCCTGGCTGCGCGCCGTCGCCTACCACGACTCCGTCGCCGGCCCGCTCGACCGCGGGCGGCTGGACGCGCTCGTGCCGGACCGTCCCGTCCGCGTGCAGGAGCGCAGCGGCGCGCTCTGGATCCTCAACTCGGCGGCGCTGCAAGCCTGCCCGCCGCCGCACGCCGACGGCGTCGAGCGCGACGCGGCGGGCGACCCGACGGGGCGTCTGTGGCGGATGGACGAGTGGCTGCGGGAGCACGTGCCGCGCGTCCCGCTCGACCTGCGCGCGATCTCGCTCGAGGCCGCGGCGGCCGGCCTCACCGGTTTCACGGAGGCGACGCCGGGGGCGACCCGCGGCGAGCTCGAGGATCTCGACGCGTGGCTGCGCGACGGCGTGCTGGTCCAGCGGGTGCACGCGATGACGAGCCCCGCCGGGGCGGACGGGCTGGCCCCCGGCGCGCTCACGCTCGGGCCGGTCAAGGTCGTGCTCGACGACGACGCCCTGCCGCCGTTCGACGCGCTGTCCGCAGTGGTCGCAGACGCTCACCGGCGCGGCCAGCCGGTCGCGGTGCACTGCGTGACCCGTGTCCAGCTCGTGCTCGCGCTGTCGGCCTTCGACGCGGCGGGCGCGCTGCCGGGCGACCGCATCGAGCACGGCGCGCTGATCGGCGACGACGTGGTGCCGTGGCTGGCCCGGCTCGGGCTGACCGTCGTCACGCAGCCGTCGTTCATTGCCGAGCGCGGCGACCGCTACCTGCTCGACGTGGACGCGGGCGACGTCGCGGAACTCTATCGCTGCGCAGCCTGCTCGCGGCCGGCGTGGGGGTCGCGGCCGGGAGCGACGCTCCCTTCGGCGGCCTCGACCCGTGGGCCGCCATGCGGGCGGCGATGACGCGACGCACGCGCGCCGGCGCCACTGTCGGGGCGCACGAGCGGGTCACGCCGAAACAGGCGCTCGGGTTGTTCCTGGGCCGCCGCGACGCGCCGGCACGACCCCGCCGGATCGCGGTCGGGGAGCCGGCGGACCTGTGCCTGCTGGCCGTGCCGCGCGCTCGGGCGCTCGCCGAGCCGCGCGCCGAGCACGTGCGCGCGGTCGTGATCGGAGGCCGGTTGGTCCACGCGAGCGAGGATATATAGCGGTCGTTCGGTACCTTGCCTCAGGTGATCGACGCGCACCTCCACTATTGGGAGCGGGCCACGGCCGAACGCCCGCACAGCCCGACGCCGATCGACATCGGGCCGCCGGTGTCGGTCGAGGAGATGCTCGCCACGACCGCGGCAGCCGGCGTCGACCAGATCGTCCAGGTCACCCCCTCGTGCATGGGCTTCGACAACCGCTACGCGCTCGGGGGCGCCGAGCGCCACCCCGACCGCATCCGGGTGCTCGGGCGCTTCGACCCCACGGCGCCGGGTGTGCTCGCCGCGATCGAAGAGTGGCACGCGCACCCGCTCACGGTCGGTGTGCGGCTGACGCTGTTCCGCGGCTGGCGGGAGGAGTGGGCGGGCAACCCCGACTGGGCGCCGTTCTGGAGCCGCTGCGAGGAGCTCGGGCTGCCGGTCGCCGTCTACGCGCCCGAGCAGCCGCTCGCGCTCGGCGACCTCGCCCGCGCTTACCCGGGCCTCTCCCTGCTCGTCGACCACTGCACGCTCAGCCACGCCGACGACACCTTCGACACCTGGCAGGACGTGCTCGACCTCGAGCGCCACCCGAACGTCGTGCTGAAGGTCTCCTACTTCCCGGAGGCGACCCGCGCGGACGGCTACCCGTTCGAGACCGGCCAGCGCCGCCTTCGTGAGGTCTACGAGCGCTTCGGGGCAGAGCGGCTGATCTGGGGCTCCAACTACCCGCCGGTGCGCTCGGTCTGCACCTACGAGGAGGCCCTCGCGTTCGTCAAGGACGAATGCGGCTTCATCGCGCCCGCGGACCTCGACCCGATCCTGGGCGGGACCGTCGCGCGCGTGCTCGGGCTGCCGTGGTGAAGGCCTACATCCGCACGACGACGTAGTCCGCCTCGGCCGAGACCGCGATCTTCTCGGCGACGTAGGGCCCGGCCACCAGCTCCGCGCCCGTCTCGCGCTCGGCCGCGTAGGCCCGCACCCGCGTGCGCTTCGGGTCGAAGTACGAGCGGCCGTCCGCGAGGTCGAACTCCCAGCCGTGCCACGGGCAGACGAGCAGGTGACGGTCGGGCTCGAAGTGGAACTCGCCGGGCGCGTCCGCCGACAGGCCGCCGATCACGATCCCCTTGCAGAGCTCGGCGCCCTGGTGCGGGCAGCGGTTGAGGAGCGCGTGCAGCGTGCCGTCGACGTTGAAGATCCCGATCGACTTGCCGTTGACCTCGACGATCAGCCGCCCGCCCACCGGCAGCTCGGCCGTGCGGGCGACGACGTAGCGCTTCACAGGCCGTAGAAGTCGCGCGCGGTGCCGGCCAGGATGCGGTCGCGCGCGCCGGCGGGCGCCGCCCCGAGCAGCAGCCCCAGGTCGTCGTCGTGATGGTGCGGGTAGTCGCTGGCGTACATCAGCATCTCCGGGCCGACCCACTCGAGGATGCGGGCGAGCTGGTCGGGCGGGCCGGCGTCCATCGGCGCGGTCGAGAGCCGCACGTTGTCGCGCACGATCGCCGAGGGGACGCGGTCGAGCCACGGGACGATGCGCCGCAGCCCCTTCCACTCGCTGTCGAGGCGCCACAGCAGCGACGGCAGCCAGCCGAAGCCGATCTCGAGCACCGCCACGCGCAGGTCCGGGAAGCGCTGGAACACGCCCTCGGAGACCATGCTCGTGAGCTGGGCCATGAACACCTGCTGCTCGCCGGCGTACTCCTCGACGTACCACGACGGCCAGCCCGTCGGCGTCGGCGCGGCATCGGTCGAGCCGCCCCAGTGGAGGCCGAAGACGAGGTCGTGGCGCGTCATCGCCTCGTACACCGGCCACCAGTTGCGCGACCCGTAGGCCTCCGAATTGCGCACCGGCATCAGCACCTGCACGAACCCGGGGTGCTCCCCCACGCGATCGATCTCGGCCACGATGTCGGCGTGCGTGTGGGACGGCACCACCAGCGACGCGCGCAGCCGTGGGTCGCGGGCGAGCCACTCGGCGATCAGCCAGTCGTTGGCCGCGCTCGCGAGCCAGCCCGCGAGGTCCTGGTGCCGGACCGAGTCGAGCCCGTAGTAGCAGTTGAGGATCGCCTGCTCGGCGCCGTCGGGCCCGAGTACGTCCGCCTGGAGCGTCGCCACGTCCGCGCCGGGCGCGGCGCCGTCGCGCTCGCGCCAGCGCGGCGCGGTCGTGCTCGGCGCGTTCGGCGGGTAGACGGTCGCGATCGACGGCGGGCCCTTCCAGCCGCGCTCCGCGATCCACGCGCGCGGGCCCGGCGCCATGTACTCGACCAGCGTCGCCAGCGCGGGCGGCGCGACGTGGACGTCGCAGTCGATCACGGCGCGCCGAGTCCGTAGAGCGCCGCCGCGTTGCCGGCGAAGATCGCGGCGCGCGTCTTCTCCGGGAGGCTCGTGGGCACCGCCGAGAGCGGCGAGTCGAAGTCCCAGTGTGGATAGTCGGTCGAGAACATCAGGTGGCCGGCGAGCCCCACGCTCTCGAACTGGTCGTACACGGCGTTGAACCAGCGCGGGTCCTCCGGCGCCTCCATCGGCTGGGTCGTGAACCAGAAGTGGTCGGCCAGGTAGTCGGACGGCTTGCGCTCGAGCGACACCTCGGAGCCGAGCACGCGCTCGCACGCGTCGAGCCGCCACGCCCACGGCGCGACCCACGCCCAGCCGAGCTCGATCACGACGATCTTGAGCGTCGGCCAGCGGTCGAACACGCCCTCGAAGATCAGGCTGGAGATCGCGCTGAAGACGCTGAAGTGCAGCCCGGCGTGGAGCTCGAAGAACGACGAGGGCACGCCCGTGGCATGACCCGAGTGACCGCCCATCCCGGCCGGGTGCAGGCCGATCGGGAGGTCGAGCCGGGCGGCGGCCTCGAACAGGTCCCAGTACTTCGGGTGCCCCAGCGGCCGCTCGGTGCGCGGGGCGACGGCGATCTGGACGAAACGGTCGCTCTGCGCCGCGCAGCGCTCGATCTCCGCCACCGCGGTGCGCGGCTCCTCGACGCGGGCGTGGATCGCCGAGCGCCAGCGCGGGTCGGAGCCGAACCACGCATCCATGACCCAGTCGTTGGTCGCGCGCGCCAGCGCGGCCGACAGCTCGGCGGGCTGGTTGTAGCCGACGTGGACGGCCTGGCCCTGGAGGCAGGTCAGCACCCCGATGTCGATCCCGAACTCGTCGAGCAGCTGGTGGCGCGAGAACTCCGGGTCGCTCCCGGGCGGCCCGCCGCCGGGCGGGTGCGCGTCGGCGCGCCGCGACGGGGTGCGCAGCGCCGGATAGGAGTCGAGCTCCTCGCGGCTGCGCAGCCCGTAGGCCTCGACGTGGGAGCGCCAGCGCTGCGGGAGGTACGGCGCGAACGTCGCGGGCGTGCCCTCGTTGTGAACGTCGCAGTCGACGAGGCGCGGCGGGGCGCTCAGCCCGTCGCCGCGGGCCGCTTGGCCACCATGAAGCTCCGCCGGAACCGACATACCGCCTCCTCTCGCTGGTTGCGCCCCGTGGTCTGCACGGTCACGATCCCCATCGCGGGCCGCGAGCGCGACTCGCGCTTCTCGACCACACGGCTCTCCGAGTACAGCGTGTCGCCGTGGAAGAGCGGCGCCGGGTGCTCGATCTCCGACACCCCGAGCGCCACGACGGCCTTGCCCGACATGTCGGGCACGCTGAGCCCGTAGGTGACGCTGTAGACGAACAGGCCGATCACCACGTTGCGGCCCCACTCGAGCTCGGTCGCCGCGTAGTGCGCGTCGACGTGCACCGGGCTGCTGCTCGAGGTCAGCTGGCAGAAGATGTGGTCCTCGGCCTCGGTGATCGTCCGGCCCGGCCAGTGCCTGTAGAGCACGTCCTCCTCGAGCTCCTCGTAGTAGCGACCGTGACGCTCGTGGCGCCCGTCGATGACCCGCGGCTCGTCTGGCGTCGACACATAGCGATCATTCGCAATGAAGTCGCGCGTGTCAAGCTTCGCGGCATGCCCGGAGAAGTGAGGCTGGACATGGAGGGGCCCGTCGCCGTGCTCACGCTGGCGGCTCCGCAGCGGCGCAACGCGCTGACGCCGACGATGGTCGGCGAGCTGATCGCGGCGTGCGACGAGATCGACGCCGACGAGGCCGTCGGCGCCGCGGTGATCCAGAGCGAGGGCGCCTCCTTCTGCGCGGGCGCGGACCGGTCGCTGCTCGCCCGCGTCGCCCAGGATCCCGCCGGCGAGGAGGACTTCCGCGAGCTCGGCGCCGCCTACACCGCGTTCGTGCGCGTCGGCGAGCTGAGGGTGCCGACGGTCGCCGCCGTGCGCGGGCACGCCGTCGGCGCCGGGCTCAACCTCGTGCTCGCCACCGACCTGCGGATCGTCGCCGAGGGCGCGCGCATCATCGGCGGCTTCCTCTAGCTGGGCATCCACCCCGGCGGCGGGCACTTCACGCTGCTCGGCCGGCTCGCCTCGCGCGAGACGGTCGCCGCGATGAGCATGTTCGGCGAGGAGATCACCGGCGGCCGCGCCGCCGAGCTCGGCATCGCCTGGGGGGCCGTGGCCGAGGACGCGGTCGAGCCGCTCGCGCTCGAGCTCGCGCACCGCGGCGGCGCCGACCCGCCGCTGTCGCGCGCGACGATACCGGTCGATGCGCACCGAGCTCGGCCCGCCCGCGCTGCCCTGGCCGGCCGCGCTCGAGATGGAGCGCGCGCCGCAGATGTGGTCGCTGCGCCGGAACCGCCGGGCGGCTGATCGCCTAGTCGACCGCCTCCGCGGCGATCGCGGGCGGGACGAAGTCCTTGCCCTCGATCATCAGGTCGCGGATCCTCGCGAACGTGCCGTCGATGTCGGTGATGACCGCGCCGTGCGCGGGCGCGATCGCGCGCACGCCGAGCTCGGCGACGAGCGCGTCGACGCGGGCCATGATCGGCGTCAGGTCCGTGTAGCGGATCCACGCCAGCGCGGCGTCGTTGAGGAAGGTCACCTGGTCCGAGCTGATCTCGTCGTCGAGCTCCTCGGCGAACTAGCCGCACTCGCCCACGCCGTGGTAGTGCGAGAAGCCGAAGCCGTCGGCGACGAAGAGCACGCCGGACCTGTCGTCGAAGCCCCACAGCGTGTTGGCGAGGTCGCGGACGATCGCCTCGTGGAAGGTGAACGTGCGGTCGCCGAGGTCGAGCGAGTCGCCGACCTGCTTCGGGACGAAGCGGCTCCGTGTACTCGGGGAAGTACAGGTGCAGGTCGCGGACGTCGCCGACGAGCCGGCAGCCCGGGTGGTCCTCGAGCAGCCGCGAGACGTTGCCGGCGTGCGGCATCTCGGGGTGCGTGGCGAACACGTAGTCGAGCTTGCGGCCGTCGAGCAGGCGCGTCAGCTTCTCCTCGACCGTCGGCCAGTGGCCGCCGTGGCCGGAGTCGACCATCAGCGTCTTCTCCGAGCCGACGATCAGGTACGGGGCGACGTAGGAGTGGATCATCCGCCCCTTGTACTCGAGCCTGATGCAGCCGCACAGCCAGTGCAGGCCGTCGGAGATCTCGCGCATCTGCTCCGGGCCGTTGTGGTCCTCCGGAGCGCCTCCTTCGTCATCGCGCCCCCTTTCCGCACATCGAGAGTGCCTCGTCCACGATCCCCAGATGGTCCCGCACGAGCTCCCGCCCGACAGCACGCAGCCGTGGCACGGGGCGATGACGTGGACGTCGTGGCGCTCGAAGAGCTCCGCGACGCCCGCCCGGATGTCGTGCGTGTCGGCCGCGGCAGGAAGTCGAACTTCGTGATGATGTGCTCGTGCACGGCCGCGGCGCTCGGCCGCGTAGCCGTTGGACGAGATCGGCTCGTCGCCCGGCCTCGGCGAGGCCGACGTAGCCGAACGAGTCCGACGTGAAGAGCGTGCCGGTGGCCTCGTCGAACGCCCAGGTGGTCGACAGCAGGCGCAGCTTCGTCTTGAGCACGCGCATCATGCGCGTGTCGGAGAGCGCCAGCGTGCCGTCGCCGGCGATGCGCTCGAGGCGGGCGGACCTCGTGGCGATGGCCGACGACTCCAGGTCGTCGAAGAAGTCGAACGGGTTGGAGGCGCCGCCGGCGTGGACCGACTCGATCGGGAACGCCTCGGCGACGCGGTGGAGGTTGGAGATGCAGTCCATCTCGATCCGGGTCAGGAAGACCGAGAGCACCGGGTCGGGCGGGAGCAGCTCGCGCAGCTGCTCGACGATCAGGTCGCCGTGGAGGGTCACGCCGGTGTCGATCAGGACGGCGCGGTAGCCCTCCAGCAGCAGGTAGGCGTTGATCGGCTCGTAGCCCTCGCGCCCAGGGGGCAGCCAGCTGATGCGCGGGTCGGCCTCGACGATGCCGCCGAGCCGGTACAGCTTCTCCGGCACCAGCTCCAGGATGCCTTCCTTCATCTGCGCGCTCCTCCTAATCCTGCAAACCGATCATTCGGTATAAGGTAACGACGGGCCGCGAGGAGTGTCAAGCCGACGGCCCTCGCGCCGTCCGGCCCGAACCATGCCAGCCAGCCTCGACCTCAGCCAGTTCGTCCGCCCCGGCGACAGCATCATGTGGGGGCAGGGCGCGGGCGAGCCGCGCACGCTCACCGAGGCGCTGGTCGAGCAGCGCGCGGCGCTCGGCGGTGTCAGCGTCTTCCTCGGGTCGATGTTCTCGAGCACGTTCGACGCCGAGCACGCCGACCACCTGCGCTTCGTGGGCATCGGCGGCATCGGCGCCAACGCCCGGCTCTCGAAGGCCGGCTCGCTCGAGGTGATCCCGTGCCACATCTCGTCTGTGCCCGGGCTGATCGAGAGCGGCCGCATCCCCGTCGACGTGCTCTTCCTCCAGCTCAGCCCGGCCGGCGACGACGGCCGGCACTCGATGGGTCTGATCGCGGACTACCTTCGTCCCGCGCTCGCACGCGCGCGCGTGGTCGTGGCCGAGGTCAACGACCAGTTCCCGTTCACGGGCGGGGACACGCTCGTGGAGCCGGGGCAGATCGACCACGTGATCGAGACCTCGCGCGAGCCGGTCTACGTCGCCTCCGCTCCCCGGGCCCCACCGAGCAGCGGATCGGCGAGCACGTCGCGTCGCTGGTGCCCGACGGCGCGGTGCTGCAGCTCGGGATCGGCAGCGTGATGCAGGCGACCGCGACGGCGCTGGCGTGCAAGCGCGACCTCGGCGTGCACTCCGGCCTGGTGGGCGACTGGGTCATCGACCTCATGGAGTGCGGCGCCGTCACCAACGCGCGAAAGCCGATCGACACCGGCGTCTCGATCACCGGCGCGATCTTCGGGACCCAGCGCCTCTATGACTTCGTCGACCGCAACGAGCAGGTGCGGATGCGCGGAATCGGCCACACGCATGATCCCGCGGTGCTCGCCTCGCTCGACAACCTGTTCTCGATCAACTCCGCCGTCGACATCGACCTCACCGGCCAGGTCAACGCGGAGACGGTCGGCGGGCGCCACGTCGGCGCGGTCGGGGGGCACGTCGACTATGTGCGCGCGGGCATGCACTCCCCCGGCGGCCGCTCGATCATCGCGCTGGCCTCGACCGCCAAGCGCGGCGCGGTGACGCGGATCGTCCATCGCCTCGCCGACGGCGTGACCACCACCCCGCGAAGCGACGTCGACATCGTCGTGACCGAGCACGGCATCGCCGACCTCCGCGGCGTCCCGCTGCCTGAGCGCGCGCGGCGGCTCGCAGCCGTGGCGGCCCCGGCCTTCCGCGACGAGCTCGCGGCGCAGGCACCCACCCTCTGCTGAACTCCCCGAGAAAAGGAACCCGACATGCCGAAGCCGATTGGACTGCTGCACCCAGGAGAGATGGGCGCCACTGTGGGCGGCGCTCTGCGCGCCGCCGGCCAGGAGGTGGTGTGGGCATCCGAGGGCCGCGGCGAGGCGAGCGTCCGGCGCGCCGAGGCGGCCGACCTGACCGATCTCGGCACGGTCGCCGAGGTCACGGGCGCGTGTGACGTGATCCTCTCGATCTGCCCGCCGCACGCCGCCACCGAGGTGGCCGAGCAGGTGGCCGGCTTCGAGGGCACGTTCGTCGAGTGCAACGCGATCGCGCCCGACACCGCGCTCGCGATCGCGGCAACCGTCGAGGCGGCCGGCACCCGTTTCGTCGACGGCAGCATCATCGGCCCGCCGCCGGTCAAGCCGGGCATCAACCGCCTCTACCTCGCCGGACCCGGCTCCGAGGAGATCGCCGCGCTGTTCGAGGGCTCGCTGACCGACGCGCGCATCGTCTCGGGCGAGATCCCCGACGCCTCGGCGCTGAAGATGAGCTACGCGGCCTGGACGAAGGGCACGTGGGCGCTCGTGCTCGCGATCCGCGCGCTCTCACGCTCGCTCGGGGTCGAGGCGCACCTGCTCGAGGAGTGGAAGCTCTCGATGCCCGACCTCGAGGACTACTCGCTCAAGGCCGGGCGGGCCGCCGCCACCAAGGGGTGGCGCTGGATCGGCGAGATGGAGGAGATCGCCTCCACCTTCGCGGCTGCCGGCCTGACCGACGGCTTCCACGTCGGCGCGGGCGACGTCTACCGCGGCATCCCCCGCATCACCGACCCGCCGGAGGACGACGCGGAGCTGCTCGAGGCGACGCTCTACCTGCTGCGGCAGGCGGCCGCCGCGCGCGGCGCCTAGATCCCGGCCGCGGCGTCGGCGATCGGGCCGTGCTCGACGATCGAGTCGGGGCGGCTGGGCACCGCGGCCACGAGCACCAGGGTCAGCAGCGCCGCGGCGCTGCTGACCGCGAAGGCGATGGTGAAGCCGGCCTGGGTCGGGAACCCGTCGGCCCCCGGCTTGGCGGTGATGATCGCCGCCGCCACCTGGGCGCCGACGGCGCCGCCCATCAGCCGCATGATCGCGTTCATGCCCATCGCGACCCCAGTCTGCTGGCGCGCGACGGCCTGGACCGTGAGGCTGGCGACCGAGGCGAGCGTCAGCCCGACGCCGAAGCCCATCAGGGCGGTCCCGACGTAGATCTGGAAGCCCTGGTCGTTGACGAACGCGAGCGAGAAGTAGCTGATCGCCGCGACGAGGCTGCCGAGCGCGAGCGGGATCTTCGAGCCGTAGCGGGTCCCGAGCAGGCCGCTGAGCGTGCCCGCCACCAGCATCAGCGCGCTGTGGGGGAGCATGAACAGCCCGGCCGCCGTGCCGGACGCGCCGAACCCGTAGCCGCTCGCCGCGGGCACCTGCACGAACTGCGGCACGAGCATGAAGGAGGCGAACATGCCGAAGCCCGCCGCGATGGTCACGAGGTTGGTGGTCCAGACCGTGCGCTCGCGCATCATCTCGAGGTCCACCATCGGGTCGTCCGCGCGCTTCTCCCACCCCGCCCAGGCCACCCCGGCGACGCCCGCCAGCGCCAGCAGCCCGAGGACGCCGAGCGACGTCCAGCCCCAGGCGTTGCCGCGGCTGACCGAGAGCAGCAGCGCGAGCAGCGTCAGCGAGAGCAGCAGCGCCCCCGGCCAGTCGAGGCGCGCGCCGGTCGCGCGGTCGACTCCGGCACCCAGCGCCAGGTGGCGATCGCCACCGCCGTCGCGATCGGCAGCGAGCCGGCGAAGATGAACGCCACCGAGGCGTGGTCGACGATGATCCCCGACGCCACGAGGCCGAGGCCGCTGCCGATGCCCTGGGTGGAGGCGACGAGGCCGACGCCGAGCGTCACGCGGTGCGCGGGCAGGATGTCGCGCACGATCCCGAGCGACAGCGGGATCAGGCCCGCGCCGATGCCGGCGATCGCGCGCCCCGCGACGAGCGCGGCGAAGGAATGCTCGAGGGCTCCGAAGGTGCTGATCAGGTTGCCGAGGAAGAAGACGGCGAAGGAGACCAACAGCAGCCGCGTCTTGCCGTACATGTCCCCCAGCCGGCCGACCAGCGGGATCGTGACCGAGGCGGTGAGCAGGAAGGCGGTGATCAGCCACGCCGCGGCGTCCGGCGAGACGCCGAACTCGTGCTGGATCGCGGGCAGGGCCGGCACCACCAGCGTCTGCCCGACGGCGAACGTCAGCGCGGCGCCCGCCAGGATGGCGACGGCGCGGATCGGCCGGTCCGCGGGCGCGCGCCGCGGCGAGCTTCTGCAGGCTGGGGCACGTCAGCGGGATCGCGCCCCGGTTGCCGCCCGCGGCCCAGATCAGCTCGGCGACATAGAGGTCGCCGCGCGAGTCCAGGCACAGGCCGTGCACGGCGAAGAACGAGCCGGCGGCCAGCGGGTCGGTCGTGCCGAGGCGGGCGAGCAGCCGGCCGTCGGGGTCGAAGATCGAGACGCGCGCCCACGGGCGCTCGTCGGGGTCGAGTGACCGGCTCCGGTTCGACGCCTGCGCGCCGCCCCAGCTCGCCGACGAAGACGGTGCCGGCGGGGTCGACCGCCAGCCCGCAGGGCCGGCTGACGTCGGTCCACTCCTCCAGGAACGCGCCGTCCGGGTCGAACACCTGGACGCGGTCGTTCTGCCGGTCGGCGACGTAGACCCGCCGCTCGTCCGGCGACACGGCGACCGCGTGCGGGACGTCGAACTCGCCCGGCCCGTCGCCCGGTTCGCCCCACGACGCCTCGAGCGTCCCATCGGCGGCGAAGCGGTGGACGCGCGCGTTGCCGTAGCCGTCGGACACGTAGAACTGCCCCGAGCGCAGCACGGCCACCTTGGTCGGGCAGTTGAACGGCGGCGCCGACTCGGTCACCGACCGCGGGTTGGTGCCGACGCCCGTGCCGGATGCGTGCCCGGGCGTGCCGACCGTCAGCACCACCTCGCCGTCGGGCCAGAGCCTGCGGACGGTGTGGTCGCCCTTGTCCGCGCAGTAGAGGTGGTCGTCGGGCCCGATCGTGAGCCCGTGCGGGTCGCTGAAGAGGCCCGCGCCGAGCGAGCGCACGAACGTGCCGTCGGGCTCGTAGACGAGCAGCGGCGGCTCCGCGCGGCTGAACACGTGGACGCGATCGCGCGAGTCGACCGCCACGTCGGCCACGTCGGGATGGCTCACGCCGTCCGGGATCTGCTCCCAGCCCTCGACCGCCGCGTAGGCGATCGCGCTCATCCGTTGATCCGCGCCAGCGTCTCCCGCGCGCCGGCCATGATGTCCTCGACCACCTGGCGGGCCGGGACGACCTTGTGGATGAGCCCGGAGCCCTGGCCGGCCGGCGCGCTGCCGTGCTCGACGTCGCCCTCGAGCCGGGCGACCTCGGACACGGGCTTGCCGACGTGCAGGAGCTGGAGCGGGAACGGCTCGATCTCGTCCTTGCGGCCCTCCCACTCCCGCGTGAAGTCGTTGCGTGATCAGCCGGCAGGGCTTGCCGGAGTGCGCGCGGGTGATGACCGTGCCCTCCTCGCTGATGGAGGCGATCTTGTCCTTGTAGTTGACGTGCGCGTGCGCCTCCTCGGTGGCGATGAAGCGCGTGCCCATCCACACGCCGGTGGCGCCGAGCGCGAGGCTGGCGGCGAGCCCGCGGCCGTCGGCGAGGCCGCCGGCGGCGACGACCGGGACGTCGACGGAGTCGACCAGCTGCGGGATCAGCACGATCGTGCCGACCGGGCCGGTGTGGCCGCCCGCCTCGTGGCCCTGGCCGATCACCGCGTCGACCCCGGACTCGACCAGCCGGACTGCGTGGCGCGCGGTGCCGACGACGGACATCACGACGATGCCGAGCTCGTGCGCGGCCTCGATCGCGAGGATCGGGTTGCCGAGGCCGGAGATCAGCACGGGCACGCGGGCGTCGAGGACGGCCTGGACCTGGTCCTCGACCTCCTTCGTGTAGCTCTGGACCTCCGAGCCACCGGTGTCGACCTTGGCGAACAGGATGTCGACGCCGAAGGGCTTGTCGGTGAGCTGCTGCGCGATCACGATCTCCTCGCGCAGCTCGTCGACGGTCAGGTGGCCGCTGCCGATCACGCCGAGCCCGCCGGCCTCCGAGACGGCCGCGGCGAGCCGGCCGCGGGCGATCATGCCCATGCCGGCCTGCATCACCGGGTAGCGGATCCCGAGCAGGTCGCACAGCGGCGTGTGCAGGGGGTCCGTCGCCAGAGACGCCGTCTGCGGGGTTCGCTGCTCCCATCGTCGACCAGCCTTCCTTGGTTTCGGACGCGCGTATGGACGTCGGTGAAAATCGTTGTAGTGTTCGCTATATGTTTGCACGTCGAGCCCCGCCTGATGCGAAGCCTGCTGTTCGCGCCGGCGAACCGCCCCGACCTGATGGCCAAGCTCGGCCGTCCGGGAGCGGACGCGGTCGCGCTCGATCTCGAGGACGGGACGCCCGTCGCCGAGAAGGAGTCGGCGCGCGCCACCGCCCTCGAGGGCGCCGCGGGGCTCGCCGCGGCCGACGGCGCGCCCCCGATCTACGTGCGCGTCAACCCGGAGGACTCGCCGCTACTTCACGGGCGACCTCGAGGTGCTGCTGGCCGGCGGGGCGCTGGGGGTCGACGGGCTCGTGCTCCCGAAGGTGGAGTCCGCGGCCCAGCTCGTGGCCGTGGAGCGCACGCTGGCGGAGCTCGAGCGCGCGGCCGGCCGGCCGCCGCTGGCGCTGATCCTCGGCATCGAGTCGGCCGCGGGCGTCGAGCAGGCGACCGCGATCCTCGCCGCCAGCACGCGCGCCTCGGCCGCCTACTTCGGCGCCGAGGACTTCGCGACCGACGTCGGCGCCCGCCGCACCCACGCGGCGCACGAGGTCGCCTACGGGCGCGCGCGCGTCGTGCTGTCCGCGCGGCTGGCGCGCGTCCCCGTCGATCGACCAGGCGGTGCTCGAGGTGCGCGACGACGAGCGCTACCTCGAGGACGCGGCCTGCGGCCGCGACCTCGGGTACGGTGGCAAGCTGTGCGTCCATCCCGCGCAGGTCGCGCTCGCGCACCGCGTCTTCTCGCCCAGCGACGAGGAGCTCGACCGGAGCCACCGGCTGCTCGAGGCCTACGAGCGGTCGATGGTCGAAGGGCCGTGCGACGGTCGAGTTCGAGGGCCGGATGATCGACACCCCGCTCGTCGAGCGGGCCCGCGCGGTGATCGGGGAGACCGGCGGCATGAGCCTCGAGGTCCTGCTCGAGAACGAGCTCGACGGCGTCGCCCGCCTCGTCATCAACCGGCCCGAGCGCCGCAACGCGCTCGGCCGCGTGACGATCCAGGAGCTGGCGCTGCAGCTGCGCACCGTCGCCGCCGACCCGGCCACGCGCGTGCTCGTGATCCGCGGCGCCGCCGGGCACTTCGGCAGCGGCGCCGACCTCAAGGAGCGCGCCGCGATGAGCGCGGACGAGCGCTTCGCCCACAGCCGCGCGATCGCGGAGACGATCACCTTCCTGAGCCGGATGCGGATCCCGACGATCGCCGCCGTCGAGGGCTACGCGATGGGCGGCGGCTGCGAGCTGGCGCTGGCCTGCGACCTGCGCGTGCTCAGCGAGGGCGCGACCATGGCGCTGACGGAGACGAAGATCGGCGTCTTCCCGGGCGCCGGCGGCACGCAGCGGCTGGCCCGCATCATCGGCCCCTCCGCCGCCAAGGACCTGATCCTCACCGGGCCGCCACGTGAAGGCCGACGAGGCGCTGTCGCTGCGGGCTGGCCAACCGCGTCGTGCCGGCGGAGCAGTTCGACGAGGCCCTCGACCGAGCTGGCCCGCACGATCGCCGCCAACGCGCCGCTCGCCGTCGCCTACGCCAAGCAGGCGATCGAGGTGGGCACGCGAGAGCTCGCTGGCGGCCGGCCTGGAGTTCGAGTCCGCCGCGATCCGCGTCCTGTTCGGGTCCGACGACTACGCCGAGGGCCTGGCGTCCTTCGCCGAGCGGCGCCCGCCGCGGTTCCGAGGCTCATGACCGCCCCGAGCCTCGCACCGGCCGGCGAGCTGACCGAGGACCAGCGCGACCTGCGCGACGCGGTGCGCGCGCCTGGCCGGCCGCTTCAGCGACGAGTACTGGTCCGAGCGCGACGAGCGCCACGAGTTCCCGTGGGACTTCTACGACGCCTTCGCGAAGGGCGGCTGGCTCGGCATCAACATCCCCGAGGAGTACGGCGGCAGCGGGCTCGGCATCACCGAGGCGTCGCTGATGGTCGAGGAGATCGCGGCCTCCGGCGCGGCGATGAACGGCTGCAGCGCGCTGCACGGCTCGTTCTTCGTCTTCAGCATCGTCACCAAGCACGCGACCGAGGAGATGCGCCGCGACGTCCTGCCGCGCGCCGCCGAGGGCGGCCTGCACGTCGCCTTCGGGCTCACCGAGCCCGACGCGGGCACTGACACCGCGCGGATCACGACGTCGGCGAAGCGCGACGGCGACGAGTACGTCATCAACGGGCGCAAGATCTGGTGCACCAAGGCGCTCGAGTCCCAGAAGATCATGCTCGCGACCCGCACGACGCCGCGCGCGGAGGGCGTCAAGCCGACCGACGGCATGACGCTGTTCTTCATCGACGCCGACGACCCGGCCGTCGAGCTGCGCGCGATCCCCAAGATGGGCCGCAACGCCGTCCCCTCCTACGAGGTGTTCATCGACGAGCTGCGGGTGCCCGCCGACGCGCGCGTCGGCGAGGAGGGCGAGGGCTTCCGCTACCTCCTGCACGGGCTCAACGCGGAGCGCATCCTGCTCTCCCACGAGTCGATCGGGATCGGCCGCGCCGCGCTTCGCCGCGCGGTCGCGTACGCCAAGGAGCGCGTCGTCTTCGACCGCCCGATCGGCTCGAACCAGGGGCTCTCGTTCCCGCTCGCCGAGGCGCAGGCGCGCCTCGACGCCGCGGAGCTGATGGCCCGCCGCGCAGCATGGCTCTACGATCAGGGCCTGTCGTGCGGTCGCGAGGCGAACATGGCGAAGTTCCTGTGCGCCGATGCGGGTTTCAAGGCGGCGGATGCGGCCGTCCAGACCCACGGCGGGATGGGCTACGCGCGCGAGTTCCAGGTCGAGCGCTACTTCCGCGAGGCCAGGCTGATGCGGCTCGCGCCGGTCAGCCAGGAGATGGCGCTCAACTACATCGCCCACCACGTGATGGGGCTCCCGCGGTCCTACTGATGCCCTTCGGCCGCTCACGGGCCGCCCACCGATGACCCTCACGAGCGTCGTGGTCGCCAACCGCGGCGAGATCGCCCGGCGGTTGATCCGGACGCTGCGGCGCCTGGGCATCCGGGCGGTCGCGCTCTACACGGACGCCGATCGCTCGGCGCCGCACGTCCGCGAGGCCGACACCGCGCTGCGCGTCGGGTCCTACCTGTCGATCGAGGACGTCGTCGCGGCGGCGCTGCGCAGCGGCGCGCAGGCGATCCACCCGGGCTACGGCTTCCTGTCGGAGAACGCCGGGCTGGCCCGCGCCTGCGCCGAGGCCGGGCTGGTGTTCGTCGGGCCGTCGGCCGAGGCGATCGACCTGGTCGGCGACAAGGTGCGCGCGAAGGAGGCCGCCGTGCGCGCCGGCATCCCGATCCTCGAGAGCTACTCCGAGCAGGCGGCGCGCGACAACGGCTGCCCCTATCCCCTGCTGGTCAAGGCCGCGGCCGGCGGCGGCGGCCGCGGGATGCGCGTCGTGACGGCCCCGGCGACCTCGAGGAGGCGCTGGCCTCGGCCCGGCGGGAGTCGCTGGCGGGCTTCGGCAGCGACCGCGTGTTCATCGAGCGCTTCCTCCCCCGCGCGCGCCACATCGAGGTGCAGGTGATCGGCGACACGCACGGCCACGTCATCCACCTCGGCGAGCGCGAGTGCTCGCTGCAGCGCCGCCACCAGAAGATCATCGAGGAGGCCCCCTCCCCCGCCGTCTCGCCGGAGCTGCGCGAGCGCCTCGGCGCGGAGGCGATCGCGCTCACCCGCGAGGCCGGCTACGTCAACGCCGGCACCGTCGAGTTCCTCGCCGACTTCGACGATCCCGACAACCACTTCTTCCTCGAGATGAACGCGCGGCTCCAGGTCGAGCACCCCGTCACCGAGGCCGTGACCGGGCTCGACCTGGTGGAGCTGCAGCTGCTCGTGGCCGCCGGCGATCCGCTCCCGCTCGCCCAGGAGGACGTCGTCATCTCGGGCCACGCCGTCGAGGCGCGGATCACGGCCGAGGACGCGGCCGCGGGCTTCCTTCCCGCCGCCGGCCGCATCCAGGCCTACCGGCGCCCGCGCGGCGTCCGCGTCGACGACGCGATCGAGCGCGGGAGCACCATCGGCACCGACTACGACTCGCTGATCGCGAAGGTGATCGCGCACGCCGGCGACCGCACCTCGGCGCTGATGCGCCTCGACCGCGCGCTCGCCGACACCGCGATCCTCGGCGTCACGACCACGACGTGGTTCCTGCGCGCGCTGCTGGCCACGCCGGAGATGCGCTCGGGAGCGATCGACACCGGCCTGCTCGACCGGCTCGACCTGCCCGACCGCGGCCCGTCGGACGAGGCGGTCGCCGCCGCCGGCGCGCTCATCCACCTCGCCGTCCAGGACGAGCGCGCGGGCGACGACCCGTTCGCGCGCAAGGACGGCTGGCGCCTCGGCGGCCGGCGGGCGCGCTCGGTCTGGCAGCTGCACGTCGACGGGCGGCCGCCCGTGCCGGTCGTGCTCGACGGGCTGGGCTCCTACGAGATCGAGCGCCTGGATTCGCACACGATCGCCATCACGACCGACGGCGAGCGCCGCGAGTGGACCTACGCCTACGACCCCGCGCACATCGCGATCGGCCTCGACGGGCAGGCCTGGAAGGTGCGGCGGTCCTCCGCCGGGCTGGGCGAGGACGCCGAGACGCAGGGCGAGGTACGGGCGCCGATGCCGGGCCAGGTCCTGCTCGTGCCCGCGGAGGTCGGCGACACCGTGACGGTGGGCGACACGCTGATCGTGCTCGAGTCGATGAAGATGGAGCTGTCGCTGGTCGCGCCGGTGTCGGGCGTCGTGAGCGAGCTGTCGGTGCAGGTCGGCGACCGCGTCGTGGTCGACCAGCCGGTGGCGCACGTGGAGGTCGCGTCGTGAGCGTGCTCAGCTCCAAGGCCCAGCCGGGCTCCGAGGCGTTCAAGACCCACACCGAGGCGCACGACGAGCTGGTGGCCGACCTGCGCGACCAGGTCGCCCGCGCGGCCGCCGGCGGCGGGGAGCGCGCGCGCGAGCGCCACACCTCGCGCGGGAAGCTGCTGCCGCGCGACCGCATCGACCGCCTGCTCGACGTCGGCTCCCCGTTCCTCGAGCTCTCGCAGCTGGCCGCGAACGGCCTCTACGACGACGCCGCGCCGGGCGCGGGCATCGTGACCGGGATCGGCCGCGTCAGCCGCCGCGAGTGCGTGATCGTCGCCAACGACGCGACCGTCAAGGGCGGGACCTACTACCCGATGACCGTCAAGAAGCACCTGCGCGCGCAGGAGATCGCGCTCCAGAACCGCCTGCCCTGCATCTACCTCGTCGACTCCGGCGGCGCCTTCCTGCCGATGCAGGACGACGTCTTCCCCGACCGCGAGCACTTCGGGCGCATCTTCTTCAACCAGGCGACGATGTCGGCGCAGGGGATCCCGCAGATCGCCGCCGTCATGGGCTCGTGCACCGCGGGCGGCGCCTACGTCCCGGCCATGAGCGACGAGACCGTGATCGTGCGCGACCAGGGCACGATCTTCCTCGGCGGCCCGCCGCTGGTGAAGGCGGCCACCGGCGAGGTGGTGACCGCCGAGGAGCTCGGCGGCGGCGAGCTGCACTCGCGCACCTCCGGGGTCAGCGACCACCTGGCCGAGAACGACGAGCACGCGCTGCGCATCATCCGCCGCATCGTCACCACGCTGCCCGGCGCGCGCCGGCACCCCGTGGGAGCGCCGGCCGGTGCGGCCGCCGGTGGTCGACCCCAAGGACCTGCACGGCGTCGTCCCGATCGACCCGCGGGTCCCGTACGACGCGCGCGAGGTGATCGCGCGGGTCGTCGACGGCTCGCGCTTCGTCGAGTTCAAGGAGCTCTACGGCACGACGCTCGTCACCGGCTTCGCCCACATCCACGGCCACCCGGTCGGCATCCTCGCCAACAACGGCATCCTCTTCCGCGAGTCGGCGCTCAAGGGCGCGCACTTCATCGAGCTCTGCGACCACCGCAAGATCCCGCTCGTGTTCCTCCAGAACATCATGGGCTTCATGGTCGGCCGCGACTACGAGGCCGGCGGCATCGCCAAGGACGGCGCGAAGATGGTGACCGCCGTCACCAACGCCCGCGTGCCGAAGCTGACCGTGATCATCGGCGGCTCCTACGGGGCGGGCAACTACGGCATGTGCGGCCGCGCCTTCGGCCCGCGCTTCCTGTGGATGTGGCCGAACGCGCGCATCAGCGTGATGGGCGGCGAGCAGGCGGGCACCGTGATGGAGGCGGTCGGGCAGCCGGAGACGGGCGCGACGCTCGCGGCGCAGTACGAGCAGCAGGGCCGCCCCTACTACGCCACCGCCCGCATCTGGGACGACGGGGTCATCGAGCCCCACGACACCCGTGACGTCCTCGGGCTGGCGCTGAGCGTGACTGCCAACGCGCCGCTCGAGCCGATCCGCCCCGGCCTCTTCCGGATGTAGGAGCTTCTGAATGACCGCGCTCTCCCTCACGCTCGACGACGAACAGACCCAGCTGCGCGAGATGGCTCGCAAGCTGGCCGGCGACGTCTACGCGCCGAAGGCCTACGAGTGGGACCGCGACCGCACGCCGCTGCCCGACGAGGAGCGCCGGCGGCTGGCCGACCTCGATCTGATCGGGATCACGCTGCCCGAGCAGTACGGCGGCTCCGGCCGGCCGCTGATCGACGCGCTGCTGGTGATCGAGGAGCTGGCCAAGGGCTCGGCGCTGGCCGCGTGGCCGACGTTCGAGGGCTCGACCGGGCCGGCGCGCGTGGTCGACCTGTTCGGCACCGACGCGCAGAAGGAGCGCTTCCTGCCGCCGGTGGCGCGCGGCGAGACGACGATCGCGGTCTCGATCTCCGAGGCCGACGCCGGCTCGGCCGCGACCGACATGACCACCGTAGGCCGGGTCGAGGGGGACGAGATCGTCATCAACGGGACGAAGCGCTGGTGCTCGGGCGGCGGCCACGCCGAGCAGTACCTCGTGTACCTGCGCCTCGGCGACGAGCGCGGCGCGGCCGCCATCGGCGCCGTCATCGTCGACCGCGACGCGCCGGGCCTGACCTTCGGCCCGCAGGAGCAGCTGATGGGCTTCCGCGGCGTCGCCTCGGCCGACCTCTACTTCGACGACGTGCGCATCCCGATCGAGAACATGATCGTTGGCAAGGGCGGCTTCCGGCAGCTCTTCACCGCGTTCTCGATCGAGCGGCTCGGCAACGCGACGATGTCGCTCGCGATCGGCCAGAGCGCGCTCGAGCGGACCGCCGCCTATATCCAGGAGCGCAAGCAGTTCGGCCGCGAGCTGGCGGAGTTCCAGATGGTGCAGGGTCAGCTCGCCGACATGCTGATGCAGGTCGAGGCGGCGCGGCTGCTGATCTTCCGGGCCGCCGAGCACGCCGGCACCGGGGCGCCGGTGGCGCTCGAGGCCTCGCTGGCCAAGTGCTTCTCCAACGAGATGGCCAAGAAGGTCTCCGATCTCGCGATCCAGCTGCACGGCGGCTACGGCTACTCCGCCGAGTACGAGGTCGAGCGCCTGCACCGCGACGCCCACGGCTGGGCGCTCGCGGGCGGGACGCCGACGGTGCAGCGGCTGCGGATCGCGTCGGAGTACCTGGGCCGGCGCTTCAGCCAGCGCGCGTAGTGGCGCCGCGCATCCCACCCGTCGAGGCGCCCGACGAGGAGCAGCAGGAGCTGCTGGCCAAGACGCTGATGGGCCCGGACGGGCAGCCGCTCAACGTGTTCAAGACGCTCGCGCACCGCCCGCGGCTGCTGCGGCGCGTGAACGCGCTCGGCGGCTATTTCATGGCCCACGGCGCGATCCCCGTCCGCGAGCGCGAGCTCGTGATCCTGCGCGTCGCCGCCCGCGCCGGCTCCGAGCTACGAGATCGGCCAGCACCGCTGGATCGCGGCGAAGGCCGGGCTGAGCACCGCGGAGATCGACGCCGCGGTGGACCCCGCGCGCGACCAGCCGTTCGGCGAGGACGAGCTCGCGCTGCTCGCGCTGGCGGACGAGCTGGCTGCAACCGACACGGTCTCGGACGCGCTGTGGGAGCGGCTCGGCCGCCGCTGGAGCGACGACGAGCGGCTCGAGCTGCTGGTGCTGGCGGGCTTCTACCGGCTGCTGGCCGGCGTCCTCAACGGCGCTGGCGTCGAGCTCGACGACGCCGTAACATAGACCGATCGTTCTGAATACTTCCTCCGCTCCCCTGGCCGGCCTCCGCATCGTCGAGTGGGGCGAGCACATCTCCGCGCCCTACGCCGCGCGGCTGCTCGCCGACCTCGGCGCCGACGTCGTCAAGGTCGAGCCGCCCGCCGGTGACTCCGCGCGCCGCCACGGCCCGTTCCCGGATCAGCCCGACGCCGAGCAGAGCGGGCTCTTCCACGCGCTCAACTACAACAAGCGCGGCGTCGTGCTCGACCTCGACACGCCCGCCGACCGCGACCGGCTCGAGCCGCTGCTCGCGGGCGCGGCGGCGTTCATCAGCAACCAGCCGCTCGCGCGGCGCCGGGCGCTGGGACTCGACCTCGACGCCGTCGTGGGCCGGCACCCGCAGCTCGTGGCCGTCGCCGTCACGCCGTTCGGCGACCTCGGGCCGTACAGCGACATGCCCGGCTGCTCGCTGACCTCGGCCGCGCTGGGCGCCGCCAGCTGGGTGATCGGCGAGCCCGACCGGCCGCCGCTCACGCTGCCCTTCGACCTCGCCGACTACGAGGGCGGCGCCAACGCGGCGGCCGCGGCGCTCGCGGGCGTCTTCGCCGCGCAGCGCGGCGGGCAGGGCCAGGGCGTGGACATCTCGATCGCCGAGCTGATCGCCTCGTTCACCGGCATCAACGCGCGCATGTACCTCCCCTACGGCAAGCGCTGGGCGCGCGCCGGGCGCAAGGCGTCGGAGTCCGGCGGCTCCTACCCGTACACGATCTTCCCCTGCAGCGACGGCTATATCGCGATGATCGGCCGCGGCCAGAAGGACTGGGACAGCATCGTCGCGGCGATGGGCTCGCCGGCGTGGGCGCAGGAGGATCGCTTCCGCGACCCGTACCGGATCGCGCGCGAGAGCGCCGATGACGCCGACGTGCACCTCGGAAGCTGGATGGCGACGCGCACGCGCGCCGAGCTGCTGGCGGTCGCGCGCGAGCACGGCTTCGCGCTCGCCCCGGTGAGCTCGATCGCCGAGATGCTGGCCGAGCCGCAGTTCGAGCACCGCGGGCTGTTCGTCGGCCCGCTCGACGTCGGCGGCCGCGCCTTCACCCCCGCAGGCCCCTCCTACGCGCTCTCCGCCTGGCCGAAGACGGGCGCGATCGCCCCGGCCCCGCGGCTGGGCGAGCACACCGCCGATGTGTTCGACAAGGTGGCCGTGGCTGGCGGAGCAGGCTCGTGAAGCCCGTCCTCGACGGTATCCGCGTGGTCGACTTCGGCTGGGTCTGGTCGGCCCCGATGGTCAGCTCGATCCTGTCGGACCTCGGCGCCGAGGTGATCAAGGTCGAGCACCGCGGGCGCCTGGACAACTCGCGCCTGCGCGGCACGCCCACGGTCGGCCCGCAGGTCGACGGCCCACCCGAGGAGCTCACGCCCTACTCGCACCAGACCAACCACGGCAAGCTCAGCTTCTCGGCCGACATCAAGCACCCGGACGGCCGCGCGCTGATCCGCCAGCTGGTCGACACCGCCGACATCCTGGTCGAGAACCTCTCCCCCGGCGTGCTCGCGCGCGGCGGGCTCGCATGGGACGACCTGTCGCAGAGCAACCCCGGCCTGATCATGCTGTCGATGTCGGCGGTCGGCCAGGACGGCCCGCTCAGCGGCATGCGCGCCTACGCGCCGGTGATGACGAGCCTGTCGGGCGCGGAGAGCCTCGTCGGCTACGACGACGAGCCGGTCGTGGGGATGATCACCTTCGGGTTCGGCGACCCCAACGCGGCGTCGCACGCGATGGTCGCCCTGATGGCCGCGCTTCTCCAGCGCGAGCGCACCGGGCTCGGCCAGTACATCGACATGTCCCAGATCGAGGCGATGGGCGGCGTGCTCGTCGAGGCGATCGCCGAACACCAGGTCGCCGGCCGCGACCCGGGCGCGCGCGGCATGCGCCATCCGTCGCTGGCGCCGCACGGCAACTACCCGTGCGCGGGCGAGGACCGCTGGATCGCGCTGGCCGCGGCCGACGACGAGGAGTGGGCGCGGCTGGCCGGGGCGCTGGACCCGGACCTCGCGGCCGATGCGCGCTTCCACCACGCCGAGGGCCGCCTGCGCGATCGCGACGCGCTCGACGCGGCCATCGCCGCCGTCACCGCGGAGCACGACCGCGACGAGCTGATGGCGCGCCTGCGGGCCGTGCGCGTCTCGGCCGCGCCGCTGCTCGGCCTCGAGGAGTCGCTCGCGGACGAGCACCTGCGCGCGCGCGGGATGTTCGAGACGGTCGATCACCCCGTCGTCGGCGAGCACGAGGTCACGCGCGTCGCCTGGCGCATGAGCGGGACGCCCGCGCAGGTCCGCTCGCCGGCCCCGACGGTCGGCCAGCACACCCACGACGTCGCGACGCGGGTGCTCGGCCTCTCCCCCGGGGAGATCGAGCGCCACGAGGCGTCGGGTGCGTTGCGGTAGCGAATCTAAATTTACAAATCGAGCGTTCGGTCGGTATTCTCTCCGGAGCCGCACCGCACCGTCCTCGGACTGGGGCCGTGGGACCGCAGTTCGAAACCAAGGAGTGGTCGTGTCCGTTGCCAACTTCGCATCGCTCAGCGATGACGCCGTCGAGGCGCTTCGCAGCCGCATCGGCGAGCCCGTCCGCCGGGGCCGCCCCTACGTCACCGAGCTGAACGCGGACGCGATCCGCCACTACGCGTACGGGATCGGCGACCGCAACCCGTTGTGGGTGGACGAGGAGTACGCGGGCGCCACCGGCGAGGGCCGCGTCATGGCGCCGCCCTCCGTGCTGTTCGCGATGGACAAGATCCTCAGCGGCTACGTCACCGGCCTGCCCGGGATCCACGCGATGTTCGCCGGGGCGGACCTGCGCTTCGAGCGCCCGATCGGCGCCGGCGACAATCTGACCGGCACCGCCCACTTGAAGGCGCTGGTCGAGCGCCCGAGCAAGTTCGCCGGCCGCTCCTTCCAGCAGATCTACGAGGTCCCGTTCCACGACGAGAGCGGCGCGCTGGTCGCCACCGGCGACTCGTACTGCTTCCGCACCGAGCGCGACAGCGCGCGCGAGCGCGGCAAGTACGAGGAGATCCGGATCGAGTGGACGCCCGACCAGATCGCCGAGATCGCCGAGCGCTACCGCGACGAGCACGCCCGCCGGCGCGGCCCTGACCCCCGCTTCGTCGAGGGCGTCTCGGTCGGCGACCCCGTGCCGCCCGTCACCAAGGGCCCCTACACGGCGACCACCGCGATCGCCTACCTGCTCGGCTGGGGCGGCCTCTACGTGCGCGCCCACGGCGACGCGTTCGACCTCTTCGACCAGCACCCGGCGCTCGGCATCCCGAACGAGCACGGCGTGCCGGAGCCGCCCGAGCGCGTGCACTGGGACCCGGACCTTGCGCGCCGCGTCGGCGTGCCCGGCGCCTACGACTACGGCCCGGAGCGCGTGTCGTGGATGGGCCACGCGGTGACCGACTGGATGGGCGACGCGGGCTGGGTCCGCCGCCTGGTCGTCGAGGTGCGGCGCCACAACGTGCTCGGCGAGCTCGTCACCTGCGAGGGGCAGGTCGAGTCGGTCGACACCGACGACGGGCGTCGTCGGCCTGAAGCTGTGGGCGACCAACCAGGACGGGCACGAGTCCGCGCGCGGCAGCGCCGAGGTGGTGCTCCCGCACCGCGGCTCCTAGGCTCCGCGCCGTGGCCCTGACGAACAGCATGCGCGAGCGGATGGCCGCGGGCGGGCTCGCGCTCGGCCTCGGCCTCCGCCAGGCCCGCACGGTCGACATCGGGCGGGCGATGGTGACGGCGGGGCTCGACTGGCTGTTCATCGACCTCGAGCACAACTCGATGGGGATCGACACCGCGGTGCAGCTCAGCGTCGCGGCGCAGGACGCGGGGATCGCCCCGATCGTGCGCGTGCCCAGCGGCGACCTCGCGCTCGCGTGCCGGGCGCTCGACGGCGGCGCGATGGGCATCGTGATGCCGCACGTGCAGACCGCCGCGGACGCGCGCGCCTTCGTGGACGGCTGCCGCTACGCGCCGCTCGGCGAGCGCGGCGTCGCCGCGGCGATCCCGCAGACCGGCGTTCGCGCTGCTCCCGCTCGCGGAGGGCCAGCGGCAGGCCGACGCCGCGGTGCTGCTGATCGCCATGATCGAGACGACGGAGGCCGCCGCGCAGGCCGACGAGATCGCGGCCACGCCGGGGCTCGACGCGCTGCTGGTCGGCAGCCAGGACCTGTGCATGGACCTCGGGACGCCGGGCGACGTCGGCTCCGACGCCGCCAAGGAGGTCGTGCTGACCGTCATCGACGCGTGCCGGCGCCACGGCAAGTGGGCCGGCCTGGCCGGCGTCGGCGACCCGGCGCTGATCAACGAGCGCGCCGCCGCGGGGATCGACTTCGCGCTGGTCGGCAACGACCTCGGCCTGCTGATGTCGGCGGTCGCGTCGCAGGTCGCCGCGCTGCGGCCCGCATGATCATCGAGCGGATCGACACGCGGGTCGTCGAGCTCCCGCTCCCCCGCGTCGTGATGAACGCGGCCAAGGTGCCGACCGAGACGCTCGGCATGCGTGGTCGTCCGCCTCCAGGCCGGCGCCCAGGGCGAGAGCTTCGTCTACACGATGCGCAATAGGCACACGGCGGCGGTGCAGGCGATGATCGACTCGCTCGGCGAGCTGCTGATCGGCGAGGACGCGGCCTACCCCGAGCGGCTCTGGGAGCGGCTGTGGCGCGAGATCTACTTCTTCGGCTTCGGCGGCGTCTCGGTGCTTGCGATCTCCGCGCTCGACACGGCGGTCTGGGACGCGCACGCCAAGGCGCTCGAGCAGCCGCTCGGCCGGCTGCTCGGCCAGTACTGCGATGCGATCCCCGCCTACGCGAGCCAGGGCTTGTGGACCAACAGCACGGCGGACGAGCTCGCGGACGAGGCGGCCGCGCTGAAGGCCGACGGCTGGCACGCGATGAAGATGCGGCTCGGGCGCCCGCGCATCGACGACGACGTCGCCTGCGTGCGCGCCGTGCGCGAGGCGATCGGCGAAGACATCGTGCTGATGACCGACGCCAGCCGCGCCTTCACCGTCGACCACGCGATCCGGCTCGGCCGGCGCCTGGAGGAGTTCGGCCTCGCGTGGATCGAGGAGCCGCTGCCCGCCCACGACCACGCGGGCATCGCCAAGGTCGCCGCCGCGCTCGACACGCCGGTCGTGATCGGCGAGAACGACTACACGCGCTACGGCTTCCGCCGCATCCTCGAGGCCGGCGCCGCCGACATGTGGATGCTCGACCTCGCGCGCGTCGGCGGTATCTCGGAGATGCGCCGGGTCGCCGCGCTCGCGAGCGCGTACGACATCCCGGTCTCCAACCACGTCTACGCCGAGCACAGCCTCGCGCTGCTCTCGACGCTCTCCAACTGCAACTACGTCGAGTACATCGACTGGTTCGAGGCGATCTTCGCCGAGCACGTCGAGCTGGTCGACGGCAAGCTCGTGGTGCCGACGCGGCCGGGGCTCGGCTACGCGCTCGACTGGGCGGCGATCGAGCGGCTGGGCTAGCCGCGGAGCTGCGGCAGGATCTCCTCCGCGAGCAGCGCGAGCATGGCCGGCTCGTCCTCGTCGCGGCAGGCGGGGTTGAGCTGGAGGTGCGCGGCGCCCGCCGCTCGGAACTCGCCGAGGCGGGCCGCGCCTGTCGCGGTCGACGGTGATGAACGCGTACGCGGCCGCGCCGACCGCGGCGGGGTCGCGCCCGGCCTCCGCCGCCGCCTCGCGCACCCGCACCATGCCGGCGGCGAGCTGCTCGGGCGGGTACTCGCCGCCGACGCC
This sequence comes from uncultured Solirubrobacterales bacterium, assembly GCA_963787335.1. Taxonomy (GTDB): domain Bacteria; phylum Actinomycetota; class Thermoleophilia; order Solirubrobacterales; family Solirubrobacteraceae; genus DASQFQ01. The sequence continues at coordinate 100,564 of CAWBCU010000030.1, forward strand.
GACGCCGAACCGGAAGCGGCCGCCCGAGGCCACGTCGAGGACGCTCGCCATCTTGGCGATCTGGGCCGCGGGATAGAGCGGCAGCAGCACGATCGCGCTGAGCAGGCCGATCGTCGAGGTCGCTCCCGCGGCGACGGACAGCGCGATCAGTGAGCTCGCTGTCGGCCCGTGAAAGAACACGTGCTCGCCGGCGTGCACGGAGTCGAACCCAAGCGCCTCCAGCCGCGCGGCCCGCGCGGCGATGTCCTCGCTGTGGCGCAGTCCGACGCCGATCACATCAGGTTCGGAGTGTGGAGGTCGGAGATGTGGCGGGCGGTCGCGGCATCGAACCCGCACGCGCGCAGCCGGCGGATGCGGTTGCGCTCCATCCTGCCCATCAGCTTGCGCACCCGCGCGGCGCCCTCGCCGAGCTCGGCGGGCTGGGGCGAGGCGGCGGTCATCAACGTGAGCGCCTCGAGGAAGACCGGCGAGAGGCCGGAGAGGCTGACGAGCTTGGCTGCGCGGCCCTCGGCCGCCGCGACAAGCAGCGTCCGCAGCTCCGGGTCGTGCTCGATCGCGCGGCGGATGTGGGAGACGCCGAAGTGCACGTGGCGGCGCTCGTCGCGATGGGCGAGGCGGGCGGCCGCGGCGCTGGCGGCGTCGGGCGCGTGGGTCGAGATGAACTTCAGGAGGTCGAGGAACGTGCCCTCGCCGAGCACGTTGAGCAGCAGCGACGACGCGGTGAAGTCGTGCTCCTCCAGCAGCGTCGACAGCGACAGCTCGGTCGAGGCGAGCGCGTAGCCGGCCTGGCCGCCGGCGAGCGCGCGCTTGGTGAAGACCTCGATGTGGCGGGCCTCGTCGTGGACGTGGCTGCCGAGCCACAGCAGCAGCTCGGCCAGCTGCGGGTTGACGTTGGGCAGGAACCCGGCCGGGACGTAGAGGGCGGCGTACTCGTTCTGGGCGATGAAGGTCATGACCTGGGCGACGGCGCGCTCGACGTCGTCGGGCAGGCCGCGCGCGGCCTCCCACGGGATGTCGCGGGAGGCGTCCCACTGCTGCGCGGACGCCTGCTCGACGAGCTCGCCGATGTCGTCGGCCCAGAGGCGGTCGCGGTCGCCGAGCGGCCAGCGGTAGCCGGGCACCCCGGCCTCGGGGATCGCGCCCAGCGGCGCGAAGCCGGCGCCCGGGTCGGCGTGCGCGGGCGGCGGCGCGCCTGCGCGCCAGTCGCCGGTGTGCAGCTCGCCGCCGGCGCGCAGCGGCAGCGCCTCGGCGCGCGCCGGCAAAGGCCCGGCCAGCACGCGCGGGCCGGGGCCGCGGCGCACCTGCACGCTCCAAGCGCCTTTGGCGCGCGCCTCGCCGACGACGTGGTGCCCGTTCACGCGCGACCAGCCGGGCAGCTCCAGCGCCACCGCCTGCGACGGCGTCCGGATCTCGAGGATCCCGCCCGCCGGCACGTGCTCCATGGCCGCCGCGAGCAGCACGTCCAGACCGCCGCCGAGCTCGAGCTGCTCGGCGTCGATCCGGTGGGCGACGTTCACGCGAGGCGGCCCTGCGCCTGCATCGCCGTGGTCAGCGACACGTAGCCCTCGCGACCGCTCGGCAGCCACTGGTGGACGCTCTCCAGCTCCATGACCGGGCGCAGCGTCGGATCGTCGAAGTCCATGGCCAGCAGCGCCGCGCTCCACTTCTCACCAAGCTCTTCGTCGAAGCGGTCGAGCACGGTGAAGTTGCAGTGGTAGTAGGTCGGGCTGCGCCAGGCGACCTCGAGCCCGGCAACCTCCGGCAGGCCCTCGGCGCGGAACGCGCTGAAGTACACGTCCGACAGCGCGCCCGCGTCGGCCTCGCCGGCCGAGACCGCCCGCACGACGTGCAGCTCGGAGTCGCCGGTGTCGCCGTGCTTGCCGAGGTCGGTGTCGAAGCGGATCAGCTCGCACTCGCGCTCGGCGTCGAGCCCCTGCTCGCCGAGGTAGTGCAGCGGCAGGATCGCGGCGTGCCCGGAGTCCCGGCTCCCGAGCGCGAGCCGCCGCCCGGCCAGGGCAGGCGGCGCGTCCAGCGACTCGCCTTTGCGCATCACGAGCACCGTCGCCCAATCCTCGTCGACGTCGCGCATCCCGAGGATCCGCGTGGCGCCGCCGGCGCGGTGGTCGAGCGTCACGTACGCGGTGTTCGTGTTCCAGCCGACGTCGACCTCGCCGGTGAGCACGGCCTCGACGAGGCTCTCGTAGTTCGAGTACAGGACGTAGTCCGTCGGCAGCCCGGCGTCGGCGAAGTAGGTCCGGAAGCGCTCCCAGATCGTCACGACGCGCGGGTGATAGGAGACCGCGCCCACCCTCAGCTCGGCCATGCTCACGGCACCGGGAGGCCGGCGAGCGCCTTGCCGATCCAGGTCTTGAGGACGCCGTTGGTCGGCGCCATCACCGAGCCCGCGCGGGCGTCCCGCAAGTAACGCTCGATCGGCAGCGAGGGCGTGTACGCCTGGCCGCCGCAGACCTCGAGCGCCAGCTGGGTGACCTTCGGGCCGCGTGTCGCAGGCGGCGACCTTCGCCTCCATCAGCGCCACGAGCGCCGCCGCGTCCCCGGCCTCGCCGAGCGCAGCCGCCTCGCGCACGAGGCCGCGCGCGGCGCGGACGGCGAGGTCCATGTCGGCGAGCTGGTGCTGGATCGTCGGGAGCTCGGCCAGCGCGGTGCCGTCCGGGTAGCGGCGCGAGGCCGCGTGGGCCACCGCCGCGGTCGTCGCTGCCTGCGCGATGCCGACGTTGACGGCGGCGAGCCCGGCCAGGAACGTCGGGGCGACGACGCCGAAGACCAGGTCGGCGCCCGCACCCGCCGCGCCGATGCGGGCGTCGGCGGCCACCGCCACGTCCTCGAGGACCATCGCGACGCTCGAGTTGCCGGCCATCCCGAGGCCGTTCCACGCGCCGTCGAAGCTCACGCCCTTCGCGTCGCCGTCAACCGCGAAGCAGTCCAGGCCTTCGGCCTCGGCGCTCTGGAGCAGGACGAGCATGACGTCGGCGTGGCCGCCGGAAGTGACGAAGCTCTTGCGCCCGCTGACCCGCACCGAGCCGTTGTCCCGCTCGGCCGCCAGCTCAGGGCTGTAGAAGTGCGCGCCGGTGCCGCGCTCGCTGAAGGCGAGCGTGCCGAGCGCCTCGCCGGTCGCCATCTTCGTCAGCAGCTCGCTTGCGCGTTCGCCGCCCCCGCCGGCCACGGTCGCCGCGGCGACGGCGTGCATCAGGAAGACCATGCCGGTCGAAGCGCTCGCGGCGCCGACGATCTCGCACGCCTCGACCAGCGCCTTCAGGGAGCCACCGGCACCACCGTGCTCGGCCGGCACGAGCAGGCCAAGCGCGCCGACGCCGGCGAGCGCCTCGAGGTCGGAGTCCGGGAAGGTGCGCGTGCGATCCAGCTCGGCCGCGCCGGGCGCGATCTGCGTCTCGGCGACGTCGCGCACCGCGGCCAGCACCCCTGCCACATCTACGACCGTACCGTCGGTCATCGGCACTCCCTCTCGCTATGAGGGAACGCGCGCAGGGGCGCGCTCCGGGTTGGGCACTCCGTCCTTGGTCACGCCCATTCAGGGACCGGGCGAAGTGCCCGCGCGATCAAGGTGCAGTCAGAATACATCGCGCGCGTGCAGGACCGCGCCGTGCGACGCCGAGCCCACGGCCGCCCGGTAGCGGGCGAACACGCCGGCGGTCGGCCCGCCGCCCGGCGGCGACCACGCGGCGAGGCGCGCGGCGAGCTCGGCCTCCTCCACGTCGACGCGCAGCGACCTCGCCTCGATGTCGACGGTGATGCGCTCGCCGTCGCGGACGACCGCGAGCGGCCCGCCACGGGCCGCCTCGGGCGCCACGTGGCCGATCATCAGGCCGCGGGTGGCGCCCGAGAAGCGACCGTCGGTGACGAGCGCCACGGTCTCCCCCAGCCCGGCGCCGACGACGGAGCTCGTGACGCTGAGCATCTCGCGCATGCCCGGCCCGCCCGCGGGCCCCTCGTAGCGGACGACGAGCACGTCGCCCGGCTCCACGGCCCCCGAGCGCACGGCGATCACGCACGCCTCCTCGGAGTCGAACACCCGGGCCGGCCCCGAGTGCTGGGTGCGCTCGGTCCCGGCCAGCTTCACGACCGCCCCGTCCGGCGCGAGGTTGCCGCGCAGCGCGTACAGCGCGCCGCTCGGCTTGAACGGCGTCGCGGTGGCGGCGAGCACCTTCCCGTCGGGGCTCGGGGCGTCCGCGGTGACCGAGGCCAGCGTGCCGCCCTGCACCGCGGGCGCGTCCCCGTCCAGCTGCCCGCCCGCGATCAGCGCCTTGATGACGACGGGCGTCCCGCCCGCCTTGTGCATGTCCTCGGCGACGTAGCGGCCGGACGGCACGAGGCTGGCGATCACCGGCGTGGCGGCCGCGACCTCCGCCAGCTCGTCGAGCGTCACCTTCACGCCCGCCTCGTGGGCGATGGCCAGCAGATGCAGGAGCCCGTTGGTGGAGCCGCCGGTGGCGGCCACCCCGGCCATCGCGTTGCGCAGGCCCCGCCGGTCCAGGAACGTCCGCGCGGCCGGACCGCTCATCGCCCGCTCCACCGCGAGCCGCCCCGCGCGCGCCGCGGCGCCCGCCTTCGCCTCGCGGTCCGCGGCGGGGATCAGGCCGTCGCCCACGACCCCCAGCCCGAGGCAGTCGAGCGCGACCGCCATCGTGTTCGCCGTGAAGTGCCCCGCGCAGGTGCCCGGCCCGGGGCACACGTGACGCTCGAGATCGTCGAGCTGCCCGCGGCTGATGCGCCCGCGCTCGAACGCCGCGACCGCCTCCCAGGCGTCCTGGATCGTGACGTCGCGGCCGGCCACCCGCCCGGCGCGCATCGGCCCGCTGTAGAGGACGACCGCTGGCTTGTCGAGGCGCGCCAGCGCCATCAGCGCCGCCGGCGTCGTCTTGTCGCAGCCGACGAGGCAGACGACCGCGTCGAAGTCGTGCGCGTGGACCATCAGCTCGATCGAGTCGGCGATCACCTCGCGCGAGACGAGCGAGGCGCGCATGCCGGGCGTGCCCTGCGACTGGTTGTCGGATACCGCGATCGTGTTGAACTCCAGCGGCACCCCGCCGGCGGCGGTCACCGCCTCGGCGACCTGCGCGGCGAGCTCGCGCTGGGTGAGGTTGCAGGGCATCGTGCCCGTCCACGTCGAGGCGATGCCGACGACCGGCCCGTCGAGCCGGTCCGGGTCGATGCCCATCGCGCGGAAGTGCGCCCGCGCGGGGGACCGGCCGGGGCCGTGCGCCAGCCCGGCGCGGGGCGTGTCATCGGGCAAGGTAGCCCCCGTCCACGGCGATGAAGCTGCCCGAGACGTAGCGCGACGCGTCGGAGGCGAGATAGACGACGGCGCCCGCGAGGTCGCTCGGCTCGCCCCAGCGCCCGATCGGCAGCCGGGCCAGCAGGGCGTCGTTGCGAGCGGAGTCCTCGCGCAGCGCGCCCGTCAGCTCGGTCGCCATCCACCCGGGAGCGACGCCGTTGACGCGGATCCCGTGACCGGTCCACTCGTTCGCCAGCGCCCGCGTCACCCCGAGCAGCCCGTGCTTCGACGCGGTGTAGGCCGGCACTTCCATGCCGCCGTGGAACGAGTTCATCGAGACGAGGTTGATGATGCTGCCGCTCCCGCCGTCCCGCAGCAGCCGGCGGCCGAACGCCTGGGAGAGGAAGAACGGCGCCGTCAGGTTGAGGCCGATGACGTCGTGCCAGTCCGCGGCCGAGGTCTCCGCCGCCGGCGCCCGCTTGATCATGCCCGCGTTGTTGACCAGCACGCTGAGGTCGTCGAAGCGGCTCGCGCCCCACTCGATCAGCTCCGCGGCGGCCTCCGGCGTCAGCGCCCTGAGGTCCACCTCGCGGGTCGCGCAGCGGACGCCGCGCTCCCCGGCGGCGTCGCAGAGCGCCTCCAGCGGCTCGACGTCGACCGCGACGATGTCCGCCCCCGCCTCGGCGAGCGCGAGCGCCATCGCGTTGCCCAGGCCGCGCGCGGCGCCGGTGACCAGCGCACCCTTGCCGCGCAGCGAGAAGAGGCCCAGGACCCCATCGCTCATCGGATCAGCGAGTCCAGGTACTCCGGCTCGACGCCGACCGACTCGTAGTGCCGCCGCGTCCCTTCCAGGCGGGTGAAGACGTCGTCGTAGCCGATCGCCGTGCCGTCCTGCTCGACGTAGACGAGCGCGCCGTTGACCTGGAACAGCGTCAGCATCTCGGTGCACCCCTCGGGGACCACGAGCGTGTGCGTCTCGCCCGGCGGCTCGAACGCGAAGCCGCCCTCCTCGGCGACCCAGTCGTGCTCGAGGTAGTGCCAGCGGCCCTTGAGGATGTGCGCGAACACGGGCCCGGTGTGGCGGTGGCGCGCGATCACCCCCTGGCGCGTCACGCGCATGACGTGCGTGTACTGCCCGGCGGTCACGTTGAAGTGCAGCGGCCGCGACCAGACACCGTCGTTGAGCGGCACCCAGAGGCGGTCGTCGGCCGGCATGACGTCCGGGACCACGAGGTCGGGACGCATGTCGTGGGGCTGACTCCCGAGGTAGGGAGCGGCGGTGGTGTCGCGGCGGTTCCCGGCTGGCTCTGACATGGGCACGCGAGACTATCGCCGTCGCCGCTACGGTTCCCCGCCATGGAGGTTGGCATCGGCCTGCCGTCGACGATCCCGGGGGCCGGGCGCGACGAGTTGCTGGAGTGGGCGCGGCGCGCGGAGGCGCGCGGCTTCTCGACGCTGGGCACGCTCGACCGCATCGTCTACCCGGGCCACGACCCCCTGATCGCGCTCACCGCGGCGGCCGCGGTGACCGAGCGGATCCGCCTCATGACCGCGATCCTGCTCGCGCCCACGCGGGCCAACGGCGCGGTGCTGGCCAAGCAGGCCGCCACGCTCGACGTGCTGTCGGGCGGGCGCCTCGTGCTCGGCGTGGCCGTCGGCCGCCGCGAGGACGACTTCCAGGCCGTCGGCGTCGACTTCGATGCGCGCGCGCAGATCCTCGACGAGATGCTCGAACGCCTGGGCCGCATCTGGGACGGCGAGGGGGACATCGGCCCGCCGACGCCCGCCGGCCGCCCGGAGCTGATCCTCGGCGGCCTGGTGGGGCCCGCGTTCCGGCGCGCCGCCCGCCACGGCGCGGGCTGGACCGGCGGCAACTGCACGCCGGACGATCTCCGCCGGGGCATCGAGCGGCTGCTGGCCGCCTGGGAGGCGGCCGGCCGCGAGGGCACGCCGCGGACGCTCGCCCAGCCCTACTACGCGCTCGGCGACCGCGCGGAGGCGGCGGTCGAGCACTCCCTGCGCGACTACTACGGCCCCGGCGACTACACCGACTCGATCGTCGCGCGGGCGGCGACCGACGCCGAGACCGTGCGCGAGAACGTCCGCGCCTACGCCGAGGCGGGCTGCGACGAGCTGATCTTCTTCCCCTGCGACGCGAACCCGGACCAGGTCGACCTGCTCGCGGACGCCCTCGCGTGACCGAGTTCGCGACCTATCCCAGCCTGCGCGGCCAGGTGGCGTTCGTGAGCGGCGGGGCGACCGGGCTCGGCGCCGAGTTCGTCGTCCAGCTCGCGGCCCAGGGCGTGCGGGTCGGCTTCGTCGACGTGCAGGACGACGCCGGGCGCGCGCTCGCCGAGCAGGTCGACGGGCTCTACCAGCGCTGCGACGTGCGCGACATCGCGGCCCTGCAGGACGCGATCGCCCTCACCGGCGAGCGGCTCGGCCCGGTGACGGTGCTGGTCAACAACGCGGCCAACGACCAGCGGCAGTCGGTCGACACGCTGAGCCTGGCGGAGTGGGACGAGTTCATGGAGATCAACCTGCGCCACCACTTCTTCGCCACCCAGGCCGCTGCGCCGATGATGCGCGCGGCCGGCCGCGGCTCGGTGGTGTGCATGGGCTCGATCAGCGCCCACATCGACCTGATGGACCTGCCGGTCTACATCACGGCGAAGGCCGGCATCGAGGGCCTCACGCGCACCCTGGCCCGCGAGCTGGGGCCGGACGGCATCCGCGTCAACTGCATCCTCCCCGGCTGGGTGATGACCGAGCGGCAGCTCGAGCACTGGATCACGCCGGAGGCCGAGGCCAGCATCCAGCGCAACCAGTGCCTGCCCCAGAAGCTCTACCCGGCCGACGTGGCCCGGCTGATGCTCTGGCTCGCCGCCGACGACAGCCGCTCCTGCACCGCGCAGAAGTGGGTCGTCGACGGCGGCTGGACGTGAGCTGAAGCTCAGGCCGCGGCGGGCGCCGCGACCGGCTCGTGCTCGAACTTCGGCAGCCAGCCCAGGCTCTTGGGCAGGTACCAGTTGCGCTCGCCGAGCAGCTTCATCGTGGCCGGGAGCAGGACGGCGCGGATGATCGTCGCGTCGATCAGGATCGCGGCGGCCAGGCCGAGCCCGATCTGCATCGACGTCTGATCGCTGGAGAGCGCGAACGACCCGAAGACCGCGACCATCACGAGCGCGGCGCTGGTCACGACGCCGGCGGTGCTCTTGATGCCGTGGGCCACCGCGTCGTCGTTGCTCATGCCGCGGTCGACGGCCTCGCGGATGCGGCTGAGGACGAACACGTGGTAGTCCATCGAGAGGCCGAACAGGATCACGAACAGGAACAGCGGGATCCAGGGCGCGATGCCGCCGACCGACTTGAAGCCGAGCAGCCCCTCGCCGTGCCCGTCCTGGAAGACCAGCACGAGGACGCCGTAGGCCGCGCCGACCGACAGCAGGTTCAGCACGATCGCCTTGATCGGCACCACGATCGAGCGGAACGTGACCAGCAGCAGGATGAACGTGAGGCTGAGCACGAACAGGAACACGATCGGCACGTGCGAGCGCATGACGTCGATGAAGTCCTTCGAGCCGGCGGTCAGGCCGGTCACGGCGACTTCGGCGCCGGCCAGCTTGCCGACCGTGGCGGGGACGACGTCGGAGCGCAGGACCGCGAGTGAGCGCTCGGAGGCGGCGTCGGTGCCGCTGCCCTTGACCGAGAGCGCCACGACCGCGACGGTCTTGTCGGGGCTGATCTCGACCGAGGACGGCTCGGACAGCTCGCCGGTGGCCAGCGCCTTGTCGTGCAGCTGCGCGATGGCGGCCTGGACCGGGGCGGCCGTGACGTCGTCGGCCTTGATCACGGTCATGGCCGGGACGGCGCCGCCCGGGAAGGCGGCCTGGACGCGGTCGTAGGTCTGGATGACCGGCTGGCTGCGCGAGTAGCCGTCGAGGCCGGGCTCCTTGAACTGGATGCCGAGGGCGGGGATGCAGAGGGCGACCAGCAGGCCGCCGGCCAGCACCGTCGCGACCAGCGGGCGCTTGAGGACCCGGGTCAGGATCACGCCCCAGACGCGCGACTCGCCCTTGGACTGATGGCGGCGCTTGGTGACGTAGGGCACGCGGCCCTTCTCCAGCCAGTTCTTGCGGCCGAGGAACGAGAGCATCGCGGGCAGGAAGGTCATCGAGCCGAGCATGGCGACGGCGACCACGAGCATCGTGCCGATGCCGAAGCCGATGAAGATCGCGTTGCCGGCGAACAGCAGCCCGGCCATCGCGGTCAGCACGGTGATGCCCGAGATGAGCACGGCGCGGCCCGACGTCGCGGCGGCGATCTCCACCGCGGCCTCGGCCGAGTGGCCGCGGTCGCGCTCCTCCATCATCCGGCGGGCGTAGAACATCGCGTAGTCGACGCCGACCGCGAGGCCGATGATCACGACGAGCTGGGAGACGTCGAGCGGAAGCGCGTAGAGCTGGCTGACCGGCCCGAGCAGGCCGACCGTGGCCGCGACGGCGGTGGCGCCGAGGACGAGCGGGAGGCCGGCGGCGACGACGGCGCCGAACGCGACCAGCAGGATGATCAGCATCAGGCCGTAGGAGATGAACTCCGACCGCTTGCCGTCCTTCGCGTCCTGGGCGGCGATCTCGTTCGTGGCCGAGACGTCGCCGAACTGCTCGACGCGCACGTCGGGGTGGGCGGTCTGGATGGCGGCCACGGCGGCGAGCGGCTTCTCGACCAGCTTCTCGACGTGCTCGTCCGTGCCGGGCATCTCGAAGTTCACGACGACCGAGCGGCCGTCCTTGGAGACGGTGTTGGCGCGGGTGGCGGGGTCGAGCGGGCTCTGGATCTCGGTGATCCCGTCGATCCGCCCGAGGCCGGCCACGACGTCCTTGACGGCGGCGGTCACCTGCGGATCGCCGGCCTTGATCGCGCCCTTGCCCTGCACGAGCACCTGCTCGCCGGCCTGGTCGGGGAAGCCCGCGGCGTTGATGATCACGTCACCGCGCATGGACTCGCCGCTGCCCTGCGCCGACTCGTCGATGTCGTTGAGGCCGACCTTGCCGCCGACCACGACGGCGAGCACGACGAACAGGATCCAGCCGAGGATGGCCGTCTTGCGGTGCTCTGCACTCCATCGACCGGCACGCGCTGCGAGGTTGCGGGACTGCATCAGACGTTGGCTCCTTGAAGAGGGGCGGGGAGGACTGCTGCAGCGTCACAGCGCGCGGCCCGGCGCAGGTGGGGGCAGCCAGGGGTCCCGGGGGTGACACAGGCACCTGCCGGAAGGGGGCTAGCCCCTGCGCATTGCGTAAGCGTTCCTTTCCAGTAAGCTGAATTTGACCGTGATGGCCGAGATCAACGACGACTCGCCGGATCGGGTCGAGGTCGCCGTCGTCGGCGGCGGCCAGGCGGGGCTGGCGATCGGCCATTTCCTGTCTGCTCAAGGCCGGCGCTTCGTGATCCTCGAGGCCGCCGACACGCTCGGGTCCGCCTGGAAGCAGCGCTGGGCCTCGCTGGTGCTCTTCACGCCGCGGCGCTATGACGGCCTGCCCGGCCTCGCCTTCCCCGGCGACCCCGACGGCTACCCCGGCCGCGATGAGGTCGTGTCCTACCTCGAGGCCTACGCGGCGGAGTTCGCGCTCCCGGTCGAGTTCGGCAGCGGCGTGTGGTCGATGGCCAAGGCCGACGGACACTTCGTCCTGGAGGTCGACGACCGGACGCTCGAGGCCGACGCGGTCGTGGTCGCGACCGGGCCGTTCCAGACCCCGCGCATGCCGCGCTTCGCCGCCGATCTCGCGCCCGCCGTGTTCCAGGTCCACAGCGCCGGCTACTCCGGGCCGGGCGAGGTGCCGGCCGGGACGGTGCTCGTCGTCGGTGGCGGCAACACCGGCTTCCAGATCGCCTCCGAGCTGGCGGACACGCACACGGTCCATCTCTCCATCGGCTCGCGGCAGCGCGCCCTCCCCCAGCGGCTGCTCGGGCGGGACCTCTTCTGGTGGCTCACGAAGACGGGCCGGATCTCCGCCCGCCGGATGGGCGCTCGCGACGCGCTCGTCGGCACCAGCCGGCGCGCGCTGCGGCGCCGCGGCGTGAGCATCAGGGCACGGGCGACGGGCGCGGCCGCGCGCGCGGTCACCTTCGCCGACGGAAGCGAGCTTGCGGTCGACGCGGTGGTCTGGGCGAGCGGGTTCGGGCTCGACCACTCCTGGATCGACCTCCCGGTCACGACCACGGACGGCGCGCTCCGCCAGCGGCGGGGCGTCGCCGAGACCCCCGGCCTCTACTTCCTCGGCATGCCGTGGCAGAGCACCCGGGGATCGGCGCTCCTGGGCTGGGTCAAGGACGACGCCGCAATACATCGCGGCACAGATCGCCGGCCAATTCGAATCCGACGGGAGTACCGCCATGGACACGCCCCCTCCGTCCGACCATGCCGACGAGCCCGAGTCCCTGGCCGTCGCGCGCCGAGCCCTGGCCGGCACGGAACGCGACCAGGTCGCCGCCCGGCGCGACCATGCCGCCGAGGAGCGCGACCTCCTCGGCGAGCAGCGCGACGACGCCGGCGAGCAACGCGACCGTGCCGCCCGCGAGCGAGACGCGGCGGACGCCGAGCGCGACCAGGCCGGCGCCTCGCGCGACCAGGCCGCCATCGAGCGCGACGCGCTGGCCGAGCAACGGGACCGGGCCGAGGCGAAGGGAAAGGTCATCGGGAGCGCGGCGGACGCGCTCATCCGCTCGGCGCTCGCGCGCCGGGACGCGGCGTGGGACCGGCGCCAGGCCCTCCACGATCGCGAAGCCGGCGCCAGAGGGCGAGCCGAGGCCGAGCACGACCGCGACGCAGGAGCGAGCGAGCGCGTCGAAGCCGAGCACGACCGGGACGCGGGCGCCAGCGAGCGCATCGAGGCCGAGCACGATCGCACCACCGCGTTCACCGACCGCGGGGTCGCGGCGAAGGAACGGAGGTTCTCGTCCGTCGACGAGCTGACGGGCAGCTATCGCCGGGACGCGGGCTTCACGGAGCTCGAGCGCGAGATCGGCCGGGCGCGGCGGATGGGCACACCGCTCACCCTCGTGTCCGTGGACGTCGACGGCGCCGACGACGGGCGGCTGGTCAACGTCGCCGACACCATCGCGGCGGCGTTCCGCCCCTACGACCCGGTCATCCGCAACGGGGAGCGCGACTTCCTCTGCGCGGTCTCGGGCCTCGACGAGGCGGGGGCCGCCAACCGGATCGCGGTCATCCGCGCCGCGCTCGAGCAGGCCCACGACCTGGGCAGGGTGTCGACCGGGGTCGCGGCGTTGCAGCCGGGCGACTCGTGTGCGGACATCGTCGAGCGGGCCGACCTCGCGCGCACCTGACCGGCTCGGCCCGGCCGGTTAGGCGCGGCCGGGCGGCGGGTAGCGAACGATGCCATGGAACGCATCGGCTTCATCGGCCTCGGGATCATGGGCAAGCCCATGGCCCTGCGGCTCGTTCGCGCGGGCTTTCCCGTGGTCGTCCACAACCGCAGCTCGGCGGCGGTCGAGGCGCTCGTCGAAGCGGGCGCGGAGTCGGCCGACTCACCGCGCGAGGTCGCGGAGCGTTCCGACGTCGTGGTCACGATGCTCCCCGACTCGCCCGACGTGGAGGCGGTCGTCCTCGGCGAGGACGGGGTCATCGCGGGCGTGCGCGAGGGGATGCTGCTGGTGGACATGTCGACGATCGCGCCGGCCGTGGCGCGCAGCGTGCACGCGGCGCTGGCCGAGCGCGGCGTGGAGGCGGTCGACGCCCCGGTGTCCGGCGGCGAGCCCGCGGCCGTCGACGGGCAGCTCTCGATCATGGCCGGCGGCAGCGACGCGGCGGTGCAACGGGCGGAGCCGATCTTCGCGGAGCTCGGCAAGGCGACGACCCACATCGGCGAGGCCGGCGCGGGTCAGGTCGCCAAGGCCGCCAACCAGGTCGTGGTCGCGCTCACGATCCAGGCGGTCGCCGAGGCGCTGACGCTGGCGTCGAAGGCGGGGGTCGATCCCGCGCGCGTGCGCGAGGCGCTGCTGGGCGGCTTCGCGCAGTCGAAGATCCTCGAGGCGCACGGCGAGAAGATGCTCGAGGACCGCTTCGAGCCGGGCTTCCGGATCGAGCTGCACCGCAAGGACCTGGCGATCGCGCTGCAGACCGCGCGCGAGGACGGCGTGGCGCTCCCCGCCACCGCGCAGGCGGCGGAGCAGTTCAACGCGCTGATCGCCCAGGGGTCGGGCGGGCTCGACCACTCCGCGCTCGTGACGCTGTACCGCCAGCTCAGCGGCGGCTACTCGGACAACAGCCCGAGCGCCGCCGCCGCGCCGTAGAGCACCACGAACGTGACCAGGAAGACCACGAAGCGGGCGAAGATCTTCCGGCCCATCTAGAGGTTCCCGATCTGGACGATGACGAGCCAGCCCGCGAAGAAGCCGTAGAACGCGACCGCGACGAACAGTGCACCGAGCCGCACGCCCGTCACCCGGATCGCCTTCGGCAGCGACTTGCGGTTGAGGCGGATGAGCAGGATCGAGTAGATGAACATCACGATCCCGTTCAGGCACGCCGAGAGCACGAGCAGCACCAGCGGCTGGTCGAAGCCCGCGAGCAGGACGGCGACGCCGAAGGCGACCATGCTCCAGACCACGAGGAAGTAGATCTTGCTCTCGCTCCAGCTCTCGTTGTCCCGGGCGTAGAGGGTCTTCGTGACGTCGGCGACGAGCCGCGAGACGTAGTCGACCACGCCGAGCGCGACGAGCGCGAGCGAGATCGAGCCGAAGATCCAGAACAGCGTCCCGAACCAGGGCGCCACGACGTCCTTGAGGACCTCGCCCTCGCCCTTGATGAAGTCGAAGTCCGCCTCTTCGGAGAGGTTCTGGCCGAAGACGGTCGAGTAGGCCAGCACGGAGAAGACGACGATCGAGCCCACGCAGATGAGCCAGAACGAGACGAGCTGCTCCTTGGAGGCCTGCTTGAACCAGCGGTTGAAGCGCGCGATGTTCGCCTTGTCCTGGCGCACCATCGTGCCGGTGGACGGGGCCGCCTGGTCCTCGCCGGTGATCGGCGAGACGATCTTCGGGACGTAGGCGCCCATGCCGAAGCCCTTGTCGCGGATCCAGTTGCTCTGGACGAGGTTGTTCGCCCCGCCCGCGCCGGCGAACACGAGCCCGGCCAGGATGGTGGCGATCGCGACCTCGTCGCTCGGGATCTTGCCGAAGCCGGTGACCGCGTCGGGCAGGTCGGACCACGCCGACGCCTTGATGGCCGCGAAGACGGCGATCGTCAGGAAGACGATCGTCAGGCCCACCTTGAAGAACTCGGCCTTCTCGAGCGTCTGGTAGACGACCGGCGAGGCCGTCAGGGCCGCCCCGATCGAGATCAGCAGGATGATCGCGATGACGTTGGGGTTGCCGCCGATCAGGTAGGTGAGGATCGTGGCCCCCGCGGTGCCCCAGCCGGGCCACATGTTGGGCACGATCGTGAAGACGCAGAAGAGGACGCCCCACGGCTTCCAGAAGCGCGCGAAGCCGGCCACGGCGGTCTCGCCGGTCGCCAGCGTGTAGCGCTCGATCTCCATGTTGAGGAAGTACTGGACGTCACGCCGACGACGGCCGCCCACAGGAACCCGAGGCCGACGTTGGTGGTGATGTAGGGCCAGAGGATGTACTCGCCCGAGCCCACGCCCAGGCCCGCCAGGATGACGCTCGGCCCGAGGATCTTGCGGAGCGGCAACGGCTCCGGCATGTCCGCGTAGCCCATCGGCGGCAGGTGATGACTCGGTGGCTCGGGCGCGTAGCCCTCCGCCCCGGGCGCATCCGGCCTGGTGGGAGCCGCCGTCTCACGGCTCGGTGTGACTGCTTTCGCCATACCCACCCCTCCTCCAAGGTTGGGGCCGGCCGGACCTGGCCGACTGCTTCACATGTTCCCTGCGCTCCGCTCCGCAAACGCGGAGTCGCGTGCGCGGCGCTGCGCCAGGAACAGGAAGTAGAGGATCTCGACCGGGAACCCGATCAGGCCGGGGAGCGCGGCGACCGACCCGGCGAGCGAGCCGCCGACCGCGGCCGCGAGCGCCACGTTCTTGAACGCCACCGCGAAGGGCGCCTCGGCCCGCAGGTGATGCGGCGCGATCCGCGTGGCGATGGCGCCGCCGACCACCGACCGCGCGACCAGCGCGGCCACCACGATGCCGAGCGTCGGGCCGGTCGCGTCGATCGCGTCCAGCCCCTTGAAGAGGCCGCCGCCGAGGCCGAAGCAGATGACGACCACGGTGCAGTTGACGAGGCCGCGGCGGACCCCCTGCGGGATGCGGGCGACCTGGGGGTGCAGCACCCGCGCGAGCACGGCGGGCGCGATCAGGCCCGCGCCGAGCGTGAGCGCGATCGGGCCCAGCCCGACCAGCTCTCCGGCCGCCAGGTAGACGAGCGCGGGCGTGAGGAAGAGGGCGAGGCCGTACGCGATCAGCACGAACACGAGCAGATCGCCTCCGGGGACCTCGGCCACGTCGGCGTAGGCCGGGATCAGCGCCGCGGGCGGCGCGGCGGCGATCAGGAAGATCCCGAAGCCGAGCGGGTCGTCGAGCCCGATGGCGAGCCCGACGAGCGCGAGCGGCAGCGAGGCGAGCGTGAGGTGCAGCCCCAGCAGGATCAGCCCGGGCCGCAGCCCGGCCGACCGCTCGCGCCGCGGCAGCGCACCGACGGTGAGCAGCGTCTGGATGGCGAGGGCCGGCACGGCGAACGCGCGCGTGGACCCCGGCGGGGAGAAGGCGGCGCCGAGCGCGAGGCCGACCGTGACGGCGGCGACCAGCAGCAGCGCGGGCCGCAGGCGGCTCAGTAGAGGAGCTCGAGGTCGACGCGGTTGCGCAGCTCCTCGCCCGCCAGGTACCGGCGCAGGTTGTCGCAGAAGAGCTCGGCCTGGCGCGCCTCCTCCGCAGGCACGCGCGCGGTGTCGTGCGGCGAGAGGAGCACGTTCTCGAGCTCCCACAGCGGGCTCTCGGGCGGCAGCGGCTCCTCCTCGAAGACGTCGAGCGCGGCCCCGGCGAGGGTGCCGTCGCGCAGCGCGTCGACGAGCGCGGCCTCGTCGACGGCGGTGCCGCGGCCGACGTTGACGAACACGGCGCCCGGCTTGAGGGCGGCGAACACCGCGGCGTCGATGAGGTGGCGGGTCGCGTCCGTGCCGGGCAGCACGCAGACCAGCCCGTCCGCGCGGCCGGCCAGCTCGTGCAGCCGCTCGATCGGGTGCAGCTCGTCGACGTGCTCGACCGGCTCGCTGACGTCGCGCTTGACGGCCAGCACCGTCATCCCGAACGCCTTGGCCAGCCGCGCGATCTCGGTCCCGATCGCCCCGGCGCCCACGATCAGCAGCGTCTGCCCGCGCAGCTCGCCGCTGGGCTGCTCCTGCGGCGGCCAGTAGCGCCGCGCCTTGTCGCGCTGCATCCGCGGCAGGCGCTTGGCGAAGGCCAGCAGCCCCATCAGCGTGAACTCGGCCAGCGGGCCGGCGTGGACGCCGCTCGCCGTCGTGACCGCCACCCGCTCGACCGCCGCGCGGTCGAGCTCGAGCGCCTTGCGCCACCTGCTGGCCGGCGCCGGCGTTGCGCGCCTGCACCCAGCGCAGCGCCGGGCCGCCGTTGATCGCGTCGACGAGGCCCTGCGGCGAGGAGCCCGGGATGCCGTAGATGACCTCCGCGCGCCCGAGCAGCTCCGCCCAGCGATCGGGGTCGGGCGCGAAGTCGCCCGCGATGTCCCCCATGTAGCGCGACGCGGGCACGATCGCGGGGTCGTAGAGCAGCTCGATCCGCTCGTCGACCGCGGCGATGCGGTTCGCGAGCTCCTGGTCGAGCGGGCTGGCAATGAGCACGGCCGTCATGCCGCGCATCGTTTCAGGCGGAGCCGGGCCGGGGACCCGCGACCTATGGAGCCGGTCGACGCCGTCCCCGCGGCCGAGCTGCTGGCCGCGCAGCCGCCGGTCCTGGAGCGGGAGGGCGCCCTCGCCGAGATCCGCGAGCGCATCCCCTCGCACGGCCGCCTGCTGGTGATCGACGACGACCCCACGGGGACGCAGTCCGTGCACGGCGTGCCCGTCCTCACCGCGTGGTCGCGCGAGGACCTCGCCGGCGCGCTGGCGGACGCCGGCACCGTCTTCGTGCTCACCAACTCGCGCTCGATGCCCGAGCGCGAGGCGATCGCGGTCAACACGGAGATCACGGGGCGCGCGGCCGCGATCGCCGCGGACGAGGGCTTCGCGCTCGCCGTCGCGAGCCGCAGCGACTCGACCATGCGCGGGCACTTCCCGCAGGAGCCCGACGCGATCGCCGGCGCGCTGGGCGCGGACGTCGACGGCGTGCTGCTGTGCCCCTGCTTCCTCGAGGCCGGGCGCCTGACGATCGACGACGTCCAGTGGGTCGCGCAGGACGACCAGCTCGTCCCCAGCGCCCAGACCACCTACGCCGGCGACCGCTCGTTCGGCTACTCCGCCTCGAACCTGCGCAGCTGGGTGGAGGAGAAGACGGGCGGGGCCGTGCCCGCCGGCGACGTGCTGAGCCTCGGGCTCGAGGACATCCGCCGCGGCGGGCCGGAGCGCGTGCGCGAGATCCTGGGCGAGGCCGAGGGGCGCCGGCCCGTGGTGGTCAACGCGACCGAGTACGCCGACCTCGAGGTGGTGGTGCTCGGCCTGCTCGCGGCCGAGGCGGCCGGGAAGACCTTCGTCTATCGCTGCGGCCCCTCGTTCGTGCGCGTGCGCGGCGGCATCGAGCCGGCGCCGCCGCTGAGCGCGGACGCGCTGTATGCGCGCCGCGCCAAGGACGGGCACGGGCTCGTGCTGGTCGGCTCGCACGTCGAGACGACGACGCGCCAGCTCGAGCACGCGCTCGCGCTCGACGGGGTGCACGGGCAGGAGCTGTCCGTCGCGCGGCTGCTCGACCCCGGCGCGCGCGAGCAGGAGATCGCGGACGCGCTGAGCGCGATCGAGCAGCACCTGCCCGAGCGCGAGGTGATCCTCTACACGAGCCGGGAGCTCGCCAAGGCCGAGGGCTCCGACCAGGCGCTCGACGTCGGGCGCTCGGTCTCCGACGCGCTGGTCGAGCTGGTGCAGCGGCTCGACCCCGGGCTCCCGCTCGCGTTCTGCGTGGCCAAGGGCGGGATCACCTCGAGCGACATCGGGAGCCGCGGGTTCGGGGTCCGCCGCGCGGAGGTCGCCGGCCAGATGCTGCCCGGCACGATCTCGGTCTGGATGCTCCCCGACGACTCCGCCTTCCCCGGGCTCCCCTACGTGATCTTCCCCGGCAACGTCGGCGAGGCGGAGACGCTCGCCCAGGTCATCGAGCGGCTCGCCACATGACGCGCTTCGCATCGGTGCTGGCGGAGGCCGCCGACGCGGGCCGGGCCGTGGGCGCGTTCACGTGTTACGACCTGCTCGGGTTCGAGGCCGTGGTGCGGGCGGCGCAGGCGCGCAGCGCGCCGGTGATCGTCCTCGTCGGCCCCGGCTCGTTCGCCGCCGAGGGCGGCGAGCGGCTGGTCGCCGCGTTCCGCGCGGCCGCCGCGGGGGCGGGCGTGCCGGTCCTGATCCAGCTCGACCACGTCGCCGACCGCGAGCTGATCGCGCGCGCCGCGGGCGCCGGGGTCGACGCCGTCATGGCCGACGGGTCACGGCTCCCCGACGACGAGAACCTGGCGTTCTCGGCCGCCGTGGCCGAGGAGCTGCGGCCGCTCGGCATCGCGGTCGAGGCCGAGCTCGGGCGCGTCGAGGGCGACGAGGACCTGGCCGCGCTCGCCGCCGCCGGCGCGCTGACCGACCCCGGCGAGGCCGCGACCTTCGTGCGCGCGAGCGGCGTCGGCTGCCTGGCGGTCAGCATCGGCAACGTCCACGGCCACTACGCGAGCACGCCCGCGCTGGACTGGGAGCGGCTCGAGCGGCTGCGCGGCGCGGGCGCGCCGCTGTCGCTGCACGGGGCCTCCGGCCTCCCGGACGCCGACGTGCGCCGGGCGGTGGATCTGGGGATCGCCAAGGTCAACGTCAACACCGAGCTGCGGGCGGCCTACTTCGGCGCGCTGGGCTCCGCCGGGGCCCACGCCGACGGGCTCGACCTGCGCGGGCTGGGAGAGAAAGTGATCGGAGCGGTGGCGAACACGGTCGATGACAAGCTCGCGCTGCTGGGCTGGGGACCATGAAGCGCGTCGGCTTCATCGGTCTCGGCGCGATGGGCGGGCCGATGGCGCGCAACCTGGCCGGCGCCGGGTTCGAGCTCGCCGTCTTCGACGTCGACGCGGAGCGGACGCGCGCCGCCGCAGAGGAGTACGGCGCGCGCGCCGCGGCCTCGGCGGCCGACGCGGCCGCGGGCGCCGACGCGCTCGTGGTCATGGTCACCAACGCCGAGCAGGCGCAGGACGCCCTCCTCGGCGAGGGCGGGGCGGCCGCGGCCCTGCCCGAGGACGCGGCGGTGATCGTGATGAGCACGATCGGCCCGGAGGCGGTCAAGGCGCTGGCGCAGGAGGGCCGGCCGCTGCTCGACGCGCCCGTGTCGGGCGGCGTCGCGCGCGCCGCGACGGGCGACCTGCTCGTCATGTGCGGCGGCCCGGCCGAGCTGTTCGAGCGCCTCGCTCCCGTCCTCGACGCGGTCGGGGCGACCGTCGTGCACTGCGGCGAGCAGGTGGGCGACGGGCAGGCGGTCAAGCTCGTCAACCAGCTGCTGGCCGGCGTCCACATCGTGGCGGCGGCCGAGGCGCTCGCCTACGCCAGGGCGCTCGGGCTCGACCCCGCGCAGGTGCGCGACACGATCCGCCACGGCGCGGCGGCCTCGTTCATGCTCGAGGACCGGGGGGAGCGCATGCTGAGCCGGGAGTTCGACGACGTCCGCTCCGCGCTCGACATCTTCGTCAAGGACATGGGCCTCGTGGTCGAGACGGGGGCGGCCAACGGCGCCCGCACGCCGCTCTCCGAGGCCGCGCGGCGGCTCTACGACGAAGGGTCGGAGCAGGGGCTAGGGCGCGACGACGACTCGGGCGTCATCCGGCTGCTGGAGGGCGACTAGCGCCATCGCGGGGTCGTCGGTGATGACCACGTCGACGCCGGCGCGCCGCGCGTCGCGGACGGCGGCAGGGTCGTTGAGCGTGTAGGCCATCACCCGGAGGCGCTCGGCGTGCGCGTGGCGGACGGCGTCCGCGGAGGCGGGCCAGTGCAGCCCGACCGCGCCGGCCCCGGCCATCAGCGCCCGCTCGATGCCGTCCTCCTCCCCGCCCGGCTCGATGAGCAGCGACCGGCGCGCCCGCGGCAGGAGCCGGCCGAACACGACGAGGTCCGGCGCCCAGAACGTCTGGACCGTCAACCGGTACGGGGCGATCCGCGACAGGCGCAGGATCTCGGCGAGGCGCTCGGCCGTGGCCTCCGTGGGGTCGAACCCGGGCTGGCCGGGCAGGTTCTTGAGCTCGACGTTCAGGCCCGCGCGGGAGCGGCGGGCCAGCCGGAGGACCTCGGCGAGCGTGGCGAACGGGACCGCCGCGACGCCCGGGACGGCGGCGCGGAGCGCGCGGAACTCGGCCAGGTCGAGCTCGTGCAGCCGGCCGCGCGTGCCGGCCATCCGCCCGAGGTCGGGATCGTGGAACACCACGGCGACGCCGTCGGCCGTGAAGCGCACGTCGAGCTCGCAGGTGACGCGCTGCTGCGACCACGTGCGCGCGAACGCGGGCAGCGTCTGCTCGGCGTGCACCGAGACGCCGTTGCTCAGCGGCCCTGCCCGGTGCGCATGGATCTCGACCATCCCCACGAGCTTCGGCTCCGCCCGCCGCCGGCCCGTGAACAACCCGTGGCCCTCGCGTGAAGATCCTGGTCTTGCCGGCAGCTAGCCTGCTCGGCCTCCAGTGGATCCGCTCATCGTGCTGTTCGGCCTCGTCGTCGGGGTCCTGATCGGGCTCACCGGGGTCGGTGGCGGCTCGCTGATGACGCCGCTCCTGCTGCTCGCCGGCGGCTACAGCCCGGTCGTGACGATCGGCACCGACCTCGCCTACGGCGCGATCACGAAGACGGTCGGCGGCTGGCGTCACCTGCGCGCGGGCCATGTCGACGTGCGGCTCTCGTGGTGGCTGGCCGCGGGCTCGGTCCCGGGCGCGCTCGCGGGCGTCGTGACGCTCAACCGGCTCGACGACGCCTACGGCCCACGGTTCGAGCCGTATCTGCTCGGGGCGGTCGCGGGCGCGCTCATGCTGGCGGCGTCGGCGACCCTCTACCGGGCCGTGTTCCGGCCGGACCTCGCGGCGCGCGAGCGCCCGTCGGCCGGCCTGCGGCGGCCGCGGAGCAAGGTCGGGACCGTGCTCATCGGGCTGGTGCTCGGCTTCATCCTCGGCCTCACCTCGGTCGGCTCCGGCGCGCTCGTCGGCCTGGCGCTGATCCTGCTCTACCGCCTCGAGCCGCGCCGCGTGGTCGGCACCGACGTCTTCCACGCCGCCGTCCTGCTGTGGAGCGCGGCGCTGGCCCACCTCGCCAGCGGCAACGTCGACCTCGAGCTGATGGCCACGATCCTCGTCGGCTCGCTGCCCGGCGTGTGGATCGGCGCCGCGCTGCTGCCCTACGTGCCGGTCGCCGGCCTGCGGCACGCGCTCGGGATCATCCTCGTCGCCGCCGCGCTCGGCGTGCTCACGAAGGCCGGGGTGTCGCTCCCGCCGATCGTGCTCGCGGGCATCCCCGCCCTCCTCGCCGTCGCCTCCGTCGCGCTCCACCGCCGGCGGCTGGCGCGTCAGGTCCCCGGCACGTCGGCCTGACGGGTCCACGGCTCGCCGACCCCGGTGCGGGTCGCGCGGCAGCCCGGCTCGAGGTCGAGGACGTCGATCAGCGTCGGATCCTCGTCGACCGCGTGCCACAGATGGCCGAACCTGGCCTCCGTGCCCGCGTCGCTGCTGCCGATCAGCTGCCACACGTCGTCGTCGGCGTCGTTGGACACGAGCAGGATCGGCTCCCGGCGCTCGAACACCTCCGGGGTGAGGATGGCGCGGGTGCCGAGGAGCCAGTGCCGCATCCACCACGCGCGGCGGTCGCGCGCCATCACCGTGTCGGCGACCGCCCAGATGAACGGCAGGTCGCCGTGCGCGCGGGCCGCCTCCGCGTCGAGGTGCGGTCCGCCCTCCGGCACGTCCTCGAACGGGTCGTCGACCAGGCTGCAGGCGCAGCCGCCGTCCTCGCCGACCGCCACGAGCGCGTGGAAGGTCGCGCCGCCGGGGTTGCCCGCGCCGATCCCGACCGTGAGGCGCCCCGCGCGCGGCTCGGTGTCGGTGGCCCACCCCAGGGCGTAGGAGGCGAGCTCGCCGCGAGGGCCTTCGAACTCGCCGAACGCGCGCCGGTCCATGCCGGTCGCGGCCGCGGTCGGCACCTCGGACAGCCGCCCTTCGCGCACGCTCACGGTCATCTGGCCCGAAGGTACCGCGCCGGCCGCTCCCCGGGGAGCGGCCGGCCGCGGTCGTGGGCCCGGGGACTAGACCTCCGGGCTGGGGGTGCCGGTGCTCGGCGCGGTGGACTGCTCCTCCTGCTGCGAACCGCCGCGGGCGCCGTCCTTCTCAGGACAGTCCTCGCGACCGCCCGGTCCGGAGCGCTCGCCCCGCTCGGGCGGAGCCTGCGAGTCCTGCACCGGCTGCGTCTGCGCCGGCGACGACGCGGGGTTGTCCGCCGTGGCGGTGGACCCGCCGACCGCGAACGCGGACACGGCAGCGACCAGCGCCACGAGCACGGCGAGGACCGCGATGCCCAGCATGCGGCCGAAAGGCCGCTCGGCTGGTGAGCTCATGTACATCACCTCCTTCGTCTCCTGGGGAGGGGACGACCATCACGCCGCGCCCGTCACCCCGCTGTAACCCGCGGCGGTTACCCCGGAGTGACAGGGCTGCGGTCACCGTGCATGGCATGCCGACCAAGAGCCTCTGGACCGACCGCCCCGACGACTGGCTCTCCGCGCCCGCGGAGACGCCGCCCGCTCCACCCCGTCCCGCCGCCACGCCGCCGCCGCCACGCCCGCGCCGGCGGGGTCGCCGCGCGCTCGCCGCGACGGCGCTGGCCGTCGTGGTGGCCGGGGGCACCGCCGCCGGCTACAACCTCGGATCCGACGCTCCGACGCAGAGCGCCGCGCGCCTGCCCGCCTCCACCGGCACCCTCGCCCCGACCGAGATCAACAAGATCTACGCGAAGGCGGGCGAGGCCGTCGTCTCCGTGCAGGCGAACGGCGGGTCCGGCACCGGCTTCCTCATCAACCGCGACGGGACGATCGTCACCAACGCCCACGTCGTCGGCAGCGCGAGCCAGGTCCGCGTGCGCTTCGACGACGACGCCAGCCCGGTCAACGCCCGCGTCGTCGGCACCGACCCGTCGTCGGACCTCGCCGTGCTCGACGTCGACGCGAGCGCGGCGGCCGGCGTCACGCCGCTCCCGCTCGCCGAGTCCGAGTCGGTCAAGGTCGGCGACTCCGCCATCGCCATCGGCTTCCCGCTCGGCCTCGCCCGCACGGCGACGGCCGGCATCGTCTCGGGGCTCGAGCGCGAGATCGAGGCGCCCAACGGCTTCCGCATCGACAAGGTGATCCAGACCGACGCGCCGATCAACCCCGGCAACTCCGGCGGCCCGCTGCTCGACGCCAACGGGCGCGTGATCGGCGTCAACTCCCAGATCGCGTCCGCGGGGGCGGGCGGCGGGAACGTCGGCATCGGCTTCGCGGTCCCGTCGGACACCGTGCGCACGATCGTGCCGAAGCTCCAGGCCGGCCAGTCCGTCGAGCGGCCGTGGCTGGGGATCGCGACGGCCACCCCGACCAGCGGAGCCGGCGCGCAGGTCGGCTCGGTCACCGCCGGCGGCCCGGCCGAGAAGGCGGGCGTCCGCCAGGGCGACGTCGTGACCAAGGTCGGCGGCAAGGCGATCACGACCCCCGACGGCGTGGCCGACGCGATCGCGTCGCACGAGCCGGGCGACCGCATCGAGGTCGAGGTCACCCGCGGCGGCTCCACGCAGACGCTCGAGATCACGCTCGGCACGCGGCCGGAGAAGGCCCCGTGAGCTTCGCCACCCCGGCCCTGCTCGCCGGCCTCGCGCTCGTCCCGCTGCTGCTCGTGCTCTACGTGCGCGCGGAGCGGCGGCGCGGCCGGACGACCGCGGCCTTCGCCGCCCCGCAGCTCATGGACGCGGTCGCGCCGCGGCGCCCGCGCTGGCGCCGGCACGTGCCGATCGCCATCCTCGGGCTCGCGGTCGTGGGCCTGATCGTCGCGCTCGCCCGCCCGCAGGTCACCGTCGCGGTCCCGGTCGAGCAGGCCACCGTGGTGATCGCCACCGACCGCTCGGGCTCGATGCTGGCCAAGGACGTCGCGCCGAGCCGGCTCGTCGCGGCCCGCCGGGCGGCCGGCACGTTCCTCGACGCGGTGCCGAACGACGTCCGCGTCGGCGCGGTCGCGTTCAACCACAAGCCGACCGTGCTGCAGACGCCGACGCGCGACCACGCGGCGGTCCGCGAGGCGCTCGCGAGCGTGCGGGCGGCGGGCAGCACCGCGACCGGCGACGCGCTGGCCGCCGCGCTGCGCACGATCGAGGCCGCTCGCTCGCCGCAGGCCAAGCAGCAGCCGCCGGCGGCGATCGTCCTGCTCTCCGACGGCAAGAGCGTCCGCGGGCGCGACGCGCTCGCGGTGGCCGAGGAGGCGCGCAAGGCGAAGATCCCCGTCTACACCGTCGCGCTCGGCACCGCGACCGGCACGATCGAGTCCAAGCGCCCCGACGGCAGCACCGCCAGTCACCCCGGTGCCGCCCGACCCCGAGACGCTGAAGCAGGTCGCCGAGCGGACGGGCGGCAAGGCGTTCGCGATCGACGACGCCGCGCAGCTCAAGCAGGTCTACAAGCGGCTCGGCTCGCAGCTCGCGACCGAGAAGCAGAAGAAGGAGATGACGAGCTTCTTCGCGGGCGGAGCGCTGCTGCTGATGTTCGGCGGCGTCGCGGGCTCGATCCGCTGGTTCGGACGGCCCGTCTGAGGTTTTCTCACCAATTTCATAGACGCCCTTGAACTCCGCGTTGGGTTTCCCCGCTTGAGTGGGCGCATGCTTCAGATTCCCCGCTCCGCCGTCGTCGCCGCCGTCTCCGTCGCCACCGGCGGCGCCCTCTACGGGTTCGCCGCCGGCGGCGTGGTGGGGATGGACCGCGAGCTGGAGGCCGCCGTCGCGCCGCCCGCGCGCATCCAGACCGTGGACTTCCACCGCGTCAACGAGCCGACGTGGGACCGTTCGCGCGATTGCGACGGGCGCGGCGACGACGAAGGCCGGGTCTAGCGCGTGCGCCTGCTGATCGCCGAGGACGAGCCGCGCGTCGCCGCCGCGATCGCGCGCGGGCTGCGCCGCCACGGCGCGGCCGTCGACATCGCGGCCGACGGGGCGCAGGCGCTCTACCAGGCGCGCGTCTATCCCTACGACGTCGTGCTGCTGGATCGCGACCTCCCCGCGGTCCACGGCGACGACGTGTGCCGCGCGCTCAGCGCCGAGCAGCCCGAGACGAAGATCCTGATGCTGACCGCGGCGCGGACGACCGACCAGCTCGTCGAAGGGCTCGCGCTCGGCGCCGACGACTACCTCGCCAAGCCGTTCCGCTTCGAGGAGCTCGTCGCCCGCGTGCACGCGCTCGCGCGCCGGGCCGGGGCGGCGCGGCCGCCGGTGCTGCGGCGCGGCGACCTCGAGCTCGACCCCGCCAGGCGCATCGCCACCCGCGGCGGCACCGACCTCGCGCTCTCGCGCAAGGAGTTCGGTGTGCTCGAGGCGCTGATGGCCGCCGACGGCGCGGTGGTGTCGCTCGAGGAGCTGCTCGACCGGGTCTGGGACGACAACGTCGACCCGTTCACCAACACCGTGCGGATGACGATCATGAAGCTGCGGCGCAAGCTCGGCGAGCCCGCCGTGATCCACACGGTGGCGGGCTCCGGCTACCACGTCTGATGCACGCGGGCCTCTCGATCCGCCTGCGGCTGACGCTCTTCTACGTCGGGCTGCTGGTCGCCGGGGCGACGCTGCTGCTGGCGCTCAGCTGGTGGCTGCTCGCCGGTCACCTGGAGCGCACCCTTCCGCCCGAGTACGCGGACCGCGCGCTCGGTGAGCTCGGGCTGCAGTACGCGCTCGCCGTCGCGGGGACGGCGCTGGTGGCGCTCGGCGTCGGCTGGCTGGCGGCGGGGCGCGCGCTGGCCCCGATCCGGACCATCGTCGCCACGCTGCGCCGGATCTCCGACGACCGGCTCGACGCGCGCGTGCGCCCGTCCGGCCCGCACGACGAGCTGCACGAGCTGGCCGTCGCCTTCGACTCGATGCTCGACCGCGTCGAGGGCTCCGTCGAGGCGCAGCGCCGCTTCGTCGCCAACGCCTCCCACGAGCTGCGCACGCCGCTGACGATCATGCGGACCGAGGCGGAGGTCGCGCTCGACGACCCGGACGCCAGCGTCGAGGAGCTGCGCGAGGTCGCGCGCGCCGTCGTCGAGACGACCGACCGCACCGAGCAGCTGCTCGAACGGCTGCTGATCCTCGCGGTCAGCACCGAGGGCGCGCGGCGCGACGACCCCGTCGACCTCGCGGCGGTCGCGCGGCGCGCGGCCGCCACCGTCGTCGTCCGAGGCCGCCGCGGCGAACGTCGACATTGAGCTGGAGATCGGCCGCGGCCACGTCCGCGGCGACGAGGTGCTGCTCGAGCGCCTCGTCGGCAACCTGGCCGAGAACGCGGTCCGCCACGGGCGCGCCGGCGGCGCGGCGCGCATCAGCGTGCGCGAGCACGGCGACGAGGTCGAGCTGACCGTGGCGAGCGAGGGCGACGTCGTGGCCGCGGCGGACGTCGCGCGGCTCGGCCAGCCGTTCGAGCGGCTGCGGCGCGAGCGCGGGCGGGGCACCGGCCTCGGGCTCTCGATCGTGCGCGCCGTCGCCGAGGCGCACGGCGGGCGGCTGACCCTCGAGGGCCCCAGCAGCGGCGGCCTGATCGCCGGCGTCCGTCTCCCGGCGGTTATGGGGGCATGACACGACGCTCTCTAGCTTCGCGGTCATGGACTCCCACCACATCCCCTCGATCTCTCCCCTCCTCCCCAGCGAGCCGGACGCCGAGCGCGGCGTCCCCGACGAGGCGCGCCGCGCCCTCCAGGCGGCCCTGTGGGAGTGCAAGCGCGTCGTCGTCGGCCAGGACGCGATGCTCGAGCGCGTGCTCGTCGCGCTGCTGGCCGGCGGTCATGTCCTGCTCGAGGGCGTGCCCGGCCTCGCCAAGACGCTGACCGTGCGGACGCTCGCCGACGTGCTCGGCGGCACCTTCAACCGCGTCCAGTTCACGCCCGACCTCGTCCCCGCCGACCTCGTCGGCACCCGCATCTGGCAGCCCGACCACGGCGAGTTCCGCACCGAGCTCGGCCCGGTCTTCGCCAACCTGCTGCTGGCCGACGAGATCAACCGCGCGCCGGCCAAGGTCCAGTCCGCGCTGCTCGAGGTCATGCAGGAGCGCCAGGTCACGATCGGCGGCACCACCTATGAGGTGCCGAGCCCGTTCCTCGTCCTCGCGACCCAGAACCCGATCGAGTCCGAGGGCACCTACGCGCTGCCCGAGGCGCAGCTCGACCGCTTCCTCTTCAAGCTCACCGTCGACTACCCGGAGGTCGTCGACGAGGTGGCCGTCGTGCAGCAGCAGGCCGGCGCGAGCGTCGCGCCCAAGGAGGTGCTGCGCGGCGAGGACCTGCTGCGCTACCGCGAGGCCGCGCGCGAGGTCCACGTCGACCGGCTGGTCGCGACCTACGCGGTGCACCTCGCCGACGCGACCCGCAACCCGGCCGAGCGCGGGCTCGAGGACATCGCGCCGCACATCGAGTTCGGGGCCAGCCCGCGCGCGTCGATCGGCCTGATCCAGGCCGGCCAGGCGCTCGCGATGCTGCGCGGGCGCACGTACGTCACCGCCGCCGACGTGCACGACCTCGCCCCCGACGTCCTGCGCCACCGGCTCGTGCTGTCCTACGACGCGCTCGCCGACGGCGTCAAGCCCGAGGACATCCTCGACCGCGTGCTCGACGTCGTGGCCCCGCCCGGCAAGGCGCCGCTCGCCGAGGCCGCGTGAGCGCCGCCCAGCTCATCGTCCCCCCGGGCCGCCAGGGCCCGGGGCGCCTGCCCGGCGACGCGGTCGCGCGGCTCGACCTCGCGCTGCGCCGGCGCGCGTCCGGCGTCCTGCCGGGCGACCACCTCACCGCCGGCCTCGGCACCGGCACCGAGATCGCGCAGCTGCGGCCGTACGAGGCGGGCGACGACGTGCGCCAGCTCGACCCCGCGGCGAGCGCTCGTACCGGCACGCCGCACGTCCGCCTCCAGGTCCCGGAGCGGGCGATCACGACCTGGCTGGTGCTCGACGTCTCCGCCTCGATGGCGTTCGGCACCGCCGACCGGCTCAAGAGCGACGTGACCGAGGGGGTCGCCGAGGTCGTCTCGCGGCTCGCGGTCCGGCGTGGCGGGCGCATCGGCGTCGTCGTCGCCGGCGCCGAGCGGGTGCGGCTGCTGCCGCCGCGCGGTGGGCGCGGCGCACTGGCGGCGGTCCGCCGGCTCGTGCAGTCCGGCGTCGTGCCCGACGGCGCCCCCGGCGGCGCCGGGATCGCGGACGCGCTGACGCGCGTGCAGCGCCTGGCACGGGCGCGCGGCATGGTCGTCGTCGTCTCGGACTTCCGCGACGCCGGCTGGGCGAGCGCGCTGCGCGCGACGGCCGCGCGCCACACGGTCGTCGCCGTCGAGGTCTGCGACCCGCGCGAGGGTGCGCTGCCCGACGCCGGCCATCTCGTGCTCGTCGACCCCGAGTCCGGGCTCGAGGTGACCGCCGACAGCAACTCCCCGCGCCTGCGCGCGGCCTACGCGACCGCCGAGGCCGAGCGCCGCGACGGCGTGCGCGAGCAGCTGCGGCGCGCGGGCGCCGAGCACGTCGTGCTCGCGACCGACCGCGACTGGCTCCGCGACCTCGCGAAGGGGCTGCGATGACCTTCGCCGCCCCCATGTACCTGGCCGCCGTCCTCGTGGTGCCGCTCGCCGCGGCGCTGTGGGCGTGGCAGCGGCGCCGGCGCCACCGCTTCGCGGTCCGCTTCCCGGGCGCCACCGTCGTCGCCGGCGTGCTCGGGACCGCCCCGGCCTGGCGCCGCCGCGTCCCCCCTGCCCTGCTCGCCTGCGCCGCGGTCCTGCTCGCGGTCGCGCTCGCGCGCCCGCAGGCCTCGGTCGCCGTCGCGGTCGAGCGCGCGTCGGTGATGCTCGTGACCGACGAGTCCGGCTCGATGTCGGCCACCGACGTCCAGCCGTCGCGGCTCAACGCCGCCCAGCAGGCCGCGCGCTCGTTCATGGACCGGGTGCCCGACAAGCTGCTCGTCGGCTTCGTCGGCTACTCGAGCGCGGTCCAGGCCCAGCTCGAGCCGACCACCGACCACGACGCGGTCGAGTCCGCGATCGACGGCCTCAACGCCGACGGCGGGACCGCGACCGGCGACGCGCTGACGGCGGCGCTCGACCGGCTCCAGGCGCGCCGCGGCAAGGACGGCAAGACCGCCCCGGCCGCGATCGTGCTGCTGAGCGACGGCAAGACGACCGACGGCACGGATCCCTCGATCGCCGCCGCCCGCGCCGCCAAGCTCAAGATCCCGATCTACACGGTCGCGCTCGGGACGCCCGACGGCGTCATCACCGGGCCGATGGGGCAGTCGGTGCCGGTCCCGCCCGACCCCGAGACGCTGCGCCAGATCGCCGAGCAGTCCGGCGGGCGCGCGTTCGCGACCGGCGACGCCGGCGAGCTCGACCAGGTCTACGAGCAGCTCGGCTCCCGGATCGGCACGCGCACCGAGAAGCGCGAGGTCTCCGTCGGCTTCGCCGCCGGCGGGCTGCTCCTGCTGCTCGGCGGGCTCGGCAGCGGCCTGCGCTGGCGGGGGCGGATCGCCTGAGGTGACAGGGCGCCGCCCGGCGCGTTAGCTTGGCGCGATGCCCCAGCACGCCCACGCCGGTATGCGGGGAAGGTGGATCGCGCCCGTGGCGCTCGCGGCCGCGGCGCTGGCCGTCTGGGTGACGCTGCGCGCGGACTTCCTCGCCTATCCCGGCTGGCTGGCGGCGCAGAAGGCCGACCTGATCCTCGGGCCGGTCCTCGTCGGCCTCTACTGGCTCCGCCGCCGGCCGGCGTCCCGCTTCGGACCGCTGCTGATCGCGGTCGGGTTCGTCGGCGGGGTGCCGTACATCCTGCAGTCGTCGAGCGAGCCGGCCCTGTTCGCCACCGGGATCCTGTGGGAGAGCGTGATCTACACGCTCACCCTGGCGCTCATCCTCAGCTTCCCGAGCGGGCGCCTCGAGGGTCGCGTCGAGCGCGCGATCCTCGCCGTCGGCGCCACCGCGTCGGTCGGCGCCTACCTGACGCTCGTGCTGTTCTCACCGCAGATCGCCAGCCAGTCCTCGATCTCGGCCTGCGCGGCGGCCTGCCCGGAGAACGGGCTGCTCGTCGCCGCCGAGCCCGCGCTGGTGGTGGACGTCGTGCGCGTCGGCCGGACCGCGATCATCCTCGTCGCGCTGGCTGCGGTGGCGTTCATCGTGTGGCGGGTCGTGAACGGGACGCTGCCGCGGCGCCGCGCGCTCGTGGTCGGCGCCCCGGTCGCGGTCGTGTTCCTGCTGGCCCAGGCGGCCTTCCAGACGGCGCGCCTGCTGGAGGTCGAGGAGGACGGCATCTACCCAGTGGTCCAGTGGATCCTCACCGGAGCCCGGTCGGCGGTCTGGTACGGGTTCCTGGTGGCGCTCGATCGCCGCGGAGCTGTTCGCCGGCCGCGTGCTGCGGCGCGTGGTGACCGAGTCGCTGCGGCGCCCCGCCCTGGGGGAGCTGGAGGCGATGCTGCGCGAGCCGCTCGGCGATCCCACCCTGCGGCTGGCGTTCCCCCGCCCCGAGGGACGCGGCTGGGTCGGCGTGAACGGTGCGGCGATCGAGGTCCCGGACCCGAGGCCCGGCTGCGTGCTGACCGAGATCGAGCGCGACGGGCGGGCCGCGGCGGCGATCCTCCACGACATCCAGCTCGCCGAGGAGCCCGAGCTGCTCCAGGCCGCGGGAGCGATCGCGCTGCTCGCGCAGGACAACGCGCAGCTGGAGGCCGCATGGACCAGATCGCTGCGCGACCTCCAGGACTCGCGCAGCCGGATCGTCGCCGCCAGCGAGAGCGAGCGGCGCCGGCTCGAGCGCGACCTCCACGATGGCGCGCAGCAGCGTCTCGTGTCGCTGCGCATCCGCCTCGCGATCGCGAGCGAGCAGGCCGTCGCGGACCCGGCGATCCGCGCCACGCTGGGCGAGCTCGAGGACGAGCTGGACGGGGCGATCGAGGAGCTGCGCGACCTCGCGCACGGCATCTTCCCCAGCGTGCTCGCCGACCGCGGGCTCCTGCCCGCGCTGCGCGCCGTCGGGCGCCAGGGGCCGCGCCCGATCGAGGTCTCCGGCCGGCGCATCGGCCGCTACTCGACCGAGATCGAGTCCGCGGTCTACTACTGCTGCCTGGAGGCGCTCCAGAACGCGATCAAGCACGGCGGCCCGGCCGTGAGCATCGCGGCCCGCCTCAGCGCGAGCAACGGCGAGCTGCGCCTCGAGGTCAGCGACGACGGGCCCGGCTTCGACGTCGGGGGGACCCACGGCGGCGACGGCCTGCGCAACATGGCGGACCGGCTGGGAGCGGTCCACGGACGGCTCGCGATCGTGTCCTCACCCGGCAACGGGACGCTGATCTCGGGCGTCGTGCCGGTCAACGGCGCCGCGCCGCGACCACAGCCGTGACTACGTGGGCGCCGGGTCGGGTGGTCGCTCGGGTGCCGCGCTCTCGCTGGCCTCGGCGGCCGCGCGCACATCCGCGAGGTCGGACGAGATCCGCACGAACGCCGAGGTCAGCGGCGCGGCCAGGATCAGGCCGATCCCGCCGAACAGGCTGCCGCCGGCGAGGGTGACGATCAGGACCGCGAGCGGATGGATCCCAAGCGCGGCGCCGTAGGCGATGGGCTGGATCATCTGCTGCAGGATCCCGTTGGCGAGCAGCACGACGACCCCCATGATCAGGGCCGTCTGCGTGCCCTCCGCCCCCAGCGCGATCAGGACGGTGAACGCCCCGGCCGACCACGCGCCGAGGTACGGGATGTAGGCGGCGACGAAGTTGATCACCATGATCGCGCCGATCTGGGGCAGGCCGAGGACCCACGCACCCAGGCCGATGACGACCGCGTTGAAGACGGCCACCGCCGTGACGCCGACGAAATAGCCCCGCAGCGACTGCAGCGTCCGGCCCGTGATCGTGTGGCCGAGCGCGTGGGGAACGCCCATGTGGTTCTCGGTCCAGCGGCGGATCAGCGGGCCGTCCTTGAGCAGGAAGAACAGGCTCAGCGCCGTGAACGAGA
Source organism: uncultured Solirubrobacterales bacterium (assembly GCA_963787335.1). Classification (GTDB taxonomy): domain Bacteria; phylum Actinomycetota; class Thermoleophilia; order Solirubrobacterales; family Solirubrobacteraceae; genus DASQFQ01. Next base: position 133,176 of record CAWBCU010000030.1, read on the forward strand.
GGAAGGCGGCGAGCGAGGCGAGCGCGGACACGCCGGTCCCCACGCCCTTCAGGAGCGCATGGAAGGCGTCGCTCGCCGATGCGCTCGCGTCGTCGCCCGCGCTCTTCGCCTTGCTCGTGCTGACGCCCGCGTCCTTGAGCGCGCTCTCCGCTTTGTCCACCGCGCTGTGGAGGGTCTTCTCCAGCTCGGGCGCCTGGCTCGTCACGCCCGCCAGCAGCATCACGACGATGCCGACGCCGAGGGCGACGACGAGGAGGAGCACGATGGCCGCGCCTCCGCCACGCCCCACCCGGTGGCGCGCGAGCCAGCCGACGACGGGCGAGAGGACCGCCGCGATGATCGCCGCCGTGATGACCGGGACGACGATCACCGAGGTGAGCGCCAGGAGCCAGACCACCCCGCCGAGCAGGAGCAGCACGCCCACGACCAGCCACGCCATCAGCCCCAGGTCGCGCAGCCACGACGGCACGGCGAAGACCCGCGCGAGCTGCTCCGACCCGACCTCCACGAACGTCGACTCGCCGCCGGGCGCGCCGGCGCCACCCTCCTCCTTGACCACGCGTCGCCGTCGTCTCATAGGCCCGAGCAGAGCGTCGGCCACCAGCGCCAACCGCACATCATCCGAATCGAGTGAGTCGCGTTGCCGCTCCCTCCGCCATGCTCCGGCCATGTCCATTGGCGGAAGTCTCTTCCTGATCGCGGTCGGCGCGATCCTCTACTTCGCCGTCACGGCCAGCCTGGCCGGAATCGATATCGCGACCGTCGGTCTGATCCTCATGATCATCGGCGTTCTCGGCCTGGTCCTCGGGCTCTTCATGCTCAGCCGCACCCGGCGCGACGGCGGGGACCCCGGCGCGTACTGAGCCTGTCAAATTGTCTGACACTTCAGTAGACTGGAATCTTGTCCGCCAGTCGGATTCGGCTTCCCTGTAGCGGGTAATCACACCGTCGTGCCAACCTCGACGCGCACGTCCACGGTGACGCCAGAGCCGTACCGCGCACGCCCGCCGCGGGTCATGATCGTCGATGACCAGGAGACGTTCAGAGAGGCGGCCCGGCGCCTGCTGGAGGCACGCGGCTACGACGTCGTCGCCGAGGCCGAATCGGCGGCGCGCGCGCTGGACGCGGTCGAGCGCCACGAGCCCCACGCCGTGCTCCTCGACGTGCGCCTCGGCGACGAGGACGGCTTCACCGTCTGCGGCGAGCTGACGCGCGCGCGTCCCGAGCTTGCCGTCCTGCTCGCCTCCGACGCCGACTTCGAGCACGCCGAGGAGTGCGTCACCCGCTCCGGCGCGCGCGGGTTCGTACGGAAGTCGCGGCTCGCGGCCACCGACCTCGCGCAGTTCTGGCCGGCGGCCTGAGCCGGCTCAGCCGTCGAGGAAGATCAGCGCGGCCTTGACCCGCTGGCTGACGTCCTCCGCGCCGGCGAGGCCGAGCTTGCCGAAGATCGAGTTGATGTGCTTCTCGACCGCGCTCTTGGTCAGCACGAGCGAGGCGGCGATCGCGGCGTTGCTCTTCCCCTGAGCGACCTCGGCGAGCACCTCGCGCTCGCGCGGCGACAGCGCGGCCAGCGGCGAGACGCCCTGACCGCGCGCCGACACGAGCACGTCGACGACCTTGGAGTCGAATGCGGAGCCGCCCGCCGCGACGTCGCGAACGGCGTGGGTGATGCGCTGCCGGTCGTTGACGCGCTCCTTGAGCAGGTACGCGCGGCGGTGCGACCCATGCTCGAGCAGCGCGAGCGCGTAGTCGGGCTCGGCGAACTGGGACAGCACGATGACGCCGACCGTTGGATGGGTCGTGCGCAGGCGGTTGGCGATCCGGATGCCCTCGTCGGCCCCGCTCGGCGGCATCCGGACGTCGGTGACGACGATGTCCGGCGAGTCCGCGTCCACGGCCGCGAGCAGCTCGTCGCCGTCGGCGCACTCGGCGGTCACGGTGATGTCGGGCGCCGCCTCGAGCACGCGGCGGATCCCCTCGCGCATGAGGAAGTCATCCTCCGCGACGATCACGCGAATGCTCATGCGGGCAACGTACCCGCTCAACCTCACTGACCGTTTCAGGGAGGTACACCCCCCGGCAACAGGGAGGCTGGCGCCGTTGCCCGGGGGGCGGGGCGGCTGCGACGCTGGGCGTCCGTGCCCGCGCCCCCCCGGCAGCTGCTCCTCTACCGCTTCGACGCCGAAGCCAGCTTCGAGGGTCGGCTCGTCGGCGCGCTCGAGCGCATGGAGTCCGGCGGCGCGCTGCGGATCGTCGAGGCGCTCTTCGTCGCCCGCGACGCCGAGACCGGCGAGCTCGCGGCCCTCGACCTGCACAGCCGCGGCGCCGGCAGCCTGGTGTCGCCGCTGATCGGCTTCCGGCTCGATGCGCGCGAGCGGGCGCGCACCACCGAGCGCGCGCTCGCGGGCGCGTGCGGCGACGCGATCCGGGCGCTCGAGGCTGCGCTCGCGCCCGGCGCCGCGATCGCGGCGGTGCTCGATCGAGCACACGTGGGCGCGGGCGCTCGCGGACGCGATCGCGCAGACCGGCGGCACGCCGCTCTCCAGCGGGTTCGTGGAAGCCGAGACGCTCTCGGAGCTCACCTCCGTGTTGGTGGCCTCGGCCGGCGGCGGCTGACCGGCCGCGCCGGTCAGAGTCGGTCCGGCATGACCCTCGACGTTCTCGTGCTGGGCGTGATCAGCGGCCTGCGCCCCGCCACGAGCCAGGCGGCGGTGGTGGCGCTGCTGCGGTTGTCCGACCCGCGGCGCAGGCTGCTGTTCTTCGTGGTGGCCGGCTTCGCGTGGAGCATGGCCTTCGGCCTCCTGTGCGTGCTTGCCTTCCACGGTGCCACCGTCAACCTCGGCGGCTCGACCTTCACGGCGGTGTTCAACGTGGTCGCCGGCGTGGCGGCGCTCGCGTTCGCGTACGGCTACCGCCAGGGACGGGTGAGCGTGCCGCGCCGCGCACCGCGCGGCGATCGCTCCCCGGGCACCACCGCGCGGCTGGCGCGGCGGCTCCGCGACCCGTCGGTCAGGACGGCCGCGGTGGCCGGTGTCGCGACCCACATCCCGGGCCTCATCTATCTCGTCGCGCTCAACGCGGTCGCGGCCGACACGCCCCCGTTCGCCACCGCCGCCGTCGAGGTCGCGATCTACAACCTGCTGTGGTTCGCCGTCCCGCTCGCGGCCCTGGCGCTGGCCGTCCTGCGGCCGGGCCGGGCTGCGGACTACCTCGACCGCGCCACGCTGTGGGGCCGGCAGCACGAGCAGGGCCTCGTCTCCGCCGTGTTCGCGCTGCTCGGCGTCTACCTCACGATCAAGGGCGCGGCGCAGCTCTTCTGACGCGTCAGCCGCGGGCCGCGAGCAGGCCGGCGACGGTGTTGGCCATGGGCGAGCCCCACCCGGTGGCGAGATCGAAGCCGGGGCGCGCCGGGCAGCAGGAGCCGCCGAAGAGCGCGTTGCTGCCGACGGTGACGTCGAGGAAGGCCTCCGGGTTGCGCTTCGCCATCGCGTAGAGCAGCGGCGGGACGAACCCCGGCTTCGGCAGCCCCTGGTTGCGCGCCTGCTGGTTCCAGAGCGCGATCATGCCGGCGACGAGCGGCGTCGAGGCGCTCGTGCCGCCCACGAACGCGATGCTCTGGCCCGCGCCGCTGCAGCCCTGGACGCCCTTGGAGCACACGATCGGATAGCCCGGGCTCTCGTCGGCGAACGCGGCGACGTCGGGCACCATGCGGTACTTCGAGCTCGCGAACGACTGCGCCGGCTGCCACCACGGCCGCTTCTCGAACGTGCTCTGCCCGCCGCCGCCCCCCGCTGTCTTGGTGAAGGGCGCCGGGTAGGTCGTGTCGTTCCAGGGGCCGGTCGAGGCGACCGCGTTGCCGGCGTCGAGCGTCAGGTTCGTGCCGCCCACCGCGAGCACCCACGGCGAGGTCGCCGGCCATGACGTCTGCGGCTTCTTGTCCGACGAGGTGAGCTTGGACGGGGAGACGCCGCGCGCGCACGCCGACGACCCGCTGTCGCCCGCCGCGACGACGGTGGTGATGCCCAGGGCGGCCGTCGCGGTCAGCTGCCGCTCGACCATCGTCACCGAGGCGGTGTAGGGCGCCACCTGCGACTCGCAGGTGCCGTAGGAGACCGAGATGACGTTCGGCAGCTTCGCTCCGTTGGTCGTCGCCTGGAGGGGCTGGGCGAGCATCTGGAGGAAGCCGAGCGCGTCGCCGTCGTCGTCGCTCTCGTCCAGCGCGTGGACCCAGAGGTCGAAGCTCGCGAGCTTCGGCGCCACCATCGAGGAGACCATGGCGTCGAGCGAGCTCTCCATGATCGGCTTGATGCTGCCGGCGTTGTGGATCTTCAGCGACGTGCCCGTGGTCCCGAAGCAGGAGCGGAACGTGTTGACGTCGGAGGCGGGCGTCGGCGCCTCGCCGACGATCGCGAGCCGGGCGCCCTGGCCCTGGAGGCCCGCGGCCTGGAGCGGGGCGATGCCGTAGGCGGTCAGGATCTGGTTCGGGAACAGGCCGCTCCCCGACAGCGCTGCGGACGGGAAGCTCCCCGGCGTGCAGCCGAGGGCCGGCGTTCCGGTCCTCGTCGGTGTGCCGCCGTTGACGGCGCTGGTCCGCGCGCTCGACGACCCGCTGGTGAGCTGCAGGCGGGTGCCGGCGACCGTGTCGACGTTGCCCTTGATGCCGCTCGGCAGCTTCGGCGTGTTGACCGGCAGCGCGACGTGCGCGCCCGACTTCGCCTTGTAGACCGCCCACTTGGTGCCGAACAGCTTCTGCGCCTTGCCGATCGAGAGGGTCGCGCTCGCGCGCAGGTGCGTCACGTCGACCTTTGCCGTGACGCTCTGCTTCTTGAAGGCGTTCACCACGCCCTTGCGCTTCGACGAGGAGGCGCCGTACTTGCTCTGGAGGGTCGACAGCGACGGGTACTTCCCGTAGGAGCTCGAGGACGGGTTGCTGGCCGCCTTCACCGCGTTCTGCAGGCCGGACTGGTTGGCGATGAAGCCGATCTGCAGCGTCAACTTCTTGCTCGTCGACGCGTTCCCGAGCTTCTTGAGCCCCTTGTGCGAGATCGGCCCGTAGTCGACCTTCGTCGCGGCCGCCGCCGGCGCCGCGGCGGCGAGCATGCCCAGGACGACGAGGAGGCCGCAGGCCCGCGTCGTCACGAGCAGTCGATCGGCGACAGGGCCTTGGAGTAGCTGCTCGCGAGCCCGTCGACCGCGGTGCGGATCTGCTGCTCCGCATTGCCGGCGCTGAGGCTCGAGAGGACCTGGCGGCCGACGTTGGCGACCTCCGTCGTGAAGGTCTGGGTGGCCGTCTGGACCTCCTGCTTGCGGTCGCCCGCGAGGTCCTTCTGGGCCTTGACCATCGCCTGCAGGCTCTTGCTGATCGCCTGCAGGTTCGCCCGCACGCCGTCGATCGACGCCGACGTGATGGTCATCGACTTGAGCTCGTCGACCTGCTTCTTGACGTCTGCACGCGCCGAGCACACCTTCGCCTGCGCCTTCTCCTCCTTGGACTCCCCGCCGCAGGCGGAGACGGCGAGGACGAGGACGAGGGCGAGGGCGAGGGCGGCGGTGAGCCTAGGGGTCATGGGCTCACGGTCCCAGCCCGCCCCGGCGGTGACAATGGCCCGCACCGGTGCATCACGCACCGGCACGCACGACCGGGTCCGGGATGCCCGCACGCGCTCCGTCGGCCAGCAGCAGCAGCGCGCCGATGAAGAAGCCCACGGCCCCGATCACCGTCCCGAAGTTGGAGGCCGCGAGATCGAGGATGTCGCCGGTGTCGGGGACGAAGAAGGACGCCGCGCCGGCGACCGCGAAGGCCACCGACCCGGCCAGGTTGACCACCGCGATCCACCAGTCCCGCGCTCGCCGCACGCCGCGCCCCGCGCGCCGACACCTCTCCATAGGCGAGCGCGCTGGCGATCAGGAAGCAGGCGCACCCGAACACGTCCGGCGCCCAGATGAGGTGGTCCTCCTGCCTGGCCGAGAGGTTCGTGCTGAGGGCGTCGTAGGTGCTGAGGTTGAAGAACAGCGTGCCCGCGAGCTGGATCGCCGCCGCCCACCATTCGCTGCGATGCCGCTCGCGCGCCGGCCTTGACGGCGTCGAGGTACTGGAGCGCGGCCGCGGTGGTGAAGAAGAGCGAGCCCACGAAGAAGACCGCGGCGTCGGCCGCCGTCCCGACGAGCTGCACGAAGCCCGGGAACGGCCCGATCGCGAAGCACGCCGAGCCGATGGCGAACAGCACGCCGATCCACCACGACCGCCGCCGCGGCGCCCACCAGCCCGTGGTCGCGCCGGTCGAGCCGGGAGGTGCCTGCGGATCGCTCGGGATGGGAGGACTCTCGCACGCGCCGGGCCCGGGCTCTTCACCCCGATCAGATGATGAATCGGCGGTGCGCATGCCGGACCATCGGTGTCCCGACGTCCGCACCATCGAGATGAACAGGACGAGCGCGATGAACACGACAACCCCACCGCAGCCGCGGGCAGCGGCGACTCGACCCCCTGAGACGGCCGACGTCTTCGTCGCGTTCGGCATCACCGGCGACCTCGCGAAGGTGATGACGCTGCGGTCGCTCTACCGGCTGGAGCGGCGCGGGCTGCTCAGCTGCCCGATCCTCGGGGTGGCCGTCCAGGAGTGGAGCGACGACGACCTGCGCGAGCATGCGCGCGCAGCGATCGTCGACGGAGGCGAGACCCTGGATCCCGAGGTCTTCGACCGCTTCGCCGCGCGACTGTCCTACCTCTCCGGCGACTTCGGCGACGCCGCCACCTACGAGCGCCTGGCCGTCGCGCTCAAGGATGCGCGCAGCCCGGTCTTCTACCTCGAGATCCCGCCCTTCCTGTTCGGCACCGTCGTGAAGGGGCTGTCCGCGGCCGGCCTGCTCGAGCACGCGCGTGTCGTGGTGGAGAAGCCGTTCGGCCATGACCTCGAGTCCGCGCGCGCGCTCGCCGCCGAGATGCACACCTACCTCGACGAGTCGCAGCTCTACCGCATCGACCACTTCCTCGGGAAGATGGGCCTGGCGGAGATCCTCTACCTGCGCTTCGCCAACGTGATGCTCGAGCCGGTGTGGAACCGCAACTACATCTCCTCGGTCCAGATCACGATGGCCGAGGACTTCGGGGTGGCCGACCGCGGGCACTTCTACGACCCCGTCGGGGCGTTGCGCGACGTCGTCGTCAACCACCTCATGCAGGTGGTCGGCGCCACCGCCATGGAAGCGCCGACCGGCCGCGACCTGTCGACCCTGAAGGACGGGATGGCGTCGACCTTCCGCGCCATGCCGGAGGCGGACCCGGCCCACTACGTCCGCGGCCAGTACGACGACTACCGCGCGATCGACGGGGTCGCGGACGACTCGACGACGGAGACCTACGCGGCGCTGCGGCTCGAGATCGACAACTGGCGCTGGGCGGGCGTGCCGTTCTTCATCCGCACCGGCAAGCTGCTGCCGACCACCCAGACCGAGCTGCGCCTCGTGTTCGATCGCCCGCCGCGGCTCGGCTTCGCGGAACGCTGGGGGCGCACGCCGGAGCCGAACCAGCTCGTGATCAAGCTCGATCCGTCGACCGGCGTGCGGATGCTGCTCGACGCCCAGCGCGCCGATTCGGTGCGAGCCGGAGCAGATCAACCTGGACATGGAGTTCGCCGCCGAGGGCGGCGAGGGCGCCGCGCCCTACGAGGTGCTGCTGCACGCGGCGATGAACGGCGACAGCGCGCGCTTCACGCGCCAGGACGGCATCGAGGAGGCCTGGCGGGTGATGGCGCCGCTGCTCGCCGCTCCGCCGCCGGTCCATCCCTACGCCCCGGGCACCTGGGGCCCGGCCGCCGCCGACGCCCTGGTGGCGGGGCACGGCCGCTGGCACGCCCCGTGGGTGGCGTCATGACCCCGGCGCAAGGCCACGACCAACGGCAAGTCCGCTCCGGCCGCGCAGCCCCAGAGCTCCGCGATGCCGTCGCCGTTCACGCCGATCGCCGACTACGCGTTCCTCTCCGACTGCCACACGGGTGCCCTGATCGCGCCCGACGGCGCGGTCGACTGGCTGTGCGTGCCGCAGTTCGACGCGCCGAGCGTGTTCGGGTCGCTGCTCGACCGCGGGGCCGGCTCGTTCCGGCTCGGGCCGTTCGGCATCAACCACCCGGTGTCGCGCACCTACGACCCGGGCACGAACGTGCTCGTCACCACCTGGCGCACCCCGAGCGGCTGGGTCGTCGTGCGCGACGCGCTCACGATCGGCCCGCGGCTGAGCGAGGACACGATCACGCCGCACACGCGACCGCCGGCCGACGACGACGCCGAGCATCTGCTCGTGCGGACCGTCAAGTGCATCGATGGCACCGTCGAGGTCGAGCTGGTGTGCGAGCCGGTGTTCGACTACGGGCGCGAGCCCGCCGAGTGGTCGCTGGTCGGCACGGACCGCCACATCGCGGACGCGAGCGGCGCGGGCGTGACGTTGCGCCTGCAGACCGACATGTCCGTCGGCATCGAGGGCAACCGGGTGCGCGCACGTCACGTCCTCAGGGACGGCGAACGGCTGTTCTGCTCGCTGTCGTGGGCGCAGGAGCTCGCCTCCGCCGCGGACACCGACGACGCGGCGGCGCGGATCGCGACCACCGCGCGCTTCTGGCGCAACTGGGTCGATCGCGCGCGCGTCCCCGACCACGAGTGGCGCGAGCCGATCCAGCGCTCCGCGCTCGCGATCAAGGGCCTGACCTACATGCCGACCGGCGCGACCGTCGCCGCCCTCACCACCTCGCTGCCCGAGACCCCGGGCGGCGAGCGCAACTGGGACTACCGCTTCACCTGGATCCGCGACTCGACGTTCACGCTGCAGGCGCTGCACTGGCTCAACCTCGACTGGGAGGCCGACGAGTACATGCAGTTCGTGGCCGACCTCGAGCCGAACGCCGACGGCTCGCTGCAGATCATGTACGGGATCGACGGCCGGCGCGACCTCACCGAGTCGACGCGCGACGACCTCTCGGGCTACGTCGGCGCGCGCCCCGTGCGGATCGGCAACGGCGCCTTCGACCAACGCCAGAACGACGTCTACGGCGCCGCGCTCGACTCGATCCTGCTGCACACCCACCGCAGCCAGCGGCTGCCACGGCGGCTGTGGCCGATCGTGCAGCAGCAGGCCGAGGGGGCGCTGCGCGTCTGGCGCGAGCCCGACCAGGGGATCTGGGAGGCTCGCGGCGAGCCGCAGCACTACGTGTCCTCGAAGCTCATGTGCTGGGTGGCGATGGACCGCGCGGCCAAGCTGGCCGACATCCGCGGCGACCAGGAGCTCGCGACGAGCTGGGCGCCACCGCCGAGGAGATCAAGGCCGACATCCTCGAGCGCGGCATCGACGCCCGGGGCGTGCTGCGCCAGCACTACGAGACCGAGGCGCTCGACGCCTCGACGCTGCTGGCGGCGATCTTCGGGTTCCTCCCGGGCGACGACGCGCGGCTGCGCGCGAGCGTGCTCGCGATCGCCGACGAGCTGACCGAGCACGGGTTCGTCCTGCGCTACAAGACCGGCGAGACCGACGACGGCCTCTCCGGCAAGGAGGGGACGTTCCTGATCTGCTCGTTCTGGCTCGTCTCGGCGCTCGCGATCATCGGCGAGCTGCAGCGCGCCCGCGACCTGATGGAGCGCCTGCTGCGCGAGGCGTCGCCGCTCGGGCTCTACGCGGAGGAGTTCGACGCCGACACGAGCCGCCACCTCGGGAACTTCCCGCAGGCGTTCTCGCACCTGGCCCTGATCGAAGCCGCTGCGCGGATCATCCTCGCGGAGCGCATCGAGGAGATGACCTGATGAGCGACAACGACGTGATCGTGATCGGCAGCGGTGCGGGCGGCGGCACGCTCGTCCGGCGTCTCGCCCCCTCCGGGAAGCGGATCCTCCTGCTCGAACGCGGCGACTGGCTGCCGCGCGAGCCGCAGAACTGGGATGCCCGGTCGGTGTTCGTGGAGAATCGCTACGTGTCCGAGGACACGTGGTACGACGACCGACGGCCAGGCCTTCCAGCCGCAGGTGCATTACTGCGTGGGCGGCGCGACCAAGCTCTACGGGGCCGCGCTCTACCGCCTGCGCGCGGAGGACTTCGGCGAGCTGGCGCACTACGACGGCGTCTCCCCCGCCTGGCCGATCTCGTACGACGAGATGGAGCCGTACTACACGCTCGCCGAGCAGCTCTACCAGGTCCACGGCGTACGCGGCGAGGATCCGACCGAGCCGCCCGCGAGCGCGCCGTACCCGTTCCCGGCGGTCAGCCACGAGCCGCGCATCCAGCAGCTTTCCGACGACCTCGCGGCCGCCGGCCACCACCCGTTCCACGCGCCCTGCGGCGTCATGCTCGACGAGGCGAACATGCCCTTCGGCCGCTGCGTGCGCTGCGCGACCTGCGACGGCTTCCCCTGTCTCGTGCACGCGAAGTCCGACGCCGAGGTGCTCGCCGTCCGCCCGGCGCTCGAGCACCCCAACGTCACGCTCGTCACGAACGCCGAGGCCGTGCGGCTGGAGACGAACGCGAAGGGCACGGCCGTCACCGGCGTCGTGGTCGAGCGCGACGGCGCCCGCGAGACGTTCAAGGGCGACATCGTCGTCGTCTCCTGCGGTGCGGCGAACAGCGCCAAGCTGCTGCTGGCGTCGGGCGGCGACGCCCACCGGCGGGGCTGGCCAACGGCTCGGACCAGGTCGGCCGCAACTACATGTTCCACAACAGCCAGGCGGTGCTCGCGCTCTCCAAGGAGCCCAACCCGACGGTGTTCCAGAAGACGCTCGGGCTCAACGACTTCTACTTCGCGGGCGGCGACGTCGAGTACCCGCTCGGCAACATCCAGATGGTCGGCAAGTCGTCGGCCGAGATGTACCGCGGTGAGAAGCCGATCCAGACCAAGCTCGCCCCGGAGCGCACCCTGGCCGAGGTCGCTCGCCACGCCGTCGACTTCTGGCTCTCCACGGAGGACCTGCCGCGCCAGGAGAACCGGGTGACGCTGCGTCCCGACGGGAGCATCTCCCTGGCCTACACGGCGAGCAACGACGTGCCCAAGCAGCGGCTCCTCCACGAGCTCAAGTCGATGCTCGGCCAACTCGGCATGCACCCGCATCACCTGCTCCCGCGTCACGCCTACCTCAAGAACGAGATCCCGGTCGCCGGCGTCGCCCATCAGGCCGGGACGTGCCGCTTCGGCACGGACCCCGCGACGTCGGTGCTCAACACGGACTGCCGCGCGCACGAGGTCGACAACCTCTACGTGGTCGACACGAGCTTCTTCCCGAGCATCGGCGCGGTCAACCCGGCGCTGACGGCGATGGCGAACGCCGTGCGCGTGGGCGACCACATCGCCGAGCGGATCGGAGCGCAGGTCGGCCAATGGGAGCCCTCGCTTGCCGCCTGACACGCCCGACCGGCAGCGCCACGTAGACGACGCGGTCCGCCGCACGCGCTGATCCATGCAGGCTGCGCCCCCTCCCGCCGGCCGCCCGACCCCCAGGCGCTGCTGCGGAGCCGCAGCTACGTCCGGCTGCTGATCCTCGCCGCGCTGCTCGGGGTGCCCGTCTCCGCCGCCGCGTACGGGTTCCTGGCGCTCGTCGACTGGCTCCAGGAGGCCGTCTTCAGCGACCTGCCGAAGACGCTCGGGTTCGACTCGGCGCCGATGTGGTGGCCGCTGCCGCTGCTCGCGCTCTCGGGTCTGCTCGTCGCGCTCGCGATCCGGCACCTGCCCGGCACCGGCGGGCACTCGCCGGCCGACGGCTTCCAGGCGTCAGGACCGGTGCCGCCCGCCCAGCTCCCCGGCATCTTCTTCGCCGCCCTCGCCACGCTCGCCTTCGGGGCCGTCCTCGGTCCCGAGGCGCCGCTGATCCTGATGGGCAGCGCGCTCGGCGTGCTCGCCGTCCGCCTGGCGTCGCGCGACGCGCCGCCGACACGCGGCCGCGGTGATGGCGGCCACCGGCAGCTTCGCGGCGATCAGCTCGCTGCTCGGCTCGCCGCTGATCGGCGCGTTCCTGCTGCTGGAGGCCTCCGGCCTCGGCGGCCCGATGCTCGGCCTCGTGCTCGTGCCGGGCCTGCTGGCCGCCGGCATCGGCACGCTGATCTTCCTCGGGCTGGACTCGATCACCGGGCTCGGCACGTTCAGCTTCGCGATCCCCGGGCTGCCGGCGTTCGACCACCTCACGGGCGCGGAGTTCGGCTACGCGCTCGTGTTCGGGCTGGTCGCGCCGTTCATCGGCCGCGGCATCACGCTGCTCGCGCTCGCGGTGCGCTCGCGCGTCGAGCCGCGCATGGTGCTGCTGCATGCCCGTGCTCGGGCTGGCGATCGCCGCGCTGGCGATCGGCTTCGGCGAGGCGACCGACAAGCCGGCGTCGGAGGTCCTCTTCTCGGGGCAGTCGGCGATGACCGGGCTGGTCAGCGAGGCCTCGGCGTGGTCGGTCGGCGCGCTCCTGCTGCTGCTCGTCTGCAAGAGCGTGGCCTACGCGCTGTCGCTCAGCTCCTTCCGCGGCGGGCCCGTCTTCCCGGCCATGTTCATCGGCGCGGCCGGCGGGGTCGCCGCGTCGCATCTGCCGGGGCTGGACTCGTCCCCGCCGTCGCGATGGGCATCGGCGCGATGTCCACCGTGATGCTGTCGCTGCCGCTGACGGCGACGATGCTGGCCACGCTGCTGCTCGGCGCCGACGGCCTGCAGGTGATGCCGGTGGTGATCGTCGCGGTGGTGGTCGCCTACGTCGTCACCGCGCACATCACCCCGCCGGCGCCTCAGGAGGAGGAGCGCGACCGGGACGCGAGGTCGCCGACGATCACGCCGATGACCGTCACGAGATAGAGCTGGCCGACGAGCATCTCGACGACCGCGAGGGCGTGGCCGACCGGGGTGGCCGCCGTGAAGTCGCCGAAGCCGGTGGTGGTGAGGACGGTGAAGCTGTAGTAGACGCGGTCACCCTGGGTCGCGTCGCCGCCCTGGGCGAAGAACGCGGCGTCGCCGATCTCCGCGACGATGCTCACGATCCACGCGAAGACCAGCCCGGTCATGACGTAGATCGTCAACGCCCCCATCACCACCTGGAGCGTGACCCCGCGCAGCCGCACCAGACGCAGCAGGCCGCGCACGAGCGTGATCATGATGCCGAACGCCAGGGTGGCGTTCGCCGCGAGCACGAGCGGGAGCGGGAACACCCCGAAGCCGACGGCCGACCACGACGAGCACCGCGACCACGGCGACGACGCGCACCCGGGCGTTGCGGACGGCGCGCCGCTCGCGTGACGTCCCCACGACGACGAGCAGCGCCGCGCCCTCGATCGCAAGGACGCCCGCGCGGGTCGCGTCCCCGGCCTCCGCGATGATCACGAAGACCAGCAGCGTCACCATCAGGAGGAACACCGCCCCGTAGCGGAACTCCCCGCGCCGGCGGACTCCGGCGTCGTCCCCTGCCGTTCCGGCGGTGGCCTCGGCCAATGCCGCCTACCCGTCGAGCAGCCCGAGCTGCCGCGCCCGCGTCACCGCGTCTGAGCGACACGACACGTCGAGCTTGCGGTAGACCGAGTTCGCCTGCGTCTTGACGGTGTTGCCCGACACGTACGCGCGCTCGCCGATCTCCCGGAACGACAGGTGGGTCGGGAGGTACCGCAGCGTCCTGAGCTCTGCGGTCGTCAGCCCGGGCTGCGGGGCGCTCGCCGGGCCCAGGACCGAGTCGAGCTGCGCCCACGACTCCTCGAGCCACGCCTCGAGCGCCAGCCGCGCCCGGCAGCCGCACGATGCCGCGTCGCGCGGCCGCGAGCAGGTCCCGCGCCGCGTTGACGTCGCTGAGCCGGATCGCGGCGCGCGCCATCACGACGGACAGCTCCACCTCGTACCACGCGGCGAAGTCGGTCAGCTGCGCCCGCAGCGCGTGCGCCGCGGCGAGGTCGCGCTGCGCCTCCTCGACCCGGCCGCGGTGTGCGCGCACCAACGCCGACGCCGCGAGGACGAGCGCGACGACGGGGTAGGCGCCGAGGCCGTAGCGGTCCACCTGAGCACGGGCACGCGTGAGGAGCGCGCCGGCCCCCTCCCAGTCGCCCTGCGCGAGCGCCGGGAGCGCGAGCTGGGTCAGGCAGAGCGCGTGCACGTCGGGGGCGGTCACCGCCGCACAATGGGCGCCCTCCTCGAGCTGCCTGACGGCGTCGGGAGCGTCGCCCGCGAGCTGGGCGGCGGTGCCGGCGAGCAGGCAGCACATCGCTCGGCTCGGGCTCCCGTCCGGGGTGCGCACGGAGGCGTCGAGCGCGTCCGACCGCATGCGGGCAAGCCCGTCGCGCGCGAGCGCGGCGTGCATGATGCGGGCGCTCGTCGCGACCGCCGGCGAGCTCCCGGGCGCGGCGGCCGCGGCCTGCGCCCAGTGCTCGACGAGGTGTCCCTGGCCGGAGGCGAGGTGCGTGCTCGCCGCGGCGAGCGCGAGCGCCGGCGTCGCGACGCGATCGCCGTCGCTGAACAGCTCGAGCCAGCCTTCCACCGTGTGCTTGTCGCCGCGGCTCACCGCGGGCACGGTGCAGCGCCAGACCAGCGCCGCCGCGACCGCGACGTCGCCGGCGCTGACCGCATGCCGCACGGCACGGTCGTCGTCGCCGGCGGCGCGGTGCCACTCGCCGGCGCGGCGGTGCAGCGCGGCCGCGCGCTCCGGCTCGAGCCGCCGCAGCTCGGTCGACAGCATCTCCGCCACGAGCCGGTGATGGCGGAAGCGCTCGTCCGAGCGGTCGAGCGGGACCAGCAGCCCCTCGCGCCCGCACAGCTCGACCAGCACGGCGGCGGACCCGGCCCGCTGCAGGACCCGGTCGCAGAGCTCGCCGGTCAGCGTCTCGAGCACGGATGTCTCGAGCAGGAACCGCCGCAGCGCCGGCGCCAACCCGCCCAGGATCTCGTCGCGCACGTACTCGGCGACCAACCGGTTCGCGCCTCCGAAGCCGGCGGGCGAGCAGGGGTCGGCGAGCGCGAGCGCCCCGAGCGTGAGCGCCGCCGGCCACCCCTCGGTGCCGCTCAGCAGCCGCGCGACGTCCTCGCCGCTGAGCTCGGCCCCGGCGAGCGCGAGCATCGCCGCCCCCTCACGCGGGTCCATCGCCAGGTCCCGCGGCCCGAGCTCCAGCACGCGCCGCTGGGCGCGCATGCGCGCGACCGGCAGGGCGGGCGGCCGCCGCGACGCGACCGCCAGCGTGACCTCCGGGGGCAGGCCCGCGAGCAGCGCGGCGAGCGCGGCCTGCGCCGCGGGCTCGTCCAGCACCTGCAGATCGTCGAGGACCAGCACGAAGCGGCCGGTCCCCCGCTGCGGCTCGACGCGCTCGACGGCCAGGCCGATCGACGCCTCCAGGCACTCCGGGTCGTTGTCCCGGTGGTCGAGCGTGACCCAGGCGAAGGGCCGCTCGTCGTGATCGGCCCAGTCGCACAGGAGCGTCGTCTTGCCGAAGCCGGCGGGCGCGACCAGCGTCACCAGGGGTCGCCCGACGGTGTCGGTCAAGCGGCGGGTCAGGCGCGGGCGCTGGATCGCCCGCAGCGTCGCCGGGGGGGTCGCGCGGGGCGCGACGAGCGCGACGTGCCGGCGCCGCCGGGCGAGCGTGCTCCCGAGGCTGGGAAGGGCGTCGATCACCGCCGGGGCCGTCATCCCCGTGAGAATCGCCGCTGCCGCGGCCGTCGGGCAAGGGCGCGTGCAACCACATCCCGAGGGTGGCTGTCACCAACGCGCGACGACATGCGGCGCGCTCCGCTAGCCTCGGCACCATGCCGGATGCCGACGGACTCGACGCCCTCTCCTCGCAGGAGCTGCACGACCTCGCCGTGCACCGCGCGAAGCGGCACTTCGACGCGAAGTTCTTCTACGAGCTGATGAAGAACCTCCCGGTCGCCGAGTCGGCCGCCGGCCAGTACGAGAAGTCCGACAACGACATCCTGCGGATCAGCGCGCACTTCGACGACCTCTCGGACTCCGGCAAGGGCGAGGTCGCCGAGCTGATGCGTCCGTTCTACCTCGACTACCTGCGCAAGCACCACGTCGTCGCCGGCGGCGACTGACCGCTCCCCCATGCCTGCATCACCGCCGCGGCGGGGGTCTGCCCCCCGCCCGGACACGGTGACGCACCATTGCGACGCCGCAACGGCGCTGCGAGCGTCTGGCCAATCGTCCCCGGAAGGATGGAGCCGTGATGGAGATTCGCCCCGTCAAGCGCAGTGGCATGCTCACGTTCGCGGGTGTCGTGCTCGTGCTCGCCGGCGCGATCAACCTGCTCGACGGCATCGTCGCGCTCACCAAGGACGAGCACTTCCGCGCCGATGAGCTGCTGTTCGGCGACCTCTCCGCGTGGGGCTTCTGGTGGATCTTCGTGGGGCTGATCATGCTGTGGGCGGGTTTTCAGGTCGTGCAGCGCAAGGAGTCCGGCCTCGGCCTCGGCGTCGGCATCGCCGGGCTGAACATCTTCACCCAGCTGATGTTCTTCAACGCCTATCCCGCCTGGGCCGTCTCGGTCATGGTGCTCGACCTGGTCGTCATCTGGGCCCTGTGTTCCAACGCCGACGAGTTCGAGTGAGCCGCACCCTGCGGCCCACCCCACCTCGCCAGGAGAGGCACACACCACAGTTCGCCCGTTGACGCACGGTGTTCGATTGGTGAGGTTAGGCTGCGGTCATGCCGACCCGCATCGCGCTGGGCGAGGACAGCCTGATCGTGCGCGAGGGCGTGCGGCAGCTGCTCGCGGTCGACCCGGAGGTGGAGATCGTCGCGGCGGTCGGTGACGAGCTCTCGCTCCGCCAGGCCTGCGAGGAGCAGCGACCGGACGTCGTGTTGACCGACATCCGGATGCCGCCCACCCACACCGACGAGGGCATCCGCCTCGCCGCCGAGCTACGCAAGACCCACCCCGAGATCGGGGTCGTGATCCTCAGCCAGTTCTCCGACCCCACCTACGCACTCGCGCTCCTGGACCACGGCTCCGACGGCCGCGCCTACCTGCTCAAAGAACGCGTCCACAACCGCGCCGAGCTGATGGCCGCCATCCGCGCCGTCGCATCCGGCGGCTCCATGATCGACCCCAAAGTCGTCGAAGCCCTCGTCGCCGCCCGCAGCCGCGTCGAACACTCACCCCTCAACGAACTCACCGCCCGCGAACTCGAAGTCCTCGCCGAGATCGCCCAGGGCAAAAGCAACACCGCCATCGCCGAAGCCCTCTTCCTCACCAAACGCGCCGTCGAGAAGCACATCAACGCCATCTTCTGGAAGCTCGGCCTCGCCGAGGGCACGGACGTCAGCCGGCGCGTGAAGGCCGCGCTGATGTTCCTCTCCGAGGACGCCGCGAACCCCGTCAGCTGACTCGGCGTCGCGGGATCGCGGCCGTGACCGAGGTCCCTTCGCCCCTGGGGCTGACCATCTCGAAGCTGCCGCCGAGCGCCTCGACGCGGTCGCGCAGACCAGCCAGGCCGCCGTTGGCGGGCTCGGCTGCGCCGCCGATGCCATCGTCGGCGATCTCGATCTGCAGGGCGTCGGCCGTCGCGCCGGCGCGCACCCGGACCGACCCGGCGCGCGCGTGCTTCTGGGTGTTGGTGAGCGCCTCGGAGACCACGTAGTACGCGGTGGCTTCGACGGTGTCGTCGAAGCGCGTGGCGGGCAACTCGTCGACGAAGGTGATCGGGACGGACGAGCGGCGGGTGACGGCCTTGAGCGCCCGCGCGAGCCCCAGGTCGGCGAGCACCGGAGGATGGATGCCGTGCGAGATCTCGCGCAGCTCGTCGATCGCGCGGACGACCTCGGCCCCGGCGTCCTCGAGCACCGCCGCGCCCGGCTCGCGTGCCTCGCGTGCCATCTCGGCCTCGATCCCCAGTCGCGCCGCGAGCGCGCTGAGGCGCTGCTGCGCGCCGTCGTGCAGGTTGCGCTCGAGCCTCCGGCGCTCGGCGTCCGACGCCTCGACGAGCCGAGCCCGCGAGGCCTCGAGCCCTTCGGCGAACCGCTTGCGCTCGGACACCAGCGCGGCGAGGCCCAGCGTCGACAGCGCGATCACGGCGATGTAGAGCTGGGTCGTGAGGACGCTGAGCGCGACCGAGTCGACGACGAACGGGCCGTGGTAGTGCGTGGTGTTCCAGACCGCGAAGCCGACCGCGACGGCGATCGCGAGCGTGGCGCCGCGGCGGCCGAAGCGCAGCGCGGCCCAGCCCAGGGTCGGGAAGACCAGGTAGGCCAGCGGGTTCTCGCTGCGGAACGAGATCTGGCTCATCGCGGCGACGGCGGCGATCATCGCGGCCGCCTCGAGCGCGCGGGCGCGCCCGCACCCGCGGGGCAGGGGCCGGTACCAGGCGAGCGCGAGCGGGATCACGACGAGGGCGCCGGCCGCGTCGCCGAGCCACCAGGTCCGCGCGACCTTCGGCCACTCGCTCGCGGTGATCACATCACCGGCCAGGAGCGCGAGCGGGCCGATGATGGCGCTGATGGCGGTCGCGAGCGCGATCGTGAGGACGAGGCGCATGATGCCGCCGAGGCTGTCCAGCGGTGGGCCGCGGGCGGCGAGACGGCGGATCAGCACGGCCGCCACGAGCACCTCGGCCATGTTCCCGACCGTCTGGCCGAGCGCGGAGCCCAGGGGGAGCACCCCGTAGTCGTTGGCCAGCAGATCGCCGATCAGCACGCCGGGCCAGAAGCGCAGCCCGCCGAGGGACAGGAAGGCGGCCCCCACCCCGGCCGGAAGCCAGACGATGGCGGCGACGGGACCGGAGAACTCGAGCTCATAGCCGAGCTTGGCGGCGCCGTAGTAGGCGCCCGCCAGCGCGGCGACGCCGGCCGCGTACCGGAGTCCAGGCGGCACGCGCGAACCGCGTTCCCGACGCGGGCGTGGACCAGACGGTCGAAGGTCACTCCTTCGGCGAACGCCCTCACTGCTGCAGGATAAGGCCTTCCCGGTCGCCGGCGGTGCCGGCTTGGAGCGTGGCCCGCCAGCCCGAGAGCAGCGCATGGACGGCGGCGGCGCCGAGGATCGGCGCGGCCGGTTCCGGAAGCCCCGGCGGGTGGAGGATGAAGGGCCGGGTCTGCGGCCCGCCGAGCCCGCCGTGGAAGCTGATCAGCTCCTCGAACGCGCAGCCCTCGTCCAGGACCGGGTCATAGAAGCTCCCGATCATGAGGTCGGCGACGTGCTGGAAGCCGTCGGTGCGCAGGAGGTGCGTCGCCGCCGTGGGCGAGAACGCGGCCAGCGGGTCCTCGCCCTCGACCCGGCCGGTCTCGAGGTGGCGCTCGCCGTCCGGGCCGAGCACCACGGCGCCGTGCTCGGCCGAGCGCACGAGCAGCCAGCCGATGTGCGGATGGCTCCTGAGCGCGGGGATCAGCTCGGGATGGCGCTCGTCGATCTCCTCGCGCGTGAGCCGCTGCGGGTGCTCCATCAGGTAGACGAGCCCCAGGTTCCCCGAGCCGAGGACGACGACCTCGCGGTCGGACACGTCATTCTTGGCTCGCTTCTTCTGCTTGCGGCCCGTCGCCTCGCCGACCGCATGGCCCACCATCGCGTCCTGCTCGTCGCCGCCGACGAAGGCGGCGACGTGGGCCTTCTCGAGCGATCGCTCGACCAGCTCGTCGAGCCCGTAGCCGTTGCGCTGCTTGAACGTCGCGCCCTGGGTCTGGCCGTGGTCCGAGAGCACGACGATCTCGTACGGGCGCGGGGCGTAGCGGCGGGCGGCGTCGAGGCGCCCGAACGCCTGATCGAGCTTGCGCAGCGCCTCGAGCGTGTCGGCGCGCATCAGCCCCGAGTGATGCGCCACCTCGTCGTAGCTCGAAAAGGTCGCGTAGACCGCCGGCCGGCCGCGCATCATGTCGGTCAGCACGCCGAAGACGATGAGGTCGCGCACGATCACGCACATCGCCGCGCGCATCACGGGATAGATGCCGCCGCGGTGCCCGCGCGGCCGCACGTCGCGCCGCCTGGCCCGCACCGAGGCGGTGACCTCGAGCACGATCTCCCACAGGAACAGCACGAGCGCGCGCGTGACGTTGAAGCCGTTGGCGAGGAAGGCCCGGTAGCCGGGGTTGGCCTTGCGCTCGGCCTCGGTGCGGCTGACGGTGAGGATGACGTCCTGGGCCTCGCCCGAGAGCAGGTTCCCGCGGCTGGCCCCGCCGTCGATGAGCAGGCCGATCCCGGTCGCGTGGCGGCTCTCGATCTCCGCGCAGTCCGACGGGGACGAGCAGACCATCATCCGCCCGTTCTCCTTCTCGACCCAGCGAAACGCCGGGATGTTCTCGTTGGAGCCCAGCAGGATCCCGGCCTGGCTCGCGCCCGTCTGCGAGGACAGGTCGGTCTCCCACTCGGTCAGGTGGTAGCCGTCGTCCGCGATCCAGTTGGCCATGTTCGGCACGACGCCGTCGCGCATCGCGTCGCGCAGCATCGGCAGCGCGAGCCCGTCGATCTCGAGGAAGATGATGCCCGGCACGTCGGTGCCCTCGTGAGCGCCCAGGCGGCGCGCGATGCGGCGGGTGACGCGCACGTTGTACTCGCTGTCGTCGTTCGTGCCGAGGAGCACCTGCAGCACGATCGTGACCGCGGCGATCAGGAGCGAGGTCAGCAGCGCGTCGCCGAAGTCGCCGATGTGCACCTCGTCGGGCAGGATCTCGCCGGCGGCCATCAACAGCACGGCGTCGAGCACGAGCACGAGCAGGAAGCCCGTGACGAGCATGAACGGCAGCCGCACCGCGGCCAAGATCGGCGGCAGGACCGCGTTGAACACCCCGACCAGCGCCGCGACGAGGAACGCAGCGCCCGCGTGCTCGATCTCCGCCCCCGGCACGATCCCCACCGACACCGCGACCGCGGCGGCGGCGACCACCCACCCGACCACGAAGCGCACGACGTTCAGCCGCGGTTTCTCGGGCTTCCACGACACCGGCTCGCCGTAGCGGGCGTGGTCGATCTCACCTGGCCGGTCGGGCACGGACGAGAGCCTCGCAGCTGCCCGGGCCCCCGGGCAACGGGGCCAGCCTCCCAGTCGGCGGGAAGCACGCCCCCCTACGCCTGGTTCAGGGCTGGGCGCCGGGGATCGCGCTCGTGCCCTGACGCAGCTTGAGCAGCCGCAGCAGCGCGGGCCCGAAGTTCTGCTTGCGCGAGAAGGCCGTGGCGCGCGACCGCAGCAGATCCGCCGCCGGGCTGGCCAGCGGCTCGGCGGAGACGAGCAGGATCGTCACGTCGGGGGACTCGGTCGCGACGAGCCGCGCGGCCGTGATGCCGTCCATGTCCGGCATGCGCACGTCCATGATCACGATGTCGGGTGCGCGCTCGCGCACGAGCGCCACCGCCTCCTCGCCCGAGCCCGCCTCGCCGGCCCACGCGAAGCCGGCCGTCGCATCGACCACGCGGCGCGCGGCTTCCCGGAACGGCCGCTGGTCGTCAACGGCGAGGACCCAAACCAGCTCGGCTGATCGGTCGCGGGTGGACATCGGCGTGCTAGCAGCTTCATCCTCATGCGCAGGCGCTTCCAGCCTGCACACCGGCGAGAGGAGGGAAGCACGCACCCCGAAGTGGGCACATGCGCGCGTGCTTGCCGCGACGCGTGCGCGCTGAAAGGCTCGCCGAAGTCCTGCCGCCGAAGAGGAGCACAGTCATGCCGGAGACCGTCGGTCCCATCCAGATCCTGGCGGTCGGCTTCCGCGAAGGCGCCCGTTTCGAAGGACGGATCGCCGAGCAGATCGACCTGCTCGAGCAGTCGAACACCATCCGCGTGCTGGACTTCGTGTTCCTCCACCGCGACGAGGCGACGGGGGCGCTGGTGCGCATGGACTTCGACGGCCAGGAGGGCGAGGGCCGCGTGACCATGCTGCTCGACGGTGCCGTGGCGGACGGCCAGGAGCCCGACGACGGACCGGGCGGCGCGTTCCGCCTGACCGCCGACGACATCCGTGACGTCGCCGAGGCGCTCGATCCCGGCACGTCGGCCGGCTTCATCATCTTCGAGCACGTGTGGGCGCGCGGGCTCAAGCAGGCGATCGTCGAGACCGACGGTGTCCCCTTCGCCGAGGGCTTCCTGACGCCGTCGGCGGTCGCCGCCATCGGGGGCTGACCGGAAGCAGGCACACCGGCTGATCGAGGTGGCCACATCCTTGCCGAGTGCCCCTCGTGCGGGACACGATGCGCAGGCAACTCCGTCATCGAAAAGGAGACGCAGTGAGCGTTGACGAGCAACTCACCGAGATGGGCCCGATCGACTACATCGTCCTCGAGTGGTCCGGCGACACGCCGGTCACCGGCGAGGTGATGCCGCTTCTGCTGGACCTCGTGGACCGCGGCCTCATCCGCATCCTCGACATCGCGTTCCTCGTCAAGGGCGCGGACGGGTCGGTCGCAGGAATCGACTTCGCCGAGCTCGCCGCCCGTGACGCGGGGCTCGCCGAGTTCGACGGCGCGGCCTCCGGCCTGCTCGGTCAGGACGACCTGGAAGAGGCCGCCGCCGCACTGGAGCCGAACACCGTCGCCGGCGTGCTCGTGTGGGAGAACCTCTGGGCGGCGCCCGTCGCCGTCGCGCTCCGCCGCTCGGGCGGCCAGCTCGTCGCCAGCGGCCGCATCCCCGTGCAGGCCCTCATCGCGGCGCTCGACGCCGCCGAAGCCGTCAACTGAAAACGAGGAGGAAGACCATGCCCGGATTGCTTCGCGGCGTCGCCCGCACCGCCGTCATCGCCGGCACCGCCACCGGCGTCAGCAACCGCGTGTCGCGCCGCCAGGCCCGGCGCTGGGGAGCGGAGGAAGCCGCCCAGGAGCCGCAGCAGCAGCAGCAGTACGCCCCTCCCCCACCCGCTCCCGCGGCGCCCGCGCCCGACCCGATCGAGCAGCTCAAGCAGCTCGGGGCGCTCCACGAGCAGGGCATCCTCACCGACGAGGAGTTCTCCGCCCAGAAGGCCAAGATCCTCGGGTAGCCGGTTCAGGCGGTAGCTGACGGCTGAGGCGCTTCGCTGAGCGCGGCCATGCGCGCGCGGCGCCCTGCCGTCAGCTCGTGCACGACGATCTTCAGGGAGGCGGCGACGGGGACGGCGAGGACCGCTCCGACCACGCCGAGCAACGCGCCGCCGACCAGCACCACCGCGATCGTGGCGAAGCCGGACAGCTCGACCGCCTGGCGCATGACCGCGGGCTGGATCAGGTAGTTCTCGGCCTGCTGGTAGACGAGGATCACCGCGAGCATGATCGCCGCCTCGACCGGGCCCTCGGCGATCAGGGTGACCAGCGTCACGATGACCGCGGCGATCGTGGCCCCGATCTGCGGGATCAGGTCGAGCAGGCCCACGACCAGCGCCAGCACCATCGGCGAGGGCGCGCCGACGATCACCGCGGCCACGCCGACGACGGTGCCGGCGATCACCGAGATCACGATGTTGCCGATCAGCGTGTACGAGATGGCGTTGCAGACCTCGCCGAGAATGCGCTTGAAGCGGGCCGCGTGCCGAGGGTGCATCAGCTCGGTCCCCGCCTGCGTCAGCTGCGGCTTCGCGAGCAGCCCGAACAGCGTCAGGAAGGTGAGCGTGACGAGTTGGAAGACGCTGCCGAGGGCGCCCGCGGCCGCGCCGAGCAGGTTGATCGCCGCTTCCGGGAGGTTCTTAGCGGCGTCGGCGGCCACGCTCTCGAGCTTCTTGAACGCGTCCGTGCTCTTGTCGACGTCCTGGAGCACGCCGCTGTGCTGCGCCTTGTCGATGTAGGCGGGGAGATCGTCGACGAAGCCGCCGATCGCGGCCCACACCGGCTTCACCGCCCAGACGACGATCCCGAACACCACGATCGCGATGACCGCGAAGATGGCCAGCGCCGCCCTGCCGCGGCCCCAGCCGCGGCGCTCGAGCGCGCTCACGGGCGGGTCGAGACCGAGGATGAAGACCGCCGACAGCGCGATCGAGAGCAGCGCGTCGCGGACGAGGTACACGAGGATCAGCGCGAAGAAGATCCCCACTGCCTTGACGACGGTCGGGACCGAGACGACGATCTCGACCGTCTGCGGAGGCTCGCGGATCTCGGGGGAGGTGGAGATCGAGCGATTGTGGACCATGGACCGGCGGCGCTGGCTGCGAAGGTGCCGCGCGGGCACTCACCGATGAGGCTAGGCTGCCGAGCATGCCGATCCGCGTGGCGCTGGGGGAGGACAGCCTGATCGTGCGCGAGGGCCTGTGCCGCCTGCTCGCGCTCGACCCGGAGGTGGAGATGGTCGCGGCGGTGGCGGACCAGCCCTCGTTGCGCCAGGCCTGCGAGGAGCTCCGGCCCGATGTCGTGCTGAGCGACATCCGGATGCCGCCCACCCACACCGACGAGGGCATCCGCCTCGCCGCCGAGCTACGCAAGACCCACCCCGAGATCGGGGTCGTGATCCTCAGCCAGTTCTCCGACCCCACCTACGCCCTCGCGCTCCTGGACCACGGCTCCGACGGCCGCGCCTACCTGCTCAAAGAACGCGTCCACAACCGCGCCGAGCTGATGGCCGCCATCCACGCCGTCGCATCCGGCGGCTCCATGATCGACCCCAAAGTCGTCGAAGCCCTCGTCACCGCCCGCAGCCGCGTCGAACACTCACCCCTCAACGAACTCACCGCCCGCGAACTCGAAGTCCTCGCCGAGATCGCCCAGGGCAAAAGCAACACCGCCATCGCCGAAGCCCTCTTCCTCACCAAACGCGCCGTCGAGAAGCACATCAACGCCATCTTCTGGAAGCTCGGCCTCGCGGACGCCGCCGATGTCAGCAAGCGCGTGCAGGCGGCGCTGATGTTCCTCTCCGAGGACGCCGCCAGCCCCGTCAGCTGAGCTTGACCTCCTCGATCTCGGTGGCGTACACCACCACCGTGCGCGCGAGCCGGTCCTGCAGCCCGCGCCGGCGGTCGTCGACGAGGATCAGCAGGAACCCGGCGAACAGCGGGATCGCGGCCAGCACCATCCCCCCCAGCCGCACGACGGCGGCGCCCAGCCGGACCGAGCCGCCGCCGTTCGCGCACACGATGCGGACCCCCATGACGCGCGCGCCCGGGGTCTGCCCGGTCGTGGACCAGAACGTGGCGAAGTAGCCCACGAACCATGCGAGGTAGACGACCGCGCCGATCGCGATCGTGATCGTGACGATCACGTCGGGAACGTCCAGCGCCGACATGCCGAGCCCGACGACGATCGCGACGATCGCCGCGGCGAGGTCGATCAGTGCCACGTCGATCGCGAACGCGATCGCCCGGGTCACGAACCCCGCGTAGTCGCCGGACTCCTCGTTCACGAGGTGCCCGGGTTCGGCAGCGGACCGGTCGGCGGGTCCATCCGCGGCCGCCGGCGCAGGAGCCGGCGGGTCGTGCGCTCGACCACCGCGTCGGCGGTGCGCGAACGGTCACGGACCTCGCCGGCGACCTGGTCGGCGAAGCCGAGGCCCTGGTGCTGGATCGCCTCGGTCACGGCCGGGCTGCGTGCGACCTCGTCGACCACGCGCCACAGCTCCGGGCCCTCCAGCAGCCGCGCCACGACCTGATCGAGCAGGCGGCTCTCGAACACGCTGGCGACCGCGCGCTCGATGCCCGGGCTGTCGAGCGTGAGCACGACGAGCCGCTCGAACTCGGGACCCGAGAGGAACCGCTCGGCCGCGCGCTCGACGATGCCGTCGGCGAGCACGCGGTCCGCCAGCCGGTGCACGGCCCCCGCCTGCTCCGCGCGATCGACGATGTGGTCGAGCACCTCGGTGGCGAGCACCTCGTCGAGCACCCGCTCGAGCACGGCGCCCTGGGCGATCTCGCGCGCGGCGACGTCGATGAGCGGGCCGCCGAGCGCCTTCGTCACGGTGCGCTCGGTCCACGGGCTCGCCAGCACCCGGTCGGCCGCGACCTCGGCGACCGTCGAGGCGAGCAGCGCGTCGAGCGCGTCGAGCGCGAGCCGCGCACCCGCCCGCTGACCGACACCGACGACGAAGACCAGGGGGCGTGCCGCCTCGCGGCCGACGCTGACGCCGAGGCGTGCGCTGCCCATCAGCAGGTCCAATGGCTGGGTCATGCGTGAAGCACCTCTTCCTGAGTGGACCGCCGTGCGTGCGCGAGGGCGGCGTTGAGCATCGCCGAGGCGACGATAACCCGGCTGACGACGAAGAGCCAGAACAGCATCGTGAACGCCACACCGAGCGACCCGTAGGTCTCCGACGACCGCTCGATCCTCCCGGCGACGAAGAGCACGGTGCCGAGGTGGATCAACTGGAACCCGACCGCCACGAGCAGCGCCCCGGGCAGGAGCTCGCGCCAGCTCGCGTCCCCGTGCGGCAGCAGCCACTCGAGGAGGAGCCAGATCGCGGCGAAGGCGAAGAGCGCGACGATACTGATGACCAGCCCGCCCGGGCCCAGCTCGGCCCGCGCCTTGCCGGCCCCGGCGATCACCGCGGCGAAGGCGCCGATCGCCGCGAGCATGACCAGCGCCGCCGGCAGCGGGCGGCGCACCCGGCCCACCCGGCCCTCCCACGCGAGGCTGTGGACCGCGCGGATCGCGCGCGCGGCCGAGTTGGCGGACCACAACAGCGCGACGACGGCGAAGGCCGCCACCGACCAGCGGGTCCCGCTCGACAGCTTGGCGGACTCCCCGACGGAGTCGAGCAGCGTGGGCCCGAGCCCGACCGCCTCCCCGGCCTCCTTCCCCGCGTCTCCGTTGACGGACGTCGCGTAGCCCAGGAGCACGGTGATCAGGAGCGCGAGCGGCAGCAGCGCGCCGAACAGCCGGAACGCGAGCGCGCCGGCGAGCAGCCCGCCGCCGTGGCGCTGGTCGTGCCGGACCGCTCCGATCGCGTGCACGTAGCCGGGGGCCCGCGGTGCGATCTCCAGCGCACGCTCGCGCACGTGATCGGCGCGGACGCGGGCGCGGCGCAGCCGTGACGCAGCCTCCGGCTCGTCGGCCGGCGTGGTCTGCGTCCGCGGCCCGTCGAGCATCAGCATCGCGATGCTCCCCGCGCGCGCGTGCGCGGGCAATGAGGCCCACCGGTGCATGAGCGTGGTGCATCCACCTGTGAAGCCACCCGCCCCCGCGTGCGAGGCTCCAAGCCGTGTCCGCGAGCCACCTCACCTACGTGGGCCACGCCACGACCCTGATCGAGGTCGACGGCACCCGGCTGCTCACGGACCCGGTCCTCGGCGCCGGGGTCCTGCACATCCGCCGGCTCGGCCCGGTCCCCGCCATCCCGCCCCGGCTCGACGCGATCCTCGTCTCGCACGCGCACTACGACCACCTCGACCTGCCGTCGCTCCGCCGGCTGCCGGCGGGCGTCCCGGTGATCGCGCCGCACGGCCTCGCGAGCCTCGTGACGCAGCGCACCGGGCACGACGTGATCGGCGTCGCGCCCGGGGAGCGCGTGCGCGTGGGGAACGTGGACGTGGTCGCGACGACGGCCGTGCACGACGGCACCCGCCTGCGCTTCACGAAGGACCTCGGGGCGGTGGGGTTCGTGGTCGAGGGCACGGCGCGCGTCTACTTCGCGGGCGACACCGACGTCTTCGACGGGATGCGGGGGCTGGGGCCGGACCTCGACGTCGCGCTGCTCCCCGTCTGGGGCTGGGGGCCCGACGTCGGCGAGGGGCACCTCGACCCCGAGGGCGCCGCGAAGGCGGCGGCGCTGATCGCGCCGCGGGTCGCCGTCCCGATCCACTGGGGCACGCTCGCGAGCCCGCGCGTGTGGTGGCGTGACGACCCTCACATGCCGGCGCGCGAGTTCGAGCGGCTGGTCGCGGAGCACGCGCCCGGCGTCGCCGTCCGGGTCCTCGCCCCGGGCGAGGCCATGCCGCTCCCCTAGATCAGGACTTCGCGGCGGCCCAGTCGGCGTCGACGTCGCCGCCGCCCTCACGGGCGACGCGCGCGCCGAAGCGCAGCACCGCCGGGTGGGACGTCAGCTTGCCGGCGACGAGCGCCTCGCCGAGGCGGAAGTCGGTGGCGAGGCCGATCAGCCCCGGCGGCGCGAAGCCGAACATCTCGGCCACGAAGGCGGCGTCGGCGGCCGAGTTGAGCCGCATCAGCACGAGGTTGTCGCACTGGGAGATGACGTTCTCGTGCACCTTCTGGGGCCGCTGGGTGGCCACCAGCATGTAGATCCCGAACTTGCGCCCCTCCCCCGCGATGCGGATCGCGTGCTCGGTCGCGAGCGCGGTCAGCACGTCGCCGGGCGCCGCGGGGCAGACGTTGTGGGCCTCGTCGATCACGAGCAGCAGCGGGCGCCGCTCGTGGCGGCGCTCCCACACCCCGCGCAGCACGCTCTCGGCGACCAGCGCCTGCTCCTCGCGCGTCGGCAGCGACCCGGTGTCGACGACGAGGCAGCGCACGTCGGGGTCGTCGAGGTCGTCGAGCAGCGAGCCCGCGTCGGCGTGCGCCCACACGCCCAGAGCCTCGAGGCCGAGGTTGCCGAGCCGCAGGCCGAGCCGCCGCGCCTCGGGACGGTCGGACGCCGCCAGCTCCGGCACGCTCTCCGGCCGGTCCTCGGCGAGCAGCGCGCGCAGCTCGGCGTACTCCTCGCGGTCGGCCACGGGGTCGAGCTGCAGCAGCGCCGCCTGGGTGGCCGGCCCGAGCTCGCCGAAGCGCAGGCGCAGCCGCGCGCCGCCGGGCGCGTCCGAGGACCGCACCTGGATGCCGGGCGCCAGCGCGGACCAGCGCTCGGCGAGCTCCGGCGGCACCTCGTCGCGCAGCTCGCCGAGCCGCGCGCAGTCCGAGTTCGGGTCGAGGATCACGATCCGCAGCTCCGTCTCCAGCAGCAGCTGCTCGAGCACGAGGCCGAGCGCGTAGCTCTTGCCCGACCCCGACTGCCCGCACAGGAACGTGTGGCGATCGAAGCCGCCGGCGTCGAGCGCCGTCGGCGCACCGCCGGCCAGCGACAGGCCCCCGACCGCCAGGCGCGCCCGCCGCGGCGCCACCTCCGCCTGCCACGCCGCCACCTCCTCCTCGGTCGCCGCCCGGACGAGGTGGTCGTGGAACGGCGCGGCGTCGCGGTCGAGGATCACCCCGGTCCCGCGGGCCAGGCGGATCGTCAGGTGGGTGCGGACGTCGGCCGCGTCCCCGCCCGCCAACCCGACGTCGCCGAGCTCGTGCTGGGCGACCGCCAGCGTGCGCACCTGGCCGAGCCGCGTGCCGCCGCCGCCCTCGATCATCACGTAGCCGCCGAGCGCCAGCTCGAGGCCCTCGATGCGCGCCTGGAAGGAGAAGCGGCGCCCGTCCAGCGACGTCGCCAGCGGCAGCACCGAGGCCTCCGCCTCCGCGCGCAGCGTGCGGTAGGCGTCGACGCGCCCCTCGAGGCGCACCTCGCTCATGACCCGAAGTCGGCCGCGTCGATGAGGTCGCGCTCGAGCGCGGCGATCAGGACGGGCAGCTCCGCGAGCATCCGCGCGCGGTCGCTGCGGTCAAGGGAGAGGGCGATCTCGGCCCGGCCGCGCTCGAGGTCCCGGTCGTAGGCCGCGGCGACCTCGTTGCCGACGGTGACCTCGCGGTAGGTGTCGCACTGCGCGCAGCGCAGCAGCATGTGCCACTGCTCGTGGTCGACCTCCTCCCACCACACCGGCACGACGTAGTCCGCGCGGCAGAGTCGGCATTGGTGCAGTCCCGAGCCCGGCGGAGGTGTGCGACGCGCGAACACCCTCCGAGCCTCGCCCATCGCGGCGCTCCTGCGCCAACCGGCAGGGCGGTGTCCCTCGGGGATGCCCACCCCCCTGTCGGACACCGGCGCGCGTCATTGCGGCGGCACGGCACGCGTGGGAGAGCTATGCAGGATGCAGGAGCAGCCGCCCATCCGCCACCGCCGCCTCGCCCTCGCCCTCGTGGTGCTCGGCTGCATCGTGGCCTTCGTCGCGATGTTCTCCGTCTGGGTCAACCGGCAGGTGCTCAACACCGACAACTGGACGGCCACCAGCAGCCAGCTGCTCGAGGAGAAGGTCATCCGCGACCAGGTCGCGGGCTTCCTCGTCGACCAGCTGTACGAGAACGTCGACGTCGAGGCCGAGATCCGCAATGCGCTGCCGCCGCGCGCCCAGCCGCTGGCCGGGCCGGCCGCGGGCGCCGTGCGGAGCTTCGCCGAGCGCGCGGCCCGCGAGCTGCTCGCCCGCCCGCGCGCCCAGCTCGCCTGGGAGGGCGCCAACCGCAACGCCCACGAGCTGCTGCTGCAGGGTGCTCGACGGCGGCGGCTCGGTGGTCTCGACGAACGGCGGCGTCGTCGTGCTCGACCTCAAATCCCTGCTCGAGGAGACGCAGGCGCGCATCGGCATCGGCGGCCGCGTGGCCGCGCGCCTGCCCGACGACGCGGCCGAGATCACGATCCTGCGCTCGGACCAGCTCGCCGCCGCCCAGGACGGCCTCCGCATCCTGCGCCCGCTGCCGATCGTGCTCGTCTCGCTGTCGCTGCTGCTGTTCGCGATCGCGCTGATCATCTCCCCCGGCTGGCGCCGCAAGGCGGTGCGCGCCTACGGCATCGGCTTCATCGCCGCCGGCGCCCTGGGGCTCGCCGCGATCGCGATCCTCACCGACACGGTGGTCGGCTCGCTCGCGAAGACCGAAGCCGCCGAGCCGTCGATCGAGGCCACCATGACGATCGGGACATCGTTGCTGCACGAGATCGCCGTGTCCACGATCGGCTACGGCGTCCTGATGTGGCTCGGCGCGCTGCTGGCCGGCCCCACGACGGTCGCCACCGCGATCCGGCGGTTCCTGGCGCCGTATCTGCGCGAGCCGGCCATCGCCTACGGCGCGTTCCTGGTGCTCCTCGGCATCGGCATCCTGTGGTGGGCGCCGACGCCGGCCACGCGCAACCCCGCCACCGCGATCCCGCTGGCGATCCTGATCGCCATCGGCTTCGAGGGCCTGCGCCGGCTGACCGGCCGCGAGTTCCCGGACGCCGACCGCAGGGTCGCGGAGCAGCACGGCCGCGAGCGGCTCGGCCGCGCGTGGGTCTCGATCCGCGAGTGGGCGAGCGCGGGCCACGACGCCGTGGCGCGCCGGGGTTCAGGGGCCGCGGCCGCGGCGCCGGCCGACGACCGTCTCGTGGCGCTCGAGCAGCTCGGCCGCCTGCACGACACGGGGACGCTCGACGACGAGGAGTTCCGCGTCGAGAAGCAGCGCATCCTCAGTGCAGCAGGGCCTTGAAGGCGATCAGGAACCCTCCGATCAGGAGCACCGCCAGCGCGTGCATGATCGAGGACGGGACGCTGCGGCCCGACAGGCGCCCTCCGAAGTAGCCGTAGAGCCCGATCAGGCCGAGCCCGGACCACTTCGCGAGCGCGAAGGCGGTGTCCTGCTCGACCGCGCCCGCGACGGCGAGCACGAAGAAGACCGCCGGGAAGCCGATCCCGCTCGCGACCGCGGCCGATGCCCTCGCGATCTCCCACTTGCGCGCGCGCTCGACCCGGGCGTGGGTGCGCGTCTCGGTGCCGATGATGTCGGCGTAGACCTCCGCCATGGCCACCGCGAGCGCCGTCGCGAGGATCGAGCCGACCATCACGCCCGACCCCGGCGGGTGCTTCTCCAGCGCGACGATGAAGGCCAGGCCGATGATGGCGCCGTAGATGACCCGGGCCACCTGCGCGGAGCCGAGATGGGATTCGATCGCGCCGCGCATCCGGCGCCGACCCTACAAGCGCAGTAGCGTCTGACGCGATGAACCGCGAGCGCGTCCGCCGCACGCTCACGTTCTGGCTGCGGCCCGCCTTCGTCCTCCGCGTCGTCAACCGCTTCCAGCGCGTCGCCGGCTTCGATCGCGCCGTCGCGCTGGCTTCGAGCGCGCTCACCGCCCTGATCCCGCTGACCATCATCGCCGGCAGCATCCTGCCGCGGGTCGGCAGCGAGGACGCCGCGACGCGGATCATCGAGCGCTGGGACCTGACCGGCGGCGGGGCCGAGGCGGTCAGGGAGGCGTTCTCCCCGGCCGCCGGGACGGAGACCGACATCACGCTGCTCGGGCTCCTGCTGATCGTGGTGGCGGTGCTGAGCTTCACGCGCGGGACGCAGCGGCTGTTCGAGCAGACCTGGGAGCTCAAGCCGCTCAGCGTGCGCAACACGGCCAACGGCCTGCTCTGGATCGCCGGCCTGACCGCGTACCTCCTGGTCAGCGGGTGGATCCACAACGTCGCCGACGACAGCCACTTCCAGGTCGCGGCGAACGTCGTCGTCCTCCCCGTGTCGGCCGTCTTCCTGGTGTGGAGCGGCTGGGTCCTGGCCGCGAAGCGGATCGCTCGCCGCACGCTGCTCCCGTTCGGTGTCGTGGGCGCGGTGCTGCTCGCGGTCTACTCCACCGGCGCGGCGGTCTACGTCCCGCACCTGTTCAGCTCCTACGCCACGCGCTACGGCGTGATCGGCGCCGTCTTCGCGATGATCTCGGCGTTGTTCTGCGTGATGGTCGTCGTGGTCGCCTCCGCGGCGCTCGGCCGCGAGGTCGACGACGAGCTGGAGCGCATCCGCAGCGGCGAGCGCCCGCGCGACGACGAGGTGCGGGAGGAGTGGAACGCGCTGCTCGCCGAGACGCGCTCGCGCTGGGCGGTCCTGCGCGAGCAGATCGAGCGCCGCCGCGGCCGGACCGCCCGGAAATAGTTCACCCGATGCGGGTGATCACACGTCACCCCTCGCCCCCATACGGTGGCACCATGGCCACCACCACCGCCGCGCCGAAGCTCTCCGACGACGCGCTCGTCGAGATGCTCTCGCTCATGCAGGACTCCGACAGCGTCGAGCTCAAGCTGACGATCCCCGAGTCGGCCCAGCGCTCGACCGTGCTGGCGCTCGGCATGGACCCGCTCGGGGCGCAGGTCCGCCTCATCTACTTCTTCGACACGCCCGACCTGGCGCTCGAGAAGGCCGGCGTGGTGGTGCGTGCCCGGCGCACCGTCCGGGGCGATGACTCCGTCGTCAAGTTGCGGCCCGTGGTGCCCTCGGAGCTGCCCGACAACGTGCGCGCGTCGGAGTTCTGCAAGGTCGAGGTCGACGCGAGCCCGACCGGTCACGTCTGCTCCGCGTCGCTCAAGGGCGTGCCGAAATCGCCCGTCGACGAGGTGGTTGCGGGATCCGCGCCGATCAAGAAGCTGTTCTCCAAGGAACAGCGTGCCTTCTACGCCGAGCACGCGCCAGACGGGATCGCGCTCGAGGACCTGACGGTCCTGGGGCCGATCTTCATCCTCAAGCTCAAGGGCACCCCGGCCGGCTTCGCGCGCAAGATGGTCGTGGAGGTGTGGCTCTTCCCCGACGGCTCGCGCGTGCTCGAGCTGTCCACGAAGTGCGCGCCGGCCGAGGGCTTCCAGGTCGCCGCCGAGGCGCGGGCCTTCCTGGCCGAGCGCGGCATCAAGACGACCGGCGCCCAGACGACGAAGACCCGCAAGGCCCTCCGGACCTTCGCCAAGGCCTAGGTTCAGATCAACCGCAGCTCGCGGCCGCGGGCGACCGCCTCGCGGCGGGAGGACACCCCGAGCTTGCGGTAGATGCTCCGGACGTGGGTCTTCACGGTGTTGACCGAGACGAACAGCTCGCCGGCGATCTCCTGACTCCGCAACAGCGTGGGAAGCAGGCGCAGCACGTCGCGCTCGCGGTCGCTGAGCGGCTCGGCCGGGGCGCCGGCCGGGTCTGCGCCCGCGAGCGAGCCCAGGAGCTCGGAGGCGAGCGGGCTGCGGGACGACGACACGGTGAGGTGGCGCTCGAGCAGCGGCTGCAGCGCAGGGCCGATGCGCGCGAACGGCTGCCGGGAGCCCTCCGCGCACGCGAGCTCCAGGGCCCGCTCGAAGTGGCCGGACGCGACCGTCGGCCGGCCGACCGCCTGCGACGCCACGGCGGCGATCAGGCGGCCGTGGAGGCGCAGGGTCGGATGGACCTCGGCGGCCGGGTCGAGCAGCGCCTCGGCGCGATGGAGGGCGGAGAGCGGGTCGCCGCGGTCCAGCCGCGCGTACGCGGCCTCCGCCGTCTCGCGGGCGCCGCGCGGCGCGTCGACGTCGCCGACCCCGGGTCCGAGCGCGTCGAGCCAGCGCGGCAGGATGCCCGCGCCGGCCTCGGCGTGCAGGCCGGCGGTCGCGAGCGTCGCGCAGCCGCCCGCCACGTCCCCGCGGGCGATCGCGAGATGCCCGCGCAGCGCGCGCACGGCGCGCGCCGCCGGCACATCGCCCGAGGCGTGCGCCGCGGCGGTGGCGAGGTCCACGCGGGCCTCGGCCTGGTCGCGCTCGTCGCGCAGCCAGTGCACCGCGGCCAGCGCAGCATGGGCCCACGCGGCGCCCGCGCTCCAACTCCGGCTGCGTCCCTGGGCGAGGGCGAGCGCGCTGTGGGCGGCACGCTCGGCACGCGCGAGCCGGCCGTCCGCGACCTCGAGCGCCGCGGTGCGCCCGAGGCAGGCGACGAGCAGCGCCTCGCTCTGCGCCTCGCGCGCCAGGACGATCCCGGCCTCGAGGTCGTCGGCCGCGGCGCGCGGGTCGCCGCACGCGAACTCGACCGCGCCGACGTGGGCGAGCGCGATCGCGCGGCCCGCCGCGTCGGCGGGCGCCGCCGAGCCATCCGCGGCGCGGCGGGCCCCCGCCGCGTCCCCCCGGGCGCGGGCCTCGAACAGCTCTCCCAGCGCCCGCACGTCGGGCGGGGCGTCCTCGAGCCCGTCCAGCATCGCTTGCGCCTGGGCGGTCTCGCCCGCCTCCAGGCAGGTGGCCGCCGCCGCGACGCGCAGCCGCACGTCGCCGCCGAGGTGGCCGGCGGCGCGCACGACGGACGCGGGCGCGGGCGCCTCCAGGATGAGATCGACCCAGTGGTCGCCGAGCAGCCCGACCAGGGCCGGCGTCGGCTCGGCGGCGACGATGTGGGGCAGCGCCTCCCGGCCGAGCCCGTTGGCCGCGAGCCACGTGCCCGCGCTGTCCTCCAGCTCGGCGCGCAGCCCCGGCTGCGACTGATCCAGGCGCGCGCGCAGCAGCTCGCGGAACAGGCCGTGGTAGCGGAACCAGTGCCCCCGCCGGTCCAGCCCGACGATCAGCGCGCCCTCGTGCTCGAGATGCTGGAGCGTCCGGCCGCCGTCATGCCCGCCCGTGAGCGCGTTGGCCAGGTCGCCGCAGACGCGGTCGACGACGCTGGTCCGCAGCAGGAACGCGCGGATCTCGGGAGGCTGCAGCGCGAGCACCTCCTCGGTCAGGTAGTCGGCGATCGCGCGGTCGTCCCCCGCCAGCTCCGCGAGGAAGTGCTCCGGGTCGGGCGCATGGACCGCCGACATCGCCGCCAGCCGCAGGCCCGCCGCCCAGCCCTCGGTCCGCGCCACGAGCCGCTCGACGTGTGACGGGCCGAGCTCGAGGCCGACCATGCCCAGCATCTCCGTCGCCTCGTCCTCGGTGAACGCCAGATCTCCGCCCGCGCAGCTCCAGCAGGCGCCCCTCGAGCCGCAGGCGGGCCAGGCCCAGGTCCGGATCCGCGCGCGACGCGATGACGAGCCGCGGCCCGTCCTCCTCGTCGGCCACGAGCTGCCGGATGACGTCGAGCGCCGGCCCGCGCACGTGGTGGAGGTCGTCGAGCACGAGCGTCCGCCGTGCCCCGGGTGCGGCTGCGGCCAGCGTCTCGTCGATCGCGTCGGCGAGGCCCGCCGGGTCGTTGTGCCGCGGCAGCAGCGACAGCCAGGCGGCGTCGTGGGCCGCGACGAAGGCGCCGAGCAGCACGGTCTTGCCCGCTCCGGCCGGGCCGGTGACCATCGTGAGCGGGTGGTCGCTGTCGAGCAGCGCCTCGAGGCGCGGGCGTGCGAGCACCGCCGGCGGCAGCGCCGCGGGCCTTGGAGGTGCTGTGAGCACGCCGGTCACGTGCTCTCAGACTGGCAAGAGCACGGACCGCCGCGCGAGGGGGCGTGCCGGTGTTTCCTAAAGGGGGCCGGCACGCCCTGCGTCTTGTTGCCTGCGTCTAC
Source organism: uncultured Solirubrobacterales bacterium (assembly GCA_963787335.1). Classification (GTDB taxonomy): domain Bacteria; phylum Actinomycetota; class Thermoleophilia; order Solirubrobacterales; family Solirubrobacteraceae; genus DASQFQ01. The sequence continues at coordinate 168,963 of CAWBCU010000030.1, forward strand.
TCGGCCAGCGCGAGCTTGACCTCCTCCCAGCGCGCGGTCAGCGCGTAGAGCACGAAGACGTCGAGCGCGATGATGATCGTCGACCAGATCGGATACGAGGACAGGAACGCGATCTGGGCGATCGTGTTGATGAACACGGCGAGGATCGCGAACCAGCGCGCCCAGGTCTTCGAGGCGAGCAGGCCGAGGCCGGCCGCGATCAGGACGATGCCCCAGAGCAGCGTGATCCAGCCCCAGGCGGTGAAGTCGAGGACCAGCAGGTCCCCCTTGCGGGCCACGAAGTACTCGTCGTTGAACAGCGCCGTCAGGCCCTGGAGGATGTCGAAGAACCCGATCAGCGCCAGCATGATCCCGGCGAACGCGACGAAGCCCGCCAGGCCCCTCGCCGGTGTCTTGTAGCGGTCGTCGGCCGCGCTCATGTCAGGTCCCCTCTTCGATTGGCAAGCACGATCAGGTAGCCGTGCCCTGGCCCTCGAGGGCCTCCTGCAGCCGCGTCTCGGCGTCGTTGTCGAGCGAGCTCTGCAGCACGTGGCCCCCGTACTGCTGGATCTCCGGGATCACCTTGTCGGGCGTCGACCGGCGGACGAGCACGATCACCGCGGCCATGCCCGGCTGGAGCTTCTCGCCCAGCTCCTTGAGGAACGAGTCGTCGACGCCGACGTCCGTGAGCTTGCCGGCGACCGCGCCGCTGGCCGCGCCCACCGCCATGCCGAGCAGCGGCGCGAGGAACAGGAGGCCGATCAGCCCGCCCCACAGCGCTCCGCCGGCCGCGCCGGTGCCCGTGGTGCTGCGGGCCTGGTGCAGCTTGACCTTGCCGCCGTCATCGCGCGTGACGACGACCGCGTCCTCGAGCTCGATCGAGCGCTCGACCTGCAGGCGGCCGAGGGCGCCCATGACCTCCTCTGCGGTCTTCACGTCCGGGTATGCGATGGCTACGAGGTTGCTCATGCGGGTTCCCTCCTGGTCGGGTTCACGTCAATGGTCTGGCAGGCCGGGGTGACGGCGCCTCACCCGGAAGGGGTGAGCCGCTCAGGCCGGGCGCACGAGGCGGAAGCCGATGTGGCTCATGCCGGTGTCGATCATCTGCGGGCGCCGCGCGGCGGGGCGGTAGCGCAGGCAGTAGCTGTCGGCGCACAGGAACGAGCCGCCCTTGACGCACCCGGCGCGGGATCGCGAACTGCGGCTGGGACGGGGTCGAGGCTGGCCGCCTCGCTGCCGCCGTACCAGTCGGCCGTCCACTCCCAGACGTTGCCCGCCATGTCGGAGAGGCCGAAGCCGTTGGGCGCGAACGAGCCGACCGGCGCCGTCGTGCCGTAGCCCGGCTCCGGCCGCCACGGGAAGTCGCCGTGCCAGTAGTTGGCGAGCCGCTCGCCGGCCGGCTCCGGCTCGTCGCCCCAGGTGTACGCGGCGCCGTCGAGCCCGCCGCGCGCGGCGAGCTCCCACTCGGCCTCGGTCGGCAGCGCCCGGCCGGCCCAGGCGGCGTAGGCCGCCGCGTCCTCGTAGGCGACGTGCACCACGGGGTGTCGCTCGCGCCCGGCGAGCGACGGAGCCCGGCCCCTCGGGGCGCCGCCAGCGACGCGCCCGGCGTCCACGTCCACCACTGGTTGAGGTGGCGCAGGTCGACCGGCCCGCGCGTGCGCGTGAAGACCAGCGAGCCGGGCACGCAGGTTCGCCGCCGGCGCGCCGGGGAAGTCGGCCGGGTCGAGCGGGCGCTCGGCGACGGTCGCGTAGCCGGTGGCGGCCACGAACGCGGCGTAGGCCGCGTTGGTGACCGGGTAGCGGGTCGATCGAGAACGCGTCGACCGCGACGCTCCGGACCGGCGCCTCCTCGGCGTAGTGCGCGTCGGAGCCCATCCGGAACGTCGGCCGATCCGCGCTCGACTCCGAGCGCTCATCCCGCGAAGACGCGGCTCCAGTCGTCGCGCATGCTGACCACGGTCCAGCCGAGGCGGCCGCGGTGTCGAGGATCGACTCGGCGTCCGGGTTCGTCAGCGCCGCGCCGCGCGTACGCGTACTCGCGCTCGGCGTCGTCGTGGTTGACGACCAGGCACAGCGACGGGCGCTCGCCGGTGTGCGCGTACTCGAGCATCTCCGTGTCGCCGGCGCTGTTGCCGGCCGCGACGATCGGCCGGCGCCCGATGTGGGCCTGGATGTTGACCACCTTCGGCGGCCCCTCGTTCGGCGAGCCGAGCATGGCCGCCTTCCGCACGAGCACGACGTGCCCGTCGCGGCGCTCGAACTCGACCTCGGACCGCGGAGCCGACGACGTCGTCGGGCGGCACGCCGTAGAGCTCGTCGCCGACCGGCGCGCACGAACTCGACGCCGCCGCCGGTGACGATGAAGACGCGGAAGCCGCGCGCGCGCAGCAGGTCCAGCAGCTCGAGCATCGGCGCGTACGTCAGCTCCCGGAACGGCACGCCGAAGCGCGGGTGCTCGGACGCGGCCAGCCAGCGCCGCCGCGTCGCCGCGAACTCGTCGGTGGTGCTGCCCCGCGTCGAGCTCGAGCAGCACGCCGGCCAGCGCGTCCAGGCCGAGCTGCTGCGCGCCCGCGAGGTCGCCGGCGAGCAGCGCCTGGACCACCGGCTGCTCGGCCAGCTCCGGGTCGCGCCGCGGCCTGCTCGCGCAGGCGGGCGAGGACGAAGAACGCCTGCATGTAGGTCGGCTTCTCGCACCACAGCGTGCCGTCGTTGTCGAACACGGCGATCCGCTCGGCGGGCGGCACGAAGTCCGCGCCGCCCTCCTCGTGACGCGGTCGAGGAAGGCGAGGATCGCCGTCCGCGCCGGCCCCGTCGTTCCAGGACGCGAGGCTCATCGGCCCGCGGTGAGGACGGCTCTCGAGCTTCTCCACCACCTGGTCGATCGTGAAGCTCGCGGCCTCCTGGCGCGGCGGGAACTCCACGAACGTCTGCAGGAACTGCGCGACGAGGAACGTCGCCGCCAGGATGAGGTAGTCGTTGTCGAACACCAGTCGTAGTACGTGTTCGACGTGATGTCGGCGCGCTCGAACGGGTCGGTGCGCAGGTTGAAGAGCTTCGGCACGCGCAGCGTCGACGAACGGCTCGGCCCAGATCTGCAGCGTGCCCTGCACGCGCTGCTCCATGAAGACGACCTTCCAGTTGTCGAAGCGCAGCGCGAGCACGTCGCCGTCGTCGGAGAAGTAGATGAGCCCCTTGCGCGGCGACTTCTCGACCTCGCCGGTCAGGTACGGGCAGCAGGTTGTAGCCGTCGATGTGGACCTTGAAGGTCGTGTCGCCGATCGTGTGCCCGGCCTTGAGCTTCTCGACGATGTCCGGGTCGCCGGCGGCGGCGAGGAACGTCGGCAGCCAGTCGTGGTGCTGGACGATCTCGTTGGAGACCACGCCGGCGGCGATCTTGCCCGGCCAGCGGATCATCTGCGGGACGCGGAAGGCGCCTTCCCAGTTCGTGTTCTTCTCGCTGCGGAACGGCGTCATGCCGCCGTCGGGCCACGTGTTCATGTGCGGGCCGTTGTCGGTGCTGTAGATGACGATCGTGTCCTCGGCCAGGCCGAGCTCGTCGAGCTGGTCCAGCAGCGCGCCGACGACCTTGTCGTGGTCGACCATCGTGTCGTGGTAGGGCGACTGCCAGCGCCCCGCCTGCCCGACGCTCTCCGGCTTGGGGTGCGTGCGGAAGTGCATGTGGGTCGTGTTGAACCAGACGAAGAACGGCGTGTCGGCCGCGGCCTGGCGGCCGATGAAGTCGAGCGCGTGCTCGAGCACCTCGTCGTCGATCGTCTCCATCCGCTTCTTGGTCAGCGGGCCGGTGTCCTCGATCCGCTGGCGGCCGACGCGCCCGAAGCGCGGCGTCCTCGGTGTCGTCGTCGGTGTCGGTCGCCCAGCGAGTGGATGACGCCGCGCGGGCCGGAAGCGCTCGTTGAAGCGCGGGAACTCCTCCGGCGAGCGGCCAGTTCGCGCGCCTCGGGCTCCTCCTCGGCGTTGAGGTGGTAGAGGTTGCCGAAGAACTCGTCGAAGCCGTGCACGTCGGCAGGAACTTGTTGAGGTCGCCGAGGTGGTTCTTGCCGAACTGCCCGGTCGCGTAGCCGAGCGGCTTGAGCAGCTCCGCGATCGTCAGGTCCTCGGCCTGCAGGCCGACGTCGGCGCCCGGCATGCCGACCTTGCTCAGCCCGGTCCGGAACACGCTCTGGCCGGTGATGAACGACGACCGGCCCGGCGGTGCAGCTCTGCTCGCCGTAGGAGTCGGTGAACCGCATCCCCTCGTCCGCGATCCGGTCGATGTTCGGCGTGCGGTAGCCCATCAGCCCGTCGCTGTAGCAGCTCAGGTTCGTGATGCCGATGTCGTCGCCCCAGATGACGAGGATGTTGGCTTGCTTCGCCAGTGTGGGGGGGGAGGCGCGGATTTGCGCAGCTTGAGGCCGATGAGGACGGCGAAGATGCCGCGGACGATGAAGGCGATGCCGGCCAGGATCGCCATCGTCTTGAGGCTGAGGTCGGGCAGCGCGAGGATCAGGCCGCCGAGCACGATGTCGAAGATCGCGACGAGCATGCGGAACGCGCGGTCGCCCGGCACGGCGATGGCCCGGATCGCGTCCACGAGGCCGCTGACCACGAACCAGACGCCGAGGATGAGGATGATCGCCAGCAGGCTCTCCCCCGGCCGCCGCATGACCACGAGGCCGGCGATCACGCCGAGCAGGCCGAGCACGCCGCTCAGCACCCGGGTGCCGCCGGCGTCGTCGTCCGAGGTGACGGCGTCGACGAGCCCGAGGATGCCGAGCAGGAGCAGGTTGATCCCGGCGATCAGGGCCAGCGCGAGCAGCGTCAGGTCCGGATAGACGATCGCCAGGATCCCCGCGACGATCGAGAGCACCCCGACGAGGACGACCACGCCGCCCGACCTGCGGTTCATGACCTGGGTGCTCTCGACCGTGGTCGACATGGTCTAGGCGCGGCCGGCGTTGGCGAGCGCGTCCGCGAGCCGGGCCTCGGACTCGTTGTCCAGCGACGTCTGGATGACCTTGCCCGGGATCTTGATCTGGGGCAGCACCTTGTCGGCCGACACCTCGCGGATGAGCAGCAGCAGCGCGGCGCCGCCGGGCTCGAGCTCGCTGCCGAGCTCCTTCATGAACTTGTCGTCGATGCCGTAGTCGACCATCGAGCCGCCGAGCGCGCCGCCGGCCGCGCCGAAGGCCATGCCGAGCAGCGGGTTGAGGAAGAGCAGCCCGATCAGCCCGCCCCAGAGCACGCCCGAGGCGGCGCCCGCGGCGGTCGCCGACGGCTGGTGCAGCTTCACCTTGTCGTTGGCCTTGCGCTCGACCAC
>CAWBCU010000031.1:0-103854 GCA_963787335.1 uncultured Solirubrobacterales bacterium
ACTCGGGGTCGCGCGGCTACAAGCTCGACAACCCGATCTGCGAGCCCTTCTTCGAGAAGCTCATCGAGCTCGGGATCAAGAACGTCCACGTCCACAAGGGGCCGACGATCTGGCCGCTGGACAAGGACGCCTTCGACGTCGCCGACGTCGACAAGGTCGCGACCCGCTACCAGGAGCTCAACTTCATCGTCGAGCACGTGGGCCTGCCGCGGATCGAGGACTTCTGCTTCATGGCGACGCAGGAGCGCAACGTCTACGCCGGCCTCGCGGTCGTCATCGGCGGCCTCATGCACGCCCGCCCGCGGTTCTTCGCGAAGGTCATGGGCGAGCTGCTGTTCTGGGTCGGCGAGGACAAGATGCTGTTCGGCGCCGACTACGCGATCTGGGAGCCGAAGTGGCAGGTCGAGGGGCTCGTCGACTGGGACTACCCCGACGAGACGTTCTCGGACTACCCCGCGTTCACGACGGAGTCGAAGAAGAAGATCCTCGGGCTCAACGCCGCGAAGCTCTACGACGTCGAGGTCCCGCAGGAGCTCCAGCTGTCCACGGCGGACACGCCGGCGGCCCGCGACGACTCCCAGCTGGTCGAGAGCCGCTAGTGACAGACCGCGCGCACGTCATCGACGCGCTCGGGACCGTCTTCGATCCCGAGCTCGACGAGTCGATCGTCGCACTGAGGTTCGTCACCTCGTGCGACGTGTCGGCGGACGGGGACGTGGACGTGCGGCTGCGGCTCCCCACTCCCCAGTGTGCTCCCAACTTCGCGTTCCTCATGGCCGCCGACGCACGCGACGCCGTGCGCCGGCTGCCTGAGGTGCGCGAGGTGACCGTGGTCCTCGAGGGCCACTACACGGGCACCGAGATCAACGGCGCGCTCAACCGCGGGGAGGCGTTCGCGGGCGCCTTCCCGGGCGAGACCGAGGGCGAGCTGGAGGCCCTGCGCGAGCTCTTCCACCGCAAGGCGCTCGTCGCACGCCAGGCGCGACTCTGCGAGGCGTGGCTGGCGGCCGGCGCAAGCGCTGCGGAGGTGGCCGCGCGCCGGGTTTCCGACCTCCCGGACGAGCCCGGCGCGCGCCGCTGCCTCGAGCTGCGCGAGCACCTCGGCATCCCCACCGGCGCCGAGGACCCGGCGCTCGTGCGGCCCGACGGCGCGCCGCTCACGGCCGCCGACCTGACCCACTGGCTGCGCATGGCGAGGCTCGTGCGCACGAGCCTCGAGGCCAACGGGGGCATCTGCCGCTCCCTGCTGGCCGTGCGGTACGACATCGACCCCGACCCTGAGGAGGTAGCGGTATGAAAGCGGCCCGGCTTCACGAGTATCACCAGGCGCTCAAGGTCGAGCAGGTCGAGGAGCCCAAGGCGACCGGGCCGTTCGACGTGGTCGTGAAGATCGGCGCGGCGGGGCTGTGCCGCACCGACCTCCACATCCAGGAGGGGCAGTGGGCCGAGAAGTCCGAGGTCGAGCTGCCCTACGTCCCCGGCCACGAGAACGCGGGCTGGGTCCACGAGATCGGCTCCGGCGTCTCGAACGTCGAGGTCGGCGACACGGTGATCGTGCACCCGTTCATCTCCTGCGGGCTGTGCCGCCCGTGCCGGATGGGCGACGACATGCACTGCATCAACGGCTCGTTCCCCGGCATCAACCGCGACGGCGGCTTCGCCGAGCTGCTGCTCACCAGCGCGCGCTCGGTCGTCAAGCTCGACCCCTCGCTCGAGCCCGCCTCGATCGCCGCGCTGGCCGACGCCGGGCTGACCGCGATCCACGCCGTCAAGAAGGCCATCCCCGTGCTCGGGGCCGGCACCAAGGCCGTCGTGATCGGCGCCGGCGGGCTCGGCCACATCGGCATCCAGTGCCTGAAGGCCTACACGCCGACCGAGATCATCGTCGTCGACCCGAGCGAGAAGGCGCTGGCGCTGGCGAAGGAGCTCGGCGCCGACCACACGATCAAGGTCGAGGGCTCGAGCCACATCGACACGGTCCAGGAGATCACCGACGGCATGGGCGCCGAGGCGATCATCGACTTCGTGGGCGAGAAGGGCGCCGTCGAGGACGGCGTGGCGATGATCCAGGACGGCGGCTTCTACTACGTCATCGGCTACGGCCAGAACATCGACATCCCCACGATCGACGTCATCTCGCGCGAGATCTCCTTCATCGGGAACCTCGTCGGGACCTACGTCGACCTGCAGGACCTGATGACGCTGACCGCGCAGGGCAAGGTCACGCTCCACACCACCACCTATCCGCTCGACGCCATCAACGACGCGATGGCCGACCTCGACAACGGGCGCCTGCAGGGACGGGGCATCCTCGTCCCCGCCGCGGCGTAGGAAGGCAGGGACGGCATGGGCAAGGTCCTCCACTTCAACGACGACGCGCGCCGGCGGTTGCAGGCGGGCGTCGACGAGCTGGCCGACGCGGTCAAGGTGACGCTCGGCCCGAAGGGCCGCAACGTCGTGCTGGAGCGCCTGACCGGCGCGCCGACGATCACCAACGACGGCGTCAGCATCGCGCGCGAGATCGAGCTCTCCGACCCGTTCAAGAACATGGGCGCCCAGCTCGTGCGCGAGGTCGCCACCAAGACGAGCGACCTCACCGGCGACGGGACGACGACCGCCACGCTGCTGGCCCAGGGGATCGTGCGCGAGGGCATGCGCACGATCGACGAGGGCGCGAACCCGATGCTCCTGCGCCACGGCATCGAGGTGGCGACCGAGCGCGTCGTCGCGCACCTGCGCGGCCAGGCGCGGCCGGTGTCGGGGCGCGACGACCTGCGCCACGTCGCCACGATCGCCGGCAAGGAGGACGTCGGGATCGGCGAGGCGGTCGCGGAGGCCCTGGATCACGTCGGGGAGGAGGGCGTCGTCACCGTCGAGGAGTCGCCGCTGCCCGGGATCTCGGTCGAGTTCGTCGAGGGCATGCTGGTCGAGAACGGCATGGTCTCGCCGTACATGGCGACCGACCAGACGCGCATGGAGACGGTCTACGAGGACCCGTACATCTTCATGACGACCAAGCCGATCTCGGCGGTGCAGGACCTGATGCCGCTGCTCGACGCGGTCATGAAGCAGCCGCGGCCGCTGGTGATCCTGGCCGAGAAGGTCGACGGCGCGGCGCTCGGGATGCTCGTGCACAACGCCTCGCACGGGACTTTCGAAGCGGTCGCGGTGCGCGCGCCCGGCTTCGGGCACCGCCGTATCGCCCACCTCAAGGACCTGGCCGCCTTCACCGGCGGGGAGGTCATCACCGAGGAGGCCGGCCTGACGCTCGAGAACGTGCGCCGGGAGTATCTCGGCAGCGCGCGCCGCGTGATCGTCACCGAGCACTCGTGCACGTTCGTCGAGGGCGCCGGCACGGCCGAGGCGGTCGAGACGCGGCTCGGGCAGATCCGCAACGAGGCCGAGCGCGCCCCGCACGAGAACGACCGCGAGATCGCCCGCGAGCGCCTGGCCAAGCTCGCCAGCCGGCTCGCCGTCATCCACGTCGGCGCGGCCACCGACGTCGTGCTCAACGAGAAGCGCCACCGCACCGAGGGCGCGCTCGCGGCGACCCGCGCGGCGGTCAGCGAGGGCATCGTGCCCGGCGGCGGCAGCGCGCTGCTGCGCGCCGAGGAGGCGCTGGAGAGCGTCGAGCTCGAAGGCGATTACGCGATCGGCGCGGACCTCGTGCGGCGGGTGCTGTCCGAGCCGCTGTACTGGATCGCCACCAACGCCGGCTACGACGGCCGGGCGGCGATCGACGAGGTGCGGTCGATGCCGGACGGCGGCGGCCTGAACGCACTCACCGGCGAGTTCGGCGACCTGCTCGAAGGCGGCGTGATCGACCCGGTGCGGGTGACGCGGCTGACGATCGAGAACGCGGCGTCGGTCGCGGCGCTGCTGCTCACGACCGAGGCCGTCGTGGCCGAGGAGCTGCTCGCGCAGCCGGGGGCGATCATCGCGCCGGGCTTCGGCGACCTCGCGGAGGGGCTGGCCAGGCCGAGCTCGCCCGTGTGACCCACCCGGCGTAGGATCGGTCGGCCATGACCGATCCTGCGGTCGACGCGGACGCGTTCAACGCGTTCGAGGCGGCGGGCTGGGACCAGCGGTCCGCCGCCTACAACGACTTCTTCGGCCCGATCACCAGCCGGGTCGCGGACCCGCTGCTGGACGCCGCGGGGGTGGGCGCCGGCGCGCGGGTGCTCGACGTCGCCTCCGGCCCTGGTTACGTGACCGCCCGCGCCGCCGGCCGCGGGGCCTCGGTCGCGGGCGTGGACGTCGCGGCGTCGATGGTCGCGCTCGCGCGGCGACTGCACCCGGAGCTCGAGTTCGGGTTCGGCGACGCCGAGGCGCTCCCGTTCGAGGACGGGTCCTTCGACGCCGTCGTGGCGAACTTCCTGCTGCTGCACCTCGGCCGGCCCGAGCGGGCCGCCGCAGAGTTCGCGCGCGTGCTCGCGCCCGCCGGCCGCGTGGCGCTGACGGTCTGGGACCTGCCGGCCCGCGCGCGCTTCGTCGGGGTGCTCGTGGACGCGCTGGCCGAGGTCGGCGCCGCGCCGCCGCCGTCGCTGCCGGCCGGGCCGCCGATCTTCCGCTTCTCCGACGCGGCGGAGCTCGGCGGGCTGCTGCGCGGCGCGGGGCTCGAGGAGGTGAGGGTCGAGACCGTCGCCTTCTCCCATGTAGAGGCGTCGGCGGACAGGCTCTGGCGCGGCCTGATGGGTGGCACGGTCCGGGTGTCCGCGATCGTGCTCGCCCAGCCGCCCGAGACGCAGGCCCGCGTCCGAGCGGCGTTCGACCGGCTGGTCCGGGAGTACGAGTCCGGCGGCGAGCTGGAGCTCCCGGTCTCGGTCAAGCTGGGGTCGGGGCGCAGGCCGGGCTGATGGCGGCGGTCGACGCCGGCCGCGCCGCGCTCGCGCGGGGCGCCTGGTCCGAGGCGCGCGAGCGGTTCGCCGAGGCGCTGGCGCACGAGGAGACGGCGGCCGCGTTCGAGGGCGCCGGGCTCGCCGCGCGCTACCTGCTCGACGCGGACGCGGCGATCGACCTGCACGAGCGCGGGTACCGCCTGGCCCGCTCGCACGGGGACGCGGCGACGGCCGCGCGGCTCGCGATCCAGCTCTGCCACGACGCCTACGCGTTCCGCGGGCCGGCCGAGGCGTCGGGCTGGGTCGAGCGCGCGGCGCTGCTGGTGGAGGGCGAGCCGCCGAGCGTCGCGACCGCGTGGGTGTCGCTGCTGCGCGCGCACTTCGCGCTCGCCGACCACCGGCCCGACCTGGCGGTGGAGGGGTCGGCGGAGGCGATCGCGCTCGCCCGCGAGGCGGGCGCGGTCGACGTCGAGATGCTCGCGCTCGCCCTCAACGGCCTCGCGCTGGTGAGCAGCGGGGAGATCGAGCCGGGCATGCGGCGGCTCGACGCCGCCGCGGCCGCCGCGGTCGGCGGCGAGATGACCGACGCGGACTCGATCGAGACCGTGTGCTGCCACATGATCGACGCCTGCAAGCTGGTCCGGGACCTCGAGCGGGCGACGGAGTGGTGCCTGCGCGTGCGCGAGATCGCCACGCGCTTCGCCGACCGCCAGATGTTCTCGATCTGCCGCACCGCCTACGCGGACGTGCTGCTCTGGCACGGCGACTGGGAGCGCGCGGACGCGGAGCTGACGGCGGCGGTGGAGGAGCTCGGGGTGCTGCGGCCGGGTCGTGACGTCGACCCGCTCGCCCGCCTCGCCGAGCTGCGGCGGCGCCAGGGGCGGACGCGCGAGGCGGAGGCGCTGCTGGCCCGGGTCGAGCCGCATCGCTTCCACGCGCTGCTCGTGGGGCTGCTCGCGCTCGATCGCGGCGACGCCGCGACGGCGTGCGAGGCGGCGGCGCGCTTCCTGCGGCGGGTCGGCGAGGCGGACCGCTTCGAGCGGGTCGCGGGGCTCGACCTGATGGTGCGCGCGGCGGTGGCCGCCGGGGACGAGGCGGCCGCGCGGGCGGCGGCGGAGGAGATCGCGGGCATCGCCGCGGCGTGCCCGACCGCGCCGCTGCGCGCGGCGGCGCTGCTCGCCTCGGGCCGGGTGGCCGCCGCGGCCGGCGACGCCGCGGCCGCCTGCCCGCTGCTGGAGGACGCTGCCGACCTCTTCGACGAGGCCGGCGCGCGCTACGACGGGGCGCTCGCGCGGCTCGAGCTCGCGGCGGCGCTGCGGGCCGGTGGCCGGGAGGCGGCGACGGTCGAGGCGCGCGCGAGCGCCGCCCTCGAGGGGCTCGGGGCGCGGCCGCCCGCCGCCCATGCCGGTGGGCTGTCGGCCCGCGAGGCCGAGGTGCTGCGGCTGGTCGCCGGCGGGGCGTCGAACGCCGACATCGCGCGCGAGCTGGTGCTCAGCGTCCGCACCGTCGAGCGCCACGTGGCGAACGTCTACCTCAAGATCGGCGCCTCCGGGCGCACGGCGCGGGCGGTCGCGACCGCCTGGGCGCACACGCACGGGGTTACGTAGCGGGCGCTCCCGAGATGGGTACCGGCGCCGATGCGGGCGCGCCGGCGCGGACCTAGCCTCGCCCTTCGGTCATCACGACAGGAGGCGCACCATGCCGAAGGTCTCGAAGGACAGCGCGTCGGAGACGATCGCGCTCGACGGGCTCGACGTGAAGCTCGAGCACCTCGAGGGCGGCTACTCCGTCTGCTTCGAGTCGCACACCGCGGACGGCGATCTGGCGGAGCTGTTCCGCGGGCTGCCCGGCGACCGCTGCCAGCTCCCGCGCTGGGGGTACGTGATCGAGGGCAAGGTGGCGTTCCGGTTCCCGGACGGGGAGGAGACCTACATGGCCGGCGACGCCTACTACGTCCCGCCCGGGCCACACGCCCGTGCACTACGCGGGCGCGGAGATCGTGGAGTTCAGCCCGACCGACGCGCTCGCGCAGACGATCCCGGTCGTGCTCGCGAACCTGGGTGCGCGGGCATGAACTACGGGCTCGCCTATGCGGTCGGATTCCATCCCTGGGAGGACCTCGCCGAGCATCCGCCGTTCGCGGGCAAGCTGCTCGAGCTGGTGGCGCGCGAGGAGGCCGGGGAGCCGCCCTACGGCCCGGCGCTCGACCTCGGCACCGGCAGCGCGGTGTGGGGCGTGCGGCTCGCCCAGCGCGGCTGGGAGGTGACCGGCGTCGACCTGGTCGAGAAGGCGCTCGCGCGCGCCCGCGAGCGGATCGCTGCGGCCGGGGTCGACATGCGGCTGGTGCGCGGCGACGTGACGGCGCTGCGCGCGGCGGAGGTCGGCGGCGGCTTCCGGCTGGTGCTGGACACGGGCACCTTCCACGGGCTCGGCGCGGCAGAGCAGCAGGCGATGGGGCGCGAGGTGAGCGCGGTCGCCGCGGCCGACGCGACCGTGCTGCTCGACTGCTTCGCGCCGCGGCGGCGCGGGCCGCTGCCGCGCGGCGCGAGCCGGGCCGCGGTCGAGGCGGCGTTCCCGGGCTGGGAGGTGACGGACGTCGAGGTCGCGGACAGCGAGCCCGACGCGCTCGCGCGCCTGTTCAAGTTCGACGAGCGGTTTTATCGTCTGCGTCGATGCGCCTCGAGCTGACGCAGCGCTTCCCGGTCCCGCTGCGCGAGGGCTTCGACTACATCGTCGACCCGGGCAACTGGCCGGCGTACTGGCCCGACCTGATCCGCGTGCAGCCGGGCTCGCGGTGGCAGGCGCCGGGGGATCGGGCCGGCGTCGTGATGCGGCTGCTCGGCCGCCCCGTCGAGCTGCAGATGACGCTGCGCGTCTTCGACCCCTACCGGCTGGTGGCGTATGACAGCGTCCAGCGCGGGCTGCCCGACGTGCGCCACGAGCGGGGCTTCGAGCCGGCCGGCGACGGGTTCGAGTACCGGCTCGCGGTCGAGTTCGAGCCGCGGGCGGGCCTGCGCGGCGCCTTCGATCGCCGGGTCGTGCGGCGCGGCGTCGAGCGCGCCCTGCGGCGCACGCTCGCGAACCTGGAGGCGCAGTTCAGCGATCGAGCGCGCTGAAGAAGCGCGCCGCGAGCGGCGCCGCCACCGATCCGCCGGAGCGGCCGCGCTCGACGAGCACCGCGACGGCGACGTCGCCCCGGAAGGCGATGAACCAGGCGTGGGTGGGCGGCGGGTCGCCGCCGCCGAACTCGGCCGTGCCGCTCTTGCCCCGTACCTCGCCGGCGATTCCCGCGAGGGCGGTGCCGGAGCCCTCCGTGACGACCAGGCGCATCAGGCTGCGCAGCGTGTCGCGCTCGGAGGCGGGGAGCGGCGGGCCGGCCTCGCTCGGGTCGGAGGCGAGCAGCCGCGGCGCGCGCCAGCGGCCCGCGGCGACCGTCGCGGCGACGGAGGCCATCGCCAGCGGGCTGGCGAGGATCTCGTGCTGCCCGATCATCGCCGCCGCGCGCTCCACCGCGTCCTTGCCCGGGGGCACCTGGCCGCCGGCGGCGGGGACCGCGAGATCGAGCTTGCGCCCGAGCCCGTAGTCGCGCGCGGTCCGGCTCAGCGCGTCGGGGGCGAGGCGGGGCGCGAGCGACACGAAGGCGGTGTTGCAGGAGACCGCGAAGTCGCGGCTGAACGGGACCGCGCCCGCGGCGCCGCCCTCGAAGTTCTTGAACTGCCGCCCGCCCGCGGTGATCGTGGGCGGGCAGCGCACGGTGTCCTCGACGGAGAGCCCGTCGCGCAGCAGCGCCGCGGTCGACACGACCTTGAAGGTGGAGCCGGGCGCGTACGTGCCCTCCAGGGCCCGGTCGTAGGATGACTCGAGCGGGCGGTTGGCCACCGCCAGGACGTCGCCCGTCGACGGCTGCACGGCCACCAGCGCCGCCTCGTCGGAGCGGCCGGCCAGCGCCGCCTCGGCCGCCGCCTGCACCCGTGTGTCGAGCGTGGTCGCGAGCGCGCGCCCCCGGCGCCCGCGGCGCGTGGCCAGCGTCTCGATCGGCGTCGCCCCGGCCCGGATCACGACCCGCCGCTCGGGGACGGGCGCGAGCCGCCGCTCGAAGCGCGCCTGCAGGCCCCACTGCCCGACCTCCGCTCCCGGCCCCGCGCTGCCGCCCAGCTTCTCGAGCTGCTCCTTGGTGGCCGGCGCGACGGTCCCGAGCAGCGCCCGCGCGAACCCGCGGGTCGGCGCGAGCATGGCGGTGGACTCGGCGGTCGCCGAGTCGGGAACGGCTTCCAGCGCGGCGCGCAGGCGCCGGTAGTCGGGCGGGCGCAGGGTGAGCGCGTCGACGAACTGCTGCTTGCCGCCGCCGCGGATCGCGCGCTCCAGCGGCGCGGCGTCGACGTCGAGCACCTCGGCCAGCCCGCGCGCCGTGACGGCGGGCCGCTTCACCTTCCCCGCGACGGCGCCCACCCGCACCACCGGCCGCTCGCGCATCAGCGGCCGGCGGTCGCGGTCGAGGATCTCCCCGCGCGCCTTCGGCACGGCGGTGGTCCCGAGCCGGGTCACGCCGTCGAGCTTCGGGTGGACCGTCTTCGGGGACCAGCTGACGCGCCACTCGTCCTCGACCTTGCGCAGGCGGAGCGTCGAGTCGTAGCCCCAGCCGCCGATCCGCGGGATCCGCCACTGCAGCGTCAGCCTCGCTGTGGCCGCGTCGCCCGACTCCTTCAGCTCGCCAAGGGTCGCCTCGACGCTCGCGCCGTCGAGGCCGCGGCGGTTCGCCTTCAGGGCGGCCGCCGCCGCCTTCGGATCGTCGGTCAGCCGCGCGGCCGCGGCGTCGTCGCCCGCGCTCCAGCGCGCGGCGAACCGCTCCGCGGCCGTCGAGGGGCCATCGTCGCCGCTGAGCGCCCGGTAGGCCACGAACGCGGCGACGAGCGCCGCGAGGGCGAGCAGGGCTGTCGTCGTCCTCGCGGTCACGTCCTCTTAGGCAAGCAAAGGCAGCGGCGCGCTCGGATACGGCTAGCCGCAGATCCTGATACACCGGAGGTATGGCATCGGACGCGCAACCACCCGGCCCGCTGCGGGCATCCGACACCGAGCGGGAGCGCACGGTGGAGCGCCTGCGCGCCGCGGCCGGCGACGGCCGGCTGACGCTCGAGGAGCTCGCGGAACGCGTCGAGGGCGCGCTCGCCGCCAGGACCCGCGACGCGCTCGAGCCGTTGACGGCCGACCTGCCCTCGCCGGCGCTGGCCCCGACCCGCCGCGAGGGCACCCGCTGGACGGTCGGGATCCTCGGCGGCGGCGATCGCAAGGGCCGCTGGCGGATCGCCTCCCGCTCCACCGTCGTCAACGTCCTGGGCGGGGCCGACCTCGACCTGCGCGACGCGATGATCGACTCGAACGAGACCGTGATCACCGTCGTCTCGATCCTGGGCGGCTCGGACATCATCGTGCCCGAGGGCGTCGAGGTGGAGCTCGGCGGCTTCGCGATCCTGGGCGGCAACGACCTCAAGGTCGAGGGGCCGCGGCCCCGATCCGGAGCGCCCGTGGTCCGCGTCCGGGCGTTCTCGCTGCTGGGCGGCACCGACGTCAAGACGAAGCGCGCGCGGCGCACCCCGCCATCATCAGGGGATGCTCCTTCGCTTGGCCGACCCGGATGAGCGGTACGCCGCCGTGCGGCTGTGCTCCGACCTGCCGCTCCCCGACGCCGACTACGCCCGCCACAACGGCGAGTGGCGGCTCGAGCTGACGCTGCCGGACGTCGCGCGCCTGGAGTACGAGCTCGAGGTCGTCGACCACGACGGCGACGCCGCGCGCGTGCGCGATCCCGGCAACCCGCACCAGGCCCCCGGCGCGTTCGGCGACAAGTCCGTGCTCCTGCTCCCCGGCTACACGGCGCCGGGCTGGCTGGCCGAGGAGGGCGTGCCCGGGCAGACCCAGCCGCTCGTGGTCACCGGGCGCGGGCTGGGCGCTGAGGTCCACGTCGACGTCTGGAGCCCCGCGGACGCCGGCCCCGGCGAGCCCTTGCCGCTGCTCGTCGCCCACGACGGGCCGGAGTACGACCAGCTGGCCGGGCTGACGCGCTTCGCCGCCGTCGGCATCGCCACCGGCGCGCTGCCGCGGCACCGGGTCGCGCTGCTCGCCCCGGGCGATCGCAACGAGTGGTACTCCGCCTCCGCGCGCTACGCCGGCGCGCTCGTCCGCGACGTCCTGCCGGCGATCCGCTCCGCGGTCGGCGTCGGCGGCCCCGTCGTCGGCATGGGCGCCAGCCTGGGCGGGCTCGCGATGCTGCACGCGCAGCGCCGGCACCCGCAGACCTTCGGCGCGCTGTTCCTGCAGTCGGGGAGCTTCTTCACGCCGCAGTTCGACTCCCAGGAGTCCGGCTTCCCGCGCTACCAGCGGATCGTGCGGTTCGTGCGCGCGACGCTGCGCGAGGGGGTACACGCAGATCCTGTGCCCGTCGCCCTGACCTGCGGCTCCGCGGAGGAGAACCTCGAGAACAACCGCCTGATGGCGCGCACGCTCGCGAACCAGGGCTACCCCGCCGCGCTGCACGAGGTGCCCGACCTGCACAACTACACGGCCTGGCGCGACGCGTTCGAGCCGCACCTGACGAGCCTGCTGGCGCGCACGTGGTGAGCGGCCGCCACACGGAGCTGTGGTCGGACGCGATCGGGGCGAACGGCTCGGTCGTCGCCTACGGCCACTACGGCCGGCCGGTGCTCGCGTTCCCGGCCGAGCGCGGCAACGCGTGGGAGTACGCGGACCGGGGCGTGGTCGGCACGCTCGACGAGCTGCTCGCGGGCGGCCGCATGAAGCTCTACTGCGTCGACTCCTTCGACGGCGGCTCGTGGTCGAACGCGTCGATCCCGCTGGAGGCGCGCGCGCACGAGCACGCCCGCTACGAGTCGTGGATCCTCGACCAGGTGGTCCCGTGGATCCACGCCGACTGCGGCGGCGCGGCCGAGATCGCCACGGTCGGGGTCAGCCTCGGCGCCTACCACGCGGTGAACTTCGCGTTCAAGCGCGCCGACCTCTTCCCGCTCGCGCTCGGCCTGTCGGGCAACTACGACCCGGCGACCTGGGACGCGTGGGGCGAGCGCGGCGAGGCGACGTACTTCAACAACCCGCTCGACTACGTCGCCCACATGGGCGGCGACCACCTCGAGTGGCTGCGCGGCCGCCTCAGCGTCCTGCTCGTGTGCGGGCAGGGCATGTGGGAGGACACGACCGGCGCGCTGGAGAGCTCGAAGCGCCTCGCCGGGCTGCTGTCGGAGAAGGGGATCCCGCACGAGCTGGACCTCTGGGGGCACGACGTCCCGCACGACTGGGCCTCCTGGCAGGCACAGCTCGCCCATCATCTGCCACGGTTCTGCTGATGGACGCCACCACGCACCTGATCGGCATGCTGCTCGGCACCGAGGAGGACTGGCCGACCGCCTTCGAGACCCTCGTCTCCCGCATCGGCCCGATCGCCGACGCGTCGGGGACCAAGCACCGCCTGACCACCGAGCGGATCACGATGGAGCCGTTCGACCTGCGGGCCAAGGCGCGCCACGACCTCGTCGTGGACCGGCTCGCCTACTGGTACTACCTCCCGCGCGAGTGGCTGAAGAAGGTCGCGCTGATGGACGACGTCTACCTGCTCAACAGCCCGTTCACGTTCCAGTCGATGGAGAAGCACGCGGCCTACTGCGCGATGCTGCGGCTGGGCCTGAAGGTGCCGCGGACCGTGCTCGTCCCGCACAAGAACCCGCCCGACAACGCGCGCTTCGCCTACACCGCGGCCAAGTACAACCAGCCGTTCGACCTCGACGAGATCGCGGAGTCCGTCGGCTACCCGCTGTTCATGAAGCCCTACGACGGCGGCCAGTGGATCGGCGTCAGCCACATCCGCGACAGCGCCGAGCTGCACCGCGCGTACGACGAGTCGGGCCAGCGGCTGATGCACCTCCAAGCCTCGATCGAGGGCTACGACTACTTCGCGCGCTCGCTCTCGATCGGCGCCGAGACGATGATCATGCACTTCCGGCCCGAGGAGCCGATGCACGACCGCTACGCCGTCGACCACGACTTCCTCTCCCCCGCGGTCGGCGACGAGGTGCTCACGATCAGCCGCCTCATCAACGCGTTCTTCCGCTGGGAGTTCAACTCCTGCGAGACGCTGATCCGCGGCGACGACGCCTACCCGATCGACTACGCCAACGCCTCGCCCGACGTCGCCATCACGAGCCTCCACTACTACTTCCCGTGGGCGATGAGCGCGCTCCTGAAGTGGTGCGCGTTCTGCGTCGTCACCGGCCGCGAGCCGCGGCTCGACCTCGACACCCGCCGCTACTTCGAGATCGGCGACCGCGAGGATCTGAGCTACGCCGAGAAGCTCAGCCGCTACCGCGCGCTGGCCGACGAGTACTTCGAGGTCGACCGCTACCGCGACTTCTGCGACAGCCGGCTCCCGCACGTCGACGAGCTCGTGCTCGACTGGATCAGCTCGGCCGACTTCGACCGTCTGCTGGTCGACACCGTCCGCACGACCTACCCGGCCCACGAGCAGGAGCGCTTCCTCGGCCACTTCCGCGGCCTCATCGGCCAGTGGATCAAGGAGCGCGGCGCGACCGCCACGCTCTCCTAGGTCTTGGCGTAGACCGACACGTGCGCGGGGCTGAGGCCCGTGAACGGCTCGCGCCGCCAGCCGCCGTAGCGGCCCTCGAGCCGCATCCCGGCCAGGCGCGCCATCAGGTCCAGCTCAGCGGGCCACGCGTACCGCATCTCGATCGGGCTCGGCTGGACGCCGCCGTCGGCGAAGTCGTAGTGCTGGCCGCTCAGCCGCTGGGTGGTGGTGTCGTAGACGTAGTACGACATGCCCTTCGGGTCGGCGCGCCACGGCAGCACGGTCTGGCCGAGCGGCAGCCGCTGGAGCTCCGGCACGCGCGCCTCGATCACGAAGCGCCCGCCGCGCTCCAGATGCGCGGCGGCGTTCGCGAAGCACGCGACCTGTCCGTCCTGCGTGTTCAGGTTGAAGATCGTGTTGAAGACGAGGTAGACGACCGAGAACTCGCCGTCGACGCGCGTGGCCGACATGTCCCCCACCATCGCCGCGACCCGCTCCGCGCCCGGCTTCTCGCGCAGCAGGGCCAGCATCTCCTTCGAGTTGTCGATCCCGGCCACGCGCACCCCGCGCTCCGCGAGCGGCAGCGCGATCCGGCCGGTGCCGATCGCGAACTCCAGCGCGCCCCCGTCGCCGGCCAGCTCCGCCAGCAGCTCGACGGCCGGCGCGACCACCTCCGGATCGAACATCCCGGCGGAGCTCTCGTCATAGCCGGCGGCGACCCGCTCGCCGAAGTACCCCTCGATGCCGTGCCCGTCAGCCCCCACGATGGCGGCAGTGTAGATCCGGTCGCGTGGTCGTCGCGGCCCGCGGGTACGTCGAGAGTGACCGCAACCAAGGAGACCGCATGGGCGAGTCCACGCAAGACCAAGAGGCCAACGAGGGCCGCGAGGAGACCGACCCGGGCCAGAAGCCCGGCGAGTCGGACACGGAGACCGAAGGAGGCTTCCCGAAGGAGGGCGGCGACAGCGGGGAGTCGGCCCAGGACGAGTAGTCGGTCCCCCGGCTCCAAGAACACCAAAGGCCCGCGAAAGCGGGCCTTTGTTCGATGCCCCCGCCAGGAATCGAACCTGGAACCTTCGGATTAAGAGTCCGCTGCTCTGCCAGTTGAGCTACAAGGGCGCGCAGCGCAGTGTAGAACGAAGCTAGGGGGTCGCGCTCGGGTCCGCGGCGGCGGCTGCTCCGGCCGCGGATTGCTTCGCCTGCTCGAGCTGGCCCTTGAGCGCCTCGCGCATGTCGGCGTCCGTCAGCTCGAGCGCCTTGTCCTTCGCGAGGTCGCCCTTGCGTGTCTGGCCCGCCTGGTAGGCGAAGATCGCGAGCTGGGTGAAGGTCGAGGCCGTCGGGCGGGCGTCGGTGATGACCTCCTGGGCCGCGGCCGCCTTGGCGGGCTGGTTGAGCGCGCCGAAGGCCTGGACCATGAGGCTGGCGACGCGGTCGTCGGGCTTCGGCGGATCGAGCGCGAGGTACTGCTCCCAGGCGGTGCCGGCGGACGTGAGCTTGGCGGTGCCGGCCTTGGTGAAGGTGCCCTTGTCGGGATCGAAGTTCGAGCCGGCGCCGGCGAGCTGGAAGCGCGCGCGGGCGAGGGCGGCGAAGGCGGCGGCGTCCTGCGGGTTGGCCTTCGTCTTGGCGAGCGCGGCCTTCTCCTGCTTGCGGAAGCGGTCCGCGCCGTCGTCGGTGCCGCCGCTGCGCTCGGTGATCGCGTCGACGAGGCCGCCGGAGATGCCGCCGCCACCGCCGATCCCGAACAGGACCAGGCCCCCTCCCATCAGGAAGGCAAGCATGATGTAGACCGTCTTCACGATCCGGCGCCGGCCGGCGCCTCTGAGGTCGAAGAGCATTCGATCAGTCTTCTGGAACGTCGTCCGGCTCGGCGTCGGCGCGCTTCCTCGCCCGCCGTTCCGTGAACGCCGCCAACAGGATAGAACCCTCGAAGAGCACGTAGAGCGGCACCATCAGCGACAGCATCGTCACCGGGTCCTGGCCCGGGAGCAGCATGGCGACGACCGCGATGCCGAGGATCGTGTAGCGCCGTGAGTGCCGGAGCTGCGCCACCGAGATGATCCCCAAGCGCGTGAAGGCGAGAATCCCGACCGGGACCTGGAAGCAGACGCCCATCACGATCAGGAGCATGATCGCGAAGCGGTAGTAGTCCCTGGCCTGCAGGAGGATGTCGAAGTTGTCGTCGTTGAAGTTCTGGAGGAAGTCGATCGCGTTCGGCAGGACCATGAAGTACGCGAAGACGACGCCGGCGATGAACAGGAACGGCACCATCGTCATCAGCGGCAGCGCGATCCTGCGCTCGTCGCGCGAGAAGGCCGGCAACACGAACGCGTACGCCTGGTAGAGCAGCAGCGGGAGCGCGAGCAGGAACGCCGCGTAGGCCGCGACCCGCACGGTGGCGGTGAACGGCTCGCCGACGCCGAGGGTGACCGGCTTGCGCGCCTCGCGCGGCGGGACGGACTTCGCGAGCGCCCGGTTCTGTGCGGCGAGATCCTCGTAGGCCTGCTTCGTGGCCGGGTTGTCGGTCGCGGCCGCGAGGCTCTCGAAGGTCGCCGCGGACGCGACCGCGGACTTGCGCAGCTGCGCCTGGAACGCGGCCGTGCGCTCGAACGGGTCCTTGGTCTCCTTCGCGTCGTTCTTGAACGCGGTCTCCTCGAGCGGGCGGTTGATGATGTCCAGCACCACGTCGCCCTGCCACAGGCAGACGCCGAAGGCGGCGAGGAACACGGCGACGGAGATGATCAGCCGCTTGCGCAGCTCGTCGAGATGCTCGACGAGGCTGAGACGGTCCTCGGGGCGGATCGGCCGCAGGGTGGTGGCCATGCGCGGCGGCCGGCTAGCGCTTCTCGGAGACGACCCCGTCCGAAGCGGGCTGCGTGGCGGTCTCCTCCTCGGGGCGGCCGAGTGCTGCGGCCGCCTGCGAGCGCGTGGCTGCGTCGGAGTCGTCCTCGTCCTCGTCGTCGTCCGACTTGCGGGCGATCGAGTCCTTGAACTCCCGCATCCCGGCGCCGAGCTGGCGGCCGAGGGCGGGCAGTCGCTTGGGGCCGAAGATCACCAGCACGATGCCGAGCAGGATCAGCAGTTCGAGCGGCCCGACGGATTGGAAGACGGCGAGGTTCATGAGGCGTTCGAGCGTTCCTACGCACTTCACAGGCTACCGGCTCACTCGGGGGTGGACGGATGGTCCAGTCAAGTCACAGCGGCGGCGTTCCGATGTAGGGCGTAGACCCCATCAAGTTATGAACCAGCCAAGCCAAAACTCCCACTACGTCCGCCGCGTCGTCCTTCCCTCAGGTCGGGAGATCGAGGTCGTCTACTTTGACGCCCAGGCCGCGCCCGCCGACGCCACCCCGGCTCCCACGAGCCCGCACACGCGGCTGCACGAATGCCCCGAATGCGACCGCGCTCTCGTCTACCCGGTGGAATGGGAGGAGGCCTCCCCGACGCAGTGGGAGGTCCTGCTCCGCTGCCCCAACTGCGAGTGGACCGACCTCGGCACCTTCGAGCAGAGCGTCGTGGACAGCTTCGACGAGGAGCTCGACCGTGGCACGGAGGCGCTGGTCGATGACCTCATGCGCCTCCAGCAGGCCAACATGGAAGACGAGATCGAGCGCTTCACCGCCGCGCTCGCCTCGGACGCCATCTGGCCGATGGACTTCTAGCTAGCTGTAGCGGTCGACGACGCCGTCGGCCACGAGCTCGAGCGCGCCGCGCTGCGCGTCGGGCAGGCTCGGCAGGTCGGCCTTCGCCTCGGCGACCATCTCCAGCGCGTCGGCGCGCGCCGTCTCCAGCGCGCCGGTCGCCGCGATCGCGTCGCACAGTGCCTCGGCCTGCTCCGGCGTCCGCACCTCGCGCAGGTCCAGCGCCGCCAGCTCCGCGTCGCGCTCGCGCGCGAGGATCAGCGGCAGCGTCACCGTGCCGTCGAGCAGGTCCGTGCCGCGGTGCTTGCCGGTGCGCTCGGCCGGCCCAGAGACGTCGAGCACGTCGTCGAGCAGCTGGAAGGCGAGACCGATCCGGCGCCCGAAGCGCCCGAGCAGCTCGACCGGCCCGCCACCCTCATGCGCCCCGAGCTCGCACGCGGCCTCGAACAGCCGCGCGGTCTTGAGGTCGCAGCGGGCGAGGTAGCGCTCGCGCGTCGTGGCGACGTTCCAGGCGTCGGCGCGCTGCATCAGCTCTCCCTCGGCGAGCGCCGACGAGGCGGACGACAACACGCGGATCTCCTCCCTGCGCCCGTTGGCGGCGAGCTCGGAGAACGCGCGCGAGAACAGGAGGTCGCCCGTCGCCGTCGCCATGGCGCGCCCCGCGACGGCCACCACGGTCGGGCGGCCGCGCCGCAGGCGCGCGCCGTCGAGGACGTCGTCGTGGACGAGCGTCGCGGAGTGGATCAGCTCGACGGCGACCGCGGCGCGCAGGATGCCCTCGCCCTCGCCGTCGGCGGGCGGGCCGGCGGCCACGAACACGAGCAGCGGGCGCAGGCGCTTACCACCGGCGGAGATCGTCGCGCCCGCGTGCTCGCCCAGCACCGGGCCGTGTGAGGCGGCGACCTCGGCCAGGCGCGCCTCGAGCCGCTCCAGCATCCCGGGGACGTGCGCGCCCCCGGCCTCGATCACCGCGGCGACGGACTCGGCGGACGCCATCAGGCGGTCCCCGAGTGGATGGCGATGATGCCGCCCGCGGTGAGGATCCAGCGCACGTCGCTGAGCCCGGCGCGCGACAGCGCGCCGCCCAGCGCCTCTGGCCCCGGGAAGCGCTTCACGGACTTCGGCAGGTACGTGTAGGCCTCGGGGTCGGCGGCGAAGCGCCCGAGCGTCGGCACCACGCGATCGAACCAGAGCGAGAAGAAGGTGGACAGCGGCGGCTTCGTCGGCGTCGTGATCTCGAGCACCACCACACGCCCGCCCGGTTTCACCACGCGCGCCATCTCGCCCAGCCCGCGCTCGAGGTCGGAGAAGTTGCGCGCCCCGAAGCCGACCGTGGCGGCGTCGAAGGAGTCGTCGGGGTAGGGCAGCTCGAGCGCGTTGCCCCACTCCCAGCTCACGCCCGGCTCGCCGGCCGCCTTCGTGCGCGCCCGCTCGAGCATCCCCTCGGAGAAGTCCGAGCCGATCACCTCGCCGCCGGGCCGCACGCGCCGGGCCAGCTCGAGCGCCAGGTCGCCGGTGCCCGTGGCGACGTCGAGCGCGCGGCTGCCCGGGCCGACCCGCGCGAGGTCGGCCGCGCGCTCGCGCCAGCGGTGGTGCAGCCCCGCCGTCATGACCGAGTTCATGACGTCGTAGAAGCCGGCGATGCGGTCGAACATCGCTCGGACCTGACCCTCCTCGAGGGTCCCCGTTGGCGCGGGGGCTGAACGCATGGGCGGGGCTACTCGGACTTGCCGTGCAGCTGCGCGAGGAAGTCGACCAGCGCGGCCTTCTTGTTCTCGGGCAGGCCGGCGTACGAGGGCATCGGCGCGGTCGGGTTCTCGAGCGTCCGGCGGATCGCGGCCTTCGGCAGCTTGTCGGCGATGTCGGTCAGGTGCGGGCCTGGGCCGTCGTTGCCGTTCTCACCCACCTTGTGGCAGGCAAGGCACCCCGACTGGGCCATCACCAACTTGCCGGCTTCGTACTTCTTGGCGACCTTCAGCTCGATCTCGTTCGGCGAGCCGGCCGAGGCGCCCAGGTACGTCAGGTAGGCCATCGCCACGATCGTGAACAGGCCCGCGGTCGTCGCGAGCGGCCGCCGCTCGGGGCGCCGCTCCGGCCCGCGGTCGTAGAACGGGAGCAGCAGCAGCAGGATCATGCAGATCGTCGGGATGCCGATCGTCGCGAGCGGCGTCAGCACCGCCGGCTTGATCACGCGCAGGAGCTCGAAGAGGAAGAAGAAGTACCACTCGGGCCGCGGGACGTAGGTGGTCGTCGTCGGGTCGGCCTTCGGCCCGAGCTCGGCGCCCAGGACCAGCGACATCATGATGATGATGAACATCACGATGCAGGCCATGACCGAGTCCTTGGCCACTGCGTAGGGGAAGAACGGCTTCCCCGCCGACTTCATCAGCGAGTACTCGCGGAGGTAGGACTCCTTCTCGGCGCGGTTCATACGCGGTCCTGCGTGAGCTTCTCGGGCTCGGCGGGCTTCAGCCACGGCGGCGCCGTCGTGCCCAGGCGGGCGACGAGGTACAGGTGCGCGCCGATCAGCGCGGCGATCAGGCCGGGCACGAGCAGCATGTGGATGGAGTAGAAGCGCGACAGGGTGGTGGCGTTGAACTCCGCGCCGCCGCGCAGGAAGTCACCGAGGTACGGCCCGACGACCGGCCCGGAGGCGGTGATGTTGGCCGCCACGATCGTCGCCCAGTAGGAGCGCTGGTCGAACGGGAGCAGGTAGCCGGTCAGCGACATCACGAAGGTCAGGATCAGCAGCACGACGCCGATCACCCAGTTGAGCTCCCGCGGGTACTTGTAGGCGCCGAAGAAGAAGGTCCGCGCCATGTGCAGGAAGATCAGGATCACCATCACCGTCGAGCCCCACTTGTGCATGCCGCGCACGAACTCGCCGAGGAAGACGTCGTTGGTGATGTAGCGCGCCGACTCGTAGGCGCGCGTCGGCGACGGGTCGTAGTACATCGCCAGGAAGACGCCGGTGACCGCCTGGTTCAGGAAGGCGAACATCGTCGCCGAGCCCAGCGTGTAGAACCAGTTCGTCCCCTTCGGCACCTTGCGGAACATCAGCCAGCGGCCGCCGCCGGAGAGCGAGGTGCGCTCGTCGATCCAGTTGACGCTCGCGATCCCGGCTTCCTTGGCCTGCTCGCCGGCGCTCGGGGATGCCTCGCCCGGGGTCTTGGGGCGCGGCAGCAGGAAGGCGGGGAGGGTGGGAAGCTTCATCGGCTACTGCAAGGGCGTGGAGAAGCGGGGCGGGTAGAGGTACTGGCCGATGCCGTCGAGCGGCTGGGCGGGATCGCGGTAGTGGGGGAAGCGCTTGAGCTCGCTGTTGACCGAGTAGCGCGGCCCGACCTCGACCTGGCCGTTGCGCACGCGGGTGTAGAAGCGGTCGAGCGGCCGCACCGGCGGCCCGCCGACGACGAGGCCCGCGAAGTCGTAGACGCCGCCGTGGCACGGGCAGATGAACCGCTGCGACGCCTGCACGTAGCGGACGGGGCAGCCGAGGTGCATGCAGCGCGTCGAGATCGCGATGAACCGCTCTTCGTAGCCGGGCGGGTTGGGCTTCGCGTCGATCTCGTCGTTGCGGGCGCGCATGTAGACCGTGGTCCTGCCGACCTCGCCGATCCCGGGCGTCGGGTTGATCACCTTCGGGATGTAGGTGTCGTCCGGGAAGTCCTCCGTCTTGCCCACGGGCTCCCAGCGCACCGGCGGGCGGTCGAAGAGCGCTGAGCCGACCGCGAAGCCCAGCGCGGGCAGCGTGAACGACATCGCGGCGACCGCGCCGGCGCCGTGCGCGGTGAGCGTCATGAAGCGCCTGCGGGTGACGGTCTCGCCCTCGAAGGCGCCCGGCATCAACCGGTCGGCGGTGTACTTCGACTTGGGCTCTTTGCGGGCGGAGGCCACGACGGCGGGAACAATACCGACGCGGAGGTGTCTTCAGGCCTCAGCTGGCGCTCTGCCACGCCCATGGCCGACTGCGCGTGCGCCCGCCTCCCATGCGGCCTCCGCCGCCCTGGGATCGCCCTCGGCGTGCGCCTGTGCCGCGCGCGAGATCACACCGGCCAGAACCTCGACCGCATCGAGGTCCCCCAGCTCGGCCAGCTCGGCCAGCCCCAGCGCGTAGAGGCGGTCGCCCGCGAGCAGCGCGAGGTCGGGATCCTGGGGCCGCAGGACCCGCCCGTCGCCGTAGTGCTGGAGGTAGCCCTCGTAGATCGCCTCGACCAGCTCGGCGTAGCCGGGGCCGGCCAGCGCGCCCAGCGAGCCCTCCTGTGTGGGATCGGTCACGGTGTCCGCCAGCAGACCACCACGGGACCGGACGGTCTCCGCCAGCGCCTGCAGCGCGCTCACTCGACCTCCGCGAACGCCGCGGCGGCCGCCTCGAGCGTGCGCTCGACGTGCTCGGGCGTGTGGGCCAGCGACGGGAACCAGGCCTCGAACTGCGACGGCGGCGGGTAGACGCCGCGGGCCAGCAGCGCGCGGCACCAGGCGGCGTGCGCGGCGGTGTCGCAGGCCGCGGCGCCCGCGTAGTCGCACACCTGCTCCGCGGAGAAGAAGACGGTCAGCAGGCCGGGGGCCTCGGCAACCTGGACCGAGCGGTCGCCCGCGGCCTCGCGCAGCCCGGCGGCGAGCGCGCGCGTGGTGTCGGCGAGCCGCAGGTAGGCCTCCTCGTCGAGTGCCTCGAGCGCGGCGAGACCGGCGGCGACGGCGAGCGGGTTCCCGCTCAGCGTGCCCGCCTGGTAGACGTCGCCGGCCGGCGCGATGCGCGACATCAGCGCGGCAGGGCCGCCGTAGGCCGCGGCCGGGAGCCCGCCGCCGATGACCTTGCCCATGATCGTCAGGTCCGGCATGACGCCCGTCAGCTCCTGCGCACCTCCCGGTGCGACACGGAAGCCGGTGATCACCTCGTCGAAGACGAGCAGCGCGCCGCTCTCGTCCGCCAGCGCGCGCAGGCCCTCGAGGAAGCCCTGGGCGGGCGGGACGAGCCCCATGTTGGCCGGGTACGGCTCGGCGAGGATCGCGGCGGGCGGGTCGGCGGCGACCGCGGCGCGGACGGCGTCGAGGTCGTTCCAGGGCACGATCGTGGTCGCCGCGGCGCTGGCGGCGGGGACCCCGGGCGAGGACGGGATGCCCTGCGTGGCGAGCCCGGAGCCGGCCTCGGCGAGCAGGCCGTCGACGTGGCCGTGGTACGCGCCGGCGAACTTGATCAGGCGCTCGCGACCCGTGGCCGCGCGCGCGAGCCGGATCGCGCTCATCGACGCCTCGGTGCCGGAGGAGGTCATCCGCAGCATCTCGACCGACGGCATGCGGTGGGCGACCAGCTCGGCCAGGTCGACCTCGGCGGCGGTCGGGGCGCCGAACGTCGTCCCGCGCTCGGCCGCCGCGTGCACCGCCTCGAGCACCGGCGCGAACGCGTGGCCGTGGATCAGCGGGCCCCAGGAGCAGACGTAGTCGACGTAGGTGTTGCCGTCGACGTCGGTGAGCTCCGCTCCGGCCGCGTGGTCGACGAAGACCGGCTCGCGGCCGATCGAGCCCATCGCGCGCACGGGCGAGTTGACGCCGCCCGGGAGGACGCGGACGGCGCGGCGGTAGAGCTCCGCGGAGCGGGTGTCGGTCAGTGAGGCGGACACGGGCGGAAGCTCAAGCGTTCTCCCGCTCCCAGTCCTTGAAGGCGTCCGTGAAGTAGAGCATCCGGATCTTCTTGAACTCGGTGCTCGAGTACAGCGTCGCGCGCTCGCTGATGCCCTCCTGCTCGGCGATCGAGTCGAGGATCGCGTCGCACTCCTCCTTCGAGCGGCCGTGGGCCATCGTGAAGACGGAGTAGGGCCAGTCGGCGTAGGTCGGGCGCTCGTAGCAGTGCGAGATGCCGCGGAAGGCGGCCATCCGCCGGCCGGTGTCGAGGATCTGCTCCTTCGGGACCGCCCACACGCCCATGCCGTTGGCCGAGAAGCCGGCGCGGCGGTGGAAGAGGATGGCGGCGACGCGGCGCAGGGCGTTGCGCTCGCGCAGCGACTCGAGCCGGCGCAGCACCTCGTCCTGGGACACGCCGAGGCGCTCGGCGGCGGGCGCGTAGGGCTCGCTCACGACCGGCATCTTGCCCTGGGTCGCGCGGATCGTCGCGACGTCCTCCTCGGACAGCTCGATCGGGTCGAGCTCGCGCGGCTCGACGGGCTCGACCGTGGCCGACAGCGCGTCCGTGCCCTTCTCCATCTCGAGATCCATGCGGATCTTGAACAGCTTCAGGGTCGGGAGCTGGCGGATCGAGTGGGCGCCGGTCTTCGCCTTGATGATGTCGAGCGTGCCGTCGAGGCCGAGCGGCGAGTCCGGCTCGGTGGCGAGCGTGAACCAGAGGTTGAAGTCGTGGTCGCGCAGGTAGTTGTGCGTGACGCCCGGGTGGGTGTTGATGAACTGGGCGGCGCGGTGCGGGTACTCCGGGTCGACCTTGGCGGCGACCAGCATCGAGGAGTAGCCGAGCGCGCGCGTGTCGAAGATCGGCGTGATCTCGCGGATGATGCGGCCGTCGAGCAGGCGCTGCACGCGCTGCATGACCTCGTCCTCGGGGATGCCCGCGAGCCCCGCCACGTGGGCGAACGGGCGCGCGCACAGCTCGAACGAGCCCTGCATCAGGTTGAGCAGCTTCTTGTCGGTCTCGTCGAGGGGGATCGCGCTTCCGTCCTTGCGCGAGCGCACCTTCGGTTGGGCTACTGGAGCCATCTGGCGACGTCCTTGGCGTGGTAGGTGATGACGATGTCGGCGCCGGCCCGGCGGATGCCGGTCAGGGCCTCGAGCACGGCGGCGCGCTCGTCGAGCAGGCCCGCCGCGGCGGCGGCCTTGATCATCGCGTACTCGCCGCTGACCATGTAGGCGGCGACGGGGAGGCGCGTGCGCTCCTTGACCCGGCGGATCACGTCGAGGTAGGGCAGCGCGGGCTTGACCATCACGACGTCGGCGCCCTCGGAGGCGTCGAGCTCGGCCTCGCGCTCGGCCTCGAGCGCGTTGGCGGGATCCATCTGGTAGCCGCGGCGGTCGCCGTGCGCGGGCGCCGAGTCGGCGGCCTCGCGGAACGGCCCGTAGAAGGCGGAGGCGAACTTCACCGAGTAGGCGATGATCGGCGTCTCGGACAGCCCGTTGTCGTCGAGCGCGGCGCGCAGCGCGCCCACGCGCCCGTCCATCATGTCGCTCGGCGCGATGGCGTCGGCGCCCGCCGCGGCCTGCGAGACGGCGGTGCGGGCGAGCAGCTCGAGCGTGGCGTCGTTGTCGACGACGCCGTCGGACCGCAGCACGCCGCAGTGGCCGTGGCTCGTGTACTCGCACAGGCACAGGTCGGTGATGACGAGCAGGTCGGGATAGGCGGCCTTGATCGCGCGCGTCGCGAGCTGGACGACGCCCTCGTCGTCCCACGCGCCCGAGCCCTCCTCGTCCTTGGAGGACGGCAGCCCGAACAGCAGCACCGCGGGGATGCCCAGCGCGTGCACCTCGCCGGCCTCGCGCACGGCGGCGTCGATCGAGAGGTGGTCGACGCCCGGCATCGAGGCGATCGGCGTGCGTCCGCTGCTGCCGTGCACGATGAACATCGGGGACACGAGGTGGCGCGCCGCGAGGTCGGTCTCGCGCACGAGGTCGCGGATGCCGGTCGTCGCGCGCAGCCGGCGCAGGCGGGTGGCGGGGAAGGCCATGGCCCGATGGTAGTCGGTGGCTAAGCGAAGCGACGCAGCGACAGGCGCGCGAGCGCTCCGAACACCAGCGCGAGCGCGACGAGGTGCAGGAGCGGGGTGAGCAGCTCGCCGCCGCTGATCGCGGCGTCGAGCGCGTCCATCGCGGGGCGGAACGGGAAGGCGGCCGAGATCACGCGGATCAGGTCGTAGATGCCGTCGGCGACCGCGCCGGAGGGCACGAGCGCGAGCGCCGCCACCGGCAGCGACACCACGAAGGCGGCCAGCGACGCCGAGCGGACCTCGCGCGTGGCGCCGCCGATCGCCACGCCCATCGCGCCGAAGGCCACCGAGCCGACCGCCAGCACGAGCACCCACAGCGGCGCGCGCGCGAAGTCGAGCCCGAGCAGCGCGCCGAGGATGCCGAGCATCACCGTCGTGAGCACGAACGCCGCCAGCGCCGCGAGCCCGACCTTCTCGACCACGAGCTCGGTGCGGCTGACGAGCCCGCGCACGAGCCGCCCGAACGCGTTCTCCTCGCGCTCGAGCGCGAGCATCCCGGCCGCGAGCAGGAGCGCGACGAACATCATCGAGCCGACGACGGCCGCCTCGGCCGCGAACGCGCTGAGCGACGACTTCGACCCCGCGATGACCTCCTCTTTCACGCGCACCGGCGAGCTGATGGAGGCGAGGATCGGCTTCGAGATGTCGAGGTTGTCGGCGGCGAGCCCGGCGAAGCGCGAGACCTGCTCGAGCCCGGCGCGCTGCGGCGCGTCCGCGGGCAGGGTCGCGAGCGTCGCCTCGATGATCTGGCGCGAGCGGCGCAGGCCGAGGATGTCGACGTCGCCCACGATCGGCAGCGCGACCTGCCCGCCGGTGACGATCACGTCGAGGTACTTGGCCGCCTCGCGCAGCACCTCGCCCGAGATGGCCTGGTTGGCGTCCGCGAGCGTCGCGTTGATCGTGTCCTCCACGAACTGGCGCTTGAGCGGGTTCTCGGCGTTGTAGTAGACCTCGACCGTCGGCCGCCCGCCCCCGCCGAGCCCGAGCGTCCCCTGCAGCTTCTGGGTGACATCGGCCGGCACCACCAGCGCGGCCAGCGCCTCGCCGGAGCGGACCTTCTCGATCGCCTGCTCGCGTGTCTTGACGCGGATGGGCTCGACCTTCTCGAACAGCTTGTCGGCGTACTGGGAGGCATCCACCTTGCGCCCGCCGAGCGCGATCTCGGAGTCGTCGGGGGCGACGAGGTTGGCGAAGGCGACCGTCGGCTTGCTCGGGCCGGAGGACAGCGCCAGGCCGGCGACCAGCGACACCAGCACGGAGTAGGCGATCAGGACCCCGACCAGCAGCGGCGAGCGGCGCAGGATCTGCAGGTCCTTGAGCAGCAGCCAGCGCACGTCAGTGGTTCCTCCGGTGGGTCCGCGCGTGCTCGGGCGGGATGCAGGCGGATGCCTGGCGAGGACGCAGGGAGGGTGCCAGGACGGAGTCCTTGCCCCGACTGAGGACATGGCCAGGCGCCGGCTGCGCCCGTCCGAGTGCGTGGGGATCCACCGGAGGGGCCACTAGTGGCCGCGGTCGTGGAGGAAGCGGACGAAGGCGGCCTCGAAGTCGGGCGCCACGGCGTCCCCGCCGACGGTCCGCTCGAGCTCGCGCGGGCTGCCCGAGAACAGCAGCTCGCCGTCGGCGAGCACGAGCACGCGGTCGGCGAAGCGCTCCGCCTCGGCGACGTTGTGGGTGGCGTAGACGACCGCCGTGCCGGCCTCGGCCAGGCCGCTCACGAACGCCCACAGGCGCTCGCGCTGGCGCGGGTCGAGCGAGGAGGTCGGCTCGTCGAGCAGCAGCACCGCGGGCTCGGAGAGCAGGCCGATGGCGATGTTCACGCGCTGGCGGTTGCCGCCCGACAGCGAGCCGGTCTCGTCGCGGGCGCGGTCGGCCAGGCCCGTCTGGTCGAGCATGCGGTCCACGGTCGCCTCGACGTCGGGCACCTTCTCGAGCCGCGCGAACAGGCGCAGGTTCTCGGCCACCGACAGCTTCGAGTAGAGCGCCGGCTGCTGCGGGACCCAGCCGATCTCGCCGCCCTCGAGCGAGACCGAGCCGCCGCTCGGCGCGATCGTGCCGGCGAGGATCTGCAGCAGCGTCGTCTTGCCGGCGCCGTTGGGCCCGATGATCGCGATCCGCTCGCCGCGGTGGGCGCTGAAGGAGACGCCCTGGAGCGCGCGGCGGTCGCCGTACGCCTTCGAGACCCCGTCGGCGGTCAGGGCGGTGGTGGCGTCCGTCACGACGGCCCGGCCGACGCCGCCGCCGCGGCTTCGTCGGCGCCGCCCAGCTCGGTCCCGCAGGCGCCGCAGCGCGCGGCGCCGCTCGCCACCGTCGCGCCGCACTCGGGGCAGGCCATCCCCTCGGCCCCGACCCCGGCGAGCGCCACCGCCGGGGTGCGCGGCCACGGCTCGAGCACCAGGTGGCGGCGCAGGTAGACGACCGTCTCGCGCAGCACGGCCGCGATCGGGAGCGCGATGAACGCGCCGATGAAGCCGTAGATCTGCCCGCCGAGCAGCAGCGCGAAGATGACGAGCAGGGGGTTGATCCGCAGCGCGTGCCCGAACACGTTCGGGGCGACGATGTGGCCCTCGATCTGCTGCAGCGCCGTGAACATGATCGTCAGCCACAGCGCGTCCAGCGGCTCTGGGCTGAACAGCGCGATCATCACCGGCGGGAACGCGCCGACCGCGGGGCCGATGTAGGGGATCAGCTCGGCGAACCCGTAGAAGGCGCCGAACGCGAACGCGTAGGTCTTGCCGTCGGGGAAGATCCCCAGCGAGCCGAAGATCCACAGGCAGATGCCCGCGCTCGCGCCCATGATCAGCGAGAACAGCAGCTGGCCGCGCACGTAGCCGAACACCGCGCCCTGGACCCGGGTCGGGAAGTCGTCCTCCGGCGTGCCGTCGCCGGGCGGCACGACGCGCCGCGCGGCGGCGCCGATGCGCTCGCCGTAGATGAGCATGTAGACCGAGAGGACGAGGATCAGGATCACCGCGATCGAGGCCTCCACCAGCCGCAGCAGCGCGTCGCTGGTGAACGCGGCAAGCTCGCTCGAGCCCTCCGCGAGCCGGTCGCCGAGCGACTCGACCGCGGTGCGGCCGGGCTCGGACACCTGGAGATCGATGCCGTTGCGGTCCAGCCAGGCCTGGAGATCGACGAGCGAGGCGTTGGCGTCGTCGACGATCCCCGGCACGTTGTCGCGGAACGACGAGACCTGGTTGGCCACGGGGTCGGCCAGCAGGATGCCGAGCCCGGTCAGCGCCATCACGAGCACGAGGAAGACGGTCCCCACCGCCGCGCCGCGCGGGAAGCCGAGGCGCCGCAGCAACGTCACGGGCGGGTTGAGCAGGAGCGCGATCAGCCCGGCGATGATGAAGAGCAGGAGCACCGCCCCGGCCGCGCGGGCGACCGCGAACAGGCCGAGCAGCGCGAGCGGCAGCATGACGAGCTGGATCCAGCGCGGGACGACGACGGGCGGGACCGCGGCGGGCGGCTCCGGCTCCGGTGGCGAGACGGGGGGCTGGCCTTCCGGCGCCTCCTCGCGCGGCTCGGGCTCGACCTCCTCCTCGGGGGCCTCGGTGTCGGGCTCTGAGGCTCGCATGCCCCAAGTATGCGCCCCGCGGCCGCTAGCTTCCCTCGCGTGACCGCGATCCTCTTCGTCGGCGACATCGTCGCCTCCGCCGGCCGCCGCACGCTCAAGGCGCTGCTCCCGGGGCTGCGCGAGGAGTTCGCGCTCGACTTCGTCGTGGCCAACGGGGAGAACGCCGCGGGCGGCATCGGCATCACCCCCAAGCACGCCGACGAGCTGTTCGCGGCGGGCGTCGACGTGATCACGCTCGGCAACCACACCTACCGCCACCGCGAGGTCTGGCCGTACCTCGACCAGCAGCCCTACATCCTGCGCCCGGCCAACTTCATGAAGAGCCAGCCCGGCCGCGGCACCTGCGTGTTCGAGCGCGACGGCGCCTCGCTCGGGGTCGTGAACCTGTCGGGCAACCTGTTCATGCAGGCGGCGACGCCGGCGTTCACGACGATCGACGAGGCGCTGCGCGAGGTCGCGGGCGCCGACCACGTGCTGGTCGACATGCACGCCGAGGCGACGAGCGAGAAGGTCGCGATGGGCTGGTACCTCGACGGCCGCGTGACCGCGGTGGTCGGGACGCACACGCACGTGCCGACCGCCGACGCGCGCGTGCTCCCGGGCGGCACCGCCTACATCAGCGACGTCGGGATGACCGGCGCGCGCGGCGGCGTCATCGGCGTCAAGCGCGAGCAGTCGATCTCGGTCTTCCGCAGCCACATGCCGATGCGCTACGACGCCTCCGACATCGACCCCTGGCTGATGGCGGTCGTCATCCGCACCGCGCCAGGCTCCTCGCGCGCCGAGTCGATCGAGTCGATCCTGCGCCCGGAGAGCAGCGCGACGAACGCCAGCGGCAGGAACCAGACGAGGTAGAGGTAGAACCAGTGCTCCAGCGCGAGCTGGAGCGCGATCAGCGTTGCGGCGCCGAGCGCGGCGACGGTGATCGGATCGCGGCGGCGCGGGACGAAGGCGACGACCACCGCGAGCACGAGCGCCGCGGCCAGGGCGAGGGTGCGGCCGGGCAGGTCGTAGAGGCCCCAGACCGAGAACGGCGACCCGCGGTCGGCCTGGAAGCCGAGCGTGCGGTCGTAGAACGTGCCGAGGCCGTCCCCGAGCGCCACCGGGCGCGAGGGCGAGGGCGGCCACGAGGGCGAAGCCGGCCGCGGTGCGCGCCCAGCGGCCGCCGTAGGTCGCGAACAGCGGCGCCAGCACGATCGGGGCGAACTTCGTCAGCGCGGCCGCCGCCACGACCGCGCCGCGCGCCACCGGCCGTCCCAGCACGAGCATCGCGGCGGTCACGAGCAGCGCGACGAGGCCGTCGTTGGCGTTCGCGTTCGCCACCAGCAGCGTGAACGGGAACGTCGCCCACACGTAGGCGAGCAGCGCGCCGAGGTCCGGCCCGCGCAGGCGCCGGCCGAGCAGCCACAGCCCGGCCGCGGTGAGCAGGTCGAACGTGACCGCGGCGGCGTGGGCGGCGGGCAGGTCGTCCCAGCCGCCGCGCCACGGCAGCAGCGCCTCGAACGGGACGTAGGCGTAGTAGAGGACCGGGCCGTAGGTGTCGCCGCGCTGGTTGTCGAGCGGGAACCCGCCGTAGACCGGCTCCCCGCTCGCCGAAGTGGTCGGCGCCGATCACGCTCGCGTAGCCGACGTCGATCACGTTCGAGCCGATGACGTTGAGCCCGGTGCGGAAGCCGAGGATGAAGACCGCCGCGATCCCGAGCACGCCGACCGGGACGGTCAGCCGCAGCGGCGGGGGCTCGCGGCCGCGCGCCCGCGAGAAGGCGATGCCGAGCATGCGCACCAGCAGGTAGCCGAGCAGCGGATAGACGAGCGGGACCGAGACGTCGATGCGCGACGCGTTGAAGAACGCGTAGGAGACCGAGAAGGCCAGCAGCACCGCCAGGTCGAGGTGCAGCAGCCGCCACGGCGGGCGCGCGAACGGCAGCACGAACAGCGCGCACAGCGGCAGCCACACCCACAGGGCGTTGGCGACCCGCCCGAAGGCGCCGGCGTAGCCGCGCGCCATCGTCCATTCGACCTTGTAGCCCGTCCAGCTCTCGAGCACGCGGCCGCTGCGGTCGTCGACGACGGTCTGCGCGATCTCCCGCGTGCGCCCGTCGTCCGTCCGCGGCGGCGCGAAGAACGAGACCTGCCAGCGGCGCTTCGCCTTGCTCTTGTAGTAGACGCGGCCGTAGGTGCCGGCGTGGGCGCGGCGGGCGCGGCGGACCTCCGGGCGCGCGGCGACGCCGGCCATCACGTCGCTCGGGGCCAGCTTCCAGCCGGGCGGCGGCACGTCGTAGCGCGCCGGCGAGGTCAGGCCCTGGGCGGCCGCGCCGGGCGCGAGCGCCAGCAGGAGTGCGAGCGCGAGGAGCGCCGCCCTCACGAAGGGGCGACGCCGAAGTGCTCGCGCACCATCGGCACGACGTCGCGCAGCGACCACTGGGCGCGCGCCTCCGCGTTGTCCGGGCCGGTCCCGCACCACAGGAGCGCCCCGAGCGAGTCGTTGGCGTGCAGCGACCCGTGCGAGCCGCCGCCGACGTGGTGATCTCCGCCCCAGTCGGTGAACTCGTAGCCCGGGCGGGCCGACAGCAGGACCTCGGCGGAGGTCCGGCAGCGCAGCGCCGACCACACGCGGCCGAGCGCGTCCGGGTAGGTGGCGGAGGCGATCTGGCCGTCGCGGACGCTGAGGTTGAGCAGGTCGAGGTCGCCCTCGACGCTCCAGCGCTCGCCGCGCAGGTCCGTGAGCGTCCCGCCCGGCATGAAGCGCAGCTCGCCGCGGCGGCCGCGGATCGACCCCTCGCCGTCGGGATGGTCGGTGAGGTGCATCACGAGGTCGACGCCCTCGAGCGCCAGCGCCGTGCGCTCGATCCGCGGGATCAGCTCGGCGCGCCGCTCGCGGTCGAGCACGTAGACGCTGGCCGAGCGCGAGGAGGGGCAGACCGCGATCTCGCGCGGCTCGCTGTCGCGCCGCACGCGCGACGACACCGGCGGCTCGAGGCCGAACCCGTCGAACGCCTTGAAGAGGTCGATCTCGCGCTCCACCTGGGACTGCGAGTGGTCGGAGAGCACGATCATCGCGTGGTCCTCGAGGAACTCGTCCGGGCCGCCCGCCGCGTGCATCAGGCGCTCGATCTGCTTGTCGGCGTCCGCGATCGAGGACACCTGCGCGAACGGGCCGTTGCGGTGCGAGTGGGTGTCGTTGTCGGGCAGCGAGAGCAGCAGGAAGTCGAACAGGTCGTTCTCGACCAGCTCGGCGCCGACGCAGCCGGCGTGCTGGTCGCGCTGGCCCGGCAGCCCGAGCTGGGCGCGGCAGCCGGTCTTGCGCGAGGCGAAGATGTCGGCGTAGAAGAACTCGCGCGGGCCGTAGACGGCGTGGCGGAAGACCGTCGAGGCGAGCCGCGTCAGCGCCGTCTCGTTCGTGACCTCGTGGCGGTGGCGGCCGCGGTAGATGAGGTAGGTCGTGCCGGCGGTGCGGATGTCGGCGTCGTCGAGCGTCTCGTAGACCGTCTCCAGGTTGGAGGAGAGGTGCTCGAGGTTCATGTTGTAGATCGTGTCGGTGAGCGAGCGCTTGAAGCCGAAGGTCTGCGAGGCCTTGAAGCTCGTGCCGTACTCGACGTAGCGCCCCTCGCCGCGGTGGTACCAGTTCATCGACGGGATCTCGTGCTCGTCGGGCCCGACCCCGGTGGCGATGCTGGCCGCGCACACCGGCGTGACCGAGGGGTAGGCCGCCACGCAGTCGTCGACGTAGGACCCGCGCTCCATCAGCAGCTTCAGCGCCGGCGCCCGCCCGGTCTGGACCGCGCGCTCGAGCATCGCGGGCTTCATGGCGTCGATGACGGTGAGAACGAGCTTCTTCGGCCCGCCGCTCATCGGAGGATGCGCAGCCCGGCGTACTTCTCGCCGGAGCGGCGGCGCCCGCCGACCAGCAGGGCGATGAGCCCGGCGATCACGAGGACCGCCAGCGGCGGGAACAGCACGGACACCCCGGCGGCGGCGAGCGCCGCGCCCTCGGCGTAGACGGGGAGCGTGCCCGGCGGTCTCGGCGTCGAGGCGGCGGCGGGTGCGGGTCAGCAGCTCGCGGATCGTGACGAAGCCGAGCGCGGCGCAGGCCGCGCCGACGATCACGCCGGCGACGATGGGATGGCCGTGGTCGGCCAGCGACGCGGCGCCCTGCAGCGCGCCCAGGAGGATCGCGATCACCGCGAAGACCCACACGTAGGGCGGGCGCTCCGGCGCGTCCGGCCCGGAGCGGCGGACGGCGAAGGTGGCGAGCGCGAGCATCACCAGCACGATCGCGAGCGCCGGCGCCTGCTCGAGGAACGCGAAGTCGGTGTTGTCGAAGTCGATGCCGAGGTTGGCGGCGCCGAGCGCGCCGACGAGGAGCACCGGCAGGAACGGGCGGATCCCGATCGCCGCCGCGATGCCCGCGCCCTGCAGCAGATCGAAGAGGAAGGAGTCCATTCAGCTAGCGTGTCCCGGAGAGGCGGAATGACCTTAGACGAGACGCCAAGGGGCTCGACAGGCGGCGGCGAAGCAAGACGGGTGAGCGCACCCCGCTCCACTACCCGCGACCTCGAGCGCTACGCAGGGCTGTTCGCCCGCCGCACCCAGGGGATGAAGTCCTCTGCGATGCGCGACCTCATGGCGGTCACCGCCCAGCCCGAGGTGATCTCGCTCGCGGGCGGCCTCCCCGACACCAGCACGTTCCCGGCCGAGGACTTCGCCGCGCTGATGGCGCGCGTGGCCGTCGACAGCGCCCCGGCGGCGCTCCAGTACGGGCCGACGGAGGGGCTGGACGAGCTGAAGGAGTGCATCGTCCAGGTGATGGCGGCCGAGGACATGGACGTCGAGCCCGACGACCTGCTCGTGACCTCCGGCGGCCAGCAGGTCATCGACCTCGTCTGCAAGACGCTGCTCGACCCGGGCGACGTCGTGATCGCCGAGGCGCCCACCTATCCCGGCGCGGTGCCGGTCTTCGGCTCCTACCAGGCCGACGTGGTCCAGATCGAGATGGACGCCGACGGCATGCGGATCGACCGCATGGAGGAGGCGCTCGACCGCCTCGCCGCCGAGGGCCGCGTGCCGAAGTTCATCTACACCGTGCCCTCGTTCCAGAACCCGGCCGGCGTGACGATGTCGCTGGAGCGGCGGCGGCGCCTGGTGCAGGTCGCCGAGGAGCGCGAGCTGCTGGTGCTGGAGGACAACCCGTACGGGCTGCTGCGCTACGAGGGCGACCCGCAGCCGACGCTGTACGCGCTCGACGGCGGCCGCTACGTGATCTACCTCGGGACCTTCTCGAAGATCCTCTCCCCCGGGCTGCGCCTGGGCTGGACGGCCGCGCCGCGGCCGGTGCTGGAGAAGATGGGCCTCGGCAAGGGCGGCGTGGACCTGTGCTCGTCCTCGCTCTCCCAGCACTTCGTGCGCGCCTACTTCGCCGAGCGCGACTGGCGCCGCTACCTCGTCACGCTGACCGAGCTCTACCGCCGCCGCCGCGACACGATGCTCGACGCGCTGGCCGAGCACTTCCCCGCCGAGGCGACCTGGACGCGGCCCGAGGGCGGCCTGTTCATCTGGGCGACGCTGCCCGACTACATCGACACGACCGACCTGCTGGCGCGGGCGCTGCGCGAGAACGTCGCCTTCGTCCCGGGCCGCGCCGCCTACCTCGACGGCCGCGGCGGCTCGTCGATGCGGCTGAACTTCTCCGGCGTGAGCGAGGACGACATCCGCGAGGGCGTGCGGCGGATCGGCAAGGTCGTGGGCGAGCAGGTCGCGCTCTACGGGACGCTGACGGGCGCGGAGCCCGCCAAGCCGCGGCCGCGGGCCGAGGCGCCGGCCGCACCCGTCGACGAGGCCAACGTCCTCCCGCTCCGCCGGCGCGCGCAGTGAGCCGCGTCGCGCTGCTCAAGGGCGGCCGCTCGCTCGAGCGCCAGGTCTCCCTCCGCTCCGGCGCGCAGGTCCAGGACGCGTTGGAGCGCCTCGGCCACGACGTCTCCGCGATCGACGTCGGCCCCGACCTCGTCGACCGGCTCGAGGAGGCGCGCGCGGACGTCGCGTTCGTGGCCCTGCACGGCCGCGGCGGCGAGGACGGCACGGTCCAGGAGCTGCTCGACCTCGTCGGGCTCCCCTACACCGGCTCGGGCCCGGCCGCGTGCATCCGCTGCATGGACAAGGTCATCTCCAAGCACGCGATGCGCGACGCGGGGATCCCGACGCCCGACTTCTACTCGTTCAGCGAGACCGCCTTCAGCGAGCTCGGCGCGGCGAAGGCGCTGCCCGCGATCGAGGCCCGGCTCGAGTTCCCGGTCGTCGTCAAGCCGGCCGGCCAGGGCTCGGCGCTCGGGATCAAGTTCGCCGCCACGGCGGCCGACGTGCCGAGCGCGCTCGTGGCCGCCTTCTCCTACGACACCCGCGTGATCCTCGAGCGCCACGTCGCCGGCCGCGACCTCGCGGTGTCCGTCATCGACGGGCCGGACGGCCCGGAGGCGCTCCCGCTGGTCGAGGCGATCCCGGTCGACGAGGACTTCTACGACTTCGAGGCGCGCTACGAGATTGGTCGCACCGATTTCCGGTGTCCTGCGGAGGTAGGCGCTTCCGTGACCGCTTCGGCGCAGGAGCTGGCGCTGGCCGTGTACCGGTTGCTCGGGTGCTACGGCTTCGCCCGCATCGACCTGATGCTGGATGAGGCCGAGCGGCGAGCTGCAGGTGCTCGAGGCCAACGCGATCCCCGGCCTCACCGGGACCTCGCTGCTGCCGCAGGCCGCCGAGGCGGCCGGGATCTCCTTCGACGCGCTGATCGAGCGCGTGCTGGACCTCGCGCTGGCGCGAGCGCCGCGCGTAAACCGGGCTACTGCTCGCCGGCCTGGAAGTCCTCGGGCGAGACCTGGTCGAGGAACTCCTTGAACTTGTCCACGACCTCCTCGGTGTCCTCGACCTCGTGCTCGAACTCGATCGCGGACTCGGCGATCACGTCCTCGGCGGCGAAGATCGGGGCGCCGGAGCGCACGGCGAGGGCCAGGGCGTCGCTGGGGCGGGAGTCGATCTCGACCTCGCGGCCGTTGATGGAGAGCGTGATCGACGCGTAGAAGGTGTTCTCGCGCAGCTCCGTGACCGACACGCGGGTGCAGGCGACCTCGAGCTCGCCGAGCATGTCGAAGAGCAGGTCGTGCGTCATCGGCCGGGGCGTCGAGGCGCCCTGGAGCTTCATCAGGATCGCCGCCGCCTCGGGGTGGCCGATCCAGATGGGGAGGAACTTGTTCGTGTCGACGGCCTTGAGCAGCACGATCGGCTGCTTGCCGACCATGTCGAAGCTCACGCCGTAGATGACCATCTCCTGCAAGAAAAGCGCTCCTCAGGCTCCGGGTCGGCCAAGTATAGGCCCGGGGGAGGGCGTCCCCGGCGGCCCTCGGAGGCCGCTTCGCTACCCCGCCCGGCTGGCCCGGAACGAAGCGCTGCCGCTGCAGTTCCCGACCGAGAGCTGCACGCGCCCGCCCGTGACCTTGCGCTGCTTCAAGCGCCCGCGCAGCTTGATCGCGGTGTCGTTGCCCGGGGTGGACGCAGCCACGAAGCGCCCGTCGGGCGCGATCTTGGCGCGGCGGACGATCGCGGTGCCGATCTGGGTCGTGAACTGCCCGGCGGTGACGCCGGGGCACAGCATCGGGACGTAGGCGCGGAAGTCACGCAGCTGACGCCCGCGGCCGGTCACCT
The DNA here is from genome assembly GCA_963787335.1 of uncultured Solirubrobacterales bacterium. Classification (GTDB taxonomy): domain Bacteria; phylum Actinomycetota; class Thermoleophilia; order Solirubrobacterales; family Solirubrobacteraceae; genus DASQFQ01. The sequence goes on from CAWBCU010000031.1 coordinate 36,033, forward strand.
TGAGGCGCACCGAGCGCGCGCCGGCCTTGCCCGTGTAGCGCCCGGCGTCGCGTGGCTTGGTGCTCCAGCTCCGGGCGCGGCGCACGTTCACGCGCCGCACGGCGCTCGTGACCTGCTGATCGCCGATCGCGAGGCTGACGCGGATCTGCTGGTCGCCGCGCGGCAGCACGATCGCGGCCTCCGCCTCGCCGCCCAGGACGGTCGCGGTGCCCGCCGAGCGCCAGCGCGAGCCGCTGCGGCGCTGCACGACCGCCGTGGTGCCGTCGGGCGCCCCCGCCGCCTGCGCCGTGACGAAGAACGCGTAGCCGGCGTAGGCACGGCCCGGCGCCTTCAGCCTGGGTGCGACCGGCGAGCGCAGCGTGAGCCTGCGGACGGGCCCGACCTCGTAGTCGCCGTCGCAGCCCGTGCAGATCCGCCACACCTGCCAGTAGTACGTGCCCGGGGTCTCTTGGATCCGCGGGGGCGAGCCACCTGCGCCGAGCCGCGAGGAGCACCCGTCAGGCCCGGCCGCGGCGTCCGCGGAGCCGGTGTTCAGCGCCGCCGGGTCCGCGAGCCGGCCGTCGGCGCCGATCGCGGAGGACGTGGACAGGCTGATCCCGTAGTCCTTCGGGCCGCCGAAGAGCGGGAACCCCGGGTCGGCGATGCGGTAGACCGGGCACGTGTAGCTGACCGGGATGCCGTCGGCGTCAACCGGCAGCGTCGCCCCGTCGGCGGGCGCGAGCGGCCCGAACGGCGCGTCGCCGGGCAGCGCCCAGGCGCCGGCGGGCGAGCCGAGCACGAAGAGCAGCACGAGCAGCGTGCACCGGCGGGCCGTGGTCATCCGGCCGAACTGTAGCCAGCGCCGGCGCTAGAACTGGCCCCCGCCGCCGGGGATCTGCGCGATGACCGTACCGTCCGGCATCGCGCCGGCGACGTGATGCGGGAGCGGGACATCGGGCTCCGGCGGGATCACCACGACGGGGAGCCCGAGGTGCTGGAGGCGATGCGGCAGGTCGTGGTGCACCCAGCGCTCGAGGTGCGTCGGCGCGGTGCACACGATCAGCTCGTCGAACTCGCCGTCGGAGACGGCGCGGTGCACGCTGTCGAGCGGATCGTCCCCGGAGTCCAGGCTCGCCACGTCCCCGCCCGCGGCCTGACCCACCCGCTCCAGCGCGACCTCCTGGCTCCAATCGTCGGTGCCCGTGCTCCGGCGGGACGAGCAGCGTGAAGCGCGCCCCGCCGCTGGCGCGTTCCGCGATGACGTCGAGCATCACCGGCGTCGAGGCCGTGCGGTTGGCGATCACGAGGATGCGTGACTCTGCGGTCGGCACTGCGGTACCTCCCTGACGGCGTTCCGGGCGCCGGCGCGCCCCGGGGGCACCGATGTTCGCCGGGCGCGAGGGAGACCGCATCATCCGATCCGGGCGATGCGAGTGGGCGATCCAGGACTCGAACCTGGGACCTCCTCCTTATCAGAGAGGCGCTCTAACCGACTGAGCTAATCGCCCGTGCCGGGCGATAATAGCGGCGTCAGACGGGCTCGACGGCGCCCAGGCGACCGGCCAGCTCGAGCGCCTCCTCGAGCGAGTCGAACGTCATCGCGACCTTGTAGCCGGTGCCGCGGGCCGTCACCTTGACGTCGGCGCCGAGCGCGCGCCCGAACGCCTCGCCGAGCTGGGAGGCGGCGGCCTCCTGGTCGGGATGGACGCCGGTGCGGCGGGCCCGGATCGCGCCGGCGGGGTCGGCGCTCGCGGTCGCGCGGGCCTCGGCCTCGGTACGGCGGACGTTCCAGCCCTCGGCGACCGCGGCGCGGGCGAGCCGGCGGCGCTCGTCGTGGCCCTGCGCCATCAGGATCGCGCGGCCATGGCCCTCGGTGAGATCGCCCTGGGCGAGGAAGTCGAGCGCCTCGTCGGGCAGGTCGAGCAGGCGCAGCAGGTTCGACACCGCGACCCGGGAGCGGCCGACGCGACGGCCGATCTCCTCGCGTGTCAGCCCGAGCTCCTCGACCAGCAGCGCGCAGGCGCGCGCCTCCTCGATCGGGTTGAGGTCCTCGCGCGCCATGTTCTCGATCAGCGCGAGCTCGAGCGACCCGGTGTCGTCGTCGTCGCGCACGAGCGCGGGGATCGTGTCGAGCCCCGCGAGCTGGGCCGCGCGCCAGCGCCGCTCGCCGGCGATCAGCTCGTAGGTGCCGTCCACCGACGGGCGCACCAGCACGGGCTGGAGCACGCCGCGGTCCCCCAGCGAGCCGGCCAGCGCGAGCAGCGACTCCTCGTCGAACTCCTTGCGCGGCTGGCGCGGGTTGGGCCCGATCAGGTGCACGGGGAGCTGGCGCAGATCGCGATCGCCGGCCCCTCCGCTCGTCGTGCTCGGGGTCAGCAGGGCCGCCAGGCCGCGACCCATGCCCCGGCTGGGCTCAGCCACGCTGGGCCACCTCCTTGGCCAACGAGAAGTAGGCGTCCGCCCCGGCGCAGTGCGGATCGTGGTGGATCACGGGGCGGCCGTAGCTCGGCGCCTCCCCGAGCCGGACGTTCCTGGGGATGACGGTGTCGAAGACGAGCTGCGGGAAGTGCTTGCGGACCTCGGCCTCGACGTCCTGCGCGAGCTTCGTGCGCCCGTCGTGCATGGTCAGCAGCATCCCGGCGATCGTGAGCCGCGGGTTGAGCTCCCGCTGGATCAGCCCGAGCGTGTCGAGCAGGCCGGCCAGCCCCTCGAGCGCGAAGTACTCCGTCTGCACCGGCACGATCACGCGGTCGGCGGCGACCAGCGCGTTGACCGTCAGCGGGCCGAGCGAGGGCGGGCAGTCGAGCAGCGTGAAGGCGTAGGCGCCGCGGACGGAGGCGAGCGCGTCGCGCATCCGGCCCTCCGAGCCGGGCAGGCGCGGCAGCTCCATCGTCGCGCCGGCGAGGTCGGGCGTCGAGATGAGCATCGAGAGGTGCTCGATGCCCGTCGGCTTCACGGCGTCGCGCGCCTCGATGTCGCCGGACAGCACCTCGTAGAGCCCGGGGCCCTCGTGGCGGGAGAGCCCGAGCCCGACCGTGGCGTTGCCCTGCGGGTCCGCGTCGACCAGCAGCGTCTCGTAGCCGGCCTCGGCGATGCAGGCGGCGACATTGACGGCCGTCGTGGTCTTCCCGACGCCGCCCTTCTGGTTCGCGATCGCGTAAACGGTGCTCATTGCCCACTCGAAACTAGCGAGCCGTGCGGCCGGATCGGGCCGACAACGGGCGTTTTGCGGCCATTCCCGCCCGTCGCGGATAGCGCTCCGGCGTGGGCGCGATCTTGCGGAAGACGTGCAGCGTGCGCCGCTCCGAGCCGGCGTACGGCTGCACCGGAAGCACCGCGTCCCGCTCGAGCCCGAGCGCCTCCGCCGCGGCGAGCGCATCCGCGTCCTCGGCCTCGTCGACCGCGCCCTTCCACGCGACCAGGAGCCCGCCCTCGCGCAGCAGCGGCGCCGCGTACTCGCACACCACGGCCAGCGACCCCAGCGCCCGCGCGGTCACGACGTCGAACGCCCCGCGGCCGTCCTCCCATTCCTCCACGCGCGCACAGACCACCCGCGCGTTGGTCAGGCCCAGTGCCTCGACCGTCGCCTCCATCCACGCGCACTTCTTGCCGACGCTCTCCACCAGCGCCACCTCCGCGTCGGGCAGCGCGATCGCGAGCACCAGGCCCGGCAGCCCCGCGCCGGCGCCCAGATCGGCGATCCGCTCCGCCTCACGGACGCCCGGGACCTCCAGGGCGGTCAGCGAGTCCGCGATGTGGACGTTGCGCGCCCGCTTGCGGCCGTGGACCGACGTCGGCGCCGCCGGGTCGGCGAGCGCTTCAACCAGCGCGTCGAAGTCTCCGCTCTGCGAGGTTCCCATCACCGCCCCTCGCACGAGGGAATGAAAATCATGAAACGGTCCGCACTCGTCGCTCACGCGTCGTGAAAATCATGAAACGGTCCGTGTCGAGGGGCCCGTAGGCATGGTGATCGCCCGCCTGCGCATCGTTTCGTACCGCCCCGCCACGTGCGGGCACCATCGATCGAACTGCAGCGAATCGAAGATGTCCAGGCTTGCGCGTAGCGCAGCGCCGCGCAGCACGAGGCGCAGGAAAAAGCGGCCGCGGTGGTGATACGGCCCATAGAGCACAGAACCAGGCAGGAGATCCTGCACGGAACGCAGTAGTGCGGCGTGCCTGATGTGCATGCCCAGCACGAAGTGAGCGCGGCCTCGGCTGACGCCGAAGTGCCCCTCCCCGATCAGCAACCCCGCCAGCAATCCTCGTTCGAAGTCCGTGAGCGAGCCCATGCCACGGCATGATCCCGCCTGCCTCGGAAGGTGTTACGGAATTGCGACGGGTTCAGTCCAGCGGTGCCACGACGAGGTGGCGGTCGGGCTCGGCGCCCTCGGAGTAGGTCTCCACGTCCTCGCGGTCCTTGAGGTGCTCGTGGACCACCTTGCGCTCCGTCGCGCTCATGGCGTCGAGCGCGACCGGGCGGCCGGTGCGGACCGCGTCCTCCGCGGCCTCGTCGGCCTGGCGGTGCAGGGCCTGCGCGCGGCGCTCGCGGTAGCCGGCGGCGTCGACGACGACGCGCTGCGGCCCGTCGTCGGCCGCGGCGGCGGCGCGGTAGGCGAGGTGCTGGACGGCGTCGATGGTGGTGCCGTGGCGGCCGATGAACAGGCCGAGGTCCTCGGCGTGGAGGGTGGCGAGGATCACGCCGTCCGCCTGCTCGATCTCGACCTCGGCGTCGAGCGCCAGCGCATCATTGACGTGCTCGAGCAGGTCGCGGACGCGGTCGGCGGCGGATTCGCTCATCGGCGCCGCCCCGAGCGCTTCTTCTTCTTGCGCGGCGGGGCGGGCGGTGGGCCGTTCGCGCCGCTGCTCGCCTTCGCGCCGCCGCCGCCGTCAGCCGTGGCAGCGGTGGGAGACAGCTTGCCGAGCGCGCGGCCGCCGGATTTGCCGTCGCCGCCGGGTTTGGCGCCGCCCTTCTTCTTGCCCTTGGCGTTGGCCTCCTCGAGCTCCTCCTTCTCCTTGTGCGCCTTGGCCGCCGCCGCGGCTTCCTCGCGCAATGGCCCGAGGCGCTTCTTGATGATCGACTGCTGCAGGATCGTCCAGAGGTTGGTCGTGATCCAGTAGACCAGCAGGCCGGCCGGGAACTGCCAGATGAAGGCGACGAACAGGAACGGCAGCGCCAGGAAGATCATCCGCTGGTTCTTGTCGGCGGTGGCCGACATCAGCAGCGTCGAGACGAGCTGCGAGCCGACGTAGAGGACGATCAGCACCGCGAGCACCCAGCCCGTGGCCTTGTCGGTCAGGTCAGGGATGAAGAGGAAGCTCGACTCGGGCGTCTCGCCGCAGGGGATCGGCTTTGCCAGGCCCTCCTGGACGTCGCGGGCAGATGTCGCAGCCGGAGGTCGGCCTGCAGCATGTAGAAGAGCGCGAGGAACACCGGCAGCTGCGCGATCATCGGCAGGCAGGAGGCGAACGGGTTGACCGAGTTCTCCCGGTAGAACTTCATCGTCTCCTGCTGCAGGCGCTGCGGGTCCTGCTTGTACTTCTTCTGCATCGCCTTCATCTGCGGCGCGAGCTGCTGCAGCCGGATCATCGACTTCGACGACTTGTAGGTCACGGGGAGCAGGATCGCCCGCACGAGCAAGGTCAGCGCGACGATCGACCATGCCCCACTGCAGCCCGAGCTCGTCGTGGAAGAACTGCAGGATCCAATCGAAGAAGTCGATCAGCGGCTGGAGGATGTTTCCGAGGACGGGCGTCACGGCACCGGATCGTAGCGGTGGCTCTACACTCCCGCCGACCATGTCCGCCCGCGAGCTGCGCCTGCTCAGCGTGGTGGCGCCAATGCTCGACGAGGAAGGCCTGGCGGCCGAGTTCTGCAGCCGCGTCGCATCCTCGCTCGGTGACCTCCCGTATGAGCTCGTGATCGTCGACGACGGGTCGTCGGACGCCACCCCCGCCATTCTCGACGGCCTGGCCGACGCGGACCCCCGGATCCGCGTGCTCCACCTCTCGCGCCCGTTCGGCCACCAGATGGCGATCACCGCCGGGCTCGACCACGCCCGCGGCGACGCGGTGGTGATGATCGACGGCGACCTCCAGGACCCGCCCGAGCTGATCCCGGAGATGATCGAGACGTGGCGCGCGGGCGCGGACATCGTGGTCGCCAAGCGCCGCCAGCGCAGCGGCGAGACCCGCTTCAAGCTCACCACCGCGCGCTGGTTCTACGGGATCATGGGGCGGCTGGCCCAGGTCGAGCTCGACGCCAACGCCGGCGACTTCCGCCTCATCGACCGCGCGCCGCTCGACGCGCTGCTGCGGCTGCGGGAGCGCTCGCGCTTCCTGCGCGGGATGAGCTCGTGGGTCGGGTTCTCGCGCGCGGTCGTGGAGTACGACCGCGACGCCCGCACCGCCGGCGAGACGAAGTACCCGCTGCGCAAGATGCTGCGGTTCGCGCTCGACGGGCTGACCTCGTTCTCGAACTTCCCGCTCCAGCTGGCGGCGCTGGCCGGCTTCGCGTGCGCGGCGCTGGCGCTGCTCGGCCTGCCGCTGACGATCGTCGCCCGCTACTCGGGCATCTACGAGCGCGGCGTGCCGTCGCTGCTGTTCGCGGTGCTGCTGATCGGCGGCATCCAGCTGCTCGCGCTCGGGATGCTCGGCGAGTACCTCGGGCGGATCTACGACGAGGTCAAGCAGCGGCCGCTCTACGTGGTCGCGCGCTCGCAGAACCTCGACCCCGAGGAGGGTGCGTCGGCGGCGCTGGCGGGCGTCGAGCGGCGCGACCCCGAGGCGCCTTGAGGGTCGCGGTCATCGGCGCCGGCGTCGCCGGGCTCGTGTGCGCGCACCGGCTCACCCAGGCCGGCCACACCTGCGACGTCTACGAGCGCTGGCCCGGGCTCGGCGGGCAGGCCGCGACGATCGACGTCGGCGGCGGCCACCTGCTCGAGCGCTACTACCACCACCTGTTCACGAGCGACCGCTTCATCGCCGAGCTCTACGAGGAGCTCGGGATGCCGGACGAGCTGGAGTGGCGCCCGTCCTCGATGGCGTTCTTCCTCGAGGGCCGCTCGTGGCCGTTCACCTCGCCGCTGCACCTGCTGCGCTTCGGGCCGCTGTCGCCGCTCTCGCGCGTCCGCATGGGGCTCGCGGTGCTGAAGCTGCAGAAGCGCGCGCCCGACGTCGCCCCGTTCGAGCGCATGACCGCGCGCGAGTGGATCCGCGGCGCGATGGGCGAGCAGCCCTACGAGAAGGTCTGGGGGCCGCTGCTGCGCGGCAAGTTCGGCGACCGCGCCGACGACATCTCGATGGCGTGGCTGTGGGGGAAGCTCACGATGCGGCGCAAGCTCGAGGGCAAGGAGGCGCGCCAGGAGCTCCTCGGCTACCCGCGGCGGTCGTGGGAGCCGCTGTTCGGCGAGCTGCGCGACCGCATCGAGGCGGCGGGCGGCCGCGTGCTGATCGACCGGCCCGCGGCGCGGCTGCGGCGGGTGGCGGAGGGCTTCGAGCTCACCGCGGGCGCGCCCGGGCTCGTTCCGCACCGGCCACGACCCGGCCCGCTACGAGCAGACCGAGGCCGAGCGCTACGACGCGGTCGTGGCGACGGTGCCCAACGACGTCTTCCGCGGCCTGCTCGACGACGACCTCGCCGCCGCCATCGGCCCCGAGTACCTCGGCCGGCTCGAGCGCATCGAGTACCACACGGCGCTGTGCCTGCTGCTCGAGCTCGACCGGCAATTCAGCCCGTTCTACTGGACCAACATCGCCGACCCGGAGCTGCCGTTCGTCGGGCTCGTCGAGCACACGAACTTCGTCGAGCCGGAGCGCTATGACGGCCGCCGCTTCCTCTACGTCGCCAACTACCTCGCGCCCGGCGACCCGCTGCTCGACCTCGACGCCGACGCGCTGCTCGAGCGCTACACGCCCGGGCTGCGCAGGGTCAACCCCGGCTTCGACCGCTCCTGGATCAAGCAGAGCTGGCTGCACCGCGAGCCGGCCGCGCAGCCGATCGTCACCGTCGGCTACCCGGAGCGGATCCCGCCGCTGCAGACCGGCGTGCCGCACCTCGTGCTCGCCAACACGACGCAGATCTATCCCGAGGACCGCGGGACGAACTACGCCGTGCGGCTGGGCGGCGACGCCGCGGAGGCCTTGCTCTCGCGCGACTTGAACAGCGTCTGGTCCGAGACCGGGTCGTAGCCGCCGTCGCTGAACGGGTTGCAGCGCAGCAGCCGCCAGCCCGCGAGCACGAAGCCGCGCGCCGGCCCGTAGGTGCGCACGGCCTGGACCGCGTAGTCCGAGCAGGTCGGGAGGTACTTGCAGCGCCGCGGCAGCAGCGGCGAGATGAAGCGCTGGTAGAAGCGGATCGGCGCGAGCAGGACGGCGCGCACGGCGCTCAGCCCTTGCCGCCGAGCCCGGCGACGAGCTCGGAGAGCGCGCCGCGCATGCCCGCGGTGCCCTCGCGCTCGGCCAGCTCGCGCGCATCGGGCCGGGCGACGACCACGTAGTCCGAGGTCGCCGGCAGGCGCTCGGACTCGGCCCAGAACGCCTCGCGCAGCACGCGCTTGACGCGGTTGCGGTCGACGGCGCCGCCGACGCGGCGCGACACGGAGAGGCCGAGGCGCGGGCCGTCCTCGCGCTCGGCGGCGTCGTCCTCCGCGCGCGGGAACGCGTACAGCACCAGGTAGCGGTTGCCCTTCGAGCGCCCCTGCCTGTAGACGCGCTCGAACTCGGCGCTGCGCGACAGGCGTCGGCGCTTGGCGGGCACCGCGGGCGCTACACCGTCAGGCGCTTGCGGCCCTTGCCCCTGCGCCGCTTCAGCACGACGCGACCGGCGCGGGTGCTCATGCGGGCACGGAAGCCGTGGGTGCGGGCGCGCTTGCGCTTCTTGGGCTGGTAGGTCCGCTTCATGCGCGAGCGAGGATACCGGGGTCGCCTGCGCACCGGTTCGCGCACACGCCGTCGACACCCATGCACAGGCCGGCGGTCAGAACATTCGTGCGCGTTTTGCGATGCCCTCTCGGACAACCTCCGGGAGGGCCCGCGACCCCTTGTTATATTCGCCTCGCCGGGGCCGTTTTGGCCCCTCCGCACCACCGATCCACCGACCTCTCCTGGGGAGGAGAAGCCTCCGCGTCCATCGTGACCGACGACACTTGCGCATTCCTGGCGACGCATCCGGACGGAGCTCCGGACCGCGGTCACGGACGACACCTGGGACCAGTCTATCTGGACGCGCTCGACGCGCGCCGGCTCGACGGCTCGACGCTCGTCGTCACCGCGCCGGACGCGAGCCGGGCGTGGGTCACCGAGCGCTTCAGCCGCGTGCTCCAGGCCGGCGCCGCAGCGCGTGCTCGGCCAGGACGTCGCGGTGCGGCTCGTCGGCCCGGAGGACCCCGTGGCCGCAGAGCGCGGCCGCGCAGCCGGCCACCCGCTCGCTGTGGACGGCCGCCGACGTCCCCTTCAACCCCCGCTTCACGTTCGACCAGTTCGTCATCGGCGACTCCAACCGGCTCGCCCACGGCGCCGCGCTCGCGGTCGCCGAGATGCCGGCGCTCGCCTACAACCCGCTCTTCATCTGCGGCCCGCCCGGGCTCGGCAAGACGCACCTGCTGCACTCGATCGCCAACTACGTCGCGGCCTACGGCGACGGGCTGACCGTGCGCTACACGACCGTCGAGGCGTTCACGAACCACTTCATCGGCGCGCTCCACCACGACGGCATCGACGCCTTCAAGAGCGCCTACCGCGACGTCGGCGTCCTGCTGGTCGACGACGTCCAGTTCCTCCAGCGCAAGGCCAAGACGGAGGAGGAGTTCTTCCACACCTTCAACGCGCTGCACGCCGCCGGCGCCCAGATCGTGCTGACCTCCGACCGCCTCCCGCGCGACATGGCGGCGCTCGAGGACCGGCTGCGCGAGCGCTTCGAGGCCGGCCTGGTCTGCGACGTGCGCCCGCCCGACTACGACACGCGCCTGACGATCCTGCGCAAGCGCGTCCAGCAGGACGGCGTGCGCGCGCGTCGAGCCCGGCGGCGCTCGAGCTGATCGCCGAGCGCGTCGACTCCAACATCCGCGCGCTCGAGGGCGCGCTGATCCGGACCGTCGCGTTCGGCTCGCTGACCGGCCGCAAGGTCACCGCCGAGCTCGCGGAGGAGGTCCTCGGCGGCCTCTATCCCGACCTGCGGCCGCGGGCGCGCTCGGTCGAGGAGATCCAGCGCCGCATCTGCCAGGACTTCGAGATCGACGCTCGACGACATGCTCTCCCACAGCCGCGCCGCCGGCCTCAACTGGCCGCGCCAGCTCGCCATGTACCTCACCCGCGAGCTCACCGACGCGACGCTGCCCGCGATCGGGCGCGCCTTCGGCGGCCGCAACCACACGACCGTCCTGCACGCCTGCAAGCGGACCGCCGCGCGCATCGCCGAGGACCGCGACGCGTATCGACACGGTGCGCAGGCTGCACCGGCGAGCTCCGCGGCGGTACCGACCGGGATGCTTGACAGACTTGTGCACCCCTCTGCCCCGCATCCTCCGGGAATCGCGACGGTTGTGCACACCATCCACAACCCTGATGACGGTGACTCACTACTTGATCATTTCCACATGAAGGTCTCGACTTCCCGCACCGAGCTGTTCACGGAGCTCCAGACCGTGACCCGCGCCGCCTCCACCCGCAGCGCCGTCCAGGCGCTCTCCGGCGTGCAGCTGACCGCCAAGGGCGGCGCCATCGAGCTGCGCGCCACCGACATGGAGATCGGCCTCCGCGTCCCGCTCCAGGGCGAGATCGTCCGCGACGGCGCCGTCGTGCTGCCGGCGCGGCTGCTCGTCGACGTCGTCCGCGCGCTGCCCGGCGACTCGGTGTCGCTCGAGCTGCGCGCCACCGAGCAGGACGTCGAGATCGTCGCCGGCTCGGCGACCTTCCACATCCGCACGCTGCGCCTCGAGGACTTCCCGCCGTTCCCGGAGCCGGAGGGCGACGGCCGCGTCGAGGTCCCCGGCCCCGCGTTCGTCGAGACGGTGCTCAAGGTGGCCCGGTCGGCCTCGCGGGACGAGACGCGGCCGGTGCTGACCGGGATCCTCGTGTCCGCGTCGGAGAGCGAGCTGCGGATGGTCGCCACGGACTCCTACCGCCTGTCGGTGAAGGAGACGAAGCTCGAGGCGCCGCTGGCCGGGGCCTTCGAGGCCAACGTGCCGGCGCGGGCGCTGCAGGAGCTCACGCGGATCGTGCAGCAGACCGAGGCCGAGACCGCTCAGCGTCTCGGTGCGCACGAACCAGGTGATCTTCGAGGCCGGCGGCGTCGTGCTCTCGTCGCGCCTGATCGACGGCCAGTTCCCCAACTACCGCCAGCTGCTGCCGGACGCCTACGAGCACGAGCTGCCGCTGGGCGGGACGGAGATCACGGAGGTCGTGCGGCGCATCTCGCTGCTCGCGCAGAAGAACGCGCCGCTGCGGCTGGCGTTCGCGGAGGGCGAGCTGACGGTGTCGGCGCGCACGCCGGACGTCGGCGAGGCGCAGGAGAGCCTGCCCGTGCCGTTCCAGGGCGAGCCGCTCGAGATCGGCTTCAACCCCGAGTTCCTGCGCGACGGCCTCGAGGCGGTGGAGTCGGGCGACGTGCTGCTCAAGCTCATCTCGCCCCTGCGCCCGGGGTTGCTCGAGGCCGCGGACGGCAGCGGGTTCCAGTACCTGCTGATGCCGATCCGGCTGAACGTGTAGGCGGCCCGCCGCCGTGCGGGTCACCCGCCTCTCCCTGCGCAACTTCCGCTCCTACGAGGCGGAGGAGGTGCGGCTGGGCCCGGGCCTGACCGTGGTCACGGGCCCGAACGGGGCCGGCAAGACGAACCTGCTCGAGGCGATCTACTTCGCCTGCACCGGGCCGCTCGTGCCGGACGGGGAACGAGCGCGAGGTGGTGCGCTTCGGCGCCGGCGTCGCGCGGCTGGAGCTCGACGCGGAGCGCGACGGCGACAGCCACCGCATCACGGTCGGCTTCGAGCCCGGGCGAGGCCAAGCGCCTGGCGGTCGACGGCGCGCCCGTCGACCGGCTGACCGACTCGGCGGCGCGGCCGCTCGTCTCCGTCTTCCTGCCCGACCGGCTCGACCTCGTGCTCGGCGCGCCGGCGCTGCGCCGCGCGCACCTCGACCAGGTGATCGCCGCGCTGTGGCCGACCCGCGTCGGGACGCGCCGCGCCTACTCGGCCGCGCTGGCGCAGCGCAACGCGCTGCTGGGCGCGATCCGGGCCGGCCGCGCGGGCCGCGGCTCGCTGCCGGCGTGGGACCAGGAGCTGGCCCGCCACGGCGTCGCGCTGGCCGCCGACCGCGCCGCCGCGGTCGCCGAGCTGGCCGCGCCGTTCGCCGCCCACGCGGAGGCGCTCGGGCTGGAGGGCGGCGCCGAGCTCGCCTACCGGCCGCGCTCGAGGGCCGAGAGCGCGGAGGAGCTGGCCGCGGAGCTCGCCGAGCGCGTGGACTCCGACCTCGAGCGCGGCTTCACCGGCCACGGCCCGCACCGCGACGAGCTGGTGCTCAAGCGCGCCGGCCGCGAGCTGCGCACCTACGGGTCGCGCGGGCAGCAGCGGCTCGGGCTGCTGGCGCTGCTGCTGGCCGAGCGCGGCGTGCTCGCCGCCGAGCGCGGGGCCGCGCCGCTGATGCTGCTCGACGACGTCACCTCGGAGCTCGACACGCTGCGCCGCGAGCGGCTGGTCGACCTGCTGCGCGAGGGCGGCGGCCAGAGCGTGATCGCGACGACCGACCTGGCCCACGTGCCGGGCGGCGACGGGCCCGACGTCGCGCGCCTGCGTGGTCGCCGAGGGCTCGGTCCGCGACGAGGTCGCCGGCGTGAGGCGCGGCGCCCCCCGCCCGGTCGGCGCCGCGCTCGACGGGCTGACCGCCGCGCTCGCCCCGGCGACGCTGCTCGCGGAGGTCCAGCGGGCGTGGCCGGCCGCCGCCGGCGAGGCGTTCGCGCAGGCCTCCGAGCCGGTCTCCGAGCGCGACGGCGTGGTCACCGTGGCGTGCACCTCGGCGGTCTGGGCGCAGGAGCTCGACCTGCTCTCGGAGCGGGTTCTGGAGCGCCTCACGGCGGAGCTCGGCCGCCCGGCCGTCACGCGCCTGCGCGCACAGGCCCGGCCGGCCTCCCGATGACCGCGCATTTTGTGCGTTTTTGCAGCACTTTCGTCACAGCTGACGCGGCCGGATCCAGGGCCTCGACCTGCTATTCTTATGACACGTTTGAGGGACGCCTCGCTCATGGAGCCGAATCGCTCCACGGCCGGGGCGTCACGTATGTAGACGGAGGAAAGCTTGGCCGCAGGGAACCCGAACGACGGACCGCAGCAGGGCAGCTACGACGCCCAGGACATCACCGTCCTCGAGGGGCTCGAGGCGGTCCGCAAGCGACCCGGCATGTACATCGGCTCGACCGGCGTCCGCGGTCTGCACCACCTCGTCTACGAGGTCGTCGACAACTCGGTCGACGAGGCGCTGGCCGGCAACTGCAGCCGGGTCGACGTCACGATCCACCCGGACAACTCGGTCACGGTCGCCGACGACGGTCGCGGCATCCCGGTCGCGATGATGGAGAAGGAGGGCCGGCCGGCCCTCGAGGTCGTCCTGACCGTCCTGCACGCCGGCGGCAAGTTCGGCGACGGCGGCGGCTACAAGGTCTCCGGCGGCCTGCACGGCGTCGGCGTCTCCGTGGTCAACGCGCTGTCGGAGCGCCTCCACGTCGAGGTCCGCCGCGACGGCCACGTGTGGACGCAGGACTACGTCCGCGGCGCGCCGCAGGCCCCGCTCGAGCAGGGCGAGCCGACCGAGCGAGACCGGCACGATCATCACCTTCCTCTCCGACGCGGAGATCTTCGAGTCGCTCGACTTCGAGTTCGCCACGCTCGAGCAGCGCCTGCGCGAGACGGCGTTCCTGACCCGCGGCCTGCGCATCTCGCTCACCGACGAGCGCGCCGAGGGCGCGCAGGGCCGACTTCCACTACGAGGGCGGCATCGAGGACTTCGTCCGCTACCTCAACGAGAACAAGGAGTCCGATCCAGAAGAAGGTCATCTTCTTCGAGGCCGACAGCGACGAGGGCGCGGTCGAGGTCGCGATGCAGTGGAACTCCTCCTACCAGGAGTCGATCCACTCCTTCGCCAACAACATCAACACGCACGAGGGCGGCTCGCACCTGTCGGGCTTCCGCTCGGCGCTGACCGGCACGCTCAACCGCTACGCGCGGGACAAGGGCTTCCTGCGCGAGAAGGACGACGCGCTGACCGGCGAGGACGTGCGCGAGGGCCTGACCGCCGTCATCTCCGTGAAGCTCCAGGACCCGCAGTTCGAGGGCCAGACGAAGACCAAGCTCGGCAACCCGGGCATGGCCGGCTTCGTCCAGAACATCGTCAACCGCGCGCTGGCCGAGTTCCTCGAGGAGAACCCGCAGGAGGCCAACCAGATCGTCAAGAAGGCCGTCTCGGCCGCCCAGGCCCGCGCCGCCGCCCGCAAGGCGCGCGACCTCACGCGCCGCAAGTCCGCGCTCGAGAACTCGGCGCTGCCGGGCAAGCTCGCCGACTGCTCCGTGCGCGACCCGTCGCTGACCGAGCTGTTCGTGGTCGAGGGCGACTCCGCCGGCGGCTCGGCCAAGCAGGGCCGCGACCGCGCGACCCAGGCCGTGCTCCCGCTGCGCGGCAAGATCCTCAACGTCGAGAAGGCGCGGATCGACAAGGTCCTCCAGAACAACGAGATCCAGGCGCTCATCACCGCGCTCGGCACCGGCATCCGCGACGAGTTCGACATCGAGCGCGCCCGCTACCACAAGATCGTGCTGATGACGGACGCCGACGTCGACGGCGCCCACATCCGGACGCTGATCCTCACGCTGCTCTTCCGCGAGATGCAGGAGCTGATCGACGCCGGCTACATCTACATCGCCAAGCCGCCGCTCTACAAGGTCACGCAGGGCAAGTCGGAGCGCTACGTCGAGAAGGAGTCCGAGCTCGAGGACATCCTGCTCGGCGACAAGCTCGACCGCATCGAGGTCGCCGACCACGAGGGCAAGGTCTTCAAGCTCACGGACAACCGCTGGCAGCGCTACCGGCGCCTGCTCAAGCAGTACGAGGGCTGGGCCTCCGCGCTGCGCGCCGACTACGGCAACGACATCGTCACGTTCCTCGAGGAGTCCCAGATCCTCGACGAGCAGGTCAAGGACGCCGAGGAGCTGCTCGGGCTCGTCAACCGCAAGGACCCGGAGACGGAGCCCTACCTGACCAACCTCGTCGCCTCCGAGGACGGCCTGATCCACGTCAAGGCCGTGGAGCGCAAGTCGAACATGGCGCGCACGCTGAAGATCAGGCGCACGCTGTTCGAGGCCAACGAGTACCGCCAGCTCAACCGCGTGCACACGGAGCTCGTCGGCATGGCCGGCACGCCGCCGTTCACCGTCAAGCTGGGCGAGCAGAGCCGAGGAGGCGCTGTCCTTCGAGGAGCTGCCGCGCTCCGTGCTCAAGGTCGCCTCGAAGGGCCTCAACCTCCAGCGCTTCAAGGGCCTCGGCGAGATGAACGCCGAGCAGCTCCGCGAGACGACGATGGACCCCCAGACCCGCACCCTGGCGCAGGTCACGATGGATGACGCCGCCGCCGCCGACCGCCTCTTCACGATGCTGATGGGCGACAAGGTCGAGCCGCGCCGCGAGTTCATCGAAGAGAACGCCCGCGCCGCGACCCTGGACGTGTAAGGATGGCGACTTCAGACATCATCTCCGGCGGCAACATCGAGCCCCGCGGGCTCGAGGAGGAGATGCGCTCCGCGTATCTCGACTACGCCATGTCGGTCATCGTCGGGCGCGCGCTGCCCGACGTCCGCGACGGCCTCAAGCCCGTCCACCGCCGCGTGCTCTACGCGATGGACGAGATGGGCCTGCAGCCCAACCGCCGCTACGTCAAGTGCGCGCGCATCGTCGGCGCGGTGATGGGCAAGTACCACCCGCACGGCGACTCGGCGATCTACGACACGCTCGTCCGCATGGCGCAGGAGTTCTCCCTGCGCGCGCCGCTGGTCGACGGCCAGGGCAACTTCGGCTCGGTCGACGACGACCCGGCCGCCGCCATGCGGTACACGGAGGCCCGGCTGGCCGGCATCGCGCGCGAGATGCTGCGCGACCTCGACGCCGACACGGTCGACTTCCAGCCCAACTACGACGGCGAGGACTCCGAGCCGTCGGTGCTGCCGTCGCGCTTCCCGAACCTGCTCGTCAACGGCTCCTCCGGCATCGCCGTCGGCATGGCCACGAACATCCCGCCGCACAACCTGCGCGAGGTGATCGCGGCCACCGTCGCCTACATCGACAACCCGGACATCGACACCGCCGGCCTGATGCGCCACCTGCCCGGCCCGGACTTCCCGACCGGCGGGACGATCGTCGGCCTCTCGGGCATCCGCGACGCCTACGAGACCGGCCGCGGCCGCGTCCGCATCCGCGCCAAGGCCCACTCCGAGCCGCTGACGCACGGCAAGGAGGCGATCATCGTCACCGAGCTGCCCTACGCCGTGAAGAAGGGCGGCGAGAGCGGCGTGATCCGCAAGATCGCCGAGCTCGTGCACGAGAAGAAGATCACCGAGATCTCCGACCTGCGCGACGAGTCGGACCGCAACGGCATGCGGATCGTGATCGAGCTCAAGCGCGACGCGATCCCGAAGGTCGTGCTCAACAAGCTCTACAAGCACACGCCGATGCAGGCGACGTTCGGCGTCAACACCGTCGCCCTGGTCGACAACGTGCCGCAGACGCTGCCGCTGCACAGCGTCATCCGGCACTACGTCCAGCACCAGCGCGAGGTCATCGTCCGCCGCGCCAAGCACGAGCTGCGCACGCTCGAGGCGCGCGTCCACCGCCTCGAGGGCCTGCTGATCGCGCTCGACCACCTCGACGAGGTCATCGAGCTGATCCGCGGGTCACGCGACCGCGACGCCGCCCGCTCGGGCCTGATCGACCGCTTCGGCCTGACCCACATCCAGGCCCAGGCGATCCTCGAGCTGCGCCTGCAGCAGCTGACCGCGCTCGAGGCCGACGCGATCAAGCGCGAGCACGCCGACCTCGTCGAGCGCATCCGCGAGCTGCGCGAGCTGCTCGGCGACGAGGACAAGGTCTACGGCCTGATCAAGGAGGAGCTGCTCGAGATCTCCGAGCGCTACGGCGACGACCGCCGCACCGAGATCACGCACGCCGAGGACGACGTCGACATCGAGGACCTGATCGCCGACCAGCAGATGGTCATCGCGATCACGCACTCGGGCTACATCAAGTCCCTCCCGCTCGCCACCTACCGCATGCAGCGCCGCGGCGGGGTCGGCGTCACGGGCATGGACATGAAGGACGACGACTACATCGAGCACCTGTTCGTGTGCTCGACGCACGACTACCTGTTGTTCTTCACGAACCGGGGCAAGATCTACCGCTCGAAGGTCTACGAGCTGCCCGAGGCCGGCCGCACCTCCAAGGGGCGCTACCTCGGCAACGTGCTGCCGCTGCGCGAGGGCGAGCGCGTGCAGTCCGTGCTGGCCACGCGCGACTTCTCGGAGTCCGACTTCCTCGTCTTCGCGACCAAGTGCGGCACGGTCAAGAAGACCGCGTTCCAGGCCTACAACACGCCGATCAAGGCCGACGGCATCATCGCCATCAACATCCGCGACGAGGACGAGCTGGTCGCCGTCCGGCGCGTGGACGAGGGCGACGAGGTCCTGATGGTCTCGAGCGCCGGCCTGGCCGTGCGCTTCTCCGAGAGCGACGCCCGCGCGATGGGCCGCGACACCAGCGGCGTCCGCGGCATGGACGTCTCGGGCGACGTCGAGGTCATCGCGATGGACATCGCCCGCGACGACCAGTACCTGCTCGTCGTGACCGAGACCGGCTTCGGCAAGCGGACGCTGGTCGGCGACTACCGCAAGACCAACCGCGGCGCCAAGGGCGTCAAGACGATCCAGCAGACCGAGGCCAAGGGCCGCCTGACCGGCGCGCTCGTGGTCCGCGAGCACCACCAGCTCGTGTTCATCTCCCAGAACGGGATGGTCCAGCGGATCGCCGTGCGCGACTTCCGCCCGCTCGGCCGCAACGCCCAGGGCTTCCGCCTCATGAACATCCGCGAGGATGACCGCGTGTCCGCGATCGCCCTGGTCATGGAGGACGAGGCGGCCACGGCGGCGAGCGCCGAGACGCTCGACCCCGCGACCGTGGCGACCAACGGCACCGGCATGACCGACGTCGACGAGCTGGCCGAGGCCGGCCCGGCCGATCCCACGGACCCGGCGACGATGACCCCGCCCGAGGTGGACCCGGAGGACATCGAGCCCTAAGACACCTGGCTCGTCCCCGTCCCCCGCGTTCTGTACTCTGGAGAGACCAGAGAAAGGGGGTGGTCCGAAGTTGAGTGACAAACATTACGGGACCCTGGAGGTGCCCGGCCGCTAGGTACCAGCCGGTGCTGGACCCGCTGGTAGCGGAATCCACACCGAGGCACCGTCGCCGGTCCGTGCCGGAGTTCGTCCCCCCGGCCGCATAGATCGCGGACCGCGACCTGTAAGTCCAGCAAGTCAGCAACCGAAGGGCCCCGCTCGACACGGGGCCCTTCGTGTTTAACCAGGCGCGGCGGCGCGCGTCAGGCGGCTTCGTGCAGCAGGTACTGCTTCCAGGTCGCCGGGATCGTCGGCGAGGCGAGCTGGATGAAGATGTGCGGGCTCGGGATCCGCGGCTTGATGCGCGGGTGCATGTCGACCTGGTGCGGGAGCCGGTCGCCCTTGCGCCGGTTGCAGGGCGCGCAGGAGGCGACGATGTTCTCCCAGCCGGAGTCGCCGCCCTTCGAGCGCGGGATCACGTGGTCGACGGTGAGGCTCGTGCGCGCGCCGCAGTACTGGCACTCCCAGCCGTCGCGGGCGAACACCGCGCGGCGCGTGATCTTGCGCTTGTGCGTGTCGCGCGGGATGCGCACGTAGGTGATGAGGCGGATCACGACCGGCTTGGCGAGCGAGCCCGAGGCCCAGTGCAGCGTCTGGCTGCCGACCTCGATCATCTCGGCCTTCTCCTTCAGGAGCAGGACCGTCGCGCGGCGCACCGTGCACACGTTGATGGGCTCGTACGTCGCGTTGAGCACCAGCACCCGACCACCTGACCAACGGCCGCGGCCGTCCGCCTCAGGTCCGTGCCGCGGGTGGTCTCCGAGCGGCACAGACCCAACTGGGCCTGGGGGTACGGCGGTCGCCATCCTGCGCGAAGTGTACTTAGGGCGCGGTCGGGAACGACCCGAGGACCCGCACGGCGGCGGCGTGGGCGCGCAGGGCCTCGATCGCCTCGGCGACCGCGGGGGTGCCGGCGTAGCCGTCGAGGTCGACGAAGAACATGTAGGAGCCGAGCCCCTCGCGCCGCGGCCGCGACTCGATGCGGGTGAGGTTCACGTCGCGGTCGGCGAACTCCGCCAGGCAGCGCACGAGCCAGCCCGCGCGGTCGTCGTCGGGCTCCCAGAACAGCAGCGCGGTCTTCCACGCGCGCCCGCTGTCCGGCTCGGCCGCGTCGCGCGCGATCCAGACGAAGCGCGTCTCGCTGCCGGGCGGGTCCTGGATGTCGCTCTCGAGCACCTCGCAGCCGTAGAGCGCGGCGGCGGCGCGGCTGGCGATCGCGGCCCACGGCTCGCCCTCGCCGGGATCGCGCTCGGCCACGAGCCGGACCGCGTCGGCGGTCGAGGCGGCGGTGAGGACCGCCGCGCGCGGAAGGCGGGTGCGGATGAACGCGGCGCACTGGCCGCTCCCCTGCGGGTGCGAGGCCACCACCGCGATGCGCTCGAGCGGCACGGCGGCCCGCGCGATCAGGCAGTGGTGGATGGCGTGGACGAGCTCGCCGGTGATCTGCACGCCGCCGTCGCCCTGGGCGAGCGCGTCGAGCGTCGCGTTCACCGATCCCTCGAGCGAGTTCTCGATCGGCACGAGCGCGCGCTCCACGCGGCCCTCGCGGACCGCCGCGACGGCGTCGTGGACGGTCGGGAGCGGGATCGGCTCGAGGTCCGCGGCGCCGTCGGCCAGCACCGCCTCCTCGCTGTAGGTCCCGGCCGGGCCGAGGAAGCCGACCTTCATCCCTGGAGCGTGGCGGCGGCCTCGCCGGCGAGCGCCCGCCGCACCGCCTCCGCCTCCTCGGGCGAGAGCTCGAGCTCACCGCGCCCGTCGACGACCGACTTGCAGTAGATGCGAGCGGTGTCGCGGCGGACGATCGAGGAGAGGACGACGCCGTTGCGCTCGGCGTCGAGCAGCGCGATCGTCGTCGACTGGTTCCCGGTCAGCTCCCCGTAGGCGTCGTAGCGGACCAGCGAGCGGTACGCGATCGCGCCGTCGAGCCGCGCCTCCGCCGCGCCGAGCCGCTCGTCGACGTTCGTCGCGACCTCCTCGACCCGGTCGTGGAGGGCGGCGAAGGCCTGCTGCAGCGAGGCCGCGTGGGCCACGAGGTCGGTGTCGCCGTGCTCACCGAGGACGAGCTTCTGCGCCGAGCGCAGCCGCCGCACGCGCACCGACAGGACGATGGCGAGCAGGAGGGCGATGAGCGCCACGGCACCCGCCGACAGCGCGGCGATGCCCGCCGGATCGGTCAGGTCGTTCACGGCTCTTCAGGATACGAGCGGACTTAGCCTGCGGTGAAGAGGACGTCGTACTCGGCGGTGTTGTTGTCCGTCTTCTCCTCGCCGGGGACCTTCGCCACCGTGGCCTTGACGGTCACGGCAGCCCCGACGGGCGGCGCCTTGCCGAGCGTGAGCGACGCCTCCGCGGTCTGGCCCTTGGCGATCGTGTCGACGGTGCGCGAGGTCTTGATCGGCTTGTCGCCGCCCTCGACCGTGACCGTGACCTTGACGTCGAACTCGTCGTTCTCGCCCTGGTTGGTGAACTTCACGACGATCGGGGTGTCGGCGCCGGCCGTGACGCGGTTGGGCGCGTCGGGCTGCAGGGCCGTGTCGCCGATCGAGACGCTGTCGATCCCGGTCCCGTGCAGGCCCGGCGCGGGCGTCTTGCTCCCACCGCCCTCGCCGCTGCTGCTGAGCGTCTGGCCCAGCTGGGCCGCCACGGTCTGCTCGCTCAGCCACTCGATCCCGGGCAGGAAGCGCGAGGCCGCGATCGTCTGGCCGCCGATCTCGGCGTCCTTGAGCGCCTCGGTGATGAAGGGTTTGGTGCGGGCCTCGTAGAGGACGTCGGAGGCCAGGAACGTCTGCATCTCGCCCGCGATCTCCGTGATCGCGTCGTTGGCCGCCTCGCCCTCGTCCCCGAGCGCGGTGCGGATGCGCTCGGCGATGAAGCCCAGCCCGTCGCGGCGGAACTCGAGCGCCATCAGCAGCGACTGCTGGGCGGAGTTCATCTCGTCCGGGACGTCAAGCCCCTTGGCCTGCTTGAGCTGGGACTCGGCCTGCACGCGATAGCCGGAGATGTTGGTCTGGAGGTCCTGGGGCGACTCGTCGCCGGCCGAGCTGAGCAGCTCGAAGAAGGGCGCGCCGACCTGCGTGTCGGACTCCTTCACGATCGAGGCGACCTCGCGGTTGTAGTCCTTCAGCGCGTTCTCCTTGCGCGAGCTCGAGCACGAGCGCACGACGAAGAACAGCAGGATGAGCAGCAGCAGCAGGCCACCGAATGCGACGACGCGCCGCACCAGCAGCGTCTGCTGGTCTGCGGAGGGGTCACCCATCGCCGCGCTTCGGCGCGGGCGAGGACTGCTCCGGGGCTCGTCGTCCTCGTCGAAGAAGGACAAGGCGTGAAGTATGCCCGTCGCGGCGGCGCAACGGCCCGCAGGCGCGATTGCGGCGTGAAGGTGGGTGCTCGGCCGCGGCGAAGGACCGCTCGCCATGCAGGCCACCGAAGAGCTCGTCGCTCAGGCCGATCCGTCGCTCGCCCTGGGGCGTTACCGACTGGGTCCGCGCATCGGCGCGGGCGGGTTCGGCACGGTCTACGAGGCGCGCGACGAGCGCCTGGGGCGCGATGTGGCGGTCAAGGCGATCCCCGCCGACGGCCGCGCCGACGACCGCGCCCGCCGCGAGGCCCACGCCGTCGCCCGCCTCGACCACCCCGGGATCGTGTCGGTCTTCGACGCCGGTGAGGAGGACGGGACGCGCTTCCTCGTCTCCGAGCTCGTGCGCGGCAGCACGCTGGCGCAGCTGGAGACCGCGGGCGAGGTCTCCGACCGCGACGTGCTGCGGATCGGGCTGTCGCTCGCCGACGCGCTCGCCCACGCCCACGAGCGGGGCGTCATCCACCGCGACGTCAAGCCGCAGAACGTGATGGTCCCCGACCGCCCCCGCTCGCCCTACGGCGCGGCCAAGCTGACCGACTTCGGGGTCGCCCACCTCGCGGGCGACGAGCCGCTCACGCGCACGGGCGACGTCGTCGGGACGCTCGCCTACATGGCCCCGGAGCAGGCGGCGGGCGAGCGCATCGACGAGCGCTGCGACCTCTACGCGCTCGGGCTCGTCCTCTACGAGGGCCTGGCCGGCGTCAACCCCGTCCGCGCCGGCAGCCCCGCGGCCACGCTGCGGCGCGTCGGGATGACCCAGCCGCCGCTGGCCAAGACGCGCGGCGACCTGCCGGCGGAGCTGAGCGCCGCCATCGACCGCACGCTGCTCCCCCTCCCCGACGACCGCGGCGACATGGCCGACCTCGCCGATGCCCTCGCGGAGGCGCTGCCCGAGGTCTCCGACGACGGCGGGATCGTCGCGCCGCACCCGCTCGAGGACGCGTACGCGATGCCGACGTGGAGCGACCGCGCGTTCGCCGCGGCGGCGGCGGGCGCGCTCGTCCTGTGCGCGCTGGTGGGCCTGCTGCCCGACTCCTCGCTGCCCGCCTTCGCGGCGGCCGCCGCCGCCGCGCTGCTGGTCGCCCTGCTGCCCGGCGGTGGCTGGATCGTGGCCGCCGCCGCCGTGGTCGGGGCGATGACGTTCGGGACCGAGCCGCGCGCCGGCGCCGCACTGGTCGTCTTCCTCGCCGTGTCGCTGCCGCCGATCCTGCTGCGGACCACGCCGCTGGCGTGGTCGGCGCCCGCGCTGGCCCCTGCGCTCGGGCTGATCGGGCTCGCCGGCGCCTTCCCCGCGCTGGCCGGCACGGCGCGCAGCGCCTGGACGCGTGTGGGCCTGGCCGTGACCGGGCTGCTGTGGCTGCTGCTGGCCGAGGCGCTGCTCGGCCGCGCGCTGCTGTTCGGCCTGGCCGGGGACCTCCCGGCGCGAGCGAGCTGGGACGGCGCCGCGAGCATCACCGCGAGCGACGTCGTGCGACCGCTGGTGACCTCCGGCGCGCCGCTCCAGGCCGTCCTGTGGGGTCTCGCCGCGCTGGTCATGCCGTGGCTCGTGCGCGGCCGCTCGCTGTCGGTCGACATCGTCGCCGCGACCGTGTGGGCGGCGGGCCTGGCCGGCGCCACCGCGTCGATCGGCGAGGCCGTCAACGGATCCGTCCCGAAGGGTCTGGTCGCGGGCGCGCTGGCCGCGGGCATCATCGCCGTGGGGTGGCGGTGGGTATACGGGACGACCGAGGAACCTGACCTCTCATACTCCTAGGCACGCATGAGCGTGCTGCGCAATCTCGAGTCCAAACTGGCCGGCCTCGTCGAGGGGACGTTCTCGCGCGCCTTCAAATCGGAGGTGCGCCCGGTCGAGATCGCCCGCAAGCTGGCGCGCGAGATGGAGCAGCACAAGGTCGCCTCGCTGTCGCGCACCTACGCGCCCAACGAGTACGTGGTCTGGCTCTCCCCCAAGGATCGCGAGCAGTTCGAGGGCTACGAATCCGAGCTGCAGCGCGAGCTGTCGGGCTACCTGCTCGAGCACGCCCGTCGCGAGCGGATCGCCCTGCTCACGCGGCCGTCGATCAGGTTCGAGACCGACGACGCCCTGCGGCTGGGCGAGTTCGGCATCCAGGCGCGGCTGGTCCGCGGCGCCGAGGAGGACGCGGCCGAGCAGCCGAGCCAGGGCGACCACGGCCACACGATGGTCTACTCGACCTCCGACCGCCTCTCGGAGCCGCTGCGCGAGCCCGACCCGCGCCGCCGCGGCGCCCGCCTGCGCGTCGACGGGCGGACGTCCGTGGTGGGCTCGGGGGGCGCCGTGCTGGGCCGCTCGCGCGAGGCGGACATCCAGGTCGACGACCAGAACGTGTCGCGCAAGCACGCCGAGCTGCGACCCTCGGGGGCGTCCTGGACGGTGCGCGACCTCGGCTCGACCAACGGCGTCAAGGTCAACGGGCGGCGCATCCAAGGTGCGCAATCGCTGCGTTCCGGGGACACCATCACCCTCGGCACGTCCGACATCGTCTTCGAACTGGAGTAAGGGAGCACTTGACCCTCGATCCCGTGGCCGTGGCGCTGAAGTTCGGCTTCATCGCCGTGCTGTACCTGTTCCTGCTCTGGATGGCGCGCTCGGCGCTCAAGGACCTGCGCAACACCGCCGGCTCGGGCGCGGCGGCGGACGGGCGCGGCGGCGGGGCACCGGCCTATGAGGACGCCACCGGCATGCACGTCGCCTCCTCCGGCCTCGGCGGGGACGGTGAGCAGGGCGCGCCGCGGCTGCGGGTCGAGACCGCCGCGGGGCTGCGCGACGGCGTCGCCTACGACCTCTCCGACGGCGCTGTGCTGGGCCGTGGCGACCAGAGCGACATCCAGCTCGAGGACTCGTTCGCCTCGACTTCGCACGCGCGCCTGCAGCCTCAGGGGGACGTCGTGGTGCTGGAGGATCTAGGCTCGACCAACGGGACCTACCTGAACGGGGAGCCGCTGCGCGGTCCGCAACCACTTCATGTGGGCGACCGGATCCGCATCGGTGACTCCGAGTTCACCTTCGAGCGTTAGACACAAGCCACCCATGTTGCGCATCGCAGAGCAGTGGTATGCCTCCGACGTCGGCCGCCAGCGGCAGGGCAACGAGGACAACTTCTTCGTGCGCGCTCCGCTGTTCGTGGTGGCGGACGGCATGGGCGGGGCGCAGGCGGGCGAGGTCGCGTCGGAGATCTCCGTGCGCTCCTTCGACGACGAGCTGCCCAACGGCTCGCGCGCCGAGGCGCTCGTGCACGTCATCGAGCAGGCCAACAAGCGCATCCACGAGCGCGCGCGCTCCGACGACTCGCTCCACGGCATGGGCACGACGACGACGGCGGCCTACGTCGACGACGACGAGGTCGTGATCGCCCACGTCGGCGACTCGCGCGCCTACCTGCTGCGCGACGGTGAGCTGATCCGGCTGACCAAGGACCACTCGCTGGTCGGGGAGCTCGTCGCGCGCGGCAAGCTGACCGAGGAGCAGGCCGAGCAGCACCCGCAGCGCTCCGTCATCACCCGCGCGCTCGGGCCCGAGGCCAGCGTCCAGGTCGACATCGACATCTTCCCGGCCAAG
The DNA here is from genome assembly GCA_963787335.1 of uncultured Solirubrobacterales bacterium. GTDB lineage: Bacteria > Actinomycetota > Thermoleophilia > Solirubrobacterales > Solirubrobacteraceae > DASQFQ01. Next base: position 61,365 of record CAWBCU010000031.1, read on the forward strand.
GCGGGCGACCTCTTCCTGCTCTGCTCCGACGGGCTGACCTCGATGGTCCACGAGCCGAAGCTGCGCCCGCTGTTCGAGGACGGCGACTCGCTGGAGACGCTCGGCAAGCGGCTGATCGACGCCGCCAACTCGGCCGGCGGCCGCGACAACATCACGGTGATCCTGTTCCGGCTCGAGGAGGTCGAGTCCCAGGGTGGCGCCGCCGGCGCCGCGGCGGCCAGGGAGCCCGACGAGGGCGCGACCTCCGAGTACGACACCTTCGAGGGCGAGGCCGTGAAGGGGCCGCGCCAGGGCGTGACCCGCCCGGCCTCGACCGCGGCGCCCGCCCCCGAGGTCGCCGACGCCGTCGAGGAGGAGTACCGCAAGGACGGGACCGTCGCGCTGTCGGCGATCCGCCCCACCCCCGAGGAGCCGCCGCCGCAGGACGATGCGGCCAGGTCCGCGACGGCGACTCCCCCGCCGCGCCGCACCGCCCCTCTCCCCGGCGCCGCCGCGAAGCCCGGCAAGCGCCGCCGCCGCCGGATCCCCGTCGGCCTGCTCGTGGTCCTCGCCCTGCTCGGCCTCGTCCTCGCGGGCGGCTGGATGGCCACGCGTGCCGTCTACTTCGTCGGGACCGACCCGCGTGACGACCGCACGATCGCGATCTTCCGCGGCCTGCCGTACGACCTGCCGTTCGGGATCGAGCTCTACGAGCGCTTCGCCGGCTCGGGCGTGACGATCGACGACGTGCCGCGCGCGCGCCGCGCCACCTTCACGGATCACAAGCTGCGCTCGAAGGACGACGCGGAGAACCTCGTGATCGCGCTCGAACGCGGCCAGATCGAGTGAGCGCCCGCAACCGCGAGCTGTTCGCGCTGGTGCCGGCCTCGCTGCTGGTCGCCGCCGGGTTCGCCGCGCTGTTCATCCAGCAGTCCCAGCAGCTCTCGAACGTCTCGCTCACCTACGGCGCGATGTTCCTGGGGGTCTGCGTCGCCGCCCACCTGGTGGTGCGGATCCGGCTCCCCTACGCCGATCCCTACCTGCTGCCGCTGGTCGCGGTGATGGCCTGCTTCGGGCTCGTGGTGATCTACCGGCTCGACGAGGACAAGGCGCTGCGCCAGGCCGGCTGGTTCGGCTTCGGGCTCATCCTCTTCACGCTCACGATCGTGTTCCTGAAGGACTTCCGGGTGCTCGAGCGCTACCGCTACACGATCGCGGCGGCCGGCCTGGCGCTGCTGCTGCTCCCGCGCGTGCCCGGCATCGGCCAGCAGGTCAACGGCGCCTACCTCGGCGTCGGCATCGGGGCCTTCCAGTTCCAGCCGGCGGAGTTCGGCAAGCTCGCCATCGTCATCTTCCTCGCCGCCTACCTGCGCGACACGCGGCAGTTATTGGTGCAGGGCGCGCGGCGGGTGCTCGGCGTGACGATCCCGCCGCTGAAGCACTTCGGGCCGCTGATCGTGGTCTGGGGCGCGGCGATGTTCCTGCTCTTCTTCATCCAGGACCTGGGCTCGTCGCTGATGTACTTCGGCGGCTTCCTGGCCCTGCTCTACGTGGCCACCAACCGCGTCTCGTTCGTGACGATCGGGCTGGTCCTGTTCGGGTTCGGCGCCTGGGGCATGTACCAGATCCGCGGGCACATCCAGGACCGCGTGGCGATCTGGCTCGACCCGTTCAAGCCGTCGCTGGTGGAGGACCAGGGCTACCAGATCGCGCAGTCGCTGTTCGCCCAGTCCGACGGCGGGCTGTTCGGCACCGGCTTCGGGCAGGCGCTGCTGTCCGTGGGCGGCACGCCGCTGCTGCCGGCGGCCGACACCGACCTGATCTACGCCGTGATCGTCAACGAGCTCGGGCTGGCCGGGGCGTGCGGGCTGCTGCTCGTCTTCCTGCTGTTCTGCGAGCGCGGGATGAAGGTCGCGATGCTCGCCACCGACTCGTTCTCCAAGCTGCTGGCGGCCGGCCTGACCGCGGTCTTCGCGCTCCAGGTCTTCGTGATCGTGGGCGGCGTGACGAAGGTGATCCCGCTCACGGGCGTGACGCTGCCGTTCGTGTCCTACGGCGGTTCCTCGATCGTGGCCAACTTCGTGCTGCTGGCGCTGTTACTCCTCATATCCGACCGCGCCCGGCGGCCGGCCCACCTGCGATGAACGCTCCCATCATCCGGCTCTACGGGCTCATCGTCCTGCTGTTCGGCGTGCTCGTGTTCGCGACCTCGTGGTGGAGCGTGTTCACGCGCCAAGGGGCTGCGCGACAACGTCGCCAACCGGCGCCCGCTGCTGGCCGAGGAGCGCATCAAGCGCGGCACGATCCGCTCCGCCGACGGCAAGGTGCTGGCGCGCAGCGTGAAGATCGACAAGGAGCGCTACGCGCGGCGCTACCCGACCAGGAGCGAGTTCGCGCACGCGATCGGCTACTCGTTCACCAGCATCGGCCGCTCGGGGCTCGAGCAGTTCCGCAACGACCCGCTGACGGGCCGCCGCACCGAGCTGATCGGGGCCGTCGACTCGCTGCTCAACAAGCGCAACGTCGGCGACTCGATCCGCACGACGCTGAACTCCAAGGCGCAGCAGGCCGCGATCGACGCGCTGCGGGGCCGCAAGGGCGCCGTCGTGGCGCTCGAGCCGTCGAGCGGCGCCGTGCTGGCGATGGTCTCCCAGCCCTCCTACAACCCCAACGGGCTCGACGAGGGCGACAAGTTCAAGGAGCTCTCGACCGACGACGCCAATTCCCCGCTGGTCAACCGCGCGACGCAGGCGGGCTATCCGCCCGGGTCCACGATGAAGGCGGTGACCGCCACGGCCGCGCTCGACACGGGCGATTTCACCCCGGATTCGCGCGTCAGCGGCGAGAACGGCAAGAAGATCTCGGGCGTGCCGCTCAACAACTTCGGCGGCGAGGACTTCGGCGACATCGACCTGACCTTCGCGCTGACGAACTCCGTCAACACGGTGTGGGCCGCCGTCGGTGAGAAGCTGGGCAAGAAGACGATGGCCGAGTACATGACCAGGTACGGCTTCTACAAGCAGCCGCCGATCGACCTGCCCTCCGACCAGCTGCTGGCCTCGGGTGAGCGCGGCCCGAACGGCAAGCTCCTGCGGCCGCGGTCGCCGCGGATCGACGTCGGGCGCATGGCGATCGGCCAGGACAAGCTGCTCGTGACGCCGCTGCAGATGGCGACCGTGGCGGCGACGATCGCCAACGGCGGTGTGCGGATGAAGCCGCACATCACGCAGAAGATCGTCGACCCGGACGGCCGCACCCAGGACGAGATCGAGGGCGAGGAGGTCGAGCGCGTGATGAAGACGTCGACGGCGCGCGCGCTCACGTCGATGATGAAGAACGTCGTCAAGGAGGGCACCGGCACGGCCGCCGCGCTCGAGGGCGTCGAGCTGGCCGGCAAGACCGGCACGGCGGAGATCAACATCGAGCAGAAGATCAACGACCCCTGGTTCATCGGCTTCACGAACGACTTCGCCGTCGCGGTCGTGCTGGAGCGGGTCCAGGGCGGCACGGGCGGCGTCGACGCGGCGCCGGTGGCCAAGCAGGTCCTCGAGGCGCTGGGCGGATGAGCGTCCACGGCATCGCCCGCGACACGGTCGTCGACGAGCGCTACAAGGTGCTCAACCGGATCGGCTCCGGCGGGATGGCCGACGTCTACTGCGCCGAGGACCTCCAGCTCGGCCGCAAGGTGGCGCTGAAGCTGCTCTACCGCCGCTTCGCCGAGGACGCCGAGTTCGTCGAGCGCTTCCGCCGCGAGGCGTCGAGCGCGGCCGGCCTCCAGCACCCCAACGTGGTCGCCGTCTACGACCGCGGGGAGTTCGACGACACCTACTACATCGCGATGGAGTTCCTGGAGGGGCGGTCGCTGAAGCAGGTCGTCCGCCAGGACGGCGCGCTGGATCCCGACCGCGCGATCGACCTCGTGCTGCAGATCCTCAAGGCCGCCCGCTTCGCGCACCGGCGCGGGATCGTGCACCGCGACATCAAGCCCCACAACGTGATCGTCGACGACGAGGGCCGCGCCAAGGTCACCGATTTCGGGATCGCCCGCGCCGGCGCCTCGGACATGACCGAGACCGGCTCGATCATGGGCACGGCGCAGTACCTCTCGCCCGAGCAGGCCCAGGGCCACCCGGTCGACGCGCGCTCCGACCTCTACTCGATCGGCGTCGTGCTCTACGAGCTGCTGACCGGCCGGGTGCCGTTCGACGCCGAGTCGGCGGTCACGATCGCGCTCAAGCAGGTCTCTGAGGAGCCGGTCCCGCCCTCGCAGTACAACCCGGCGGTCTCCGAGCAGCTCGAGGACGTCGTCACGAAGGCGCTGCAGAAGGACCCGGCCTACCGCTTCCAGGACGCCGACGAGTTCATCCGCGCGCTCGAGGCGGTCCGGGGCGTGCCGGTGGGGACCGGCGAGTACACGCGCGTCGCGCCGCACACGGGCACCTATCCGGGCCTTCCCGGCGTCGCGGAGGTGGAGGCGGCCGACCGCCGCAACCTGCGCTGGCTGTGGATCCTGCTGACGCTGCTCGCGCTCGCCGCGATCGCGGTCGGCGCCTACCTGCTGCTGACGCCGGAGAAGCTGGCCGTCCCCGACGTGGTCGGGCGGCGCTCGGCCACCGCGGCGCAGATCCTCCAGAACCAGGGCTTCGAGGTCAACGTCGAGAACGTGCGCTCCGACAGCGTCCCCGCCGACCGCGTCACCACCCAGCGGCCGCAGCCGGCCCAGGAGGCCGAGGAGGGCTCGACCGTGACCATCATCGTCTCGAGCGGGCCCGGCGACGCGACGATCCCGTTCGTCCGCGGCTCGCCGCGCGCGTCGGCGGAGCGGAAGCTGAAGGCCGCGGGCTTCAAGGTCGACGTGCGGCGCGAGTACAACGACGACGTGCCGGCCAACCGCGTGATCGAGACCTCCCCCTCCGAGCGCTCGCGGCTCGAGCGCGGGCGCACGGTGACGCTGGTGGTCTCGCGCGGGTCGCGCAAGGTGGAGGTGCCCGGGGTCGTGGGCGAGAGCCGCGACGAGGCGGAGCGGCTGGTCGAGGCGGCCGGGCTGCAGCTGTCGATCACCGAGCGCGAGGACGCGGACGAGGAGCCGGGCACGGTGCTCGCCCAGACCCCGGCCGCGGGCACCGAGGTCGCCAAGGACTCGACGGTCACGCTGACGGTCGCCAAGGCGCCGCCGCAGGTCGAGGTGCCCGACGTGCTGGGCGAGGACGTGGGCGACGCGGCCAAGGTGATCGAGGGCGAAGGCTTCAAGGTGCGGCGGCGCGAGCAGAACGTCGACTCGCCGGAGGGCGACGGCGTGGTGCTCACGCAGAACCCGCCGTCGGGCGAGAAGCGCGACAAGGGATCGACCGTGACGCTGATCGTCGGCAAGTTCGAGCCGCCGGACCTCGACCCCGACCCGAACGCGACGGCCACCCCGTCCCCGACGCCGTGAGGGTCGTCGTCCTCGCCGGCGGGCGCTCGTCGGAGCACGACGTCTCGATGGACTCCGCGGCCGCGGTCAGCGCCGCGCTGGAGGCCGGCGGGCACGAGGTGGAGCGGGTGCGGCTCGAGCGCGACGGTTCGTGGACGGGGCCGGACGGCGCGCCGCTGGCGCTGGTGCCCGGGGGCGGCCTGCTGGACGCCGACGTCGTGTTCCCGGTGCTGCACGGCCCGTTCGGCGAGGACGGCACGATCCAGGGCCTGCTGGAGCTGCTCGACGTCCCCTACGTCGGCGCGGGCGTGCTCGCCTCCTCGCTGTGCATGGACAAGATCGTCTTCAAGGAGGTGCTGGCGGCCACGGGGGTGCCGCAGGTGGCCTACGCCGCCGTCCGCGAGGACGAGTGGCGCGCGGACGCCGCCGCCGTGCGCCTGCGGCTTGGGGAGCTCGGGCTGCCCGTGTTCGTCAAGCCGGCGCGGCTCGGCTCCTCGGTCGGGATCTCGAAGGTCTCTGCCGAGGATGAGCTCGACGCCGCGCTGGAGACGGCGTTCTCGCACGACGGGCTCGTGATCGCCGAGGCGTTCTCGCCGGGCATCGAGGTCGAGTGCTCCGTGACGGGGCTGGGCGACCCCGAGACCTCGCTGCCGGCCGAGGTGATTCTCCAGGGCGCCGATTGGTACGACTACGAGGCGAAGTACTCGCCGGGGGGCGTGGAGCTGGCGATCCCCGCGCGGGTGGGCGACGGGGTGGTCGAGGAGGTGCGGCGGCTGGCGCGCGAGACGTTCCTGCGCGCGGGCTGCGCCGGGCTGGCGCGGGTCGACTTCTTCGTCGAGGAGGGCGGCCGGGTGCTCGTCAACGAGCTCAACACGCTGCCCGGGATGACCGCCACCAGCGGCTTCCCGAAGATGTGGGAGGCGACGGGCGTGTCGTTCCCCGACGTCTGCACGCGCCTCTTGGAGTACGGGCTCGAGCGCTACCGCGCCGAGCGCGGCAGCCACGCCTTCTAGGTCGTCTTGCGGAAGAGCGAGACGTCGCTGATCTCGACGCGCTCGGCGCCGGGCGGCAGCTTCGTGATCCAGACGAGGTAGTAGCGGTAGCGCTTGCCGTCGGTGCGCAGCGTGAAGCGCTGGCGCTTGCGCTTGACCTTGCCGCCGCCGACCTCCTTCCAGTCGGCGCCCTCCCCGGGGGCGCCGTCGGGCGCGTCGCCGTCGGGGGCGACCTGGATCTCGGCCTGCCAGCCGGGCTTCGGCGTGTCGATCTCGATCTTGGTGGCCGCGACGCCGGGCGCGGCGTCGACGTAGAGGCCGACGCCCTTCTTGCCCGCCAGCGTGGCGCCGCTGTAGCTCTCGGTCGTCCACGCCGTGCCGGGGTTCTTGTCGACGGCGAGGAAGGCCTGGTCGGCGTGCTCGTCGTCGTCGCCGAGCGGGTCGAAGTCCTGGGCCGAGGTGCGCTTGACGGAGACGACCTTGGTGCCGGGCGGCGGCTTGACCTTGCCCGTGCCGGTGCCGCGCTCGGTGCGCTCCAGGCCCTGGGTGATCAGGACGGCGGCGACGGCGGCGACGCCCACCAGCGCCGCGATCACGGCGATGACGGGGAAGCGCCGGCGCATGCGCAGCGGCAGGCGGCGCTTGGTGCGCTCGGGGAGCGTCGCGATCACCGCGGTGGCCTCGCCGGTCGAGCGGCCCGAGCGGGCGGCCTCGGCGGCCAGCGCGTCCTCGAGGTCGATGTCGAGCGTGGCCGTGTCCGGGTAGCGGTGGTCGAGGTGCTTGTCCGTCATGCGGTCGAGGATCGCCGCGAGCCCCGCGGACACCTCCGGCCGCCGCATCTGCACGTCGGGCAGGTCCTCGCGCACGTGCTTCATCGCGACCGCGACCTGGTTCTCGCCGTGGAACGGGACGTCGCCCGTGAGCATCTCGAACAGCACGACGCCGAGCGAGTAGATGTCGGACTGGCCGTTGACGTCGTGGCCGAGCGCCTGCTCCGGGGAGACGTAGTCGGTGGTGCCGAGCACCCGCCCGTCCGCGGTCAGGCCCTCCTCGTCGAGCGAGCGGGCGATGCCGAAGTCGGTGACCTTGGCCGAGCCCTCTTCATCGATCAGGACGTTCTGCGGCTTGACGTCGCGATGGACGATGTGGCGGGCGTGGGCCGCGCCGAGCGCGCGCGAGATCTCGATCGCGTAGGCGATCGCCTCGTCGACGGGGAGACGGCCCATGCGGCGGATGCGGTCCTTCAGCGTCTCGCCCTCGACGTACTCGAAGACGATGTACGGCCGGCCGTCCTCCTCCCCCGCGTCGATCACGCCGACGATGTGCGGGTGGCTGAGCTGGGCGACCGAGCGCGCCTCGCGGCGGAAACGCTCGAGCTGGTCGGTGTCGGCCGCGATCTCGCGGTGCATGAGCTTGACCGCGACCCGCCGCTCGAGCACCGAGTCGAAGGCCCGGTAGACCGTCGACATCCCGCCGGTACCGATCTGGGCGTCCAGCCGGTACCGACCGTTCAGCTGCATGCCGACGAGAGTGCTCATCCGTGTCTCGGCCTATTGTGGCCTACGAGGCACCCGTCTCGGGGAGGTTTCGCCCGGATCGGCGAGCGCCAGTTGCTTGCTTCTGAAAAGGTCGCGGAGGCAAGGAACGTTTTTGGCTCTGGAACGACAAGAGCGCCGGCGACATCTCGGAAGATGCGGCCGGCGCTCGAGTGAGACGGTGGGTGGAAACGGGCTACGAACCGAGGGCGCGCCCCGACCAGGTGTCGGTCTTGGACGGGGAGGGCTCCTCCGCCTTCGGGGCCGGCGCCTGCACGTCGGCCACGAACCACGGCACGTTGGGCTCGTCCTCGACGGGCTCGTCGGACATGAACGGGGTGGGGGTGCGCTCGGCGACGAAGGGCTCGTCGGCGGGCGCGTCCTCGGCGGGGCTCCACGCGGCGCGGAACTCCGACAGGTGCTCGTCGGCCACGACGGCTCCGCGGCGGGCTCGTCCTCGGGCTGCCAGGCGGAGCGGAACTCCGACACCGACTCGTCCGCGGGCGGAAGCGGGCCCATGACCGGCGCGTCCTCGAACAGCGCGCGCTCCTGCGCCGCGACGGGCTCCTCGACCTCGACCGGCTCCGGCTCGGCGTCGACGTGCACGGCGGGCTCGACGAACAGCACCGGCTCCTCGGCGGGGTCCGCCGCGACAGGCTCCGCGGCGTAGAACGGCTCGGGCTGGGGCTCCGTGACGGCGACCGGCTCCACGTAGGGCTCGGGCGCCTCGACCGCGGCAGGCTGCTCCACGACGGGCTCGGGCGCGACGACGGCTCTCCTCGGCGATGGCGGGCGCTTCGGCCGCGACGGGCTCCTCCACGGCGACCGGCTCCACGTAGCGCGGGCTCTCGACGGGCGCTTCGGCCGCGACGGGCTCCTCCACGGCGACCGGCTCCACGTAGGGCTCGGGCTCCGTGACGGGCTCCTCGACGGCGACGGGCTCCATGACGGGCTCGGGCGCGACGAACGGCTCCTCCTCGGCGACGACCGGCTCCGGGTCGGCGAGGGGCTCCATGACGGGCTCCTCGGCGGCGACGGGCTCGGGGGCGGGGACCGGGTCGGCGGCGATCAGCTCGGGCATCACGACGGACTCCCAGGTCACGGCGGGCTCCGGGGCGACGACGGGCTCCGGGACGACGACCGCTTCGGTCACCACCGGCTCCGGCACCACGGCGGGGGCGGGCGACCGGTAGGCGGTGTCCGCGAAGAAGGGCTGCGGCTCGGCGTCGCGGCGGCTGATGTGCCGGACGACGGCGACCAGGGCGCCGGCGCCGGCCAGCAGGAGGAGAAAACGGAAGAGACGGGACATCGGTGGCGCTCCTTGATGCGGTCGCGTGCGTGGAGGGGGCGAACCGGTCCACATCGGAGGGCCGGCAACCACTGCATCGGACCGCCGGCTGCGCTGCTTGAGTCCCGCGTGAGTTTTCTGTGTTTCGGTCGGCGCTCGTATGAGCGCCGACCGCCCGCGCTACTGCGGCTTGACGGCGCCTCCGGACCACGTCTTCCAGTCGCCGCCGGAGATGTCGTCGTTGCCGTCGTCCTCGGGGTCGCTGGTGTCGGTGGGCCCTTCGGGGGTCTCGCCGACCGTCGGGTTGTCCGCGGCCTCGATGGCCTCGTCGATCTGGCGCTCGGCGTCCGACATGCCGTCGCCGACCGTCGCGTTCTCCTCCAGCTCCGCGTCGGCCTGCTCGAGGCCCTCGGCCTCGCCCTCGCCCGCCTCGGCCAGCGGGCGCTCGGCCTCGCTGATCTCCTCGTCGGGCTCGGAGCCGGCGTAGGGAGCCACGCGGCCGCCGATCGCGGCGGCCTCGGCGGCCGCGGCCGCCTCCTCGGCCTCTTCGTCGATCGGCTCCGGGGCGCCCTGCTGGCCCGGGTCGTCGGCGGCCGTGATGCCGTCCGCGAGCGCGTCGGCGGCGGCGGCGTCCACGGCGGCCTCGACCGCCTGCGGGTCGTCGGCCTGGAGCGCCTGCTCCTCGACCGGCTCGAAGCGGCTCGGCTCGGGGGTCACCACCGGCTCCGGCGCCGGGACGGGCGTCGAGGTGTTGGCGGGCGGCCCGGGGGCGTCGTAGTTGGACGGCGCCGGAGGCGCGGGCGGGCTGTACGGCTCGGGGCTGGAGCCGCCCGGGAGCAGCTCGCGCATGCGCTCGCGCTTGACGTAGGCGGCGCCGGCCGCCGCGGCGAGGGCGCCGCCGACCAACAGGAAGCGGCGGAATGAAGATCGGGCCATGGGTTTCTCGTTGCTCCTTGTCAGGCGTTTCGGAGTGCTGTCCAAAACCTACCCTTCGCGGCCCGCGGGACAACCGGCGGCGCTGCGGGCATGCTGTAGCGATGCGGGCGATCGGGCGCGGCCTGAAGGCGTTCTACGTGAAGGCGTACACGGACAACCTGACCGGCCTGGCCGGGATGGTCGCCTACAGCCTGCTGCTGTCGATCTTCCCCGTCGCGCTGATCGCGCTCTTCGTCGCCGGCCAGGTGCTCTCGTCGCCGGAGCTCACCCAGTCCGTGCTGCAGGACCTCCAAGAGCTGTTCCCGAGCGCCACGGCGGCGACGCTGTCCAACGCGCTGCGCGAGGTCCGCGGCTCCTCCACGACCGTCGGCATCGTCGCCTTCATCGTCAGCCTCTGGGTCGCCACGTCGTTCTGGGGCGCGCTGGACACCGCCTTCTGCCGCATCTACGGCGTGCCGTGCCGCTCCTGGGTGCGCCAGAAGCTGTTCGGCCTCGGGATGCTCGGGCTGGTCCTGCTGTTCTTCGCCGCGACGGTGGCCCTGCCGGCCGCGCAGTCGCTGCTGCTCACGCGCAGCCCCGACCTCCCGTTCGGCCTGTCGGGCCGTGACGCGCTGTGGGCGATCAGCCTCGGGGCGGGCCTCGTGATCACCTTCGGCGCGCTCGCGACGATCTACCGCACCGTGCCCAACACCCCGGTCGGGTGGTTCGGCGTGTGGCCGGGCGCGCTCGGGGCGACCGTCGCGATCCTGTGCGTCGACTACGGCTTCCCGTTCTACCTCACGAACGTCTCGACGTTCGGCGGCCTGCGCACGACGATCGTGTTCATCCTGATCGTGCTGCTGTGGTTCTACATCCTGGCCCTGATCATCCTCGGCGGGGCGGTGGTGAACGAGCTCCGCCTGCTGCACCACCGGGACGATACGCTCGCCCTGATGCCGGATCCGACGACCGAGGGCATGCGGCTCGAGCAGATCGAGCGGGAGCGCCAGGAGCACGCGCGCGCCGAGGCCGCGACCGACGAGCCGGAGACCGAGCAGCATGAGCGCCGCGCGGAACGGGCAGGCTATTTGCAAGAGAAGCTCAAGGAGCGCGGTGAGGCGGAGGACGCCGCCGCCCGGGAGGGTTGATGGAAGGCCACGAGGAACGCGCGGCTGAGCTCGAGTACGAGCTTGCCGACATGGAGAAGCAGCAGGACAAGCTCGACGACAGCATCCACGCGGCGCGCGACGACTGGGAGGCCAAGAAGCACGACGACTCGGTCCCCGGCGCCGGCACCGGCGAGCCGGCCGAGGGCGAGGGGCCCGACCCCGAGGTCACCGGCGGCGGCCCGGGCGGCGGCGGCACGCCCGAGATCGAGGACGAGAACGCCTAGGAGAAGGTCAGGCCGAGCGACGGGACGCTGACGCGGTCCGTCTCGGCCGTCACGGTGCCGATCCGCGCCGTGCCCGGGTGGTGGCGCTCGAGCAGCGCCACGGCGGCGTCCGCCTCCGCATCGGGCACCACGGCGCAGAAGCCGCAGCCCATGTTGAAGACCTCGTACATCTCGGTGTCGGGCACCTCGCCGAGCGCCTGGACCAGCCCGAACACGGGCGGGATCGGCAGTGGATCGTCGATCTGGAAGCCGACGTCGGCGAACAGGCGCAGCAGGTTCAGCAGCCCGCCGCCGGTGATATGCGCGAGCCCGCGCACGTCGAGGTCCGAGCGCAGCAGCTCCAGCACCGCGCGGACGTAGATCACGGTCGGCTCGAGCAGCACGTCGGCGACGCTCGCCCCGCCCAGCTCCGCGGGCCGCGCGTCGAACGAGAGCGGCTCCAGCGTCGCGCGGGCGAGCGAGTAGCCGTTGGAGTGCAGCCCCGAGGAGGGCAGGCCGATCAGCGCGTCGCCCGGCTCGCACGTCGCGCCCGTCACGAGCCGGTCCAGCGCCACGGTGCCGAAGCAGGCGGCGGTGAGGTCGAAGCCGTGGGGCGAGGGATGGCCGCGGATCAGGTCGGGCAGCACCGCGACCTCGCCGCCGGGGATCTCGACCCCCGCCGCCTCGGCGCCGGCCTTCAGGCCAACCCCGATCGCCTCCATCACCGCGGGCTCGACCTGCTCGACCGCCAGGTAGTCCAGCAGCGCGATCGGCTCGGCCCCGACGCAGATGATGTCGTTGACGTTCATCGCCACGCAGTCGATCCCGACGGTGTCGTAGCGGCCGGTCTGCTCGGCCACGATCAGCTTCGAGCCCACGCCGTCCGTGCCGACCGCGATCCCCAGGTTGGGCGCGACCTCCAGCACCGCCGCGTAGTGGCCGGAGGCGAGCACGGAGCGCGACGCGCGGCCGGTGTCGATCGACCGCAGCACGCCGACGAGCGCGGCGACGCCGCGGTCGGCCGCTCCCGTGTCCACCCCCGACTGTGCGTAGGCGCCGCTCATCGCCCGCGATTGTCGCGTACGAGCAGGACGCCCGCGAGGACGCAGCGGTAGGCCGCCCACGGGGCGAGCGGCCGCCCGCTCTCGAGCGTGCGCGCGAGCGGCAGCGAGGCGAGCGTGGCGCCGCACGCCGCGGCCGCCCCGAGCCCCAGCGTCGCAAGCTCCTTGCGGTCCGGGCGGCGCTGGATCAGCCGCAGCCCCTTCAGCGCCGCCGCCCCGACGAGCACGGGGACGCCGATGCCGCGCGAGAGCCGGACCGCGTCGGGCCGCGCGAACCCGAGCGCCCGCGCCGCCGCCAGCGTCGCGCCGGAGCGCGAGACGCCCGGCACGAGCGCGCACGCCTGCGCGAGCCCGAGCAGGATCCCGTCGCGCGGGCCGGCGTCCTCCTCCCGGCGCTCCTGCGGCGCGCGGTCGGCGAGCACGAGCGCCGCCGAGCCCGCCACCAGCCCGGCCGCGAGCGAGCGCGGGCCGCCGAGCCGGGTCTCGATCCAGCGCTCGGCCGCGAACGCGAGCCCCACCGCCGGCAGCAGCGAGAGCACGGCGACGTCGATCCGCAGCGCCATCAGCTCCCGCCGCAGCCCGACCAGCAGCGCGACGGCGCCGCCCGCGTGCAGCGCCACCTCGACCTCCTTGCGGCGGGCGCCGTCGAGCTGCGCGTGCTCCCAGCCCAGCAGCCAGGGCAGCGCGGCGACGTGGCCCGACGAGGAGACCGGGAGCAGCTCGGCCGGGCCCTGGAGCAGCCCGAGCGCGACGACCTCAGTGCGACGCATCGGCGGCCGGCTCCGCGGCCGCCTCGGGCTTCTTGCCGCGGCCGCGGCGGTTCCGCACCACCAGGAACACGATGCCCGCGACGATCATCACCGCGATCGCGTAGTCGACGTAGTGCAGCGAGTCCTTCCAGTCCTCCCAGCGATCCCCGGCCTCCCTGCCGATCAGCGTGAGCATGAAGATCCACGGGATGCAGCCGAGCGTGGTGAGCACCGTGAAGCGCCAGAACGGCATCCGCGCGACGCCCGCCGGCAGCGAGATGAAGGTGCGGATGATCGGCAGCATGCGGGTGAGGAAGACCGTCCACGAGCCGTACTTCTCGAACCAGCGGTCGGCCCAGGCCAGATGCGACGGCTTGATGTGGAGCTTGCGCCCGTGCTTCTCGAGGATGTCGACGCGGCCGTAGTAGCCGACCGCATAGGCGATCCAGGAGCCGACGACGTTGGCGAACGTCCCGACGGCCACGACCGCGAGCATCGAGTACTCGCCGTTGGCGACGTTGAAGCCCGCGAACAGGAACGTGGCCTCGGACGGGATCGGGATGCAGGCGCTCTCGGCCACCATCAGCGCGAAGATCCCGGGCAGGCCGAGCTTGTCGATCACGTCGACGGCGAACTGCACGATCGGGTCCGTCAGAGAGGCGGAGGGAAAGATCACGCGGCGTCAGGCTAGCGGCCGCTCGTGCGGGCTAGCCGCTGCCGCGCGGCTCGATGCGCGGGAGCGTGAGCGAGGAGATCCGCTGCTTGGCACGCGGCGTCGGGCGGTTCACGGCCGTCTTGGGCCGCAGCATCTTGAGGATCATGATCGCCTGGTCCACGTTGGCGGCCAGGGCGGGGCGGGCGGAGACCTCGTACTCGTTGAGGCGCGGCCCGACGTCCGGCGGGGCGCCCGCGAGGATCAGCTCACCGCGGCGCGAGCGCAGCTCGGTCACGGCGCTCGACAGCGCGCGCAGGGCCGCGTCGCCGACCGGGTTGGCGTCGCCGAGGTCGACGATCAGCCAGCGCACGCCGCCGGCCAGGGCGGCCTCGATGCGGCGCTCGAGCTCGGGCGCGTTCGCATCCGCGACGGAGCCCTTGAGGTCCATCTGATGCACCACATCGTCGAGGCGCTGCTCGCGGACCGCCAGGTCCCCCGGACGGACCACCGAGCGCAGAGATTGGGAGGTGAACATCGGTTGCGCAGAGTATCGGTCATTAGGCTGTTCGCCTTCAATGTCCGTACCCCTGTTCGACACCAACACTCCCCTCGCGCCCTTGCGGGACGATCTCGTCGCCAAGCTCGGTGAGGTCTTCGACAACGGGCCCTACATCCTCGGCCCTGAGGTCGAGGGCTTCGAGCGTGAGTTCGCAAGCTCGCTCGGCGCCCGTCACGCGATCGGCGTGGCCAACGGCACGGAGGCGCTCACGCTCGCGTTGCGGGCCCTCGGCGTCGGTCCCGGCGATGAGGTGATCGTGCCGTCGTTCACGTTCTACGCGTCGGCGGAGGCGATCCCGCCGACCGGCGCGCGACCCGTCTTCTGCGACGTCGATCCGGAGACGTTCTGCGCCACGCCGGAGACGGTGCAGGCCGTCATGACGCCGCGCACGAAGGCGGTGATCGTCGTGCACCTGTTCGGCAACGTCGCGCCGGTCGCGGAGATCGAGGCGCTCGGCGTGCCGGTGGTCGAGGATGCCGCGCAGGCGGCGGGGGCGCTCGCGGCCGACGGGCGGCGCGCCGGGTCGCTCGGCACGATCGCGACGTTCTCGTTCTACCCCTCCAAGAACCTCGGCGCGTTCGGGGACGGCGGCGCCGTCGTGACGAACGACGACGCGCTCGACGAGCACGTGCGGATGTTGCGCTTCCACGGATCGCGCGACAAGGAGAGCTTCGAGCTCGTGGGCTACAACTCGCGCCTCGACGCGATGCAGGCCGCGCTGCTGCGGATCACGCTCCCGCACCTCGACCGCTGGTGCGACGGCCGTCGCGCGGCCGCCGCGGCCTATGAGGCGTCGGACCTGGGCGAGGTCTGCACGCTGCCGCAGCCGGCCGAGGGGTGCACGCCCGCGTGGCATCTGTACGTCGTGCGCCATCCGCAGCCGGACGCGCTCGCCGACGCGCTCAAGGCGGCGGAGATCGGGCACAAGGCCTATTACCGGGTGCCGGCCCACCGCCAGGTGGCGATGCGCGAATACGCCGCCGGCGGACCCGAGCTGCCCGTCACCGACGAACTCGCCCGCACCCATCTCGCGATCCCGATGAGCCCTGTCCTGAGCCCTGAGCAGGTTGCCGAGGTGGCAGAGGCCGCGCACGCCGTGGCCGCGAATAGAATGCGCTAGATGCGCCGCCGGTTCAGCTCCGCGGCCTTTCCCGTCCATCGCCACTCCGCTCCGCAGGTCGCGCTGGACGCAGGGCTGGTCGCGCTGGCCTACTTCCTCGCCTATCGGCTTCGCTTCGACGGGGCCGGCGGCGTGCCCGACCTCTACCACGACCTGTTCGTCCGCACGCTCGGGTTCGCGGTCATCGGCAGCGTCGCGATCCTCGCGCTGTTCGGCGTCTACCGGCACTGGATGCGCTACTCGTCGCAGAGCGAGTACCTGCGGATCGCGCAGGCGTCGCTCGCCTGCGTGCTCGCGCTCGTCGCCTACGTCGTGGTCGTGCAGCCGAAGCTGCTGTTCGCGCCGCCGCGCGGCTTCGTGTCGGTGAACATCCCGACCGGCGTCCTCGTCCTCTACGGGCTGCTGATGCTCGTCTTCCTCGGCGGCGCGCGCTTCATCGTGCACGCCGCCTACGAGCGGCCCTGGCGCGGCGCGCGGCCGCGCAAGGGCGCCCGCACGGTCCTGATCGTCGGCGCGGGCGACGGCGGGCGGCTGCTGCTGCGCGAGATCAACCGCAACCCGGAGCTCGGCTACCGGCCCGTCGGCTTCATCGACGACGACCCGCGCAAGCAGGGCGCGCGCATCGACCGCGGGCTCGAGGTGCTCGGCACGACCCGCGAGCTGGGGCGGGTGCTCGACGACGTCGAGCCGCAGGAGGTCCTGATCGCGATCCCGTCGGCGCCGGGCACCCTGCGCGGGAAGGTCGTCTCCGCCTGCCGCGACCGCGGCGTGCCGGTGCGGACGATGCCGACCGTCTTCGAGCTGCTCCAGACCGGCGGGCGCCTGATGCGCCAGGTGCGCGAGGTCAAGGTCGAGGACGTCCTCGGCCGCGATCCCGTGCGGATGGACATCGAGCGCGTCGGCGAGTACCTGACCGGCCGCTGCGTCCTCGTCACCGGGGCCGGCGGCTCGATCGGCTCGGAGCTGTGCCGCCAGATCGCGCGCGTGGGGGCGAGCCGCCTGGTGCTGCTCGACCACGCCGAGGACAACCTGTTCGAGATCCAGCGCGAGCTCGTGGAGGACCGGCACGCGCTCAACACCGTGTCGGTGCTGGCGGACTGCAAGGAGGAGGAGCGGATGCGCGAGGTGTTCGCCGAGCACCGCCCCGCCGTCGTCTTCCACGCCGCCGCCTACAAGCACGTCGGGCTGATGGAGAGCAACCCGGTCGAGGCGGTCCGCAACAACTCGCTGGCCGCGCGGGTGATGGTGCGCGTCGCCGGCGACTCGGGCGTGGGCACGTTCATCCTCGTCTCGACCGACAAGGCCGTCGAGCCGGCCACGGTCATGGGCGCCTCCAAGGCGCTGGCCGAGTGGGCGGTCGAGGCGGGCGACTCGCGCTTCCCCGACACGAACTTCGCCAGTGTCCGCTTCGGCAACGTGCTCGGCTCCTCGGGCTCGGTGGTGCCGATCTTCCGGCGCCAGATCGCCGCCGGCGGCCCGGTCACGGTCACCGACCCGTCGATGACGCGCTACTTCATGACGATCCCGGAGGCGGTGCAGCTCGTGATCCGCGCCGGCTCGCTGTCCTCGGGCGGCGAGGTGTTCGTGCTCGAGATGGGCGAGGCCGTCTCGATCCTCGAGCTGGCCAAGGACATGATCCGGCTGTCGGGCCTCCAGCCGGGCCGCGACATCGCGATCGAGATCGTCGGCCGGCGCCCCGGCGAGAAGCTCCACGAGGAGCTCTTCAACCCGTACGAGCGCCCGCAGCCGACCCCCGCCCAGCGGATCCTGCGCGCCGACCGGCCGCGGATCGACCCCGCCTGGGTGGAGGAGACGTTCGACCGTATCGGGCTGCTCACGCTCGAGGGCGACCCCGCCGGGCTGGCCGCCGTCGTCGCCCAGCTCGCGAGCCTGCGGCTCGAGCCCGAGGAGCCCGTCGTCCTGACCACGTCCCCCGCGGCTGAGGAAGCCGACGGGGCCACCGCCTAGACTGCTGCCTCGGCTTTCATGGTCCTCCTCGCGCTCTCGCTCCAGGACCAGGTTGAGAAGTACGGCTCGTACGTCGGGATCGCCGCCTTCTTCGGCCTGGCAATACTCTCGCTGCTCTACTTCGCGCAGGCTCGCGAAGTCAAGCGCCTGCGCGAATGGGCGGGCCGTGCCCCGGAGCGCGCCCGCGAGGTCGAGGAGGCCGCCCTGGCCGCCGCCGAGGCCGCCCGCCGGCGTCCCGCGCCCGCTGCCGTGCAGCAGGCCCCGGCCGCCCAGCCCGTCGCCGCCACCGCCGCCGGAGGCCGCTCCGGCACCGTGAGCCCTGCCGTGCCGGTGGGTGCCGCGACCGCGGTGGCCGAGCGCCCGGAGGCCGAGGAGGAGGAGGACGAGGCCCCGGTCGAGGGTCCCGTCACGGCGGACGGCAAGCGGCCCGTGTCGGCGATCGCGCCCGCGGCGGCGCCGGCTCCCGCGGAGGAAGACGAGGACGCCGAGGAGCCGGAGGCGGCCGAGCGCGACGACGATGACGAGCGCGACGAGGCCGCCGACGCCGATGCCGACGCGCGACGGCGACGAGCCCGCCGCTGCAGCCGGCCCCGGCCGCGGCCTCACCGACCAACGGCGCCCCACCGCCGGGTGCGCAGCCGCCCGTCTTCCCTCGCCCGAGCACCGCGGCCGGCGTTGCGAGCGCGAGCGGCGCCCCCGCGCCGGTGGCGGGCGCCGCCCCGGCCAAGGCCCCCGCGGCGAAACGCCCCGCGCCCGCGATGCCGCTGCGCAGCGCCCCGCCGTCGGCCTCCCCGCGCCGCCCGGCGCCGACGCTGCCACCGCGCCGCCCGGCCCCGCCCCCGGCGTCCTCGTCCTCGTCCTCGCACGGCGGCCGCCGCTGGGCGATCGCCGGCGGTGTGGTCGCGGTGATCGCCGCCCTCGGCATCTACGCCGCGACGCAACTGCTCGGCGACGACCCCAAGCCGGCACCCAACACGGCCGCCACCCCGACGCCCTCGGCGACCGAGGGCGCGAGCTCCAACGGCGGTGGCGGCGGGTCATCGTCGGCCCCGACCCGCGCCGAGACGACCGTTGCGGTCTTCAACGGCACCACGGTCAACGGGCTCGCGTCCCAGACGGCCGACAAGCTCGCGGGCAGCGGCTACAAGCGCGGCTCCACCGGCGACTACACCGACCAGCAGCGCGCCGCCTCGACCGTCTTCTACCAGCGCGCGGCGCGCACCCAGGCGCGCAACATCGCCCGCGAGCTCAACATCTCCGACCTGCGCGCGATGGACACCGAGACGCAGGCGCTGGCCGGCGAGCGCGCTGACGTCGCGGTCGTGGTCGGCAGCGACAAGGCGCCCTAGCTCCGCTCCGTTGAGCAAGCTCGCCCGCGTCGTCTTCGCGCTGCTGGTCGCGGCGAGCTTCGGGGCATTCTTCGTCGCCCAGCGCCTCAAGGGCGCCGAGTCGGTGGCGGAGATCACGCAGCTCAAGCGCTTCTTCTCGCCCAACGGCGACCACCGCCGCGACGTGAACCGGATCACCTTCAAGGTCAAGGAGCCCGGGCGGGTCACGGTCACGATCGTCAACCGCGACGGCGATCGGGTGCGGCGGCTCGCCGACGACATCGACGCGCGGCCGGACCGGCCCGTGCGCGTGGTCTGGGACGGCCGGACCGACGAGGGGCTGGTGGCCCCCGACGGCCTCTACCGGATGCAGGTCGGGCTGCGCCGCACCGGCCGGACGGTCGTCGTGGCCGGCTCCTTCAACATCGACACGACCGCGCCGAAGCCGGTCGTGCTGTCGGTCACGCCGCCGATCGCCGGGCCGGTGCCGGGGGCGTTCGAGATCCGCGCCCGCGGCGTCGGGCGCCGCCGCGCCCCGCGCTTCCGCGTCCTGCGCACCGACGTGAGCCCGGTGCAGGAGGTCGCCCGCTTCCGCGGCCGCGCGGGCAGCCGCCGCGGCGTCTGGGACGGCCTCGTGGGCGGCGCCCCGGCGCCGCCGGGCACCTACATCGTCGTCGTGTCGGTCCGCGACCGCTCCGGCAACGAGGGCACGGCGCCCGCGGTGCTGCCGCCGGTCCCGGGCCAGATCCGCGGCAAGCCGGGGATCACGGTGCGCCAGATCACCGCCCAGCCGCCGCTCGAGCCCGTGCGCGCCGGGCAGCGCGTCGAGTTCTTCGTCGACTCGCGGCGGCGCTCGTACCGCTGGAGCGTCCGCCGGGTCGGGATCGCGCGCACGATCAAGAGGGGCGCCGGGGCGCCGGGCCGCCGGCTCGCCATCCGCGCCCCGCAGGCGGAGTCGGGCGCGTACCTGCTGCAGCTGCGGTCCGGCCGCTACAGCGCCAGCGTCCCGTTCCTCGTCCAGGCGCCCGAGCGGGCGCGGCTGCTGGTCGTCGTCCCGGCCGTCACGTGGCTCGGCGTCGACAAGGTCGACGACGACGGCGACGGCCTGCCCAACACGCTCGAGACCGGCGGTCCTGTGAAGTGGCCGCGCGTGATCGCCGGCGACAAGGGGATGCCGGCGACCTTCGCCGACCAGACCGCGCCGCTGCTCGTCTTCCTCGACCGCGCGCGCATCCGCTACGACCTCACCTCCGACATCGCGCTGAACCGCTCGCGCGACCCGCGGGCCACCGACCGCGAGGGCGTGATCCTGGCCGGCCCGCTGCGCTGGGTCGGGCGCTCGCTGGCGCGGCGGCTGCGGGAGTACGTCGAGGACGGCGGCCGCCTGGCGAGCTTCGGCACCGACAGCCTGCGGCGCGGGGTGCGCGTCGGGTCGAGCCGCCTGACGCAGCCCACGCAGCCGACGCCGACGGACCCGTTCGGGGCGCGCCTGGACCCGATCCGCCGCCCCCGCACCGACGCCGACGGCCCGCTGCCGCTGACCGCGCTGGCCGACGACCCCGCGCTCGGCCTGCTGACCGGCTCCGACGGCGTCGTCGACGCGTTCGGGCGGCTCGAGGAGTCGCAGCCCCGGCAGGCGCGCGGCGGCAAGGTGGTGACGGCGCTGGGCCAGGACGTCACCGACGCCGAGCGCGCCGACGCCGAGGAGAAGGGCGAGCAGCCGCGCGAGGCGCTGCCCGCGCTGACCGCGGCGCGCCTCGGCAAGGGCGTCGTGGTGCGCGTCGGGCTGACCGAGTGGGTCCAGCGGGCCGGCACGGACCGCGAGGTGGGGCAGATCACGCGCAACATCGTCGACGTCCTGCGGCGGGTCAAGCCGCGCGTGCGCTCCGCTACCCGGTGAGAATCCCCAGCTCCGCCATCCGCAGCTGCAGGCGGGTGACGTCGAGGTCGGTGGTGACCGGGAACGTCAGGGCCGCGCGGGTCATGGCGGCGGTGTGGAGCTGCTCGTAGGCGGCGGCCACCTCTTCGTCGGGCTCGCCGTACCAGAGCTCCGCCGTCGGGTGGCGGGCGAGCATCGCCCCGGCGAGATAGAACTGGAGCGGGTGGAAGATCGCGACGGCGCCGGGCATGCCGGGCAGCCGCAACCGCCTGGCCTGGCCGACCGCGAGGCCGGCCGCCACGGTGGCCGGGATGCGGCCGACGGGGATGCGCGCGGGGTCGACGGCGACCGCGCCCGGGGCGCGCAGCAGCTCACGCGCCTGCGGCTCGAGATCGAAGCGCTCGAGCTTCTGGGGGAGCAGCAGAACGAGCAGTTGTTGTTCCACCGCTCCCTGACGCTATAGCGTCCGCCTCCGTGGCCGACGTCGAGGATCTGGTCGAGGAGCTGCGGGTCCCGGCGGGCGAGCCCGCCGGAGCGATCGTGCTGCTGCACGGCCGCGGGACGAGCGAGCAGGACGTGGCGCCGCTGATCGGCGTCTTCGACCCGCGCGAGCGGCTGGTGGGCGCGTTCCCGCGCGGGCCGCTGGAGCTGCCGCCGATCGGCCACCACTGGTACGCGACGAACGACGACGGGCAGGTGGACACCGAGACCTTCCTCGCCACCTTCGATCGCCTGCGTTCGTGGCTCGTCGGGCTGGCCGACCGCACCGGGGTGCCGATCGAGCGCACCGTGCTCGGCGGCTTCTCCCAGGGCGCGGTGATGGCGTGGGCGCTGGGGATCGGCCCGGGCCGCCCGCGGCCGGCCGGGATCCTCGCGATGAGCGGCGCGCTGCCGGCCGTGCCGGGCTTCGTGCTCCAGCTCGAGGGGCTCGAGGGGCTGCCGGTCGCGATCACGCACGGCAGCCAGGACCCGCTCGTCGCCGTCGAGCGCGGCCAGGATGCGCGCGACCGCGCCATCGCCGCCGGGGCCGCCGTCGTCTACCGCGAGACCGCGGTGCCCCACATCATCGATCCGCGCGTCGTGCCGGGCCTGGTCACGTGGCTCGACGCCCGCTTCTAGGGATGCCAGTGGTGCACGAGGTAGTGGCCCGCCTGGAGGCCCTCGCGTCGCGGCGGCCGGCGCTCCCCGGTCCGGGTGAAGCCGGCGGCGCGGGCGACCGCGTGTGACGGCGCGTTGTCCTCGTGGATCACGAGCTCGAGCGTCGTGAGCCCGAGCTCGCTCGCCGCCCAGCCGCAGACGAGCCGCACCGCCCGGGTCGCGACGCCGCGACCGCGCGCCTCGCGCGCCACCCAGTAGCCGATCTCGGCCGCGCTCTGCTCGCGGTCGATCCCCATCAGCGCGATGCTCGCGAGCAGCCCGCCGTCGCCGGCGTCGACGACGAGCCAGTCGATCGCGAGGCCCGCGTCGAGCTCGAGCTCCGAGGCCGCGATCCAGCCGATCGCGTCCGCGCGCCGGTAGGGGGAGGGGACGAGCGTCCAGCGCGGGATCTCGGGGTCCTGGCAGGCGGCGGTCAGCGCGTCGACGTCATCGCGGCCCTTGGCGCGGAGGGTGATCACGTCATCGCTGAGGGGCGGATCGGGGTGGCGCAGCACGCCCCGGAGTGTGCCGCCTGCCAGCATCACGCGCCGTGTCTCGCGCTGCCGCCGCCGTGTTCTGGCTCTCCGCCGTGCTGCTCGTGTGGACGCAGGCGCTCTACGGGCCGTTCCTGGCCCTTCTGCGGCGCTCCGGCGCCGGGAGGCAGGCCTCGGCCCCGGCGGGCCTGGGACAGCCGCAGGTGACGCTGATCGTCGCCGCCTACCGCGAGCAGGACGTGATCGCGGCGAAGGTCGCCAACGCGCTCGCGCTCGACTGGCCGCGCGACCGCCTCGAGCTGATCGTCGCGGTCGACGGCGGCGACGCCGCCACCGTCGAGCGCGCCCGCGCCGCGGGCGCCGATCAGGTGCTCGAGCTGCCGCGCGGCGGGAAGGTGCGCGCGCAGGATGCGGCGGTGCGGGCCGCCCGCGGGGACCTGCTGGCGTTCTCCGACGCCAACGCGAGCTGGGAGCCCGACGCGCTGACCCGGCTCGCCGCCGCCTTCGAGGATCCCGAGGTGGGCTACGCCTGCGGCCAGGTGCGCTTCGTCTCCGACGCCGGCAGCAACCAGGAGGGCGTCTACTGGCGCTACGAGCTGTGGCTGCGCGCGCAGGAGTCGGCGCTGGCCTCGGTCACGGCGGGCAACGGCGCGATCTACGCGGTCCGTCGCGATGACTACGTCGAGGTCGACCCCGTCATGGGCCACGACCTCTCGTTCCCGTTCCTGATGGTCAAGCGCGGCCGCCGGGCGGTCTACGTGCCCGAGGCGCGGGCGACGGAGAAGATGGTGCCGACGATCGAGGGCGAGTGGCGCCGCAAGCGGCGGATGATGAGCCACGCCTGGCCGATCGTCCTGCGCGGCGGCCTGCTCTCCCCGCGCGGCTACGGCCCGCTCTACGGCCTCATGATCCTGTCTCATCGCGTCCTGCGCTACGCGACGCCGGCGCTGCACGCGCTGATCGTCGCGTCCGCGCTCCCGCTCGCCCGCCGCCCCGTCTATCGCGCCGCGCTCGCCGCCCACGCGGCGCTCGCGGCCGCCGCGCTGGCCGGCGGCTCGGTGCGCTCGCGCCCGCTGCTGCTGGCGCGCTACTACGTGCTCACGACCGCCTCGCTCGCCGCCGGGCTCTACGACCACCTGCGCCACGGGACGCCCGCGGGCTGGGACGCCCCGGAGGGCACGCGATGACCTACCGCGGCAAGCGCGCGCTCGACATCGTGCTCGGCGGGACGGCGCTGGTGCTGTCGGCGCCGCTGCTGGGCGTCTCCGCGGTTCTGATCCGGCTCGAGTCGCACGGGCACCCGATCTACCGTCAGCGCCGCGTCGGCCTCGACGGGGAGCCGTTCGAGCTCTACAAGCTGCGCACGATGGTCACCGACGCCGAGCGCATGGGCACGGGCCTGATCGTCGAGGCCGGCGACGCGCGCATCACCCGCATCGGCGCCTGGCTGCGCCGCTACTCGGTCGACGAGCTGCCGAACCTCATCAACGTGCTCGCGGGCGAGATGTCGCTCGTGGGGCCGCGCCCGACGGTCCAGGTCCAGGTCGACCAGTACTCCGACCGCCAGCGCGGCCGGCTCGCCGTGCGTCCCGGCATCACCGGCTGGGCGCAGGTCAACGGCCGCGCGTCGCTGCCCTGGCACGAGCGCATCGAGCTCGACCTCTGGTACGCCGAGCACGCGTCACTGGCGCTCGACCTCCGCATCATGTGGCTGAGCCTGCGGATGGTCCTCGGGGGCCACGGGCTCTACCGCGGCGAGACGGGCGGCTGGCGGCAGCCGCCCCGCGACAGCTAGGGAACCCGCTCCGGGCCCTTGTCGATGTAGCGGGCGCGGAAGGTGCGGAACGCGTCGAAGACCTTGTCGTTCATCTCCGGGCAGGTGACCGAGTGCGTCCACGCCGTGGCGGCGACCGCGGACTCCATGCCCGTGTTGTTCTCGAACAGGAGCATGTGGTAGCCGTCGTCGTTCTCGGCCAGCAGCGCCTCGAGCTGATCGACGGTCGCCTTCGGCGTCCCCGGCTTGTACTGGACCAGGATCCGGCCGTGCTCGAGCGGGTGCACGGTCTTGCCGATGCTCGGGACGTCCCCGGGCGCGTAGATCCCGTCCTCGTACCAGTCGGGCGTGTGGTTGCCCGAGGTCGGCGGGTTCGTCTTGTAGTCCGAGGGCTTGAAGGCCTTCTCCTCGTGGTTCGCGCCCTCGTAGGCGGGGTTGTTGAGCGTGCAGCCGGCGGCCTCGGCGGCTTCCTTGATGTCCGAGACCTGCTGGGTCGGCAGCTTGGCGGTCGAGGCGGTGTCGCTCGCCCGCTTCGGCTCGCCGTTGCTGTCGCTGCCCGTGGAGACGAGCACGGCCACGACGATGCCCGCGACGGCGGCCAGCGCCAGCAGCCCGCCGAAGGCGAGTTGCATGCGCTTGCGGCGCGAGGCGCGCTTGGCCTCCGCCTGCTCACGCTCCAGCCGCTCCTGGCGGCGGCGTTCCTTTTCCTCTTGCCGACTCGACACGAGTCGCGAAGGTTAGCGACCGCGTGTACCCCACCGGGGTATCATGGGAGGCGATGCAGACCGACGCCACCGCGATCACGAACCGCCTGAAGCGCATCGAGGGCCAGGTCCGCGGCCTCCAGCGCATGGTCGGCGAGGACGCCTACTGCGTCGACATCCTCACCCAGGTCTCCGCGGTCCAGACCGCGCTCGAGCAGGTCTCGGTGCAGGTGCTCGACGGGCACGTGCGCCACTGCGTGGCCGACGCGGTGGCCGGCGACGATCCCGCCGCCGCCGAGGCCAAGCTCGACGAGCTCATGGCCGCCGTGCAGCGCTACGCCAAAGCTCGCTGAAGGAGCCCGTCGAAGAAGTCGGCACGCCGGGGCGGACGATCCGCGGCGCCGGCTCGCCGCCCGACGGCTCGCCCATAACCCCACTATGGGCTTCACCGTCGTGCGGCGCCCGGCATCCACGGCTCGACCACCCCGGACGCACCGCCTGGTCTTCGCCGGACTCCTAGCTCGCTCGCCGGGCGCGGGTCGCGCGCCGCGGCTTCCAGCAGTCGTCGATGAAGGCGGCGATCTCGTCCGTCAGGCGCTTGGGCGCGAGCCGCAGCTCGACGATCGAGCTCGCCTCGAGCAGCTTCGCGTTGGGCAGCTCCTCGGCCAGCGTGCCGGCGTCGCTGAACGGGTGGACCGGGTCGCGCCGGTGCCCGATCACGAGCGTCTCGGTGCGCAGCGTCCGGCGCTCCGCGCGGTGCGGGGCGATGCGGCCGAAGAACAGGCCCTGCAGCACCGCGGCGCCCGGGGCGGGGTCCTGGCGCACCGTGTCGACGAGGAAGTCGACCAGCCACGGCAGCTTCGGGACCTGGCGGGCGCCGAGCTGGACCACGCGCATCATCGGCTCGCCGAAGCTCAGCGCGATCATCAGCGGCGTGAACGCGAGCGCGCAGGCGAGCAGCGCGCCGTCGAGCACCGGCATCTCGATGACCATGCCGCGCAGGCGCTCCGGCGCGAAGGCGGACGCCTCGAGCGCGGCGTTGGCGCCCAGCGAGGTGCCGAACAGGACCGCCTCCTCGATCTCCAGGTGGTCGAGCAGCGCGATCGTCTGGCGGCCGAAGAAGGTCATCGAGTAACAGGCGGGGTCGACCGGCCGGTCCGAGGCGCCGTGGCCGAGCAGGTCGAGCGTGACCACGCGGTTGCCGCGCTCGGCGAGGCTGCGGGCGAGCGGCTCGTGCATGCGCCGGCTGAGGAGCAGGCCGTGCAGCAGCACCACGGTCCGGGGGCCCTCGCCGTAGTCCGTGTAGGCGAGCGTGCGGCCCTCGTACGAGAACCGTCCGGTGCGCTCGGAGACGCTCATGCGCCGATGATGCCAGCACGCGGCGCTTGTGAACGCCGGCGTTTCCGTCGATGAGGCATGTATGGAGACTTCGGCGGCCGTCCGCCCGATCCCTGGCTCAACGTCCGACGAAAGCCTCGTCGCGTCCGTTCGCGGCGGCTCCGAGCCGGCCTTCGAGGTGCTCTATGACCGCCATCTGGGCGGCATCCTGGGCTTCTGCCGCCAGCTGCTCGGGTCGGCCGAGGAGGCCGAGGACGCGGTGCAGCACACGTTCATGGCCGCCTACCGCGACCTGCTCGCCTCCCGGAAGCCGATCCAGCTGCGGCCGTGGCTCTACACGATCGCCCGCAACCGCTGCTACACGCTGCTGCGCGAGCGCCGCGGCCGCACCCTCACGCCCGCCGACGAGCCGTCGACCGAGCACCTCTCGAGCGCCGTCCAGCGCCGCCAGGACCTGCGCGACCTGCTCGCCGACGTCGCCGCCCTGCCCGACGACCAGCGCGCGGCGATCGTGCTCGCCGGGCTCGGGGCCGTGCCCCACGACGAGATCGCGACCGTGCTCGCGGTGCCGCGCGACAAGGTCAAGGCGCTCGTCTTCCAGGGCCGCAGCTCGCTGATCGCCAGCCGCAAGGCGCGCGACACGCCCTGCGAGGAGATCCGCCTCCAGCTCGCGCGGCTGCGCGACGGCACCGCGCGGCGCACCACCCTGCGCCGTCACCTGCACGAGTGCCTCGGCTGCCGCGAATTCCGGCTCGTCCCGCACGGCTAGTCTCGGAGCGGATGTCCGCGCCGCGACCGATGCGCAAGGACGACGCGCTCGGCGTCCACCTGCTGTCGTTCAAGACCTTCACCGAGCTCGGCGAGCGCCTGCACGAGCCGCCGCAGCCGCCCCCGCGGCCGGAGCTCGCGCTGATCCGCATCAACCAGCTGATCGAGCGCGACCCCGGCGGCGCGTGGGTCATCGAGCGCGACGGCGAGCTGGTCGGCGCCGCGCTCGCGATCGACCGCGACGGGCTGTGGGGCCTCTCGCTGCTCGTCGTCGACCCCGAGCACCAGTCGGCCGGGCTCGGCCGCGAGCTGCTCCAGCGCACGCTGGAGTACGCCGACGGCGGCCGCCGCGGCGCGATCATCCTCGCGTCGCCCGACGCCCGCGCCCTGCGGGCCTACGCGCGCGCCGGGTTCGCCGCCCATCCCTGCTTCCAGGCTCAGGGGCGGCCCCGCGGCGTGGAGCGGCCGGGCAGCGTGCGCGACGGCGACGCCGGCGACATCGGCCTGACCGAGCGCGTGGACCTCGAGGTCCGCGGCGCGGCCCACGGCAGCGACATCGAGGCGCTGCTGCGCGCCGACTGCCGCCTGCTCGTGATCGAGGACCGCGGCTACGTCGTGATCGGCGGCGGGTCGGTCCGCGTCCTGGCCGCGCTCGACGAGGAGGCGGCGGTCGACCTGCTGCGCGCCGCGCTCGCGAAGGTGCCCTTCGGCGAGGAGTTCGGGGTCGAGTGGATCACCTCCCTCCAGGACTGGGCGATCGGCCCCGTGCTCGACGCGGGCCTCTCGCTCACGAACGACGGAGCGGTGTTCGTGCGCGGTGACGTCGGGCCGTTCCGGCCCTATCTCCCGAGCGGGGCCTATCTCTAGACGCTACGGTTTTTCCTTCTGACAGTGCGTTGTGTCCCCCTAGGAGGAACTGAGTCCCAATGGCTAAGCAGCTGCGCTCCCTCACCGGCAAGGTGGCCGTGGTCACCGGCGGTGGCCGCGGCATCGGCAAGGCGCTCTCCCACTCGCTCGCCCGCGAGGGCGTCCGCGTCGCGATCGCGGACCTCGACGGCGCCGTCGCCGAGCAGGCCGCCTCCGAGATCGGCGGCGGGGCGATCGGCATCGCGCTCGACGTGACGGACCGGCCCGCCTTCACGGCCGCGCTGGACGACATCGAGGCCAACCTCGGCCCGATCGACATCATCGTCAACAACGCCGGCATCATGCCGATCGGCCCGTTCGAGGAGGAGTCGGACGCGACCGCGATCCGCCAGCTCGAGCTCAACCTCCACGCCGTCCTCCACGGCAACAAGGAGGCGATCCGCCGCATGAAGCCGCGCGGCGCCGGCCACATCGTGAACATCGCCTCGATCGCGGGCAAGTTCGGCGCTCCGGGCGGCGCGACCTACTCCGCCTGCAAGCACGGCGTCGTGGGCCTCTCGGAGTCCCTGCGCGGCGAGCTGCACGGCACCGGGGTCGAGGTCCACGTCGTGATGCCCGCCTTCGTCAACACGGAGCTCGCGTCCGGCACGGCCGAGCTCAAGGGCGTCAAGCGCTCCTCGCCCGAGGACGTCGGCAACGCGGTCGTGGAGGCGCTCCAGACCGGCCGCTTCGAGGTCTTCGTGCCGAAGGCGCTCAACAGCCTGGTGCGCTCGATGGCGCTCTCGCCGCGGTCGTTCTCCGAGTGGCTCGGCCGCAAGATGGGCGGCCAGGCGCTGATGAAGGCCGACAAGGGCGCCCGCGCGGCCTACGAGCAGCGCGCCGCCAAGAGCACGCCGGCGGCCGAGACCGTGGTGGCCGAGGTCGCCGCCGACGGCGAGCCGAAGACGCCCGCCGCCGCCTAGGACCCCTGGGAGCCGAGCCAGTCGGCGATCGCCTCGCCGACCATCGGCCCCTGGTCCTCCTGCAGGAAGTGCCCCGCCTCGGGGATGAGGCGGGGCGACGGCTGGCCGAGCGCGGAGGCGAACGCCTCGCCGAGCTTGGGCGGCAGCACCGGGTCGTCGGCGCCCCACAGCATCAGCGTCGGGCGCTGGTCGCCGCGCAGCGCTTCGAGCACCCGCCGGCCCTCCGCCGCACCGGGGGCGTCGGGGGTCTGCGGGATCAGGCCGGGGAAGGCGCGCGCTCCGGCCTTCGAGGCGATGCTCGGGAACGGCGCGTCGTAGGCCGCGGCGACCTCGTCGCCGGGGTCGCGGTGGCAGCCGCGGCGGACCAGGAAGCCGATCGGCAGGTCCTCGGTGCGCTCGACGAAGGCGGCGAACGCCTGCCAGTTGTCGTTCATCGGCGCCGCGCCGTCGAACACGCCGCTGTCGAGGATCACGAGGCGCGCCACGCGCTCGGGGTGCTCGACGGCCAGGCGCAGCCCGATCGGGCCGCCCCAGTCGTGGACGACGAAGGTGGCGTCGCGGATGTCGAGGTCCTCGAGCAGCGTCGCCGCCGTCGCCACGTGGCGGTCGTAGGAGTACCACCCGCGCTCCATCGGCTTGTCGGAGCGGCCGAAGCCGACGAGGTCGGGGAGCACGACGCGATGGCCGGCGTCCCGCACCGGGGGCAGGACGTGGCGCCACAGGTAGCCCCAGGTGGGCTCGCCGTGCCACATCACCACCGGCGCGCCGTCGCCCTCGTCGACGTGGGCGAGGCGCAGCCCGTCGACGGTGCGGTAGTGCGGCTCGTAGGGGAAGTCCGGCAGCCCCTCGAGGATTTGGTCGGGGGTGCGGATCGCGTCGGTGGTCATCCCGAGGGTTGTACTCGCTCGAGCAACGGGAGCAGGGCCTTCCCCTCCGGCGCGGCGGTGACGTGGATCGCGCCGGGCTCCCGCACCCAGGCGATCGCGTCGAGCGTCTGCAGGCGGTCGAGCACGAACTGGAAGGCCAGCGCCTGCGGCTTGGAGCGGTAGCGGCGGGCGATGTCGAAGGCCCAGCCGGTGGTGTGCAGCGAGTAGTTGCGGGTCGCCTCGCGGTTGCGGGCCACGAGCCGGCGCTGGTAGGCCTCGTCGCGCACGGTCGAGGTGACGGTCAGCGGCGCCTCGCCCGAGAAGGCGCGCGTCTGCGCCCCGATGTAGAGCGCGGTCGCGAGCGCCTCGGGCCGCAGCCCGCGGTAGAGCGCGCGCTTCGGGGCCAGCTCGCCCATGCGCGCGTCGCGGGCCAGGCCGGTCACGCGCGGGTTGTCGGGAAAGGCCACGATGTCCTTGTCGTCCCACGCCTGCTGGAGCGTCGCGGGGGTCGTGAAGCGGGTCGTCGAGCCCGGCGGGTGCAGCACCTCCTCGGCCGAGTTCTTGGCCGTCTGCGCGGCCTGCAGCCGGGCGAGCTCGCCCGCGTCCTCGCGGTGCAGGCGCATGATCTCGCGCGCCGCGCCGAGCTTCCACAGGTAGTTGGAGGAGTCGTCGCCGAAGGAGGCGAGCTTGCGCTGGGCGGCGGCATTGCGCTTCGGCGTGGAGTCGAAGTAGACCTGGGTGTAGGAGACGTCCTCGTCGCCGGGCTCGGTCCCGTAGGCGCGCAGGACGCTCTCGAGGTTGCCCATCCCCATGTGGTAGGAGACGAAGGCCATGTCGTCGCGGTGGAAGCGCGCCTTGGCGAGCTTGAGGTAGCGGGCGGTGCCGGCCAGCGCCCGGGCGGGGTCGAAGCGCTGGTCGACCTTGGCGCGGGCGGCGCGCAGGCGCTGGACCTCGAGCAGCCGGCCGCGCAGCAGCGCGCGCCGGATGCGGCGCGTGTAGCGGCGGCTGCGCGGCACGTCGACGCGCATCTGCAGCAGGTTCTGGCCCGTCTCGGCGAGGATCTGGGTGAGCCCGACGGCGCCCTCCGTGTTGCCCGCCATCGCGTCCTCGCGGCCGGCGCTCTCGAGGAAGACCAGGGCCTCGAGCTCGTCCGGCGGGACGTTCGCCTCGGCCGCGGCCGACTCGATCTGCGGGCGCCAGCGCGCCACCCGCTGCGCCGTCGCCCCCGCGCCCCCGGGGGAGCGGGCGTAGAGGATGTGCGCCGAGCCGGCCGCGGCGCGCTCCTCGAACTCCTCCTTGCGGTCCTCGTCGTAGGCGAACGGGTCGGGCAGCGGCGTCGCCTCGCGGTCGTTGCGGGCGTCGGGCGGGGTCGGGACCGCCGGCACGCCGCCGGGCAGGCGGTCCTCGCGCGCGACGAGCGCGGCGACGGCCACGATCGCGATCACGGCCAGGGCGAACAGAGCGGTGCGGCGGGGATTGCGCACCACCTTGAGGCTAGAACCCGCGCTCCTCCGCGTCGGGGGCCTGCGGTGGGAAGCGCTCCCGCAGCTGCGCGACCAGCTCCTGCGGGCCGTCGACGACGAGATCGGCGCCGAGGCTGGGGGCGTCGCCGCGGGCCTGGCCCGCCCACAGCTGGCCGCCGAGCACCACGAGCGGGCGCGGGTCGAGCGCGAGCAGCTCCGTCACCGCCTCGGCCGCGCCGGGCAGCCCGGCGGGCGTCGAGGTGGAGAGGGCGACGACGTCGGGGCGCTCGGCGTCGGCCATGCGGGCGAGGTCGCGCGCCGGGGTCGAGGCGCCGAGGTTGAGGACCTCCCAGCCGTCGCCCTCGAGGAAGTCGGCCACCATCTGGACGCCGACCGCGTGGCGCTCCTCCGGGCTGCCGGTGACGACGGCCAGCCGCCCGTCCTTCGGCGTCGTGCGCATCCGCGGGCCGAGCATGCCGAGCACCGACTGCGTCACCGCGGTCGCGCTGTGCTCGTCG
Source organism: uncultured Solirubrobacterales bacterium (assembly GCA_963787335.1). GTDB lineage: Bacteria > Actinomycetota > Thermoleophilia > Solirubrobacterales > Solirubrobacteraceae > DASQFQ01. The sequence continues at coordinate 93,069 of CAWBCU010000031.1, forward strand.
GCGACCGAGAAGTCCCCGACCGCCCACGCGCGGCCGATCTCGTACAGCGCCGGCTGGAGGATGTCGAGGTAGATCTGCTCGACGGGCATGCCGCTGTTGAGCGCGGCGTCGACCGCGGCGCGGGCGGCGCCGACGTCGCGCGCGAACAGCGCCTCGATGTAGGCGCGGCGGTGGTCGTCGACCGTGAGCGATGTGGTCACCGCTGACGGACAGTAGTGCGGTTCCCCGAACGTCCCTTCATCGGCCAGCCCCACTAGGCCGCTCCGGCCAGGTCGGCCCGCGCCAGCCGGGCGGATCGACGCCTCCGCCGGCGTGCCCAGAAGGTCGCAGAGACCGTAAGCTGCGCGCGCCCGACGAAGCGCCAGCGCGCCGAGGCGGATGCGCAAGGTCACGCGACGGTCAGGTGCCAGGCGGCGCGACCGGCACGGCCAGTCAAGCTCCGGTAGCTGCAGCGAACGTCACAGCGGCTGGCGCGGAGTGGCCCGGCGGCCACGAATGTCACCTTAACCCCCGCATGGGGGATCGAGGTGACACTCGTCGCCTCGCGGCGCTTCGCGCCCGCCCAGCGACTATCCCCGCTCGGTGCTCGCCGCGAGCAGCCTCGCGAGCACCCGGCGCAGCTCGGCGACGTCCGCGTCGTCGAGCAGCCCGCCGAAGCGCTCCTCGAAGGCGGCGGCGAAGACCGCGCTCATGCGCGCGAACGCCGCCGCCCCTTCGCGCGTCAGCTCCGCCCGCACGACGCGGCGGTCGTTCGGCGCCACCCGCCGCGCGACCCAGCCGCGCAGCTCGAGCCGGTCGATCAGGCGCGTGGCGCCGCTGCGGCTCACCAGCAGCGCGTCGGAGAGCTGGTACATCGTCAGCCGCCGGCCCGGCGCGATCACGAGCCGGTGCACGGCCTCGTGCTCCAGCAGCGTCGTCCCGACCTCCGCCTCCAGGCGCCGGCTCAGCTCGGCGCGCAGCAGGCTGTCCGCGCGATGCAGGTCCGACCACGCCGCCAGCCGGTCGATGTCCCGCCGCGTCGGGAGGCTCCCTTCCATCCCTTGATGATGAAAAGGTTGACGGCGGAAAGACGTCAGCCGGCGGGCGAGAGGTCCAGATCGCGTAGGCGATCGGCGACCTTGGAGCGCCCGCGGTGCAGGCGGCTCATGATCGTGCCGACCGGGACGCCGAGCGCGTCGCTGCCCTCGGCGTAGGAGAGGCCGAGCACGTCGATGGCGACGAGCGTCTCGCGGTACGGGCTGTCGAGCTGGTGGACGGCGTCGAGCACGGTCGCGCCGTCCATCGCCTTGTCGGGCGACGGGGTCGGGGCGGCCAGATGCTCGCCGACCTCGTCGAGCGCGGCGGGCAGCGGCCGGCGCTGGCGGGTGCGCAGCTCGTCGCGCCAGCGGTTGCGCAGCGCGCGCAGGAGGTAGCCCAGCTCGTCGCTTCCCGACAGGAAACGGGGGCGAGAGAGGACGGCGGCGTAGGTGTCCTGGACGAGGTCCTCTGCGAGGTGCGGGTCGCCGCAGAGGGCGCGGGCAGCGGCGTAGAGCCGATCCAGGTGGCCGATCGCCTTGTCGGGGTCGAGGCGTCGTGGCATGTCAGTGCGTACGGGGGGAGGGTGCGCATGCTCCCAGGTTCGGCCGTACCTCCTACAGGTAGGTGACAGGCTTCCCCGGGTGCGGGGCGCCCCCTGCGACGGTACGGGCAGCCGTACCGCGAAGCAAGGTGATGGCTGAGTCCACGACCCCCCGCGCGGGCCATGGACTCAACCATCTAGACCAAAGTCACGCGCAGCCCGGCCGCGCGCAGGCGCTCGACCTCGGCCGGATCGGCGTCGGCGTCGGTGAGCAGCGCCTCGACCGGGCCGAGCGCGGCGATGAAGGCGAACGCGACGTGCCCGAGCTTGGAGGCGTCCGCCACCACGATCGTGCGGCCGGCGCGCGCCATCAGCGCGCGGTCGGTGGCGGCCTCGACCTCGTTCTGGGTCGTCAGGCCGTGCACGGGGTCGATGCCGTCGACCCCGACGAAGGCGAGGTCGACGTAGATGCCCTGGAGCGTGGCGTCGGCGAGCGGGCCGACCAGCTCGTAGGAGGCGCTGCGCGCGACGCCGCCGGTGACGATCAGCTTGAGGTTGGCGCGCACCGCGAGCTCGACGGCGATGTTGAGCGCGTTGGTCACCACCGTGAGGTCCTGGCGCGCGGCGAGCGCCCGCGCCACCTCGGTCGTCGTCGTGCCGCCGTTGAGCCCGACCGACATGCCGGGCTCCACCAGCTCGGCCGCGGCCCGCGCGATCCGCTGCTTCTCGTCGCTGCGCCCCGTGCGATAGCGGACCGGCAGCTCGTGCGCGGTGCCCTGGGCGACGGCGCCGCCGTGCGAGCGCTCGAGCAGGCGCTGCTCGCCGAGGAGCTGGAGGTCGCGGCGCACGGTCGCCTCGCTCACGCCGAGGTCCCCGGCCAGCGCGACGACCGAGACCGACCCGTCGCGGGCCAGCAGCTCGAGAATGCGTCCGAAGCGATCCGCTCTGGTCACGATGTGCGCACCATATCCGAGCATGCGTTGCTTGCTTCTGCGCGATTCGACCGGTATATGTGCAGAAATGAGCGTCACTGCCGAAGAGATCCGCACGCAACCCGAGCTGTGGGAGCGCGCCGCCGACCTCGCCGCCGGGCTCGAGGGCGTGCTGCCGGAGCCGGGGGAGTCGGCCTGCGTCATCGGCTGCGGCACGTCCTGGTTCATGGCCCAGGCCTACGCCGCGCTGCGCGAGGGCTGCGGCCACGGGCGCACGGACGCCTTCGCCGCGTCGGAGATGCCCGCCCGCGAGTACGACGTGGTGCTGGCGCTGTCGCGCTCCGGCACGACCTCCGAGGTGGCGCACGCGCTGATGCGCTCGGACCGGTCGCGCACGGTCGCGGTCACCGCCGTCGCGGACTCGCCGGTCGCCCACGCCGCCAACGACGTCGTGGCGCTCGAGTTCGCCGACGAGCGCTCCGTCGTGCAGACCCGCTTCGCGACCACGGCGCTCAGCCTCCTGCGCGCCCACGAGGGGTTCGACCTCGCCGGCTCCGTCGCGGACGCCCACGCGGCGCTCGACGCGCCGCTCCCGGTCGCGCCGGGCGAGGCCGACCGCTGGGCCTTCCTCGGCCGCGGCTGGACGATCGGGCTGGCCAGCGAGGCCGCGCTGAAGCTGCGCGAGTCCGCCCAGGCGTGGACGGAGTCCTACCCGGCCTTCGAGTACCGCCACGGCCCGATCAGCGTCGCCGGGCCGGGCGCGGCCGTCTGGTTCTTCGGCGCGCCCGACGAGGGGCTGCTCGAGAGCGTCCGCGCCGCCGGCGCGGTCGCCGTCGCGCCCGACCTCGACCCGCTCGCCTCGCTCGTGCTCGCCCAGCGGACCGGGGTCGCGCTCGCCGAGGCCGCCGGGCTGGACCCCGATCGGCCACGCAACCTGACGCGCTCGGTCGTCCTTTCCACCACGGAGGTGCCGCAGTGACCCGGCTCAACCCGATCGCAGCGCTCGCCGTCGCCGCCGTGCTGGCGCTTGCGGGCTGCGGAGGCGGCGGCGACGACAAGGCCGAGGACTCCGGCGGCCCGGTCGAGATCACGATGTGGCACGGCCAGGACGACATCGCGGGCAAGGTCCTGGGCCAGCTCGCCGCCGACTTCAACAAGACGCATCCCGACATCAAGGTCAAGGCGACCACCGGCGGAGTGGTCGCGGACCAGATGCGCCAGAAGGTCACGACCGCGCTGGCCTCGGGCTCCTACCCCGACATCGCCTACATCTTCGGCTCCGACCTCGCCAACCTGGCACGCTCCGACAAGGTGCTCGACCTCACCGACGACGTGAAGAAGCCGGACTTCGGCTGGGACGACTACTACGAGCCGGCCAGGACGGCGACGACGGTCGACGGCAAGGTGCGGGCGCTGCCGGCGCTGATCGACGACCTCGCGGTGGTCTACAACAAGAAGCTGTTCAAGCAGATGGGCGTGCCCGAGCCGCCCGCGGACGGCTGGACGTGGGAGGAGTTCGCGGCCACGTCGAAGCAGCTCACCGACAAGTCGAAGGGCACGTTCGGCACCGCCTGGCCGTCGGTGGGCGACGAGGACACCGTGTGGCGCATCTGGCCGCCCGTGTGGCAGGCCGGCGGAGACGTCATCACCGAGGACGGCAAGGTCGGCTTCGGCGGGCAGCCCGGCGAGCAGGCGTTCGGCGTCCCCGACCGCCTCGCCCAGGACGGCTCGGTCTATGTCGACACCAAGCCCGACTCCGACCAGACCTACCAGCTGTTCAACAACGGCAAGATCGGCATGGTCATCACGGGGCCGTGGCAGCTGCCCGACTTCATCGAGGCCAAGGTCGACTTCGGCGTCGCGCCGCTGCCGACCTTCGGCGGCGAGCCGCTGACGATCTCGGCGCCGGACACGTGGACGCTGTTCGACAACGGCGACAAGCGCTCGAAGGCCGCCATCGAGTTCATCCAGTGGCTCAACTCGCCCGAGCAGGACGCGAAGTGGGTCACGAAGGCCGGCTCGCTGCCGCTGCGCAAGGGCACCGCCGAGCAGCCCGCGTGGAAGGAGTACCAGGAGGCGACGCCCGGCCTGTCGGTCTTCCTCGCCGGGCTCGACGGCGCGCGCACGAAGCCGACGAACCCCGCCTACCCGCAGATCTCCGAGGCGATGGGGCAGGCGCTCGTCGCGGTGCTGCTCAAGCGCTCCTCCCCGCAGGACGCGCTGGCGCAGGCGGTCCAGGCGAGCGAGGGAGTCCTCGCGGGCGGGGGCTGAGCGGCGGGTGGCAGTCGCCGTCGAGCGGACGCCCTCCCGCACCCAGCGGGTCCTCGGTGAGACGCCGACCGCCTGGCTGTGGGTCCTGCCGGCGGTCGTGATCATCCTCGGGCTCAGCCTCCTCCCGATGGGATGGGCGCTGCTCCTGAGCTTCCAGCACAACGACCTCGTCACCCCGAGCACGTGGGTCGGGCTCGACAACTACCAGCGGCTGCTCGACGACGCGACGTTCCGCGGCGCCGTCCAGCACACGGTCATCTACACGGCGGTGTTCGTCCCGCTGAGCGTCGCGGGCGGGCTCGGGATCGCGCTCATGCTCAACCGTCACATCCGCTTCGTCGGCTTCTACCGGACGCTCGTCTTCGTGCCCTACATCATGTCCGCGACGGCGCAGGGCGTGCTCTTCTCGTTCGTGTTCGACTCGCAGTTCGGGGTCGCGAACGCGGTGCTCGACAAAGTCGGGATCGCGCCCCAGGGCTTCCTCCAGGATCCCGGCCAGGCGTTGTGGGTGATCATCCTGATCGGGCTCTGGAGCGGGATCGGGTTCAGCATCGTGGTCTACCTGGCGGCGCTGCAGGACATCCCGCGCGAGCTGGTGGAGGCGGCGTCGATCGACGGCGCGCGGCGCTGGGGCGTGTTCCGCCACGTGACGCTGCCCGGGCTCACCCCGGTCACGGTCTTCCTGCTCGTGTGGCAGGCGTTCCAGGCGCTCCAGCTGTTCGACCTCGTCTACGTGACCACGCGCGGCGGGCCCCTGCAGTCGACCACCGTCGTGGTGCTCTACGTCTGGCAGCAGGCGTTCCAGTTCTTCAACGCCGGCTACGGGGCCGCCGCGGCCTACGTGCTCGCGTTCGGGCTGCTCGTGGTCGCGCTCGTGTGGGGCGTCTACCAGCGGCGGCGGGAGGCGCGCTTCGGATGAGGGAGCGGCGGATCGACCCCTGGCACTTCGTGCTCGCCCCGATGGCGCTGATCTTCGCGCTGCCGCTGTTGTGGCTGCTCGTGTCGTCGTTCATGACCAACGCCCAGATCAACCGCTTCCCGCCCACGATCATCCCGGACTCGCTGCATCTCGACGGCTACCGCTACGTGTTCCGCACGGGCGAGTTCGGCCGCTGGTTCCTGAACTCCTCGATCGTGGCGGGCGTCACCGTGGTGTCGAACCTCGTGTTCTGCTCGTTCGCCGGCTACGCGTTCGCGCGCATGCGCTTCCGCGGCTCGCGGGCGCTGCTGGCGCTGATGCTGGCGACGCTGGTGATCCCGTTCCAGCTGACGATGATCCCGACCTTCCTGCTGATGAAGTGGCTCGGGCTGATCGACAACCTCGGTGCGCTGATCCTGCCCTCGCTGGTGACCCCGTTCGGCGTCTTCCTGCTGCGCCAGTTCTTCCTGTCGCTTCCCGCGCGAGGTCGAGGAGGCGGCGTGGATCGACGGCTGCTCGCGCTTGTCGACGCTGGTCAAGATCGTGCTGCCCTTGGCCCGGCCCGCTTTGAGCACCGTCGCGGTCCTGACCTTCCTCGTCGTCTGGAACGACCTCACCTGGCCGCTGATCGCGATCAACTCGGAGTCCAACTACACGCTCCAGCTCGGGCTGGCGACCTACTCGGGCGCGCACCGCACGCAGTGGGCGGCGGTGATGGCGGGCAACCTGCTCGTGACGCTGCCGGTGGTCCTCGCCTTCCTGCTCGCGCAGCGCACCTTCATCCGCTCCCTGACCTCGAGCGCGGTGAAGGGATGAGCGCCCCGGTCTCGCTCGAGCGGATCTCGAAGGTCTACGACGGCGCGGTGCGCGCGGTCGACGACGTCTCGCTGACGGTCGAGGCGGGCGAGTTCGTCGTGCTCGTCGGCCCGTCCGGCTGCGGCAAGTCGACGCTGCTGCGGATGATCGCCGGGCTCGAGAAGGTGACCTCGGGGACGGTGCGGATCGGCGAGCGCGACGTGACGACGGTCGCCCCGCCCGACCGCGACATCGCGATGGTGTTCCAGAACTACGCGCTCTACCCGCACAAGACCGTGGCGGAGAACCTCGCCTTCGGGCTGCGCCAGCGCAAGACGCCGCGGGACGAGGTCGAGCGGCGGGTCGGCGAGATGGCCGCCCTCCTGGGGCTGGGGGAGCTGATGGGCCGGCGGCCGGCGCAGCTGTCGGGCGGGCAGCGCCAGCGCGTCGCGGTCGGCCGCGCTCTGGTCCGCGAGCCGCAGGTGTTCCTGCTCGACGAGCCGCTGTCGAACCTCGACGCGAAGCTGCGCACGACGATGCGCGCCGAGCTGGCCCGCGTGCACGAGCGGCTCGGGATCACCACCGTCTACGTCACCCACGACCAGGTCGAGGCGATGACGCTCGGCCAGCGCGTGGCGGTGCTGCGCGACGGCGTGCTGCAGCAGTTCGGCGTCCCGCAGCAGCTGTTCGACCGGCCGGTGAACCTGTTCGTCGCGGCCTTCATCGGGTCGCCGGCGATGAATCTGGTGGGGGCGCGCTGCGACGGCGAGCGGATCGCGTTCGCGGGCCACGCGCTGCCGCTGCCGGCGGACTTCGCGGGCACGCGCGGCGACGTCGTGCTCGGGCTGCGCCCGGGCGCCTTCGAGCTGGCCGGCCCGTGGACCGACCCGGACCTCCCGCGCATCGAGGTCGAGGCCGAGGTGGTCGAGGCGCTCGGCGACGAGGCGCTCGTGTCCTTCCGCGTCGACGCGCCCGCGATCGAGGTCGAGGAGCTGCGCACGGACGAGGGGCGCCTGCTCGCCGACGACCGTTCCACGCGCTTCACGGCCCGCGTCCGCGGCCGCGTCGACGTGCGCACGGGAGAGAAGCTGACGCTCGCGGTCGACCACCGCGAGCTGCACCTGTTCGACCCCGCCGCGGGCCACGCGCTCAGGGCAGCAGACGCCCCGCGCCCGGAACCTGCGCGTTAGCCGCGGCCGCGCGGGCGGCGCTCGCGAGCGCGTCGGGCCACGACGCGCCGGCGTCGAGCGCGGCGAGGAAGCCGCCCAGCGCCGCGTCGCCGCTGCCGACGGGGTAGGCGCCGAGCCGCGGCGGCGCGGCGCGGAGCGTCTCGCCGTCGGGCGTCGCGAGCTCCATGCCGTCGGCGCCGTGCGTGATCGCGGCCGCTCCCCCGCGGGTCAGCCGCTGCAGCGCGGCGCTGTCGGAGATCCCGAGCTCCGCCGCTTCGGCGGCGTTGACCTTGACGAAGTCGGGGCCGGCCTCGAGCCCGAGCCGCAGCGCCTCGCCGCTGACGTCGAGCGCGACGCGCGCGCCGGCCGTCCGCGCCACCCGGATCAGCCGCGCGGCGGCGTCGGCGGGCGCCCCGGCGGCAGCGAGCCGGCGACGCCGACCCATGCCGCGTTCGCCGCGATGCGCGCCGCGGCCGCCTCGAGCGCGGCCCAGTGCTCAGGGTCGAGCTCCGGGCCCGGCTCGTAGAACTCGGTCAGCGCCTCGCCGTCGGACACCGACAGGCAGATGCGCGTCTCGCCGGGCCCGGGGACCGCGTCGCACGTCACGCCCTCGTCCTCCAGCGCCGCCGCGACCCAGCGCCCCGTGTGGCCGCCGAGCAGCGCGATCGCGTGGACGTCGGCCCCGAGGGCGTGCGCGGCCCGCGCGGCGTTGAGCGCCTTGCCGCCCGCGACCGCGACCACGTGCTGCGGCCGGTGGATCTCACCCGGCGTGAGCGCCTCGACGACGTGGGTGCGGTCGATGGACGGCGAGGCGGCGACGAACGCGATCACGCGAGGAAGGATCGCGCTTCGGCCAGCGTCGGCTGCCCCGCGGTCCCTCCCGCCGCCCGCGTGCTGAGCGCGCCGCACGCGCAGCCGAGCGCGAGCGCCGCGCCCAATCCGTCCCCCGCGAGCCGCGCCGCGATGAAGCCCGCGTCGAACGAGTCGCCCGCGCCGGTGGCGTCGACCGGGTCGACGCGCGGGCCGCGGCGGACACACGCCACGCCGCAGCCGCCGGCACCTGCGCCCGGCCGCGCGCGCGGTCCCTCCGCGCCGACCGCCGCCGACGGCGCAGGCCCCTCGGCGCCCAGCTTCACCACGACCAGCGGCACCCTGCCGCGCCAGATCGCAGGGCCGCCGCCGTCGACGTCGTCCTCACCCGACAGCCGTTGGGCCTCCTGCGCGTTGGGCAGCAGCACGTCGAAGCCCTCCCACGCGAGCTCCCAGCGCTCGCTCGGATCCCAGCCCGGGTCGAGCGAGGTCGTGCCCGCGGCCCGTGCGGCGATCGCGGCGACGTCCAGCCCCGGCTGGAGGAACGGCGACGCGACGTGCACCCAGCGGGCCGAGGCGAGCAGCGCGTCCGGCACGTGCTCCGCGCGGAACTCGGCCAGCGCGCCGAGCGCGGTCAGCACCGCGCGGTCGCCCGGCCGGGCGAGCCCGACGCTGACGCCGGTCGGCTCCGCCCCGACCCGGACCGCGGACACGTCGACCCCCTCCAGCGCGGCCAGCATCGCGCGGCCCAGCGCGTCGTCGCCCACGCAGCCCGCCATCGCCACCCGCAGCCCGAGCCGCGCCGCGCCCGCCGCCACGATCGCGCCCGAGCCTCCCAGCACCAGCTCCGCGTGATCCACCAGCTGCTCGCGCTGGCCGAAGGCCGGCACGAGGTCGCCGCCGCGCAGCACGAGGTCCGCGTTGACGTCCCCGACGACGAGGAGGTCGAGCCCGCTCACGCCAGTCGCGGCAGCGCGTCCCCGTGCGCCTCGATCAGCTCGTCGCAGATCGTCCGGATCGTGTCGAGGTCGAGCGAGCCGGAGGCGTTCGGGTCGAGCATCGCCGCGTGGTAGACGTGCTCGCGCCTGCCCTCGAGCGCCGCCCGCACCGTCAGCTCGACGACGTTGAGGAACGTGCGGTTCAGGGCCGCGCACTGCGCGGGCAGGGCGCCGATGCGCGTCGGCTGGACCCCGGTGCGGTCGACCACGCAGGGCACCTCGACGCAGGCGCCGGCGGGGAGGTTGTCGATCAGGCCCTCGTTGATCACGTTGCCGTAGATGACCTGCGGCTGCCCGGTGGTCATCGCGTGCACGATCAGCGGCGCGTACTCGACGCTGCGCTCGATCTCGAAGCCCTCGCCGGTGCGCAGCTTCGCCTTCATCTCCTCATACAGCTCGAGGTTCTCCTCGCTGCGGCGGACGTACTCGTCGACCGGGATGCGGAAGCGCTCGAGCGCCGCGTCGTCGCGCATCAGCCACGGCAGGTACTCGGCGGAGTGCTCGCTCGACTCGGTCGGGAAGTAGCCGAAGCGCCGGTAGAGCTCGACGCGGACCTTGCGCCGCAGCTCCGGATCGGCCGCGATCGCGGCGTCCAGGGCCGGATAGAGGTCCTCGCCGTCGCGCTCGAAGCGCAGGATGAACGACTGGTGGTTGACGCCGGCGCCGAGGAAGGTGACCTCCTCGAACGGCACGTCGACGTACTCGGCCAGCTGGCGCGTGGTGTGCTGGATCGAGTGGCAGAGCCCGACGACCTTCGTGTGCGGCGACCCGTGCCCGTAGGCCTGGACCAGCATCGCCATCGGGTTCGTGTAGTTGAGGAGCCACGCGTCGGGGCACAGCTCGGCCATGTCGCGCCCGATCCCGAGCATCACCGGGATCGTGCGCAGCGCCCGGAAGATGCCGCCGATCCCGAGCGTGTCGGCGATCGTCTGGCGCAGCCCGTGGCGCGCCGGGATCTCGAAGTCGAGCAGCGTCGCCGCGTGGCCGCCGACCTGGATCATGTTGAACGCGAAGTCCGCTCCCTCGAGCGCGCTGCGGCGGTCGAGGTGGGCGGAGAAGGTCGGCTCCGCTCCCAGCTGGCCCGCGGTCCAGCGCGCCATCGCCTCCGCGGTCTCCAGCCGCTCCGGGTCGATGTCGTGCAGCGCGATGTCCGCGCCGCGCGAGCTCGGGGAACGAGAGCAGGTCGCCGAGCAGGTCGCGCGTGAACTCGATGCTGCCGGCGCCGATGAACGCGATGCGGGTCATCTGTCCGAGAGCATCGCACATCTGCGCGACTCTGCTCACTTACGGGCGATCCGCGCAGAAGTGCGCAGGCGGGGGGAGCTGCTCGGTTA